>NZ_WMIF01000037.1 GCF_009711185.1 Paracoccus limosus
ATTCGCGCCCTACCCCCCCGGCTTTTTCTGCTTCAGAGGATAGAATGACCGCTATGCTGAATTTGTCTGGCCGCCTCGGATGAGCGGGGTTTCGATCCGCCGCGACCGCCGTGCCGGGCGCATCACCCTGACCCGGCCGCAGGCGCTGAATGCGCTCGACCACGAAATGGCGCAGAGCATCGACGCCGCCCTCGCCGCCTGGCGCGACGATCCCGAGGTGGCGCTGGTCATCATCGACGCCGAGGGCAGCCGCGCCTTTTGCGCCGGCGGTGACATCGCCGCCGTCTATCGCGCCGGGCGGGCGGGCGATCACCGCGCCGGGCGCGCCTTCTTTCGCGACGAATATGTCATGGATGCCCGCATCGCCGACTTTCCCAAGCCGGTGGTGGCCTTGATGCAGGGCTTTGTCATGGGCGGCGGCGTCGGCCTTGGCGGCCATGCCAGCCACCGCATTCTCGGCGAGACGGCGCAGGTCGCCATGCCCGAATGCGGCATCGGCATGGTCCCCGATGTCGGCGGCAGCCGGCTTCTGGCGCGCGCGCCGGGGCAATGCGGCGAATATCTGGGCCTGACCGGCGCCCGCATGGGGCCGGGCGATGCGATCCTTGCGGGCTTTGCCGATGCCTTCGTCCCCGAGGCCGACTGGCCGGCGCTCAAGGAGCAGCTGGCCCGGACCGGCGATCCGGGCCTGATCCCGCGCCATCCCGCACCGCCGGCGCCGCTGGGCACGCGCGACCTTTCGGCCTTTGCCGGCGCCGACATGGCCGAGATCACCGCCGCGCTCGAGGCGCAGGGCGCCGATGACCTGCTGCAGATCCTGCGGCGCAACTCGCCCCTGTCGCTGGCGGCGACGCTGGCGCTGGTGCGGGCGGCGCGCCATGACGCCTCGGTCCGCGACAGCCTGGCGCGCGAGTTCCGCTTTACTGCCCGCGCCACCGCCGAGAGCGATTTTCTGGAGGGCGTGCGCGCGCAGCTGATCGACAAGGACCGCAGCCCGCGCTGGTCGGCGGATGCCAGCCCGGCGCATGTGCGCGCCATGCTGGCGCCCTTGGGTGCGGATGAGCTGACATGGGATATGTTCACGGGAAAGGACCAGCAATGAAGATCGGCTTTATCGGGCTTGGCAATATGGGCGGGCCGATGGCCGCCAATCTGGCGCGCGCCGGGCATGAGGTCATGGGCCACGACCCCAGCGCACCGATGCCCGAGGGCGTGCGCCCCGCCGCCAGCGCCGCCGAGGCGGTCCGCGCGGCCCGGGTGGTGATCACCATGCTGCCCAATGGCGCCATCCTGCGCGCCGTCGCCGCCGAGGCGATCCCGGCGATGGCTGCGGGCGCGGTGCTGTGCGATTGCTCGACCGTGGATGTCGACAGCGCCCGCGCCGTGGCCGGACAGGCGCAGGCGGCGGGGCTTGGGGCGCTGGACGCGCCGGTCTCGGGCGGGATCGGCGGGGCGGCGGCGGGCACGCTGACCTTCATGGTCGGCGGCGCGGCCGAGGCCTTTGCGGTGGTGGCGCCGCTCTTTGAGGTCATGGGCCAGAAGACGGTGCATTGCGGCGCCTCGGGTGCGGGTCAGGCGGCCAAGATCTGCAACAACATGATCCTTGGCGCGACGATGATCGCCACCTGCGAGGCCTTTGCGCTGGCCGACAAGCTGGGGCTGGAGCGGCAGAAGATGTTTGACGTGGTCTCGACCTCGTCGGGCTACAGCTGGTCGATGAACGCCTATTGCCCGGCGCCCGGTGTCGGGCCGACATCGCCGGCCGACAATGATTACAAGCCGGGCTTCGCGGCCGAGCTGATGCTGAAGGACCTGCGGCTGAGCCAGCAGGCGGCCGCGGCGGCCGATGCGGCCACGCCCATGGGGGCGCTGGCCGAAACCCTCTACGCCCGCTTCGTCGAGGCCGAGGGCGGCCGGGGCCGCGATTTCTCGGCCATGCTCCCATGGCTGGCAACAAAGCATAACAGGTAGGGGTGTCGCCGGGCGGCAACAGCCGGGCGCACATGGGTGTGAGCGCGGGATCTTTTTGCCGCGTCCGGGTGTTTTGCCGCAAATGCCCTGACCCCTGAGGACAACCCAAGCCCGGAGCAGCCCGGACCGGGTTGGCACCGCCATGAAACAGCGAACGCGCCTGATCTGCCTCGCCACCACCCTCGCCTGCGCCGGCGTCGCCCTTGCCGAACAGGCAAGGGCCCCCACGGTCCCGCCAAACCTTGGCGGGGCGGCAAGCGCGCAGGCCGCGACCATGGACGCCGCCACCGCGCCCCGGATCGGCGAGACCGTCGATCCCCGCGCCCTGCACCCGGTGCGCCGGCCCGGGCTTTACGGCCTGAGCAGCTCGCCCGAGGGCAGC
The DNA here is from genome assembly GCF_009711185.1 of Paracoccus limosus. Taxonomy (GTDB): domain Bacteria; phylum Pseudomonadota; class Alphaproteobacteria; order Rhodobacterales; family Rhodobacteraceae; genus Paracoccus; species Paracoccus limosus. The sequence goes on from NZ_WMIF01000037.1 coordinate 2,354, forward strand.
AGCTATGGCGTCATCGGCGGCAAGCTGATCCGCTATGATCCGCGCAACATGCGGGTGCAATCCATCGTCCGGCAGGTGGACGAGATTCTGGACTAGCCATCCAGCAGCGCCTTGGCGGCCTGACGCGCGGCCGGGGTGATTTCCTCGCCCGAGATCATGCGCGCGATTTCGTCGATGCGTTCGTCATGCGACAGCGCCGTGACGCGCGAGGTGGTCATCTGCCCCTCGACCGATTTTGCGACCCGGAAATGATGCCCGCCCAAGGCCGCGACCTGCGGGCTGTGGGTGACGACCAGCACCTGCGCGCCCTCGGCCAGCCGCGCGAGGCGGCGGCCGACCGCATCGGCGGTGGCACCGCCGACGCCGCGGTCGATCTCGTCAAAGATCATCACCTGCCCGCCCTCGCCCTGCGACAGACAGACCTTGAGCGCGAGAAGAAAGCGCGACAGCTCGCCCCCCGAGGCGATGCGGTCCAGAGGACCGGGCGGCGCGCCGGGGTTGGTCGCCACGGTGAAGGCCACGGCATCGCGGCCCTCGGGACCGGGCTCGGCGGCGGCGATGCGGGTTTCGAATACCGCGCGCTCCATCTTCAGCGGCGCAAGCTCAGCCGCCATCGCGGCATCGAGCCGCTTGGCGCCCGTGGCGCGGCGTTCCGAGATGGCGGCGGCCTCGGCTTCATAACCCGCGTCGGCCTGGGCCATCGCCTCGCGCAGCCGCGCCAGATCGCCCTCGCCGGCGTCGATCCGGCCAAGGCGTTCGCGCAGGTTGTCGGCCAGTCCGGCCAGATCATCGGCCAGCACGTCATGCTTGCGCGCCAGCGCGCGCAGGGCGAAAAGCCGTTCCTCGGTCGTCTCGAGGTCGCGCGGGTCGAAATCCATCGCCTCCAGCGCGGCCTCGACGCCCGACGCCGCCTCGCCGAGTTCGATCAGCGCACGTTGCAGGGCTGCCACCGGCGCCTCAAGCCGACCCTCGGCGCGTTCGGCGGCGGTATCAAGCCAGCGCACGGCGTCCAGCATCGCGCCCTCGGCACCTTCGGGGCCCAGCACATGGGCAGCGCGGGCGACATCCTCGCGGATGCGTTCGGCGCCCTGCATGGCGCGGCGGCGGATGTCCAGATCGGCCTCTTCGCCGGGCTGCGGGTCCAGCTTGTCGAGTTCCGCCACGGCATGGCGCAGGAAATCCTCTTCGCCCTTGACGGCGGCCAGCGCCGCCTCGGCGCGATCAAGCGCCGCCCGGGCCTCGCGCCGGGCGCCCCATGCCGCGCGCAGGGGCGCAAGGTCCAGCCGCAGGAAGGCGTCGAGCAGCAGGCGGTGGCCACGCGGGTTCAAAAGGCCGCGGTCATCATGCTGGCCGTGCAACTCGACCAGCGTTTCCGACAGCCGGCGCAGCACCTCACCCGAGGCGCGGCGGTCGTTGATCCAGCCGGTCTTGCGCCCCTCGCCGGCATTGACGCGGCGCAGGATCAGCTCATCCCCCGACGGGATCCCGGCCTCGGCCAGCACGGCATGGGCGGGATGATCCGGCGGCAGTTCGAAAACCGCCGTCACCTCACCCTGGCTTGCACCGCTGCGCACCAGATCCGCCCGACCACGCCAGCCCAGAACAAAGCCCAGACAATCCAGCAGGATCGACTTGCCCGCGCCGGTTTCGCCGGTCAGCACGTTCAGGCCCGGCCGGAACTCAAGCTCCAGCCGGTCGATCAGCAGCATGTCGCGGATATCCAGAGACAGCAGCATCAGCCAATCCAGACGGCAGTTTGCGGCGTTACAGCCATTTGCCCTGAATGACCTGACGATAGACCTTGGTCAGCCAGCTGTCGCCGCGCGCCTCGGCCTTGAGCCCGTGACTGCTGAGCAACTGATAGGCATCCTCGTAGAAGGGCGAGGAGCGGAAGTTGTGGCCCAGAATCGCCCCGGCGGTCTGCGCCTGATCGTTCAGACCCAGCGCCAGATAGGCCTCGACCAGCCGCATCAACGCCTCGGGCGTGTGGGTCGTGGTCTGGTATTCCTCGACCACGACGCGGAAGCGGTTGATGGCGGCGGTGTAATGGCCACGCTTGAGATAGTAGCGGCCGATCTCCATTTCCTTCGCCGCGAGATGGTCGAAGGCAAGGTCGAACTTCAGCACCGCCGAACGGGCATATTCGGTGTTCGGATATTGCTCGATCACCTCGCGCAGCGCCTGCAGCGCCTGAAAGGTCAGGCCCTGATCGCGACCGATCTCGTCGATCTGGTCGTAATAGCTGAGCGCCAGCAGGTATTTGGCATAGGCCGCGTCCTCATCGCCCGGATAGGTGTCGATGAAGCGCTGCGCCGCGCCGCGCGCATCCTCGTATTCGCGGGCGCGGTGATAGGAATAGGCCTGCATGATCAGCGCGCGCTTGGCCCATTCGGAATAGGGGTAGAGCCGCTCGACCTCGGAGAAATACTTCACCGCGTCCTTGGGCTTGCGCGAGTTCTCAAGCTCGTATTCGCCGCGCTTGTAGATCTGGTCGGCGGTAAAATTCTCAAGGTTCTCGGGTGCCTTGCTGGTGTTGCCGCACCCTGTGAGCAACCCGACAGACAGGACCGCCGCGACCAATGAACCCGCCGATCTGATGCCCGCCATATCTTACCTGTCCGTCAGATTATTGTTCGCCGCGCTGGGGATGACCAGCTTGGCCCGGACGTCCTAGCACAGAAAATCCGGAGGCGCAAAATGCCAAAATGCTGAAAATCCGCTGCCGCAGGCAAAGGCTGCCGCCAAGTCAGGCGGCAACCAGCCGGTGCTCGGCACGCGGGGCATGTTCGGCGACCACGCCGGCGCCCGGCAGGTGGCGCGCCATGTCCGGCGTGACCGTGACCCATTCCCAGGAATCGGGCTGGGCAAACAGCGCGCGCAGCAGCTTGTTGGTCATCGCATGGCCGGCGCGGTTGCCGGTATAGCGTGCCAGCAGCGGTGCCCCGGCCAGCGCCAGATCGCCCATGGCGTCCAGCATCTTGTGGCGCACGGCCTCGTCCGAGTGGCGCAGGCCACCGGGCGACAGGACCTTGTCGCCATCGACCACCACCGCGTTCAGATAGGTGCCACCCAGAGCCAGCCCGTTCTGCTGCATCTGCACCACGTCCGATTGACGGCAGAAGGTGCGGCTGTCCATCAGCTCATGCACGAAGGTGCCGTTCGCCATGTCCAGCGACTTTTCCTGATGGCCGATGGCCGCATCGGTGAAGTCGATCTCGAAGTCGATGCCCAGATGCTCGGCCGGCGACAGGCGGGCAAAGCCCAGGCCCTGCTGCACCTCGACGGTGCGCAGGATGCGGATGGCACGCAGCGGCGCCTCGGGCTGACGGCGGATGCCGGCGGCGAGGATGCCTTGCACGAAGGGCGCGGCCGAGCCGTCCAGAATCGGCACTTCGGGGCCGTTCACCTGCACGATGGCATTGGTGATGCCGGTGCCGGCCAGCGCGGCCATGACATGCTCGACAGTCGAAACCGTGGCGCCCTGACCGTTGTCCAGCAGGGTGCACAGCTGCGAAGGCGTGACGTGGTCCCAGCGCGCCGGAATCGCCGCGCCGCCAAGGTCGGTGCGCATAAAGACGATGCCGTGATCGGCCGGGGCCGGCAGGATGGCCAAACGGACAGAGGCCCCCGAATGCAGGCCCACACCCCGGAACTGAGCTTTGGTCGCAATGGTCGTCTGCATGGTCTTACCCTTCGCAAATCAGTCTGCGCAGGGACGGGCCCCACGCGTTGATCATGAGTTAGGAGCCTGCCGGGATTCTCTCAATTAACGTTTTGTGACGGCATGAAACAATGCGCCCCCCGCCCGCGCAATCCTTTGCCAGCGGGGCGCAAAGCACTGGGATTGCTAACGAAAAAGGACCGCTTTCGCGGTCCCTTTCCAATTTCGACATTTTAACTTGTGATCGGCTCAGTTCGCCTGACGGCGCAGGAAAGCCGGGATTTCGACATTATCCTCGCTGCGCTCGGGGCTGGCGAGATCGTCGAAACCGGCATCCAGACCGCTGGAGCGACGGGCCTGCACACGCTCGCTGACGCGCTCGGCAATGGTCGAGGCGGCGGGTTTCTGCGCCTGCTCGCCATGGCCCGAGATGCGCTCCAGCATGCGGCTGAGGCCACCCATGCGGCCTTGCAGGCGGCTGGAGTCCTGTTGCGCGGGTTGGGCGGCGGCCTGCTGGGCCGGGCGGCCCTGCTGGGCGGCCTGACGCTCGGGCGCTTTTTGCACAGCAGCGGCCAGACGCTGCATCACCGCATCCGAGGGCGTGCCCGGCGCACCGGTGGCCGCGCGGCGCGGCGCGGTGAAGCTGCCCGAGTCGCCGGTCAGCGGATTGGCCTGCGGCTGCGCCGGCTGACGTGCCTCGGGCTGGTAGGCCGGGCGCGGCATGTCGTCTTCTTCGAAACGGGCCTGCGGCGCGGCGTGACGCGGCGCGCTTTCCTGCACCATCGGCGCGACGCGGCGCTGCGGCATCACCGGGGTGTCGTCCTCGACGCGCTGGGTCACCGGCGGGGTGTGGGTCAGCGGCTCGCGGATGCCACGGCGCGGAGACGGGATCTCGGCGGCCGAAGCGTCGATACCGGTGGCCACGACCGAAACGCGGATCGTGCCTTCCATGGTCGGGTCCATGGTCGAGCCGACGATGATGTTGGCGTCCGCATCGACTTTCTCGCGGATCTTCTCGGCTGCCTCGTCCATTTCGAACAGGGTCAGGTCGTAGCCGCCGGTGATGTTGATCAGCACGCCTTTGGCGCCGTTCAGGCTGATCTCGTCCAAGAGCGGGTTCGCGATGGCCTTCTCGGCCGCCTGCACGGCGCGGTTCTCGCCCGAGGCTTCGCCCGTGCCCATCATGGCCTTGCCCATCTCGTCCATCACCGCGCGCACGTCGGCGAAGTCGAGGTTGATCAGGCCCGGACGCACCATCAGGTCGGTCACGCCCTTGACGCCCTGATACAGCACGTCATCGGCCATGGCGAAGGCTTCGGTGAAGGTGGTCTTTTCGTTGGCCAGACGGAACAGGTTCTGGTTCGGAATAATGATCAGCGTATCGACCACGCGTTGCAGGGCCTCGACGCCCTCCTCGGCCTGACGCATCCGCTTGGTGCCTTCGAACTGGAAGGGCTTGGTGACGACGCCGACGGTCAGGATGCCCATCTCGCGCGCGGCCTGGGCGATGATCGGGGCGGCGCCGGTGCCGGTGCCGCCGCCCATGCCGGCGGTGATGAAGCACATATGCGCGCCCATCAGGTGATCGACGATGTCCTCGATGGTTTCTTCGGCGGCTTTGGCGCCGATCGAGGGCTTGGCACCCGCGCCCAGACCTTCGGTCACTTTCGGACCGATCTGGATGCGGCTTTCGGCCTTGGAGGATTGCAGCGCCTGCGCATCGGTGTTCGCGACCACGAATTCGACGCCTTCCAGCTGCTTGTCGATCATGTTGTTGACCGCATTGCCACCGGCACCGCCGACGCCGAAGACGGTGATCCGCGGCTTCAGTTCCTGTTCGTCGTTGAGCATCAGGTGGATCTGCCGTTCCATTTTCGCCTGCCTTGTTGTTGCGCCGGACATGCTGGGTCCGGTCGAATCCCCGTGATGCGGCCAAGCCTAGCCAAATCCGGCCTGATCGTCACCCGAAAAACACAGGAATCGCACAAAATATGGCGTATTCGAGATGTCGCTTCGGCGGCATCTTGCCCATTCTTCTGCATGTGGTGGGCGCCTGCCGCACCACCACCGAATGCTGGAGCAAGCCCGCCTACCAGTTGTTCTTGAACCAGCGGTAGGCGCGTTTGAAGCTGCGCGCGGGATAAGCCTCTGCGGGCATGTCGAAATCCCACCACTCGTCCTGCGGGTGTGCGGTCAGCAGCGCCAGACCGATCGCCGACGAGAAGGACGGCGCCGTCGCGTTATGCGGCAGACCCTGAATGCGCAAGGGCCGGCCGATGCGCACGTTCTGGCCCAGCATCCGTGCCGCCAGCGCGTCAAGACCCGGGATCTGGCTGCCGCCGCCGGTCAGCACGACCTGACGCGAGGGCATGAAGTCAAAGCCGGCGGCATCAAGAATCTCGCCGACCTTTTCCAGAATCTCCTCGACGCGCGGGCGCATGATGCCGATCAGGTCGGCGCGGCTGATCTGGCGCCGCTCGGCGTCCCAGTCGCCGCTCTCGCCCAGCTGGATCATCTCGTGATCGTCGCGCCCGGTGGCCTCGACGCCGCCATGCAGGGTCTTCAGCCGCTCGGCCACGGCATGGGTGACGCGCAGGCCCTTGGCGATGTCCTGGGTGATCAGCTCGCCGCCATAGCGCACGGCATCGGCAAAGATCATGTGCTTCTTGATAAAGACCGACACGCCGGTGGTGCCGCCGCCCAGATCGACACAGGCCGCGCCCAGTTCCTGTTCATCCTCGACCAGCGCGGCCAGACCGGCGGCATAAGAGGCAGAGGCCACGCCCGCCAGTTCCATGTCGCAGCGCCGGATGCAATGCACGAGATTGCCTGCGGCATCGCCGTCCACGGTCAGCACATGCATGTCCACGGCAAGGCTGTCGCCGTTATGGTCGCGCGGATCGCTAAGGCCCGAACGTCCGTCCACGGCGAAATTCACCGGCTGGGCGTGCAGCACCTCGCGGTTGCGGCCAAAGTCGGGCACATCGCAAGAGGCCAGCACACGGGCCACATCGCCTTCGGTCACCTTGCCCAGCGGCAGGCGGATCTCGCCGGCCAGCCCGTAGGAGGCTGGGCTTGCCCCCGAGATGCAGGCGATGACGTGATCGACGCGCACGCCGGCCGATTTCTGCGCCGACTGGATCACGGTGCGGATGGCGCGTTCGGTTTCGGCCATGGTCTCGATTTCGCCGAAACGCATGCCGCGCGACCGGGTATGGGCATTGCCGATGACGCGGAAATTCGATTGGCCGGCCATGGGGCCGACGCCATCGGTTTCGCGGAACTGGCCGGGGCCGTCGAATTGCAGCACAAGGCAGGCGATCTTCGAGGTGCCGATATCCAGCACCGCGATGACGCCGCGCTGCATGGCTTGGCGCCGCATGTTGCGCATGGCCCGCTGGCCTTGATACAGATCCTTCATTTCCCCTGCCCCCTCAGCGATTTAGCCGCTTTTCTTCGTGTTCTTGGTCTTGCTGGCCGACCCGCTGGCCGTGGCCGGTGCGACCGGCTTGCCATCAACGCCCAGCTCGGGCTCGCCGCGGGCGCGGCGGATGCCGTTTTGCGCCTCAAGGCCCAGCCGGGCCGTGGCGCGGCCATCCTCGCGCAGGTCGATCACGGTGATGTCGCGGTCCAGCATCCCCTGCGCCTGATTGCTGGCGATCACCCCTTCCAGCGCACGTAGCGCGCCGTCCTCGGGCAGCTTGATGCGCTGGCCGCGGTCCAGAACCAGATCCCAGCGCCGCTCGCCGATGCGTTCCAGCCCGCGCAAGCGCGGCAGGATCGGGCCGGCAGCGTCGATCAGCGCCAGCGCCTCGGGGGCGGCCTTGTCGGCGCCCTCGCCCGCGATCAGCGGCAGGTCGCCGCGCACGTCGCGCTCGGTCACCGAGGCGACGCGATGGCCGGTCTTGTCCAGAAGTTCGATGCCGCGCGGATGGCGCCACAGCACAGCGGGAACCCGTTCGGTCACCACCGCCGACAGCACGCCGCCCGGTTTGATGCGCAGGTCCACCGCCTCGACCGCGTCCAGCTTCAGCACGCGCTCGCGCAGTTTCTCCAGATCGATATCAAAGCTCGACGCCGGCAGCGGCACCGGCAGCATGGCGCGCAGCCCGCCCTCGACCACGGCCGAGGCGCCCTCGATCTCCATGCGATGCACCATGAAGGCGTCACGGTGCTGGATGCGGTCGATCAGCCCATCGATGCCGCCCTGCAGATTGGCGCGGCGGGTTTCATCCGACAGCCAGATCCCCGCCACCATCATCGCCAGAAAGGCCGGGATGCCGATGCGCACCAGCCGCCGGATCAGCGGCCGCAGCATCATCCGGTTCAGGCGATAGGCCAGACGCGAGGGCGCCGGATCCTTGCGCACGGCGGGCTTGCTCGGCAGCGGGCGCGAGGGCGCATGCCGCACCGGCGCGGGCCGGCCGGCGCCGTCCTGATTGCCAGAGAAAGAATTCAGGCCCTGCATAGCGCCTCCTCGACGATCCAGGCGCAAAGCGCGGGAAAGTCCATGCCGTTCTGCGCTGCCTGTTCGGGCGCAAGCGAGGTCGGCGTCATGCCGGGCTGGGTATTGGTTTCCAGAATGATCAGCCCGTCGAGGCCGCGGCCCTCGTCCCAGCGAAAATCGCTGCGCGACAGGCCCTGACATCCCAGCGCAACATGGGCCCGCAGCGCGTAATCGCAGCAGGCCGCCGCGATCTCGGCTGGCACCTCGGCGGGGACGACATGGCGCGAGCCGCCGGGCTTGTATTTCGCATCATAGTCATACCAGCCGTCGGTCACGATCTCGGTCACGGCCAGCGCACGGTCGCCCAGCACGGCCACGGTCAGCTCGCGACCGGGAGCATAGGTCTCGACCATGACGCGGGCGGGCATGGCATCGGACAGTTGCGGTGGGGAATTGGCGCCGTCATGCACGATATAGACGCCGACGGACGAGCCCTCGCAATTGGGTTTGACCACATAGGGCGGCGGCATGACGTGGCGGGCGCGCACCTCGGCGGCATCGGCGATCAGGCTGTCCTGCACCGGCAGGCCGGCATCGCGGAACGCCTGCTTGGCGCGGGTCTTGTCCATGGCCAGAGCCGAGGCCAGCACGCCGGAATGGGTATAGCGATAGCCCAGCCAGTCCATCAGCCCCTGAACGCAGCCATCCTCGCCCCAGCGACCATGCAGGGCGTTGAACACCACATCGGGGGCCGCCTCGGCCAGCCGCGCCGGCAGATCCCTGCCCGCGTCGATTTCGACGACTTCATAGCCCGCCTGCCGCAGCGCCTTGGCGCATTCACGCCCCGAGGACAGGGAAACCTCGCGCTCGGCCGAGGGTCCGCCCAAAAGGACTGCGACTTTCGGGGCCGCACTGCTCGCACTGCCCGCCAATATACTGCCTCATCGTCCCGGTTGATCCGGGTTCTAGCGCAACGATAACCGCTTGCCCCCATTCGCAAAAGAGGCTTTTCGCGCGGCGGGCGAATTTTCGCGTGTTTTTCCGGCACTGCCTCAGGGCCGGGCGTCACCGATGCGGATGACTTCCCATTGCAAGTCATGGCCCGAGCTGGCGCGCACCTGTTCGCGGACATATTCGCCCAGCGATTCCAGCTCGGCGGCGCTGGCATTTTCGGCGTTAAGCAGGAAATTCGGGTGTTTTTCCGACATCTGCGCCCCACCCAGACGATAGCCGCGCAAGCCGGCGGCGTCGATCAGGCTCCATGCCTTCAGCTCATGGGAATCATCGGCCCGCCCGGTCGAGGAAAAGCCGGCCGGATTGCGGAAGGTGGAACCGGCCGAGCGTTCCCGCGTCGGCTGGCTGGCGTCGCGGCGCGCCAGCTGATCCTCCATCCGGGCCGCCAGCGCCGCCGGATCGCCCGCCGGCACACGGAACCGCGCCGAGATGACGATTGTGCCCTCGGGCAGTTCGGAATGGCGATAGGCCAGCCCCAGATCGGCGGCGGCGATCTCATGGCTTTCGCCCCGGCGCGTCACGACCTGCACCGACAGCAGGTGATCGGCGACATAGGCGCCGTAACAGCCGGCGTTCATGCGCACCGCGCCGCCGATGCTGCCCGGAATGGTGCGCAGGAAGGTCAGGTCCAGCCCGGCCTCAGCCGCCTTGCGCGCGACATGCGCGTCCAGCGCCGCCGCCCCGGCCGTCACCAAATCGCCCGCGATCTCGATGCCGTTGAAGCCGCGGCCCAGACGCACGACCACGCCGCGGATGCCGCCGTCGCGCACGATCAGGTTCGAGCCGACGCCGATCGGAAACACCGGCACCGCCGGATCCAGGTCGCGCAGGAATTGCGCCAGATCCTCGGCATCGGCGGGCTGGAACAGCCAATCGGCCGGGCCGCCGACACGCAGCCAGGTCAGGTCGGCAAGGGGACGGTTCGGCGTCAGCGCGCCGCGCGGCGTGGGAAGCATCTGGGTCATGCCGGCTGGTTAATCGCCGCTGCCCGGCCCGTCAATCGGCCGCGCGCGACCCAAAGGCACCGCCCCCCCCCGGCGCGCCTCATTCGGCGGCGCTCATCAGAATGCCGGCAAGCGCCAGCGCGCCGATCAGCCACAGGTCCCAGTTCCACAGTGGGCGCCGCCGGCCCGGCCATGCCGCCATCCGCCCCAGCAGCCAGCAAAGCCCCCCGCCCACCGCCAACCCGCCGGCAATGAACAGCAAAAGCAGGCTGCAGCCCGCGCCGACGATCCCGGCCAGATAGCCCGAGGTCTTGGTATCGGCGATCAGATAGCAGATCCCCGCCGCGACAAGGACTCCAGCGATTTCAACGGCAAGCGAGGGATAGGCCCGCGCAGCGGCGCGCAAGGCACCCAGCCCCAACCCCAGCGTCACGGCGGTCGCGACGATCAGCCAGACGATCGCCACGGTTCAGTGCAGCGCGCCCGGCGTGCCGCCCTGACCCCGGCGGCGGCGCATCGCCTCGACCGGCGGCCAGACCAGCAGCGACAGACCCAGCGCCAGAAACAGGACGCCAAAGCCCGGCCCGCACAGATAGGTCAGCCAGCCCAGCACCGGCACGCCGACCACGATCAGCGCCCAGATCGCCGGGTAATACCAGCGCGCCCGCACCATGGGCAAAAGGCAGGCCAGCACCGCCCAGGACAGGGCCGCAAGGGCCGCAGCGCCGGGATGGCCCGCCAGCATCGCCAGCGGCCCCACCAACGGCGCCTGCAGCGGCGCGATCACGCGGCCTTCCCCATCAACCGCTCGGGCAGGCCATTGGCCCAGGTCGAGATGGTGCCGGCGCCCAGACAGACCACCATGTCGCCGGGCCGGGCCTGTTCGCGCACGAGCCGTTCCAGATCACCCTCGTCCATGACCGCGCGGGCATGGCGATGGCCATGCGCGATCAGCCCCGCGACCAGATCATCGCGCGAGGCGCCGGGGATCGGATCCTCGCCGGCCGAATAGACCTCGGCGATGGCGACCACATCGGCCTCGTTGAAGCAGGTGCAGAAATCGTCAAACAGGTTCGCGAGCCGCGTATAGCGGTGCGGCTGATGCACGGCGATGACCCGGCCCTTGGTCGCCTGACGCGCGGCTTTCAGCACGGCGGCGATTTCCACCGGGTGGTGGCCGTAATCGTCGATGATGGTGACGCCGTTCACCTCGCCCACGCGGGTGAAGCGGCGGCCGACGCCGCCGAACTTGGCCAGCGCCTCGCGGATCTGGGCGCGCTTCATGCCCAGATGGCGAGCGACGGCGACGGCGGCGAGCGCGTTCGAGACGTTGTGATCGCCGGGCATCGGCAGGGTGCAGCCCTCGATCACCGGGATCTCGCCATCGTTCAGCGCGGCCTCGCCCTGCAGCGCGATGTCGAAATGCGCGACGCCATTTTCATAGGTCAGGTTGATGGCGCGCACATCGGCCTGGGCGTTGAAGCCAAAGGTCACCACGCGGCGGTCGCTGGTGCGGCCGACCAGCGCCTGCACCTCGGGGTGGTCGGTGCAGCAGACGGCAAGGCCGTAGAACGGGATGTTCGAGACGAAATCGTAAAACCCCTTGCGCAGCGCGTCGAAGCTGCCCCAGTGCTCCATATGCTCGGGGTCAATATTGGTGACGATGGCGATGGTCGCGGGCAGGCGGTTGAAGCTGCCGTCCGATTCGTCCGCCTCGACCACCATCCATTCACCGGCGCCGGCGCGGGCGTTGCTGCCATAGGCGTGGATCACGCCGCCGTTGATGACGGTCGGATCAAAGCCACCGGCGTCCAACAGGGTCGCGACCATGGTGGTCGTGGTCGTCTTGCCATGCGTACCGGCGATGGCGACGTTCGAGCGCAGGCGCATCAGTTCGGCCAGCATCTCGGCGCGGCGCACGATGGGCAGGCCGCGGCGGCGCGCCTCTTCCAGCTCGGGGTTGCCCTTCTTGATCGCGGTCGAGATCACGACCACGCCGGCCTCGCCGATATTCTCGGCCCGCTGGCCTTCGAAGATCGTGGCGCCCAGCGTTTCCAGCCGGTCGGTGATCTTGGAGCGTTTCGCATCCGAGCCCTGCACCTGATAGCCCAGCGTCATCAGCACCTCGGCGATGCCCGACATGCCGATGCCGCCGATGCCGATGAAATGGATCGGGCCCAGTTCGCCTGGAAGTTTGGTCGCTGCGTTCATTGGGTCAGTTCCGTTACTAGATCTGCAAGGCGCGTGGCCGCGTCGGGGCGGCCGAGCGTGAGCGCCGCACTTGCCATCTGGGTGGCGCGGGCCGGATCGGAGAGAATATCCCGGATGTCGCGCCTGAGGCTGTCAGCGTCAAGCACGGATTCGGGCAGCACCACCGCCGCGCCGGCTTCGGCCAGCGCGCGGGCATTGGCGCTTTGATGGTCGCCGGTGGCGGCGGCAAAGGGGATCAGGATCGCCGGGCGGCCGATCACGGTGATGTCGGCGATGGACGAGGCGCCCGCGCGGCTGACCACCAGCTGCGCCTGCGCCAGCCGCGCCGGCACATCGTCGAAAAAGGCGCGCACCTCGGCCCGGATGCCGGCCTCGGCATAGGCGGCGGTCACACGCTCGCCGTCCTCGGCCCGGGCCTGATGGCTGACGACGAGGCGGGGGCGCATGTCTTCGGGCAGGCCGGCGATGGCCTCGGGCACCACGTCCGAGAGCACGCGCGCGCCCTGACTGCCGCCGATGACCAGCACATGCAGCGGGCCGTCGCCCGGCGGCTGATAGGGCGCTGCGGCAAGGTCCAGCACGGCCTGGCGCACCGGGTTGCCGGTGTGAATACCGCTGACGCCCTGCGGCAGCTCGGTGGGCCAGGTGCCGCAGGCGACGCGCTGGACGCGAGGCGCGAACATGGTGTTCACCTTGCCCATGACGCCGTTCTGTTCGTGGATCATGCGCGGCACGCCCAGCGCCAGCGCCGCCGTCATCGCGGGAATGGTCGGATAGCCACCGAAACCCACCACCACGGCGGGCGGGTCGGATTTCATCGCGCGTCGGGCGGCAAGCGCGCCGCTGGCGATGCGGAAGGGCACGGCGAGTTTCGCAAGCGGGCCGCCGCGCGCCGTGGTGGCCGAGCTGACCACCTCGCGCACCACCTGCTCGGGGAAATTGCCGGCATAGCGGGCGCCGCGTTCATCGGTCGACAGTTTGACGCGCCAGCCGCGCGCCAGCATCACCTCGGCCAGCGATTGCGCCGGGAACATATGTCCGCCGGTGCCGCCGGCAGCGATCAGGCAAAGCGGAACCAGAACGGTCATCAGCCCCGGCCCCGTCCAAGCACCTCGGCAATGCGACCCTGCGGACGCGAGCGGGTCAGCGCCAGCAACATGCCGACCGCGATGCCCGAGGCGATCACCGACGAGCCGCCATAGCTGACAAAGGGCAGCGTCATGCCCTTGGCGGGCAGCAGGCGCACCGCGACGCCCATGTTGATCAGCGCCTGCACGCCAAAGGCGCAGGCAAGGCCGGTGCCGGCGATACGCACAAAGGGATCGCGTTCGTTCCGCAGCCGCATCAGCGAGCGCACGACCACGGTGCCGTAAAGCACCAGCACAGCGATCACCATGATCAGGCCATACTCTTCGGCCGCGACCGCGATGATGAAATCGGTATGCGCATCCGGCAGCGACCATTTGACCGAGCCCTCGCCCACGCCGACGCCAAAGAAGCCGCCCTCTTGGATCGCATTGGTGGCATAGCCGATCTGGGTGCGCGGATCGACCTCGGCGGCAAGAAAGCCGTTGATGCGGCGGGCAAAGTGCTCGGATGCGCCATAGGCAAAGAAACCGCCCGCGACCGCGGTGCCCAGCACGCCAAAGAGCAGCGTCAGCGGCGCCCCGGCGATGAAATACATCACGCACCAGGAAAACAGCACCAGCGAAGCCTGACCAAAGTCGGGCTGCAAGGCCAGCATGACGACGACAAAGGCCGCCAGCACCGCCGAATAGACCCGGCCGGGCGGGCCACCGACCTCTTGGCTGGCGGCCATGCACCATGCGCAGATGACGACGAAACAGGGTTTCAGGAATTCCGAGGGTTGCACCGACATGCCGCCGGGCAGGCGCAGCCAGCGCACCGCGCCCTTGCCGAAGTCGGTGCCGATGAACGGCAGCAGGATCAGCGCGGTGATGGCGATGGCAAAGCCCAGCACGCCGATGCGCCGCACCTGCCGGGGCGAAAAGGTCGAGACGAACAGCATCGCCAGCATGGCCATGCCGCCAAAGATCGCCTGCCTGCTGACATAATAGAACTGCGGCAGGTTGTTCTTTTCGGCCAGCGGCACCGAGGCGGCCAGCCCCAGAAGCAGGCCGATCGCAAAAAGCCCCAGCACGCAGGCCAGCGACCAACGGTCGACCGTGCGCCACCAACGGGGAAGAATCGGATCACCAGCCCGCACGGGCGTGGTGCCAAAAACCATTTCGGTCATGGGGATACTGCCGTCACTGCCTCGATACATCTGCCCGTTTACCGGGTCTGGGGCGAATCATAGCGCGATTGTGGCCGCCGCGCTACAGCGGATTTATTTCCACCTCTGCCCAAGGGGCCTGCCCCCTCATGCGCCCGCCGCGCCGCCCGCCGGATAAAGCACACGCCCATCGGGCTGCGGCTGCGCCCCGGGGGTCAGCCGCGCGGGCTCGACCCGGCCGGGCCCCATGATGTGGAACACCTCATGCCCGCCGGCGATCAGGTAATCGGCGATGATGCGGCGATGGCAGCGCCACCAGACCGCCTCGGCGCACATGATCGCGCAGATCTGCGCCTGCCCTTCGGCCAGCAATTCCTGCAATCCGGCGCGAAAGGCCGGCGACAGCGCGTAATCGGCGTAATTGTGAAAGCTGCGGTTCTGCCAGAACCCGTCCACGGCGGGCGCCACCTGCGGCGCGCGGCCGCGCAATCCGCCCAGCGCCGGCAGATGGCCATAGCCGATCCCGGCCCCGGCCAGTGCCGCAGCCAGCGCCGGGCCGTCGAACTGCGGCTGCGCGCGCGATCCCGGCAGCTTGCGCACATCGGCGACATGGCCGACGCGGTTTTCCACCAGCAGCGCGATGAATGCCCCGATGCTGCGGTCCGAATGTCCAATGGTCATGAAGGGCAGCCCGGACAATGGCTCAGTCTAGGTCCAGCGCGCCGCCCTTATGGGCAGCGATATGGTCGGTCCGGTCGCTTTTGATCTCGTATTGCGGATCGGCGTCGCTGGCGTGGTGGGTGTGGCCCTTGTAGTAGAAATCGCGGGTATGGATGGCGATGATCGTCCCCGAGACGCGCCCCGCCTCGGAATTCCAGCTGACGTGATCGCCGATGGCAAAGCCCTTGCCCATCGCCCCTTCCTTTCTGCCGCCCGGTGCTGCGGGGCGGGAAGGACGCCTCCCCTTTTCTTGCCCGCCGCGACACCTTAACTATCCGGCGACCAGACAAGGATTCCGCATGCTCTACAAGACCAAAGCCGAATGGCTGGCCGCACCGCGCAAGCGGGTGCTTTTCTTTGGCATGTCGGGCCTTGGCAAGACCTATCTGGCCTCGATGCTGCGCGGCTCGGGCGAGTGGTTCCACTACTCGGTCGATTACCGCATCGGCACGCGCTACATGGGCGAGCTGATCGCCGACAACTTCAAGCGCGAAGCGATGAAGGTGCCGTTCCTGCGCGAGCTGCTGCTGTCGGATTCGGTCTATATCGCCAGCAACATCACCTTCGACAATCTGGCGCCCCTGTCGACCTATCTGGGCAAGCCCGGCAGCGAGACGCGCGGCGGCCTGCGCTTTGACGAATACATGCGCCGTCAGGACCAGCACCGCACCGCCGAGATCGCCGCGCTGCTCGACAGCGGCCATTTCATCCGGCGCGGGCGCGAGATCTACAGCCTGCCGCATTTCGTCTGCGACTCGGGCGGCTCGATCTGCGAGGTGGTCGATCCCTATGCCGA
Source organism: Paracoccus limosus (assembly GCF_009711185.1). Lineage (GTDB taxonomy): Bacteria > Pseudomonadota > Alphaproteobacteria > Rhodobacterales > Rhodobacteraceae > Paracoccus > Paracoccus limosus. Next base: position 18,383 of record NZ_WMIF01000037.1, read on the forward strand.
CAGCGACCCGGTGCTGGACGCGCTGCAACGCGAGCTGCTGCTGATCTGGATCAAGGGCTCGGATGCGCATACCGAGGAACTGGTGCGCCGCTTCGACCGCGCGCCAAAGCCGATGTATTACCAACCCGAATTCCTCGACCGGGCATGGACCGCCTATCGCATGGAAAAGGGGCTCAGCGGCGAAGAGGTCAATCCCGACGACTTCATCCGCTGGACCTATGCCCGTGCCCTGGCCCATCGCCAGCCCCGATATGAGGCCATGGCCCGGCGCGGCGTCACCCTGCTGGCCGAAGAGGTCGCCGAGGTGCGCAGCCCCGCGGATCTGACCGCGCTGGTCGGCCTGGCGATCCAGCGCAAGACTGCCGAACGAAAGGATGCATGATGCCCATTACCCTTCCGAATGACCTGCCCGCCTTTGACATCCTGTCGAACGAAGGCGTCATGGTCATGTCGCCGGGTCGTGCGGCGACGCAGGACATCCGGCCGCTGCGCATCGGGCTTTTGAACCTGATGCCCAAGAAGATCCAGACCGAGAACCAGTTCGCCCGGCTGATTGGTGCCACGCCCCTGCAGATCGACTTTCAGCTGATCCGCATGTCGGATCACGAAAGCCGCAACACCGCCGCCGACCATATGCAAAGCTTTTACCGCCGCTTTTGCGATGTCGAGGCGACGGGCGAGAAATTCGACGGTCTGGTCATCACCGGCGCCCCGATCGAGCACCTGCCCTTTGAGGAGGTGACCTACTGGGACGAGCTGACCCGGGTGTTTGCCTGGACGCAGACGCATGTGCATTCGACCTTTGGCGTCTGCTGGGGCGGCATGGCCATGGCCTGGCATTTCCACGGGCTGAAAAAGCACATGCTGGACGCCAAGGCCTTCGGCTGTTTCCGCCACCGCAACCTTGCGCCGGCAAGCCCGTTCCTGCGCGGCTTTTCCGACGATGTGCTGGTGCCGGTCAGCCGCTGGACCGAGGTGCGCCAGCCCGAGGTGGACGCCCTGCCCGCGCTGAAGACGCTGATCGCCTCGGACCAGACCGGGCCCTGTCTGATCGAGGATCCGCGCCATCGCGCGCTCTATGTCTTCAACCATTTCGAATATGACAGCACCACGCTGAAGGACGAATACGACCGCGATGCCGAGGCGGGCAAGCCGATCAACGTGCCGGTGAACTATTACCCCGACGATGACCCGCGCGAGATGCCGACGAACCGCTGGCGCAGCCATGCCCATCTGCTTTACGGTAACTGGATCAACGAGATCTACCAGACCACCTGGTATGACATGGCACGTATCGGCGAGGGCTGAATGGGCAAGAACGGCAAAAGCGCATCGGCGGGACAGCTGACGCAGGATCATCCCGACCTGCCCTATGTCGGCGCCATCACCCGCTATCTCAAGGAGGCCGCCCCCGAGGCGGTGCGCAAGGCGATCAAGACGGCGGATGGCAATGACATCCTCGACCCGTCCTTTCCCTATCGCGAAGAGATGAAGGCCCGCGATTACGACGCGCAGATGGCCGGGCTGCAATTGCAGCTGGTGCGTCTGATGCGCGACGTGATCCAGACCGGCAAGCGCATCGTCGTGCTGTTCGAGGGCCGTGATGCCGCCGGCAAGGGCGGCACCATCGAACGCGTGCGCGAGAACCTGAACCCGCGCTCGGCCTATATCGTCGCCCTGCCCAAACCCAGCGAGCGCGAAGCCGGGCAATGGTATTTCCAGCGCTATACCGACTGGCTGCCCGCCAAGGGCGAAATCGCGCTTTTCGACCGCAGCTGGTATAACCGCGGCGTGGTCGAAAAGGTCTTCGGCTTTTGCACCGACACCCAGCGCGAGACCTTCTTTCGCCAGTTGCCGCATTATGAAAACATGCTGGTCGATGACGGCGTCATCCTTGTCAAGCTGTGGCTGACCGTGGCCCGGGCCGAGCAGCTCAAGCGCTTTCTTGACCGCGAGCAGGATCCGCTGAAGCAGTGGAAGCTCAGCTCGATCGACGTCGACGGGCTGGCGAAATGGGATGAATATACCGACGCGATCCGCGACACGCTGATGCGCAGCGATTCCGGCATCGCGCCATGGACGGTGATCCGCGCCGATGACAAGCGCCGCGCCCGCATCGCCGCGATCCAGACCGTCCTGCGCGCCGTCGACTTCCATGGCCGCGACGATGCCATCATCGGCACGCCCGATCCCAAGATCGTAGGCGGCCCCGACATGCTGACCGGCTGATGCGGCGCCTGAGCGCCCTGCTGGTCCTGATACTGGGGCTGCTGGCCCTGCCGGCGCTGGCTCAGGATCTGCTGCGGCCGCAAAGCGGGACGGTCAACGATTTCGCCACGCTTCTCGATCGTCAGGACGCACAGGCGCTGGAGCGCAGCCTGACCGAACTGCGCCGGACGACCGGCGTGCAGGGTACCGTCGTCACTCTGACCGACCGCGCCCGTTACGGCGGCGCGGCGCTGGAGCCCTTTGCCACCCGGCTCTTCAACGCATGGGGCGTGGGCGATGCGCAGCGCAATGACGGCTTCATGCTGCTGGTGCTGCAGGCCGACCGCGAGGCGCGGATCGAGCTTGGCGCGGGCTATCCCCCCGATGCCGACCTGCTGGCCCAGCAGATCATGCGCAACACTATGCTGCCCGCCTTTCGCCGAGGCGAGTACTCGCGCGGGATCCGCGAGGGCACGCAGGCGGTGATCGACCTGATCGCCCTGCCCCATGCTCAAGGGAGGCCGCTGGCGCCGCCGCAAAGCGACTGGCGCGACCGGCTGGTCGGCGCCGGCTTCTTCGCCGGCTTTGCCGCAATCCTTGCCGGCATCGCCCGCCAGCACTGGCGCCGCCGCCGCTGCCCGCAATGTGGCCGGACCGGCATCGAAACCAGCAGCGCCCCGCATCAGCAGCCGCAGCCCGATGGCAGCGTGCTGATCTCGGATAACGCGCTGACCCGGCGCTGCCCGCATTGCGGCTGGTCCGAAACCCGCCTGCGCCCGCTGGGCCAGCGCAGCTTCTATGGCCCGGCCGGCGAATTGCTGCGTCAGGAACGCAATCCGCAATATCGCGCCGGCCCTTCGGGCGGCGGCGGCTTTGGCGGCGGATCCTCGCGCGGCGGCGGCGCTTCGGGGCGCTGGTAGGTCCTGCCGCTTTCTCGGGCATTGCCCTTGGAACGGGCGCAGGGACGCTTGCGAGCTGCGACCGGCGCGGCTAGCCTTTGGCCATCACCCTGCCACGCGAAAAGGTCTCCGATGAAACTCTTGCGCCCCACCGCCCTTGCCCTGATCTTGTCGGGATCTGCCCTGGCCGCGCCCGCCTTCGCCGCCGACAAGGAACTGACGGTCTTTGACTGGGCCGGTTTCGAAGAGCCGGTCATCTTCCAAGGCTATATCGACAAATATGGCGACAGCCCGACCTTTGCCTTCTACGGCGACGATGACGAGGCCTATCAAAAGCTTGCCTCGGGCTTCAAGGCCGACCTCGCGCATCCCTGCTCGCAGATGGTGTCGAAATACCGCGATGCCGGGTTGATCGAGCCCTGGGATGTATCCAAGATCCCGGCATTCTCGACCATCGCACCCGAGTTCCTGAACTCCAAGATCTTCAAGGACGACAGCGGCGTCTGGTACATCCCGACCGACTGGGGCGCGACGGCCATCGCCTATAACAAGGACACCGTGCCGGCCGAGGACGTGGCCAGCCTGAGCGTCTTTATCGATCCGAAATATCAGGGCCGCACCAGTCTGCCCGATTCGGCCGATGATGTGTGGGCGCTGGCCTATCTGGCAACCGGCGTCACCGACTGGACCAAGGTGACGGATGAACAGTTCAAGGCCGCCGCCGACTGGCTGCGCAAGGCGCATCAGAACGTCGCCGCCTATTGGGCTGACCCATCCGAACAGGCGCAACTGATGGCCTCGGGCGCGGTGGATGTGGCCTGGTCATGGAACGATGGCGTCGTGCTTCTGGAAAAGGACGGCTTCCCGGTCGGCTTCCAGCGCGCCCCGAAAGAGGGCAGTTCGACCTTCTTCTGCGGCTATATCAACCTCAAGAACGGCCCGGGCAAGGAAGACAAGGCCTATGACTTCATCAACGCATGGCTCGCCCCCCCGGCGGCCAAAGGCCTTCTCGACACCATCGGCTACGGCCACACCTCGACGGTCGCCATGGAAACCATCAAGGACGAGCCGGCGGTGAAACAGGGGCTCTCGCCCACCAATGCCCCGATCCTTGCACAGACGCCGAACGATCCCGAACAGCGCGAACGGCAACTGGCCGAGTTCGAAAAGATCAAGGCCGGCTTCTGATCCGCACCAAGGCTTGCAGCGCCCCGCTTCATCGGCGGGGCGTCTTGCTTGTGGGGCGGTCGCATGGGTATTTGAAAAATGGTGAAAGACCCAAGACGCGGACGGTTTTCATCATTTCACAAATACCGCAAGGGGTGAATTGGTCCGCATCTTGCGGACCAAGAGGGGAACAGCGTTCCCCTTGCTTGCATCACGCCTGTCGCGCCCCTATATGTGACCTGTCCGGGCTCGCCCGGACTATGGACATAAACGCGCAGGTAATAAGCGGATCGGACCCGGGGGCGGTACCCGGCGACTCCACCAAACTCCCTCGTTGGGGGCACTTGGGGTCGAAACAGGATCGACGAACGTCTAAAGCTGTTTGCTTTGTCTCGGTGAGCTACCACCGTTATCGGTGCAAAATGTACAGTTGCCAACGACAACCGTGCTCCGGTCGCTCTGGCTGCGTAAGCAGCTCGGGTAACCGAAACTTAAGCCCTTGCGCCTAGCAGCGTAAGGCGGGGCCCGCAGGAGCCTGGCAACAGAATCCTGCGCTTTCCTGCCACTCTCATATTTGGCTGCATTCCGGTCATTTCTGCTGTCCATTTTGCGGCAGTTTTACAGCCGCGCGCTCGTGCATCTCTTTGAGCACCGCCAGAGCCGATTCGGTTTTGTCCTGCTGCCGGCTGTAGCGGCCGACCATCTCGGGCGACATGCCAATGGTATCGCTGATCAGGAGGGCGCTGTGACCGGCGGTGCGCAGGCGGATCACGGCATTGGCCCGCAGACCGTGCCACACCGCCCCGTCAAGCTCGGGGTGCCCAGCGCGGAACTCGTCGAACAGTTTCCACGTAAGCGCGACGACGAGGCCCTATGCAGCGAGGCTTGACGCTTGGTCGTAGCACCAGGGCATGAGGTCCTCGATGCGGGATCTGGGGTGTCCGTCGAGGATGGCCCGGAGGGTATCGGCGAGGTA
>NZ_WMIF01000038.1 GCF_009711185.1 Paracoccus limosus
AAACGCAGGCCCGCGTCGGCTGCGCCAGCTGGAAAGCTACGCCGCCACGGGCCTGCTCAACCGCGCGCCAAAGGGGTCACTTTTGGGCGCCGATCGGGGGGGCCGTTTGGATGCCGATTGACAGCCGGGGCTCTCCCGTGCGCCGTGCGCCACGGACGCTGGGATGTCGCCGAGCTGCAGGCAATCATGCGGGGCAGCAAGCCCAAGCCGAGCGAGGAATTCGACCTTTGAGGCAGCAGCGTAAGCCCTATGTCACACGGAAGGCGTCTGGCGGGAAAGTTCGCTGGTATTATCGCCTGACATGGTTCGAGGGCGAGCGGCGCCGGGAGCGGTTTATTCCCCTCCCCGGCCTTCCTGACAGCGCCGAGTTCGACACGGCCTATTGGTCTATCAGATCCGGCAAGAGTGAGGCCACGCAGGCACCGAAAAAGAACACCTGGCGGGAGCTTGTAAGGGCATATCGGGGCAGCGCGGCCTTTCGCAAGCTCGCTCCGAGGACGCAGAAGTCCTATAACGACACGATTGAGTGGATCTTGTCTGTCAATGCCGACAAGGCTGCCGTGGCGCTCACCAAGCAGAAGCTGCGCGCCTTGCACGTCAAATACGGCGACACCCCGAGGAAGGCCGACATGCTGGTGCAGATGGTGTCCATCCTCACCAATTTCGCGCGCGGCCAATTGGAATGGAGCATCGAAAACCCGGCCGAGGGCCTGACCCTTTACGGCAAGCAGCGCGAATATGAGCCATGGCCGGAATGGATGGTAAAGAAGGTGGCGGATGCCCCGGTTATCGTGCGCAGCGCATCAGAGCTGATCCTTGGCACCGGACAGAGACCATCGTCTGCGATAGCCATGCGCCGCGACCAGTTTGTGGGCGAGTGGATGACCGTCACGGACGAAAAGGGCGATGAGAGCTATGAGATCTTCTGCCCGCAGGAGCTGCGAGACTACCTTGCCAGCCTACCAGTGACCGGGCAGCACGTCATCGCCAAGAACTTGACGCAGCCGATGCGCTACGACGCTGTGGAGAAAGCGTTCCGAGCATGGCGTGAGGGATTGGGGGACCGAGCAAAGCCCTTCTCCCTGCACGGTCTGAGGAAACTGGCGATCATCAGGCTCGCCGAGGCGGGCTGCACAGATGCGGAGATCCAGGCCATCACGAACCAGTCGGCGCAGACCGTGGCCTACTATCGCAAGCGCGCAAGCCGCAAAAAGCTGTCTCGCAACGCCATGGAACGGAACGGGGGCAGAACATGAAAGTGGGAACTGATGTGGGAACATTCTCGATAGAATGTTGTGCAATTCTTGATAAGATACTGTTTTTATGGTGCCGGTTGCAGGAATCGAACCCGCGACCTTCTGATTACAAATCAGCTGCTCTACCAGCTGAGCTAAACCGGCCCAAGGATTCGGATAGCGCCTTGTGCGGGCTGGCGCAAGCGGGCGCGTCGGGGAAAGGCCCGGCCGGGCGCGGCCTTCTGCCGGTGGTTGCGCGGGGGGTGTTTTCCCGCCCGGCTTTGGCCGCTACTGTGCGCTGTCGAAGCGAGTCGGAGTTGTCAGCGTATGCAGATCGTCTTTCATTGCGGAGTCCATGGCACCGACCTCTACCGCATGGTCAAGACGCTGATGCAGAACCGCGACTGGCTTTTGGCCAATGGCATCGAGCCCCTGACGCCCAACAAGCACCGCGAGGTCTTTGGCGATGCACTGAACGTGCTGAACGGCGGCGCGGCCACGGCCGAGATGGAACAGGTCATGCTGGACGCGATCCTGGATTCGGACCATCCGAAGCGGGTGATCTGCTCGACCCCGACATTCCTGGGCAAAGCCGACCGGGCGATTTCGCCCGAGGGGCTTTATACCACCGCCGGCGCCAAGATGGCGGCGCTGGCCAATCTGTTTCCCAGTGCCGAGCCCGAGTTCTTTCTGGCGCTCAAGAACCCGGCGACGCTGCTGCCCTTCATCTTTTCGCAAGAGGGCAGCGCCCCCTATGAACAGGTCATGGCCGGCCTGCCGCCCGAGCGGCTGCGTTGGGCCCCGGCTATCCGCGCCATTCAGGCCGCGATCCCCGGCCGGCGTCTGGTGCTGTGGTGCCACGAGGATACGCCGCTGATCTGGCCCGAGGTGGTGCGCCGCGTCGCCACCATGCCCAGCGACGTGCCGCTGAAGGCCGGGCTGCAGGTGCTGGCCGATCTGCTGCAACCCGAGGGCATGCAGATGGTGCGCGACGAACTGGCCCGGCAGGAACGGCTGACCGTGGACAGCCGCCGGGCGGTGTTTTCCGCCGCGCTGGCCAAATACGCCCTGCCCGACCAGATCGAACAAGAGATCGCCCTGCCCGGCTGGACGCAGGATCTGGTCGACCAGATCAGCGATCTTTACGACGAGGACGTGGCCCAGATCGCCGCGCTGCCGGGCGTCGAATTCATCACGCCATGATCGGGGCTAAGCCGCCGGGGCCTGCAATTCGGCGGCCAGCGCCTTGCGGCGGCGGGCCGCCAGGCTGTGACGCAGAAAGAACCGCAACATCTCGCGCGAGGCATCGGGGCCCTTGGGATCGGTAAAGCGGCCCCGGGCCGAGCCGCCCGACCACGCATGGCCCGCACCGCGCACGCTCCAATGCTCGACAAGGGCGCGGCCGGCGCCGACGCGGTCGATGGTCTTGGCATAGCTGCGCCCGCCCGGACTGTGGCCAGCGGCCTGCGACTGGCGCAGCCCAGCATAGGGTTCGCGCGCGCGGATGGCGATCAGCCGGCCGTTGCGCGGATGGACCACGGCGTCATGGCTGCCATGGAATACGATCGTCGGCATCGCCCGCACCAGCCGGGCGCCGGGATTGCCGCGCTGCATCGCCATGACGGCCGAGGTCTGATCCCTAGCCGCGCCCAGCGGCAGGCCTGAATGCGCGCCGACGGCGGCAAAGAGATCGGGATAGCCATGCGCCAGCGCCAGCGCCATCGAGGTCCCCGCCGACAGGCCCGCGACATAGACCCGCGCGGGATCGGCGCCATGCGTCTCGATGATGCGGCGGGTCAGGCTGGCGATGACCGCAGCCTCCCCCTTGCCGCGCGCGGCATTGCCGGCGTCGAACCAGTTCCAGCAGCGGTTGGGATGGGCCTCGCGCGATTGGCCGGGGTAAAGCACCATCACGCCGCTTTCCCGCGCCAGCAGGTTCATGCCGGTGCCGGTGGCGAAATCCTCGGGCGTCTGGCCGCAGCCATGCAGCATGACCACCAGCGGCATCGGCTTGTCCGTCGCGACCCGCCCCGGCTTGAACAGGCGATAGCGCAGGCTGCCCTGCGCGCAATCATGCGTTCCGGTGGAAAAGCTGGCCCGAGACCGGCGCGGCGGCCCCGCAGTTCCCGCCGGCACCACGCCGGGCTTGGCAGGCTTGGCGGGTTTGGCCGGCTTTGCGGGGCTGGTCAGGGCCTTGATCCCCTGCGTGGCCATTTGCACCCAGTCCAGCGCCAGACGCATGCCGGTCAGCCCCGGCGACAGTTTCGCCGCCTTGCCCCGCCGGGCGGGACCTTTGCGGAAAATCCTCATGTCGCGCCCTCGTTTCAGGTCTGGTCGCGCCCGATCCACCGGGCCCGAATCGTGCCGGACCCGCAGGACCGGAACGGCATGGATCGCGCCAGCGCAGCCCCCCTGATCGGGGCAACCCCGGACGGGGCCGGGCAGCTTGCCGGGAAAGATTGGAGCGGGTGAAGGGAATCGAACCCTCGTCATCAGCTTGGGAAGCTGCGGCTCTACCATTGAGCTACACCCGCGGGCCCGGATTTCTTACTGGGTCGGGCGCGATCCTGCAAGGGGGAACTGGCGCGACCCGCTAGAGTGCGCGGGCCCGGTCACGCAGCAGGAATTTCTGCACCTTGCCGGTCGAGGTCTTGGGCAAATCGCCAAAGACCACCGTCCGCGGCACCTTGAATCGCGCCATATTGTCCCGGCAAAAGGCGATCAGCTCCTCGGGCTCCAGCGCGCTGCCGGGTTTCAGCGCGACAAAGGCACAGGGCGTCTCGCCCCATTGCGCATCGGGGCGGGCGACGACCGCCGCCTCCAGCACGGCGGGATGCTTGTAGAGCACATCCTCGACCTCGATCGAGGAGATATTCTCGCCGCCCGAGATGATGATATCCTTGGAGCGGTCCTTGAGCTCGATATAGCCGTCGGGATGCATCACCCCCAGATCGCCCGAGGCGAACCAGCCGCCGCGAAAGCATTTCTCGGTCGCCGAGGGGTTCTTGAGATAGCCGCGCATGACGTTGTTGCCGCGCATGAACACCTCGCCCATGGTCTCGCCATCGGCGGGCACCGGCTCCAGCGTGGCGGGATCGGCGACCATAAGGCCGCCCAAGGCCGGGTTGCGCACACCCTGCCGCGATTTCAGCCGCGCCCGCCCGGTCGGGTCCAGCCCGTCCCATTCGTCCTTCCATGCGCAGACGACCGAGGGGCCATAGGTCTCGGTCAGGCCATAGACATGGGTCAGCTCGACCCCCATCGCTTCGACCGCCGCGATGACCGAGGCCGGCGGCGGCGCGCCCGCGACCATGGCCTTGACCGGATGGTCCAGCGCCCGCAGCTCCTCGGGGGCATTGGCCAGCATGTTCATCACCACCGGCGCGCCGCAGAAATGCGTCACCTGTTCGTCGCGGATCAGCCGGAACACCGGCTCGGCCCGCACTGCGCGCAGACAGACGCAGACCCCGGCATTCAGCGCGATGGTCCATGGAAAGCACCAGCCGTTGCAGTGAAACATCGGCAGGGTCCACAGGTAGCGCGCATGGCGCGGCATGTCCCATGAGATGATATTGGCCATGGCGTTCAGCGCCGCGCCGCGATGGTGATAGACCACGCCCTTGGGATCGCCCGTCGTCCCCGAGGTATAGTTCAGCGAGATCGCGTCCCATTCGTTGGCAGGCATCGGCCAGTCGAAATCCGGGTCGCCCTCGGCCAGCAATGCGTCATAATCCAGATGACCCACCCGCCGCGCCGCGCCGAAGGCCGGGTCAAGGATGTCCACCACCAGAATCTCGCGCCCCGAGATGCGCACCGCGCGCTCGGCCAGTTCGGCGAATTCGGGATCGACGAACAGCGCCTGCGCCTCGCCATGGGTCAGGATGAAGCCCACCGTTTCGGCATCCAGCCGAGTGTTGATCGTATTGAGCACCGCCCCCGCCATCGGCACGGCGAAATGGGCCTCGAACATCTCGGGGATATTGGCGGCCAGCACGGCGACGGTCTGACCCTTGCCGATGCCACGCCCGTTCAGCGCGCTGGCGATGCGGCGGCAGCGGGCATAGGTCTGCGCCCATGTTCGACGCAGCCCGTCATGGACCACCGCAATCGAATCGGGATAGGTCGCGGCGCTGCGTTCCAGAAAGCGCAGCGGCGAAAGCTGCTCGTAATTGGCCGGAACCGCGTCCAGCGCCTGTTCATAGATGGCATAGCCCGTCATGCTGTCCTCTTCCCCTTATGCCTCGGAACGCAGGCTAACCAAGGGCGGCGGCGCTGACCAGATCCTGGTCTGACCGTGCCCGACAGGTCATTGCCGTCGGAAAATATGACAACATCGGTCAGTTCAGGATTGAATGTCCGGGACAAAACCGCAGGCTGTGTCGCAAAGGTCAGCATACGCCGGGAGCTCGAACATGTCAGCGCGCACGCGCCGGATCGCCATTTTCCTTGCCCTGCCCCTGGCAGGCCTGATTCCCGCAATCGCACTGGCCCAGGCCGAAGGCGGGGCCGGCGCGCCGCCGCCCGCCGTCACCGTCGTCACGCTGCATGCCCAGGACGTGCCCCTGACCACCACCCTACCCGGCCGCGTCACTGCCTCGGCCGAGGCAGAGGTGCGCCCGCAGGTCAATGGCATCGTCACCGAGCGGCTGTTCGACGAAGGCCGTATGGTCAAGGTGGGCGACCCGCTGTTCCGCATCGACAAGACCACCTACGAGGCCGCCGTGGCGCAGGCCCAAGCCGCCGTGGCGCAGGCCAAGGCGCAGGCCGACAACGCGGGGCGTGAGGCCGAGCGGGTCGGCGCGCTGCGCGACCGCCGCGTGGCCAGCGAAAGCTCGACCGACACCGCCATCGCCACCCGCGACGCCGCCGACGCCGCCTTGCAGGCCGCACAGGCGCAGCTGCAGACCGCGCAGATCGAACTGGACCGCACCACCATCCGCGCCGAGCTGGACGGGGCCATCGGCCTTGCCCAGACCAGTCAGGGCGCGCTGGTCACCGCAAGTCAGGCGACGCCGCTGGCGGTGATCCGCAAGCTGGACCCGGTGCATGTCGATGTGACGCAATCCGCCGCCGAGGTGATCCGCTGGCGCCGCGAGATGGCCGCGCATGACAGCGACGAGGTGCCGGGCCAGAAGGTCACGCTGCGGCTGGCCGATGGCACGGAATATCCGATCTCGGGCACGCTGACCGCAGCCGAACCCTATGTGAACGAAACCACCGGCGTGGTGACGCTGCGGCTGTCCTTTGCCAATCCCGACCGCATCCTGCTGCCGGGCATGTATGTGCAGGCGGTGGTGCAACAGACCACGGCGCGCAACGTGGTCCTTGCCCCGCAAGAGGGCGTCAGCCGCGACCGCCGTGGCCAGCCGATCGCGCTGGTCGTGAATGCGCAAAATCAGGTCGAGAACCGCGAACTGACCGTGCTGCAGGACATGGGCAATGCTTGGGTGGTCAGCGCCGGGTTGCAGGATGGTGACCGGCTGATCGTCGAGGGCCTGCAAAAGATCGGCGCCGGCATGACCGTGCAACCCGAGGAGCGCGCCGCGGCGGGCGCTGCGGCCGGGACCGGGGCAGCCCCGGCGGCCGGAGCCGGGGACAAGGCCGCACCGGCCCCCGAAACTACACCGGCCCCCGCCCCCGCAGCCGATCCTGCCGCCCAGCCCGCAGCCGAACCGGCCAAGGACGGCGGCCAATCCCCGGATAAAGACGCTTCGAACGGCTGAGGCCGGCCGGAACCAACCCGAACAGGAGCCTGACATGGCGCGCTTTTTCATCGACCGTCCGGTCTTTGCCTGGGTGATCTCGATCCTGATCGTGGGGCTGGGACTTTTGTCGGTGCTGTCGCTGCCGGTCGCGCAATATCCGCAGATCGCGCCACCCACGGTGTCGATCCGCGCCACCTATCCCGGCGCCTCGGCCGATACGGTCGCCAATACCGTGACCCAGATCATCGAACAGCAGATGACCGGGCTGGACGGGCTGCGCTATTTCAACTCCAGCTCCAGCTCGGCCGGCACCTCCTCGACCGAGCTGACCTTCGAGACCGGCACCGATCCCGACATTGCGCAGGTGCAGGTCCAGAACAAGCTGAGCCAGGCCATGGCGCTTTTGCCCGAGGCCGTGCAGCGTCAGGGTGTGACGGTCGAGAAATCCTCGTCGGGCTTTCTGATGGTGGTGGCGCTGATCTCGGACGATGGCCGGCTGGAGCAGGTCGACCTGTCGGACTACATGATCTCGAACCTCGTCAACGACCTCAGCCGGGTCGAGGGCGTGGGCTCGGTGCAGGTGTTCGGCGCGCAATATTCCATGCGCATCTGGCTGGATCCGTCAAAGCTGGCCGCCTATGAGCTGACGCCGGGCGATGTGATCAACGCGGTCTCGGCCGAGAACGCGCAGATCTCGGCTGGCAGTTTCGGCAGCCTGCCCGCGCCCAAGGGCCAGATGCTGAATGCCACCGTGACCGCGCAATCGCTGCTGTCCACGCCCGAGGATTTCGAGCAGATCGTGCTGCGCGCCGAGCCGGACGGCGGTCTGATCCTGCTCAAGGACGTGGCCCGGGTCGAGATCGGCGCCGAAAGCTACACCACCGATGCGCGCTACAACGGCAAGCCCTCGGCCGGGATCGCGATCAGCCTCGCCTCGGGCGCGAACGCGCTGGACACCGCCCAGCGGGTCAAGGACCGCATGGCCGAATTCTCGCGCTTTTTCCCCGAAGGCGTCAGCTATGTCATCCCCTATGACACCACGCCCTTCGTGCTGATCTCGATCGAGGAGGTGGTCAAGACGCTGGCCGAGGCCATCGTGCTGGTGTTCTTCGTCATCCTGCTGTTCCTGCAGAACTGGCGTGCGACGCTGATCCCGACGCTGGCGGTGCCAGTGGTGCTGATGGGCACCTTCGGTATCCTTGCGGCGCTGGGATTCACCATCAACACGCTGACCATGCTGGCCATGGTGTTGGCCATCGGTCTGTTGGTCGATGACGCCATCGTCGTCGTCGAAAACGTCGAGCGCATCATGGAGGAAGAGGATCTGGAGCCGCGCGAGGCCACGCGCAAATCCATGGGCCAGATCACCGGCGCGCTGATCGGCATTGCGCTGGTCCTGTCGGCGGTCTTCGTGCCGATGGCGTTCTTTGGCGGCTCGACGGGGGTGATCTACAAGCAGTTCGCCATCACCATCGCCTCGGCCATGGGCCTGTCGGTGGTCGTCGCGCTGACGCTGACGCCGGCGCTTTGCGCCACGCTTTTGCGCAATGAACACGGCCACAAGACGCGCGGCTTCTTTGGCCTTTTCAACCGCAACTTCGACCGGGTGATGCATGGCTATGGCGGCTGGGTGGCGTGGATCATCCGCCGGCCGCTGCGCATGATGCTGATCTATCTGGGCATCGGCGCCGCCGTGGTGATGCTGTTCCTGCGCACGCCCACCGGCTTTCTGCCCGACGAGGATCAGGGCATCATGTTCGTGCTGATCCAGGGCCCGACCGGCGCCACGACCGAACGCACCAATGCCGTCGTCGATCAGGTCCGCGACTATTTCGTGAAGAACGAATCCGAGAATGTCGATTCCATGTTCGGCGTTGCCGGCTTCAGCTTTGCCGGCGCCGGCCAGAACATGGGCATCGCCTTTGTCCGGCTGAAGGACTGGAAGGACCGGCCCCGCCCCGACCAATCGGTGCAGGCCATCGCCGGCCGCGCCTTTCCGGCGATGATGGCCATCCGCGACGCCATGGTGTTCCCGATCGTGCCGCCCTCGGTGATCGAACTCGGCAACGTCTCGGGCTTTGACTTCTACCTGCAGGCGCGTGGCGGGCAGACGCATGAGCAATTGCTTGATGCGCGCAACCAGCTTCTGGGCATGGCCGGGCAGGACGGCCGCATCGCCTCGGCCCGTCCCAACGGGCTGGAGGACGCGGCGCAATACAATCTTGATATCGACTGGCGCAAGGCGGGCGCGATGGGGGTTTCGGCCAATGATGTCGGCAGCCTGCTGTCGGTCGCCTGGGCCGGGCGCTATGTCAACGACTTCATCGACCGCGGCCGCATCAAGCGCGTCTATGTGCAGGGCGAATCCGACAGCCGCGCCCTGCCCACCGACATCGAGAAATGGCGCGTGCGCAACAGCTCGGGCGGGCTGGTGCCGTTCTCCAACTTTGCCGATGGCCGCTGGAGCTACGGGCCGCAGGGTCTTTACCGCTACAACGGCGTGCCCGCGATGCAGATTCAGGGCAGCCCGGCGCCGGGCGTGTCCTCGGGCGAGGGGATGACCGCGATCAGCGAACTGGCCGGCAAGCTGCCCGACGGGTTCGACATCGCCTGGACCGGCCTTTCGCTGGAGGAACAGCAGGCCGGCAGCCAGACGACACTGCTGTATTCGCTGTCGCTGGCGGTGGTGTTCCTGTGCCTTGCGGCGCTTTACGAAAGCTGGTCGATCCCCTTTGCGGTCATGCTGGCCATGCCGATCGGGGTGCTGGGCGCGCTGGTCGGGGCGTGGCTGGGCAAGTTCGACAATGGCGTGTTCTTTCAGGTCGGCCTGCTGACCGTGATCGGCCTGACCGGCAAGAACGCCATCCTGATCGTGGAATTCGCCCGCGAGCAGGTCGAGCAGCATGGCAAGCCGCTTTACGAGGCGGTGATCGAGGCCGCGCGCCAGCGTTTCCGCCCGATCATGATGACCTCGGTCGCCTTCTCGCTGGGCGTGCTGCCGCTGGTGCTGTCGACCGGGGCCGGCGCCAATGGCCGCAACACCATCGGCGCCACCGTGCTGGGCGGCACCGTGGCGGCCACCGTTCTGGGCGTGCTTTTCGTGCCGCTGTTCTTCGTGATCGTGCGCCGGCTGATGGGCGGCAATAGCGCCGTCGCTGCCCCTGCCCAGCCCGCGCAGGGCTGAACCGCCTGCCCCGCGACCGGGGCCCGAAGCGCTTGCCCCAGGATCGGGGCCGAATTGCTTGCCCCAAGATCGGGGCGGGCCTAATCTGACACAGGGAGAGCCGCCGTTTCGCGGCGGAGGAGGAGGATGGACGCGACCGGCCAGATCGGTGCCTTTGGCGACCCGTCTGCAAAGGACAGGCCGCAGCGGCCCGCCATGCGGCTGCGGGCCATCGCGCTGACCGGATCGGCGACGGCCTGGCTGGCGACCTTTGCCATCACGCTGGTAGTGGTTCTGGGCAATGCCCGCGACTCGGTGCGCGAGGAAACCGACTCGGCCTTTCGCATGGCCAGCGCGGTTGCGACCATGCGGCTGCCGACCGCGTTCGAGCGCAGGGACGTGATGGCCGAGGCGGCGCGCATCGCCGTGGACATCCGCGGCCAGCGCCATGTCACCGCCGAGCTGCGCGACCGCAGCGGCCGCGCGGTCGAATTGCCCCCCGCCCCCGGTCCCGAACATCCCGCGCCGCGCTGGATCGCCGATCTGCTGCGCCCCGAGCCGCGCTCGGACCTGATCCCGGTCACGCAATATCCCAATGTGCTGGGCGTGCTGGAGATCCGCACCGAACCCTCGGACGAGATCGCCGAGGCCTGGCAGGATCTGCGTGTTTTGCTGCCGATGCTGGCTGTGATGGCGCTGGTCGCAATCGGCGTCACCATGGCGGTGACCGGGCTGGTGCTGCGCCGGCTGGGCCTGCTGGGCGCGGCGCTCGAGCAGATGCGGCAGGGTCGGCTGGACGAACGCGCGCCCCGCGCCGGGCTGGCCGAGCTGGACCGGCTGACCGAGGATGTGAACGCACTGGCCGCACATCTGGCCCGCGAGCGCGCCGAGAACCGCCGCCTGCAGGCCCGGATGATGACGCTGGCCGAGGCCGAGCGCGCCCGCATCGCAAGCGATCTGCATGACGAGATCGGGCCTCAGCTTTTCGCGCTGCAGGCCGCCTTGGGTCAGGCTGCGCGCCACCGCCCCGAGCCCGAACTGGCCGAGACGCTTTCAGCCATCGACCGCCACGCCGCCGCCATCCGTAAAAGCGCCCGCGCCGCCATCGACGACCTGCGCCTGTCGCCGACCGAAGGCATCAGCCTGGTGGACACCGTGCAAGAGCTGCTGCTGGAATTTCAGGACATGGCGCCAGAGGTCGAGCTGGCTCTGGACGCCCCGCCGGAACTGCCCGAACCCGACGAGGCCGGGCAGATCGCGCTTTACCGTTTCCTGCGCGAAAGTGTGCTGAATGCGCTGCGCCATGCCGCGCCGCGTCGCGTGCGGGTCGAGTTGCAAGGCGATGACGGCGCGCTGACCGCGCGGGTGTGCGACGACGGCACCGGGCCTGCGGCGCTGTCGGGCAAGCGCGGCCTTGGCCAGACCGGAATGCGCGACCGCGCCACAGCGCTTGGCGCAAGCTATCAGCCCCCGCGCCGGCAGGCCGGCTGGACCATCACCGAATTCAGGATACCGCAAGCATGACCCACCCGGCCCTGTCAGATCCGCAGACCGCCGCCCCCGAGGATTTGGGCCAAGGGCGGTTGCGCGTGCTGATCGTGGACGATCATCCCGTGGTGGCCGAAGGCTGGGGGCGCATCACCCAGGGGCGGCTGGATTGCGAGGTGATCCCCGCCGCCTCGCCTCGGGCCGGGTTCCGCGCGTGGCGGCGGCAGCGCCCCGATGTGATGGTGGTCGATCTGACCATGGGCGAAGCAAAGCTCGCCGGAGTGCGGCTGATCGAACGCATGCGCGCCGCAGGTGCCGATCTGCCGGTGCTGGTCTTTACCATGCACCGCAGCCCCGTCACCGCGCGCCGCGCACTGCAAGCCGGCTGCAATGGCATCATCATGAAGGACTCGCCCTCGGACGAGATCTGCGCAGCGCTGATGCAGGTGGCGGCCGGCGGCGATTACGTCCCCGCCGACATCGCACGCAAGATCGCGCTGATGGAGCGGCCCGGCTCGGCCCTGGCCCGGCCGCGCCTGACCCCGCGCGAGCTGAACATCCTCAGTTCCATCGCTGAGGGCCTGTCCTATCGCGAGATCGCCGAACGCGCCCAGATCAGCTACAAGACCGTCGCGAATGTCAGCCAGACGCTCAAGGACAAGCTGGGCGCAGGCAGTTTTGCCGATCTGGTGGTCAAGGCGATCCGCCATCTGGATGAAACGGCGGACGGGTTCTAGGCCATGGTGCGCGCTTCGGGCAGCCAGCCGCCTTTGCGCCCCGAGCCGGCCGCCGCGCCCCGCTTTCCGGCCAAGCGGCCGCTGATCGGCACGCGCATCCGCGAAAGGCGGCTTTCGCTGGGCTGGCGCCAGACCGAGGTGGCGCGGCGGGCCGAGATTTCGGCCGCCTATCTGAACCTGATAGAACACAACCGTCGCCCCGTCGGCACCGAGCTGTTGAACCGGCTGGCCGAGGCATTGCAGATTGACGCGGCCGAGCTGACCTCGGACCGCGAGGAGGTGCTGATCTCGGGCCTGCGCGAGGCGGCGGCGCTGGCCGATGACCAATCGATCCCCGTCGAGCTGGAGCAGATCGGCGAATTCGCCGCGCGCTTTCCCGGCTGGGCCAATGCGCTGGCCTTGGCCAGCCGGCGCGCCGACACGCTGGAGCGGCGGCTGGTGGCGCTGTCGGACCGCATGACGCGCGACCCCTATCTGCTGACCACGCTGCACGAGGTGCAATCGGCGGTGACGGCGGTGCGCTCGACCGCCTCGATCCTGGCCGAGACGCCCGATATCGACGAAAGCTGGCGGGCGCGGTTCCACGCCAATCTGGACGGTGACAGCCAGCGCCTGTCGCGCACCGCGCAATCGCTGGTCGCCTATCTCGACACGTTCGAGGACGATGCCGTGCCGATGTCACCGCAAGAAGAGGTCGAGGCATGGATCGCCGCCGGCCAGCCCGACCCCGCCGATGCGCCGACACTGGCCTCGGATGCGGCGCGGGCAATGGCGGGCGAATTGCAGCTGGCACAGGACCGCGACCGGCGGCTGCTGCCCGATGCCGAGCTGGCCTCGACCGCCGATGCCCTGAAACTGCTGGATCCGGCGGCGCTGGCGGCGCGGCTGGGCCGGCCGCTGGATCTGGTGCTGCGCCGGCTGGGCGTGCTGCGGCCCGGGCTTTGGGCGCAATCGGGGCTGGTGATCTGCGACGGCTCGGGCGCGCCGCTGTTTCGCCGCGCGCCCCCGGGGTTCGAGCTGCCGCGCCCCGGCGAGGGCTGCGCGCTTTGGCCGCTGTTCGAGGCGCTGGCCCAGCCGCAACTCCCGGTGCAGCGTCTGGTCGAGACCCCGGGCGGCGCGCGCTATCTGGCATGGGCGGTGGCCGAGCGGCTGCTGCCCATGGGGTTCGGCGGCCCGGCACTGAGCCGCGCGCAGATGCTCTTGGTGCCCGCCGAGGCGCAGGACGACAGGCGCGAGGCGCTGGCCGTCGGCCCGGCCTGCCGGATCTGCCCGCGCCCCGCCTGCCCGGCCCGGCACGAGCCCTCGATTCTGGGGCCGCTGTGATGGCGGGGTTGCGGCTGCGCACCCGCCGGCTGTTTCTGGACCGCCGCGCCTATCGCCGACGCCGGATGATCGAGGCGACGCGGCTGGTGCCGGTGCTGCTGGCCTTGGCGGTGGTGCTGCCACCCCTGTGGCTGCCGCAGCGGTTCAGCTTTGCCGGCGGCACGCTGTGGCTGGCGGTGGGCTGGCTTACTGCCATCGTCGCGACGGCAGCCCTGAACCGGGCCATCGGCGCCATCCCCGTGACGGAGGACGAGGATGACGCCTGAGACGCTGGGCGCCGCCGCCGTCGCCTATGTCGCCGCGATGTTCCTGCTGGCCCATGCCGCCGACCGCGCGGCGGCGGCAGGGCGCTGGCGCTGGATGAACCGGCCGCTGGTCTATACGCTGTCGCTGTCGGTCTATTGCTCGGCATGGACCTTTTACGGCGCGGTCGGCTATGCCACCCGCTCGGGGCTTGAATTCCTGACCATCTACCTTGGACCGGGCATCGTCTTTGCCGGCGCATGGTGGGGGCTGCGCCATCTGGTCCGGGTGGCGCGGATGCACCGCATCACCTCGATCGCCGACCTGATCTCCAGCCGCTTTGGCAAATCGGCGGGGCTGGCGGCGCTGGTGACGCTGATCTCGGTGATGGCGGCCACGCCCTATATCGCGCTGCAGCTGCAATCGGTGTCCATGGCGCTGTCGGCATTCGCCGCGCCGGGCAGTCCGCTGCCCGATGCGGTGCCGCTGTGGACCGGGCTGGGGCTGGCGGCATTCGCCATCCTGTTCGGCACCCGCCATCTGGCCGCGGATGAGCGTCACCATGGCGTCGTCATCGCCATCGCGGTCGAGGCGGTGGTCAAGCTCGCGGCCTTTGCCGCCGTCGGGGCCTATGTGCTGTGGGGTCTGGCCGACGGACCGGCCGACGTGCTGGAGCGTATCGACCGCATGGCCGACGCCCCCGAGGGCGCGGGCTGGCTGATCAAGCCCGACCGCTGGCTGGTGCTGATCGCACTGTCGGGGGGCGCGGTGCTGGCACTGCCGCGCATGTTCCATGTCATGGTGGTCGAGGCCGCCGATGACGACCGCCTGCGCCATGCCGGCTGGGCCTTTCCGCTGTATCTGTGCCTGATGTCGTTTCTGGTGCTGCCGATCGCCGTGGTCGGACGCGACCTGCTGCCCTCAGGCTCGAATCCCGATCTGCATGTGCTGGCGCTGCCGCTGTCGCAGGGGCAGGACACGCTGGCGGCCTTTGTGTTTCTGGGCGGGTTTTCCTCGGCCATGTCGATGGTGGTGGTCAGCGCCATCGCGCTGTCGACGATGATGGCCAACCATTGGCTGGTGCCCTGCTGGCTGCGCCTGCGCCAGCCTGCCGCCGCCCCTGCCGAGGCCGAACGCCGCCAGCTGCCGCAGGACGACCTGCGCCGGATGATGCTGAACGCACGCCGGCTGGCGATTCTGGCCACCATCGGCTGCGGCTGGGCCTATCTGCGCCTGTCGGGCGGCACCTCGGCGCTGGCGGTCATGGGCATCGTGGCCTTTTCCGGCATGGCGCAGGTGCTGCCCTCGCTGATCGCGGGGCTGTGCTGGCGCGGCGCGACCCGGCGCGGCGCCATGGCCGGCATCGCCTCGGGCTCGCTGATCTGGCTGCTGCTGGTCTATCTGCCCTCGCTGGGGCTGGCGGCCACGCCGGGGATGCCGGCCGGCATCGACCCCTTTGCCGGTGCCGTCCTGCTGGCGCTGGCGGTCAACACCGGGCTTCTGGTGCTGGTCTCGCTGGTCGATTTCCCCAATCCGGTCGAAAGGTTACAGGCGCTGTCCTTTGTCCACGCCATCGCCCCCGACAGCTCGCCCGCCGAAGCCGGCAATGGCAGCGGCGCCGAGGCGCTGCTGACGCTGGCCGGCCGGCTCTGGGGCAGTGAACAGGCGCTGCAGGTCTTTGGCAGCGCGGCGGCCGATCAGGGCAAATCGGGCTATCTGCCGGACCTGACGCCGCGCTTTCTGGCCGATCTGGAACGCGAGATGGCCGGCACGGTCGGCGCGGCCACCGCCAGCGCGCTGATGGGCCGCGTGGCCGGGCGCGGCGGCGTGACCGTGGCCGATCTGATGGAGGTCGCGGGCGAGGTCAGCGAGGCGCGCGCCGACAACCAGCGTCTGGCCGCCGCCAGCGCCGAGCTGGCCCGCACCGCCCGCAAGCTTCAGGAAAGCAACGAGAAATTGCGCGTTCTGTCGAACCAGAAGGACGCCTTTCTGGGCCAGATCAGCCATGAGCTGCGCACGCCGATGACCGCGATCCGCGCCTTTTCCGAGATCCTGATGGAGCCCGGCCTGCCCGGTGCCGACCGGGCACGCTTTGCCTCGATCATCCATGACGAAAGCGGGCGGCTGACCCGGCTGATCGAGGAACTGCTGGATCTGGCGGTGCTGGAAAGCGGGCGCGCGCGGCTGCGACCGGGGGTGGTCAACCTCAATACCCTGCTGGAACGCGCGCTGGTGGCGGCGCGCGCCGTCTCGGCGGGGCGCGATTTCGTGCTGCTGCGCGATCCGCCCTCGGAACATGTCATGGTGATCACCGATCCTGACCGGTTGTTGCAGGTGCTGATCAATCTGATC
Organism: Paracoccus limosus; assembly: GCF_009711185.1. Classification (GTDB taxonomy): domain Bacteria; phylum Pseudomonadota; class Alphaproteobacteria; order Rhodobacterales; family Rhodobacteraceae; genus Paracoccus; species Paracoccus limosus. The sequence goes on from NZ_WMIF01000038.1 coordinate 16,247, forward strand.
GCCAATGCTCGCAAATATTGCCGCGCCGAACAGCCCGAGTTGCGCATAGCCGTGCGCCAGTCGCGCAGCGGCATGACCGAGATCGACATCATCGACAATGGTGGCGGCATCGCCCCGGCACAGCAGGCGCTGATCTTCGAGAAATTCTCGCGCCTCGATGACAGCGGACGCGCGGGCGGCGCCGGGCTGGGGCTGGCCATTTGCCGCGAGATCATGGAGTTTCTGGGCGGCGCCATCGCCTATCTGCCGGGTCAGGGTGGTGCCGCCTTTCGCGTCACCCTGCCGCGCCGGCCCCCCGGACCGGCCACGGAAGGCACGGAAAGCTCCGCGCTGCGGCCGGCATAAACCATTTCGCAACCTGTGTTTGCAATCTTGGCCCAAAGACGGATGTTGATTCGGACCGGGTATGGACAGCGCAGATCAGAAACCGCAGACACAGGCTGGCAATGGGCTGGTGCTGCACCGCATGATCGCCGAGCGCGAGCGAAAGCACGCGCCCCAGCAATGCGCCGCCGCTGCGGCGGTCGAGGTCAGTCTGGAGCGGGCGGCGGCCACGGCGCTGGGGCGCGCGGCGGAACGGCTCTACAAGCTGCCGGTCTATGTCGAAAAGGTCGAACTGTCGCCAGTCAGCCTGTCCGAACTGCCCGAACTGCTGCCCGAACGCGCCTTGCTGGCGGTGGTCGAGGCGCCGCGCGACCGGCTAGGCATGATGGCGATCTGCCCGGCCCTGCTGACCTCGCTGATCGAGATGCAGGCCCTGGGCCGCCTGACCACGCGCAAGCCGGTGCCGCGCCGCGCGACCCGCACCGATGCCACGATCTCGGCCGATTTCGTCAACCTGCTGCTGGCTGAACTGGGCCGTGAATTGGGCGGGCGCGCCGGCTGCCCGGCCTTCGCCGATTTCCGCTATGCCACCTATCTGGACGATCCGCGCCCGCTGGCGCTGGTGCTGGACGACACGCCGATGGCGCGGCTCAGCCTGCGCTTTCGCATCGGTCCGACAGGCAAGCGCGACGGCCATCTGACCATGGCCTTGCCGGTGCTGGCCGCTGCCGAACGCGCGGGCGCGACCCCGGCGACCCATGCCCTTGCGCCCCCCGGCGCGGCGACCCCGGCCCCGCCGCCCGAACCGGTCGCGCCCCCCGACCTGACGGCGGCGGTTCAGGACGCGCCGATCCGGCTCTTTGGCGTGCTTTGCCGGCGCAGCTTCAGCCTTGGCGCGCTGCGCGAACTTGGCGCCGGCGCGCTGCTGCCGCTGGGCCCGAATGTGCTGGACGAGGCGCGGCTGGAAACCGGCAGCGGCCAACTGGTCGCACGCGGCCGATTGGGCGAGGCCGAGGGCTATCACGCCATCCGTCTGGCCCGCCGCACCACGGGCGAGGCCGATGCCCCGATCCCCGGAACCGCCGATGACGGGCTGATCGGCGACATCGACCATCACGACCCCTTCCGCCCCGGCGCCGGCGTGACCGCGCTGCGCGCCTGAGCGTGCGCGATCGGCCATGCTCGCAGGCGCCGATCCGGGGTTTGCGCGGGTTCGCTGCGGGCCCGAAAGGCGCAAAACCGGGTCGTTCGGACCCCGGATCGGCCGCCCGGGTCAGATTCCCCTTGAAAAATCGGGCTGCGGGTCGCATGTAGCCCTCGCCCGCCACAGGGCGTGCCACCCCCACAGGAGAAGACATGGCCAAGGAAGAAATGCTCGAATTTCCCGGCGTCGTGAAGGAACTCCTGCCCAATGCGACATTCCGGGTCGAGCTTGAAAACGGCCATGAGATCATCGCACATATGGCAGGAAAGATGCGCAAGAACCGCATCCGTGTTCTGGCCGGCGACAAGGTTCAGGTGGAAATGAACACCTATGACCTGACCAAGGGACGGATCAATTACCGATTCAAGTGACGTTCGGCCGGCATCGCAGACGCGAGGCCCCGAACCAAGGCAGGCTTGCATGACCCATCCCGATGCCCCCCGCCCGGATCATCCCGCCGGCGGGGCTTCTGCCGTTCCGGGCCGGCTGATCCTCGGCTCGGCCAGCCCGCGCCGGCTGGAACTGCTGGCACAGATCGGCATCCGGCCCGATGCCATCCTGCCCGCCGATATCGACGAGACCCCGCGCCGGGGCGAGGATGCGCGCGACTATACCGCGCGCATGGCCCGCGAGAAGGCCATGGCGATCGCGGAACGCGCGCAGGGCACCATCCTTTGCGCCGATACCTCGGTGGTGGCCGGGCGTCAGATCCTCGGCAAGCCCGCCGATGCCGATGAGGCGGCGCGGTTCCTGCGCCTGCTCTCGGGCCGGCGCCACCGCGTGCTGACCGCCGTGGCCCTGCATCACGGCGGCAGGCTGCACGAGCGTCTCGTCCCGACCACGATCCGGCTGCGGCCGCTGTCTGCGGCCGAGATCCAGGCCTATGTCGCCTCGGGCGAATGGCAGGGCAAGGCCGGCGGCTATGGCATTCAGGGCCGCGCCGGCAGTTTCGTTCTTTGGCTGCAAGGCAGCTACAGCGCCGTCGTTGGCCTGCCGCTGGCCGAAACGGCCATGCTGCTGGCCCATGCCGGCATCAGCGAAGGAGCCAGACCATGAAGGGTCGTCAGGTCGTTTTGGGGCAGATCTTTGGCCGCGAGGCCGCCGCGCTGATGGTCGATGGCCGGCTTGAGGATTTGCTGATCGACCCGGCCGAGGCCGTGCCCTTGGCCCCCGGCGCGATCTGCCGCGCCAAGGTGGATCGGCTGGTCAAGGGTCAGGGCGGCGTTTTTCTGCGCCTGCCCGAAGGCGCGCGCGGCTATCTGCGCGACCGCAGCGGCTTGCGCGAGGGGCAGGTCCTGCTGGTGCAGGTCTCGGGTAGCGCCGAAGAGGGCAAGGCGATCCCGGTCAGTTCGCGGCTCAGCTTTCGCGGCCGCCATGTCATCGTCACGCCCGGCGCGCCGGGGGTGAATGTTTCGCGCCGGATCCGCGACGACGAGCTGCGCGAGGCCCTGACCGCAGCCGGCGAAGCCGCGCTGGCCGAATTGCCGCAGCCGCCGGGACTGGTGTTCCGCAGCTGCGCCGCCAATGCCGAATTCGACGAGATCACCGAAGAACTGGCCGGCCTGCTGGAACTGGCGGGCGCGGTCACCGCTGATGGCGACGGCCCGGTGGAATTGCTGCTGGACGCGCCCTCGCCCGCCGAAGCCGCGTGGCAGGACTGGGCCGATCCCGCACCGGATGCCGTCGAGGACGGGCCCGACGCCTTTGTGCAATCGGGCGCCACCGATGCGGTCGAGGCGCTGCTGAGCCCGCGCGTCGATCTGGGCGGCGGCGCATGGGCCGAGATCGAATCGTTGCGTGCGCTGGTCGCGGTCGACGTGAATACCGGCTCGGACCATTCGCCGGCCGCCGGGCTCAAGGCCAATATCGCGCTGGCCCGCGACCTGCCCCGCCAGCTGCGGCTGCGCGGGTTTGGTGGCCAGATCGTGGTCGATTTCGCCCCGATGCCCAAGCGCGACCGGGGCACGCTGGAACAGACCCTGCGCGCCGCCTTCAAGCCCGAGCCGGCCGAGACCGTGCTGGTCGGCTGGACGGCGATGGGTCTGTTCGAGATCAGCCGCAAGCGCGACCGCCTGCCGCTGAGCCGCCTTGCACAGGTGCAGCCGTGAGCTGCCCGATCTGCGGCAAGGAGACGGTGCCTGAATACCGCCCCTTTTGCTCGCGCCGCTGCGCCGACGTGGATCTGGCGCATTGGCTGCGCGGTGCTTACCGCATTCCCGCCGAGCCGGCCGAGCCAAATGAAGAAGAGCGATAAAATTCTGTTTTTCGCTCTGGACACCGCCCCACGACTGGCCTAGTTACGCGCCAGCCGAAAGCAAAAAGGCTCAGGCGCCCGGATAGCTCAGTTGGTAGAGCAGCGGATTGAAAATCCGCGTGTCGGTGGTTCGAATCCGCCTCCGGGCACCATCTTTTCAAAGACATAGCTGTTACTGCTCCATTAGGGGTATCACTCACGGTATCAGTTTCTCGTTCTGGTCCTGTTCTGTTCATTGGCGTTTCTCCCGCGCCTGTCGCGCTCGCATTTCCTGCCGCGCCTCGCCCGCATACTTGGCGATCATGGCTTTCGTGGCGTGGCCGCTATAGGCGGCTATCTCGTCGTCATCACAGCCTGCCCATGCCAATTCCTTGATGCTGCGATAGCGCAGGGCGTGCAGGTCGTAGGCTTCCAGCCCGAGGCGCAGGCGCTCTTTCCGCATGACCTTTGCCATGTAAAAATAGGTCATCGGGTTGCCGTTGGGCTGGGTCAGAATCGGACGGGCCGCAATCGGCGTCGCGCCCAGGGCCAGCTTCGCCTGTTCCAGTGCCGCCTTGAGCGCCGAAGTGCATGGCAGGATCAGGGGTTTGTCAGTCTTGCCCTGCCGCAGTCGCAGCATGTCTCCGTCATAATCGCCCCAAGTGAAGCGTAGCCAGTCGCTCGGGCGCTGGACGCTGCCCACGCCGATCTCAAAGATCAGACGGCATAGCTCGCTGGCCTCGGTCCGGAATTTCTCTACTGCCCAATCCGGCCAGGGCAGATGCTCGCGCTGCCGCTCGACAGGGGTCTTGAGCGCCCGAACACCTTTTGCCGGGTTGTTCTGGATCCAGCCCAGATCAATGGCGTGCTCGCAGAGAACGACCAGCATCTGGGGGATGTAGTTCGCAAAGCGGGTGCGGTGCGCGTTGGCCTTCTGCGCCCCGATCACATCGGCCCGCGTCAGCGCCTTCACGTCGCGGGTGCCGATCTTCTCGCGCAGATAATCCATCACCTTGTCATAGTCCTGCCGGGTGCGCGGCTTGAGGCCAGTCCAGCGGTCGGATGTCAATCGGCATCCAAACGGCCCCCCCGATCGGCGCCCAAAAGTGACCCCTTTGGCGCGCGGTTGAGCAGGCCCGTGGCGGCGTAGCTTTCCAGCTGGCGCAGCCGACGCGGGCCTGCGTTTC
>NZ_WMIF01000039.1 GCF_009711185.1 Paracoccus limosus
CCGAAACGCAGGCCCGCGTCGGCTGCGCCAGCTGGAAAGCTACGCCGCCACGGGCCTGCTCAACCGCGCGCCAAAGGGGTCACTTTTGGGCGCCGATCGGGGGGGCCGTTTGGATGCCGATTGACACATGTCCTCGGGCAGACGGTCGGACGAACCTTCCAGGCGACCTGCGATGCCGCTCTCGGCGATGCGCGCTGCGGCGTCGATCTGGTTGACCCTGACTACAAGGGGACTGGCGCGGTCATCGATCTCCTGCGCGACCGCGCGTTCACTGCCTCCGGCCTCGGCGGCTTCGAGGCGGGCTGGTTCACGTTCGGCACGTTGGACTGGACCTCCGGCGCGAACGCAGGGCGGCGCACCGAGGTGCTAGGCCATGACGTGACGGACGGCATCGCTGTGCTGACCCTGCTCGAGGCGCCGGTGCGCGCGATCGCCGAGGGCGACGCCTTCACCATCCGCGCGGGCTGCGACAAGCGGATCGAGACCTGCGGGTCGAAGTTCGCCAACACCGCCAGCTTCCGAGGCTTTCCGCATATTCCCGGTCAGGATGCCGTTCTGCGCTATGCCACCAAGGACGGTGGTCACGACGGAGGCGTGCTGTGAACACCGCCCATCCCGACAAGGTTATCGCGGCGGCACGGTCCTGGCTCGGAACGCCGTACCATGACCAGGCAAGCCTCAAGGCCGTCGGCTGCGACTGCCTTGGGCTGGCGCGCGGCGTCTGGCGCGAGGTTATCGGCCCGGAGCCATTCCCGATCCCGCCTTACAGCCGGGATTGGGGCGAGACCGGTCCCCGCGAGGTCCTGGCCGAAGGCGCGCGGCGCATGATGCCGGAGATCGCCCCAGCCGATGCCGGGCCCGGCGCGTTGGTTCTCTTTCGAATGATGCCGCGCGCCATCGCCAAGCATGTCGCGATCCTGACCGGCCCCGACACTTTCCTCCATGCCTATGAGCGGCTCGGCGTGATCGAGGAGCCGCTGACCCAAGCCTGGCGGCGGCGCATCGCCTTCGCCTTTCTGTTTCCGCAACGCTGAGACCCCGACATGGCCACCCTCATTCTCGGCGCAGCCGGTGCCGCCATTGGCGGCTCTATCGGTGGCGCGATCCTCGGCGTCAGTGCGGCGACCATCGGCGGCTTCATCGGCTCCACCATCGGCTCGGTCGTCGACAGCTGGATCGTGTCCTCGCTCGCACCGACCCAACGGATTGAAGGGGCGCGGCTCGACAGCTTGCGCATCACGTCCTCGACCGAGGGAGCCGTGATCCCGCGCCTCTATGGCCGGATGCGCATCGGCGGCAACATCATCTGGGCCACCGATTTTCGCGAGGAGACGAAAACCACTACGCAGGGTGGCGGCAAGGGCGGCGGGGGCGGCAAGGTCAAGACGACCGAGTATCTGTACTACGCCTCCTTCGCCGTCGCTCTCTGTGAGGGGCCGATCACCGGCATCGGGCGCGTCTGGGCCGATGGCAAGCCGATGGACCTCTCCGGCGTCACCTGGCGCTGGTATCCAGGCGACGAGGCGCAGGCGGCTGATCCGTTCATTGCCGCCAAGATGGGGGCAGCCAACACGCCCGCCAATCGCGGCACGGCCTATGTCGTTTTCGAGGAACTGCCGCTGTCGAGCTACGGCAACCGTCTGCCGCAGCTCTCCTTCGAGGTGTTCCGGCCACTCGCCGACCCCGATACCGCCGAGGGGCTGACCCGCGCCGTCACGCTGATCCCGGCCTCGGGCGAGTTCACCTACGCCACGCAGGCCATCCGCAAATCCTCGGGCGGCGCGACGCAGGCCGAAAACCTGAACGCGCTGCCCGACACCGCCGACATGGTCGTGGCGCTCGACCGGCTACAGGCCATGGCGCCGGCCGTCGAGAGCGTCAGCCTCGTCGTCGCTTGGTTCGGCGACGACCTGCGGGCCGGTTCCTGCAAACTGTGCCCCGGCGTCGAGGTCACGGCGAAATCCACCACGCCGGTTGGCTGGTTGGTCAATGGCGTCAGCCGCGCCAATGCCATCCTCGTCAGCCGCGACGCTGAAGACCGCCCTGTCTATGGCGGCACGCCCGCCGATTTCGCGGTGGTGCAGGCAATCCGGGAGATGAAGGCGCGCGGGCTGCGCGTCACCTTCTATCCCTTCCTCCTGATGGACGTCCCGCCCGGCAACTTGGCTCCGAACCCGTATTCCGACAACGCAGCCGAGACCGGCCAACCCACATTCCCGTGGCGCGGCCGGATCACCTGTTCGCCCGCGGCAGGCTATGCAGGGAGCGTGGACAAGACAGCCACGGCGTCGAGCCAGGTCGCGGCCTTCTTCGGCAGCGCCAACCCTTCCGACTTCGCGATCTCGGGCGACACCGTCTCCTGGACCGGCCCGTCCGGCGACTGGGGGCTGCGCCGCATGATGCTGCACTACGCCCATCTCTGCGCGGTTGCAGGCGGGGTCGACGCCTTCCTGATCGGCTCGGAAATGCGCGGCCTGACCACCATCCGCTCGGGCGCCAGCAGCTATCCCGCTGTCACCGCGTTCAAGGCGCTCGCCGCCGACGTGCGCGCGATTCTAGGGTCGGGCACGGAAATCGGCTATGCGGCCGACTGGTCGGAGTACTTCGGGCACCATCCCAGCGACGGCAGCGGCGACGTCTATTTCCACCTCGACCCGCTCTGGTCAGATGCCAACATCGATTTCGTCGGCATCGACAACTACATGCCGCTGTCGGACTGGCGCGACGGGTTCGGACATGCCGACGCGGTCGAGGGCTGGCCCGCGATCTACGACCGGGCCTATCTGCAGGCGAACATCGCGGGCCGCGAAGGCTTCGACTGGTTCTACGCATCGGCGGCGGATCGGTCGGCGCAGGTCCGCACGTCGATCACCGATGGCGGGGCAGGAAAACCTTGGGTCTTCCGCTACAAGGATCTGCGCAGCTGGTGGTCGAACCTGCATTACAACCGCCCGGGCGGGGTGGAGAGCGGCACGTCGACGGCATGGGTGCCAGAGGCCAAACCCATCCGCTTCACCGAACTTGGCTGCCCGGCCATCGACCGGGGAACCAACCAGCCCAATGTCTTCTTCGACCCGAAGTCCTCGGAGAGCTTCACGCCGTATTTCTCGCGAGGCTGGCGCGACGACACCATCCAGCGCGCCTATCTTGAGGCGACCTATCTCTTCTGGGGTGAGGCCGCGAACAACCCGCTGTCCTCGGTCTACGGCGACCGGATGGTCGATGTGCAGGAATGTGCCGCCTGGACCTGGGACGCGCGGCCATATCCGTTTTTCCCTGAACTGACCGATGTCTGGACCGACGGACCCAACTGGCGGCTTGGCCACTGGCTGACCGGGAGGCTCGGGGCGGTGTCGCTCGCCGCGCTCGTGCGGCACCTCTGCCTGCGCGCCGGGCTCCGCGAGGACCACATAGACGTCACTGGCCTCTGGGGCGCGGTCGAGGGTTACGCCATCGGCGCGCTGGAGAGCCCGCGCGCCTCGATCACCACGCTGGCCCGCCACTTCGGTTTCGACGCCGTCGAGACCGAGGGCGTGATCCGCTTCGTCATGCGCGGCCGGGCGGCGGTGGCGAGCATCGCACCGGACGGTCTGGTCGCCGCGCGCGATGGCGAAGTGCTGGAACTGACGCGCGGCCAGGAGACGGAACTGCCGCAGGCCTTGAAGTGGCAGGTCGCCCGGGCGGACGAGGATTACGAGGCCGCGCAGGTCGAGGCCCGGCGGATCACGGTCGACACGACGCGGATCGCGTCTGAGAGCTTCCCCATGGCGGTTCCGCCAGAGGAGGCCGAGCGGCGCTGCCGCCGCGCGCTGATGGAAGCCTGGACCGGCCGCGAGAGTGCGGCGTTCCGGCTGCCGCCCTCGCGGCTGGCACTCGACCCGGCTGATGTGGTGATGCTCGCCCATGACGGCCGGACCATCCCGCTGCGGCTTATCTCCATCGCCGACGCCGACGCGCGCGGCATCGAGGCCGTGCGCCAGGATCGGGAGGCCTATGACTTGCCACCCGGCGCGCCGCGACCCTCTGCGCTGTCGCAGGCAGTGGTCTTCGGCGCGCCTGAAGCGGTCCTCCTCGACCTGCCGCAGCTGACCGGGGATCAGGCTCCGCATCGGCCGTTCGCGGCGGCGCATGCGGTTCCCTGGCCCGGTGAGATCGCGGTCTATCGCAGCCCCTCGACGGACGGCTTCGATCTGCTGACGACGTTTGGCGCACGCGCCCGGATCGGCACGCTGGTCTCGGACTTCTACGCGGGACCGACGTCGCGCTTCGATCTCGGCAATGCGCTGGTGGTCGATCTGCTGACCGGCACGCTGGAAAACGTCACCGATCTGACCCTGTTTGGCGGCGCCAATGCGCTCGCCATCGAGAGCACGCCCGGTGTCTGGGAGATCGTGCAGGCGGGTGCAGCCGAACTGATCGCCCCAAGTCGATATCGCCTGACCCGACTCATGCGTGGCCAGCGCGGGACAGAGGGCGCCATGGGCAATCCGGCTCCCGCAGGCGTGCGGGTCGTGGTGCTGGACACCGGGCTGGCATCGCTGGCGATCGCCGAGGCCGATCTCGGCATCCCGTGGAACTGGCGCATCGGCCCCGCGAGCCGCCCGGTCAGCGACGAGACTTATGTGGCGCAGGCCTTCACGCCCGAGGGTGTCGGTCTGCGGCCGTTCTCCGTCGCCCATGTCGAGCAGCCGTGGCGCAAGCCGCGCACGCCCGGCGATCTGACGATCCGCTGGACGCGCCGGTCCCGCGCGCTCGCTGCAGACAGCTGGGGCGGACTGGAGGTGCCAGTCGCCGAGGAACTGGAGGCTTACGAGGTCGAGATCCTCGACGGTGCAGTTGTCAAGCGATCATTGACCACTGCCACCACCAGCGCGGTCTACACCGCCGCCGCCCAGACCGCTGACTGGGGCGCGCTGCTCGGCCCCGGCGACACGCTCGACATCCGCATCTCCCAGCTCTCCGCCCTCGTCGGGCGGGGCGCGCCGAAATTCGTCACGTTGATCTTCTGAGGGCCATCCCATGTCCGACGCCACGACCCATCTGCTGCTGCCCTACATCCTGGCGGCGCAGGCCCAGAAGCATGTCACCCACAACGAGGCGCTGAGGATCCTCGACGGGCTCGTGCAGCTCTCCGTCCTCGACCGGGATCTGGCGGCGCCGCCGGGCAGCCCTGCTGATGGTGACCGCTACCTTGTCGCCTCGGGCGCGACGGGCGACTGGGCAGGCTGGGACCTGTACATCGCCCTCTGGACCGACGGCGCCTGGCTTCGCCTACCGCCGCGCACCGGCTGGCGGACATGGGTCGAGGACGAGGCTTTGCTGCTCGTCTGGACCGGGGCCGCCTGGGAGGTTGTGGGCAAGCCCAGCGACATCTCGGATGCGGTCTTCAGTCTCGTCAACGACACCGATCCGACCAAGAAGGCGGTCTTCTCGCTGTCTGGCATCTCCACCGCTACGACCCGCAGCTACACGCTGCCGAACACCTCGTCGGAATTGGCGATCCTCGCGGGCACGCAGACCTTCACCGGCAACAAGACCTTCTCGGGCACGCTGACGGCCTCCGGCACCGTCACGGTCTCGGCCGCGTCCGCGACCATCGGCACGGCGACGGGCACCGCGACCTACGGGATCGGCACCGGCGCGACGACCACCGGCCTCACCAAGACCGTGAACCTCGGCACCGGCGGTGCGTCGGGCTCGACCACGGTCGTCAACATCGGCTCCGCGACTTCGGGGGCGAATGGCACCACGGTGGTCAACACGCCAACCGTGACCTTCGCCAATGCCGTGACGCAGGTTGGCATGCCCCAGGCCAACCTGACCGCCCAGCTTCTGGGTCTCGGCGGGGCGACCGCCGACAGTTACAATCGGGTTTCGGTCAACACCCCAGCGGTGCTCCTGAACAATGCGGGCGCCGGGATCGAGGCGACGGTCAACAAGGCCGCGCCCGCCAACGATGCGAGCTTCGCCTTCAAGACCAACTGGTCGGCGCGCGCCCTGATCGGTCTGCTTGGCAGCGACGATTTCAGCTTCAAGGTCAGCCCGGACGGCTCGACCTTCCATGAGGCGATCCGGATCGACCGCGCGAGCGGCCGGGTCGAGATGCCCGAGCCCGTCGTGCTCCCGGCAGTGAGCGCCGTGCCTACGCCACCCCCGAGCGGCAGGCTCGCCCTCTATGCCCGCGACCGCGCCGGGGCCGGATGGCTCGACGTCCAGCGCCCCTCGGGGCGGTTCTTCCCGCTGCAGCCGCATTTCGGGGTGAACCGGATCGCGACCTGGGCGCCGTCCAGTGGCACGACCGTCAACACCAACGGCATGCCGCGCACCGCCGTCGGCACCGTTTCCACGCCGACGCTCGCCACCACCAACCTCTCGACCTCGATGCGCCGCTGGCGCGTGACCAGCGCCGCGATCGCCGATGCGGCGGCAGAGGAGCGTTCGGCGGGCTGGGTCTGCTGGCGTGGAAATGCGGATGGGCTGGGCGGATTCACCTATGTGAACCGGCTCTCGCTCGTCACCCTGCAGGCGACGGGCATGGGGTTCTTCGGGCTCTATGGATCGACGGCAGCGCTGGCCACGACCCTGACGCTCTCGGCCGTGGTCAACTGCATCGGCATCGGTTTCCAGCGCGGCACCCACACGAACTGGCAACTGGTCCAGAACGACGCTTCGGGCGCGCCCACGCTCACCGATCTCGGTGCGAGTTTCCCGGTTGTGAGCACGACGAACGTGCTGACCCTCACGCTCCTCGCCGCCCCAAACAGCAGCGAGATCGGCGTCCGGGTAGTCGAGGAGATCAGCGGGGCGGTGGTCGAGACCATGCTCGACAACGACATCCCCGGCACGACGCAACTCCTGAGCCCGCGCAATTTCATGAACAACGGCGCCACGGCGGCGGCGGTCGCATACGATTGCTCGGGGGTGTATGTCGAGACGGATTACTGAACTGCTGACCTGACGAACGACCGGCGCAGTCGCAGCATCCAAGGACGGGACAGGGTGTGTGAGCGGACGGATCTTCCCGAGTGGCGCGACCGATGTCTGCGGTTCGAAAGGCGAGATCAGCGGCGCGCATCTTACTGGGCCGCATCGTTCTGGTTGCAGTAAATCGTGGTGCTCAACGCCACTCAAATCGTCGAATCGCGAGGCAACTTTCGTACGGCATCGCCAGCGGGGCGCCAACTTGGTATCCTCGGATTCAGGAGACCGCGAATTTGGAGTGGCATGCAAGATGCGGAGTCAGCCGACCTGTCGCTTGGCGGTTGTAAAAATCGCCAGCCGCTGCAACTTAAATTGCAACTATTGTTACATGTACAACCTCGGCGACCGCACGGCACTTGCCCAACCCAAGGTTATGCCCGACGCGATCATTGATGCCACGGTCGACCGCTCCATGGAGCATGCCGCCGAGCGCGGGCTGAAGCAATTTCGCTTCGTGTTTCATGGAGGTGAGCCGCTCATGGCGGGGGCGGGTAAGTTCCGGCGGCTTATCGAAGCAGCTCGACGGCGCGGGGAAGAGTTCGGCGTCACGCCAGATTTCTCAATCCAGACCAATGGCGTTCTGCTGACCGAAGAGTGGTGCAGTAGGCTCGCGGAATGGCGGGTACGCGTCGGCGTCAGTCTCGACGGTCCGAAGGCAGTGAATGACCGGCGTCGGGTCACCCATGCCGGCCGGGGCTCCTATGACGACGTGATCGCCGGTTGGGAAAGGGCAAAAGCGAGCGGGCTGAGACCCGGTATATTGACCGTCATCGACCCAACGAGTGCCCCTGTCGAGGCATACAGCCACCTCTGCGCGCTAGGACCGGGGAGTGTTGATTTCCTTCTATCCGACGCCAACTACGAGCGACGTCCACCGGGGGACCCGGTCGACACGCTCCAAGCCGACTGGCTCCTCGAGATCTTTCGGCTTTGGCGCGCGGAGCCCGCGCCCCCATTCCGGGTGCGGATGTTTGAGCAGATAATTGCAACGACTCTCGGCCTTACTTATCGGAACGACGCGATGGGAGAGGGCGAGAACGAAATTGTCGTGATTGAGACCGACGGTGAAGTCGGTCCGGTCGACACTCTGCGCGCCGCTTTGCCCGGAGCTAGCCGAACCGGATTTAACGTGCTCCGAAACGCGCTAGCGGACGCCCTCGATCACCCGCTATTGCGGCAGTATCACGGTGCTAACGATGCCCTTTGCGCGACCTGCAGGGCCTGCCCGATCAATCGGATCTGCGGTGGCGGATATCTCTCGCACAGATACAGTGCCGAACGAGACTTCGATAATCCATCAGTCTATTGCAACGATCTCACAAAGCTGGTCACGACCGTCCGACGGGCCGCCCTCGAAATACTGCCAGAGGAAGCGCTGCGCCAAGGCGAGCTTGCACACTGGTCGACCGCCGAAGTCATAGCGGCCCGGGGCGCCGCGCTTGCCGGAGCTACAATTGCAAGAGCACAATGAAGCGACGCATGTCGCCCCCGTTGCCTTCGAAGGCCCGGATCGGGGTGCAGCCATTGCGCACAAGAATGTCCGACCACTGTACTAAATTGCATGGTGGAACCCCCTGACCCGACAGCACCTGCGCGACATCGTGGAACAGCCCGCGCACGCAAGCGACGGGATCGTCCAGAGGTTGGCTGAGACTTCCGAAATAGTCGCCCAGCAGCATGATCCGACTGGGAAAGGCACTTCTCAATGCGGCGAACCATCCGTCGATCTGGGCACCGTCGTCGTCGCCAAAAAAAGAGTTGGCGACGTTCGTTGCGACAACGCATTGCACCACATTGCGCTCATCCGGACCCAGCAGCGCCCCGACCTGGCGCAGATCGCCCCTGACCACGCGCAACCGCTCGGACAGGCCGTTCTCAGCAATCCGTCGTTGTGCCGCCGCGATCGCCGACGGGCTGGAGTCGACACCGATGCCGCGCGCCTGGGGGTGGCGCAACGCATACTCGATCAATAGCCCCGCCACGCTACAGCCCAGATCGACGAGGGCGTCTACACGAAGCTCAGCGAGAAGTCGCAGAAGATCCTCATCCACCCGGTCCCGATCGGCACAGGCAAAGGCCGCCGCATGCCGGGCCTGATCGACCAACGCGGCGCCGTCGACTCTGCCGCTCAGGATTTCCGGCACGCTGTTCAGACACGGACCATAGGCTCCTGCATACTGGTCGAGCAGATGCAACGCGAACCGGGTTTCCGGATCGGCCATGTCCACGAAATATCCCGCCGCCGTCTTTCGTACAACGTCGCTGCGAACGGAAAGGTAGTCGAGCAGCGCTGCAAGGCGAGCGGGCGCGTAGCCGCGCTCGTTCGAGATGTCGTCGACCGTCGCGCCCGCCGACAGGCGTTCGATCAGCCCTTCGTGGTGGAAAGCGTCGAGGAGCCGGACAACGTAGTAGCCTTCCATCAAGGAAGTCATGGACGGCGCGACCGGTCCTTCACTCATGCGACGTCCGTGCGCGCGTTGTCCGATGCGAGTTCTAGCGCGCCCATCGCGACTAGCGCTGCGACGTCTTCGGGGGCAGCGGCCGGGCGCTCCTTCGACAGGCGCGCCCGCACTATGTCACAATAGCGCGCAGGCGCAGTGAACATGCCGAGGAGATCGAGGGTCTCCGCACTGACGGCGAAAAGCCGAACCTGCCCGTCCCGGCGAAGTAGCAGCCAATCGGAAACTGGCTCGCTCGCAAGGGCGGCGCCATTCGGACCTGAGACGGCGAGATCGCCCAGCAGTGCGGGAACATCGTGACAGTCCGGCAGCAGTCTAGCCGAGTGGGAAAGCCGTAGAGGCGTGTGAGCGTCAAGGCCCCACGGGGCCATCGCCCTCGGCACCAAGCGCGTCAACGACGCGAGCAACGCTGCGAAGCGGGCGACCGAAGACACCGGCGCTTGCGCGCCAAAACGCTGCACGGCATAGACCGCCAAGCTCTCGACGCACGGCCGCGCGGCCGCTGGTCCTTGCCGTCGTGCCCACTCATAGAACCCCTCAGCCAGCCGGCTGAGCCTGCCCTCATGCCATGCGATTAGGAAGCCCAGAACCCTACGGTCGAGCGCGTACAGGACGGGCCAGAGGTCGGTCGTGAAGACCAATCGAGCGCGCGGGATTCGGGTCTCGAAGTGATAGTGGTTCGGAAATATGGTCGGATGCCCCCGCAATAGCGCGTCGTCCTCTGGACCGAACCGTGGAAAGTTGAACTCCGAGACATGCGCATCGAGATGCAGGGATGCGCTATGCCGGACCATGAGCTCAGTTCCAGGCTCTGGCGTTAGAAGGTGCAGTTGCGATTCGTTCAGCGCGCCGGCGCGCAGATGCGCCTCGCCTACCGCGTCGAGCGTCGCGTCCAGATCCTCCTTCTCCTCCTCCGGATAGCCGGTGATGAAAGACGTAGTCGATCGGATCGAAAGCCTCTCAGTCTCAGTCAGTGTGGGCAAGATGAGGCCGATGTCGAGCCGTTTCTTTGTCAACTCCTGCATCTTGATGGAGCCCGCCTCGACCCCGAAGTAGATGTCGCGGCATCCGGCCTTGGCCATCGCCTCGAGTAGCTGGGCGTCGACACAGTCCATGCGGGCCGAGCAGGACCACTCATAACCTCGCCCGCCCACTGCCTCGCAAAAGGCCAAGACCATCTTGCGGTTAACGGTGAACAAATCATGGTTCAGCTTGAAGCGAGAGAATCCATGGCGTTCGGCCAGCATATCCATCTCGGAAACGAGGCGCGTGGCGGATTTCAGTCTATAGAGGCGCCCAAAAAAGCTCGCAGTGGAGCAGAACGTGCAGCTGAAGGGGCAGCCCCGGCCGGCCTCGACGCGTATTTGGTCGAGCCTCATTTCGGCGAGCGGGTAAGCCTCGTAGTCGGGAACCGGCAGCGTATCGAGATCCTCGATGATCCGCGCTGGCGCGTTCTCGACAATTGCGCCCCCAGCGGACCGGAAGGTTACGCCAGGAACACTTGTGAGTGGGGAGCCCGCTTCGAGCGCGTCAAGCGCGAGCGGCAGGCTGGTCTCGGCCTCGTGCCGGGCGACGACATCGAAACAACTGAAGGCGTCGAGCAGTTCACGGTGCAGGATCGTGGCGTGCGGTCCGCCCAGAAGAATAGGATGATCGGGTATCATCCGCCTGACCGCCTCTGCGGTCCGCACGACGCAATGGATGTTGCATCCAAGCGCCGTGAACCCCACCGCGTCCGCACCTGCCTCCGCGATGCGCCGAGCGAGGGTGACATAGAGGCTATCATTGAGCGGTAGCGCCCCGTCGCGCAGCAACTGCCTAGGATTGAGGATGGTCGCCGTGTGGCCTGCGTCGCGCGCCACGGCGACTAAGGACATGAGACCCAAATGCGGCTGCGGGTCGAATACCGGGGCGTCAATCCCCCCTTCGAAGAGCAGGTTGTCGACCAGCAGAAGTTTCACCGCAGCCAGTCTCCGCGCAACTCCAGAAATCCGCGCCCCGCAATCGCAACCGCCGTGGCGCGCAAACTCTCGGCGTCGACCTTCGACAGTCCCACATCCGCGAGCACGCGCCGCGTTTGCTCTGGTCCGCCTCCCGCGCGAAGGGCTGTGAAGACCGCGGCGGTGAGTGCATCCACCTCGTGGATTGAAACCGATTCAACAGCCTCGGGCCGCCAGTAGAAGAGGACGTGAGGCCGCGTTACAATGTCGTCGCGGGAAAAATTCCGCAAGGCGAGGCGTTCGCAGATCCGGATCACATCGATGGATCTTCGCGACAGCGTCATCGCGCCTCGCCAACGCACATGCGCGGTTTCCGTCACGACGGACGGTCCCTCGCTCAGATCAAAGATCTGGTACTCATGCTCGAAGGTCTCCGCCACTGGAATGGATGTCTCCTCTGGCTGTTCCAACAGGAATGCAGACAGCGCATTCGAGAATAGGTCGAGATGGCGGCGGGTGCCTAATGGCCCATCCTGACGCGCCGCAACATAGGCCGGCGAGAAATCACAGAAGAATGAAAGTTCGACGCCGAGCGCGCCCATCAGCCCAAGTGTCGCAGGAATACGGCGCCGCAGGGCGTTGTGCTTGACCTTGGTTATGAAGCCGCGGAAGCGTCTGAGGCGCTCAAGTTCTACGCCACCCAGAATCTCGGCCGCTATGTCCTCTGCTGTGCCGTCACCAGGGATGACAGAATGAGTTCGGTCGTACGCTCTCAATAGGAAATTCGGGTCCGTTAGACAGCGCGCAACTACGCTCTGTGCCTGGTCCGGGTTCATAGCCGCGTCACTTCGGGCAGGCGGTCTGCGATGATCTGACGTAAGCGCCCTACGTCTCGGATAACCGCTTCGACCGGGAATGCGGCATCCCAGTTGTACTCTAGGGTAACGGCTTTGGGCTGCGCCACGGTCATCAACCGGTCGAACAACTCGAACACCAACGCCGGCGCGGGCAATGTGTGATCGTCCCAGACCATGCCGTCTTCCTCGCGCGCTCCCGAAACGTGCACTTCCACCACGCGGTCCAAGGGAAGCGCTATCAGCGTCTCGAACGGATCAAGCGACAGGTTTGAACAAGTGATTGCGAGATGCGAAAGATCGAGAAGTAAACGCGCCTCTGACCGATGCTCACACAGAGCATTGATAAATTCGACCTGACTCATTGTACTGCCAGGCATCGCGAAGTAAAAGGGACCGTTTTCGAGAAGCACAGGTCTTTTGAGCTTGGCCTCCCAAGCGGCGCTAGCTTTCAGTACGCGATCAAGAACGGAAGCGCTAAGTTGGGGGCTGACCGTATAGCCGATATTGAAAGGTGTTCCATCAACTAGAAAGTCGGAATGTATCAGGTCTGATGCAGGCGTTGCGGCGGAATGCTCCGCAATATCGCGATATCGTCCGTCGCTACGGACATAGGCCAAGTGCTCGCCCAGCCACGGCGTACCCGTCTTTTTTACCCAATAGTCGAGCTTCTCCGCTAGAGCCGAAGTCGGTGGAACGTTTCCGGCAAGTGAGAGCGACGCGCAATGCAATACGACAGGAACGTCATGCCACAAAACACCTACTTCGGGGGTCTGCAAGAGTTGCTCAAAAGCAATCTCGACATAGTCGATTAATCTCGGATTTGCTGTAAGCAATCCCGGCACGTACTCGGAATACGTCAACCCTACGAGGGTATGGTTACTCGGAGAAGATTCAAAGACTGACATCGCTGAGACTGAACACGTCAGTCAATCAGCTGTTTGAAGGCAGTAAGTTGATCTGCAGAGATTACGCCACGGTCTTCAATGACAACTGAAATCTTCCCGCGCTTCTGAATGCACTCAATGACGCGTTCTTGAGTCTCTGGGTCGAGCAGATCAAATTCCAGAGTCTGGCGGCCATCGACTTTAGTGCGATCATTTTCTGCCATGTTTCGACCCTCTTTTGCGCCACACGTCCAAGAATAGCACGATCCGGAGCGCCCGCATAGAAATTTTGAAGGCCATACGCTGCTGGCCAACCCCCGAGATCGGATCACTTCGCTCACCCCGATCCCCCGGATCGCCTCCGCCAGCGGCACGCCCTGCGCCACCGCCACGCCCACTTGCCGCAGCTTCGCGACGATCTCCTCGGGCTTGCGCTGCTTCCTTGGCATGGATCCTCCTCGTCGGCTCTGCCGAAATTACGGGCGGATCCGTTCCAGGGGGGAGGGCCGGAGCGGATGAGTTGGGCCAGCGAGCGCGCATCATTGCTATCGTTCTTGGTGCGGTTCATGGCCACCATCGCGGCCTTCGCGTGACGGGACTCAATGCAGACGGCGGGCAGGCCAGCGCGCGTGATGCCACTGTAGAGCCACTGCGACAGCGGCCCGGCCTCGAAACCGACCCGCTCGAACGTGCCATCGATCTCGTTCAGCACGTTGTAGATGTCCGCAGGATCCGAAACGGCCTTTACTTTCATGATCATCACGCCGTCTGCGTCGACAACGCAGATGCTGGGCATCTCAAGCGAGACGTCGAGCCCCGCAAACAACCCTGTGGTCATCGTTCTGGACACCTCCGGAAACCTCGCCTGGAGGGTCGGTTCGTGATTCACTTGGTCTGACGGGGGTGGGGGTGGTCATGGCGGGTCAGTTGGGGTTCTGGTCGATCACGGATCGGCTGGCGGAGATCTCGGCGCAGGGCGATCCGTTGGAGACGCTGGCGGCGGCTGTGGACTTCGAGATGTTCCGGCCGGTGCTGGAGGGTGCCCTCGGTCGGCCGCCGCGCTGGAAGGGTGGCCGGCCGCCCTTTGAACCGGTGCTGAAGTTCCGGATGCTGGTGCTGCAGTCGCTGCACGGGCTGTCTCTGGAGCAGACGGAGTATCTGGTGCGCGACCGTCTGTCGTGGATGCGGTTCTGCCGGCTCGGACCCGAAGACCGGGTGCCGGATGCGAATACCTTGTGGGACTTCCGCGAGGCGCTGATTGCGGCGGGCGCGCTGGATGATCTGTTCAAGCGCCTTGACCATGCGATCAATGCGGCCGGCTATCTGCCGCGCGGCGGTCAGATCGTGGATGCGAGCCTCGTGGCCGCCCCGCGGCAGCGCAACACCGAGGCCGAGAAGGCCGCCATCCGGGAGGGCAAGTCGGCCGCGGATATCTGGCCCGACAAGCCGGCGAAGGCGGCGCAGAAGGACACGCAGGCACGCTGGACCATCAAGCATTCCAAGGCCAAGGCGCGCGCCGACGGCGCCCTGCAGGTCGACATCGCGATCCCGGTCTTCGGCTACAAATCGCATGTCAGCATCGACCGCAGGCACGGGATCATCCGCCGCCAGATCATCACCGACGCGAGCGCATATGACGGTGCCCGGCTGCGCGAGGGCCTGATCCAGACCGCCAACACCGGGCGCGAGGTCTGGGCGGACACAGCCTACCGGTCCGCGGAGAACGAGGACTGGCTGACG
Organism: Paracoccus limosus; assembly: GCF_009711185.1. Lineage (GTDB taxonomy): Bacteria > Pseudomonadota > Alphaproteobacteria > Rhodobacterales > Rhodobacteraceae > Paracoccus > Paracoccus limosus. Next base: position 14,862 of record NZ_WMIF01000039.1, read on the forward strand.
GATCACGGCATGGTCAGCCGCATCCACCGCAAGAAGCCGCGCGGCCGGCCGATGAGCCGGCGCACGTCTCGCGCCAATGGCCGGAAGTCGGTCATCCGGGCGAAGGTCGAGCATGTCTTCGCCCACCAGAAGGCCCGCATGGGCATGACCATCCGCACCATCGGACTGGCGCGTGCGCGAGCGGCGATCACGCTGGCGAACATGGCCTACAACATGAGCCGGTGGAGGTGGCTCGACAGCCGAGCCGCGCCCGCCTGACGGCAATCCATCCGAAAACCGGCATCTCAGCAGCCAGACCCACCCGCCACCGGCCCCACCCGGGGCGACCGGTGACTTCTTGCGGCGCGAACTCGGCGCTCGGTCCAGTAAGCGGAGGTGTCCGTCTTCCTCCCCGGCCGGAAGTTGGAGGAGAAGTGCGCGCGGTAAGCGTGGCTGGAGAAATCTTCTTCCAAAATCATCATCTATGATGCAATCTACTGATTGGGTCGCTCTCTCGCGACGCTGGAGAGGCAATCCGCTCTAGGAAAGCGTGGGCGGCGCTCTGGGTGCCGGTCACTCTGCCGTTTGACGGTGCAGCACCAAGGAGGGCTCAATGGCACCCGCTATCAGCACGAACACATTCCGGGTTATCATCAAGGCTATTCCAGGGACCGAAGACCAATTCTTAATCTCTCCGTACCCTCAAGTAGCAGACTCTGCTGTGCGAAGCTACAGGATCGTTGCGAAGAGCCAAGTAGAGAAGATTGAGGAGACCGGTGATCGCTGGACCTCTATGGGACGCACGTTTCCAATCGTGGACCTAACCGTAAAGGCAGACGCCACGGTCTCATTGGCAAGTGTCCTTAATGAATTGACAGACGAAAAAATCGTCGAACCCAAGACGCCCGAAACGCTCGAAGTTGCAACGCGCGCGACGATGCTGAATGGTGGGAAGGGGGGAATTTACGTCATGGGGAGCTGCGAAAGCTGCTGGTGCGACAATGTTTGGTGCTGACGTCGAAATCGTCGAAGCACATACAGCCACATCCTATCACGAGTATCCTCTAGGAGAAACTCTGCCACTTCCGACCGACATTTCATTTCATGAGATTTCGGGCGGGCGAGAGATCGCGATCTCACCAAGCAAAGCGAACTGGCTGACGCTTCAGGCTCAAGAGACGATGCTTCTCAAGCTTCTGATGCTAGGACTTTCACCCAAAGAGGCCATGGAAGCGATCGTAAGCAGGAGTGGCGCGACACCTTTCGCCGAAGTTCTTCAGGCTCTGAAATCGCTGTTGGGAAAGATTGCCCAACATAATTTCTCTGATTCTTTTATCGCTCACGAGCAGCTTCAAAAGAACGTCGCGCATCTCTACCTTACGAATGCATGCAACTTGCGGTGTAAACATTGCTACATGAAATCGGGTCTGGCGGAGGCACAGCAAGTTCCCCTTTCACATTGGCTTACGTTCCTTGATGGCTTCAAGGAGTTCGGCGGAACTCATGTCAACTTGTCGGGTGGTGAAGCTCTATATTATAGCGGTTTTTGGGAGATTCTTGCTAAGTGTAAGGACCTCGGCCTTAATGTCTATGTGCTTTCGAACGGATTACTGGTGGACGCTGCGTCTGCGCGTGAAATCGCGGATGCCGCATACCAGATACAGATCAGCGTCGATGGACCAAACGCTAAATCGAATGACAGCCTTCGTGGCAGGGGGTCCTATGACAAGGCAATGGCAGGGCTTTATCACTTTCGAGGGCTCAACATAGCGGTAAGAGTCGCGATGATCGCGACACCGCAGACGATCGACGAGTTTGAGCGAGATTTCGTACCTTTTGCTCGACGCCTGTACGAGGATTTCGGTCGTCAACTTCAGCTTCGGGTCAGCGTTGACGTCATCGAAGGACGTACGGTTTCCCGATACGACCCGTCAACAAAGGCCGCGCTGCAATCTAGAGTCGACAGACTCTTCGATCAGCTATGGGGCTATGACACGCGCTCTCACTCCGATGCAGTGGGTTACAAAAGAGGATTGTTAAACAGGAACTGTGGCTTTGGCAGGGAGATTTCAGTAAAATCGACCGGAGAGGTATATCCTTGCCCAATACAGATTAAGCCGATCGGACATATTGCGACAGATCGGATAGACGAGCTATTCCGAGCGACCCGACTGGAGGATCGTGACAAGTCGATAGACAACTTCGCAGATTGCCGGGATTGTGATTTGAGGTATCTTTGTGGGGGCGGTTGCCGAGTTGCCAACTACGAGATGACCGGAGACTACAAGAGACCATACTTTTGTACTGAAAGGTATGTGTCTAACTTTTATGAAAGGTTAGGAAGCGCGGATTCCTTTGTTGAATCGTATTTAGACGGAAGAGACATGGAGAGGTAGCCTGGACATCGAGATTGATTTTCGGGGAGATTTTTTTGCTCTGCTTTCGCGGGGCTACGTCGCCCCCGAGGCGTGGGTTCTCGACTATGTCATATGTCTGGAAACTTTCTTCGATGATGTCCTTTCAGGGCCAGGGGAGGCGACTGGCTACTTTAGGCCGCCCCGACATCGCCGATGCTTCTACTATTCTCCGGATGCTGATGGAGCTTGGGCGCCAGGAGGGCACATTGCGTTCAAAGGCTGCGAGCCAGCCGCCGTGAACTTCTCGAAATTCATAAGCCGTCTGGCAAATGAGCCCTCTAGAACCGGCCTTCCTCTTGCCGAGCACTTCGTCCTCTCTGAGGCAAAGCCCCCATTAGCGGTATTGATGGCGGAGGCGGTGCACGAGGCGCGCGTCGCTCTGGAAGTTCATTCGGCGTTCTGCCGATCTGGTTTTACCTCCCCTCTTGCGCCGTATCCGATCTGCATTGGGCGTCATGCGCCAGAGGTCGTTGAGAATTATATGAGAGCAGTCAAACTGACACTTACCGACCGGACCTTTCAGAAAGTCCGTGAGATTGTGGATTCTGGCGGTCTAGGGTACTATGTGTACTATTTTCCAACTCCGTGCGCGAGAGCCATAGATTTCATTACATCATACGCCTATTTGCCCCCCGAACAGTATTTTGAGAAGGTTTGTACAAATTTAGACATTGCCCGTCTTGTTCAGGCCTGGGCTAGCCTGCTTTCTAAGTTGTTGGTTCTGGACTTCGTGCCATCATCTAGGGAAAGCCAGAGATCTGGAAATTGCTTTGACGAGAACAATGCTGTGCTTACAGGCGGTATAGTTGATTTGGGGTCCATAGCCCATGTAGCTCATCGGTCGGACGAGTGGATTCGAGAATGCCTAGCAATGTCGTTCGATGTTCTCTCAAGTATGGTTGTCCGCTTATCGGGAGGGCTTGGCGCAGACCCCACTGATACGGCCCACTTGAAGAATCAGATACAACGCTCGTTGATCGAAATCGTCCGTGAGGAGATTCGCGGAATTGGGCATGTGAATCCACTAGTAACGGAGTATTTGAACCGTGCGGGGTTCACCGGTGACTGATTTGGTTTAGCTGATCTGCCCAAATGGATTCATTTTCGGCGTGACCGAGAGGCTGGCCGGAACTGGCATGGTAGGGTGAACTCGCCCTGCGGATCATAGGCGGCGGAAACCTCGTCGCCGGTCGGCCCTAGCGGATCTTGCACGAGCGGGTGCGCCAAAGCGACCGGTTCAAGGAGGACTTTTGATAAGTTTCTGTAAAGTGACGGAACTACAGATCAGAATCCGAATTTTCAACGGCGCGCAAAACTGCGCGCCGAGACACAATCCGAATTGAGGAAGCCTCACCGACGTGGAGAAGGTTGGATTTTAGGTCCATTCCCTCCGCCATTCACCATTGGTTTTGTTAGATTAAATCTGCGTCTGGCGTGGCTACCCGCCAATGCCCCCGCCATCTGTTTTGCTCTTGAATGTTACCGGATGCGACTAAAGCAGTCGGCATCATGCTGCGCGTCGGGGGACAATCCCGAAATCTCCAATTCGGTCATGTCTTGCAGAAGCTTTCCCGCGCCGGTTACCCGCTCTGTCGCAAATTTCCCGACCACCCCGGCCCGCATGACAAAGCCCCGCGCTGGGCGGGGCCGGGTCGTCGTTTGATTTCCTCTCATTATTTTCAGAGTCAGTTGCGTCAGCCGACCAGCGCGCGGGCCTCGGCCATGATTTCGTCCAGACGCGATTCCGCCCGCAAGTCGTCAATACCGACGCTGACATAGACCCCGTGACAGGCCGCGAACGGACAAAGCCCGGGCCGGGTGTCCAATCCTGCACATGGTGGTATTTCTGGCGCGCCTTGGCAGCAGCCCAAGCGGTCCGAAGAATGGCGGCGCGGTCGTAGGTCATAGAAACTTCGCCCTCCCTTGTGATAACTTTTATATAACGTATGATGCCATATGCCGCAATGGCAATAGCATCATGTAGGATAAAAAAGTTATCATGATAAGCGGCGAACAGATCCGTGGAGCACGTGCTCTTGTCGGCATATCAGGGCGTGAGTTAGCCAGCCTCGCGGGCGTGAGCTATCCCACTATCCAGCGGGTCGAGGCGCAGGGCACCGGCAAAAGCGCGGTTGCGACGATTGATGCCATCCGCCGCGCCCTCGAAGCCCAAGGCGTCCAGTTCCTCGAAAGTGGACAGGTGGCGGCCGGGCCCGGCGTGGCGCTGGGCAACAGGCCGTAACGGCTGGGAACATATGGCGGGCATTGGAAGTTTTCATACTACGCAGCCTTGATGCATACCGGGAGAGATCAAGGTTCGGTCCAGATAAAAGCCGGGCTGTGCTTCTCGCGACCTTGCCGCCGGTTCGTGATGGCGTCTGAGCCGATGTAGAAGACCATGCCGGCTGTGCTTCTTGCGCCGCAGGTAAGTGGGGGAAAGACTGATGAGCCAAATGCCGAAGATGCTGGTCGCTATCGACCCCGACGCGCTGGCCGAGTTGAAGGCAGAAATCTCTGCACTGCGTAGCGAGATCCGGTCTGTTCGCATGACTCCAGCGCCCGAGTGGGTTCCAGCCGGTGAATACGCCAAACTTGCCGGGGTGACGCGGCGCACGGTGATGAACTGGATCAGCGCCGGACAGATCGAAAGCAACCGCCATGGTGCAACGGTGATGGTCAGAGCTGGTCAAATCCAGAGTGCCCAATTCCTCGAAAGTAGATAGGCGTGAGTCGGAGCGGGGTGGCGCTGGGCAGGCATGCGAAGGGCTGACTTCGCGCGCTCTTTTCAGATCATAGCCCCACCGCCGCGTAAGCTTGACGGTCATCTGGCCATCGCTCAGATTGTTGGAGCCAAGGCAGTCAGAGCGGGAAAATGGCGAGACGAAGCAATGTTCAGCCGATGTTCGTGCGGCTCGAAACTTCTGCAATGCTCCTTGATATGACGCAAAAGGAATTCGCCGACCTTGTTCATCATGGAGCTTTGCCCGGTCCCCGCAAAATAGGGGCTCATCAGCGTTGGTCCGTCGAGCAGATAAAGGCAATCGTTGACGGCACGGGCGCCCGGCCTGAGGATGAGTTTAATTTGTAGGAACGGCCAGCAACCCCATCAGAGGGCCTGCCGCGCCACGAGCCTAAAGGAACAGAACATGCGTTTCACGACAAGCTTGATCATCGCGTCGGCGCTGACGGCGCCAGCCCTTCCGGCGTCCGCCGCACTTAGCGGCTACTGGGACAGTTCGAAAATCCTGCATGCAGTGCTGGGCGACAATCGGCTGGCCGACTCGCTCAAGCAGCAGCCCATTGAGCGGATCGAAAAGACGGCCGAGGGATACGAGGTTAGCAGTCGGGATTGCACGGTGCAGGTCAGGGTCGCATCCAGCGCGCCTGACCATCCGGGGCCGACCCGCCACACCATCAGCATTGGCAAGGGGCGGTGCAAGTAGCCATTTCAGAGGCGCCCAAGACAGCCGCCGGGCGGGCGACCTAACGAAAGGGACCGATTACAGCTTGCAGAATCAGGCAGATGCAGCGTCGATTTAGGTCGACTTACCATTTCATGACCAGGCCTGCTTTTGATCTGCAACCTCACCGGTATTGCTTCTCAGCCCGACAACGGTAAGCGCGACGCTGATCCCCTCCTGCCGCTGGTGATCTGAACGGGCCAATCTCCGTGCGCATGAACGTCGGAGGTGTTGGCTTGGAACGAGACGGCAAAATGGGCGGCCATTTGGACGGCTTCT
>NZ_WMIF01000004.1 GCF_009711185.1 Paracoccus limosus
ATCAGCATCCCGTGCTCGGCCTCCGATAATCATCGAAGGCACAATGGACCCAACCCCCGGTCGGTGGGGTCCCTTTTGGACGCCGATCACCCCAGAAGCGGGGTCCTTATTGCAAGCCGTTCAACAGCCTGAGGTCGATGCTGCAATAACTGCGCGGGCGGTGAAGACCGCCCGTGCCCTGCCTCAGGGGGTTTTTGCCCATGTTCACGCTGACCCGCATCACCGCGCCCGCGGCCACGCCGATCACGCTGGAAGAGGCCAAGGCGCAGCTTCGGGTCGATCACGAGGACGAGGACCTGTTGATCCAGCATTATGTCGATGCTGCCACCGCCTGGCTCGACGGGCCGGCGGGGATCCTCGGCCGCTGCCTGGTGACCCAAAACTGGCAGATTGACATTGATGCCGTCACCGGTCCCATCCTGCTGCCGTTTCCCGACAGCGAGATCGACAGCGCCGTGTTCACCGATGCCGCGGGCGGCGATCTCGATTACCGGATCGACCGGCGGGACCAGCGCCTGTTGTTGCATCCCCTCGCGGGCTTTGGCCGTCCTGCGGCGATCACCTTCACCGCGGGCTATGGCGCCCCCGCCGAGATCCCCGCCGCCATCCGCCAGGCCATGCTGCTGCTGATCGGGCATTGGTATGAGAACCGGGCGGCCGTCAGTCTGGGCACCAGCCCATCGGCGCTGCCCATTGCCGTCGATGCGCTGCTGGCGCCGTATCGCAGGATCCGGCTGTGAACATGGACGCGGGGCGCCTGCGGCGCAGGGCCACCTTCCAGGAGGCGGTGATGATCCGCGATCCGGACGGCATGCTGATCCAGGGATGGGAAGATCGCTTCACCCTGTGGTGCCATGTCCGTTACCTGCGCGGCTCCGAGGCTGTCATGCAGGCACGGCTGGTCTCGAAGTCGCCGGTGGTCCTCACCATCCGCGCCAGCGCCGAGACCCGCGCCATCACCTCCGAATGGCGCGCTGTCATCGATGCGGTGATCTTCGACCTGAAGGAAGACCCTCGGCCCAGTGAGGACGGCGCCTATCTCGAGATGCTGGCCGAGGCGTGAGAGGCGTAGGATGCGGGAGGCGCCGATGACACCGCACAGTTCTGATCGGACGGATGCCGAACTGGAAGCATTGTTGGCCCGGGCCGCCGACCGCGACCTCGGGCTCACCCTTCAGACCGGCTATGTCACCAAGGCGCTGTTGGGCCTGTTCGGCTCGGACAGGTTCCGGCTGGCGGTCTCGGCCGATGGCAGCACCTTCTTCGACGGGCTCAGCGTCGACAACGCCACCGGGATCGTCGACTAGCCCCGGCTCCCGCGGTTCAAGGGCTTCACGAACTACGACAACTATGTCGGCGTCGACACCTGGACGAAAATCGCGATCAACAACACCGACTATAACGATCAGGGCGCGTTTGACGCCGGCAACAACCGCTTCGTCGCGCCGGTCGCCGGCACATACCTCTTCGGTGCCACGCTGCTCTACAAGATCAATTCCAGCACAAACGCGCGGATGCGCGGGCGGCTGGTGCTGAACGGCACGACGGAAATCCGGGGATCGAGGGGCGAGATTTCCGGGGCGCACGCATCCGAGGCAACGGCGCTCTGGCTGCAGACCATGGCGCCGCTTGCCCAAGGCGATACCGTCGAGTTGCAGGGCACCTTTCGCGCGGCCTACGGGTATTTCGCGGCCGACCACACGTCCTTCTGGGGCTGCAAGGTGGGGTGAGGCGCGAGAGAGAAATCCGTGGCCAGTCAGGACAGTGGTGGATAAGCTCTCCCCATGAACAAGGACACCGAAAAGCGCATCGCGGCCAGGCTCGCCAAGATCATGGCGATGCTGTGCGTACGCAACACCCGCCTCGAGACCATCCATGCCGGCAGGCCGCCTGTCACCCGAACCGGCGACTGGAGCGACGTCACCGTGGTCGACGCGGACGGCAATCGCATCCCATGAACCGATGTCTCGCATATCAGCGACGATCAGATGCGCGACCTGATGCGGGATATGGTCAACCGTCTCTATACGTTTCACCTCTGCGCCGATGAGCCGGGGCTGCAGGCCGAGATCGAAAAGTGGATGGCCGTCGCGGGCAAGTGGGACGAGCCGGAAATAGACCAGAGGATGATCGCGAGCCGTGGCACCCGGTCGGGAACCTGAGGGCGGCGATCGTTGCGGACCAACGGATAGAACGGCTTGCGCCAATCATTGTCCGTACTCTACGGTTCTAACCCTTTGTCCGCAAACGGGAGCGTCCGCCATCCACGCCAATGACCTGACCGGTGATCCAGCCTGATTTCTCGGAGAGAAGAAAACTGGTCATTGCAGCGACATCATCCGGTTGCCCGATTCTCTGCATCGGATGCATTTGCGCAATCGAAGCAGCCATTTGCGGATTAGCGGTGAGCGCGGATGCCAGGGGCGTTTCTATAAGCGAAGGCGCGACCGCGTTGACCCGGATTCTGGGCGCAAGCTCGGCGGCCAGCGCCCGTGTCAGCCCCTCGACCGCACCCTTTGCCATCGAGATCGAGGCATGGGCGGAAAACCCCTGCGTCACTGCGACCGACGAAAACAGCACGACCGACGCACCATTTTCAGCCTTTTTCAGTGCCGGAAGCGCAGCCTGAATGGCCAAGGCCGCGCCTTCGGCATTCAACCTGAAATCCCGAACGAAATCTTCATGCGAGAGCCGCAGTAGCGGACGGAGATTGATGCTCCCAACTGCATATACAAGGCCGTCAAGACGATCGCCTGCCGCCGCTGACACGCGAGGAAAGCTTTCTACGTCTTCAACATCAGCCACTGTGAAGTCCGCCCCAAGCTCTTGGGCCAGGCTGGACAGGCGCGCGGCATCTCTGCCGGACAGATGCAGATCATAACCCTCACGGGCAAGTACACGGGCGAGTGTCGAGCCGATGCCCCCCGAAGCGCCGTAAATCAGAACCTTTGCCATCTGTCTTCCTCCGGACCGGTAGCCCACTCAAAGCCAGCATTCAGAATACGTCTGGTGACCGCAGGCGGTTCACCAGACTGTGAAGATAAATACTCATCCGGACGATCAAGCCATCCGTAACAGCTTATGAAAGGTCAGGCTCTGCCGCTTTTCAGCAATCCACAACGAAAGGGTCCCAGAAATGCTTCGCACAATTTTTCTAGGCACCGCCGCATCCATGGTTCTCGGCTTTTCTGCCTTTGCCCAAGACAAGCAAGCCGACATCGTCGATACAGCGATTGCTGCCGGTGATTTTTCCACCCTTGTCGCTGCGGTGACAGCGGCTGACCTGGTCGATACCCTGAAGGGAGAGGGTCCGTTCACGGTTTTCGCGCCCACCAACGCGGCCTTCGCTGCACTGCCGGCCGGCACCGTGGACCAACTTCTGAAGCCTGAAAACAAGGATCAGCTTGTCTCTGTGCTGACGTATCACGTTGTGCGGGGCAAAGTGATGTCATCGGATCTGACCGAGGGCATGAAGGCAAAAACCGTTCAGGGTGGCGAGGTCACCTTCACGCTCGATGGCGGCGCCAAGATCGACGGAGCAAGCATCGTCACGCCTGACATTGAGGCGTCGAATGGGGTGATCCACGTCATCGACAAGGTGATCATGCCGCCAGCGAACTGATTTGACAGGCAGATCAGACAGCATGATATAAAGAAGCGAGCCCCCGGATCTCCGCGTCCGGGGGCACTATAACCTGCAAGATCAGGTCGCTTTCTGCCATTGACGCGCCTGGCCGACGATCAGCAGGATAATCCCCACCCCGCAGATCGCCACGACAAGCCAGTCATTCGCAGAAACATTGGCTGCGATCACGCCGATCAGGGCCCAGATGACCCCGGCGCGATAGCCCCAGGCAGCGGGCCGCAAGGCGGCAACTGCAAGCGCGGTCACCAGAACCGCAACCAGCAAAAGGGTGGCGGCAGAACCTGCCGAAAGCAGGCCGTAGCCGGTCAGCACGACCGATAAGGCAACGCCGCTCGCCGCAGTCAGCCAGCCCGCATAAAGACCAAGCGGCAGAAGTTGCGGCCATTCACGCCCCGCGCGCAGCATCGCGATGATCGCGCCGGCAGCCATTGGCAGGATCATTACCGTCGCCAGAACCGGCGCGCGCGTTGCTGCCTCGATCCAGAAAACCCCGATCAGCAGGCTGATCCCCAGGGGCTGCGCAACCCGACCCCATTCGGGCGTCCTTCCGGGTTGCAGCAAGGCCCGTCCCGAGGCAAGGATCAGCCCGATATAGATCAGCCCCCAGATCGAGAATGCCCAGCCCGCAGGCTGCGCCGGCCATCTGCTGACCTGAACGGGAAAGCTCTCGCGGTAGAAACCGCCAAAACCGCTGCTGAAGAAGGGCGAGACGGCAAAGGCGACCGCAAGAATGAATACGACAATGCGCATGATTCTGTCTGACATCTCATGCCTCGTGCTGTTGGGTGCGAAAGTCTGCGTAGGCCTGCAACGCAAGTTCCCGCCCCGATTTAACCGTAACCGCACCGCCCGCGTTCCAGACCTGTGACAGCTTCCACGGGGATGGTGCGCTTTCCAGATAGGCTTGCGCCTCGGCCGAGGGCGTGCCCATCCAGCCGGCAAGCCAGCGGCGGCGATAGCGCCCTTCGGGATCGTGCTGCTCGGCCTGCTTTTCGGGGTTGAAGATGCGGAAATAGGGGGCGGCGTCAGGGCCGCAGCCCGCGACCCATTGCCAGTTCATCGCGTTCGAGGCGGGATCCCAGTCGGTCAGACTGTCAGCGAAATGCGAAAGCCCCAACCGCCAATCCGTCAGCAGATGCTTGGTCAGCCAGCTTGCAACCACCATCCGCACCCGGTTGTGCATCCGGCCCGTCACCCGCATCTCGCGCAGCCCCGCATCGACAAGTGCCATGCCGGTTTCGCCCCGGCACCATTTGCGGCTGTCGTCATTCGCCTCGCGCCAGGGGAAATCGGCCCATCCCTCGCGCCAGGCCGTCGTGGCCATGTGCGGGAACTCCAGCAGCAGATGCCAGGCAAATTCGCGCCAGATGACCTCGGACAGGAATTTTTCGATGTCGGCCGCGCGTGCCGGTTCCGCTTCGGCCCGCATCCTGGCAATGGTCCAGATCGTGCGCGGGCTGATTTCGCCAACGGCAAGATGTTCGGAAAGGCCCGAGGTGGCATCAATATCCGGCCGGTCGCGGTTGTCTGCATAACCGGAAATCCCGTCCAGAAATGCATCCAGCCGGTCATGGGCCGCCGCCTCGCCCGCAGTTAGGGCGAAGCGTTCAAGAACGCTGCGGCCGCGATGCAGGTCCGGGGCCAGATCCAGTCCCGCCGGATCAGCACCCTCTGTCACCCGATAGGGGCGGATCTGGCCGGGGGCCTCGCGCGCGGGCCGATCAGGCCCGACGAAACGCAATGCCCGCGCGAAGGGTGTGAAGACGCGATAGCATCCGCCCTCTTGCGTGCGCACCAGCTGCGGATGCACAAGCAGATGGCCCGGATGGAGAACCAGTTCGTTTCCGTGCCTTTGCAGCGCCGCGCGAACCCGGTCTTGCAACGAACGCATGTCGGGCGCGGGCCAATCGGACTGATGCACCTGCCGCGCGCCGGTCCGGTCCGCCAGTTCACCCAACAGCAGATCGGGCTCGCCACGCAGGATGATCACGCCGGCGCCGCCTGTCCGGCGGCGAAGCTCGGCATCGAATGAGTAAAGCGCCCGCTCAAGCCGCCAGCGGCTGGCAGCCCCCTGCGCCATCAGCAGCCGGTCGATGAAGAAAACCGGCAAAAGTGGTCCCTGTTTGATCGCGGCCAGCAGGGCGGGATTGTCTTTGAACCGGAAATCGCGGGTCAGCCACAGGATTCCGGGCACCGTCATTCATGCGACCCCGACATGTGGCGCAACTCGACCTGCACCACGTCCGAGCGACCGGTGGCGAAAGCGGCAGCGCAGCCTTCGAGGTAGAACTGCCAGCCGCGCAGAAGGCGATCGTCATGTCCCATGCGCATGATCCGCCCCCTTTCGCCCATCATTCGTTCCAGCCAGATCCGGCAGGTTCTGGCGTAATCCTGCCCGAAGGAAAAGCCGCCTTGCAGTTCCAGCCCGGCCCGTGCGGCTTCGTGCGCCATTGCCGCGTGACAGGGCAACATGCCGCCGGGGAAAATATGCTGGCGGATGAAATCCGAACGCCGACGATAGACCGAGAACTCGGCGTCCGGCACGGTAATCGCCTGCAGAACCGCCCTGCCGCCTTCGGCAAGCCGCGCCTTGATAGTGGCAAAATAGACCGGCCAGAACCGTTCGCCGACGGCTTCGATCATCTCGATCGACACGATATTGTCGAAACGGCCGCGCGACAGGCGGTAATCCTGCAGCCGGATCTCGGCCCGCCCGTCAAGGCGGGCATCGGCATAGCCCTTTTGCGCGGGGGACAGGGTCAGGCCCGTGACCCTGTGCCCTTGATCGGCAGCCGCTTCGGCAAAGCCGCCCCAGCCGCAGCCGATTTCCAGGATGGTTTCACCCGGCCCCAGACGCGACAATATGCGTGCGTTCTTGCGCGCCTGCGCGCGCTCCAGATCGTCGCCTTCAGCGAAAAGGGCCGAGGAATAGGTCATCCCCGCATCAAGCCAAAGGTGGTAGAACTCATTGCCCAGATCATAGTGCGCCCGGACGTTGTGCGCTGAGCCACGCAAGGAATTGACGCGTATTAGCTGGTCGAGCACGCGCATCCGCAGCCCCGCAAGTCGTCCCGGCGCGGCCCAGAACGACAGCCGGTCGAGGTTGCGCAAGGCCAGTGTCAGTAACGCCTCGAGCGTGTTGCTATGCCAGTCGCCGTCGATCCAGGCCTCGCCAAGACCGACATCGCCGCGCGCCGCCAACCGGCGCAGAACACGCCAATCCCGAATCTCAAGCTCGCACTCGGGGCCATCCGACCCGAAATGCAGGACTTCGCCTTCGGGTGTCGAAAGCCGCAGGCGACCATGTTCGAGGGTTTCGAGCGTCAAGAAGAAACGTTTTTGAAGGGCGCGCATTGGCAGGCTCATCGGCTGATCTCGTCTTCGGGCGGTGCGGGCAGCTTATGATAGGCCGCACCCTTCATCTTCAGGCGCAGTGCGTGCCAGTAGATCAGCGCCAGCACCCGCAGCGATCCACCGGGGCGGCGCAAGGCGGCCCGCATCAAATGCCGACTCGTCAAAGGCTGGAACAGGCCGGTCATGAAGGTTTCAAGCCCATTGGTGCCGTCGATCTGGCGAATGCGGATCGCGACGCTTTCGGGGCGCAGGTCGAAACTGAAGCGGTATTCGCCTGCCACATCCTGAAACGGCGAGACATGGAATATCTTGCGTGCTGATAACGTCACGTCTGCGGTTATGGGCTGGAAATCAGGCCGCGCGAGCAGATAGCTGTGGCGCTGGCCGAAGGTGTTGTTAACCTCGGCGATCACGGCCAGCAGTTCATCGCCTGCAATCGCCATCCAGAAGCTGACCGGATTGAACCAATGCCCAAGAAAACGCGGCTGGGTCAGCAGCGCCAGCACTTGGTCAGAACGCGGCCCAATTCCTGCCGCGGCGAGTTTCTCGCCGGCCCAGAGCGCGCCGGTTCCCGCGCCGCGCGGTCCCCCGTGATCGGTGTCGTGCCAGGAAAACAGGTTGAACCGGTTGCGCGACAGAAGCCCGGGAACCCGCATCGCGCGCGGGGCGAGAAGCAGATAGTCGGCATCATGGCGGAAGTCGTGGCGGATAGGACCGCGTCTTGCATGGCCGATGCGCGCACGCATGTAGAAGATCTCTCCGGCGGAAAGGCGTGCAGCAAGCGTCATGGCACGGCCCTTTTGGGCACAAGCTGCCGGGCGATGCGCACCGCACTGGCGAAGCCGTCTTCGTGAAAGCCGTTACGCAGCCAGGCGCCGGCGAACCATGTGCCGCGCTGCCCTTGAAGGGCTGCAATCTGTCCCTGTGCCACCAGCGCTGCCTGATCGAACACCGGATGATGAAAGGTGACTTCATCGTAGACCGCCTCATCGGGGATAACGACCCGCGGGTTAAGGGTCACGAACAGGGGATCGTCCTCGGGAATGTTCTGAAGGCGGTTCATCCAGTAACTGACCCCGATCCCGCCACCTGTCGTCTCGTCTGGTCCACCGCGATAGACCCACGAACTCCAGCATCGGCGGCGGCGCGGCATCACTTGCGGATCCCGATGCAGCAGGGCGCGGTTCGCTTGAAAGCGCACAGCGGCTAGGGCCGCCCGCTCTTGCCCGGACGGATCGGCAAGCATGGCCAGGGTCTGATCGGCATGGGTGGCGAAAATCACCTGATCAAAGCGTTCCGGCTCGCAACCCGGCGCGTGCAGCAGGACACCGATGCCGTCACGCTTCACGAACTGCACCGCCGTTCCGGGGCGGATCGCGACGCCGTGCCTCAGCAGGCTGGCCGTCAACCGACTGGCATAGGCGGCGCTGCCGCCTGATATGGTCCACCACTGATGCGCGCCGCCCTTGGACATCAGGGCGTGGTTGCGCAGAAACCCGATCAGCGCATGGGCGGGAAAACTGCCGATCACATCTGACGGGGTGGACCAGATCGCACCGCAGATCGGAAACAGGTAATGCTCCCGGAACCGTCGCCCAAGGCGCATCCGGTCCAGAAGGTCGGTGATGGTCAGGCCGGGCGCAGATTCCATCTCGGCCTCGGCTCTGGCGTTGAAACGCACAATGTCACGGACCATGCCGTAAAAGCCGGGGATGACCAGGTTGCGGCGCTGCGCGAACAGCGCATCTGCTGATCGGAGCGCATATTCCAGCCGGCCGCCATTCAGCGAAACGCCAAAGCTCATATCGCTTTTCTCGACCGGCACATCCAGATCGCGCAGCATCGCGGTAAAATGGGGATAGTTCGAATAGTTGAAGACGATGAAGCCGGTATCTACCGCCCGATCGCCATGCCGTCCGGCGTGGACAGTGCGGGCATGGCCGCCCAGCCGCGGCTCGGCCTCATAAAGCGTGATCTGATGATGGCGCGACAGCAGCCGCGCCGCCGCCAGGCCGGAAATCCCGCCGCCGATAATGGCAATGCGCTGCGGTGCGCCATGGCTCTGGTCGAAAGGCATCCTGCAATCCCGCGTCGTCAACATCTTGAATACGAGGAAACACCGAAGCCGGATCAAACGATCCTGGAAAACGAATGATCCGGACCCGATCCGGTGACGTAATCCAACACATGAGTGCACATTCAACCATGTCCGACGACAGTATTCGCCCGGTCGATGCAGCCTTGCGGGCTGGCGCGCCGCCGGTCAAGCTGGGCGCAGACATGGAGCAGGATGGTGTGACAGACAGCCCGACCGACCCAATGACCGAGGCGCTGCTGGCGGTTCGCGACCGTCGCGACCGCGATGCTTTCGCGCGCCTTTTCGATCATTTCGCACCTCGGTTGAAAGCCATGCTCCTGGGGTCCGGCCTCCGCGATGGCAGCGCCGAGGACATCGTTCAGGACGTCATGCTGGCGGTCTGGCACAAGGCCGGGCAGTTCGACCCGCATCGCGCCCAGGCCGCCAGCTGGATCTATCGCATCGCCCGCAACCGCAAGATCGACCTTGCCCGCCGCAAGCCTCTGCCATTGCCGGAAACGATCGAAGAACCGCCCGATCTTGAACCCGATGCCGAGCAGATCCTCGCGCTGCGGCAAGAGGCGGCCCTGTTGCGTGAAGCGCTCACGAATCTTTCATCCGAACAGCGGACAACCATCCAGAAAGCATTTGTCGAGGATTTGCCATACAGCCAGATCAGTCAGATGACAGGCTTGCCCCTGGGGACGGTAAAATCGCGGATTCGACTGGGGCTGGATCGCCTCAGGCACGAATTGAGGGGCCTGAATCGATGACGCAGATTGCTTATCACATCAGCGATGATCTGCTTGATGCCTACAAACTGGGCAGTCTTCCCCATCCATTTGCCGTCGTCGTCGCCACACATCTTTCGCTTTGCGACACCTGCCGCGCGCGCCTCGAGGCCGAAGACGTTCTGGGTGGTGTGATGCTTGAGAGTCTTGAGGGCGTCGCGCTAAGCGCCGATGCGCGGGCACAGGTCATGGCGGCGCTGGATCGGTCGGCACCCCTGCGGCCTGTCGGTCCGTCGGGTATTTTCCCCGCGCCGCTGATGCAGGCGCTCGACGGCCAGCCGCCGCGTTGGCGGATGCTGGGCGGCGGCATACGCCAGCAGGTGATCTCCGCCGACAAGGAAGGCTCGCTCAGGCTGCTCTATATCCCTCCGGGCAAGGCCGTGCCGGAGCATGGGCATGGCGGGCTTGAACTGACGCTGGTGCTGCAAGGAAGCTTCTCCGACAGCGCCGGCAGGTTCAAGCGCGGCGATGTGGAAACCGCCGATGCCGCGACCGACCACCAACCTGTGGCCGATCCCGGTCAGCCCTGCATCTGTCTGGCGGCGACCGATGCGACATTACGTTTCCGATCCTTCCTGCCGCGCCTGTTACAGCCGCTGTTCCGGATTTGAGCGATGAAGTCCTTTGCGGGCAAACGCATCTGGATCATCGGCGCAAGCGCCGGCATCGGACATGCCCTTGCCCGCGCGCTCAGCAATGAAGGCGCGAAGCTGGTGCTTTCGGCACGCAACCTGGCCGATCTCGATGAACTGGCCGGGGTCTGTCCCGGCGCAGAGGTGCTTCCCGTCGATGTTGCAGCGCCGGAAAGCCTTGAACAGGCAATCACACAGCTTTCCGCTGCGGGAAAGCTTGATGCCGTGATCTGCACCGCCGCCCTTTACGATCCGGCACGGATTGCCGATCTGGATCGCGCACGGACGCAGAAACTGGTCCAGGTGAATCTGCTGGGCATGTTCGAGGTGGCGCGACTGTGCCCGCCGTTGCTGCGCGACGGCGGGCAACTGGTTCTGTTCGGATCAGTTGCCGGGTATTTCGGTCTGCCGGGCGGCCAGGCATATTCGGCGACCAAGGCTGCGGTGAACAACCTTGCCGAAAGCCTGCGGCTGGAGCTTGCTCCGCGTCTCGACGTGCGGCTGGTTTGTCCCGGTTTCGTCCGCACCCGGTTGACCGCGAAAAACACCTTCAAGATGCCCGCGCTCATCGAACCCGAGGACGCTGCGCGTCAGGTGATGCGCGGCCTGCGCGGCCGTGCCTTCGAGATTCATTTCCCCAAACGCTTCACCCTTGCCGTCAAACTGTTGCGGCTGCTGCCCTATTCGCTCTCACTGCGATGGGCCTCGCGCTTGAACTGACGCGATCAGGCAAGTTTGCCGCTGAGGACGGCAACGCCTGCCCATGCCGAAAACCCGGTCAGAAGAGTTCCCCACAGCATGTCCGCCGCAACCTGCTCGATGGACCATCCCGCCAGCGTGGCATAGTTCGTCATTTCATAGGTGCCGTAGCAGAGAGCCCCGAGGATCATGCCGCCAATCAGTGCCTGCAAAGGCTGGCCCTCCTTGAGAGCGGGAAGCGAAATCAGCCACAAAAGGCCGGCAACATAGAACAGATAGAAGGCCGCCGCAGCCCCAAGCCGCAACTCGGCCGCCAGAAGCTGCGGGACGTGCTTGTCGAAAAGTGGCCGGATGAGAAATTTGATCCCCATGAAATCGAGACCAAGGAAGATGATGGCTGTGATGACATAGAGACCCAATACCTGAAACATCCCCGGCTCCTCAGCTCTGCCTGACTACATTACGCGCTTCCAACGCACGCGGATCAATCCTCTGGGTGGACCACCAAAGCGATCGTGCCGCATAACGCCACCTGCGCATGTCGCGAGGTGCCAAACTCGTGGCCTCGAAAGATAAGCAGTGTCGGGCGCGCCTTCAAAAAAATTCATTTAAATCAGTTTGTTGATAGGTAGAGAAGGTTCGACGTCAGACCCATCCCCTCCGCCACTTCGTCAAATGGCATCAACAAAAACAGCTGCTTATCTGAGCCAAGTGGCTCAGATTGCGATGCCGAATATGCCGCAAAGTCGGCTCTGTCTGAGCGTTTGAATCGGCGCAGCGCGCCTCGGTGCCGTGAATTGAACCGGTAAAGCCGTGGGGGTGCGCACATGAATGCTCGCCGTCCTCACCAGATCCGAGATTGTGAGCATGCGCGCCACCCTGAGCATCAGTGAGCCGGAGGCTGAATATGAGGCCAAGCGCGCCGCGCTGGCCAAAGCCACCGTTTCCCAGCGGCAGCGTTATGGATGCCGCAATTCTGCCGTATCTCTCGCGCCACCAAGGCAACCAAACACTCCTTCACGCCGCCTCGCGGATCGGCCATTCTTTCAGCGCCGCTGTCTGTTCCTCCGACAGGTCCTCCTCGCGGATCACCGAAGTATGGATCGAGAACACCACCGCCCCGGTCTCGGGCAGACGGAACAGGCATTGCCGCTCGACCCGGATAAAGGGCAGCGCGCCCTGCGGAACGCGCCCGGCCTCTTCGGTGCGGGGATTGTGCAGCGGCGCATTCGAGTGATGCGCCGTGCCACGCATAAGACCCATACCCGGGCGCACCCCGTCCAGCAGACGCTGGACGCGCGTGCCGACATCCTCGGTGTATTTCGCCACCGGCTTGTGGATGCGCATCATCGGGCGCATGAACTTCTGCGCCAGCGTCCAGCCGGCCGGAAAGCACAGGATGGCGCCGCCCAGAATATGCTCGCCCTCGCCGCCGGTCTCCGCCGAGCCGGGAATCATCAGGCACAGATCCTCGGCCACCAGCCGGCCCAGCGTCAGCAGCGGCTGATCGCGGTTCGGCACCACCTCGCCTCCGTCCGGCCGACGGATCTTGTTGCCGACCTCGTAGCCGCGCGCGGGCAGCAACCGCAAAACCCAATCGTAAAGCTCTTGCGCGGCCGGTGTACAACCGGTGTACAGGCGGTGCACGGTCTCGGGACGCTCGGTGAGCAGCTTTTCCCGCAATTCCAACTGCTTGGAGAAGGCGTCGTCCTGAACCAGCCAATCCGCCTCGGTGACAGGGATGGTGCCCGGCAGACGGCGGGTGCGCGGATCGACCCAAGGCGCGAAAACGAGATGCTTCTGAAGAATGTCGCTCATTGCCGCATCATGCGCGCGGATGGGCTGCGGGCAAGCGCGAAGTGCCGCGCAATTTGATCTGGAATTGACAGGTCATGCCGTACGCCCGTCTATGGCGCTTTCCCGTGCAAGCCGATATAATCTCACGATGTTGTCGCTTTGCCGGCCCGGTTCAGACCCCGATTGCGCGCCCTGCGCCTGCCCACACCCGTGTCTGGACGCTGATGCGATGCAGGCAGACAACCACTACAGTCCGGCGTGGTATGGAGCGTCAGCATGACCACTGTGAATGATCTGGAATCGCGCATCAGGGCACTGGAAGCCGAGCTGGTAAGCCACCGGCGCGCCGCCATGATGATCTTTCTTGAATTCGCGGCCCGCAGACCGCAAGAGCGTCCGCATATGATCGCCCTGTTGCGCGACCTGATCGGCCAGATGGGCCCCGAGGCCGCCGCCGTCAGCCGCTTGCTGATCGAAGAGCTATCCAGCCCGCCTCCAGCAAACTAGCTATGCACTCACAATGCCTTAGCGCCAGAAGCTGAGATATTCGATCAGGCTTGCCATTCTTTTGCCCAGCACGACCGGCAGGTCCCAGTGCAGGAAAAAGGCATCGGCCAGAAATAGCGCCAGGATCGCCAGGCACAGAAACACAGCAATACGGTTGGTCATCGCAGCTTCCCCAATGGTCTCTGTTTGCTAGGCGAGAGCCGGGCTTTGGACAAGGCGTTGCAGGTGGTGAACGGCGCACAACCGGACTGCGCGGTGGTTCTGTGATGTGCCGGGTGCAGTTGCGGGCCAGCCGCCAAGCGGCTAGAACCCGTGCAAACCTCAGGAGGTTCCGATGATCCCGCGCTATTCCCGCCCCGAAATGGTCGCCATCTGGTCGCCCGAGACCAAGTTCAAGATCTGGTATGAGATCGAGGCCCATGCCTGCGATGCGCAGGCCGATCTGGGCGTGATCCCGCGCGCCAATGCCGAGGCCGTCTGGCGCACCAAGGACGTCGAATTCGACGTCGCCCGCATTGATGAGATCGAGGCCGTGACGAAACATGACGTCATCGCCTTTCTGACGCATCTCGCCGAACATATCGGCAGCGACGAGGCCCGCTTCGTCCATCAGGGCATGACCTCGTCGGACGTGCTGGACACCACGCTGAACGTGCAACTGGTGCGCGCCGCCGACATCCTGCTGGCCGATATGGACAAGGTCTTGGCCGCGCTGAAAAAACGCGCCTATGAGCACAAGGACACCGTCCGCATCGGCCGCAGCCACGGCATTCACGCCGAGCCGACCACCATGGGCCTGACCTTCGCCCGCTTCTATGCCGAGATGGACCGTAACAAGACCCGCCTTGCAGCTGCGCGCGAGGAAGTCGCGACCGGCGCGATTTCCGGCGCCGTCGGCACCTTTGCCAATATCGACCCGGCGGTCGAGAAACATGTCTGCGCCCAGCTCGGCCTGCGCCCCGAGCCGATCAGCACGCAGGTGATCCCGCGCGACCGCCACGCCATGTTCTTTGCCACGCTGGGCGTCATCGCCAGCTCGGTCGAGAATGTCGCCATCGAGATCCGCCACATGCAGCGCACCGAAGTGCTTGAAGCCGAAGAGTTCTTCAGCCCCGGCCAGAAGGGCTCGTCGGCCATGCCTCACAAGCGCAATCCGGTGCTGACCGAGAACCTTACCGGGCTTGCCCGGCTGGTGCGCATGGCCGTGGTCCCGGCGATGGAGAACGTGGCGCTGTGGCATGAACGCGATATCAGCCATTCCTCGGTCGAGCGTGGCATCGCCCCGGACGCCACCATCACGCTGGATTTTGCGCTGAACCGCTTGGCCGGGGTGATTGAAAAGCTGGTGGTCTACCCCGAGAACATGTTGAAGAACATGAACAAATTCAAAGGTCTGGTCATGTCGCAGCGGGTCCTGCTGGCGCTGACGCAGGCCGGCGTATCGCGCGAAGACGCCTATCGCCTAGTGCAACGCAATGCGATGAAGGTCTGGGAAAAGGGCGCCGATTTCAAGACCGAGCTTCTGGCCGATGCCGAGGTGACCGCGGCCCTGTCGCCCGCCGAGATCGAGGAGAAATTCGATCTGGGCTATCACACCAAGCATGTCGACACGATCTTTGCCCGGGTTTTTGGTTCAAATCCCCAGCATTAACCGCATGTTCGCCAAATGATGCCAGACTGTCCCCGAAGAAGCGGAATCGGGGGCGGTCTTATGGCCATGGCGGCGATCGACAAGACAGGGCTGACAGCCAAGCAGAAGGCGGCGGTGATCGTGCGTCTGGTGCTGGGCGAGGGTGAGGATATGGAGCTTGCCCGCCTGCCCCCCGGCCTGCAGGCCGAGTTGGCGCAGGAAATGGCCATGATGGGCCTGATCGACCGCGATACCCGCAATGCGGTCATCGGCGAATTCTGCGACATGCTCGAGGCGGTGGGGGTCAGCTTTCCCGGCGATATCGACGGCACGCTGGACCTGCTGGACGGGCATCTGTCGCCCGACACCACCGACCGGCTGCGGCGGATGGCGGCGCTGAACGGCAGCGGCGATCCTTGGGACCGGATCGCGGCGCTATCGACGCCGCTGCTGGCCGAACTGGCGCGGACCGAGGCGGTCGAGATTGCCGCCGTGATGTTTTCCAAACTGCCGGTGCCGCGCGCGGCCGAAGTCTTTGGCCTGCTGCCCTCCGATCTGGCGCGACAGATTGCCTATGCCATGTCGCTGACCGGCATGGTCGAGGCCCCGGCCCTGCGCCGCATCGGTCAGGCGCTGATTCAGGCCGCCGATGCCATCCCGCGCTCGGCGCTGGAGGGCAAGGCGGTGGACAAGGTCGGGGCGATCCTGAACTTTTCGCCCTCGGCCACGCGCGACAGCGTGCTGGCGGGTCTGGACGACGACGATGCCGGCTTTGCCGGCGAGGTGCGCAAGACCATCTTTACATGGGCCAATATCCCGAGCCGGATCGATCCGCGCGACATCGCCCGCATCACCCGCGAGGTCGAGGGCACGGTGCTGATCAAAGCCCTTGCCGGCGCCAAGGGTGCCAACGAGCCGACGGTCGAATTCCTGTTGAGCGGCCTCTCCTCGCGTCTGGCCGAGACGATGCGCGAAGAGATGGAGGCGCTTGGCCGGGTCTCGGCGCGCGATGCCGAAGAGGCGATGGATCAGGTCGTGGCCGCGATCCGGCGCATGGAGGCGGCGGGCGACCTGTTCATGATTGCGCTGGATCCGGAGGAGGCGGACGAGGGCTAAGGGACGGTAGCGCGGGGGTATCGTGCGGCGGGCTTGTTAAGACCGGCAGGCAGCGGGCGACCTGTCAACGATCGCACTTGATCAGGAGGAAGCCAGCGAGGGCTGGGCCGCATCCTTGGCCGCGGCACGGGACAGAGGCAGCGTAGAGGGCAACCGCGGGTGGCTTGTTAAGGATCGTGCTTGATCTGAAATGAGACCGACGAGGACCTGGGCGGATTGTCAGGTGAGGCACGGTGCGGGGAGCGACGACGGGCGGCTTGTTAAGGGTTACGGGCTGCCGGAGGGACGACCAACGAAGCCCAAATATAGCGTGTTACGCGGCAGCCGAGGGCAACTTTTGTGAATGATCGCGCTTAGTCCGGGGAAAAAGGCTGACGACGCAATCATGAGGCATAGCGCCTCCGGCTGGCAGGGGAACGCATATCTCGCGGGATCGCGGTTCTTGCTGGTTCGTTAACCTCTGCCGCTGCCGCTGCCTCTCACCCAGAGCCGTGAGCCGTGAGCCGTGAGCGCTTGCATGTCTCACGCCAACCACCAGCCATAAAAAAAGCCGCCCCTTGGGGCGGCTTTCCTGTCTCTGTCCCGCTGCCGTAATCAGCAGCTGTAATACATCGCGTATTCGATGGGATGGGGGGTATGCTCGTAGGCATAGACCTCTTCCCATTTCAGCTTGATGTAGCCTTCCAGCTGGTCGCGGGTGAAGACGTCGCCCGCCAGCAGGAAGTCCATGTCTTTTTCCAGCTCTTCCAGCGCCTCGCGCAGCGAGCCGCAGACGGTCGGGATTTCGGCCAGCTCTTCGGGCGGCAGATCGTAAAGGTCCTTGTCCGAAGCCGGACCCGGATCGATCTTGTTCTTGATCCCGTCCAGACCCGCCATCAGCAGGGCGGCGAAGGCCAGATAGGGGTTCGCGGCCGGATCGGGGAAGCGGGCCTCGACGCGTTTGGCTTTCGGCGATTCGGTCCACGGAATCCGCACGCAGCCCGAGCGGTTGCGGGCCGAGTAGGCGCGCAGAACGGGGGCCTCGAAGCCGGGGATCAGGCGCTTGTAGCTGTTGGTCGCCGGGTTGGTCAGCGCGTTCAGCGCCTTCGCGTGCTTCAGGATGCCGCCGATGAAATACAGCGCCTCTTGCGAGAGGTCGGCGTATTTGTCGCCGGCGAAGAGCGGCTTGCCGTCTTTCCAGATCGACATGTTCACGTGCATGCCGGAACCATTGTCGCCCTTCATCGGCTTCGGCATGAAGGTCGCCGATTTTCCATAGGCGGCAGCCACGTTGTGGATGACGTATTTGTATTTCTGAATATTGTCGGCCTGTTGCACCAGCCCGCCAAAGATCATCCCCAGCTCGTGCTGGGCCGAGGCGACCTCGTGGTGGTGCTTGTCGACCTTGATGCCCATGCGCTTCATGGTGGACAGCATCTCGCCGCGGATGTCCTGAGCGGCATCGACCGGGTTCACCGGGAAATAGCCGCCCTTGTGGGGCGCGCGGTGACCGAGGTTGCCGTCTTCATAGGCGGTGTCGGTGTTCCATGCGGCGTCGACCGAGTCGATCTCGAACGAGACCTTCTGGGGCGAGATCTGGTATTTCACGTCGTCGAACAGGAAGAACTCGGCTTCCGGGCCGAAATAGGCCGTATCGCCGATACCCGAGGATTTCAGATAGGCCTCGGCCTTGACGGCGGTGCCGCGCGGGTCGCGGGCATAGGCTTCGCCGGTGTCGGGCTCGACCACGTTGCAATGCACGCACAGCGTCTTTTCGGCATAGAAGGGGTCGATGTAGACCGAGGACGGATCCGGCATCAGCTTCATGTCGGACTGGTCGATTGACTTCCAGCCGGCGATCGACGAGCCGTCGAACATGAAGCCTTCTTCGAAGAAATCTTCGTCCACCAGGTCGGCGACCAGCGTGACGTGCTGCAGCTTGCCCTTGGGATCGGTGAAGCGGATGTCGACGTATTCGACGTCTTCCGCCTTCATCAGATCCAGAACATCCTTGACTTTCATTGGGGTCCTTCCTCCATTCAGTCACCCCGGCCGCCGCGGCCGGGTCAATTCAACATCGGGTTCCGGCGGGGCCGGACAGGCAAATCAGACCGCGTCGTCGCCGGTTTCACCGGTGCGGATCCGGATCGCCTGCTCGACCGGCAGGATGAAGATCTTGCCGTCGCCGATCTTTTCGGTGCGGGCGGCAGAGATGATCGCATCGACGGCAACTTCCACCAGATCATCGGGAAGCACCATCTCGATCTTCACCTTGGGCAGGAAGTCGACGACATATTCGGCGCCGCGATACAGTTCCGTATGACCCTTCTGACGGCCAAAACCCTTGACCTCGGTCACCGAAAGGCCCTGAACGCCCACTTCCTGAAGCGCCTCCTTCACATCATCCAGTTTGAAGGGCTTGATGATGGCTTCGACTTTCTTCATCGCCTGTTCCTTCCTCGCGACTTGCCTGCGACCTGATTGGCCGGTTTGATGGGGCACGTCCATGAGGCATGATGGGGAAAGCAGCATGGAAACGCCGAAACCAGCCGGAGAGCCTAAAATATGAGCATAAAGCCCAAGCGATGTGCAGGAATTTTGGGCGCTGGCCGGGAAATCCTGACGACTCGGCAGATGCGCGCGGTGGAACAGGCTGCCATGGACAGCGGCAGCGTGACCGGGCTGCAACTGATGGAGCGCGCCGGCGCCACCGCCGCCGAGCAGCTGCTGATCCGCTGGCCCGCGCTTGCGACCGGGGCGGGTGCGGTGCTGATTCTCTGCGGGCCTGGCAACAATGGTGGCGACGGCTATGTGGTGGCCCGGCATCTGGCGCGGAAGGGCTGTCAGGTGCGCGTCGCGGCCATGGCGCCGCCCGCCACCCGCGATGCCCGCGCCGCCGCGGCGGAATGGACGGGACCGGTGTCGGATCTGGCGCCGGCCGGGCCCGGACAGCCGATCGCGCTTTGCGTCGATGCGCTTTTCGGCACCGGCCTGTCGCGGGCGCTGGCCCCGGAAATCGCCGGGCTTCTGCGCGCCATCGGCGCCTCGGGCTGTCCGATCGCGGCGCTCGACATGCTTAGCGGGCTTTGCGCCGACAGCGGCCGGGTGCTAGGCGATCAGCCCCTGCCCGAGGCGGCGCTGACCGTGACCTTTCACCGCCCCAAACTGGGCCATGTGCTGGGCGATGGCGGCACGCTGTCGGGCCGGGTCGAGACCTGCGACATCGGGCTGGAGCCATGGCAGACGGCGGCGGGCGACAGCGCGCTGCTGGCAGGGCCGGCGCCGGCGCTGCTGAAACGCGCGGGGCATAAATACAGCCATGGCCATGCGCTGATCCTTGGCGGCGGGCCGGGCAAGGGCGGCGCCGCCCGGCTGGCCGCCCGCGCCGCGCTGCGGGCCGGCGCCGGGCTGGTGACGCTGGCCGTGCCCGCCGAGGCGATGCCCGAAAATGCCGCAAGGCTGGATGCCATCATGCTGAGCACCATCGACGAGGCGGCAAGCCTTGCGTGGCTGTTGCGCGACAGCCGACTGAACGCGCTGTGCCTTGGTCCGGGCCTGGGCCTTGCACGGGCGCGGGCGCTGGTGCCCGAGGCGCTGCGCGCCGGCCGGCCGCTGGTGCTGGATGCAGATGCGCTCAGCGCCTTTGCCGATGGGCCGGACGTGCTGTTTGCGCAGATGCACCGGGCGGCGATCCTGACCCCGCATGAGGGTGAGTTTGCCCGGCTTTTTCCCGATCTGGGCCGGATGCTGCGCGATGGCCGCGACAAGGGGCCGGCACCGTCGCGGCTGGACGCCGTGCGGATGGCGGCGGCGCGGGCGGGGGCGACGGTGCTGCTGAAAGGGCCGGATACGGTGATCTCGACGGCCGAAGGTCAGGCCCGGATCGCCGCGGCCACCGGCGCGCAGGCGGCGCCGTGGCTGGCCACGGCAGGTTCAGGCGATGTGCTGTCGGGGCTGATCACCGGCTTGCTTGCACGCGGCTTTGCGCCGCTGGATGCGGCGGCGACCGGAGCCTGGCTCCATGCCGAGGCGGCGCGCCGGTTCGGTCCCGGCCTGATCGCCGAGGATCTGGCCGAGACCTTGCCGCAGGTATTCCGCAGCCTTGCGGATTAGCCGCAGGTGACGTGCAGCAGCTTGCCGCGCTTGTCGGTCTCGAAGTTCAGCCGCGCCGCGTTGAAATCCGAGGTGACGGGATCGCCGGTCTTGAAGACGCGGTAGACCGCATCGCCCGGCAGCATCAGCGCCGGGCCGGTCTGGCCGATCAGCGACTGATAACGCGAGGCGCCGCAGCTGTCCCCCGCAGGCAGCTCGACCACGACGACGGGCGAGGGTGGCGTAGGGGCGCAGGCGACCAGCAACAGCGGCGCCAGCAGGATGGCAGGCAGGACAGGTTTCATCGGCTCGCTCCCTGAAAGGTTGGTTCAGGGGAACGCGCACCGGGGTCTTGTGGTTCAGTTGCGGCGGGTTGGCGGTCTTGTGCGCCCTGCCCGGCCGCCGGGCCTTGCCGGTCAGGGCAGCCGGGTCAGCACCTCGTCCGTCAGCACCTCGATCTCGCCGCGCGCGGCGCCGGTGCGGCTGGTGTCGCCCGCGCCAAGGCCCTGCCCCAGTGTCTCGGCATAGGCGACGCGGTTGGCGACCTGCGCCTGCGCCACTTCGGCACCAAGCTCGCTGGCCTTTTCGGCGATCTCGATGGCCAGACGGGTGTTGGGCCGGGTGCGGTTCAGCACGATCAGCGTCTCGCACCGCTCGCGCCGGGCCAGATCCAGCACCCCCTCGGTTGCCCACAGATCGACCTGACTGGTCGCCACCGGCACCACGACCAGATCGGCCACCCGCAAGGCCGGGCGCAGGTCGCTGTCGATCTTGGGCGGCGTGTCGACGATGACGTAATCAAAGCGCTTTTTCAGCTTTTCGGATTCGTAGCTCGCCCCCCAGGCCGAGGACGTGGTGAACTCCAGCGCCTCATCCTCGCCCAGACGTTGCAGGCGTTCAAGAAACCAGCGCCCCATGCTGCCTTGCGGGTCGGTATCGAGCAGCGCGACCGAATGGCCGCGCGTGCGCAACTCGACCGCCAGATTGATCGCGATCGTCGTCTTGCCCGAGCCGCCCTTTTGCTGCGCCACGGTGATGATGCGTCCCGCCATTCCTGCCCCCTCGCGGTTCCTTGATTCAGTCCAGACTAGGGGCAAGTCGTGGAGGATGCACCCGTTTTCGCAACCGCAGCATGATTGGCGCCGGCTGCGGGCTCAGGCCTCCCAGGTGCCGACCACGTCATACATCACCGGCTCGAAATGCCGGCACATGGCGTTGATGCCGCGATTGCGTTCCCGCATCTCGGGGCTGCGCAGCATGGCCTGATAATCGCCGCGCGCGCGCCATTGCGAATAGGTGGCGATGCGGGTCTGGGCGTCGTTCAGATGGATGGCGCCTGCGACATAACCGGGCTGGCGGCTGATGACCTCGTCATAGGCGGCCGTCAGCGCGTCCAGAACGTCATGCGCCGAGCCCGGCGTCACGTCAAAGGTGCAGATGACGGTTTGACCCTGAAAATCTTCGGCAATCTGGGGCATGGCTGGGGTTCCTCCTTCCCGCGGCTACGGGTTCAGGATAGCGCAGCGCCGCGCAAGGCAAAGCGAATTCTGCGCAGGCTACAGCTCGATGTCGCCGCCCGGCGCCTCGCGCAGATCGGCGGGCGGATCGGCAGGCGCCTGCCCCGGCGCACGTTCCGGGGCCGGGCGCATCATGTCGCGCAGGTTCGGGCCGATCTCGGGCGGCGGCGGCGCATCGGCGCGGCGGCGGATCAGGATGTCGCCATTTTCCAGCCGCTCGGGCGCCTGATAATTCCTGACGTCATCCATCAGATCGCCCAGCTCGCCCAGCACCGGCCCCATGCGCTGCGCAAGCCCGCCCAGATCCTGCCCCAGCCGGTCCAGCGAGGGCTGGGCCCGGTCCAGCAGATTCTGCATGAACTGCTCCAGCCCCTGCTGGAACGGATCGTCGGACGCAGCACCCGGATCCCCGGCGCGCGGCGGCTCATAGGTCTGGGCCAGAACGGGCGTTGCCAGCAACGCAAGGACCAGCACAAGGCGACGGGACATGGCAAACTCTCCTCAACATGCAGGAAAAACCTGTCCGCAGCCATCACGGTTCCGCCGGGGGCACGTGAAACTTGGCCCCGGCCTCAGGCGGTGCGGAACCGGGCCTGATTGCGGAATGCGTCCCAGGCGTCATTCAGCGCGCGGGTGCGGGCCTCGGCCAGCCGGATCGCCTCGGGCGGCAGGCCACGGGCGATGGCGCGGTCGGGGTGGCTTTCGCGGATCAGCTCGCGCCAGCGCTGCTTGGCCTGAGGCAAGGGCGTGTCGGGGGCGATGCCCAGCACATCGCAGGACGGGCAGCCGGCGCCACGATCATGCCGGCCCCGGATCGCCGCAGCCGCCTCGGCCGAGATGCCGAAGATCCGCGCGACCTCGTCCAGAAACACCAGCTCGGCCTCGTTCAGAACGCCATCGGCGACGGCGATGATGTAAAGCCCCTCCAGAACATCATCCAGCACCGGATCGCCCTGCGGGAACATCCGCGCGATGCGCCCGGCCCATGCGTCGAACCCGGCCACGTCCTGACGCGCCAGATCAAAGACCCGCGCCGCGTTCTGTTCCTCGGAGCGCGGGATGATGAAAACACGACGGAATGCCGCCACCTCGGCGCGCGCCACCGTGCCGTCGGCCTTGGCAAGCTTGGCCCCCAGCGCGATCACCGCAATGGTGAAGGCCACTGATTTTTCGGGCGGCGTCGCCGGGCGGGCGGCATGCAGCAGCGCCGCCATCCGGTCGGCGATGCGCTGCCAGAAGCTACGCGGCTTGGGCAGGCTTGGGCAGGCAGTCGGAGGGTCTTGCGTCACGGTTTCCATGGCCATCAGCCTAAGGGCAGCGGGGGCGTCAAGTCCACCGGCAATGCCCGCTCTTGCCTATCTGCGACTTTCCAGCGCAGCCTTGATGATCAGCACGATCAGCGCGATCACCGTCAGGGTCGAGGCGGCGGCAAAGGCGCCGGTGGTGTTCAGGTCATTGAACATCAGCTCGATCTGTAACGGCAGCGTGTTGGTCTGACCCCGGATGCTTCCCGAAACCACCGAGACGCCGCCGAATTCCCCCACCGCGCGCGCCGTGCACAGCACCGCGCCGTAAAGCAGCGCCCAGCGGATATTGGGCAGCGTCACGCGCGAAAACACCTGCCAGCCGCGCGCGCCCAGCGTCACCGCCGCCTCTTCCTGCTCTGAGCCCTGCGCCTGCATCAGGGGCAAGAGCTCGCGCGCGACAAAGGGCGCGGTGACGAACATGGTGACCAGCACGATCCCCGGCAGGGCGAACATGATCTTCAGATCATGCGCGGCCAGCCACGGCCCCCACAGCCCCTGCCGCCCGTAAAGCAGCAAGTAGCAGATGCCGGCGATGATCGGCGAGATCGAGAACGGGATCTCGATCAGCGTCACCAGCAGCTTGCGGCCGGGAAAGCGAAAGCGGGTGATGGCCCATGCGGCGGCGATGCCAAAGGCGATGTTGACCGGCACCACGATCACCGCCACCAGCGCCGTCAGCCAGATCGCATGCAGCGTCTGCGCATCGGTGATATTGCCCAGATAGCTGGCCCAGCCCTGCGCAAAGGCCCGCCAAAAGATAAAGACCAGCGGCACCACGACGATGATCGCGGTCAGCACCACGGCAAGACCGATCAGCAGGCGTGGCATGGCGCGGCTTTGGCCGGGGGCATGGGCGCCGGCGCGGGCTTGCGGGGCAGCAAGGCTCATCGCCGGGCCTCCAGATGGCGGGCGGCGCGGAATTGCAGCCAGTTGGAAAAGGCCAGCAGCACCAGCGCCAGCACCAGCAGCACCAGCGCGATGGCGGCCGCGCCCTGATAGTCGTATTCCTCAAGCCGGATAAAGGCCAGAAGCGCGGCGATCTCGGTCTTGAACGGCAGGTTGCCGGCGATGAACACCACGGCGCCGAACTCGCCCAGACTGCGGGCGAAGGCGATGGTCGAGCCTGACAGCCATGCCGGCAGGATCGCCGGCAGCACCACGCGGCGAAAGATCACCCAAGGCCGCGCCCCCAGCGTCATCGCCGCCTGCTCCAGCGCCGGGTCCAGATCTTCGAGCACCGGCTGGACCGCGCGCACGACGAAGGGCACCGAGGTAAAGGTCATCGCCAGGATCACGCCGCCCAGCGTATAGACCAGCTCGATCCCCAGCCCCGCCAGTGGCCCGCCGAACCAGCCGTTGGCCGAATAAAGCGCGGTCAGCGAAATGCCCGCAACGGCGGTCGGCAGCGCAAAGGGCACATCCATCAGCGCATCCAGAATGCGCCGGCCCGGAAACTCATAGCGCGTCAGCACCCATGCCATCAGCAGCCTGTAAAGCGCGTTGAAGACGGTAGCGACGAAGGCCGCCGTCACCGTCACCCGCAGCGCCGACAGTGTGCGCGGCGCGGTGATGATGGCCCAGAACCGGGCCGGGCCGATCTCGGCCCCTTTCAGCACCAGCGCGATCACCGGGATCAGGATGACCAGCGCCACGAACAACAGCGTCGTGCCGAGGCTGAGCGAGAACCCCGGCAGCACGCGTTTCGGCCTGATCGCCGTCGCCGTCATTGGTTGACAAACACCTGATCCAGAATGCCGCCTTCGGCCAGATGCTCGGATTGCACCTTGCCCCAGCCGCCAAAGACCTCATCCACGGTCAAGAGCTTCACCTCGGGGAATTCGGTAGCATGTTTGGCGGCCACATCCTTGTCGGTGACGCGGTAATGGTTCTCGGCCAGCGTCTCTTGCGCCTCGGGGGTATAGAGCCATTTCAGGTATTCGGTCGAAACCTCCAGCGCGCCGTCCTTTTTCGCGTTCTCGGTCACCACGGCGACCGGGAAGGCGGCAAACAGGCTGGTCGCCGGCGTCACCGCCTCAAAGCCCTGATCGGCATATTGCTTGGCGATGCCCTTGGTCTCGGCCTCGAAGGTGATCAGCACGTCGCCGATATTGCGCTCGGCAAAGGTCTGGGTCGCGGCGCGCCCGCCGGTGTCAAAGACCGGGACATTGGCAAAGATCTTGCCGACGAATTCCTTGGCCTTTTCAACGTCATTGCCATTGTTGGCCAGCCCATAGGCAAAGGCGGCAAGATAGGTATAGCGGCCATTGCCCGAGGTTTTCGGGTTCGGGAACACCGCCTTGACGTCGTCGCGCGCCAGATCCGACCAGTCCTTGATGCCCTTGGG
This sequence comes from Paracoccus limosus, assembly GCF_009711185.1. Taxonomy (GTDB): domain Bacteria; phylum Pseudomonadota; class Alphaproteobacteria; order Rhodobacterales; family Rhodobacteraceae; genus Paracoccus; species Paracoccus limosus. Next base: position 25,489 of record NZ_WMIF01000004.1, read on the forward strand.
GTTGCCCTTGCGCACCAGAAACGCCGGCAGCGAATAATAGGGCGAGGCCGCGTTCGGCAGCGCCTCGCGCCAGTTTTCCTCGACAAGGCCGTTCTTGGCCAGCACGTCCACGTCGGTTTCCTGATTGAAGGTCACCACATCGGCCGGCAGCCCTTCGAGGATGGCGCGCGCCTGTTTCGACGAGCCGCCGTGGCTTTGGTCGATGGTCACGTCGCGCCCGGTCTTGTCCTTCCAATAGGTCTGGAATTCGGGGTTCAGCGCCTCGAACAGCTCGCGCGCGATGTCATAGCTGACGTTCAGGATCTTGTCCTGCGCCATGGCCGGGGTCGCGCCCAGAAGCAGGGCCAGCGCGGCAATGCGGAATTTCGGGATCATAGGGATTTCTCCTTGCGGGGGAATGCGGTGACCGCGCCCGGCGTGGCTTCGCGGCCGGGGACGGTGGTCATGGCGGGAAAGATCGCGCCGGCCTCGGCGCGCAGGATGACGCGGCTGCCCTTGCTCAGGCCGCGCGCCTCGGGGGCGCGGCGCGGCAGATCGACCGGGATCTGCACCGCGCCATCGCTGAGGTCGATGCGCAGCAGCGCCCCGTTCGAGGTACATCGCGTGACCTGCCAGCGCCCGGCGGGATCGGCCACCGGCACCACGTCATCGGGGCGCAGGAACAGCGTGGCTGGACCATCGGCCAGGGCGCGGCGCGGCAGGCGGCTGGCGTCCAGCCCCGGTGCCTCAGCCCGGCCGGCATGCATCTGCACCGGCAGCTCGATGGTGGCGCCCATGAAGCCGGCGACGAAACGGCTGGCCGGGTGGTCGTGGATCTGGTCGGCATTGCCGATCTGCTCGATGCGGCCATCGCCCATCACCACCACGCGGTCGGCCAGTTCAAAGGCCTCTTCCTGATCATGGGTGACAAAGATCGTGGTCGAGCCGGTTTCCTCATGCACATTGCGCAGCCATGCGCGCAGGTCGCGGCGCACGGCGGCATCCAGCGCGCCAAAGGGTTCGTCCAGCAGCAGCACCGTGGGCTGGATCGCCAAGGCCCGGCCAAGGGCCACGCGCTGGCGCTGCCCGCCCGACAATTGCGCCGGATAGCGATCGCCCAGATGCGCGATCTGCAGGAAATGCAAAAGCTCATCGACCTTGGCGGCGATCACCGCCCGGCCCGGCCGCTCGGCGCGCGGCCGCACCGTCAGGCCAAAGGCGATATTGTCGCGCACGCTCATATGCGGAAACAGCGCGTAATGCTGGAACACAAAGCCGATGCGGCGGTCCTGCGCCGCCAGCCGCAGCCAGTCGGCGCCATGCACGGTCAGGCTGCCGGCATCGGGCCATTCCAGCCCGGCGATGATCTTCAGCAGCGTGGTCTTGCCCGAACCCGACGGACCCAGCAATGCGACCAGCTCGCCGGTCTCGACGGTCAGATCGATGCCGCGCAGCACCGAGGTGCCGCCAAAGCTTTTGGTCATATTGTCGATCACGATAGACATGCGCGTCCCTCCGGATTGCGTGATGAGGTAACCCTGCCCCGCGCTCTGGGCAAGCCGCGGCGGCGCCCGGCCAACCCGCCCGCCACGAAGGATGTTCCGCCCTGCCCGCCGGTCAGGACCAGCGTTCCACCCTGCCCCGGCATTTGGCGGCAAATTTCCGCCGAGCGCAGGCTGGGAAGCAGGCTTGTCCTTATTTCTCCGGGGCTTCGCAGTCTGCGGGGGGCTGGATCGCGGAAAGGATGCTGAGGCAGGAAAATCCGATGGTCGCGGATTTAGAGCCGCTGTTTCAGAGCCACGTCGGTGAGTTGCAGGCCGACACACAGCCCGAATCGAACCACATGCGGTCAGGCGATGGTCCTGCCGGCGCAGCGACCTTACGAACAGGCGGGCTTTCGCGACGGCCCGCCCTTTGCCGGCGACGGGCCGGACCCGATCAGCGTGTTCACGACCCTTGGCCCGGGCGCCTAGCGCGGGCCAAAGCTTTCGACCCATTCCACCAGTCTGGGCAGGCTCTGGCGTTTCAGGTCATAGCCATCAAGGATGGTCTGGCGGGCGGCGGCGCGCAGGCGCGGCGCCTCGGGGTCACCGGCAAGGCCCTGAATCAGCGCCTTTTCCAGCGCCGGAGCGTCAAAGAACGGCACCAGCCGGCCGTTCTGACCGTCGCGGACCAGTTCGCGCACCGGATCGGTGTCCGAGGCGACGACATGACAGCCCGCCGCCAGCGCCTCGGTCAGCGACCAGCTGAGGACAAAGGGATAGGTCAGGTAGCAATGCACCCGCGCCACCTGCAGCAGCGATAGATATTGCGCATAGGGCACCCGGCCCAGGAAATGGATGCGCGACAGGTCCAGCTGGCCGTCAAGCTCGGCCAGCATCGCCGCCGTCCATGTCTCGGCATGCGGCGGCTTGCCGCCATAGCTGACGCCATCGCCGCCGATCAGCACCACCTGCGCCTGCGGCCGCGCCCGCATCACCGCCGGCAGCGCGCGCATGAAGCGGTGAAAGCCGCGATAGGGTTCAAGCGAGCGCGAGACATAGCTCAGCACCTCATCGCCCGCCCGCAGCAGCTGACCATTGGGCAGGGTCAGGCTGGCCTCGGGGTTGGGGCACACGATGTCGGTGTCGATGCCGTCATGGATCACGGTCAGCTTCTGGCGCAGCTCGGGCGGAAAGCTGGCGGCCTGATATTGCGTCGGCGTCAGCCCCGCATCGGCCTGCACCAGCCCCTGAATCAGATGCGCCGAACGCGCCAGCGCGGTGATCCGCCCCTCATCCGAGTCGGGCGAGATTTCGGGATCAAAGCCCACGTCCTGCCCCCGCGTGCGATAAAGCAGCTCGGCATAGACCAGCAGCCGCACCTCGGGCCAGATCTCGCGCAGAAACAGCGTCTCGCCCCAGCCGGAATGGCCAAGGATCAGGTCGGGCGTATAGCCGTGCCGGTCGCGCAGGGCCCGGCAGCCGCGCGCCGCCAGCCAGCCGCGTTCGGCATGTTCGGCATAGCTGCGCGCAAGGCCGCGCACCGGATTGGCGTCAGGCGTCTTGTAGCGCACCACCTGCACCGGCGCGGGCCGGTTGTTGCGTTCGTCGGTCAGCGCCATGACCTCATGGCCGCGCCGGACCAGCGCGGGCGCCAGATGCAGAAACTGGCCGGGAAAGTTCTGATGGACGAGCAGGATTTTCATGCGAGCTTGGTCAGGAAGGCCGCCTCGATCAGGCGTTGAGTATAATCGTTTTGCGGGTGATCGAAAACCGCATCCGTGCTGCCCTGTTCGACCACCTCGCCCGCGCGCATGACCATGATCTGATGCGACATGGCGCGCACCACGCGCAGGTCGTGGCTGATGAACAGGAAGGCCAGCCCATGCTTGCGCTGCAAACGCCGCAACAGCTCGACGATCTGGACCTGCACCGTCATGTCCAAGGCGCTGGTCGGCTCGTCCAGCACCACCAGCCGGGGTCGCAGGATCATCGCCCGCGCAATGGCGATGCGCTGGCGCTGGCCGCCGCTGAATTCGTGCGGATAGCGGTGCATGCTGGCCGGATCCAGCCCGACCTCGCGCATGATCTCATCGACCATCTCGCGGCGGTTGCGGCCGGGCTCGACCCCATGCACGCCCAGCCCCTCGGCGATGATCTGTTCGACCGTCATGCGCGGCGACAGGCTGCCATAGGGATCCTGAAACACGATCTGCATGTCGCGGCGCAGGCCCCGCATGGCGCGGCCCTGCAATTGCGCGATGTCGCGGCCCATGTAAAGGATCGGTCCTTCGCTTGCGATCAGCCGCATCACGGCCAGCGCCAGCGTGGTCTTGCCGCTGCCCGACTCGCCGACGATGCCCAGCGTCTCGCCCGCGCGAACCGACAGTGTGGCGCCGTTCACCGCCTTCACATGGCCGACGGTGCGGCGCAGGAAACCGCGCTGGATCGGGAACCAGACCTTCAGGTCGCGCGTCGCCACCACCTCGGGCGGATCGCCCGCCAGCGGCTCGGCCCGGCCCTTGGGTTCGGCGGCAAGCAGCATCCGGGTATATTCATGCTGCGGATCGGCAAAGATCTGCGCGGTCGGGCCCTGTTCGACGATCTCGCCGCCCTTCATCACGCAGACCCGGTCGGCGATGCGCCGCACCAGCCCCAGATCATGGCTGATGAACAGCATCGACAGACGCTCCGAGGCCTTCAGCTCGGCCAGCAACTCCATGATCTGGGCCTGAATGGTCACGTCCAGCGCCGTCGTCGGCTCGTCGGCGATCAACAGTTCGGGGTCGTTGGCCAGCGCCATGGCGATCATGATGCGCTGACGCTGCCCGCCGGAAAACTGATGCGGGTAATCGGCGAGCCGGCTTTCCGGTTCGCGGATGCCGACGCGGGTCAGCAGATCGACGATCCGCGCCCGCGCTTGCGCGCCATGCAGGCGCTGATGCAGCGCAAGACTTTCGCCCAGCTGCCGTTCCAGCGTGTGCAGCGGGTTCAGCGAGGTCATCGGCTCTTGGAAAATGAAGCTGATGTCATTGCCGCGCACGGCACGCAGCGCCGCTTCCGAGGCGCCGACCAGCTCGCGCCCGGCGTATTTCACCGAACCTTCCAGCTGCGCGCTGTCGCCAAGCAGGCCGACCGTCGACAGCGCCGTGACCGATTTGCCCGAGCCGGATTCGCCCACCAGCGCCACGGTTTCGCCCTTGCCGATGGCAAAGCTGACGCCCTTGACCGCAGGCACCACCTGCCCGTCCTGACGAAAGCCGATGCGCAGGTTTTCGACTTGCAGAACCGGCGTCATCGGAAGGTCTTTCTGGGGTCGAAGGCGTCGCGGATGCCTTCAAAGACGAAGACCAGAAGCGACAGCATGATGGCAAAAGTGAAAAACGCGGTGAAGCCCAGCCATGGCGCCTGCAGGTTCTGCTTGGCCTGCAAGGCCAATTCGCCCAGCGACGGCGCCGAGGTCGGCAGCCCGTAGCCCAGATAATCCAGCGCCGCCAGCGACGAGATCACCCCGGTCACGACAAAGGGCAGCATGGTCAGCGTCGCGACCATGGCATTGGGCAGGATATGGCGGAACATGATGACCCGGTCGCTGACCCCCAGCGCACGCGCCGCGCGGACATATTCAAAGTTGCGCGCGCGCAGAAACTCGGCCCGGACCACGCCGACCAGCGCCGGCCAGCCGAACAGGATCGAGACAAAGACCAGCAGCCAGAAGCTGCGCCCCAAGATCGCGAACAGGATGATAATCACGTAAAGAGAGGGGGTTGAGCCCCATATCTCAAGCAATCTCTGAAAGATCAGATCGGTGCGGCCGCCGAAATAGCCCTGCACCGCGCCGGCGGCGATACCGATGACCGAGGACACTATCGTTACGATCAGCGTGAACAGGATCGACAGCCGGAACCCATAGATCACCCGCGCCAGCACGTCGCGCGAGGTGTCGTCCGTGCCCAGCCAATGCGCGGCATCGGGCGCGCTGGGCGCGGTGCCGACATTGTTGATGGTGCGGTAATGATAGGGGATCGGCGGCCAGATCATCCAGCCTTTGGCGACATCCTGACCACCGACCTTGCCGGTCTCGCGCGCCTCGCGCTCGGTCACCTCGGGGTCGTCCCAACATTCCGGGCGACCGCCGGTCACGATCAGGCATTGCACACCGGGGTCGGTATAGATCGCCTCGGTGCCGAAATCGCCGCCAAAGGCCGTCTCGGGGTAGAATTTATAGACCGGGAAATACAGCCCGCCGCGGTAGCTGACCACGATCGGCTTGTCATTGGCGATCAGCTCGGCAAAGAGCGACAGCACGAAAAGCAACGAAAAGATCATCAGCGACCAGAAGGCACGGCTGTTGCGGCGGAAGTTCCGCAGCCGGCGCCGGTTCAGCTCGGACAATGCCATCAGCCGGCCCTCCGCTCGAAGTCGATGCGCGGATCGACCAGCACATACATCAGATCCGACAGGATCCCGACGATCAGGCCCAACATGCCAAAGACGTAAAGCGTGCCAAAGATCACCGGATAATCGCGCTGCACCGCCGCCTCGAAACCCAGCCGGCCGAGACCGTCCAGCGAAAAGATCGTCTCGATCAGGATAGACGAGCCAAAGAACACGCCCAGAAACATCGCCGGAAAGCCCGCGATCACGATCAGCATGGCGTTGCGAAAGACATGACCGTAAAGCACCTTGCGCTCGGCCAGACCCTTGGCGCGGGCGGTCATCACATATTGCTTGTTGATCTCGTCCAGAAAGCTGTTCTTGGTCAAAAGCGTCAGCGTCGCAAAGCTGGAGATCGAGGTCGCGATCACCGGCAGCGTGATGTGCCACAGATAATCCGTCGCTTTGCCCCACAGGCTGAGGTTGGCGAAATTGTCCGAGGTCAATCCGCGCAGCGGAAAGATCTGCCAGTAACTTCCGCCCGCGAACAGCACCATCAACAGCACCGCGAACAGGAAGGCCGGGATGGCATAGCCGATGATGATGACGCCGCTGGTCCAGGTATCAAAGGCACTGCCGGCGCGCACCGCCTTGCGGATACCCAAGGGGATCGAGATCACATAGGCGATCAGCGTCGACCACAGGCCCAGCGTGATCGAGACCGGCATCTTCTCGACCACCAGATCGATGACCGAGATCGAGCGGAAGAAGCTGGTGCCGAAATCAAAGCGGACGTAATTGCCCAGCATGATCAGAAAGCGCCGCGCCGCGCCGATCTTTTCCTTGTGGCAATCGGGCGATTTCAGGCTGGGCTCGCCCTGATGGTTGGCATCGCAGATGGTGCGGGCAAAGCCCATCTGCACCTCAAGCTGGTCCAGAAGCTCGGGCGGGATGCCGCGGGCGCCGGCATATTCGGTATTCTGCGGCGCGTCGCCGCCGCCCGAGATATTGCGCAGCGCATCGCCCTCGCCCTGAACCTTGGCGATGACCTGTTCGATCGGGCCACCGGGGACGAATTGGGTCAGCGTGAAATTGACCAGCATGATGCCGATCAAGGTGGGTATGATCAGCAGCAAACGCCGCAGGATATAGGCTGCCATCCGCCCCTTTGCTCCGCTTTCTCTGCGCCGGTCCCCGCGAAGGGGCTTAGCGCAGCGCGCCGGATTGTTTCAGTTTTTCCGCCTTATCGGCGTCATACCACCAGAAATCAAGCTCACCCAGCGCATAGGGGGGCAGAGTTTCGGGATGCGCAAAGACATCGTAATAGGCGACGGTATGCTCGGCCTTGAACCATTGCGGCACCCAGAAGCGCAGCGCCCGCAGGCTGCGGTCCAGCGCGTGGGCAGCGGTCAGCATCTCGTCGCGGGTCTTGGCCGCGATCCCGTCCTGGATCAGCCGGTCGATGGCAGGGTTGGCCAGCCCCATCGCATTGAACACATCGCCGACATTTTCCGAGCCGAAGGTCTGCTCGGTGTCGCTGGTCAGAAAATAGCCCTGTGCCAGCTGCGTGGTCACGAGGTCGAAATCATGGCTACGGGTGCGGTTGGTGATCTCGGCATCATCGACGCGGGTATTGACGGCATCGATGCCGACGGCGCGCAGGTTTTGAACAAATGGATTTATAACGCGGTCGAAGGTCGCAGAATCGTTCAGAAATTCAACGCGCAGCACCTCGCCCTTCGAATTGCGGCGCATGCCGTCGGCGCCCGGTTTCCAGCCGGCCTCGTCCAAAAGCTTGGCGGCCTTGCGCATATTGCCGCGATCCAGCTGGGTCTTGCCGCCCTCGGGTTGCAGCACCGCGTCATCGGTCAGCACGCTCGGCGGCAGATTCTTGGCCAGCGGCTGCAACAGCGCAAGCTCGGCCTCGGTCGGCTTGCCCTCGGCCATCAGCTCGCTGTTCTGCCAGGGCGAGTTCACCCGCGCGTAAAGCCCGTAGAACAGCGTGTCGTTCGACCATTCAAAGTTGAACATCAGCCCCAGCGCCTCGCGCACGCGGATGTCCTGAAACTTGGGCCGGCGCAGGTTGATCGCCCAGCCCTGCCCGCTGGCGATGCTGCCGTCGGGCAGCGCCTCCTTGCGGACAGCGCCGGATTTGAAGGCCGGGAAATCATAGCGCGTCGCCCAATGGATCGAGCTGGCCTCGTTGCGGAAGGTATAGACCCCGGCCTTGAATGCCTCGAAGGCACTGTCATAGTCGCCGAAATACTCGATGCGGATCTTGTCGAAATTGTGCCGGCCGATATTGATCGGCAGATCCTTGCCCCAGTAATCCGGATTGCGCCGATAGCTGACCGAGCGCCCCATGTCGGCATTATCAAAGACATAAGGCCCAGATCCCAGAAACGGCTTGATGCTGGACTGTTCGATATCGCGGTCGTTCTTGCGAAAATCCTCGCGCGAAAAGACGATCTGGCTGCCGACCGACTGGATCAGGTCGCGGCGCGGATAGCCGGGCTGGAAGTAGAACTTGATGGCGTGATCGTCCAGAACCTCGGCCTTGGCGACCATCTTGGCGATGACCGTGCGATATGACGACAGGCCCTTGTCGCGCAAAAGCTCGAATGAAAACAGCACGTCATGCGCGGTCAACGGCGTGCCGTCCGAAAATTTCGCCTCGAGGCGCAGGTGAAAGATCACCCAGTCGCGGCTTTCGGGATATTCGATCGTTTCGCACAGCAGGCAATAGCTGGCGCCCTGTTCGTCGGCGGTGCCCTCCATCAGCGGTTCCAGCATGATATTGGCCAGCCCCGCCGCCCGGCCGCGATGGGTATAGGGGTTGTAGCTGTCAAAGCCGCCCGCCGCCCATTCCGAAATTTCGCCGCCCTTGGGGGCATCGGGGTTCACATAGGGCAGATGCTTGAAATCCGCCGGCAGTTGCGGCTCACCAAAGGTCGAGATCCCGGTTGCGGTGATGTTCCCGGGCTCCGATCCGGCGGCGGTCTGGGCCTGCGCCAGCCCGGGCAGAACGGCCAGCAGGGCCATGACGGGAAGCGGGCGCAGGGAAAGAATGCTCATGGGCTCTGGCTGGTCCTTGTGGCTTGTCCGGGGGCGCCCGAGGGGCGCGACCTGCCCGCCACGCTAGGCAGCGCCGCAGGGACGATCAACATGCAAATGCGTGATCCGCCGGGCGGGCGGGACGCGAGGTTCAGGCGATACCCCGGCCAAGGCGAAATGCCGCACCTTCATTGCCCGACCCCGCCGCCGCGCAGCTGCGAGGCCAGCCGGACCGCGCCGCGACCGCTTTCCTTGACTGCGTAAAGCGCGGCATCGGCGTCGGCCAACATGCGGGCGGTATCGAGCGTAGGATAGTCGCGCGACTGGCTGAAACCGATGCTGGCGGAAATCTGGCACAGCGCGTCGGCGGTCTCGATCGGGGATTCGATGCGGTGGATGATGCGGCGTCCAAGGTTTTCAAGATCACCGGCCCGGGTCGATCCGGTCAGCAGCAACAGGAATTCATCGCCTCCGGTGCGGGCGACGCGATCGGTCGCACGTGTCGCACCGCGCAGGATCTGGGCGACATGTTGCAAGACCTCGTCGCCGGCGGCGTGTCCGTGCTGATCATTCACATCCTTGAAGCGGTCGAGATCGATCTGGCCCAGGGCAAAGGGCACGGCGGCGGCGTTGCGGGCAGCGACCTCCAGCGCCGCCTCGAAGCCGCGCCGGTTCAGGAGCCCGGTCAGCGGATCGGTCAGCGCCAAAGCCTCGGCGGCCTCGCGCGCCTCTTCCAGACGGCGGTTGGCGCGGGCCAGCTCCCCCATGACGGCGCGGTTCGCCTCATAGATGAACAGGAACTCCATGGCCAGATCTGCAGGGGCGAAGTCGGCGTCGGTCAACGAAAAATGCCGCACCGCCTCGACCAGGGCGATGCCAAAGCCAAGGTTCATCAGCAGCCCGTCGCCTAGCGCCACCCCATGGCCGCGCAGCGTGATCGCCGGCGCGTCGCGCAGCCGCAGAAAGACGCGCCCGCCCTGCAGCACGCGCGCCACCACCCCGGCCCGCCCCTCGCCCGTCGGGCGGTCCACGATGAAACAGCGGTCGAAGTCGCGCGCGCCGCCCAGCATCCGCGCCAGCGTCGGACCGACCGAGCGGATCTGGCCGCCGGGGCACAGCTGCAGATGCATCGGCAATAGCGCGTCCAGCGCGAGGGTGATCTGGTCCTTGGTCACGGGGCGGCTTTCTCGGGCTGTTGGCAGAGGTCGAAGGGGCGGCTCATGGCATGATCTTCAAGCGCGATGCTGAGGCTGATCGACTGGCCCGAGACGACGATCACCGCCAGCGTGCCGTAATCGTCGGCCATGCCACGCAGCGCCCCGGCCAGCGCCCAGATCCAGCCCGGCGGCGCCCCTTCGAGCCGGATCGAATAGGTCTGCGCGCCGGTGCGTTCGACCACCAGGCCATGCGCGGGCAGGTCCGGCAGGATCATCCGCGCCCGGCCGGGCAATTCGTCCAGAGAATGCACGAATTCGATGTAATCGGCGCCGCTGAAGCGCAGCAGGCGCCGGACGGGTTCAAGCCGGACCAGCCAGCCGCCCAAATCTTCAAGCAGCTCGTCCAGCGGCTTGCCGAGGAGGCGGGCGGCGGCGCGCACCACCTTGCGCGTGTCGCGGGGATCGGCCGACATCATGGCCAGAAAACCGCCCTGATCAATTCGCGCCGCATGCAGGATCTCTTGCCAGATGGCATCGCCATAGGTCGTGCGCAGAAAGCTTTCGAGCGAGCGGTTGATCATGCCCTGCATGGCTTAGTCCCCCTTGCGCCGCGGCGGCGCAGTCCAGGCGCGCGCCCCAGCCTGCGCGCGGGTAGTGATCAAGACATAGCCGCTGCCCGACGCCCGCACCGCGACCGCGCCGCTGGCGCGCAGCCGGCGCATATCCAGCAAAGTGCAATCGGGCCGGCGCCCCAGCACCGCGCCAAGATCCGCGTCCGAAATCAGCAGCGCACCGCCCCGGCACAGGGGTGGCGCCAGCGCCGCCGCGCGTTTGCCGGTCAGGTGATGCACCGCCAGATCGCCCCCCGGCAGCGCCAGATAGGCAGAGCGCGCGCCCGCCGCACCCTGCCACAGCGGACGGGCGGCAGCGGCCTGCTGATCGGCAGCGTCGGCGTCACCTTCCAGCCATTCGGCGACAGCAAAGGCGCCGCCCTTGGGCTTGGAGGGCACCCGACCGGCAGCGGTCATCATCGCGATCGCATCGCCCTCGGCCGAGATCAGCAACAGCGGACGGTGGTTGGTGCTCCACAGTAGTAACGCCACCAGCAGCAGCGCGGCGCCGGAAAGCCGCCGCCATGGCCGGCGCGGCGCCAGCCCCTGCGCCGCCAGCGCCGGCGCCAGCAACAGCAGGCAGGCGCCAAGCCCCAGCAGCGGCACCACCGCCGGCGGCGGCAGGCGCACCAGCGTCACCGCACCGCCGAGGCTCGCGATCCAGCCGGCAACAAGCAGCATCCATTTGACGCCCAGCCCCATGCACCACAGCGCCGGCTGCGCAAGGCCAAGCGGCGCCAGCAGCGCCGCGATCACCCCGCCGGGCATGACCAGAATACCCACCACCGGCACCACCAGCAGGTTGGCCAGCAGGCCATATTGCGTCATCCGCCCGAAATGTGCCGCCGCCAGCGGCGAGGTGGCAAGGCTGGCGACCAGCGACGACAACAGCAGCATGGCCACCGGCCGCAGCCAGACCGGCAACCGCGGCGCGACCGAGGACCATGGCCCCTGCGACAGGATCAGGGCAACGGTGGCGGCAAAGCTCATCTGGAAACCGGGCGTGGTCAGCCCTTCTGGCGTGCGGGCCAAAATGACCACGGCAGCCACGGCCACGGTGCGCAGCGACACCGCCCGCCGATCGGCCAGAATCGCCAGCAGCATCACCGCCACCATGACGAAGGAGCGCTCGGTCGCGACGCCGCCGCCCGACAGCCACAGATAGACCGCCGCCGCCAGCAACGCGCCCGCCGCTGCCCATTTGTGCAGCCCGCCACCCAGCCAGACGCCCATGGCCTGCAATCCGACCCCAAGAAGCCGCAGCCCGGCATAGACGAATCCGGCCAGCATGCTCATGTGCAGGCCCGAGATCGAAACGATGTGATATAGGTTCGAGGCGCGCATGATGTCATTCGTGCGCTCGTCAATGCCCGAGCGGTCGCCGGTCATCAGCGCCGCTGCAACCGCACCGGCCTGCCCGCCGATTGAATCGCGCATCCCCTGCGCCAGCCGCATCCGCAGCCGATGCAGCGCCAGCGCACCGCCGGGCCGGGGCGGCTCGACCGTCAGGACCGGGGTGCGGGCATAGCCGATGGCGCCCAAACTCTCGAACCATGCCATGCGGCGGAAATCGAATCCCCCCGGCTCGGCCGGCCCGTTCGGCGGCCCCAGATGCGCCGACAGCATCACCCGCTGGCCGGGCACCGGCAGCGGCCCGTCATCGAAAAGCGAGATCCGCACCCGCTGCGGCACGCGGTCGGACGTAACGTCATCCAGCACCACCTGATCCAGCGTCAGCCGAAAGCGGTCGCGGGCGGAACGGTCGATTTCGACCACCCGCCCCTCGACCGGGCCGTAATAGCGAAAATCCAGCACCGGCGCCGCCACCATCCACGACCGCAGGCCGCAAAAACCGAAACCCAGCGCCGCCAGCAGCAGCGCCAGCGCCAGCAACCGCAGCTGATCGCCCCAGGCCCAGCCGATGCGCCCCGAGGCGACCAGCCACGGCAGCGCAAACCAAAACGCCAGCCCCGCCGCAACCACGCCCGCAGCCAGCACATAGGCGATCTGCCCCGGCTCGAAGGGCAGCGCGAACCAGCCCCCGACCCCCAGCGCCATCCAGAGCGGCACCCAGGGCAAAAGCCCCGCGCGCACCGTCACCGGCGAGCGGGCCTGCGCCGGCCGCCGCCATCCGGCCGCCGTGCCCATAGCCGGCAGCCGTTCCGCCCTGCCCATCCCTTGCGTCACCGAAACTTGTCCTTGCCCGACGCCTTGCGTATCTCTGTGCCCGAGATTGGCACGCCGACCCTTTCAAAAGGATTAACGGCCCAAGCCATAACCTGCTTTCTGGATGGACCTGGCACCCAATGACCGATTCCCGCCCCGTCGTGACCCGCTTTGCCCCCTCACCCACCGGCTATCTGCATATCGGCGGGGCGCGGACGGCGCTGTTCAACTGGCTTTACGCCCGGGGTCGGGGCGGCAAGTTCCTGCTGCGCATCGAGGATACCGACCGCGCCCGCTCGACCCCCGAGGCGACCGAGGCGATCCTGAAGGGCCTGCAATGGCTGGGGCTGGACTGGGACGGCGCGCCGGTCAGCCAGTTCGAAGGCCGCGAACGTCATGCCGAGGTCGCCCGCGAGATGCTGGAAAAGGGCAGCGCCTATAAGTGCTTCTCGACGCAGGAAGAAATCGAGGCCTTCCGCGAGGCCGCCCGCGCCGAGGGCCGCTCGACCCTGTTCCTGTCGCCCTGGCGCGACGCCGATCCCGCGACCTATCCCGACGCGCCCCATGTCATCCGCCTGCGCGCCCCGCGCGAGGGTCAGACCGTAGTGCATGACGCGGTGCAGGGCGACGTGACCTTTGGCAATGACCAGCTGGACGATATGGTGCTGCTGCGCTCGGACGGGACGCCGACCTATATGCATGCGGTCGTGGTCGATGATCACGACATGGGGGTGACGCATATCATCCGGGGCGACGATCACCTGACCAATGCCGCGCGTCAGATCCAGATCTATCAGGCCATGGGTTGGGAGGTGCCGGTCTTTGGCCATATCCCGCTGATTCACGGGACCGATGGCAAGAAACTGTCCAAGCGTCACGGCGCGGTCGGCCTGCATGAATATGCGGCAATGGGCTATCCGGCGGCAGCGATGCGCAATTATCTGGCACGTCTGGGCTGGAGCCATGGCGATGACGAGCTTTTCGACGACGCGCAGGCGCGGGCGTGGTTCGATCTGGCGGGAATCGGCAAGGCGCCGGCCCGGCTGGACTTCAAGAAGCTGGAACATGTCAGCGGCTGGCATATCGCCCGGATGCCGCCCGCCGAACTGATGCACGAGCTTGACGCCTATCTGGCCGAAACCGGCGCGCCGGCGCTGAACGACCAGCAAAAGCACTGGATGGAGCCGATCCTGCCGGTGTTGCAGGCCAAGGCCAAGACGCTGCCGGCGCTGCTGGAACAGGGCCATTTCGCGCTGATCACCCGCCCGGTTACGGTCGAGGAGAAGGCGGCTGCGGCGCTTGATCCGGTATCCCGTGGTATACTGGCCGAATTGACTGCCGCATTGCAGCATGCTAGCTGGGCGCGTGACGACCTCGAGGCGGCCGCCAAGACAATCGGCGAGTCGCACGGGCTGGGTCTGGGCAAAATCGCGGCGCCGCTTCGGGCCGCTTTGGCAGGGCGCAGTTCAACTCCGAGCGTGTTTGACATGATGCTGTCGCTTGGCCGCGAAGAAACGCTGGCAAGGCTGCAGGATCAGGCGGGCTGACGTCCGCATCCCAATCCCTCCGGCCGCGTGCCGGAGATAGGCACAAGGAGACAGGGAATGGCTGAGAGCAAATCCGCAAAGCTGCTGGTCGAGGGCAAGGAGGTCGATCTTCCGATCCTTACGCCCACCGCCGGCCCCGAGGTCATCGACATCCGCAAGCTCTATGGTCAGGGCGATGTCTTTACCTACGATCCCGGCTTCACCTCGACCGCGTCCTGCGATTCGACCATCACCTATATCGATGGCGACAAGGGTGAGCTGTGGTATCGCGGCTATCCGATCGAGCAACTGGCCGCCGAGTCGCATTACCTCGAAGTCTGCTACCTGCTGCTTTACGGGGAACTGCCGACCGAGACCCAACTGACCGATTTCGAGAACCGCGTCACGCGCCACACCATGGTGCATGAACAGATGCACAACTTCTTCCGCGGGTTCCGTCGCGACGCGCATCCGATGGCGACCATGGTCGGCGTCGTCGGTGCCATGTCGGCCTTTTACCACGATTCGGTCGACATCAATGACCCGCTGCAGCGCGAGATCGCCTCGATCCGCCTGATCGCCAAGATGCCGACCATCGCGGCCATGGCCTATAAATATTCGATCGGCCAGCCCTTCGTCTATCCGCGCAACGACCTGAGCTATGCGGCAAACTTCCTGCATATGTGCTTCTCGGTGCCGGCAGAGACCTATAACGTCAACCCGGCCTTGGCCCGCGCCATGGATCGGATCTTTACCCTGCACGCCGATCACGAGCAGAACGCCTCGACCTCGACCGTGCGTCTGGCCGGTTCGTCGGGCGCCAACCCCTTTGCCTGTATCGCCGCGGGCATCGCCTGTCTCTGGGGTCCGGCGCATGGCGGCGCCAACCAGGCCGCGCTGGAGATGCTGCGCCAGATCGGCTCCGTGGACCGCATCCCCGAATATATCGCCAAGGCCAAGGACAAGTCCGACCCGTTCAAGCTGATGGGCTTTGGCCACCGGGTCTACAAGAACTTCGACCCGCGCGCCAAGGTGATGAAGGAATCGGCTGACGAGGTGCTGGACCTGCTGGGCGTGCACAACAACCCGACGCTGCAGGTCGCCAAGGAGCTCGAGAAGATCGCGCTTGAGGACGAATACTTCATCGAGAAGAAACTGTATCCGAACGTCGATTTCTACTCGGGCATCATCCTTGAGGCGATGGGCTTCCCGACCTCGATGTTCACGCCGATCTTTGCGCTGTCGCGCACCGTCGGCTGGATCTCGCAGTGGAAGGAAATGATCGCCGATCCGCAAAACAAGATCGGCCGTCCGCGCCAGCTGTATATCGGCTCGCCGCGCCGCGATTACATCGACATCGTGAAGCGCTGAGCGTTTCGCCGCAAGGTAAGGGCCCCGGGGTGCGATCCCCGGGGCCTTTTGCTTGGGCGTGGCTGGGGGCTCTGCCCCCACGTCCGGCCCAGCCCGTGCCGGGCCGGTCCGGGCGTCCCCCCGGGGTATTTGGAAAATGGTGAAAATGCCGCGGCCGGCCCACGTGGCGGCGCATTTTCCGGGCTTGCGTGGCGCAGGCGCGGGTGCGACATCAGCGGGCATGGAACAGAAAAGCAAGATCGCGCTGGTCACCGGCGCCTCGCGCGGCCTTGGGGCCGCTTTGGCCGAAGCGCTGGGGACGCGCGGCTGGCATGTCATCGCGGTTGCCCGCACCTCGGGCGGGCTGGAGGCGCTGGACGACCGCATCCGCGCCGCTGGCGGCAGCACCACGCTGGCGCCGCTGGATGCCGGCAATGCCGAGGCCATGACCAAGCTGGCCGGCGCCATCGCCGAGCGCTGGGGCGGGCTGGACCTGTGGGCCCATACCGCGATCCATGCCGCGCCCCTGTCCCCCGCCGGCCATATCGATGCCAAGGATTTCCAGAAATCGGTCGATCTGAACGTGGTGGCGACGCGCGGGCTGATCTGCCTGATCGAGCCTTTGCTGCGCGCGCGCCTTGGGCAGGCGCTGTTCTTTGACGATCCGCGCGCCGGGCAGAAGTTCTTTGGCAGCTATGGCGCCACCAAGGCGGCACAGATGGCGCTGGCCCGGAGCTGGCAGGCCGAGAACCAGAACCTGCATCCGCATGTCCAGATCGCCCAGCCGGCGCCGATGCCGACCGCGACGCGGGCACGGTTCTTTCCGGGCGAGGATCGCGGCGGCCTCATCCCCTGCCAGCAGGAAGCCGAGCGGATCCTGTCCGCCATCCTGTGACCGCTCAGCCCGCGAGGGACAGGAGCCGGTCGAGATCCAGATGCGTCTCGAGATGCGCGGCAAGGCGGTCGAGCACCTGCTCGACCTCGCCACCATAGGACAGCGCCGAGCGCGTGCCGAGTTGCGCCAGCCATGCCGCGCGGAAACGGTCGTCGGCGAACAGCCCGTGCAGATAGGTTCCCGCGATCCGGCCATCGGCGCTGATCGCGCCATCGGCATGGGGCACATGTGCAAACGGGCGGGCGCAATCGGCGCCAAGGGTCCGGCCCAGATGGATCTCATAGCCGCTGACCGGCTGGCCGAGGGCGGTGCCGCTGATCCGGGTCAGCCGCTTTTCCGACTGCATGGTGGTTTCAATCTGCAAGAGCCCCAGCCCCGGCGTGCTGCCCGGAGGGCCGTCATGGCCTTCTGGGTCGTCTACCCGCTGGCCCAGCATCTGATAGCCACCGCAGATGCCCAGGACGTGGCCGCCGCGCCGGACATGCGCGGCCAGATCGATGTCCCAGCCCTGTGCTCGCAGAAAGGCAAGGTCGCCCCGCGTCGATTTCGTGCCCGGCAGGATCACCAGATCGGCGTCGCCCGGCAGCGGACGCCCCGCCGGCACCATGGTCAGCCGCACCCGCGGCTCGGCCGCGAGCGGGTCGAGATCGTCGAAATTGGCGATCCGCGCCAGCATCGGACAGGCGATATGCAGCCCCGCCCCCCGCGACGCACCGCGCAGATCCGCCGCATCCTCGGCCGGCAGCCGGGCGGCGTCAGGAAACCATGGCACGAGGCCCAGATCTGGCCAACCGGTGCGCTGGCCGATGAAGGCGCGGCCGGCGTCGAAAAGCGCGGGATCACCGCGAAAGCGGTTGATGAGAAAGCCCCGGATCATCGCCGCATCCTCGGGGTCGAGCACGGCCTGCGTGCCGACGATCTGCGCGATCACCCCGCCCCGGTCGATGTCGCCGGCGAGCACCACGGGCACACCAGCCGCACGGGCAAAGCCCATGTTGGCGATGTCGCGCGGGCGCAGGTTGACCTCGGCGGGCGAGCCCGCCCCTTCGACCAGCACCAGATCATGCGCGGCGCGCAGGCGGGCGAAACTGTCCAGCACCGCCTGCATCAGCCCGGCCTTCAGCGCGCCGTAATCGGCGGCGGCAGCGCGGGTCACCGCACGCCCCTGCACCACCACCTGGGCGGCGCGGTCGGTCTCGGGCTTCAGCAGCACCGGGTTCATGTGGACCGAAGGCTCCAGCCCCGCTGCCAGCGCCTGCAATGCCTGTGCGCGGCCGATCTCGCCACCGTCTGCGGTCACCGCGGCATTGTTCGACATGTTCTGCGGCTTGAAGGGCGCCACGCTGATCCCGCGCCGCCGCGCGGCCCGGCACAGCCCCGCCACCAAGAGCGATTTCCCGACATTCGAGCCGGTGCCCTGGATCATCAAAGCCGGCATGGAACCTCCGCTTGCCAATCTTGCCCTTGGTGACTAGATAGGCGCGTCGCTGAAAGAAAGGCCCCGAGTTGGAAAACGTCGTCCTGACCGTGCATCTGATCCTTGCTGTCCTGCTGATCGGGGTCGTGCTGCTGCAACGGTCCGAAGGCGGCGGACTGGGCATGGGGGGCGGTGGCGGCGGTGTCATGACCGGCCGTCAGGCAGCGAACGCGCTGTCAAAGGCCACGTGGCTTCTGGCCGCAGGCTTTCTGGTCACCTCGCTGAGCCTGACCGTCATCGCAGCGCGCAACGCCTCCAGCGGCTCGATCGTCGACCAGCTGGATCTGGGTGGCAGCAATAACGAACAGCCGGCGAACCAGCTGCCGGGAATCGGCCAATACACCCCGCCGCCCTCGGCTGCGGGCCAGCCGATCCTGCCGCCGGGTGCCAGCAGCGATACCGCCCCCGCGACCGCTCCGGCCACGGCACCCGCCGAAACAGCGCCGGCCAGCACGCCAGTGACGCCGCCTGCCGCGCAAGAGGCCCCGGCTGCGGCTGAAACGCCCGCCGAGGCTCCGGCCGCCGCAGCGCCTGCGACGCCCGCTCCGGCAACGAGCAACTGACACAAATACTGGGGGCGTGCTGACGCCCCTGCTACGACACATTGCGGTCCGTTGCGGCCATGGGGTTCGTCTGCTATAGGTCGAGTCCCGTGATGCCGCTCAGATTCGGGCCGCGATTTTCTATTTGAATTCACTCACGGGGGCCTTCGGATGGCGCGCTATATCTTCATCACCGGCGGTGTGGTTTCTTCGCTTGGCAAGGGACTGGCATCGGCGGCTCTGGGGGCCCTGCTGCAGGCGCGCGGCTATACGGTGCGGCTGCGAAAGCTGGACCCCTATCTGAACGTCGATCCCGGCACGATGAGCCCGTTCGAACATGGCGAGGTTTTCGTCACCGACGACGGCGCGGAAACCGACCTGGACCTGGGCCATTACGAGCGCTTTACCGGCGTATCCGCTCGCAAGACGGATTCGGTGTCCTCGGGCCGGATCTATTCCAACGTGCTGGAGAAAGAGCGCAAGGGCGATTATCTGGGCAAGACCATTCAGGTCATCCCTCATGTCACCAATGAAATCAAGGACTTCCTTTCCGTTGGCGAGGATGAGGTCGATTTCATGCTGTGCGAGATCGGCGGCACCGTCGGCGATATCGAAGGCCTGCCGTTTTTCGAGGCGATCCGGCAATTCGCGCAGGACCGTCCGCGCGGGCGCTGCATCTTCATGCATCTGACCCTGCTGCCCTATCTGGCCGCATCGGGGGAACTCAAGACCAAGCCGACCCAGCACTCGGTCAAGGAGCTGCGCTCGATCGGCCTGCAACCCGATGTGCTGGTCTGCCGCAGCGAGCAGCCGATCCCGGAAAAGGAACGCGCCAAGATCGCGCTGTTCTGCAACGTCCGCCCCGATGCCGTGATCCCGGCCTATGACCTGAAGTCGATCTATGAGGCCCCGCTGGCCTATCACCGCGCCGGTCTGGATCAGGCGGTGCTGGACGCGTTCCAGATCAGCCCGGCCCCGCGCCCCGACATGTCGCGTTGGGAGGACGTGATGGACCGGCTGGAGAACGCCGAAGGTCAGGTCCGCGTCGCCATTGTGGGCAAATATACCCAGCTGGAAGATGCCTATAAATCCATCGCCGAGGCGCTGACCCATGGCGGCATGGCCAACCGCGTCCGCGTCAAGGCCGATTGGGTCGACAGCGAAAAGCTCGAAGGCGAAGGCGCGCATCTGCTGGATGGCTATAACGGCATCATCGTGCCCGGCGGCTTTGGCGAGCGTGGCACCGAAGGCATGGTGACCGCCGCCCGCTATGCCCGCGAAAAACAAGTGCCCTATCTGGGGATCTGTCTTGGCATGCAGATGGCGGTGATCGAGGCGGCGCGCAATCTGGCCGACATGCCCGATGCCGGTTCCGAGGAATTCGACCACGAGGCCGGCGAGACCCGATTTACCCCGGTGGTCTATCACCTCAAGGAATGGGTGCAGGGCAATTACACGGTCAGCCGCAAGCTGTCGGACGACAAGGGCGGCACCATGCGGCTGGGCGCCTATAGCGCGGTGCTGACGCCCGGCTCGAAAATTTCGGAAGCCTATGGCGGCGCCACCGAGATCGAGGACCGCCACCGCCACCGCTACGAGGTCGATGCGAAATACCGCGAGCAGCTGGAAAAGGCCGGGCTGACCTTTTCGGGCATGTCGCCGGATGGCCGTCTGCCCGAAGCGATCGAATATCGCGACCATCCGTGGTTCATCGGCGTGCAGTCGCACCCCGAGCTGAAATCGAAACCCTTCGAGCCGGCGCCGCTGTTTGCGGGCTTTGTCCATGCCGCGATGGAGAATGAGCGGCTGGTATAGGGCGCGCGCCCGGGGTGCCGGGCTTGGCTGGCGGCTAGAACGTGACCGACCAGCCGCCCGACAGGCTGGCCGAGACCGAGACTGCGGTCAGAATGTCCTTCTGCTGCTCATAGACCATCATGCTGCTGCCAGCGGGCGCCTCGGCGCGGGCATCGACCTCGCCCCAATAGGTTTCGCTGACCATCCCGATGCGCAACTCCCCGCGCTCGACCATGCCGCGGATCTCCTTGACCAGGGCGCAATGCTTGGCTTGCAGGGCCAGGGCCCGGGATTTGTCCGTGATTTCCGCCACAGACTGCGAAGGCGCATCGTCACCAGAGGCCGAGCCGCCGCCCTGCCGTTCCCGATTGGCCTTGATCAGCATCAGCGCCGTGCGTGCGCCATCGACTGAACCATCCGACGCGCCTTCTGAAACCAGCTTGGCGGTGGCCAGATCATTGATCGCCTGCTCGACCATCAGGTTGTATTCGGCCTGATTGGCCTTGGTCTCTTTTTCTTCGAAGGCCTGCTGGATCTTGAAGCCCTCGACCTCCAGCTTGAACAGCGATTTCTGCGCCTCGTCATAGCTGATGGCCATCGCCCGCAAGCCGTCGGGCAGCATGCTGTCCTGATCGGCCAGCGCCCTCATGTCCGAAAAACCGGTGTCCGGATCATAGGTGATCTCGCCGCGGTCGATCGCGCCCTCCCAGGCGCTGCGCAGGGTTTTGCCGATCTCGTTCAGGCCCGCCTTCAGCTGATCGGTGACCTTTGTCATCTGCTCGGCCAGCAAGGTCGAGGCGGATTTGACCACCGTGGCGGCCTGGTTGGTCCCCTTGCGCATTGCGTGCAGGGAATCACTTCGGAGAGGGCCACCGTTCTTGCCGGTGATCGCCATCGCCGTGACAGTGGTGACCCGACCAGCCTGCACGACCGAGGATTGCGCCGACAGGTTGAACAGGGACAGAGCAGGGGATGACAGCATGATGGGCTCCCTTCCCGTTCAGCCTAGCAACTGTCGAGATAGGGCCGAAGGGAAAAGCCCGCAGGATTTTATCGGACGGAGGCGGCTTGCCCCTGCGCCGGCCCAGGGGCAGAATTCGCGAAACGGAGCCCCGATCATGCGCCCTGCCGCCACCTGCCTGTTGCCCTGCCTGCTGGCCCTCGCCGGGCCGGCCTTGGCCGATGCGCCGCTGTTTCTGATCGAACAATCCGGCCTGCCCTTCGATCTTGGGCCCGGCGCGCCGCGCAACCAGCCCTCGCGGCAGGCCAATTCCCCCAATGCGGCACCGAATTCTCTGGCCAATCCGGCCAATTCCTCGACCGTTTATGCCAATTCGCCGCGCAACCCGGCCAATGAAAAGCGGGTGATCTTTCTGGGCGATGGCTCGGTCGTGGGCTATTATGCGCCAAGCAGCGCCGGCACGCTGAACCTGTTTGATCGCGCGGGCAAGCGCGTCGCCTATCGGCCGCGCGATTCGAAAAGCCTGTTTTCCAACGACGGCCGCTGGTGCGGCACGGTGGCGGCGGCGCAGGGCGGCGGATTCGCCTTTGGTGTGCTGCGCAGCTGCGCCACCCTGTTCTGAGGGGCGCGATACGCAACTGTCACATGGCGGCGCTAGATGGTCGCCGAGGCTTTCAGGAGACGAACATGCAAGACGGCGCCCCTCAGGACTGGCTGCGCAGCGAGCTGGACAATACGCTGGACGAAGACTTCGAGCTTGAGCTCGAAGATGCCGCCCTGTCGGAAGAGATCGCCAAGATCTACCGCGACACCCATCCCAACCAGATGCCGCGCGCCGATTATTTCCATGGCCTGCTGCGGCTGCAGTCCGAACTGATCCGGCTGCAGGACTGGGTGGCCTATCACAAGGAAAAGGTCGTCGTGATCTTCGAGGGTCGCGACAGCGCCGGCAAGGGCGGCGCGATCAAGCGCATCGCGCAGCGGCTGAACCCGCGCGTCTGCCGCACCGTCGCCCTGCCCGCGCCCTCGGACCGGGAAAAATCGCAATGGTATTTCCAGCGCTATGTGCCGCATCTGCCGGCCGGCGGTGAAATCGTGCTGTTCGACCGCAGCTGGTATAACCGCGCCGGCGTCGAGCGGGTGATGGGCTTTGCCACCGAGCCGCAGGTCGAGCAGTTCTTTCAGGATGTGCCGGAATTCGAACGGATGCTGGTCCGCTCGGGCATCCGGGTGGTGAAATACTGGTTCTCGATCACCGACGAGGAACAGCAGATGCGCTTCCTGATGCGCATCCACGACCCGCTGAAACAGTGGAAACTGTCGCCGATGGACCTGCAGTCGCGCGTCCGCTGGGAAGATTACACCAAGGCCAAGGAAGACATGTTCGAACGCACGAACATCCCCGAGGCGCCGTGGTATATCGTGCCCGGCAACGACAAGAAACGCGCCCGCCTGAACTGCATGGCGCATCTGCTGAGCCTGATCCCCTATGGCGACGTGCCCCATCACGAGGTCATCCTGCCCGACCGCGTGTTCAACCCCGATTACGAACGCGAAGTCCTGCCGCCGGAACTCTACGTGCCGCAGCTTTACTGACCGTAACGCCGCTGCCCGACCGCTTGGGCGGATCGGGCAGCGCAATCATCCCACCTTCTGTTGTCCGGCGCGATGGATTAGACTACGGGCATGTTCCGTAATCTTCTCAGTCGCCTGTTTCTTGAATCGCCCGCGCCGGACCGCCTGTCCGCGCAGGATGCCGAAATCGCCATCGCCGCGCTTCTGGTGCGTCTGGCCCGCTCGGACGAGCGCTATGCCGAGTCCGAGCGCCAGCGCATCGAAACCGTTCTGGCGCGTCGGCGCGGCCTGACCCGCAGCGAGGCTGCCGCGCGCCGCGTCGCCGCCGAGATGATCGAGGCCGAGGCCCCCGACACCGTGCGCTTTACCCGCACCGTCAAGGAACGCATCGCGCTTGATGACCGGATGGACGTCATCGCGGCGCTTTGGGAAATCGCCTATTCCGATGGCCGGCGCGGCGCAGAAGAGGAAAGCCTGGTGCGCCTGATCGCGGGTCTGCTGGGAATCACCGACCGCGATTCGGCGCTGACGCGGCAGCGCGTGCTGACCGAAATGGGGTTGCGCGACGAATAGTTCGGCACGTGGCGTCCTGTCCGTAAAGACGGGTAGGAAATCATTGCATCCGCGCAACAAATGTCGCCTCATAAGCCGCATGAACGATACGAACCCCGCCCCTGCGCCTGCCCGCCCGGACAGCTCTGTTCCGGTTATCGAGATTCGCGATCTGCACAAGGCTTATGGCCCGTTGCAGGTGATCCGCGGCGTCAGCCTTGTTGCGCCCCGCGGCCATGTCATCAGCCTGATCGGCAGCTCGGGGTCGGGGAAATCGACCCTGCTGCGCTGCTGCAACCTGCTTGAGGACAGTCAGCAGGGCGAGATCCTGTTCGAAGGCGAGGCGATCAAATGGCGCGGCACCGGCATGGCGCGGGTGCCGGCCGACCGCGCGCAGGTAACGCGGCAGCGCACCAACCTGTCGATGGTGTTCCAGCAGTTCAACCTGTGGTCCCACCTGACCATCCTGCAAAACGTCATGGAAGCGCCAGTGCATGTGCTGAAGCGCGATCCCAAGGCCGTCGAGGCCCGCGCCCGCGAGCTTCTGGCCAAGGTCGGCATCGGCGACAAGGCCGACAACTGGCCCGCGCAGCTGTCGGGCGGCCAGCAACAGCGCGCTGCCATCGCCCGCGCCCTGTGCATGGAGCCGCGCGCCCTGCTTCTGGACGAGCCGACCAGCGCGCTGGACCCCGAACTGCAACAAGAGGTGGTCAAGGTCATCAAGGATCTGGCCGCCGAGCATCGCACCATGCTGCTGGTGACGCATGACATGCGGCTGGCCGCCGATGTCAGCGACCATGTCGTGTTCCTGCATCAGGGCCGCATCGAGGAAGAAGGGCCGCCGGCCCGGCTGTTCTCGGCGCCGCGCTCGGAGCGGCTGCGCCAATTTCTCAGTGCCACAATGGCCGAATGATCCCCCAACAGGAGAAGAAAGAATGAAGAAGATCCTGCTAGCAGTCGCGGCACTTGCGCTGACGGCCGGTATGGGCATGGCCGAAACCGTGCGGATCGGCACCGAGGGCGCCTATCCTCCCTACAACTTCGTCAACGACAAAGGGCAGCTCGACGGGTTCGAGATCGAGCTGGGCAATGAGCTGTGCAAGCGCGCCGCGCTGGAGTGCACATGGGTCAAGAACGACTGGGATTCGATCATTCCGAACCTCGTCAGCTCGAACTATGACGCGATCATGGCCGGCATGAACATCTCGGACGAGCGCAAGAAGGCCATCGCCTTCTCCGAGGAATACACGCCGCCGCCGCTTTCGGCCTATGCCGCGCTGACGCCGGATGCCGACATCAAGGGCGCGGTCGCCGCCCAGACCAGCACCATTCAGGCCGGCTATGTCGCCGAAACCGGCGCCAGCCTCGTCGAATTCCCCACCGGCGAGGAAACCATCGCCGCCGTGCGCAATGGCGAGGCCGAGGCCGTATTCGCCGACCGTGACTTCCTTGCGCCCTATGTGCAGGAATCGAACGGCCAGCTGGTGTGGGTCAAGGGTCAGGAAAAGGTCGTCGTCGGTGAGGGCATCGCCATCGGCCTGCGCAAAAGCGACACCGAGCTGAAGGCCAAGTTCGACAAGGCCATCGAATCGATGAAGGCCGACGGCAGCCTGAACAAGCTGATCACGAAATGGTACGGCCCCGAGGCTCTGGTCTTCTGATCGGGCACATCAAGGCAAAACCGCCGCCCGGAGGCTCCGGGCGGCCATTTGGGGTAATCGATGTTCGCGTCCTGCGCCGATCCAAAGACGCTTGAGGGGCTGGCCTGGCTGCTGTGCTATCTCAGCTCGGGCAAGCATCTGCTGTTCTATCTGTCCTTTGGCACGGTGATCCTGCTCTTGCTGATCACGGCGCCCATCGCGCTGCTCTTCGGCTTTGGCGGTGCGCTGGCGGTGCGCTCGCGCATCACGCCGCTGCGCTGGTTCGGCAAGATCTATACCTCGATGGTGCGGGGCATTCCCGACATCATCTTCTTTCTGTTCGTGCCGATCGCGCTGGATCAGGGTTTCGAATGGCTGCGCGCCAAGGTTTACTGCGATCCTTCGGTGCCGATCCGGCAGGGCAATGAATTCGTGGTCTGCCCGGCGGCCAAGCTGCCGCTGTCGACCGCGCCGGAATGGGTGCATCAGGGCTATGGCATCTTTCTGGCGGTGGTGGCCTTTGCCATCGTCTTTGGCGCCTTCGCGGCCAATGTGCTGAATGGCGCGATGAATGCCGTGCCGCGCGCCCAGCTTGAAACCGCCGAAGCCTATGGCATGAGCCCGCGTCAGGTGAACCGGCGCATTCTGATCCCGCAGATGTGGACCTATGCCCTGCCCGGCCTCACCAACCTGTGGATGATTCTGGTCAAGGCCACACCGCTGCTGTTCATCCTGGGGGTCGAGGACATCGTCTATTGGGCGCGCGAACTGGGCGGCTCCAAGACCAATGCCTATGCCTATCCGCACCCCGACTGGCGGCTTTATTATTTCCTTGCGATTCTGGTATTTTACCTGCTGATGACCTGGGGATCGGAACGGATCTTCGACCGCATCCGCGCCCGGCTGTCGCATGGGCAGGCCACCGCCGCCGGTGAGGCGATGCGAAAGGCCGCGACATGAACGAATGCCTCGTCACCATTCAGGAATATGCACTGCGTTCGCTGGGCATCGGCGAGCGGATGCTGCCGCGCGGCGACTTCACCCTGTGCCAGCAGATCACGCTGATCGGCTCGGGTCTGCTGTGGAACCTGTATTTTGCCGCCTTCGCGCTGCTCATCGGCTTTTTTCTGGCCAATGCGCTGGCTTTGGCCAAGACCAGCCGCAACCCCTGGCTGCGCAAGCCGGCGGAATGGTTCATCTTCGTGTTCCGCGGCAGCCCGCTGTTCATCCAGTTTTTCATCGCCTATGAGGCGCTGGTGCAATTGCCGCGCACCGGCATCCCGCTGTTGGGCCTGACCTTGCCGACCGACTGGATGACCAAGGCCTGGGCCGGCGCGCTGCTGGTACTGGTGCTCAACACCGCCGCCTATTCGGCCGAGATCTTTTACGGCGCGCTGCGCAACCTGCCCAAGGGCGAACTTGAGGCTGCTGATGCCTATGGCCTGTCGGGCTGGACGCGCTATCGCCGCATCATGTGGCCGACGGCGATGCGGCTGGCCTGGCCCGCCTATACCAACGAGGCGATCTTTCTGTTCCATGCCACGACGCTGGTGTTCTTTTCCGGCTTTCCGGCGCTGCGCCAACAGGGCGATGCGCTGTATTACGCCAGCTATTTCGCTGACAAGACCTTCAACCCCTTCGTCGCCTATCCGATCGTCGCGGGGTTTTTCATCCTTCTGACCCTGCTGCTGATCACGCTGTTCGGGGTCGTCAATCGGCGGCTGAACCGCCATTTGCCGGGGGCGACCAGCAAGGTCCGCTACCGGCCCAATCTTCTCAGGTGACATATGGACTGGTTGCGCGAACATCCCGAAGTCAAGACCATCCGCGTGGCGGCCGCCGATCTGAACGGCCAGCCGCGCGGCAAACGCGTTCCGGCCCGTTTCGCCGACAAGATCCTGACCGAGGGGACGAAGTTCCCCTATTCGGTCCTGAACATGGACATCTGGGGCGAGGATGTGGAAAACAGCCCGCTGGTGTTTCAGTCGGGCGATCCGGACGGGCTGCTTTTGCCGACCGAGCGCGGCTTCATGCCGATGCCGTGGCTGGAGGCGCCGACCGGGCTGCTGCCGCTGTGGATGTTCCATGCCGACGGCACGCCCTATGACGGCGATCCGCGGCAGGCGCTGGCCCGCGTCGTCGACCGCTACAAGGCCGCCGGCCTGACGCCGGTGGTCGCGACCGAGCTCGAGTTCTTTCTGATCGACGATTCCGGCGGGCAATTGCGCGTGCCGCCCAGCCCGCGTTCGGGCAAGCGCCGCACCGGGGCCGAAACGCTGTCGCTGCGGGCGCTGGATGCCTTCGACCGCTTCTTTACCGCGCTTTACGAGGCAAGCGAGGCGATGGACATCCCGGCCGATACCGCGATCTCCGAAGCGGCGCCGGGCCAGTTCGAGATCAACCTGATGCATCAGGCCGATCCCCTGAAGGCCGCCGATGACAGCTGGCTTTTCAAGCTGCTGGTCAAGGGGCTGGCGCGGCAATACGGCTTTGCCGGTTCGTTCATGGCCAAGCCCTATGAGGAATGGAACGGCTCGGGGATGCACATGCATTTCTCGATTCTGGACGCCAAGGGCAACAACATCTTCGACAATGGCACCGAGATGGGATCGGACCGGCTGCGCCATGCCGTGGCCGGCTGTCTGGCCGCCATGCCCGGCTCGACCCTGCTGTTTGCGCCGCATGAGAACAGCTATGACCGGCTGGTGCCGAACGCCCATGCGCCGACCGGCATCGGCTGGGCCTATGAAAACCGCACCTCGGCCATCCGCATCCCCTCATCCGGCCCCAAGGCGCGCCGCATCGAACATCGCGTGGCCGGCGGCGACGTGAACCCCTACCTGACCGTGGCCGCCGTGCTGGGCGCAGCGCTGAACGGGCTGGAGGACCGCGCCGAGGCGCCGCCGCCGATTCAGGGCAATGCCTATGAGCAGGGTCTGGCGCAACTGCCCGCGACCTGGGGCGAAGCCATCGACGCCTTTGCCAGCAGTCCCGAGATCAAGCGCATCTTCCCGGCGCATCTGATCGAGAACTTTGTCATGACCAAGCGGCAAGAGCTGCATTACATGGCCGAACTGTCGGATGATGAAACCGTCGAGCTTTATCTGGATACCGTCTGACGCCAGGTGAATTTGCAATTTTTCTATTTGCAGTCGAAGATCATTGCATAATTTGCAAATTTTCGGCTTTTCGCTTTCGGTGAACGGACAAAGCCTCTAGTTTGCGGGAAACCCCATGGAGGCGCAGATGAAGGACATCCTGAACGAGTTGGAATCCCGGCGCCGCGATGCCCGGTTGGGCGGTGGCCAGCGCCGGATCGACGCCCAGCACGCCCGCGGCAAGCTGACGGCACGCGAGCGGCTGGAACTGCTGCTGGACGAAGGCTCCTTCGAAGAGTTCGACATGTTCGTGCGCCACCGCTCGACCGATTTCGGCATGGAGAACGACCGCCCCTATGGCGATGGCGTCGTCACCGGCTGGGGCACGATCAACGGCCGTATGGTCTATGTCTTTTCGCAGGATTTCACCGTCTTTGGCGGCTCGCTGTCGGAAACCCATGCGCAAAAGATCTGCAAGATCATGGACATGGCGGTGCAGAACGGCGCGCCGGTCATCGGGTTGAACGATTCGGGCGGCGCCCGCATTCAGGAAGGCGTCGCCAGCCTTGCCGGCTATGCCGACGTGTTCCAGCGCAATATCATGGCCTCGGGCGTGGTGCCGCAGATCAGCGTCATCATGGGCCCCTGTGCCGGCGGCGCGGTCTATAGCCCGGCGATGACCGACTTCATCTTCATGGTCAAGGACACGTCCTATATGTTCGTAACCGGCCCCGATGTGGTCAAGACGGTGACGAATGAGGTGGTGACGGCTGAACAGCTGGGCGGCGCCTCGACCCATACCAAGAAATCCTCGGTCGCGGATGGCGCGTTTGAAAACGACGTCGAGGCGATGACCGAAATCCGGCGGCTGGTGGACTTGCTGCCGCTCAACAACCGCGAAAAGGCGCCGACGCGGCCCTTCTTTGACGATCCGAACCGCATCGAGCCCAGCCTTGATACGCTGATCCCCGACAACCCGAACCAGCCCTATGACATGAAGGAACTGATCCTGAAGGTCGCGGATGAGGGCGATTTCTACGAGATCCAAAAGGATTACGCCGCCAATATCATCACCGGCTTTATCCGCGTCGAGGGTCAGACCGTGGGCGTCGTCGCCAACCAGCCGATGGTGCTGGCCGGCTGTCTGGACATCGATTCCAGCCGCAAAGCCGCGCGCTTCGTGCGCTTCTGCGATGCCTTTGAAATTCCGATCCTGACCTTTGTCGATGTGCCCGGCTTCCTGCCCGGCACGGCGCAGGAATATGGCGGCGTCATCAAACATGGCGCGAAACTGCTGTTTGCCTATGGCGAGGCCACGGTGCCGAAAGTCACCGTCATCACCCGCAAGGCCTATGGCGGCGCCTATGACGTGATGGCCTCGAAACATCTGCGCGGCGATTTCAACTATGCCTGGCCCACGGCGGAAATCGCGGTGATGGGTGCCAAGGGCGCCGTCGAGATCCTGTATCGCAGCGAGCTGGGCGAGCCCGACAAGATCGCCGCGCGGACCCAGGATTATGAGGATCGCTTTGCCAACCCCTTCGTGGCCGCTGAAAAGGGCTTTATCGACGAGGTGATCCAGCCGCGCTCGACCCGGCGCCGCGTCGCCCGCGCCTTTGCCAGCCTGCGCGGAAAAAAGCTTTCCAACCCATGGAAGAAGCACGACAATATCCCGCTCTGATCCGCAATCACGGGAGGTTGGAATGACACGCATCATGGCGTTGGCCCTGGTCATGACGGGGCTGGCTGTGCCGTCCCTGGCCGAGGTCAAGGACGCCAAGGGCCTGACCGTCAAGCTGCCGTCGGGGGCCGAGGCGCGCTGGATCGAGACGCGCCACGACAGCGCCGGCAGCGGCGGGCTGACCTATCGGTTCCGCTTTGTCATGCCCGACCTGGCCCGCCGCCTGCCCGCCGGTGACGCGGCCAGCGCGGCCGGCGCCCTGCTCGAAACCGAACGTGGGCCGATCGACATCGACACCGAAAGCGAGGAGATCACCGGCGATACCGGGGCTGAGCCCGCAGGGGACATGCCCGCCGCAGCTGCGGCCGATGTCAGCTCGACCGAGGCTGCCGAAGAGGCCGCCGACGCCATGGTTGATGCCGCCCCCAGCGCCGATCCGGCGCCCGATCAGGGCCGCGATCCGCTGCATGACGATGTGGTGTGGCTGTGCCAGAACTGGGCCCTGCCCCGTGTCGCGGCCCCCGCGCCCATGCCCAGCCAGATCATCATCAGCCTGTCGGACAAGGAGGTGCCCTTTGGCGCCTATGATCCGCATGCGCTGCAGATTTTCGAGGCTTTCGGCCTGTCTGCGGATCGCAGCAAATGTGAATGGGAACCGTGGTGATGGCGGCTTTGCGCGCTGATGCAAGCCTGCCACAGGCGGGGCTGGGGCGGCTCTGGCGGGACCGGGTGTCCTGTGCCGCCTGTCCCCGGCTGGCTATGGTAACCGCGCGGCCGCATGAGGCGGCCGACTCGCAAATGAGCAGCTGGGGCCATAAGACCCCAACCTACAGGAGCACGACTCAATGTCGAAAAAGCTTGCCCTCGCCCTCGTCCTCGCCAGCATTTCCGTGGCCGCCTGCGCCAAGAAAGAACCCGAAGTCGCCCCCGTCACCACCGTCACCCCCGAGCCGGTGTTCCAAGGCAAATACGGCGCCAAGTAAGCCCATGGCCATGCGCGGGCTGCCCGGCGGCCCGCGCAAATCGCGACCGCCCCGCCGCCTGCCCGTTCCCGTGCAGCAACAAAGGGGCACATCATGCTGAAGCATCGCGGCTTTCCCGGCCGTCTTTCCGGCACCGATCATCAATTCGTCATCCGCCGCGCCAACAAGAAGGGCGCGACGCCGCTGATCCGGCGCGAGCGCTTTCGCGACCGCAAGCCCGTTGACCGCCGCGCCGACGAGGCCTTTCTGGCCGCGCTGATCGCACATTTCGCCGAGGAACCGTTCGAGCGCGGCAATCTGGATGCCGGCCGCCTGTCCTGGTTTCTGGGCCGCGAGGTGGTGCCGGTCGGCAAGCTTGATCCCACCGATTACGGCCAGCTTTTGCGCCTCGACATGAAAAAGGCCGAGGCCGCATTCCCGCAGCTTTTCGCCAGCGAACCGCCGCAATTCGACTGGGACGATGACGGGCAATGGGATGACGACGACGATTGGGACGAGGACGAATAGCCATGCGCGGATTTGTGCGTAGCCTCGTTTTTTCACATGCTTGTCAGTTTCTTCTGACAAACTTGCATGTCATATTGCCTGGGTCGCTATCACACCCGGCCCGCAAAGGGGCCCATCATACAGGCAAATCGCTATGCATAAATCCGTCATTCTT
Source organism: Paracoccus limosus (assembly GCF_009711185.1). GTDB lineage: Bacteria > Pseudomonadota > Alphaproteobacteria > Rhodobacterales > Rhodobacteraceae > Paracoccus > Paracoccus limosus. The sequence goes on from NZ_WMIF01000004.1 coordinate 57,049, forward strand.
CGTCTTTCGGTTGCGGCCCTGGTGCTCGGCGGCCTCGCCGCTTGCGATCAGGGCGGCTACGGCGGCGGCATGGGCAGCATCCCGCCTGACGTTCAGCGCGCCGCTGGTGGCGCCATCGCCGGTGCGGCCGTCGCGAAAATCGTCGACGGCGATGTCGGCACCGGCGCGCTCATCGGCGCGGCTGGTGGCGCGCTCTGCGGCCCGGTCGGCGTCTGCCAGTCGCGCGGCTACTGATCCCAATTCCGACGGATGCGGGCGCGATGACCGCGCGCGCACCCGTCTTATTCCGGAGCTTTCGACATGTCGAAGAAACTCGTCCTTGCGCTTGGCCTTGGCCTTCTCGGCCTTGCCGGTTGCACCCAGAACATCCAGCCGACCGATCTTGACCGCGGCCTCATCGGTGCCGGCGTCGGCGCGACCATCGCCTCGGTCGGCGGCCACAATGTCGCGCGTGGCGCGGCCATCGGCGCTGTCGCCGGTGCGCTTTGCGATGACGTGCGCCTGTGCGAACCGAACCGTCAGCAGCAATACCAGCAGTATCGCCGCTACTGATCCGCAGCAGATCCGTCTGTTCCATTCAGGCCGTCCCGGTGTCATGCCGGGGCGGCTTTCTTATGTCCGGCACTTGCCCTTGGGGAAAGCAACATGTTCAAAAAAATCCTGATCGCCAACCGGGGCGAGATCGCCTGCCGTGTCATCAAGACCGCGAAAAAGATGGGCATCCAGACCGTCGCCGTCTATTCCGACGCCGACCGCAATGCCCTGCATGTGAAGATGGCCGACGAGGCCGTCCATATCGGCCCGCCGCCCGCCAACCAGTCCTATATCGTCATCGACAAGATCATGGACGCCATCCGCCAGACCGGCGCCGAGGCCGTGCATCCCGGCTATGGCTTCCTGTCCGAGCGGATGGATTTCGCCGCCGCGCTTGAGGCCGAGGGCGTCGTGTTCGTCGGCCCGCCCTCGCCCGCCATCGAGGCGATGGGCGACAAGATTACCTCGAAGAAACTGGCGCAAGAGGCTGGTGTTTCTACGGTTCCCGGCTACATGGGCCTGATTGCCGACGCCGAAGAGGCGGTGACGATCTCGAACCAGATCGGCTATCCGGTGATGATCAAGGCCAGCGCCGGCGGCGGCGGCAAGGGCATGCGCATCGCCTGGAACGACCAGGAGGCGCGCGAGGGCTTTGAAAGCTCCAAGAACGAGGCGGCCAACAGCTTTGGCGACGACCGCATCTTTATCGAGAAATTCGTGACGCAGCCGCGCCATATCGAAATTCAGGTGCTGGCCGATCAGCACGGCAATTGCGTCTATCTGCATGAACGCGAATGCTCGATCCAGCGCCGCAACCAGAAGGTCATCGAGGAAGCCCCCTCGCCCTTCCTGGACGAGGCGACGCGCAAGGCCATGGGCGAACAGGCCTGCGCGCTGGCCAAGGCGGTGGGCTATACCAGCGCCGGGACCGTCGAGTTCATCGTCGATGGCGACAAGAATTTCTATTTTCTGGAAATGAACACCCGGCTTCAGGTTGAACATCCGGTGACAGAACTGATCACCGGCGTCGATCTGGTCGAGCAGATGATCCGCGTCGCGAATGGCGAGGCGCTGCCGTTCACGCAGGACGATCTGAAGATCAACGGCTGGGCCATCGAAAGCCGGCTTTACGCCGAGGATCCCTATCGCAACTTCCTGCCCTCGATCGGCCGGCTGACCCGCTATCGCCCGCCGGCCGAAACCGCCGCCGGTCCCCTGCTTCAGGCCGACCGCTGGGTGCCGGCACGTCCGGGCGACCGTCCGGCGGCGGGCGCGACGGGCGTGCGCAACGATACCGGCGTCTATGAGGGCGGCGAGATCAGCATGTATTACGACCCGATGATCGCGAAACTCTGTACCTGGGCGCCGACCCGTGCAGAGGCCATCGAGGAAATGCGGCTGGCGCTGGATGAATTCGAGGTCGAGGGCATCGGCCACAACCTGCCCTTCCTGTCGGCGGTGATGGATCATCCGAAATTCGTCTCGGGCGACATTTCCACCGCCTTCATCGCGCAGGAATACCCCGAGGGCTTCATGGGCGCGACGCTGCCCGAAGCCGAGCTGACCCGCATCGCCGCCTCGGCCGCCGCCATGCATCGCGTCGCCGAAATCCGCCGCACCCGCATCTCGGGCCGGCTGGACAATCACGAACGCCATGTCGGCGAACATTGGATGGTGACGGTCGCCGGGCAGGAATTCCCGGTGCGCATCACCGCCGACAAACAGGGCTCGACCGTCGAGATCGGCGGTCGCAAGCTGCGCGTCGAAAGCGACTGGCTGCCCGGCCAGACGCTGGCGCGGCTGTCGGTGGATGGCACGCCCTTGGTGATGAAGGTCGACCGCCTGCCCTCGGGCTTCCGGCTGCGGGTGCGGGGCGCCGATCTGAAAACCTATGTCCGCCGTCCGCGCGCCGCCGAGCTGGCACGGCTGATGCCCGAGAAACTGCCGCCCGATACCTCGAAATTCCTGCTTTGCCCGATGCCGGGTCTGGTGGTGAAAATCAACGTCGCGGTCGGCGACGAGGTGCAAGAGGGTCAGGCGCTGGCCACCGTCGAGGCGATGAAGATGGAGAACATCCTGCGCGCCGAGAAGAAGGCCGTGGTGAAATCCGTCAATGCCACGCCGGGCGAAAGCCTGAAGGTCGATGACGTGATCATCGAGTTCGAGTGATCCATGTTCGGACCGGGCAGCATCCTTAATCCCACGGTGGTGGCGGCGCTGGTCGCCGCCGTCGTGGCGATGCTGGCCCGGCCCATCGATGACTGGCTGAACCGCCGCCGCGCCCGCGCCCTGCGCAGCGAGCGCATCAATGACGTGCAACGCGCGCTTCTGGCCGAGATCCGGGCCCATGTCGTGGCGCTGGAAAGCCAGCGGCTGGATGACGAGGCCACGGCCGCCCTGCTGCAAGGTCTGCGCGACAGCGGCCGCTTTCCTTTTATCCCGGCGCAGGCCAATGACCGCATCTTTGCGGCCATCATCGAAGAGGTGCATATCCTGCCTGCCGATGTGATCGACCCGGTGGTGACCTATTACCGGCAGCTGTCGATCATGGGCTCATTCGCCGAGGCGATGCAGAAACAGGCCGAAAAGGATCAGCCGCGCGCCGTCGAGATGTTTGCCGATTATCTGGAGCTGACCGAATCAGCGCGCGAAAGCGGGCAAGAGGCGCTGCGGCTGCTGATGACCAGTGTGTTCTTTGGTGAGGATGCGCTGCGGCAGATGCTGGATCAGGAAAGCGCGGCGGCGCAGGCGGAAAAACAGGCGGCAGCGGCGGTGCTGGCCAACAGCCTGCCGGCAGAGCTGGCGGAATTGCGCCAGCGCTTCAATAAGCGATTTTCGGACCGGAGCGACCTTTGATGGGCTTCAATCCGACGATTTCGGCCATCTCATTGGCGGTGCGGGCGCCGCGCAGCCGTTCGACCAGCTTTTCGGTCGCCGAATCCAACCGGGGACGCTTGGGCGCGGCCGGCTGTTCCTTGACGCGCGGCAGGGGCGAATTCGACATGACGGGCCTCCTTGGCAGCGGACAGCGGAACTGTCCTGTTGCAAAGATAGTGTCTTGCGCGCTGTCCCGCAACGAAGCAGTTGCGTTTTTTGCCGCTCAGGGCAGTGCAGCGCGGCCGATCTCGCGCCGGCGCAACGGGAATTTGTCGATGGCCCGGCTGATCTCGCGCACCGAGCGCGGCGAGGGCAGCCGGCTTTTCACCTGCCCGTCCTTGTCCATCAGCACCACCGAAAACCCTTCGGGGCGCAATTGCCGGCGCCAGGCGCTGTTGCCGGCCGGGTTGGTGTCGGTGATCACCACCACGTCGCGGATCAACAGCGAGGCCGGATCGCGGCGCAGCTGCGCCAGCTGGGCGGTGAAATCGGGATCGGCGGCAGTATCGGCAAAGACCACCAAGGGCCGCGCCTGCCAGATGAATTCCGCCGGGTCGACCTCGGCCGCCTCCAGCACGTCCAGCCCGCCTTCGGGCAGGCTGCGCGACATCGGCTTGGCCTCGCTGGTTGCCGCCGGCACTTCGCCGCGCACGAAGCGACCGTCGGCCTCGCCCTGCGGTTTCGGCCCCATGGCCGCCAACAGCGGCACCGCCATCAGAAAGATCAACCGTTTCAGTTTCATCGCGCCTCCGTCCCTACCTTCATATAGGGATCGGAAGGCCACGGGAAAGGATGCAAGATGACCGACAGCACGAAAGCCAGTCTGGAGCAGTGGCGCCAGCTTGCCAGCAAGGAGTTGAAAGGGGCCGATCCCGACAGCCTGAACTGGCAGACGCTGGAAGGGATCGAGGTCAAGCCGCTATACACCCAGGACGATACCGACAGCCTGCCGCATCTGGGCAGCCTGCCGGGGATCGAGCCCTTTACCCGTGGCCCGCGCGCGACCATGTATGCCGGCCGCCCCTGGACGATCCGGCAATATGCAGGCTTTTCCACCGCCGAGGAATCGAACGCCTTTTACCGCAAGGCGCTGGCCGCCGGGCAGCAGGGCGTCTCGGTCGCCTTCGATCTGGCGACGCACCGCGGCTATGACAGCGACCATCCCCGCGTCGAGGGTGACGTGGGCAAGGCCGGCGTCGCCATCGATTCGGTCGAGGACATGAAGATCCTGTTCGACGGCATCCCGCTGGACAAGGTCTCGGTCTCGATGACGATGAACGGCGCGGTGATCCCGATCCTGGCCAATTTCATCGTCACCGGCGAGGAACAGGGCCATTCCCGCGCCGTGTTGTCGGGCACGATCCAGAACGACATCCTGAAAGAGTTCATGGTGCGGAACACCTATATCTATCCGCCCGAACCCAGCATGCGGATCATCGCCGACATCATCGAATACACCTCGAAAGAGATGCCCAAGTTCAACTCGATCTCGATTTCCGGCTATCACATGCAGGAGGCGGGCGCGAACCTTGTGCAGGAACTGGCCTATACGCTGGCCGACGGGCGAGAATATGTCCGCGCCGCGCTGAAGGCCGGAATGAATGTCGACGATTTCGCCGGGCGGCTGTCGTTCTTTTTCGCCATCGGCATGAACTTCTTCATGGAGGTCGCCAAGCTGCGCGCGGCGCGGCTGCTGTGGACGCGGATCATGAAGGAGTTCGCGCCGAAAAAGGCGGGCAGCCTGATGCTGCGCACGCATTGCCAGACCTCGGGCGTCAGCTTGCAAGAACAGGACCCCTATAACAACGTGGTCCGCACCGCCTATGAGGCGATGGCGGCGGCCCTGGGCGGCACGCAATCGCTGCACACCAATGCACTGGACGAGGCAATTGCCCTGCCCACCGAGTTCAGCGCCCGGATCGCGCGCAACACCCAGCTGATCCTGCAAGAGGAAACCGGCATCACCCATGTCGTCGACCCCTTGGCGGGCAGCTATTACGTCGAAAGCCTGACCGCCGAGCTGGCCGACAAGGCCTGGGCACTGATCGAGGAAGTCGAGGCGATGGGCGGCATGACCAAGGCCGTGGCCTCGGGCATGCCCAAGCTGCGCATCGAGGAAACGGCGGCGCGGCGTCAGGCCCAGATCGACCGGGGCGAGGATGTGATCGTCGGCGTGAACAAATACCGGCTGGCGCAACAGGACCCGATCGAGATCCTCGACATCGACAATATGAAGGTGCGCGAGGCGCAGATCGCCCGGCTGAACCAGATCCGCGCCAGCCGCGACGAGGCCGCCTGTCAGGCCGCCCTGCTGGAGCTGGGCCGGCGCACGGTCGAGGGCGGCAACCTGCTGGAGGCGGCGGTCGAATGTGCCCGCGCCCGTGCCAGCGTCGGTGAAATCAGCCTGGCCATGGAGGGCACCTTTGGTCGGCACAGGGCGGAGGTGAGGACTTTGGCAGGGGTATATGGCGCCGCCTATGAGGGCGACGAGGAGTTCGCGCAGATCCAGCGCGACGTCGAGGCCTTTGCCGAGGAAGAGGGCCGGCGTCCGCGCATGCTGGTGGTCAAGATGGGTCAGGACGGCCATGACCGCGGCGCCAAGGTCATCGCCACCGCCTTCGCCGATATCGGCTTTGACGTCGACGTGGGGCCCTTGTTCCAGACGCCCGAGGAGGCGGCGCAGGACGCCATCGACAACGACGTGCATGTCATTGGCATCTCGTCTCAGGCGGCGGGTCACAAGACGCTGGCGCCCAAACTGATCGCGGCGCTGAAGGAACAGGGCGCAGGCGAGATCATCGTGATCTGCGGCGGCGTGATCCCGCAGCAGGATTACGATTTCCTGACCCGCGCCGGAGTGAAGGCGATCTTTGGTCCCGGCACCAATATTCCGGCGGCGGCGAAGGATATCCTTGCGCTGATCCGCGCCGCCCGCGCCTGAGACCCGCGCGCATCGCCCGGCGGCCAACGTCGCCGGGTATTTGGAAAATGGTGAAGACCGATGCTGCGCTGGGTCCGGGCGCGGGGTCTGGTGGTGCGGCGCTGTCTTGTGTCGGGTGGGGTCGCGTGCCAGACTCGGGGCAAAGCAAGGGGCGGGCATGAACGACGGGCGCAACGGCACGGTCAAGCAGATCATCTGCATCAAATGGGGCACGAAATTTGGGCCCGAGTTCGTCAACCGCCTGCATGGTATGATCGCGCGCAATATCACGCCGCCGTTCCAACTGTATTGCTTTACCGATGACGGCAGCGGGCTGCACCCGGACATCGCCGTGCGGCCCCTGCCCGAGTTCAGTTATCAGGCGCCGGTCAATACCAAGGGAAAATGGCCGAAATCGCGGCTTTGGGGCGATCTGGGCGATGTGACCGGGGTGGTGCTGTTTCTGGATCTGGACGTGATCGTCACCGGTAGTCTGGATGATTTCTTCAGCTATGGCGATCCCGATGACACCGTGCTGGGGCTGAACCCGAACACGCCGCTGGAAAAGATGGGTCAAACCTCGGTCTATCGGATGCGGGTCGGCAAGCTGAAGCCCCTGCAGGAGATCTTTCGCGCCGATCCGCAGGCTGCGGCCGACAAGTTCAAATACGAGCAGCGTTTCGTCACCCGCAATGCGCCGGGCGGCGTCAAGTTCTGGCCCAGAGGCTGGCTGGCGCATTTCCGCATGCATTGCGTGCCGAATTTCCCGCTGAACTACTGGCGGGACGCGCGCATCCCGCGCGCCACCCGCATCGTGATCTTTCCCGGCAACCTGAACCCGCCCGACGCCATCGCCGGCCGCTGGGACGAGGCGGACCAGCATCTTGCGCCGATGGACCATCTGCGCGCCGCATTTGACGGCCGCCGGCGCGAAAGCCTTGGCAAGCACCTGCGCCATTACCTGCGCCCTGTGCCCTGGGTCAAAGAGCTGTGGCGCGAATAGGCGCCGCCCCCGAAAGCTATCACGGCCTGCCGCCCGATTTCGCGGCGGCCTTGGGGCAATGCGTCGCGGCCTTTGGCTGGCTTGAGGAGATCATCAAGCGCACGCTTTACGCGCTGGACCGCGCCCGGCTGGCCGACGACCTGAGCGAGGCCGAGTTGCAGCATTGGCTGGAGCGGATCGGGCAACTGGCCGATGACTCGATGGGGACGCTGATCGAGCAACTGGATGCCGCGATGCGCCGCCATCCGGGCCTGCGCGAACGTAACCAGATCACCGAACGGCTGGCCGCGATCAAGCTGATGCGCAATCTGCTGTGCCATGCCTCGTGGCGGCCGACCGAGGATCCGACGCGCTGGCATCCGGCCTTTGTCAGCACGCGCGGTCATGTTCAGGACAAGGCGCTGTCGACGCCCGAGCTGGAGCGCATCCGTCAGGACACGATCGAGATCGGCATGCGCGTTTTGCATGTCATGCGCGCCACCGGGATCAGCGGCTATTGGGCCGGCGACGACGAGGACTAACCCCCGCGTTGCAACGCCTGTCGCCTTGCGCTAACTACCGGCCTGTCCATAAGCACGAGTATCCCATGACCGCCCAGAATTCGGGGCAGACCGCCTCTCCGCTGCGTCTCGGCATTGCCGGGCTGGGGACCGTCGGCACCGGCACCGTCAAGATCATCCAGAACCATGCCGCGCTCTTGGCGGCGCGCTCGGGCCGGCCGGTGGCGATCACCGCAGTCAGCGCCCGCGACCGGATGAAGAACCGCGACGTCGATCTGTCGGCCTATGCCTGGGAAGACGACGCCCGGGCGCTGGCGGTGCGCGACGATGTCGATGTGTTCGTCGAACTGGTTGGCGGCCATGAGGGCGTCGCCCGCGAGGCCGTGACCGCCGCGCTGCGCGCCGGCAAGGATGTGGTCACCGCCAACAAGGCGCTGCTGGCGATCCATGGTCAGGAACTGGCCGAGCTGGCCGATGCCGAGGGCCGCGTGCTGCGTTTCGAGGCAGCGGTGGCGGGCGGTATCCCCGTCATCAAGGCGATGACCGAGTCGCTGGCCGGCAACCAGATTCGCCGCGTCATGGGCGTGATGAACGGCACCTGCAACTATATCCTGACCCGGATGGAAAGCGGCGGCCTGCCCTATGAGCAGGTCTTCGAAGAGGCGCGGCAGCTGGGCTATCTTGAGGCCGATCCGACACTGGACGTCGGCGGCATCGACGCCAGCCACAAGCTGGCAATCCTGTCGGCCATCGCCTTTGGCACCCGCCCGGCCTTTGGTTCGGTCGAGATCGAGGGCATCGAGCGCATCAGCATCGACGACATCCGCCGCGCCGCCGACATGGGCTATCGCATCAAGCTCTTGGGCGTGGCGCAGATGACCGGCCGCGGGCTGGAACAGCGCATGTCGCCCTGTCTGGTGCCGGCCGACAGCCCGCTGGGCCAGCTGCAAGGCGGCACGAACATGGTGGTGATCGAGGGCGACTCGGTCGGACAGATCGTCTTGCGCGGCGCCGGTGCGGGCGAAGGCCCGACCGCCAGCGCCGTGCTGTCCGATATCGTGGAAATCGCGCGCGGCGTGCGCATTCCGGCCTTTGGCCAGCCGGCGCAGGCGCTGTCGGTGCCGCAGGCGGCGCGCACCGCCGTGCCGGCCGCCTATTACATCCGCTTGGCGCTGGCCGACAAACCGGGTGCACTGGCCAAGGTGGCAAGCGTGCTGGGCGAGGCCGGGATCTCGATCGACCGGATGCGGCAATATGGCAAGCATGACGAGGAGGGCGTGGCGCCGGTGCTGATCGTCACGCACAAGACCACGCCCGAGGCCATCGACCACGCCATCGCCGCCCTGCCCGAAACCGGCGTCATCGCCGGCGCCCCGGTCGAGCTGCGCATCGAGGAAGTCTGACGACAGGGGCGCGGTCGTCGCCGCGCCCTAGCCCTGCTGTGCCAGATGCCGCAGCCCATGCGTCACATCGGCCCGCACCGCCAGCCGCAGCCCCGGCTCATCCCCCGCCCGCAACGAGGCGAGGATCATGCGGTGGTGGCGCGGCGGCTCGTGGCGTTTGACCCGGCCATAGAGCATCCGCATGGTCGGCCCCAGCTGCAGCCAGACCGTTTCCAGCACCGCCAGCATCGCCGGCGCCTGCGCGCGCAGGTAAAGCGTGCGGTGAAATTCCAGATTGGTGCGGATATAGGCCACGGCATCATGCGCCTCGACCGCCTCGCCGATGGCGGAATTGATCAGCGCCAGCCGGTCGATCAGCGCCTGATGCGCGCGCGGCAGGGCGCGGGTCGCCAGTTCCGGCTCGATCAGCGCGCGCAGCGCCGCCAGTTCCTCGATCCGCTCGACCGACAGCTCGGGGGTCGAGATGCGGCCGGAACTGGACAGCGACAGCGCGCCTTCGGCGACCAGACGCCGCACCGCCTCGCGCGCTGGCGTCATCGAGACGCGATGCTCGGCCGCAAGCCCGCGCAGGGTCAGCGGCAGGCCGGGCGGCAATTCGCCCAGCATGATGCGGCTGCGCAGGCGACGATACAGGCGCTCATGCGCGGGGGTTTCGGGGGGGCGGTTCGCGGTCATGCTCATGCCCTGCATATGTGATCACAAAGGCGGCGGCGTCAACCGTCCAGACCGGCCCCATCCGGCGCAGCGGCAAAGCGCCATGCCAGCAGATCGGTGCCATTCTGGCGCAGCCAGCCACGATGCTCTTGCCAATCGGGCACCAGCCGCGCGGTCGCGGCCCAGAAGGCCGGAGAATGGTCCATATGCAGCAGATGCGCGACCTCATGCGCGGCGACGTAATCCAGCACCGCCGGCGGCGCCATCGCCAGTCGCCAGGAATACATCAGCCGGCCGTCATGTGTGCAGCTGCCCCAGCGCGAGCGGGTGTCGCGCAGGCTGATGCTGCGAAAGCCGCGCCCCAGCCGCGCGGCATGGCGGTCCGAGGCCGCGACCAGCCGGGCATGGGCCAGATGTTTCAGAAAGGCTGCCGCAGCCGGCCCGGCGGGACGCGCACCCGGCACCAGAAGCGCCTCACCCTCGATCCGGGCGGCGCGCAGGGGGGCGGGGGTGATGCGCAGCAACTGCCCCTCGACCGGCAGCAGCACGCCGGGGCCGACGATCTGGGCGCGGGGCAGATCGGCCCGCACCCGGCGCAACCAGTCGGCGCGGGATTCGGCAAAGGCGCGGCCTTCGGACAGGCTGGCGCGCAGGGGCAGCGTCAGCACCACCTGCCCCTCGGCCCGGGTGACGCGCAGCGTCATGCGCCGCGCCCGCGCCGAACGGCGCAACAGCACCGGAATATCGCCGCCCACCGTAAAGCCCTGCGCTGTCGCCATGCCGTCTCTGCCTTGCAACCCCGGTCGTTCCCACCTAGTTACTGACCCTGACCGTGCCTGACCAGCGGGGGAAAAGGCTTTGACAGCCTGCACCACCTATGGCAGGGGACAGCGGATTTACCTAACTGCGGCGGAAAGAGAATACCATGCCCAAAGAGGAATGGGGCACCAAGCGTCAGTGCCCCCATTGTGCGACCCGCTTTTACGACCTGATGAACGATCCGATGACCTGCCCGGCCTGCGGCAACGTGTTCACGGCGGAAAGCCTGACCAGTGGCCGGACCCGCTCGCTGATCGCAGAGAAGACTGCGGCTCGGGACGACGATCAGAACGATCTGGTCGATGATGACGATCTGGACGATGACGCCGACAGCGGCGATCTGGACGACGATCTGCTGGACGATGACGATGACGACGGCGACGTGTCGCTGGACGACATCGCCGATGTCCCGGAGAGCGACGAGGACTGATCCCCGTCATCCACCGCAAAGCGAATACACCCCCGCTGGCGCCGCCACGGGGGTGTTTTCATGTCCGGGTGGTTGGTCAATCGGTGGCGCGGTCGCGCCGCGCCTGCATCCGTGCGGCCAGCGCCTCTTGCCCCGCGCCGCGCAGGCCGGCAATCGCGCCCTCCAGATCGCGCGGCGCGCGGTTCTGGCTCAGCTTGGATTTTGCCAGCACCTGCCCCACCTCGATGCGCAGCGCGACGATATGGGCCAGCATCTCTTGCAGGTAATCCGGCGGCGCATCGGCCATGCGCCAGCCTGCGGCACCATGCAGCCGCCGTTCGTGCTGGCGGGTCAGCAGGCCGACGGCGGCACGCTTGGCCTGTTCGCCATGCTGAAACCAGATCCGGCCGCGCATATGCACCACCTCATAGTTCCAGGTCGGGACATGGCGGTGATGCTCGGCCTTGGAGGGGTAATAGTTCGGCGAAACATAGCCCTGTTCGCCCAGAAAGATCGCCAGCACCTCCTGCCCCTCGGCGATCAGCCGGTGCATGTCATTGGCCAATGCCACATGACCGATCAGCCGCCCGCCCGAGGCCCCAAGCAGCGGCAGGTGATTGGCGAGTAACCCCTGCGCCGTCTGCGCCACGACACAGGCCAAGGGCGCGGCTTCGGTCACGCGGGCGATCTGGGTCGGGTCCAGTTCCTGAAAATGCGGCGGGATATACATCTGCGCTCCTGCGGGCATGAAAAAGGGCGCCACCTGGGCGCCCCTTTTTACGATCTGGCAAACGGATCAGGCGGCGCGCGCGGTCAGCACGGTCTCGACCTTTTTCTGGGCGCCGGCCTCATCCATGCCCGACACAGCCGCCACTTCGCGCGTCAGCCGGTCCAGCGCGGCTTCGTAAAGCTGACGCTCGGAATAGGACTGCTCACGCTGGTCGTCATTGCGGTGCAGATCGCGCACGACCTCGGCGATCGACATCAGGTCACCCGAGTTGATCTTTTGCTCATATTCCTGCGCGCGGCGCGACCACATCGCGCGTTTCACGCGGGCCTTGCCCTTCAGCGTTTCCAGCGCCCGGTCAATCAGGTCGGGAGTCGAAAGGCCGCGCATGCCGATTTCGGTCGCGCGCGAGGTCGGCACGCGCAGCGTCATCTTGTCCTTTTCGAACGAGATCACGAACATTTCGAGGCGCAGACCGGCGATCTCCTGCTCTTCGATGGACACGATGCGGCCCACGCCATGGGTCGGATAGACCACGAAATCATCGGGGCGGAATTCGGTCTTCTTGGCTTTCGACATTGAATTTCCTTCACAGCGGCGCCTGTCTGCGGCGCAAAGAACCCCAAGGCGGGTTTCCCCGACCTTATGGGCCAACATTGTTGTTTTTCGATCCCGGCCGTAGCAGTCGGTCAGGGCAGGCAGCACCCCCGATCAGGCCACACAAGTGGCCCTGCGGCGGTATGTGTCATTCATATATCACGAATCAGCGCAGAAATCAAAGCCGGCGCGACGTCAAAGCCGATGCAATGCAAAACGGTCAAATCGGACAAGAAAACGGGGGCTTACCGGCGAAATGACATGCAAATTCTCGCCGATGGCGCAGCAACCGGCGGGAGCGTTCAAGCCAGTGTGATAGCGCGATCAGTCGCCCTCGCCCGGATTGGGCGAGAAGTATTTCGCAAGCTTGTCGGCCTGACCGTCCATTTCCTCATAGCCCGGCATCGGCTCTTTCTTGCGGGTGATGACCGGCCAGACTTCGGCGTATTTCCGGTTGAACTCGACCCAGGTTTCCATGTCCGGCTCGGTATCGGGACGGATGGCGTCGGCGGGGCACTCGGGCTCGCACACGCCGCAGTCGATGCATTCGTCGGGATGGATGACCAGCGTGTTTTCGCCTTCGTAGAAACAGTCCACGGGGCACACCTCAACGCAATCGGTGTATTTGCACATGATGCAGTTATCGGTGACGACATAGGTCATGGCGCATCTATTCCTGTTTCCTGCCCGGCTAGTTACGCCCGGTGGGTTGATCATTCAAGGCCGTGGCGCCGAAAAGACCCCGGGCCCGAAAGGCCGTGCCCGCGGTGGAATGCCATTCCAAACCCGGCCGATTCGGTGAAATGCTGTTCGCTGGCGGCTGCCCTGCGGGCAAGAATCACATTTCGACTTCTTCGTAAAGCGCAACCGCCTCGCTGGCCGGGCCGCGCCTTTCGCCAAGTCCCAGCACCCGCAGCACGCGCACCTGACCATGGGCCGAGACCGTCACCACATCGCCGCCGCGCAACATCTGCGCCGGCTTGCGGCACGGGTTGCCGTTCATGCGGATGCCGCCGGCATCGACGGCACCAGCGGCGAGGGTTCGGGTGCGAAACAGACGGGCGTGGTGCAGCCAGCGATCCAGACGGATGCCGGCTGCGCCCTGTTCGATGCTCACGCGCAAGCCATTCCGGCGCGGCTCACGTCTTGTTCTTCAGCGCAGCCAAGATAGCGAAGGGGCTGTCGGGATCCGCCTTCTTTTCCTGACGCGGCGGGCGGGCCTCGAAGCTTTTGGGAGCAAAATTCTTGCCACCCTCACCGCGCGGCTTGCCCTTGCCGTCGTGACGCGGCTTACCCTTGGGACCGCGCTCGCCGCCCTCGCCACGCGATTCCTCGCGGCGCTTGCCTTCGAAACGCGGCTTGCCTTCCTGGCCCTCGCGCGGGCCGCCCTGACGCTGACCGTCGCGCTGGCCATCGCGGGGACCGCCGCCCTGACGGGGGCCACGTTCCTGCCGTTCGCCGGCCGGGCGCTCACCACGCGGTTCGCGACGCGGCGCACGCGGACGCGGCGCCCAGGTAAAGGTGTAGAACACCTCCATCTCGGGGGCAGCAGCCTCGGCACCTTCGACGGCCTCGCCGGCCTCGGTCTCTTCGGCCTGCTTGCGGGCGGCCTGCTCGGCCTCCCATTTGGCGCGGGTCTCGGCGGCCAGCACGCTTTCCTCTTCGGTCAGCGGATGCTCGTGATCGGCGGTCTCGGGCACGGGTTCGGCCACAGGGGCGGCCACGGCGCGGGTCTTGGCACGCTCGGCTTTTTCGGCGCGATAGCCCAGCCCCTGCATCAGCCCCGAGAACTGTTCCAGCGTCATGCCGGTGATCGACAGCATGTCGGGCGTTGCCTCGAAACCGGCGCGGCTGTCATGGCTGCGCAGCATATCGGCCAGCCGTTCCAGCATGTCGATGCGGATGGCGCGATCGCCCGCCGGGTGATAGCCCGACAGCGTGTAATAGCCCTTGGGCACGTCGGGCAGGTTCGGGATCGTCACCAGACCCGGCGGCGGGCTTTCCGGGAACTCGCCCAGACCCTGATCCAGCCCCCAAAGCACCAGCCGCAGCCGGGTCGGCGCCGGTTTCAGCAGCGCCGGCTGGAAGATGGTGAACTGGCCAAAGCGCACGCCATGCTTGCGCAGCAAGCCGCGCGCATCCTGATCCAGCTCCTTGACCTCATTGGCGACGCTCTCGCGCGGCAGCACGCCCAGCGATTCCACCAGACGGAAGGCGAAACCGCGCGCAAGCCCGATCAGCGTCTCGTCATTTTTCAGCGCCAAAAGCGGCTCGAAGGCGGTCGCGACCTTGCGGTCGATGAAATGCTGCAGCCGGCGGCGCACCTTTTCAGCGATCTCGGGGCCGGCCTCTTCGTCGACGAAGGGCTCGACGCCGGGCTTCAAAGCCTCGGCCCCCTTGACCAGCTTGCCCACGGCCGAACTGCCCCACATCAGGCCGCCCTGCTCGGTGAAGTCCAGCTCGGTATCGGGCGCGTTGTAGAACCGGTCAGCCCGCAGATGGAACTCGGGTTTCAGCGCCTCATAGGCGGCGCGGGTCAGCATCCTGGCCTCGTCCCCGGTTGCACTGGGATCGGTGCGGAAACGGAATCCTTCAAGACGGCCGGCGAATTCGCCCTCGACCGTCACTTCGCCCTTGTC
The DNA here is from genome assembly GCF_009711185.1 of Paracoccus limosus. Taxonomy (GTDB): domain Bacteria; phylum Pseudomonadota; class Alphaproteobacteria; order Rhodobacterales; family Rhodobacteraceae; genus Paracoccus; species Paracoccus limosus. Next base: position 72,131 of record NZ_WMIF01000004.1, read on the forward strand.
GTTCACCTCGGCCAAAAGGCTCTCCTTTTGCTTGAGCCGGCGCAATAGCACGGATGTGCGCCGGTCAACGAATCTTTGCGTCAGTGCCGCGTGCAACGCGTCCGACAGTCGGTCTTCTACAGCGCGCGTCTCGGCGCGCCAATGGCTTTCATCGGAAACCCAGCCGGAACGCTGCGCGACATAGGTCCAAGTCCGTATATATGCCAAGCGTTTCGACAATGTGTCGATATCGCCTTGCGTTTTATCAATGCGCGTCACCTGTTCGGCCAGCCAGCCGCGCGGCACGCCGCCTTCTTGCAAAAAGCCGAAGATCCGCGCCAGCAGCGTCGCATGTTCGACCGGCGAGATCGAGCGGAAATCCGGAATCCGGCAGACATCCCACAGCAGGCGCACGTCCTTGGGATGGGCCAGACGGTCGCGGATCTCGGGCATCACCGTCAGCGCCTTCAGCGCGCGCAGATCGTCCGCCTCGCGCCCGCGGGTCAGCCATTCGGTCTGGGGCGAGGTTTCAAGGCTGGCGATCAGCCGCTCGACCGTGCCGAACTCCAGCGCCGCATTGCGCCACATCAGCCGGCTGATCGGCTGGAAGCGGTGGTTCTCGATCGCCTCGATCAGCCCCTCGTCCAAGGGGCTGGCATCGCCGGTGACGCCAAAGGTCCCGGGCTCGGTATGGCGCCCGGCGCGGCCGGCGATCTGGCCCAGCTCATGCGGGAACAGCGGGCGATAGCGGCGGCCGTCGAATTTCTCGGTCGAGGAAAAGGCGATATGGCGGATGTCGAGGTTCAGCCCCATGCCGATGGCATCGGTCGCGACCAGAAAATCCACCTCGCCATTCTGATACATCGCCACCTGCGCATTGCGCGTGCGCGGCGACAGCGCGCCCATGACCACGGCACAGCCGCCCTTTTGCCGGCGGATCAGCTCGGCCGTGGCATAGACCTCGTCGACGGAAAAGCACACGATGGCCGAGCGCGGCGGCATCCGGCTGATCTTTTTCGAGCCGGCCCAGGACAGGCTGGAAAACCGCTCGCGGCGCATGAACTGCACGCCCGGCACCAGCGCGGCAATGGCCGGCCGCATGGTGTCGCTGCCCAGCAGCAGGGTTTCATGCAGACCGCGCATATGCAGCAGCCGGTCGGTAAAGACATGGCCACGCTCGGGATCGGCGCAAAGCTGGATCTCGTCGATGGCAACGAAATCGGCACCGACCTCGGGCATGGCTTCGGTGGTGGCGACCCAATATTGCACCCGCTCGGGGACGATGCGTTCCTCGCCGGTGACCAGCGCCACGACGCTGGGGCCGCGCGCCTTGACGATGCGGTCATAGACCTCGCGCGCCAAAAGCCGCAGCGGCAGGCCGATGACGCCAGTGCGATGCGCCAGCATCCGCTCGATGGCGTAATGCGTCTTGCCGGTGTTGGTCGGCCCCAACACGGCGGTAACCCGGGATTTGTCGTTCATCAGGCGTCCGTGCCTTTGGTCAGTTCTTCCAGCCGCGTCACGGCATCCTGCGCATCCTGTTGATGCGGGTGGATCTTGAGGCTGGCGCGATAGGCTTGCAACGCGCGCGCATTGTCGCCCAATTCCTCGAACATGCTGCCAAGCTGGGTCAGGGCCCCGAAATGGCGCGGCTCGCGTTTCAGCACCTCGGCCATGGCGGCGACCGCCGGGCCCAGATCGCCGTCCAGATAATAGGCCACGCCCAGCAGATACCAGCCATTCGCGTAATCGGGGGCATGATCGGTCAAGGCGGTCAGATGCTCGATGGCGGCGCGGTTGTCGCCGGCATCCATCGCCGCCTCGCCGCGCTTGGCCAAAAGATCCATGCTGGCAGAACCCGAGCGCGACCAGATCCGCAGGATATCGCTTTCGGCGCGCGCCCATGTCTCGCCGTCCGGCTGGGCCAGCTCGGCAAAAAGCGCATTCAGATCCTCGCGCTCGCGCAGACGGGCCTCGCGCGTGGGTTCGCTCGGAACGGCGGGCTCGATGGCGGGGGCTTCCTCGGCCGGATCAGCATCGGGCGCGGGCACGGTCGGCGCATCGGATTGCACCCGCAGCGGCAGCGGCGCCGGCCGGGCAAGGACATGGAAGCCACAGCCCAGGCCCAGGATTAACCCTGCCGTCACGGCAATGTGGAAATGGGGGACTGGCCAGCGCATAACCTCTATGTAACTTTCCCGCCAATCCATTTCCAGACTCACTCGGAGAGAACACTTATGAGCAAGGTTGTCGAGGCCGCCGTGGCCGCACTGGACCCCAAAGCCAAGGGCTTTGACGGAACCGCCAAATTCGTGATCGAGGGCGAGGGCGCGGTCTATATCGACGGCAACGGCGCACGGGCCGCCGATGACGAGGCCGAGGTGACGCTGACCGCCAGCCGCGAAACCTTCGAGGGGTTGCTGTCGGGCGATGTGAACCCGACCATGGCCTTCATGACCGGCAAGCTGAAAGTCGATGGCGCGATGGGCACGGCGATGAAGCTGGGCGCACTGCTGAGCTGAGCCAATGACACCCGCGCCGTTCAACACGCTGCCGGGTGATCCCCTTCCCATGGCCCGCGCCTTCTGGCTGCGGGCCGATGACGGCACCCGCCTGCGCGCCACGCATTGGGCCGCGGGCGGGGCGTCGGCCTCGGTACTGCTGTTCACCGGCCGCACCGAATATGCCGAGAAATACAACCGTCTGGCGCTGGACCTGAATGCGGCCGGGCTGGATGTGATGACCATCGACTGGCGCGGACAGGGCATGTCCGACCGCCTGCTGGACGACCCCCGCCCCGGCCATGTCGCGCATTTCTCCGATTATCAGCGCGACGTGATCGAACTGGTGGTTGCGGCGCAGGAGCTGGCCCTGCCGCAGCCGTGGCATCTGCTGGCCCATTCCATGGGCGGCGCCATCGGCCTTGCGGCGCTGCATGACGGGCTGCCGGTGCGCTCGGCGGTGTTCTCGGCGCCGATGTGGGGCTTGGGCCTGTCGCAACTGATGACGCGGCTGGCGCGGGCAATGATCGTGATCTCGCGCCACACCGGCCGCCTGCAGGCGATCGCGCCGGGCTCGGGCGGGTTCGATCCCTTCGTGCTGAAACAGGGTTTCCTTGACAATCTGCTGACCGGCGACGGCACGGTCTGGGGCCGTCTGGTCGCCGAGGCGGCGGCATGGCCCGAACAGACCATCGGCGGCGCCACCTATCGCTGGCTTTCGGGGGCGCTGGACGAATGCCGACGGCTGGCCGCGCTTGAGGCACTGCCGCTGCCGCTGCTGGTCGGGCTGGGCGGTCAGGACCGCATCATCTCGGCCGAGGCGATCCGCCAGCGCGTGGCCAGCTGGCCCGGCGCCCGCCTGCTGGAGCTGCCCGAATCCCGGCATGAACCGATGATGGAGCGCGCGGCGATCCGCGACGCCTTCCTGACAGCAATGATCGGGCATTTTCACGCCGCTGCCTGAACCTCCGATCACGGCATGACTTGAAGCCGGGGCGCCGAACCGTCACATCTTGGGCAACCGAAAGGATCGATCATGACGATTTTCCAAGCCCTCCCGTTTTTCCCGGCCAGCCTGACGCGCGACGAGAACGCCCTGCCCGTCGCCGCCGATGCCGATGCCGTGGATCTCGGCGCCCTGCCGGAATGGGATCTCTCGGACCTTTACCCCGCGCCCGATTCGCCGGAGCTGACCAGGGATGTTGCAGCCCTCGAGGCCGCCTGCGCCAGCTTTGCCCGCGATTACGAGGGGCGTCTGGCCTCGCTGAACGGCGCCCGGATGCTGGAATGCATCGAACGCTATCAACAGATCGATGTGCTGGGCGGCCGGATCATGTCCTATGCCGGGCTGCGCTATTACCAGAACACCACCGACGCCGGCCGCGCCAAGTTCATGGGCGACCTGCAGGACCGCATCACGCAGGCGACGACGCGACTGGTCTTCTTCAGTCTGGAATTCAACCGCATCTCGGACGACCGCTATGCCGAGATTTTCGCCGATCCCGAAGGTCCGGCCCGCTACAAGCCGGTCTTTGACCGCATGCGCGCCATGCGCCCCTATCAGCTGTCCGATGAGCTGGAGCGTTTCCTGCACGACAATTCCGTCGTCGGCGCCGCCGCGTGGAACCGGCTCTTTGACGAAACCACCGCCGGGCTGACCTTCGAGGTCGAGGGCGAGACGCTGGGCATCGAGGCGACGCTGGACCTGCTGACCGACCACGACCGCGCCCGCCGCGAGGCCGGCGCCCGCGCGCTGGCCAAGGTCTTTGGCCAGAACATCAAGCTTTTTGCCCGCATCCACAACACGCTCGCCAAGGAAAAGGCGATCGAGGACAAATGGCGCAAGATGCCGACGCCGCAGATGGGCCGGCACCTGTCGAACCATGTCGAGCCCGAGGTGGTCGAGGCGCTGCGCAACGCGGTGACGGCCGCCTATCCGCGCCTGTCGCATCGCTACTACCGGCTCAAGGCGAAATGGCTGGGCCTCGACAAGCTGCAGGTCTGGGACCGCAACGCGCCGCTGCCCAGTCAGAACCCGCGCAACATCCGCTGGCCCGAGGCCCGCGCAACCGTGCTGGACGCCTATGCCGGCTTCTCGCCGAAACTGGCCGATCTGGCGCAGCCCTTCTTCGACCACGGCTGGATCGATGCCGGCGTGAAACCCGGCAAGGCTCCGGGCGCCTTTGCCCATCCGACCGTCACCACGGTGCATCCCTATGTGCTGCTGAACTACCTCGGCAAGCCGCGCGACGTGATGACGCTGGCGCATGAGCTGGGCCATGGCGTCCACCAGCGCTTGGCAGCAACTCAGGGCGAGCTCTTGGCCGCAACGCCCCTGACCTTGGCTGAAACCGCCTCGGTCTTTGGCGAGATGCTGACCTTCCGCGCGCTTCTCGCGAAGACCACCGACCCGGTGCAGCGCAAGGCGCTGATCGCCGGCAAGGTCGAGGACATGATCAACACGGTCGTGCGCCAGATCGCCTTCTACGATTTCGAATGCAAGCTGCACGCCGCTCGCGCCGAGGGCGAACTGACCCCCGAAGACATCAACGCTCTCTGGATGTCCGTGCAGGGCGAATCGCTGGGCGATGCGTTCGAATTCATGCCGGGCTATGAGACCTTCTGGACCTATATCCCGCATTTCGTGCACTCGCCCTTCTACGTCTATGCCTATGCCTTCGGCGATGGCCTCGTGAACGCGCTTTACGCAGCCTATGAGGACGGCCTGCCCGGCTTTCAGGAGAAATACTTCGCCCTGCTCTCGGCCGGCGGCTCGCGCCACCACAAGGAGTTGTTGGCCCCCTTCGGCCTCGACGCCTCGGACCCGGCCTTCTGGGACAAGGGCCTGTCGATGATCGAAAAGCTGATCGACGAACTGGAAGCGATGGAAAGCTGACGACTGCCGCCACCAGGGGCGCTTCGCCCCCCGGACCCCCAGAGGATATTTGGGCACGAAAGAAACGCGCCTTCTTTCGTGTCCAAATATCCCGGGGGAGTCGCGAAGCGACGGGGGCAGAGCCCCCTTTATCGAGGAGAGACCACGATCCGCCTATTGCGCCGCATCCTGCTGTCCGCGTTTGCGCTGGCCCTGGTCGCGGGCGGGCTGGTCGTCTGGTTCGGGCCCGCCTGGATCGAGCGACGGCTGAATCCGGTGACCGGCCCGGCTGGGGGCTGGCCGGTTTCGGCACGGGCGCAGGCGCTGCATGACCGGCTGGTGATCGGCGACTGGCATGCGGATTCGCTGCTTTGGAATCGTGATCTGCTGAAACGTTCTGATCGCGCTCATGTCGACATTCCGCGACTGGCCGAGGGCAATGTCGCAGTGCAGGTCTTTACCACTGTCACCAAAAGCCCGCGCGGCCAGAATTATGCCCATAACAGCGCCGAGGCGCCGGACAATATCACGCCGCTGTTCATCGGCCAGCTGCGCCCCCTGCCCAGCTGGTTCAGCCTCAAGGAGCGGGCATTGGTTCAGGCCGCTGCCCTGAATCGGGCTGCCGAGGCGGCGCCGCAGGCGCTGCAGGTGATCCGCTCGGCCGAGGATCTGGACGCGCTTCTGGCCGCGCGCCGCGCGGGTGCGCGCACGGTCGGGGCCATTCTGGGTGCCGAGGGCGGTCAGCCGCTGGAGGGAGATATTGCCAATCTGCGGGTGCTTTACGGGGCGGGTTTCCGGCTGATCGGGCTGACGCATTTCTTTGACAACGAATTGGGCAGCAGCCTGCATGGCGCGGGCGGCACGGGCACCGGTCTCAGCGCGTTCGGCCGCGAGGTCGTCCGCGAAATGCAGGCGCGGCATATGATCATCGACCTTGCCCATGCCAGCCCGCAACTGGTGCGCGATGTGCTGGCCATGCCCGGCACCCGGCCGATCCTGTCGCATACCGGCATCCATGGCCAATGCCCCAGCCCCCGCAACCTGCCCGACGATCTGGTCAAGGCCATCGCCGACAAAGGCGGCGTCATCGGCATCGGCTATTGGGCCGATGTGGTCTGCGGCAGGACCCCTGCCGATATCGCGGCCGCGATCAAGGCTGCCATCGCCCTTGTCGGCGAGGATCACGTTTCGCTGGGTTCGGATTTCGACGGCTCGGTCGATGCGCCTTTTGATGTCGCGCATCTGGCGGGGCTGACGCAGGCGCTGATCGACGCCGGGCTGAGCGATGCGCAGATCGAAAAGGTCATGGGCGGCAATATGATCCGCTATCTGCGCGCGAATCTGTAGCGCCGCCCGGATCTAGCCGGCGGCATGCGGCCTTGGGCCGCGGTGCAGCGAGCTGCCAAGCACATGTTCGGACTGGTGCAGCACGTGGCTCGCGTGGCCGACGATCAGCGGATCGGCCGGTTGCAGCACCGACAGGTCCTTGTCAGGATAGTCCAGTGTCGACAGGAAATGCCGCATGCAGTTCAGCCGGGCGCGTTTCTTGTCATTCGACTTGACGATGGTCCAGGGCGCGTCGGCGGTGTCGGTATAAAAGAACATCGCCTCTTTCGCCTCGGTATAGTCGTCCCAGCGGTCAAGGCTGGCCAGATCGATCGGCGACAGTTTCCAGCGCTTCAGCGGATCGGTTTCGCGCGCGGTGAACCGGGCGCGCTGTTCGTCGCGGCTGACCGAGAACCAGTATTTGTAAAGCCGGATCCCCGAGCGGACCAGCATGCGCTCGAACTCGGGGGCCTGACGCATGAATTCCAGATATTCGCTGGGCGAGCAAAAGTTCATCACCCGCTCGACCCCGGCGCGGTTATACCAGCTGCGGTCGTAGAACACCATTTCGCCCGCGGTCGGCAGATGGCCGATATAGCGCTGAAAGAACCACTGCCCGCGCTCGACCTCCGAGGGTTTGTTCAGCGCCACCACCCGGGCAAAGCGCGGGTTCAGATGTTCCATGAACCGCTTGATCGTGCCGCCCTTGCCGGCGGCGTCGCGGCCCTCGAACAGGATGACGAATTTCTGCCCGGTCTCCTGCGCCCAGATCTGCACCTTCAACAGTTCGGCCTGCAGCTGCGCCTTTTCGGCCTCATAGGTCCTGCGTCCCATACGACGGCCATAGGGGTAGCGCCCGGTTTCAAAGGCCAGCCGGACCTGATCGGGGCTGGCGCTGGGGAAATGGCGCGGGCCCGAGGGCGCGCGGGCCGCCACGGGCTGAGCCATGCCCTGAACCAAGCCTTGGGTCATGTCCTGAGGCGCGTCCAGTTCGGCCACGGCAGGATCGCTGGCCGTGCCAGACGGCCCGGACTGGTCAACTGGCGCGCCGGGATTGCTCACAACATCAACACTGTTCTCGTCCATCCGCGTCCCCTCGCCCCACACATCAAACCTTGTTCATATTAGATGAATTGATCGCGACCGTCCTTGATTCAGATCAACAAGCGGCGATTGGCGGCAATTGCCGGCCCTTGAAACCACAAGCCCTTGGTCTGCGCGCATCGGCCGCCACTTTCCCTTGCCCCGCCCCGCCCGGCCATGAGATAAGGCCGGCCCAGAAGAACAAGACGAGCAGGCGACATGGCAGACGATCTTTTCCCGACCTCGGACAAGGCCATTGACAGCTATTCCGCCGCGTCCATCGAGGTGCTGGAAGGGCTTGAGCCGGTCCGCAAGCGCCCCGGCATGTATATCGGCGGCACCGACGAACGCGCGCTGCACCATCTGGTGGCCGAGATCCTCGACAACTCGATGGACGAGGCCGTGGCGGGCCATGCCAGCCGCATCGAGGTCGAACTGCTGGCCGATTTCAGCGTCGTCGTGCGCGACAACGGGCGCGGCATCCCGATCGACCCGCATCCGAAATTCCCCGGCAAATCCGCGCTGGAGGTGATCCTGTGCACGCTGCACGCGGGCGGCAAGTTCTCGGGCGATGCCTATCAGACCTCGGGCGGTTTGCATGGCGTCGGCGCCTCGGTCGTGAACGCGCTTTCGGACAGCATGGTGGTGCAGGTCGCCCGCAACAAGGAACTGTTCCAGCAAAGCTTTTCGCGCGGCATCCCGCAGGGGCCGGTCGAAAAGATCGGCGCCGCCCCGAACCGGCGCGGCACCACCGTCACCTTCCATGCCGATGAGCAGATCTTTGGCCATCACCGCTTCAAGCCTGCGCGGCTGGTCAAGATGGTCAAGTCCAAGGCCTATCTGTTCTCGGGCGTCGAGATCCGCTGGAAATCCGAGATCGATGATGGCGAGACCCCGCGTGAGGCCGTGTTCCACTTTCCCGGCGGTCTGGCCGATTACCTGTCCGAACAGCTGACCGGCAGTTCGACCTATGCCGACCAGCCCTTTGCGGGCAGCGTGGATTTCAAGGAGAAATTCGGCGTCCCCGGCAAGGTGGACTGGGCGATCAACTGGACACCGGCGCGCGACGGCTTCATCCAGTCCTATTGCAACACCGTCCCCACCCCCGAGGGCGGCACCCATGAGGCCGGATTCTGGTCGGCGATCCTGAAGGGCATGCGCGGCTATGGCGAGCTGACCAACAACAAGAAGGCCGCCAACATCACCCGCGACGACCTGCTGACCGGCGGCTGCGCGCTGGTCAGCTGTTTCATCCGCGAGCCGGAATTCGTCGGCCAGACCAAGGACCGGCTGGCCACGACCGAAGCGCAGCGGCTGGTCGAGGGCGCGGTGCGCGACCATTTCGACAACTGGCTGGCGGCCGATACCAAATCCGCCGGCGCGATCCTTGATTTTCTGGTGCTGCGCGCCGAGGAACGGCTGCGCCGCAAGCAGGAAAAGGAAACCCAGCGCAAGACCGCGACGAAAAAGCTGCGCCTGCCCGGCAAGCTGGTCGATTGCTCGGCCACCAACCGCGAGGGCACCGAGCTGTTCATCGTCGAGGGCGACTCGGCGGGCGGTTCGGCCAAGATGGCGCGCGAACGCACCACGCAGGCGCTGCTGCCTTTGCGCGGCAAGATCCTGAACGTGCTGGGCGCGGCCAGCTCGAAACTGGGCCAGAACCAGGAAATCAATGATCTGTGTCAGGCGCTTGGCGTCAGCATGGGCACACGCTTCAACGTCGATGATCTGCGCTATGACAAGATCATCATCATGACCGATGCCGACGTGGACGGCGCCCATATCGCCAGCTTGCTGATGACCTTCTTCTTTACCCAGATGCGGCCCCTGATTGACAAGGGGCATCTGTATCTGGCCTGCCCGCCGCTTTACCGGCTGACGCAGGGCGCGAACCGCATCTATGTCGCCGATGATGCCGAAAAAGAGGCGATGCTGGCCAAGGGTCTGGGTGGCAAGGGCAAGATCGACGTGCAGCGCTTCAAGGGTCTGGGCGAGATGGACGCCAAGGACCTGAAGGACACGACGATGAACCCCAGGACGCGCAAGCTGATCCGGGTGTCCATCGACGAGGACGAGGGCGGCGAAACCGGCGATCTGGTCGAGCGGCTGATGGGCAAGAAACCCGAGCTGCGCTTCCAGTTCATTCAGGAAAACGCGCAATTCGCCGATACCGAGGAACTGGACGTCTGAACCACGATTGCGGCGGCCCACCCAACCGGGCCGCCGGGTCCCATCAGGCCGCGCCCGGCCTAGAACGAAATCTCACCGCCAGTTTCGTCCAGCTCCCATGCCAGCACCCGGCCCTCGCGCCCGGCAAACCCGGCCAGCAGCGCGAAATGCACCTCGGAGGGGCCCGGCTCGGACCGGCTGGGGGCGCTGCCGTCCAGCCATGACCACAGCGCCGGATCGCGCTTGGTGCGGCTGGCCTCGGCCACCAGACGCCAGCCCGAGGCGCCGCGACAGACCAGCACACCACCGCCCCAGGGCATGGCGGTTTCCAGACACATCAGCGCCAGCATGATCAGCCGGGCCTCGCGGCGCGGCAGGTCGCCCTCGGCCTCGGCGCGCAGGCGCAGCCGGCCGGTCCGTTCCACATCAGAAAGCAGCGCCGACAGTTCGGACAGGCTGATGCGCTGATCAGTCGAGGCATGACCAAAGGCCATGCGGAAACAGCGCAGCCGGGCCCGCGCCGCCTCGACGCTTTCGGTGATCAGGGCAAATTCCGGGCTGGTGGCGCCGGCGGCGAAATCGCCCGACATCATGAGCAGCTCCAGCCCGTTGCCGATGGCACCCAAAGGCGAGACCAGATCATGGCACAGCCGCGAGGTGACCAGCGCCGCCAGCGCCTCGGGGGCCAGGGGACCGGGTTGCGAGGCGTCGCGGCGGATTGTCAGATCGTCCATAGAAGTCTAGCCTTGCTGCGCCGCAACCGGAGCCGCGACATGAATGAGATACTTGAACCAGGAATGATCGTGCGCCATCCCGGCGCCCCGGACTGGGGCACCGGTCAGGTGCAGTCCCGGATCGGAGATCGCATCACGGTGAACTTCACCCACGCCGGCAAGCAGGTGGTCGATGGCCGCCATGTCAACCTGGAACTGGTCACGGATCGCTCCTGAGCGATGCCCTGCAGTGTATTACAACTTTTGCGTGTGTCAATTCCTCTAAAATGATCGAAGCCGGTCCTGCGTCGCGGCAGGTTGCATTGCAGCCGGCAGACGCCTAGACACAGGCAGGCTTCACAACATTCTGGCCGGACTTCCAAAGATGACGACCCCCGAAACCTCGCCCCTGGAGATCCGGCTCGCGACTGATCCCGTCGATCTTCTGGCCGCCCAGCGGCTGCGCTATCGCGTCTTTGTCGAAGAGCTGGGCGGCGACGGCGCGCTGGTCGACCACCAGCGTCGGCTGGAGTGCGATGAATTCGACCCGGTGGTCGATCATCTGGTTCTGGTTGACCGCCGCCGCGATCCCGAAAGCCTGGATCATGTCGTCGGCGTCTACCGGTTGTTGCCGGGCGATCGCGCCGCGGCCTTCGGGCGCTTCTATTGCGACGCCGAATATGACCTTGATCCGCTGCGCCGCTCGGAACGCTCGGTGCTGGAACTCGGTCGCTCGTGCATCGACCCCGAATTTCGCGGCGGCACCGGCATGTTCCTGTTGTGGAACGCGCTGGCCGATTACGTGCTGGACGGCGACTACCAGATCCTGTTCGGCGTGGCCTCGTTCCATGGCACCGATGCCCAGGCGCTGGCCCAGCCGCTGAGCTGGCTGCATCACCATCACCTTGCCCCCGAATCCCTGCGCCCCAAGGCCCGCCCCGACGGTTATCAGCGCATGGATCTGGTCCCGGCCGAGGCGCTGGACCGCCGCACCGCCATGACGGCGATGCCACCGTTGATCAAGGCCTATCTGCGCATGGGCGGCATCATCGGCGAAGGCGCCTATCTGGACCATCCGTTCAACACCACCGATGTGTTCCTGATGCTCGACACCGGCGCCATGTCCCAAAAACATCGCAAGTTCTACGAAACCCGCTGGCAGGCGCAATGACGCGCGGCAGTGCCGAACAGGCGTCCCCGGTTACTCACCCGGCCTCCCCTGCAGGCCGCTGGCTGGATGAGACGCCGGACCTGCCGGCCATTACCCCGCTCGGCTGGCTGCTGGTCGCCACGCGCGGGCTGGGCATCCTCTCGGTCCTCGGGTTCGGGGTGCTGCTGATCCTGCCGCTGCGCGCGGCCGAGCACCTGTTCTGCGGCCCGCGCCGCCCGCTGACCGGCCTTTGGGTGCAAGGCGTCTGCCGGCTGTGCCTGTGGATCCTCGGCCTGAACTGGCACCGCGAAGGCGCCCTGATGACCGGCCCCGGCGCGGTGGTCGCGAACCACTCGAGCTGGCTCGACATCTTGGTTTTGAACGCGGCGATGCCGGTGTTCTTCGTGGCCAAATCCGAGGTGGCGGGCTGGCCCGGCATCAATATCCTGACCCGGGTGACCAATACGCATTTCGTGACCCGCGACCCGAAACTCGCCGTCGCACAGGCGCGCGAATTCTCCGAGCGCACCGCGGCCGGCCACCGCCTGCTGTTCTTTCCCGAAGGCACCAGCACGGACGGTCGCCGCGTGCTGCCCTTCAAGCCGACCCTGTTTCAGGGCTTTCTCGCCCCCGAACTGCCCAAGGATCTGGCCGTCCAGCCGATGACGGCGATCTATAAGGCCCCACCGGGCCGCGACCCGCGCTTTTACGGCTGGTTTGCCGACATGGGGCTGGGACCACATCTGCTGGCCATCCTAGCCCAGCCCCGCCAAGGCCGTGTGACGGTGCGCCTGCACGCACCGATCCCGGTCGCAGGCGAAACCCGCAAGACCCTTGCCGCCAAGGCCGAAGCCGCCGTCCGCAGTGGTTTCGTGGCCGGCTGAAGCAATCGCCCCTATAATCCACAAGCCCCGCGCAATTGCAGCCGTCGCATGGGTATTTGTGAAATGGTGAATGCGTGACGTTGTGCGAGGCTGGAAATGCCGGGACGCCCCCGCGCCCTTCACCATTTCACAAATACCCATGCGGCAGACCAACTGGAGCTGCCCGCGGGATTTCAGAGCGGCCAGAACAGCGGGATGGTCAGGCAGGCAACGATGCCGCAGATGATGTCCAGCGGAATGCCGACCTTGAGAAAGTCGCTGAACTTGTAGCCGCCGGGGCCATAGACCATCAGGTGGGTCTGGTAGCCGATGGGCGTCGCAAAGGCGACAGTGGCCGAGAACATGACCGCGATCACATAGGCACGGGGATCGTGGCCCAGCGATTTCGCCAGCGCGATTGCCACCGGGGTCAGCAACACCGCCACAGCGTTGTTCGACAGCACCTCGGTCATCACGAGGCCCAGGAAATAGACCGCGATCAGGGTCATGAACGGTGGCATGCCACGCAGCCAAGGCGCGAAGTAGTCAACCACCATGTTGACCGTGCCGGTATATTCCATCGCCGCGCCGACGACGAGCATGGCAAAGATCATCGCCATCAGCCGGGCATCGACGAATTCGAAGGCCTCTTCGGCATCCACGCAGCGCGTCAGCAGCACGATCGCCGCCGCGACGAAGGACAGCGCCATGATCGGGGCCACGTTCAGCGCCGCCAGCGACACCACCGACAGCAGGCACATGATCGCGATGGGCGCCTTATTGCGGCGGAAGGGCCGCGCCGAGGGGCGCGAGACATCGACCAGATCCATGTCGGCGGCAAGGCGCGCGATATCCTCGGGCGCGCCTTCCAGAAGCAGCGTATCGCCGACGCGCACCTCGAGATCGTCAAGCTGACGGCCAATGTTCTGGCTGCGGCGATGCGCGGCCAGAACATAGACGCCGTAACGGCGGCGCAGGCGCAGGTCGCCCAGCCGCCGGCCGATCATGCGCGCGCCGGGCGAGATCAGCACCTCGACCGTGTCGGTCGCAACCGAGCTGAGCTTGTCGACCAGCTGGAAGTTCTTGTTCGCCTGCATCTCCAGCAGGTCCGGCATTTCCGAGCGCAGCACCACCCGGTCACCCGGCTGCAGCACCACCTCGGCCATATTGCGCCGCAGCGAGGCATCACCGCGCAGCACATCGATCACCCGGACCGCGTCGCGCTTGAAGATCGGCACCTCATTGACGTTCTGGCCGACCAGCGAGGAATCCTCGGGGATGGCGACCTCGGTGAAATATTTCATCTGCCGCCGCCCGCCAAGGAAACCGGCCAGCGAGGTGCGGTTGGGCAAAAGCCGCCAGCCGACGGTGGCGAAATAGACGATGCCGGCCAAGGTGACGGCGATGCCCACCGGGGCGATCTCGAAGATGGTAAAGGGCGCCATGCCCTGATTGCGGGCCACGCCATCGACCAGAAGGTTGGTCGAGGTGCCGATCAGCGTGATCATGCCCGACAGGATCGTCATATAGCTAAGCGGGATCAATAGCTTGGACGAGGCGATGCGCGCCTTGACCCCGAGCTGGATCATCACCGGGATCATCACCGCCACCAGCGGCGTGTTGTTCATGATCGTCGAGGCGCAGATCAGGAAGCCTAAGGTGGTGCAGATGCTGAAGATCGGACGTTCGGCGGCATTGCGGGTAAAGACCGTCGAGATCATCTCGACCGCGCCGGTGCGCAGGAGCCCGCCCATGATGATGAACATGAAGGCGATGGTCCATGGTGCCGAGTTCGACAGCACCTCGCCCGCGTCCTTGACCGGCAACAGGCCCAGCAACAGGATCGCGGCCGCCGTGCCGATCGCCACGACCTCGGGCGGGTGCTTTTCGCGGATGAACTCGACGAACATGACGGTGGTGATGACCAGCATCGCGACGGCTGCACTGGTGCCCGTCAGTTGAAAACCCAGCATGGATTGTCCCTCGGCTGCCGCTAAATCACGGCCCTTTCGGTGGGTAATAGAATAATTTTTCGCAATGCCGCAAGGGAAAGCGGCAAATGCCCTGCCCGCCTAGGCCGGAGAGGCGATCAACCGCCCACCCTCGCGCACCGGTTGGATCTCGACCGCCTTGCCGGTGCGGTCGTCGGTGGTGACCAGAACGCCGCACAGGGTTGCTGGCCCCTCGGCCGGGGTGAAACGCTCGGAGGCCATGCCGGTCAGGAAGCGGCGCAGCGGCTCGGCCTTGTCCATGCCGATGACGCTGTCATAGTCGCCGCACATGCCGGCGTCGGATTGATAGCCGGTGCCGCGCGACAGGATCATCGTATCGGCGGTGGGCACATGGGTGTGGGTGCCGACCACCAGACTGGCGCGACCATCGCAGAAATGCCCGACGGCCATTTTCTCGCTGGTCGCCTCGGCATGGATATCGACCACGCTGGCCTGCACCAGCCCGCCCAGAGGATGTGATTTCAGCACCGCTTCGATGGCCGAGAACGGATCATCGAAGGGCCGCTTCATGAAGACTTGACCCAGGATCTGTGCCACCAGCACCTTGCGGCCCCGCGTCGCCTCGAACACGCGCGCGCCACGACCGGGCGCGGCCTTGGAAAAGTTCAGCGGCCGGATGATCCTTGGCTCGGTCTCGATAAAGGACAGCATCTCTTTCTGGTCGAAGGCATGGTCGCCCAGCGTGACGCAATCGGCGCCGGCCTCGAGGATCAGCCGGGCATGGGCGCCGGTCAGCCCCATGCCGCCGCTGGCGTTCTCGCCGTTGACGATGGTGAAATCCACGCCCAGCCGCTGTTTCAGCGGCCCGAGCCCTTCGGCAATGGCGCGACGGCCGGCGCGGCCCATCACGTCCCCAAGATAAAGAATACGCATGACCGCAGGCGCTAGGCCAAAGACCGGGGGCGATCAAGCCCCCGGGGCGCGGATCATGCCAGCCATGCGCCAATCAGCGCCGATGCCAGCGCGATTGCGGCGCCGCAGACCAACCCCCGGGCGAAACCCGAACGGCGCGGCGCGGCCTCGGCGGGAGTTTCGCGCAAAAGCTCGGGCATGCGGCGTTCCAGAAACTCGGGCAGCAGCGGCGCGAATCGGGCCAGCACCTGCGCCGAGCGACCCAGATCATGGATGGCGGCGCGCGGGCCGAGATTGTCGCGGATATAGCTTTCCACGACGGGCCGGGCGACCTCCCACATGTTGATCTGCGAATCAAGGCTGCGCGCCACGCCCTCGACCACGACCATGGTGCGTTGCAGCAGGATCAGCTCGGTCCGGGTGCGCATGCCAAAGCGCTCGGTCACCTCGAAGAGATAGGCCAGCAGGTTCGCCATCGAGATGCGGCTGGCGTCGGCGCCAAAGATCGGCTCGCCCACGGCGCGCAGGGCGCGGGCGAATTCGGTCATGTCTCGGTCGCGCGGCACATAGCCCGCCTCGAAATGCACCCGCGCCACGCGCATGTAATCGCGGCGGATAAAGCCCATCAGGATCTCGGCATAGACGCGACGGGTGTATTCGTCGATTTCGCCCATGATGCCGAAATCATAGATCACCACATCGCCATTCGCGGCGACCTTCAGGTTGCCCTGATGCATGTCGGCGTGAAAGAAGCCGTCGCGCAGCGCGTGGCGCAGGAACAGTTGCAGCACCCGGCCGCCAAGCGCCGGCAGGTCATGGCCCGCTGCCCGCAGCGCAGCCACATCGCCCATCGGGATGCCTTCGGCCCAGTCGCTGGTCAGCACCCGGCGCGAGCTGAGATGCCAATGCGGCCGCGGCACCTGCATGCCGGCATCGCCCGAGGTGTTCTCGGCGAATTCCGAGGCATTGGCCGCCTCGCGGCGCAGGTCCAGTTCGCCCGTGACCACCGACTCGAAATGGCTGACCACATCCTGCGGCCGCAGCCGGCGCGACGAGGGCGACAGCCGCTCGATCATGCCGGCGGCGAAATGGAAGGCGTCGATGTCGCGGCGGAACCCGGCCTCGACCTTGGGGCGCAGCACCTTGACCGCGACCTCGGCGCCGGTATCGGCGCGGCGCGCCCGATGCACCTGCGCGATCGAGGCCGCCGCCACCGGTTCAGAGAATTCGCTGAACAGCGCCTCGACCGGCTGGCCCAGATCCTCGGTCACGATCCGGCGTGCCTGCGCCTGATCAAAGGGCGGCAGGCGGTCCTGCAGCATCGACAGCTGCTCGGCCAGTTCGGGGCCGACCACATCGGGGCGGGTCGAAAGGATCTGGCCGAACTTGATATAGGCCGGCCCCAGCGCGGTGATGGCGCGGGTGACCGGAGGCAGCGCCGGATCGCCCTTGTAGCCCAGCCAGGCAAAGGGCCAGCCAAGGATGCGGGCGGCGATGCGCACACGCCGGGGCGCCTCGACTGCGTCCAGCGCCACGGCCATGGCGCCGGTGCGCTCGAAAGTGGCGCCGGTGCGGATCAGCCGCCAGATATTATGCGGTCCGCGCATCTCAGATCTTCCAGCCGGAATGCAGCGCGGCGATCCCCATCGAGAGGTTGCGATATTGCACGCGACCAAAGCCCGCCTGCCGGATCATGCTGGCAAAGGTCTCCTGATCGGGGAACTTGCGGATCGATTCGACCAGATACTGGTAGCTGTCGCGGTCATTGGCGACGACCTGCCCCATGACCGGGATCACGTTGAAGCTGTAGCGGTCATAGGCCCATTGCAGCATCGGCACCGGGATCTGGCTGAATTCCAGCACCATCAGGCGACCGCCGGGTTTCAGCACGCGGCGCGCCTCGGCCAGGGCATCGGGGATGCGGGTGACGTTGCGGATGCCAAAGCTGATCGTGTAGCGGTCGAAGCTTTCATCGGCAAAGGGCAGCGCCATGGCATCGCCCGTGACCCAGGCCAGACGGTCGGCCAGACGACCGGCCTCAGCGCGCTTGCGGCCTTCGACCAGCATCGACTCGGTCATGTCGCAGACGGTGACGCGCGCGCCCGAGGCGCGTTGCAGAAAGCGGAAGGCGATGTCGCCGGTGCCGCCGGCCACGTCGAGCAGGTGCTGACCGTCGCGCGGCGCCAGCCAGTCCATCATCGCGGTTTTCCAGACGCGGTGGATGCCCACGCTCATCAGATCGTTCATCACGTCATAGCGCGAGGCGACGCGCGAGAACACGCCATGGACCAGCCCGGCCTTGTCCTTTTCGGCCACGGTGCGAAAGCCGAAATGGGTTTCCTTGCTGCTGTCGTCGGTCATCGTGCTTGTCCATCCGTCGTTTCGCGCACAGATAGTCGCTATCGGCGGCGCGCGCCACCACAGACGCGCCCGCACCCTGCGACGAATGGAACGCCCATGCCCGAACTGCCCGAGGTCGAGACCGTCCGCACCGGCCTTGCGCCGCATCTTGAAGGCCGCATCATCGCCCGGGCCGAGGCGCGCCGCCCCGATCTGCGCTGGCCGCTGCCGCCGGATCTGGTGCAGGTGCTGACCGGGGCGCGGGTCACGCGCCTGCGCCGGCGCTCGAAATACATCCTCGCCGACCTGGAGGATCGCGGCAGCCTGCTTTTGCATCTGGGCATGTCGGGGCGGATGCTGATCGAGGGCCAGTCGCAGGGCGAGTTCCACCGCGACCCGGCGGTGCTGCCGCGCCATGACCATGTGGTGTTCTGGAACGATCTGGGCACGCGCATCACCTTCAACGACGCGCGGCGATTCGGCATGGTCGATCTGATCGCGCCCGGGGCCGAGCATCCGCTGCTGGCGCATCTGGGGCCCGAGCCGCTGGACGCGGGCTTTACCGCCGAAGTGCTGGCGCGCACCTTTGCCGGGCGGCGCAGCCCGGTCAAGGCGGCGCTGCTGGACCAGCGCATCGTTGCGGGTCTGGGCAATATCTATGTGTCCGAGGCACTGCATCGCGCCGGCATTGCCCCCACCCGCCCGGCGGGCGAGGTCACGCCCGAGAGGGTCGCGGTTTTGGTCGGCGAAATCAAGGCGGTGCTGACCGAAGCCATCGCCGCCGGCGGATCGAGCCTGCGCGACCATCGTCAGGCGACGGGCGAGCTGGGCTATTTCCAGCATTCCTTTCGCGTCTATGGCCGCGAGGGGGCGCCCTGCCCGACTCCCGGCTGTGCCGGCAGTGTGCAGCGGATCGTGCAATCGGGGCGGTCGAGCTTTTTCTGCCCGCTTTGTCAGGGTTGAGCGGCCGGTGCCTCCGGCGGGGGTATTTGGGAAATGATGAAAGCCCGGCGCGAGGGCGCCACGGAGCCTGGCGCGGCACAGGTGCTGGCCTATGGGCCGCGCATTTGTTAACACTCCGCTTCAGCTTCACCGCGAAAGGCTAGGTTTTCATGGCTTACCAGACCATCACCGTCGAAATCGAAGACTATGTCGCGCTGATCCGGCTGAACCGGCCCGAGGCGCTGAACGCGCTGAATTCGCAGCTGGTCGGCGAGCTGGCTGGCGCGCTGAGCGAGGCCGACCGCAATGACAAGGTGCGCTGCATCGTGCTGACCGGCAGCGAAAAGGCCTTTGCCGCCGGCGCCGACATCAAGGAGATGGCCGGCAAGACCTATGTCGAGGCCTATACCGGGGATCTGTTCGGCGCCGATTTCGACCGCATCACCGCGACCCGCAAGCCGGTGATCGCCGCAGTGTCGGGCTATGCTCTAGGGGGCGGCTGCGAGCTGGCCATGGCCTGCGATTTCATCATCTGCGCCGACAATGCCAAGTTCGGCCAGCCCGAGATCAACCTTGGCGTCATGGCCGGTATCGGCGGCACGCAGCGGCTGACCCGCTTTGTCGGCAAGTCCAAGGCGATGGACATGCATCTGACCGGGCGCTTCATGGATGCGGCCGAGGCGGAACGTTCAGGTCTGGTCAGCCGGGTCGTGCCGGCGACCAAACTGGTGGCCGAGGCGCTGGCCGTGGCCAAGAAGATCGCCGAGAAGAGCCAGATCGCGCTTTTGGCCGCCAAGGAGGCCGTCAACCGCGCCTATGAGACCACGCTGCGCGAGGGGCTTTTGTCGGAGCGGCGCAGCTTTCAGGCGCTGTTTGCCACCGAGGACCAGAAGGAAGGCATGGCCGCATTCCTGGAAAAACGCGAGCCGCAGTTCCGCGACCGCTAGTTTGGGCTTGGCATCGGGGTCGGCTGGCTGTATAGGCCGCCGATACATGCGCGTGGGCCCGCTTAAGGCAAGAAACATGACTGTCCGTTCCGGACGGTGCCATGGGCTTTGCGTCACGAACAACAACAGAAAGAGACAAGAGCCATGGCCAATACGCCCCAATCCAAGAAGCGCGCACGCCAGATCGAGCGCGTCACTGCCGTGAACAAGGCGCGCCGTTCGCGCATCCGCACCTATCTGCGCAAGGTCGAAGAAGCCATCGCCTCGGGCGACGCTGCTGCTGCCAAGGACGCCCTGCAAGCCGCCCAGCCCGAGCTGATGCGCGGTGTGACCAAGGGTGTGGTCCACAAGAACACCGCCTCGCGCAAGATCTCGCGTCTGGCCTCGCGCGTGAAGGCGCTGGCCACCGCCTGATCCGCAGGCTTATGCGACAATTAAGCAACTTACGGACGATCATATTGAAGCGCGCTCCACCGGAGCGCGCTTCATCTCTTCTGTAACGGCCAAAAAAGCCGTTGAGTAACAATATGTTGCGAGGGGCGCGCGCCGCGCGTCGCCAACCAGATTCGAGCGGCTAATTTTCTGTCAAGCGCGAAGATCAGTTGTCGGCGGAGCGTGCTTCTTGCTAGTTTCACTACTGCGATTCACTTCGCACCTGGGGGACATAGCCTGTGGATGACGCTGCCGTCGTGACGCAGGCAAGGCAGTGCGATCGGGGACGATCAGCTACCGAGGAACAGGCCCGACCGGCTGCCACCGGTCCGCTGTTCATGTCTGGAATCGGGGGATACATGCCCGTCGCGCCAGTTTCTGGCGGGGCTGGCCTGTTGACCGCGTGACCTCTCTCCATGTGCCGTTGTGACGCAGGGCAGGCCGGGAACGCCCGGCAGGATATGGGCTGAGGATACGGACTTGGGCGAGATGGACAGGATTTGGGGACAGGCGCGCGAAGAGCTGCAAAAGATCGTCGGAGCCAACAGTTTCTCGACCTGGATCGAGCCGCTTTGCCTGAACGCGGTCGAGGATGGCACCGCGCGCATCACCTGCCCGACCTCGTTCCTGACCGACTGGGTGTCGCGCCATTACAGCGATGACATCCTGCAGGTGCTGGACCGTCTGGGCGGCCCCGTGCACCGGCTGAGCTTTGAAACCCGCGCCCAATCCGCCCGCCAGCCTGCCGCCGAAGCTGCCCCCGCGCCCGCCGCGCCGCGCAGCCCTGCCCGGCAGGACGAAGAGTTGGCCGCGCCGCTGGACAGCCGTTTCACCTTTGAAAACTTCGTTGTCGGCAAGCCGAACGAGCTGGCCCATGCCGCCGCACGCCGCGTCGCCGAAGGCGGGCCGGTGACCTTCAACCCGCTGTTCCTTTACGGCGGCGTCGGGCTTGGCAAGACCCACCTGATGCACGCCATCGCGCGCGAGATCCAGCTGCGCCAGCCCGAGGCGCGGGTGCTGTATCTGTCGGCCGAGCAGTTCATGTATCGTTTTGTTCAGGCGCTGCGCGACCGCACCGTGATGGATTTCAAGGAGTTGTTCCGCACCGTCTCGGTCTTGATGGTCGATGACGTGCAGTTCATCGCCGGCAAGGATTCGACGCAGGAAGAGTTCTTCCACACGTTCAACACGCTGGTCGATCAGGGCAAACAGATCGTCATCTCGGCCGACCGCGCGCCGGGCGAGATCAAGGACATGGAAGAGCGCATCAAGTCGCGCCTGCAATGCGGTCTGGTCGTCGACCTGCACCCGACCGATTACGAGCTGCGGCTGGGCATCCTGCAATCCAAGACCGATGCTTTCCGCGTGCAATATCCGGGCCTGCAACTGGCGCCGGGCGTGCTGGAGTTTCTGGCGCATCGCATCACCTCGAACGTGCGCGTGCTGGAAGGCGCGTTGCAGCGACTGTTTGCCTTTGCCAGCCTGATGGGCCGCGAGATCACCCTGGACATGACCCAGGAATGTCTGGCCGACATCCTGCGCGCCAATGACCGCAAGGTCTCGATTGAGGAAATCCAGCGCAAGGTCGCCGAGCATTACAATATCCGCCTGTCGGACATGATCGGCCCAAAGCGGGTGCGGACGGTCGCCCGTCCGCGTCAGATCGCGATGTATCTGGCCAAACAGATGACTTCGCGTAGCCTGCCCGAGATCGGCCGCCGCTTTGGCGGGCGCGATCACACGACCATCATGCATGGCGTCAAGAAGATCGAGGAACTGCGCAGCGCCGACCGCAGCCTCGCCGAGGACATCGACCTGCTGCGTCGCCTGCTGGAAGCCTGATTGTCCGCTTGACCCCGCGCGGGATTGTGCCAAATTGGCGCCCCGCGCCGGATCGAGGATAAGGACCGACCATGAAATTCGCCATTGAACGCGCCGACTTGGTCAAGGCCGTCTCGCAAGCCCAATCCGTGGTCGAACGGCGCAACACCATTCCAATTCTGGCCAATGTGCTGATCGAGGCCACGTCCGAGGGCATCAGCTTTCGCGCCACCGATCTGGATACCGAAATCGTCTACCGCGCCAATGCGCAGGTCGGCCAGCCGGGCGCGACCACGGTTTCCGCCTCGATGCTGAACGATATTGCCCGCAAGCTGCCGGATGGCGCGCTGGTGCAATTGTCGCTGGACGGCGCCTCGCAACGGCTGGCGGTGCAGGCCGGGCGCTCGAACTTCAGCCTTGCGACGCTGCCGCGCGAAGATTTTCCGGTCATGTCCGCCTCGGAATATGCGGCGAATTTCGCGGCCCCCTCGGCGGTGCTGCGCCGGCTGTTCGACAAGTCCAAGTTCGCGATCTCGAACGAGGAAACCCGCTATTACCTGAACGGCGTCTATCTGCATGTGGCCGAGGGCGAGGAAGGCCCGTCGCTGCGCTGCGTGGCGACCGATGGCCACCGTCTGGCCCGCATCGACGCTGCCCTGCCGCAAGGCGCCAGCGACATGCCGGGCGTGATCGTGCCGCGCAAGACCGTCGCCGAGCTGCGCAAGCTTCTGGACGATGACGAGACCGAAATCGCGGTATCGGTCAGCGAAACCAAGGTGCGCTTTGCCACGCCGATGATCACCCTGACCTCGAAGGTGATCGACGGCACCTTCCCGGATTACACCCGCGTCATCCCGCACGGCAACAGCCGCAAGCTGGAGGTGGACGCCGGCGATTTCGCCAAGGCCGTTGACCGCGTCGCCACCGTCAGCAGTGAACGCTCGCGCGCCGTCAAGCTGGCGCTGGACGAGGATCGGCTGGTGCTGTCGGTCAACGCCCCCGATTCCGGTGCCGCCGACGAAGAGCTGCCCGTCGCCTATGCCGACGAGCCTCTGGAGATCGGCTTCAACGCGAAATACCTGCACGAGATCGCCAGCCAGATCGAACGCGAAAACGCGGTGTTCCTGTTCAACGGTTCGGGCGATGCCGCGCTGATCCGCGAAGGCGGCGACACCAGCGCGGTCTATGTCGTGATGCCGATGCGGGTGTGACGCTTTCACATCTGCATCTGGCCCAGTTTCGCAGCTGGGCCCGGCTGGACCTGACCCTTGACCGCCGCCCGCTGGCCATTCACGGCCCGAATGGCGCCGGCAAGACCAATATTCTGGAAGCCGTCTCGATGCTGTCGCCCGGCCGCGGCATGCGCGGGGCGACGCCCGGCGATCAGGCCCGGCAGGGTCCCGGCGTCGGCTGGCAGATCCGCGCGCAGATCGGCGAGCATCAGGTCCAGACGCGCGCCCTGCCCGGCCAGCCGCGCGAGGTGCAGATCGACGACAAGGCGGCCACGCAAATCGCGCTTGGCGGACTGATGCGGGTGATCTGGCTGACACCGGCGATGGACCGGCTGTGGACCGACCCGCCTGAGGCGCGGCGCCGCTTTCTTGACCGCGTGACGCTGAGCTTCAGTCCCGGGCATGCCGAGGATTCTCTATGCTATGACAAGGCGATGCGGGAACGCAACCGCCTGCTCAAGGATGAAATCCGCGATGCCGGCTGGTATCGCGCGCTGGAAAGCCAGATGGCCGATATGGGCGCCGCGATCACCCGCAACCGGCAGGACGCGCTGGCCCGGATCATGGCGGCGCAGGACGGGGCCGAAACCAGCTTTCCCGCCGGCCGCCTGACGCTGCTGCCCGGCGAAGGCTGCGCCGACGATCCCGACCCCGCCAGCATCGCCGCCCGGCTGGCCGAAGGGCGCAGCCGTGACATGGCCGCCGGCCGCACGCTCAGCGGGCCGCATCGCGCCGATCTTGGCGCGCATTGGGGACCGCAGGACATGCCCGCCGCCCTGTCCTCGACCGGCGAGCAAAAGGCGCTGCTGCTGTCGCTGATCCTTGCCAACGCCCGCGCGCTTGATGGTGAAAGCCCGGTGCTGCTGCTCGATGAGGTGGCGGCGCATCTGGACAGCGACCGCCGCGCGGCGCTCTACGACGAAATCTGCGCGCTCGATGCACAAAGCCTGCTGACCGGCACCGGGCCGGAGCTGTTTCAGGCCTTGCAGGGGCGCGGCCAGTTCCTGGCCGTCCAGCGCGACGGCGCCACATCCGAGGTCATGTCATGAACCGTCAACGCGTCACTTTGATCACCCTGGGCGTCCAGGATCTGGCCCGCGCCCGCGCCTTTTACCGCGACTGGGGCTGGTCCGAACATCCGGCCAGCCAGCCCGGCCTTGCGCTTTACCAGATGAACGGCGCGGCGCTGTCGCTGTTCGATCTGGCCGCGCTGGCCAAGGATCAGAACCGCCCCGAGGCCGAGCTGGGCCGCGGCGCAATCACGCTGGCGCAGAACTGCGCCGACGATGCCGAGACCGATGCGGTCTTTGCCGCCGCGCTTGCCGCCGGGGCGCGGGCGATCAAGCCACCCGAAAAGGTGTTCTGGGGCGGCTATTCCGGCTATTTCGCCGATCCCGACGGCCATGCCTGGGAAATCGCCACCAACCCGTTCTGGCCGCTGGACGCTATGGGCAACCTGACCCTGCCCGGCTAGACGATCAGGTCCACGATGCGGAACTCGCGCACATCGACGATGCCCAGATCCGAGATCCGCAGTTCCGGGATCACCACCAGCGCCAGCAGCGAATGCTGCATATAGGCGTTGTTGAGCGTGCAGCCACAATCCTGCATCGCCTGAACGATGGCCTGCGCGGCCTCTGCGACCTCTTCGGCGGGCTGGTCCGACATCAGCCCGGCGATGGGCAGGGCGACGGTCGCCAGTTCGGCGCCGTCACGGAACACGGTCACGCCGCCGCCGACCGCGCCCAGATGGTTCGCCGCCGCCGCCATCGTCTCGCGGTCCGTGCCGACGACGATCATGTGATGGCTGTCATGCGCGACCGTCGAGGCCACCGCCACCCGCCCGCGATAGCCAAAGCCCGAGACAAAGCCATTGACCACGCCGCCCGCGCCGCGATGCCGCTCGACCAGCGCGATCTGGCAGATCTCGCCCTCGGCCTCGATCAACCCGTCGCGCACCGGCAGATCGGCCTCCAGCGCACGGGTCGGAGCCTGATTCTCGACCACGCCGATCACCCGCACGCGGACCTGATCGCCCTTAGCCGGCAGTTCGAAATCCGCCCCGGTCAGCACATTGCCCAGATGCACCGAGTTACGCGCGCTGTCGGGCCAGTCAAGGCGCGGGCAATCGACCAGCCGCCGCCCGGCCTCGGCCACCACCTGCCCCTGCGCGATCACCAGTTCGATCGGCAAGGCGGTCAGGTCGCTGGTCAGGATCACATCGGCCCGGCGTCCGGGGGTGATGCTGCCCAGCTCGCGCTCCAGCCCGAAATGGCTGGCACTGTTGATCGTCGCCATCTGGATCGCGATCAGCGGGTCGCAGCCGCAGGCGATGGCGTGGCGCACCACCCGGTTCATATGCCCGTCATGGACCAGCGTGCCGGAATGGCTGTCATCGGTGCACAGGATGAAGAACCGCGGATCAAGGCCCCTTTCGGTGATCGCGGTGATCTGGGTTTCGACGTCATACCACGCGCTGCCCAGCCGCATCATGCAGCCCATGCCCTGCCGCACGCGGGCGATGCCTTGCGCCTCGCTGGTGGTTTCATGGTCATCCGCAGCACCGCCTGCGACATAGGCGTGAAAGGGCCGGCCCAGATCGGGGCTGGCGTAATGGCCGCCCACCGTCTTGCCTGCCGCGCGGGTCGCGGCGATCTCGGCCAGCATCTGCTCGTCACCCGCCGCAACACCGGGAAAGTTCATCATCTCGCCCAGACCGATGATGCCGTCCCAGCCCATGGCCTGCGCCACCTCGCCCGCGCTGATCGGCGCGCCCGTGGTCTCGAGCCCCGGGGCCGAGGGCGCACAGCTGGGCATCTGCGTGAACATGCTGATCGGCTGGATCAGCGATTCGTCCCGCATCAGCCGCACACCGTCGAGGCCCAGCACATTGGCGACCTCATGCGGGTCGTGAAAGATCGTCGTGGTGCCATGCGGGATCACCGCCGCCGCAAAGCCCGCCGGCGTCAGCATCCCCGATTCGACATGCATATGCGCATCGATCAGGCCCGGCAGCATGTAGCGGCCCTTGGCCTCGATCACCTGCGTCTGCGGCCCGATGCTGGGCCCGGCATCCGGCCCGACATAGGCCACGCGGCCATCGGCCACCGCCACGTCGATGCCGGGGATCACCTCGCGCGTGTGGACGTTCACCCATTGCCCGCCCCGGATCACCAGATCCGCCGGCGCACGGCCCGCCGCCACTTCGACCAGTCTGGGTTGCGCCTCGATCCACGCCTTCAGCATGCCTGTCTCCTTGTTCATGGCGCCCAATCTGCGGCAGGGTGACGCCGAAGGAAAGGCGGCGTGATGGAATGGAGCGGCGAGGCCAGCGTGATGACCCGGGTGCGGCATGGCGAGAGTGCCGTGATCCTGACGGTGCTGTCACGCGAGGCAGGGCTGATGCGCGGGCTGGTGCCGGGCGGTGCCAGCGCCAAGCGCGCCGCCATGCTGCAACCGGGCAACCGGGTCAACCTGCGCTGGCGCGCGCGACTTGAGGATCAGCTGGGCACATTCACCGCCGAGCCGGACCGGGCGCGCCCGGGGCTTCTGGACAGCGGCGATGCGCTGGCCGGGGTGAATGCGGTGACCGCACTTCTGGTCTTTGCCCTGCCCGAGCGTGACCCGCATCCGCGCCTGTCGGACGCGACCGAGGCGCTGCTGGACCAGATGGACCAGGGCACGCCGTGGCACGAAGCCTATCTGCGCTGGGAAATGCGGCTGTTGCAGGATCTGGGCTTTGGCCTTGATCTGGAGCGTTGCGCCGTCACCGGCGCGCGCGAGGGGCTGGCCTATGTCAGCCCGCGCAGCGGCCGCGCGGTCAGCGCGCAAGCCGCCGGTGACTGGGCGCCGCGCCTGTTGCCGCTGCCCGCGATGCTGGGCGGGCGCGGCAATGGCGGGCTGGCGGATGCGCTGGCGCTGACCGGGTTTTTCCTGTCGGCCCGGCTGGCCGAGGCCCATGCCGGCAAACCGCTGCCGCCGGCGCGCGCCCGTCTGGTGGCGCGGCTGACGGCAGGGAAATGATCACTTCTCGTCCTTGCGATAGCCCGGCTCGAAGGTCAGATAGGTTGGCCCGGTGATCTTCAGCACGCCGCCCTGATAACTGATGCCATCCGCCTGACCGACCGCCGCGAAGAAGCGGTTCTCAAGCTGACCCGCCAGTCCCGAACAGGCCATCCTGGTCGTGATCAACGGTCCCAGCTTGAAGGCCGGCGGCGTTGCGGTCTGTTTGGCCGAATAGGTGTTGCAGGGGCCGGTGCCGGAAATAGAGCCATCCGATTCGATTGTCAGGCCGACATTGCGCTGCGGCACGGTGTCAGAACCGATCCCGACCAGAACATAATGTCCGGTGGGCACGGCCGCACCAGGCGCCGGCGGGTTTTGCGGCTCGCACGCCGAAACGGCGGTAACCACGGCCAGCGCGGCAGAGGCGGTCAGGATTCGGGTCGTCATACAGGCCATGGGGCAGCTCCGGGTTCTGTCATCTGACGGCCATAATGCCTGTTCGCCCCCGCCTGTCCAGCCGGGGGCGGAATTTCCCGTCAGCCCAGTAGCCTGCGTGCAATAACCTGAGCCTGAATCTCGGCCGCGCCCTCGAAGATATTCAGGATGCGCGCGTCGCAAAGCACCCGGCTGATGGAATATTCCAGCGCAAAGCCGTTGCCGCCATGGATCTGCAAGGCGTTGTCCGCCGAGGACCATGCGACGCGCGCGCCCAGCAGTTTCGCCATCCCGGCCTCAAGGTCGCAACGCCGGCCGTGATCCTTTTCCCAGGCGCTGAAATAGGTCAGCTGGCGGGCGATCATGATCTCGACCGCCATCATCGCCAGCTTGTCGGCGACGCGCGGAAACTCGATCAGCGAGCGGCCGAACTGTTTGCGGTCGATGGCGTAGCGCATGCCGGTCTCGGCTGCGCATTGTGCCACGCCGACGGCACGGGCCGCCGTCTGAATCCGAGCCGATTCAAAAGTTTCCATCAGCTGTTTAAAGCCCTTTCCGCGCTCGCCACCCAGAAGGTTCTCGCCACGCACGCGGAAACCGTCAAAGCCCAGCTCGTATTCCTTCATGCCGCGATAGCCCAGAACCTCGATCTCGCCGCCGGTCATGCCGGGGGTCGGGAAGGGGTCGTCGTCGGTGCCCGGGGTCTTTTCGGCCAGAAACATCGACAGCCCGCGCCAGTCGGTGCTGGCCGGATCGGTGCGCGCCAGCAGCGTCATCACATGGGTGCGCTGCGCATGGGTGATCCAGGTCTTGTTGCCGGTGACCACCCAATCGTCGCCATCCTTGACGGCGCGGGTGCGCAGGCTGCCCAGATCGCTGCCGGTATTCGGCTCGGTGAACACGGCGGTCGACAGGATCTCGCCCGAGGCAAGCTGGGGCAGCCATTTCGCCTTTTGCGCGTCGGTGCCACCGCACAGGATCAGCTCGGCCGCGATTTCAGAGCGCGTGCCGAGACTGCCCACGCCGATATAGCCGCGCGACAATTCCTCGGTCACCACCACCATCGAGACCTTGGTGAGGCCCAGCCCGCCGAATTCCTCGGGGATGGTCAGGCCAAAGACCCCCAGTTCGGCCAGTTCCTCGATGATCTCCATCGGGATCAGCTGATCCTTCAGGTGCCATTCATGCGCGTTGGGGATCACGCGATCCTCGGCATAGCGACGGAACTGATCGCGGATCATCTCCAGATCCTCGTCCAGCCCCGAGGCGCCGAAGGTCGCCCGGCCGTGATTGTCCTGCATCAAGGCCGCAAGCTCGGCCCGCGCCTCGGGCGTGTTGCCCGCCATCAGCGCCCGCGCCGCCTCGCCCGGCTGCCAGTCCAGCCCCAGATCGGACAGTCGCGCGAATTCGGTCTGGCTCATCGGGATACCGCCGCGGATCTGGGTCAGATATTCGCCCAGACCGATCTGCAGGATCAGCGTCTCGATCCGGCCCAGATTGCCGGCCTCGGCCAGACGCCCGGCCCAATCGGTCAATTGCCGCAGCGCCTCGACATAGGTGGCCAGCCAGGACAGCGCATGGGCCGCATGCTGATGCAGGTCCAGCGCCGCCGCCTCCACCTTGCCCTGCGGCGCCACACGCGCGCGCAGGATCTCGGTGGCCTCGGCCAGCAGGTCGGAAAGCTCGGGCTGAATCGCCCGGGCGCGGGAAAGAAGATCGGCGGGCATGGCGGGAGCGTCCTTCATGGCTGTCCTCTGCAGTGCGGCGTTGCGCCCTGCTTAGCGACTTTGCAATTGCAGCGCAACTATCATGCGCACAAATACCATCACACGAACGATAATGACCCTATAGCCCTCTCCGCTTCTTTCGTGGACAAATATCCCGGGGGTCCGGGGGCAGCGCCCCCGGCTGCGCGCCGCCCCTTGCATCCGCCGCGCAGCCCCCGCAACAGTGCCGCCATGTTCGGCCTCGACCCCCCTCATCTCGCGATGGCGCTGGCCATCACCCTGTTTTCCGGCTTCGTCAAAGGCGCGATCGGCTTTGCCATGCCGATGATCATGCTTTCGGCGCTGGGATCCTTTCTTAGCGCGCCGCAGGCGGTGGCGGCGGTGATCCTGCCCGTGCTGGTCACCAATATCCGGCAGGCGCTGCGGCAGGGCTGGGGACCGGCGCTACAGGTCAGCCGCGATTATCGCTGGCATCTGGGCATGGTCGTCCTTTTCATCCCGATCAGCGCCTTTTTTGCCACCCGCGTGCCGCAATGGCTGATGTATGCCGCCATCGGCCTGCCGGTCACGCTTTATGCCGGCTGGCAACTGGCCGGGCGCAGCCTTGCGCTGCCGCTGCATCACCGCCGCCGGGCCGAGATCGTCACCGGCATCATCGGCGGGCTGATCGGCGGCATCTCGGGGATCTGGGGGCCGCCGCTTCTGGT
Source organism: Paracoccus limosus (assembly GCF_009711185.1). Classification (GTDB taxonomy): domain Bacteria; phylum Pseudomonadota; class Alphaproteobacteria; order Rhodobacterales; family Rhodobacteraceae; genus Paracoccus; species Paracoccus limosus. Next base: position 102,242 of record NZ_WMIF01000004.1, read on the forward strand.
GCTGCTTTTGTCGATCCACGCGCCCAAGGACGAACAGATGCGGGCGCAGGGCGTGGTGTTCTTTATCGGCGCGCTGGCGCTGCTGGTGGCGCATCTGCAATCGGGGCTGCTCAATGCCCAGACGCTGCCGTTTTCGGCGCTTCTGGTCCTGCCCGCGATGCTCGGCATGACGCTGGGCAACATGGCGCATGACCGGCTGGACATCAGCCAGTTCCGGCACTGGACGCTGCTGCTTCTGGTGCTGACCGGGCTGAACATGCTGCGCAGGGCGCTGGAACTGCTGGGCCGGCCGGTGTAATCCGGCCCCAAGACAGGAGACCGCGATGATCGACCCCGCCCAACTGACCGCCGACCTGATCCGCTGCCGCACGGTCACGCCAGACGAGGGCGGCGCCCTGCAACTGCTTGCCGATCTGTTGACGGCGGCAGGTTTCGAATGCCACCGCATCGACCGCAACGGCACGCCGAACCTCTTTGCGCGCTGGGGCGCACGCGGCGCGCGCACCTTTGGCTTCAACGGCCATACCGATGTGGTGCCGCCGGGCGATCCGGCCAGCTGGACGCATCCGCCCTTTTCCGGGGCCGAGATCGACGGCTGGATCTGGGGCAGGGGCGCCACCGACATGAAATCGGGCGTGGCGGCCTTTGTCGCCGCAGCGGTGGATTTCGTCACCCAGACCCCGCCGGACGGCGCCATCGTGCTGACCATCACCGGCGACGAGGAGGGCCCGGGCAAGGACGGCACCCGCGCCCTGCTTGACTGGATGGACCAGCACAGCGAGCGCATGGATGTCTGCATCGTCGGCGAGCCCTCGAACCCCGACCGCATGGGCGAGATGATCAAGATCGGCCGCCGCGGCTCGATGACGCTGGAGATCGAGGCGCAGGGCAAACAGGGCCATGCCGCCTATCCGCATCGCGCCAGGAACCCGCTGCATGCACTGACGCGGCTGCTTTACGACCTGACCGCCGTGCCGCTGGATAAGGGCACCGAGCATTTCGATCCTTCCGGCCTGCAGATCACCACCATCGACTGCGGCAACCCGGCCTCGAACGTGATCCCGGAAAAGGCGCGGGCGACCATTAACATCCGCTTCAACGACGCCCATACCTCGGACATGCTGGACCGGATGATCCGTGACAGGGCCGAGGCCGTCGCCACCGCCACCGGCGTCACCTTCCAGATCCGCACCGATGTTTCGGGCGAAAGCTTTCTGACCCGGCCCGGCCCCTTCGTCGAGCTGGTGGCGGGGGTGGTGCGGGCGGAAACCGGGCTCGACCCGGTTCTGTCCACTTCGGGCGGCACGTCGGACGCGCGTTTCGTCAAGGATCACTGCCCGGTGCTTGAATTCGGGCTGGTCGGGCATTTCATGCATCAGGTCGACGAACGCGTGCCCGCCGATCAGGTCCGGCAGCTCGCGCGGATCTATCGCCGCATTCTGGAGCAGTATTTCGCATGATCATCGAGGAAACACAGGACATCGCCGCCTGCCGCGCCATCCGCCACGCCGTCTTCGTCATCGAGCAGAATGTGCCGGAGGACGAGGAATGGGACGATCTGGACGAACAGGCGGTGCATCTGCTGGCCCGCACCGCCGAGGGCACGGCCCTTGGCACCGCGCGGCTGATCCGGCGCGGCGAGACCGGCAAGATCACCCGCGTCGCCGTGCTGAAAGAGGCACGCGGCACCGGGCTGGGCGCCGGGCTGATCCGCGCCGCGATCCGGCAATTCGCCACCACCCCCGGCATCACCCGGTTGCAACTGGGCGCGCAGAACCATGCCATCCCCTTTTACGAAAAGCTGGGCTTTACCGCCTATGGCCCGGAATACATGGATGGCGGCATCCTGCATCACGACATGGAACGGGCGCTCTAGATGATCCGGCCCGAACTTGCCGAACGCCTGCGCCCATGGGCCGAGACCGGCGCTGCGGCACTGGTCATCGCATTCGGGCTGTGGGTGTTTTCGCTGGGCGGCTGGCTGTTCTGGCCGCTGGGCGCGCTGATCGCGGCGGCGGCGCTGGCCTGGGCGGTCGATGCCCGCCGGCGCATGCGCTTTCGCAGCGACGCCAGCGCGCCGGGGCTGGTCGAACTGGATGAGGGCGCGATCCGCTATCTGTCGCCCGACCGCATTCTGGGCGGCGAGATCGCGCTGCGCGACCTGTCCGAGATCCGGCTGCTGCGGCTGAACGGACGCGCGCATTGGCGGCTGAAAAGCCTTGACGGTCAGGCGCTTTTGGTGCCGCTGGACGCGGCCGGGGCCGAAAGCCTTGCCAGCGCCTTTTCCGCGCTGCCCGGCCTCGACATGCGCCGGCTGACGGCGGCACTGGACGACCGGCGCGCCACGGTGCAAACCCTTTGGACGAGGGGCGATCGGCCCCGCTTGACTTGAGACGCGCGCCTTGCCACCTGTGGCGGGCAAGGCAGATGAAAGGCCACCGATGTCCATTCCTCAACAGGGCGGCGGCCCGATCGAACGACCCGAACAGCTGGCGGAATACATCGCCTCGGGCGAGAAACCCAAGGATAGCTGGCGGATCGGCACCGAGCACGAGAAATTCGGCTATCGCCATTCCGACCTGATGCCCCTGCCCTATGAGGCGCCCGCCGGCCAGCCCTCGGTCAAGGCGATGCTGGAGGGCCTGCGCGAGCGCTTTGGCTGGACCCCGGTTCTTGAGGCCGGCCATATCATCGGGCTGGAACGCGACGGCGCCAATGTCAGTCTTGAGCCGGGCGGCCAGCTTGAACTGTCGGGCGCACCGCTGGAAACCATCCACCAGACCTGTGACGAGGTGAACAGCCATCTGGCCGAAGTGCGCGAGATCGCCGACAAGCTGGGCGCCGGCTTCATCGGCCTTGGCGCGGCGCCGATCTGGCGTCAGGACCAGATGCCGATGATGCCCAAGGGCCGCTACCGGCTGATGACCGATTACATGGGCCGGGTCGGCACGCTGGGCACGCAGATGATGTATCGCACCTGCACCGTGCAGGTGAACCTCGATTTTGCCAGCGAGGCCGACATGGTGCAGAAACTGCGCGTGGCGCTGGCACTGCAGCCGGTCGCCAATGCGCTCTTCGCCAATTCGCCCTTCCTTGACGGCAAGCCGAACGGCTGGAAAAGCTGGCGCGCGCATATCTGGCAAAATCTGGACGCGGCGCGCACCGGCATGCTGCCCTTTGTGTTTCAAGACGGCATGGGCTATGAGGCATGGGTGGACTATGTTCTTGATGTGCCGATGTATTTCGTCTACCGCGACGGGAAATACATCGACGCGCTAGGGCAAAGCTTCCGCGATTTCCTGAAAGGTCAGCTGCCGGCCCTGCCGGGCGAGGTGCCGACGCTCTCGGATTGGGCCGATCACCTGACCACCGTATTCCCCGAAGCGCGGGTCAAGAAATTCATCGAGATGCGCGGCGCCGATGGCGGCCCGTGGCGCAGGCTTTGCGCCCTGCCCGCCTTCTGGGTCGGGCTGATCTATGATCAGGCGGCGCTGGACGCGGCATGGGATCTGGTCAAGGGCTGGGACGCCGAGACGCGCGAAGGCTGGCGGCGCGAGGCCGGCCTCCACGCGCTGGATGCCGAGGTCGGCGGGCGCAAGATGCGCGATCTGGCGCGCGAAGTCGTGGCCATTTCCGAGGCCGGGCTGAAGGCGCGGGCGCGGCCGGGCAATGGCAGGCTGGTGCCGGACGAGACGCATTTCCTGGACGCGCTCAAGGAAAGCATCGACAGCGGAAAGGTGCCCGCCGATGAGCTGCTGGCCAAGTATCATGGCGAATGGCAGCAGGATCTGACGCCGATCTACAGCGAATATTCCTATTGAAACACCAAGGGCCGGGGTGATCCCCGGCCCTTTGCTTTTGCGGGCATTATTGCTGCGGCTCGGCCGGCGGCGCGCTGTTGCGGCCTTGCATGAACTGGTCGAACTCGGCCTTGTCCTTGGCTTCGCGCAGCTTTTGCAGGAAATCCACGAATTCGCGGTGCTCGTCCTCAAGCCGTTTCAGCGTCTCCTCGCGATAGGCGTCGAAAGCGGCATTGCCGGTCGGCGGGAACGGCGCGCTGCCGAAACGTTCGCCAAAGCGGGCAAAGCGGTCAGGATGGCGGTGATGACGGTGGCGGCAGGAAAACATGCGTTTGCTCCAGATCGTATAGCCAAGGATGGCAAGTCCCGCCGGCCAGCAGGCGACGAAACCCAGGATGATCGCGGCGACCCAGGCGCCCTTGCCCCGGTCGTCAAGCCAGTCGCGGACCCCGGCAAGGGCCATGCCGATCCGGTCCAAGACCGTAGGGCGCGACATGATGTCAGTGTTCATGGACGGTCCTCTCAATGTGAATGTTAATCACATTTACATAGATGGAAGGCCGGCCGCGCCATTCAATGGGTCGGCCGCAAAAATCAGTCGGGAATGACACCCAGCCCGCGCAGATAGATCAGCGCACCGCTTTCCAGCATGTCGGCGGGCTGAATGGGAGAGCGGCCGCCGGGCTTGCCGCGGCCGAACAGCTCGACCACGCCATGGCTCATCGCCCAGATATGATCGGCGACGATACCCGCGGGCGGGCGCGGCCGGCCGGGCGGCAGACGGCGGAACAGCGCCTCGGAGGCGGTGACCAGCACGCCGCGCGCGCGGTCGGCCGCCTGCGTCAGCGCGGCATTGCCGGTGATCGAAATGCCGGATTCGAACATGGCCATGTAAAAGCCGCGCCGCTCGGCGGCAAAGGCCAGATAGGCCTGCCCCATGCGCAGGAATGCACTCAGCGGGCTGGGCCGGCCGTGGTCAAAGGCGGTTTCCAGCCGGCCGGCGAATTCCTCGAACCCCTGTCGGGCGACCTCCTCCAGAAGCTCGTCGCGGCCGGTGAAATGCCGATAGGGCGCGGCGGCGCTGACGCCGGCCAGACGTGCGGCCTCGGCCAGCGTAAAGGCCTGCGGGCCCTTTTCCTCGATCAGCCGGACGGTGGCCTCGACCAGGGCCTGACGCAGGTTGCCGTGGTGATAGGATTGGCGTGGGGGCAAGAACCTGCCCCCCTACATGCCTTCGCCGAAGTAGTCCCCGACAAGGGTGCTGAGCGCATCGGCCAGCTCTCCGGCCTGAGCGCCCTTCGTGGTGACGCGGATCATGCTGCCGCGCGGCGCGGTCAGCATCAAAAGGCCCATGATCGAATCGCCAGACACGCTCATCCCGTCCTTTTCGACGGTGGCCTGCGCATCGAAACGTTCGACCGTTTCGACAAATTTGGCGCTGGCGCGGGCATGCAGCCCCTTTTCATTGATGATCTGCAGCTCGCGGGTGATCGAGCCGTTCAGGAGTTCGCTCATGAGACCGCGCGATTGGGAACGGGAATGATGTCGGCAGGAAGAACGTCGTAACTGTTGATGTATTTGCGCCCGGCATCCTTGGCTAGAGAAACCGCATCCGCCACGGACAGTTTTCGCGATTTCGCCAATTTGACCAGCATCGGCAGATTGGCACCGTAAAGGATGGAGCGGTTGCGCGCGTGACAGGCCAGCAGCGACAGGTTCGAGGGCGATCCGCCGAACAGATCCGTGACCACCACGACACCGTCTCCGGTATCGACCGAATCGGCTGCGGCACAGATCTCGGCCTGTTTCTGGCCGCGATCGTGGTTCTCCTCGATCGTTACGGCGCGAACTCCCGCTTGTGGCCCGACAACGTGTTCGACTGCCGAGAGATATTCCCGGGCCAGTCCTCCGTGCGCCACGATGACAATTCCGATCAAATTTCCCACCACACAAGGCCGTCACAAACCTGCCGACACTGCGCGAGGTCCAGCGATGGGCCCATCATCTGCAGGTGCCGGCGCCTTCTCACGGCGTTCAAGTTCCCGATGTCTAATTGACACTTGCCAGCCGGCTTTCGCAAGCGCATCCGCCATTTTTTCCGCCATTGTGACGGAACGATGTTGCCCCCCGGTACATCCGAAGCCGATGACGAGGTGCGCCTTGCCCTCTTCCAGATGAGCCGGCAGGGTAAACAGGATAAGATCCCGCACCTTCTGGAAGAACTCGGCGAATCGCGGATCGGCGGCGACGTAATCCTGCACGGCGCCGTCGCGGCCATCCATCGGCCGCAAGGCCGGGTCCCAATGCGGATTGGCCAGAAAGCGGCAGTCGAACATCAGGTCAACCCCGCGTGGAACCCCGCGTTTATAGGAAAAAGACTGCACCGAGACCCGCAGCCGCCTGCCCTGTTCATTGTCGAACCAGCGCGCCAGTTCCGCCTTGAGATCATGCGGCGACAGCTCGGACGTATCGACCAGCACATCGGCCCGCGCCCGGATCGGCGCCAGCATGTCATGTTCGGCCAGAATGGCGTCAAGGGGGGCGCCTTCGGTCCGCAGCGGGTGACGGCGGCGGGTTTCATTAAACCGTCGCAAAAGCTGCTCGGTGGCGCAGTCCAGAAACAACACCTCCAGCGCATATTCGGGCTGGCGCGTCAGCCGGTCGATCAGCTCGATCAGATTGGTGACGGAAAAATCGCGGTTGCGCACATCCAGCCCCAAGGCCAGCGGCACCGGCCGCGCCGGCCCGTCCAGAAGACGCGGCACCAGCGACAACGGCAGGTTGTCGATGGATTCATAGCCGAGATCTTCCAGCACATTGATCGCAGTCGAACGTCCGGCGCCCGAAGGGCCGGTGATCAGCACCAGTCTTTGTGTCACGTCGTCAGGTTTGGCGGTCTGGTTCATGGCAAGCGCGTCGGCAGGGGCAGAAGGCTATGGGGCCAAGACGACCGGCGCGGGTCAAGTTGCCTCGGGATCCCAGCGGCCGGCCTTGAGATATTGCAACAACACTGGTGCAAGATGATCACGCCCCTGCCCAAGGACAAGGGGCAGCGCATGGCCCAGAAGATCAAGTTTGTGGTGATCGGGCAGGCGCTGCGGCTCGGGGCGCGACAGATCGACGGCAAGGGCCAGCAGCACCGGACCATGCGGATCGGCATTGAGGATGCCGACGCGCCGTGCCTCGATACGGCCGCGAATCGATTCGGGGCAATCGGCGACCAGCCCGCCCCCTGTTTGGCGCAGCAAGACCCGGTCATCGGCGACCAAGGCCGCACCGAAGGCCATCATTTCAACGGCAAGCGTGGATTTACCTGATCCCGAGGCACCAAGGATCAGCAAGCCGCGTCCTTGCCATGCGACGCAGCAGCCATGCAGCAGCGTCTCGGCGTCTTCAACCATCAGGCGTATCTGTCCCCCTTGCACGATGGATAATCCGGGGCGTTCCGGCACCGTCATAAGGCCCCTAAGGGCCCGATCCGTCATATGTTTGCGTTAACATTCCTTGATTGCGCTAAACCTATCCAGAAGTGCGCTTCCGTCATCGTTCCGCCATGTTATAGCCGATCCAACGGCCGGGGGGGATGCCCGGTCATTCGATCACCAGGAGCTTTGACGCCATGACCGACCCGCGCTTCAACCCGAATTGCCGTCTCGAGGATCAAGGGATCTCGGGGCTCGGCAATGTCTATTACAACCTGCTGGAGCCGGCGCTGATCGAAGCCGCCGTGCAGCGGGCCGAGGGCAAGCTGGGTCTGGGCGGCACCTTCCTGGTTTCGACCGGCGTTCATACCGGCCGTTCGCCCAAGGACAAGCATGTCGTGCGCACGCCTTCGGTCGAAAACACCATCTGGTGGGAAAACAACCGCCCGATGGAGCCCGAAGCCTTTGACCGCCTGCATGCCGACATGCTGGAACACATGAAGGGCAAGGACTATTTCGTCCAGGACCTTTACGGCGGCGCGGATCCGGCGCTGCGTCTGGACGTGCGCGTCGTGACCGAGCTGGCCTGGCATGGTCTGTTCATCCGTCACCTGCTGCGCCGCCCCGAAGCGGCCGAGCTGGCCAGCTTCGTGCCGGAATTCACCATCATCAACTGCCCCTCGTTCAAGGCCGATCCGGCCCGCCACGGCTGCCGCTCGGAAACCGTGATCGCGCTGAACTTCGACAAGAAGCTTATCCTGATCGGCAACACCGCCTATGCCGGCGAGAACAAGAAATCGGTGTTCACGCTGCTGAACTACATCCTGCCGGAAAAAGGCGTGATGCCGATGCATTGCTCGGCCAACCACGCCATCGGCAATCCCGAGGATGCGGCGGTGTTCTTTGGCCTGTCGGGCACCGGCAAGACCACGCTTTCGGCCGATCCCTCGCGCATCCTGATCGGCGATGACGAACATGGCTGGTCCGATCACGGCATCTTCAACTTCGAGGGTGGCTGCTACGCCAAGACCATCAACCTCTCGGCCGAGGCCGAGCCCGAGATCTATGCCACCTGCTTCAAGTTCGGCACCGTGGTCGAGAACATGGTCTATGATCCCGACACGCTGGAGCTGGACTTCGAGGACAACTCGCTGACCGACAACATGCGCTGCGCCTATCCGCTGGAGCAGATCTCGAACGCGTCGGAAACCTCGCTGGGCGGCATGCCCAAGAACGTGATCATGCTGACCTGTGACGCTTACGGCGTGCTGCCGCCGATCGCGCGGCTGACCCCGGCGCAGGCGATGTATCACTTCCTGTCGGGCTTCACCTCGAAGACACCGGGCACCGAGGTGGGCGTGGTCGAGCCGACGCCGACCTTCTCGACCTGCTTTGGCGCGCCCTTCATGCCGCGCCGGCCGGAAGTCTATGGTAAGCTGCTGCAGGAAAAGATTGCCGCCACCGGCGCGCATTGCTGGCTGGTCAACACCGGCTGGACCGGCGGCGCCTTTGGCACCGGCAAGCGGATGCCGATCAAGGCGACCCGCGCCCTGCTGACCGCCGCGCTGGACGGTTCTCTGAACGACGTGCAGTTCCGCAAGGATCCGAATTTCGGCTTCGAGGTTCCGGTCTCGGTCCCCGGCGTCGAGGACAAGCTGCTGGATCCGCGTCAGACCTGGGCCGATCCGGCCGCCTATGACGCGCAGGCCAAGAAGCTGATCGGCATGTTCAGCGACAACTTTGCCCAATATGCCGACAAGATCGACGACGACGTGAAGGCGGCCGCGATCGGCTGATCGCGGAAGGGGGCTCTGCCCCCGCCCCTGCGGGGCTCCCCCGGGGTATTTGGGAAATGATGAAAGCGGGTGGTCGCGAGGTCGCCCGCTTTTCTATAGCGCCGCCTGCCAGTCGCGGACGGCCTGCAACGGCCAGACAAGCATCAGCACATTGAGCGTCAGCCCGTCGCGGATCAGCCATGTCGTGAACAGGTCGAAGCCGATGACGAGGGTGAGCGAGGTCCAGAGTGGCAGGCGGCTGGCGAGGAAAAAGCCCAGCATCATCGCAAGGATGTCGCTGACCGAGTTCAGCACGCTGTCGCCGTAATAATCGAGCGCGATGGTGACGGTGCGATAGCGTTCGATGATGGCGTCCGAGTTTTCGACGATCTCCCAGACAGCCTCGATCAGCGTGGCGAGGCTGAGCCGCCAGGCCAGCGGCAGGCGCCGCGCGATCAGCCAGAGCCCGGCATAAAGCAGGAAGCCATGGATGACATGCGATGGCGTATACCAGTCGGCGATATGCTGCGAATTCTCGCTACTGACGGTTTGGCCGTGCCAGAGCTTGACATAGCCGCAGGTGCAGATCGGCGCGCGCCCGATCCACAGCAGCCATATGGCCGCCGCGTTGACGATCATCCCGGTGACGATCCACGGCGCAGCCTTTCTGTTCAGCATCTCAGTCCCGTCTGCGGCGACGTTTCTGCGCGCGCTTGACCTCGGCCAGACGCGATTGCGTGGCGCGTTTGCGGAATGGACCCTTGCCCGAAGCCCGCCGCCCGCCGCCGCCCTGCGGCAAGGGCTTGCCCTCGAGTTCCAGCAGTTCCAGCATCAAGCCGCCGGTCAGCGGCACCGCCTCGGACAGGCGCACGGTGACGCGCTGACCGATGCCGATTTCCAGCCCGGTTTCCGAGCCCATCAGCACCTGCGCATCGGGGTCGTAGTGGAAGTACTCGCGGCCGATCTCGCGGATGGGCAGCAGGCCGTCGGCGCCGGTCTCGTCCAGCCGCACGAAGGCGCCGAATTTCTGCACACCGCTGATGCGGCCACTGAATTCGGCCCCGACCCGGTCGGCCAGATAGGCGGCCAGATAGCGGTCGGTGGTGTCACGTTCTGCCGCCATCGAGCGGCGCTCGGTGTCGCTGATTTGCTTGGCGGTGTCGGAGAGGTTTTCGATATCCCATTCCGACAGCCCGTCCTTGCCCCATTTATGGCCAAGGATCAGCGCCCGATGCACGATCAGGTCGGAATAGCGCCGGATTGGCGAGGTGAAATGCGCATAGCTGCGTAGGGCCAGCCCGAAATGGCCGAAATTCTCGGGGTGGTAATAGGCCTGCTGCATCGAGCGCAGCGCGGTCATGTTGATCAGCTCGTCGAAATCCGAACCCTCGGCCTGTTCCAGCAGGCGGTTCAGGTGGCGCGTCTGCAGCACCTGCCCCTTGGCCAAGGTAAAGCCCGAGGCCTCGGCCACTTCGCGCAGCGCGTCGAGCTTCTCGGCCGAGAGTTCCTCATGAACGCGATAGAGCAGCGGGCGGCGCAGGCGTTCCAGTTCCTCGGCGGCGGCGACATTGGCCAGCACCATGAACTCCTCGATCAGCTTGTGCGCATCGAAGCGGTCACGGAAATTCACCGATTTCACCCGGCCATCCGGGGTCAGGATGATCTTGCGCTCGGGCAAGTCCAGTTCCAGCGGCTGGCGCCGTTCGCGGGCGGCTTTCAGCAGCGCATAGGCGTGCCAGAGCGGCTTGATCACGTTGTCCAGAAGCGGCGCGGTCGCCTCATCGGGACTGCCATCCGCCGCCGCCTGCGCCTGTTCGTAGCTGAGGCTGGCCGCCGAATGCATCATGGCGCGATGAAAGCTGTGGCTGGCCTTGTTGCCCTGCGCGTCCAGCCGCATCCGCACCACGATGATGGGACGATCAACGCCTTCGTGCAGCGAGCACAGGTCGCCCGACAGGATATCTGGCAGCATCGGCACCACGCGGTCGGGGAAATAGGTCGAGTTGCCGCGCTTGCGCGCCTCGCGGTCCAGCGCCGAATTCGGCGTGACGTAATGCGCCACATCGGCGATGGCGACCCAGATATCGGCACCACCATCCTCGCGGATTTCGGCGGCGACGGCATCGTCATGGTCGCGCGCGTCCGAGGGGTCGATGGTGACCAGCGGCAGATGGCGCAGATCCTCGCGCCCCTTCATGCCGGCGGGCTTGGCGGCGTCGGCTTCGGCCATCACCTCATCGGGGAAATCGTCGGGGATGCCGTGCTGGTGGATGGCGATCAGGCTGACCGCGCGCGGGGCCGAGGGATCACCCAGACGTTCCAGCACCCGGGCCATCGGCAGGCCCAGACGGCCGCGCGGGCTGATCTGTTCGGCCTCGACCAGTTCGCCATTCTGCGCGCCATGCACCTCGCGCGCGGGGACCGACCATTCCTTGTCGGCGCCCTTGTCGATGGGCAGGACGCGGCCACCGGCCTCGGGGCCGCCGCTGCTGGCGCGGTAGATGCCGACGATCTTGTGGCTGGTGGTGCCGATGCGGCGGATCAGGCGAGCCTGATAGTCGTGATCCTCGCCCCGGGTCTCGATCAGGCGGGCCAGCATGCGTTCGCCCGCAGCCATCGCCGGATCGGATTTCAACGCGGCGTAAAGGATGCGTGGCATCGCGCCCTCGCCCTGCCATTCCAAAGGCTTGACGAAGATATCGCCATCCTTGTCGGGCGGCAGCAGCTGCACCACGGTGACCGGCGGCAGCTTTTCGGCATCGTGGTAATGGCGGCGGCGGCGTTCCAGCAGGCCCTCGGCCTCAAGCTCTTTCAGGATGCGCTTGAGCTCGATGCGCTCGGCGCCCTTGATGCCAAAGGCCTTGGCAATGTCGCGCTTGGCGGTGGCGTCGGGATGGGCCGCAACCCAGTCGAGAATCTGCTGTCGGGAAGGTATCTGTGCCATGGCGCCACGCTAGCATGGCGCCATGGCCGGCGGCAGGGGCAAAAATCAGGCGGCGGGCAGCTGCACGAAGGCGGCGGCATCGCGCACGATCGGATCGGCCTCGGCCCCCGAGGCGATCAGGTCCAGAAAATCGCTGCGCATCTGCGGCGCCCAGTTGGAGTTGATATGTTCGGCCACCGCCTCGGCCGCCGGGCGGTCGGGCTGGTTGCGAAAGAAGTCGGCCATCTGGCCGGCCATGCGGATCAGCTTCATCGTGTCATAGTGCAAGGTCAGGCTCCGGCAATGCGTCGGGGATGGGTGTAAAGGTCGAACTCGGCGCCACGGGCGCGGCCGATCATGGTGATGCCGGCGCGCTCGGCCCAGTCCAGCGCAAGGCCGGTGGGGGCGCTGGCGCCGATCAGCACCGGCGCACCGATCCGGGCGGCCTTTTGCACCAGATCCACCGACAGGCGCGAGGACATGACGATGGCCCCCTGCCCGGCATCGGAGCCGGCCCGGGCCAGCGCGCCGGCGATCTTGTCCAGCGCATTGTGGCGGCCGACATCCTCGCGGGTGATGGCGGTCTGCCCGTTCCAGAAGGCGGCGGCATGGATCGCGGGCGTGGCCCGGCGCAGGCTTTGGCCCTGCGCCAGCGCCGCCATGGCACGGGCGACATCGGCAGGCGGCATGCTCCAGTCCGAGACGACAGGCACCACCGCCGGCAGCGCCTGCGCGATGCTGTCGACGCCGCACAGCCCGCAGCCGACCGGCCCGACCATATGGCGGCGCCGTTCGGCCAGACCGGCGGCAAGGCCCGGACGCAGCCACAGCCGCGCCTCGCGCGCGGGCAGGCCCTGCGCCTCGACCTCGGCCTCTTCGAAATCCTCGACATCGGCCGGGCCGGCGATCAGCCCCTCGGTCAGCGCAAAACCCAGGGCAAAGTCGCGCAGGTCGCGCGGCGTCGCCATCAGCACCGCCTGGCTCATGCCGTCGATGACGATGGCGACCGGCATTTCCTGCGGCGCATCGGGCGGCACCACCTGTTGCCAGCCGCTACCGTCCCAACGAAGGACCCCCGTCACGTCGCGCATGTCACTCGGCTGCGGTGGGCAGGATGCGGCGCGACAGGTCCGAATGGGTCTGGTATTCGGACTGCCAGTCGGACGGCCCGTTCGAGGGGCTGACCTGCACCGCCGTCACCTTGAACTCGGGACAGTTGGTGGCCCAGTCCGAGTTGTCGGTGGTCACAACGTTCGCCTGCGTCGTCGGGTGGTGGAAGGTGGTATAGACCACGCCCGGCGCCACGCGTTCGGTGATATGGGCGCGCAGCGTGGTTTCCCCCGCGCGCGAGGCCACCCGCACCCAGTCGCCTTCGCGCACGCCACGGTTCTCGGCATCCGAGGGGTGGATTTCCAGAATATCCTCGGGGTGCCATGCGACGTTATCGGTGCGCCGGGTCTGGGCGCCGACGTTATATTGCGACAGGATCCGGCCCGTGGTCAGCAACAACGGGAAGCGGGCCCCGGTGCGTTCCTCGGTCGCGACATATTCGGTGTGCATGAACTTGCCCTTGCCGCGCACAAAGCCGTCGATATGCATCAGGGGCGTACCCAGGGGCGCGGCCTCGTTGCAGGGCCATTGCACCGAGCCTTCGCGTTCCAAAAGGTCATAGGTCACGCCGGCAAAGCTGGGCGTGGTCAGGGCGATCTCGGCCATGATCTCGCGCGGGTGGGTATAGGCCCAATGGCCGCCCAGACGGTTGGCCAGCATCTGGGTGATTTCCCAATCCTCATAGCCGTTCTTGGGCGTCATCGCCCGGTTCACCAAATTGACGCGGCGCTCGGCATTGGTGAAGGTGCCGTCCTTTTCAAGGAAGGACGAGCCCGGCAGGAAGACATGGGCATAGTTCGAGGTCTCGTTCAGGAACAGGTCATGCACGATGACGATGTCCATGGCCGAAAGCGCGCTGGTCACATGCCGGGTGTCGGGATCGGACTGCACGATGTCCTCGCCCTGACAGTAAAGACCACGGAAGCGGCCGGCCAGAGCTTCGTCGAACATGTTGGGGATGCGCAGGCCGGGTTCGGGCGACAGCTCGACGCCCCAGACGCGCTGGTAAAGCTCGCGCGTTTCGGTGTCGGACACATGGCGGTAGCCCGGATATTCATGCGGGAAGCTGCCCATGTCGCAGGAGCCCTGCACGTTGTTCTGACCGCGCAGCGGGTTCACGCCGGTGCCCGGCACGCCGATATTGCCGCAGAGCATGGACAGGTTGGCAATCGCCATGACCGTGGTCGAGCCCTGCGAATGCTCGGTCACGCCAAGGCCGTAATAGATGCTGGCGCGCGGCGCCGCCGCATAGGCGCGGGCAGCGTTGCGGATCAGATCGGCCGGAACCTTGCTGAGCTTTTCGACCTCTTCGGGCGCGTGTTTGGGATCCAGCACGAATTCGGCATAGGTAAGGAATTCGTCCCAGTCGCATTTCTCGCGGATGAAGGCCTCGTCATACAGCTTTTCGGCCACGATCACATGCGCCATCGAGGTGACGACGGCCACGTTGGTGCCCGGCCGCAGCGGCAGATGCAGGCCCAGCCCCATATGCGGGGTCTTGAGCAGGTCGATCTCGCGCGGGTCGATGACGATCAGGCTGGCGCCCTGCCGCAGCCGCTTGCGCAGGCGCGAGCCGAACACCGGGTGCCCGTCGGTCGGGTTGGCGCCGATGACCAGCGCCAGATCGGTTTCCTCGACCGAGTCGAAATCATGCGTGCCTGCCGAGGTGCCAAAGGCGGTCTTCAGCCCATAGCCGGTCGGCGAATGGCAGACGCGAGCGCAGGTGTCGGTGTTGTTGTTGCCAAAGACCGCACGCGCCAGCTTCTGGACCAGATAGGTTTCCTCGTTGGTGCAGCGCGACGAGGTGATGACGCCGATGCTGTCGCGGCCGTAATCGGCCTGCGTCTGGCGCAGGCGGCTCGCGGCAAAACCCAGCGCCTCGTCCCAGCTGACCACGCGCCACGGATCGGTGATCTTTTCGCGGATCATCGGTTCCAGCTTGCGGTCCTGATGCGTGGCATAGCCCCAGGCAAACCGGCCCTTGACGCAGCTGTGGCCGCGGTTGGCCTTGCCATCCATCGACGGCACCATGCGCACCACCTCCTCGCCGCGCATATGCACGTCAAAGGAGCAGCCGACGCCACAATAGGCGCAGGTGGTCTTGACGATATGCTCGGGGGTGCCGATCTCGATCACCTTGTTTTCGATCAGGGTCGCCGTCGGGCAGACCTGCACGCAGGCGCCGCAGCTGACGCAATCCGAGGACAGGAAATCATCGCTCTGCATCCCGGCGCTGACGCGGCTGTCGAAACCGCGCCCCTCGATGGTCAGGGCGAAGGTGCCCTGCACTTCCTCGCAGGCGCGCACGCAGCGCGAACAGACGATGCATTTCGCCGGATCGAAGGTGAAATAGGGGTTCGACTGATCCTTGGGCCGCCATTCCGGGTTCGGCCCCTCGGCCGAGCGCTTGGCGAAATGGCTCGCGCCCGGCTCATAGCGCACTTCGCGCAGGCCGACGGCGCCGGCCATGTCCTGCAATTCGCAATCGCCATTGGCGGCGCAGGTCAGGCAATCCAGCGGATGGTCGCTGATGTAAAGCTCCATCACGCCCTTGCGGATGGTCGCGATCTCATCGGTCTGGGTGTGGACGACCATGCCTTCCGACACCGGGGTGGTGCAGCTGGCGGGGGTGCCGCGCATGCCGTCGATCTGCACGACGCACAGCCGGCACGAGCCAAAGGCGCTGACGTGATCGGTCGCGCAAAGCTTGGGCACCGAGATCCCGGCGACGGCGGCGGCGCGCATGACGCTGGTGCCGGCCGGGACGCTGACGGCGATGCCGTCCACGGTCAGGGTCACGGTCACATCCGATTTTACCGCCGGCGTGCCCATGTCGCGGCTGGGAATGATGAAGTCTTTCATTCTGCGGCCTCCGGGTAAGTCCGGCCTTTGCCGGTGAATTCATCAGGGAAATGCGTCAGCGCCGACATCACCGGGAAGGGCGCAAAGCCCCCCAGCGCGCAAAGCGAGCCCCATTTCATCGTGTTGCACAGGTCTTTCAGGATGGCGATGCCATCGGTGTCACCGGCGGCGATGCGGTCGATGGTCTCGACCCCGCGCACCGAGCCGATGCGGCAGGGCGTGCATTTGCCGCAGCTTTCCTCGGCGCAGAACTCCATGGCAAAGCGCGCCAGCTTCAGCATGTCGGCGCTGTCGTCGAACACGGTGATGCCGGCATGGCCCAGCAGCGCATCCTTGGCGCCCAGTTCCTCATAGCCAAAGGGGATGTCGAAATTCCAATGCGGGACATAGGCCCCCAGCGGCCCACCGACCTGCGCCGCCTTGACCGGACGACCCGAGGCGCTGCCGCCGCCGAATTCCTCGATGATCTGGCGCAGGGTCATGCCAAAGGGCGCCTCGAACAGCCCGCCATGCTTGATATTGCCCGACAGCTGGATCGGGATCGTGCCCTTGGACCGGCCGATGCCCAGTTTCGCATATTCCGCCCCGCCATGCGCCAAAATCCACGGCACGGTCGCCAGCGAGATCAGGTTGTTCACCACGGTCGGGCGGCCCAGAAAGCCCTCCAGCGCCGGGATCGGCGGCTTGGCCCGCACGGTGCCGCGCTTGCCTTCAAGGCTGTTCAGCAGGCTGGTTTCTTCGCCGCAGACATAGGCACCGGCACCCGTCCGCACCTCCATGTCAAAGGCATAGCCCGAGCCCAGAACCGAATCCCCCAAGATCCCGGCCTGCCGCGCCTTGGTGATGGCGGCATCCAGCACGCGGATGCTGTCGGGATACTCGCTGCGGCAATAGACATAGCCCTGCACCGCGCCTACCGCGATGCCGGCAATCGCCATCCCCTCGATCAGGACCAGCGGATCGCCTTCCATGATCATGCGGTCGGCAAAGCTGCCGCTGTCGCCCTCATCGGCGTTGCAGACGATATATTTGCGCGGCGCCTTGGCACCGGCCACGGTCTTCCACTTGATGCCGGTCGGAAAGCCCGCGCCCCCGCGCCCGCGCAGACCGGATTCGGTCACCTCGGCCACAATGGCCTCGGGGCCCAGCCCGATGGCGCGGCGCAAGCCGTCAAGCCCGCCAAGCGCCTGATATTCCTCGACCGAAAGCGGATCAATCACGCCCACCCGTTCAAAGGTCAGCCGCTGCTGCGCCTTCATCCACGGCAGTTCCTCGACCGGACCCAGCGCCAGCGGATGATCGGCGCCGCTTTTCAGCGCCTCGACCAGCCCGGCGACATCGCCCGCCTCGACCGGGCCATAGCCATACCGCACGCCGTCCCGCTCGACCTCGACCAGCGGCTCAAGCCAGATCATGCCGCGCGTGCCATTGCGGGTGACGGTGAAATCTGCCGCCAGCGCCGCAGCTACTTCATCGGCGCCCAAGGCCTTGGCGGCCGCATCCAGAGGAACCCAGACCCTCATGCCCGCGCCTCCTCGACCAGCTTGCGCACCTTGTCCAGCGTCGCCCGTCCGACCAGCCGGTCGCCCATCTGCGCCGAGGGCGCACAGGCACAAAGCCCAAGGCAGAACACCGGCTCCAGCGTCAGCCGGCCATCCGGCGTGGTCTCGTGCCAGTCCAGCCCCAGCGCCGCGCGCACCTGATCGGCCAGCGCATCCGCCCCCATCGACTGGCAGGCCTCGGCCCGGCACAGCCGCAGCACATGCTTGCCCGAAGGATGGTCGCGGAAATCGTGATAGAAACTGACGACGCCATGCACCTCGGCCCGCGTCAGGCCAAGCGCGGCCGCAATCACCGGCTCCGCCGCCTCGGGGACAAAGCCCCATTCCGCCTGAATGTCATGCAGGATCGGCAACAGCGGACCCTCGCGGCCGACATGGGCAAGCAAGATCGCATCAAGGCGGTCTCGGAAATCGGCAGCAAGTTCAGCGGCTGTCATGGCTGGGTGTGATCCGGGCTCAGTTCCAATGTCTGGACAAATTACCCGCGCACGATAGCCGGGACAATCACGAAGTCCCGTCCATCAATTGATTTCTTCAATCGACTCGGCCGTTTTCCAAAGCGCCTCGACCAGCGGCGGATGCGGCTCGCGCCGGGCGCTGACCAGCCCGACCAGATGGCCGTCGCCCGCCAGATCGCGCGCCACCACTCCGCTGGGCAAGGGCAGCCCCTGCGCCAGCGAGCGCGGCAGGATCGCCGCCCAATCCCCGGTCGCGACATGGGCCAGGATCGCCAGCATCGAGGTCGATTCCACGCGCGGCATCGCCTCGGCCCCCGCATCCAGCAGGTGACGGGTGACGATGCGGCGATTCTGCATGTCGGGAGTCAGCAGGCACAGCGGGCGCGCCGCCGCCTCGGACCAGTCCACCGGCCCGGCATCCTCGTCGCGCGTCACCAGACAATAGGTCTCGCGATAAAGCGGCAGCGCCTGCACGCGCCCCAAGGGCTCGCTGTCCAGATAGGTCACACCTGCATCCAGCTCCAGCGCCTCGATCTGCTCGCGGATCTCGTCCGAGGATCGCGACAGGATCGACACCCCGGCATTGGGATGGCGCTTCAGAAACGGTCCGGTCAACTCGGCGATGCGCGGCATGGCGGTCGGGATCACCCCCAGACGCAGCAGGCCCGACACCCCGCGCCGGCGCGCCTGCATCTCGGATTGCATGGCGCGGGCATCACCGACGATGCGCCGCGCCCAATCCAGCACGCGCGCGCCCTCCGGCGTCAGCCCCTGATAGCGCGATCCGCGCCGCACCAGCTGCACGCCCAATTGCTCTTCCAGCGATTTAATGGCCGAGGACAGGGTCGGCTGGGTGATGCCCAGCTCTTCGGCGGCACGGCCGAAATGCTCGGCCCGCGCCAGCACCATGAACATGGACAGCTTGTCGATCACCGGACAGCCCTCCTGTTCCTCTTTCGTGGAAAAATATCCCGCGGGGGTCCGGGGGCGCGAAGCCCCCGGTCCGGCCGGTCAGACGATCTCGACCGCGTATTTCTCGATCACCGTATTGGCCAGCAGGCCCTCGCACATGCGCGCGACCTCGGCCCTGGCGGCCTCGGCATCACCCGAGGCCAGGTCCAGCTCGATGACCTTGCCCTGCCGCACGCCCGAGACGCCGGCAAAGCCCAGACCACCCAGAGCGTGGCGGATCGCCTCGCCCTGCGGATCCAGAACGCCATCTTTCAGCATGATGGTGACACGGGCTTTCATTCGGGCAGTCCTTCAGTTGATCAGGGTCGGCTTGGTCAGCGAGGTGGTGTTGGCGGGCATCAGGCCCAGCCGGCGCGCCACTTCGGTATAGGCATCGGTCAGGCTGCCCAGATCGCGGCGGAACACGTCCTTGTCCAGCTTCTGGCCGGTCTTGACATCCCACAGCCGGCAGCTGTCGGGGCTGATCTCGTCGGCGACGACAAGGCGCATGAAGTCGCCATCCCAGATCCGGCCGATCTCGATCTTGAAGTCGATCAGCTTGATCCCGGCGCCAAAGAACACGCCCGACAGGAAGTCGTTCACCCGCAGCGCCAGGCTGACGATATCGTCCAGATCCTGCTGCGAGGCCCAGCCGAAGGCGATGATGTATTCTTCCGACACGAAGGGGTCGCCCAGCTCGTCGTTCTTGAAGCTGTATTCGACGATCGGGCGCGGCAGGGGCGTGCCCTCTTCCATGCCCAGACGCTTGGCGATCGAGCCTGCGGCAAAGTTACGCACGATCACTTCCAGCGGAATGATCTCGACCTGACGCACCAGCTGCTCGCGCATGTTGATGCGGCGGATGAAGTGGTTCGGGACGCCGATATTCGTCAGCCCGGTCATGAAGAACTCGGACAGCCGGTTGTTCAGGACGCCCTTGCCCTCGATCGTCGCCTTTTTCTGGGCGTTGAACGCGGTCGCGTCATCCTTGAAATACTGGATCAGGGTGCCGGGCTCGGTGCCTTCGTAAAGGATCTTCGCCTTGCCCTCGTAGATCTTCTTGCGCCTTGGTGCCATGCTGCGCGTTCTCCCGTCCGCAAGGTAGCCGTGTCTTTATCGGGCTATAGGCCAGAAACGGGGTCAGGGGCAATACGGGCTTGCGATGGAGGGGCGCCACCTGCATATCTTGCCTCAGGAACACCCAGACGCAGCCGGAGGCCGCCATGACCACCTTTGACGACCGCGAACGTGCCTATGAGAACAAGTTCGCCCATGACGAAGAGCTGAACTTCAAGGCCGAGGCGCGGCGCAACCGCCTGCTGGGCGAATGGGCGGCGGGCCTGTTGGGCAAGTCGGGCGACGACGCGCGCTCTTACGCGCTGACCATCGTGACCTCGGATTTCGACGAGCCGGGCGATGAGGATGTCTATCGCAAGCTCAGCGCCGATCTGGCCGGCAAGGCCGACGAGACCGCGATCCGCACCAAGATGGTCGAGCTGCGCGTGACCGCGCGCGAGCAGATCCTGAACGAGATCTGATCCCCGCGCGATCGGCCCGAAAGCCCCCCGACAGGGCCCCAACAAGGCCCATGCCATGGAAACGCCGCCGTTTTCGGCGGCGTTCGTCCCTTAGCCCACGGCCCTGCCCGCCGCCGCGCCCGGCACCGGCGCGCGCGCCGCCGCCTCGACCCGCGGATACAGCCGCCACAGCGTCAGCCCGCGCAGCGCGTTCAGCACCATCAGCGCCGCCCATAGCCCGTGGTTGCCGATCAGCGGCACCAGCGCCATCACCAGCCCGGCAAAGACCAGCACCGAGACCGCGACGGAATTGCGCATCTCGCGCGTGCAGGTGGCGCCGATGAAGATGCCGTCGAACATATAGGACGCAAGGCTGACCAGCGGCGCCACCACCAGCCAGGGCAGATAGGCGCGCGCCGCCGCGCGCACATCCGGGGCGGTGGTCAGCAGATCAATCGCCATCGCTCCGCCAAGCGCAAAGGCCAGCACCAGCAGCCCCGCCCCGGCCAGCCCCCAGCCCGAGGCCAGCCATGCCGCCCGCCGCAGCAGGTCCGGCCGGCGCGCGCCCACCGCCTGCCCGACCAGCGATTCGGCGGCAAAGGCGAATCCGTCCAGCGCAAAGGCCGTCACCTCCAGAAACTGCAACAGGATCTGGTTGGCGGCCAGCGTGACATCACCCTGCCCGGCGGCAAGGAACATGAAACTGGTGAAACAGCCCTGCAGCAGCACCGAGCGGATCAGGATATCGCCATTCACCCGCATCAGCCGGCGCAGGGGCGCGGATGCAAACAGCCCCGCCGCCGCCAGCCCCTGACGCAGCGCGCCGCGCGCCAGCCACAGCGCCAGCGCCAGCCCGGCATATTCCGCGATCAAGGTGGCCGCAGCCACCCCGCGCACGCCCCAGCCCAGCCCCAGCACGAACCACAGGTTCAAAAGCACATTGGCGCCATTCATCAGCAATTGCACCGCCAGCACCGCCCGGCTGCGCTCGGTCGCGATCAGCCAGCCGGTCAGCGCATATAGCCCGATGGTCGCCGGCGCCCCCCAGATGCGGATGGCCAGATAAGCCCGCGCCAGCGTCTCGACCTCGACCGAACCCGGCGCCAGCCGAAAGGCCAAGGCCGCCAGCGGATGCTGCACCACGACCAGCGCCAGCCCTGCCGCCAGCGCGATCAGCAGCGCACGCAGCAGATGCGCGCCTTCGTCGGCGTGATCGCCCGCACCGCGCGCCTGCGCCACCAGCCCCGAGGTGCCCATGCGCAGAAAGCCAAAGATCCAGTAGACCGAGACAAGGATCACCGAACCCAGCCCGACCGCGCCGATGGGCGCCGCCTCGCCCAGCTGGCCGATCACACCGATATCGACCAGCCCCAGCAGCGGCACGGTGGCGTTGGACAGAACGATCGGCAGGGCGATGGCCAGAACGCGCCGGCTGGTCAGCGCGCCGATGCGCTCAGTCATCCTGCGGCATCAGGAAATGCCCGGTCGCCTGCGCAAACAGCCGCGCGCGCTGATCCTGCCATGCCTCGACCTGCACGCTGGCATAGCGCCGCCCCAGACGCACCACCCGCGCCCGCGCATAGGAATCGCGCGGCAGGCCCGATCGCAGATAGTCCACGGTAAAGTCGATGGTCTTGGGCAGGCGCGGCATGGTCTCGGGGCGGGCGGGATCGGGGGCGATGCGGCCTGCCTCCATGTCCTGCCAGATCGCGCTCCATGCCAGCTCGACAATGCAGGTCACCTCCAGAAAGGCCGCCGTCACCCCGCCATGGATCGCCGGCAGCGCCGGGTTGCCGATCAGCTTTTCGTCATAGGGCAGGATCGCGGTCAGCTCGTCGCCCCGGCGGTCGAATTGCACGCCCAGCCAGCGGATATAAGGCACGCCCGAAAACAGCGCGCTCAGCGTGGTATTGCGGCGCGACTTGATGGCGGCAAGGGGTTCGTTGCGGTCCATGGGCTAGCGCTCGAAGGTAAAGGCACCGGTGGCCGAGGCCACGGGCCGCGCCTCGTCGGCATCCATGGCCCAGGCGCGCACGAAGGCGACCGAGCGGGTGACGTGATAGCATTCCGCCCGCGCGGTAATGACCTGACGCGGGGTCGCGGCGCGCATGTAGTCGATGCGCAGGTCGATCGTGGCGGTGACGCGGGCGCCGTCAGGATGGGCCATGACCGCCGCACCGCTGCAGGTGTCCATCAGCGTCGAGATCACCCCGCCATGGATCACGCCGCTGCGGGGATCGCCGACAAGATCCGGGTTCCACGGCAGCGAGATCACCGCCCTGCCCGGCCCCAGCTCTTGCAGTTCCATCCCCAGCACGCGGGCATGAGGAATAGACTCGATGAACTGGCGGGCGATCTGGCGTTGCCGGTCTTGGGCTGCGGCATCTGGCTGGGCCATGCGGACCTCATATCTGCTGGTGACAAGGCTAGCCGCCCGCGCCCCGCGCCACAAGACGGCCAGCGGTTGAGTTTGAGACGCCCGCGCGATAGTCTGGCCGCGACATAGGCAGGTTGATCGATGCCCGACAGCGAATTCATCAGTTTCAAGGACATGTGCGCGCGCTTTGATGTAACGCCGCGCACCCTGCGCTATTACGAATATATCGAGCTGCTGAACCCCCGCAAGGAAGGCCGTTCGCGCTTTTACGGGCCGCGGGAAATCGCCCGCATGAAGCTGATCCTGCGCGGCCGCCGCTTTGGCTTTTCGCTGGAGGACATCCGGCAATGGCTGCTGATCTACGGCGAAAAGGGCACGCACGAACAGTATCGCGTCTGGATCGATCTGGCGAATCGTCAACTGGGCGTGCTGACCCAACAGCGCGACGAGCTGAACCAGACCATGGCCGAGCTTGAGGCGCTGCGCGACGACACCGCCGCGCTGCTGGAGGCGATGGACAAGCCTGCTTGACCGGGCCCTGCCCCTAGCCTGCCATACCGGCCCCACGCCGGCTGACGCCACGTCGCAACTTACGCGCAGGTCAACTTGCCCTATATGTCCTGCCGAAGAGGTCGGAGCAGACGAGGCAGCGCCATGAGCGACGCGCATATGACCATCCGGCAGATGTGCGACCGGTTCAACGTCACCCCCCGGACGCTGCGCTTTTACGAATCGCGCGAACTGATCTCGCCCGAGCGGCGCGGCCAGCACCGGCTTTACGACCGCGCCGACCGTGCCCGGCTGACGCTGATCCTGCGCGGCAAGCGCTTTGGCTTTTCGCTGGAACAGATCCGGCAATTGCTGGAGCTCTACGACCCCGCCGAACGCAACCGCACCCAGACCGAGGCGACGCTGGCCACGGCGCAGGCGCGGCTGGGCGACATGATCCGCCAGCAGGACGAGCTGGCCAGTGCCATCACCGAATTGCGCCAGTTGATCGTCGACGGCAAAGCCTTGCTCGACAATCTGAAATCCGAAGCCTGAACGGCTGCCCCGGAGGACCTATGACCCGCTATCAAGCCCCCCTGCGCGACACCCAGTTCGTCCTTCACGATCTGCTGCAGATCTCGGCGCAGGACATCCCCGGCTATGCCGATCTGGACCCCGATTTCACCGGCGCCATCCTTGAGGCCGCCGGCACGCTGGCGGCCGAAGCGCTGGTGCCGCTGAACGCCATCGGCGACCGTCAGGGCTGCCGGCTGGAAAACGGACAGGTGCGCACCCCCGACGGGTTCAAGGCTGCCTTCGATCTGGTGCGCGACGGCGGCTGGACCGCGCTCGACTGCGCCGCCGAATATGGCGGTCAGGGCCTGCCCTATGTGATGGGGCTGGCGGCGGGCGAATATTTCTCGTCGGCGAACATGGCCTTTGCGATGTATCAGGGCCTGACCCATGGTGCCTGTTCCGCCATCTCCACCCATGGCAGCGCGGCGCAAAAGGCGCTTTACCTGCCCAATCTGGTCAGCTGCGCCTGGACCGGCACGATGAACCTGACCGAGCCTCATGCCGGCACCGATCTGGGCCTCCTGCGCACGCGGGCCCAGCCACAACCGGACGGCAGTTATCTGATCACCGGGCAAAAGATCTTCATCTCGGCCGGCGATCACGACATGGCTGAAAACATCATCCATCTGGTGCTGGCCAAGGCCCCCGGCGGCGGCGAGGGCACACGGGGCATCTCGCTGTTCATCGTGCCCAAGTTTCTGGTGAACGAGGATGGCTCTCTGGGCGCGCACAACGCCGTCTCGGCCGGCAAGGTCGAAGAGAAAATGGGCATCCACGGCAATGCCACCTGCGTGATGAATTATGACGGCGCGCGCGGCTGGCTTCTGGGCGATCTGCACAAGGGCATGAAGGCCATGTTCACCATGATGAACGAGGCTCGCGTCGGCGTTGGCCTGCAAGGCTATGCCGTGGCCGAGGCCGCCTATCAGAACGCCGTGGCCTATGCCCGCGAACGCCTGCAGGGCCGCGCCATCACCGGTGCCCAGAACCCCGATGGCGCCGCCGATCCGCTAATCGTGCATCCCGACATCCGCCGCGCCCTCATGGACCAGAAAAGCTACATCGAGGGCGCCCGCGCGCTGGCGGCATGGTGCGCCGTGCTGATCGACCGCAGCCATCGCAGCGGCGACACCGAAGCCGACGGGCTGGTGTCGCTGCTGACCCCGGTGGTCAAGGGCTTCCTGACCGACAAGGGCTTCGACAGCACCGTGCAGGCACAACAGATCTTTGGCGGCCATGGCTATATCGAGGAACAGGGCATGTCCCAGTTCCTGCGCGACGCCCGCATCACCATGATCTACGAAGGCGCCAATGGCGTGCAGGCGCTCGACCTTGTCGGCCGCAAACTGGCAGCCGAGGGCGGCAAGCCGATCATGGCCTTCTTCGAGCTGATCAAGGCCGAGATCGCCGCCCATCGCGACGATGTCCTGCTGACCGAACAATTCTGCCAGCCGCTGAAGGCCGCCTCGAAGGATCTGCAGGCAGCAGCCATGTACTTCATGGAACAGGGCATGACCAACCCTCAGGCTGCACTCGCCGGATCGCATGATTTCATGCATCTCTTCGGCCATGTCGCGCTGGGGCTGATGTGGCTGCGCATGGCCGCGGCCGCGCAACGGGCCCTGTCGGCTGCCCCCCCCGACCCGGGCTTTTACGAAACCAAGCTCGCCACCGGACGTTATTATATGGCCCGCCAGCTGCCGGCCACGGCCACGCATCTTGCCCGCATCCGCTCGGGCGCCGAACCTGTGATGGCGCTTGACGCGGCGCAGTTCTGATCCCCCGGCAGTGGCGCCTGTTGCCAGACCTGCATGGGTATTTGGGAAATGGTGAATGGAGAAAGTCGCGCCCCGCCAGCCGGGATCCCCTGAGGGACAAGGGAGGACCGGGCCACCGGGGCGCTTTCACCATTTGCGGTCATCGGCTCCCCAGCCTGTACCGCAAAATCACGATGGCATGGGGAGGTTAAGAAACCCCTAACCGCTTCACCATTTTACAAATACCCCTGCGACGGCGAAGCTGCGGCAAGGGTTCATGTTCAGGAGAGCACGATGACGGCGCAACTGCACTGCTTTGGAGAATCCGGCCATTCCTACAAAGTGGCGCTGATGATGCAGCTGACCGGATATTCGTGGCAGCCCGTCTTTGTCGATTTCTTTGCCGGCGCCACCCGCAGCCCGGACTACCAGACGCTGAACGAGATGGCCGAGGCGCCGGCTCTGGTCGAGGATGGCCGCGTCCTGACGCAATCCGGCGTCATCCTGCTGCATCTGGCCGAACGGACGGGGCGCTTTCTGGACGGCGACCGCGAGGAAGTGCTGCGCTGGCTGTTCTGGGACAATCACAAGGGATCGTCGCAATTCGGCGCCCTGCGTTTCCTGATGAATTTCCTGCCGCCCGACAAACGCCCCGCCGAGGTGATCGGCTGGCTGCAGGGGCGCTGCCGGGCGGCGCTCAGAACGCTGGACACGCATCTGGCGGGCCGCGACTGGCTGGTGGGGGACCGGCCAAGCATCGCGGATCTGTCTTGCTGTTCCTATCTCTATTACCCCGAGCCTTTCGGTTTCGACCGCGCGGCTTGGCCGCATATCGACGCATGGCTCGGCCGCATTCAGGCCCTGCCCGGCTGGAAGCACCCCTATGACCTGATGCCCGGCAATCCTGCCGACCGGGCCGCGAAGGAGGACGCATGACCGACGCCTATATCTATGATGCCGCCCGCACGCCGCGCGGCAAGGGCCGCGCCGATGGCAGCCTGCATGAGGTCACATCGGTCGCGCTTTCGGCCCGGCTGCTCGACGCGATCCGCATGCGCAACGGGCTGCAAGGCCATGCCGTCGAGGATGTGATCTGGGGCAATGTCACACAGGTCAAGGAACAGGGCGGCTGTCTTGCGCGCTCGGCGGTGCTGGCCAGCGGGCTCGACGAATCGATTCCGGGCCTGTCGATCAACCGCTTCTGCGCCTCGGGCATGGAGGCGGTGAACCTGGCCGCAAACCAGATCATGGCCGGCGCGGGTCAGGCCTATATCGCCGGCGGCGTCGAGATGATGAGCCGGGTGCCAATGGGCAGCGACGGCGCCGCCATCGCCGTCGATCCCGATCTGACCTTCCCGACCTATTTCGTGCCGCAGGGGATCTCGGCCGATCTGATCGCCACCGAATATGGCTTTTCGCGCGAGGATGCCGACCGGCTGGCAGTGGAATCGCAGCGCCGCGCTGCGCAGGCCTGGGCCGAGGACCGCTTTGCCAAATCGATCGTGCCGGTGCTGGACCAGAACGGGCTGACCATCCTTGCGCACGACGAATATCTGCGCCCCGGCACCTCGCTTGAGGATCTGGCCCGGCTGAAGCCCGCCTTCAAGGACATGGGCGAGATGATGCCCGGCTTTGACAAGGTGGCGATGCTGAAATACCCGCATCTCGACCATATCGACCACATCCACCATGCCGGCAACAGCTCGGGCATCGTCGATGGCGCCGCCGCCGTGCTGATCGGCAATGCGGAATTCGGCAAGGCCCATGGCCTGAAGCCGCGCGCACGCATCCGTGCCACCGCCAAGATCGGCACCGATCCGACGATCATGCTGACCGGCCCGGTGCCGGTGACGCAAAAGATCCTAAAGGACAGCGGCCTCGCCATCGCCGACATCGATCTCTTCGAGGTGAACGAGGCCTTTGCCTCGGTCGTGCTGCGCTTCATGCAGGCCTTCGAGGTCGATGCCGGGCGCGTCAACGTGAACGGCGGCGCCATCGCGCTTGGCCATCCGCTGGGTGCGACCGGCGCCATCATCATCGGCACGCTGCTTGATGAGCTGGAGCGGCAGGACAAGACGCTGGGCCTTGCGACACTGTGCATCGCCTCGGGCATGGGTGCGGCCACCATCATCGAGAGGCTGTGATGGCGATCCTGCGCCGGGGCACCGTCCCCGAAACGCCCGCGAGTGCCAGCTATCCCGCGCCCCATACCTTGCCCGCCGGTCGGCTGGCATGGCGCCACCTGACCGAAGCGGGCGGGCTGACGCAGTTCGGCGTCGCGCTGGAAACGTTGCATCCCGGCGGCCAGTCCAGCCAGCCGCATTGGGAACAGCATGAGGACGAGTTCCTGTATCTGCTCTCGGGCGTGCTGACCGTGATCGAAAATGGCGTCGAAACGGTGATCGCACCGGGCGATGCCTGCTGCTGGCCGGCGAACACGCCCGTCGCCCATGCCCTGCGCAACGACAGCGACCAGCCGGCGGTCTATCTGATCGCGGGCAGCCGCGATCCGGCCAATATCACCCATTACCCGGGCCTCGACCTGATGGCGACGCCCCAGGGGTATGTGCACCTGGACGGCACCCCCTACCCGACCAAGGGAGAGACGGAATGACCGATTTCACCATGCACAAGGACGCCGAGGGCGTCGCGACGATCACCTGGGACGTGCCCGGCAAGTCGATGAACGTGCTGTCGCTGGACAGCGCCACGCAGCTGAACGGGCTGATCGACGATGCGCTGGCCGATCCGGAGGTCAGGGGCGTGATCCTGACCTCGGGGAAAAAGGACTTTGCCGCCGGGATGGACCTGAACGTCATCGCCGCGATGAAGAACGACGGCGCACAGGCGGTCTTTGACGGGATCATGAGCCTGCACCGGCTGCTGCGCAAGATCGAGCTGGCCGGCATGGACCCCAAGACGAAAAAGGGCGGCAAGCCGATCGCCAGCGTCCTGCCCGGCACGGCGCTGGGGATCGGGCTGGAGTTGCCGCTGGCGACGCATCGCATCTTCGCCGCCGAAAACCCCAAGGCAAGGATCGGCCTGCCAGAGATCATGGTCGGCATCTTTCCGGGGGGTGGCGGCACCACGCGCCTCCTGCGCAAGCTGGGCGCCATGGCGGCCGCGCCCTTCCTGCTGGAAGGCAAGCTCAGCGATCCCGCCCGCGCCAAGGCCGCCGGCCTGATCGACGAGGTGGCACCCGACCCGATGCAGGCCGCCCGCGCCTGGGTGCTGCAGGCGGTGGACGCGGATCTGGTCAAGCCATGGGATGCCAAGGGCTACAAGATGCCCGGCGGCGAGCCCTATCACCCGGCCGGCTACATGACCTTCGTCGGTGCCTCGGCCATGGTGCATGGCAAGACCATGGGCGTCTATCCGGCGGCCAAGGCGCTGCTTTCGGCGGTCTATGAGGGCGCGTTGGTGCCCTTTGACACCGCGCTGAGGATCGAGGCGCGCTGGTTCACCCATGTGCTGATGAACCCGTCCTCGACCGCGATGATCCGCAGCCTGTTCATCAACAAGGAGGCGCTTGAAAAAGGCGCGAACCGCCCCGAGGCGCCTGATCAGACGGTCCGCAAGCTGGGCGTCCTTGGCGCCGGCATGATGGGCGCAGGCATCGCCCATGTCGCCGCTATGGCCGGGATCGAGGTGGTGCTGATCGACGCCACCCAAGAGGCCGCCGGCCGCGGCAAGGCCCATTCCGCCGATCTGATGGACAAGGCCATCAGCCGGCGCAAGGCGACCGAGACGGACAAGGCCGCGCTGCTGGCGCGCATCACTGCCACCACCGATTACGCAGCGCTGGCCGGCTGCGATCTGGTGGTCGAGGCGGTGTTCGAGGATCCCAAGGTCAAGGCCGAGGTCACCCGCCGCGCCGAGGCGGCACTCCCCGCCGAGGCGATCTTTGCCACCAATACCTCGACCCTGCCGATCAGCGATCTGGCCCATGCCAGCGCCCAGCCCGATCGGTTCATCGGCATCCATTTCTTCAGCCCGGTGGACAAGATGCGGCTGGTCGAGATCATCAAGGGCAGTCAGACCGGCCCCGTCGCCGTGGCCAAGGCGCTGGATTTCGTGCGTCAGATCCGCAAGACCCCGATCGTCGTCAACGACGCCCGCTTCTTCTACGCCAACCGCTGCATCATCCCCTATATCAACGAAGGAATCCGCATGGTCGCCGAGGGCGTCAGCCCGGTGCTGATCGAGAATGCTGCCCGGATGATGGGCATGCCGCTGGGGCCGCTGCAACTGGTGGACGAAACCTCGATCGAGCTGGGTGTCAAGATCGCCAAGGCCACCCGCGCCGCCATGGGCGACAGCTACGCCGATGACGCGGTCGACGCGGTGATTTTCAAGCTGGCCGATCAAGGCCGACTGGGCCGCAAGGCAAAGGCCGGCTTCTATGATTATGACGAGACCGGCAAGCGCCAAGGCCTATGGCCCGGCCTCGCCACAGAATGGCCCGAAAACGCCGAGCAACCCGAGCTGACCGAGATCCAGCACCGGCTGATGTTTGCACAAAGCCTGGAAGCCGTGCGCGCGCTGCAAGAAGGAGTCTTGGAAGACATCCGCGAGGGCGATGTCGGTGCCATCCTCGGCTGGGGCTTCGCCCCGTGGTCGGGCGGCCCCTTCGGCTGGCTCGACATGCTGGGCGCGCCCCGCGCGGTCGAAATCGCGGACGGGCTCACCGCGAAATTCGGCCCGCGCTTTGCTCCGCCGCAGCTTCTTCGCGACATGGCGCAAAGTGGCGAGACCTTCTACGGCAGCAACGCGCGCAAGACCGCCTGAGCGATAGGCGTATCGTCAGACCGGCACCCTCGGTCTGGCTGCCCCGCCGCATGGGTATTTGGAAGATGGTGAAACGGTTGCCGAAGCGCCATGGCCAGCATCACGGCTCGGGTGGCGCGGTTTTCACCATTTTCCCAATACCCATGCCAGCGCTGCAATCAGGCGCAGCACCGGGGCATGAGGCGGGCGCGGTTCAGATCAGCCCTTCTCGCCGGAATGCCACGCGCAGATCGCTTTCGGGGCGGGCGCCGACATGCGAGATAACCTCGGCGGCGGCGATGCAGCCCATGCGCCCGGCTGCGGCCAGATCGGCTCCAATCGCAAGGCCATAGATCAGCCCTGCCGCGAACTGGTCGCCCGCGCCTGTGGCGTCGACCGGCACCACGCGACGGACCGGCGCCGTCACGCGCTCGCCGTTGCGGATCAGGATGGCGTCATCGCCCGAGCGTGTGCAGATTACCGTGCTGCAATCGGCGCAGGCCAGCGCCAGCGCCTGTTCGAGGTCCTCGACCTGATAAAGCGATTGCCATTCGTGCACATTGCCGATGACGTAATCCATCGGCCCGGCGACCAGCTTGCGGAAATCGGCGCGGTGGCGGTCGACGCAGAACGGGTCCGACAGCGCGATCCCGGCCTGTCCGCCCGCCGCATGGCAGGCATCCGCCGCCTTGAGGAAGGCTGCCTTGCCCTCGGGCTTGTCGAAGAGATAGCCTTCGAGGAAAAGCCAGTCGCAGCCGCTGAAGGTGGCGGGGTTGACGTCTTCGGTGCCGAGTTCGGCCGAGATCCCCAGATAGGTGTTCATCGAACGCTCGCCATCCGGCGTCACGAAGATGATCGAGCGCGAGGTCGGCTGCACATCGCCCGCGACCGGCGGATTGACAAAGACCGTGCCCTGCGCCTCGGTCTGTTCGGCATAGCTGATCCCCAGCGGATCGGCGGCCACCTTGCCGACAAAGGCCGTGCGCAGGCCCAGCATCCCGAGCCCGGCCAGCGTATTGGCCACCGAGCCGCCCGGCACCAACCGGGCCTTGCCGGCCTCGGGTTCGGCCGATTGCGCGGCCATCAGAAATTCCGAGCGGTCGCGCTCGATCAGCTGCATGATGCCCTTTTCGATCCCCAACCGCACGAGGCTCGCGTCCGAGGCCGGGGCGATCACGTCCATCACGGCATTGCCGAGCCCGATCACATAGGGGGTGGTCATTCGGTCTTCTCCTCGTAGGGACAGAGGTCTTCGATGGGGCAAATCTTGCAGCGCGGGCGGCGCGCCTGACAGACATAGCGGCCGTGCAGGATCAGCCAGTGATGGGCGTTCTGCTGGAAGGGGACGGGGACATTGTCCTCGATGGCGCGCTCGACGGCCTCGACATCGCGGCCGGGTGCGATGCGGGTACGGTTGCCGACGCGAAAGATATGCGTGTCCACCGCCTGCGCCGGAAAGTGAAAAACGCTGTTCAGCACCACATTCGCCGTCTTGCGGCCGACACCGGGCAGGGTCATCAGCGCGGCGCGCGATTGCGGCACCTCGCCGCCATATTCCTCGACCAAGATGCGCGACAGGGCGATGACGTTTTTCGCCTTCTGTCGGAACAGGCCGATGGTCTTGATGTTCTCGGTCAGCGCGTCGAGACCCAGATCCAGCATCTGCTGCGGCGTCGAGACCCGGGCGAACAGCGCCTTGGTGGCCTTGTTCACGCCGACATCGGTCGCTTGCGCCGACAGCGCCACCGCCACCAACAGGGTGAAGGCATTGGTATATTCCAGCTCGGTCAGCGGATGCGGCTCGGCCTCGCGGAACCGCGAAAAGATCGCCACTTGCGTGACATAGGGCAAGGCCGGGGCCATGCGGGGGGATGCTGCGCGTGCCATGGCCGACAGATGCACCGGCGCGGCGGCCAGCGCAAGCCGCCCGCGACCGCAAGCCGCGTCGCGCAAGGCTGGATTCCGCATCCGCCGCTGCTAATCTGATCGGGCCATGAGGAGAGCGCGATGACCCGAACCCTTGCCGCTTTGGATCCCGGCCAGCCTGAGCGGCTGGACATCCTGATCGCCCCCCAACCCGCGCCGGCCGAGGGCGCAACGCTGTGCCACGGGCGCTTTGCCACGCCCATCGGCACAGTCGTCGCGCTTGGCGCCGGCGGCGCGCTTTGGGGGCTGGGCATTGCCGGCGAAATGACGGCCGAGGCGGTGCTGGCCGATCTGGTCGGGCGCTGGCCGGCGGCGCGGCTGGTCGAGGCGCCCGAGGCTCTGGCCCCGGCGGTGGCGGCGCTGGTCCACGATCGCGGCAGCGTCACCGTCCGGCTGTCGGGCACCGCATTCCAGGTGCAGGTCTGGCGGGCGCTGGCCGAGGTGCCCCGGGGCAAGGTCATCAGCTATGCCATGCTGGCCCATCGCATCGGCCGCCCCACGGCGCTGCGGGCAGTAGGAACCGCTGTCGGGCAGAACCCGGTGTCATGGGCGATCCCCTGTCACCGCGTCACCCGCACCGATGGCGGCATCGGCGGCTATCACTGGGGCGCCGGTATCAAGCGCGCCCTTCTGGCCCGCGAAGGCGCCGTCATCGCGCCGCGCTCCATCGCCAGTTTGTGAGAGGCCGTGCCCGGATTTTCGTCTATTCCTGTGGAGTTGCGCCGGAACTCGTGCCATCTTGCCCGCGTTTGGGCATGCTCGCCAAAGCCAGCGACCTTCCGGGTCGCCCGGATCGGCAGGCGATTTGAGATCGCCCCATCAAGAAAGGTAGAACCATGAAGACCCGTATCCCGCTGCTTCTCGCTTCGGCTGGCGTATTCGCACTGGGCGCCTGCGCGCAAGGCGGCGATCCCTATGCCACTGGTGCCGGAACCGGAACCGGAGCCGGCATGAGCCGCGCCCAGCAAGGTGCACTGGCCGGCGCGGTGGTCGGCGGCATTCTGGGCGCGACCCGCGACCATGACAAGAATGGCCAAGGCAAGGACGCGCTGAAGGGCGCCATCGTCGGCGCGGCCATCGGCGGGGTCGGCGGCGCCATCCTTGACCAGCAGCAAAAGGCGCTGCAGCAGTCGCTGAACAACCCCAATATCCGCGTGGTCAACAACGGCAAATACCTGACCGTGGTCATGCCGGAATCGACGCTGTTCGCCACTGATTCCGCCGCCGTGGGTGCGCAGGGCCAGAACGACCTCTACACCATCGCGCGCAACCTGAACCAATATCCGAACTCGACCATTCAGGTCATCGGCCATACCGACAGCACCGGCTCGGCTGCCTACAACCAAGACCTGTCCGAGCGTCGGGCGCGTTCGGTCGCGGGCATCCTGACCGCCGGTGGCGTGTCGTCGAACCGCGTTTCGACCGCCGGCCGTGGCGCCTCGAACCCGGTCGCCTCGAACGAGACCGCTTCGGGCCGGGCGCAGAACCGCCGCGTCGAGATCCTGATCGTTCCGACCGGCTGAGCCGCAGGACCGGAACGGAAATGACGGGGCCGGCAGCCATCGCGCTGCCGGCCTTTTTTCATGTGCGGCGGGCAAAGCCGGGCAAGACCCGCGCCAATTAAAAAAGCTCCTGGGCGTTGCCGCCGCAGGAGCCTTTCGATCACTGTCCGGGCACCGATGCCGGTGCCTCTTGTTCGTTTTCAGTTCAGGCGCCGTTCGACATCGGCGATGGCGCGGTCGATGCCGGCGCTGCGCTGGTCGGACGTCGCCTGCTTGCCCAGAATCTCGGTCGCGGCCGAGATCGCGGTCTGGATGGCCCGGTCGCGCACGGCGCGCACCGCATCACCTTCGGCGCTGGCGATCTGTTCCTCGGCAGCCTTCAACCGACGCTCGATCGACAGTTTCAGCGCGGCCTTGGCCTTGTCGGCTTCGAGCACCGCCTCGCGCTTGGCATTGGCGACGATCTCTTCGGCCTGCGTCTTGACCTCGCGCTGACGACGCTCGTAGCTCGCATAGATCTCCTGCGCTTCCTCGCGCAGGCTACGGGCCTCGGCCAGATCGTTGCGGATGCCCTCGGCGCGCTTGTCCAGCAGGCCGCCGACCAGTTGCGGCACCCGGAAATAGACCAGGACGGCAATGAACAGCAGGAAGGCCAACAGCACGATGAAATCGGTGTTGTGCAGCGAGAAGAATGGCCCCGTGGAAGCCATCGCCGGGCTGGCCAGAAGGGCCAGCAGGACGCTCAGACGTTTCATTGCAGGCCCCCCTTCAGGCGCTGGTCAACCGCTTCGCTGACCACAGATGCGTCGGCCGCGCCGCCAAAGGTCTGCACCAGCGTCTCGGTCACGTCGCGGGCAACGGTGCGCGCGTCCTCGACCGCCGAAGCGCGTATCTCGCCGATGCGCTTTTCGGACTCGGCCGAACGCGCAGAGATCTCGGCATCGGCATGCGCGATGGCAGCGGCGAGTTCCTTTTGCATCTCGGCCTTGTTGGCTGCGATGATCTTGTTGGCCTCGGCCCGGGCGTCGGCCAGAGCCTTGTCATAGGCGGCCTCGGCCTCTTTGGCCTTGTGCTTGAATTCCTCGGCGGCCATCAGATCGCCGGTAATGGCGCCCTGCCGGTCGCTGATGACACCCCCGATACGCGGCAGCGCCACGCGCGAGAGCACCCAGTAGATCACGGCCAGAACCACCAGCAGCCAGAAGATCTGGTTGCCGAAGGTGGTGAAATCCAGCTGCGGCATGCCGGCGCCGCTGGCACCGTGGGCAGTACCGGCTGCGGCCTGAACCGCCTCGGCACCATGTGCCGCCACACCATGCGCTGCATCGGGGGCGGTCTCGGTGATGATCACCGTTTCAGTTTCTTCGACCACGACGGGCGCGGTCTGTTGCAACAGGCTGAACATATCCTACCCCATGCCGGTCGTTTCACAATCGGGTGGGCGCATCACGCCCCCACCCAACCGCAAGGATGGCAAAGGATCAGACTGCGAACAGCAGCAGCAGCGCGACCAGGAACGAGAAGATCCCCAGAGCTTCGGCGAAGGCCATGCCGATGAACAGCGTGGCGGTTTGCGAAGCGGCGGCCGACGGGTTGCGCAGGGCGCCCGACAGGTAGTTGCCGGCAACATTGCCCACACCCATGGCAGCACCGGCCATGCCGACGCAAGCCAGACCGGCGCCGAGGTACTGTCCCAGTTGACCCAGATTTTCCATGTTCATGCTCCTTGAGGCTTTGGAAAGGGTTTCGGTTGTTGTCCTGACTGCAGGCCGGCGCTTAGTGCGCCGGGTGCAGGGCGTCTTTCAGATAGACGCAGGTCAGGATGGTAAAGACATAGGCCTGGATCAGCGCGACCAGCACTTCGAGGCCATACATGGCGGTGATGGCGATGATCGAGACCGGGGCGATGGTGGCGATGGCGGCAAAGGCGGCAAAGACCTTGATCACCGCGTGGCCGGCCATGATGTTGCCCGCAAGACGAATGGAGTGGCTGACCGGGCGAACGAAATACGAGATCAGCTCGATCACGGCCAGGACCGGGCGCAGCGCCAGCGGCGCCGAGCTGACCCAGAACAGGCCCAGGAAATGCGCGCCATTCTTGACAAAGCCCAGCACGGTCACGCCGACAAAGACCAGCAGTGCCAGCACCGCGGTAACCGCGATATGCGAGGTGGCCGAGAAGCTTTTCGGCAAGAGGCCCAGGAAGTTCGCAAACAGGATGAAGCAGAACAGCGTCATCACATAGGGGAAGTATTTCAGCCCGTCCTTGCCGGTGACGTCCTCGACCATCTTGTGAACCATGCCGTAAAGCAGTTCGGCAATGGATTGCACGCGGTTCGGCAAGATGGCGCGGCCACGGGTTCCGAACACCAGCAGCGCCGTGATCGCCAGCGCCGCCAGCGCCATCCACAAGGTGGCGTTGGTGGGCGTGTACCAGTTCACTTCATGGCCGCCGAACAGCGGCTTGACGATGAACTGGTCCATCGGATGGAAAGTCAGACCCGTGCCTTGCTCTTCTGTCGCCATCGTCATTCACCCTTGTCGTCGCCCGGCTGCCCCGGGGTCTTGCCAATCTCGTTCGCCGTCCGCAGCATCGTCTTGACCCCGGCCGCAAGGCCGAACAGCACGAAGACGACCATCAGGAACGGCGTCGTGCCGAACAGATAGTCCAGCCCAAACCCGACCCCGAAGCCGATGGCCAATCCCGCCACCAGTTCGGTCACCATGCGCCACGCCATATTGGCCTGGCTGAAATGTTCCTCGCCGCGCATTCCGGGCGCCTGCCCCGTCCGTTCACCCAAACGGGCCTCAAGGTCGCGCAGGCGCTCTGCATCCCGGGCGCGCTCTGCCTGATGGTCCTGTTCCTGACCCATGGCTCACACCCCCGTTATCGGCTGGGGAGGTGATAGGGGCTGACGCCGCATGAGTCAAGCAAGGGGTTTCTAGACGGAAGCCACTGTAATACATTGATTTATCATTCTGCAAAATCTGGATCGACGCGGGAAAGGCTGGCATTTCGGCGATAGCCAATATTCAACGTCTCGGTTAAACAAAGCCGATGACCGCCCCGAACCCGCCTCTGGACATGATCTTTGCCGCGCTGGCCGACCCGACCCGGCGCAGCATCCTGTCGATGCTGCTTGAGGATGACATGGCGGTCACGGATGTCGCGGCGCCCTTTCAGGTCAGCCTTGCCGCGATCTCGAAACATCTGGCGGTGCTGGCTGCCGCCGGGCTGATCCGGCAAGAAAGGCGCGGGCGCATCATCTGGTGCAAGCTCGACCCCGACGGGCTGCGCAGCGCATCGATCTGGATGCAGGGGTTTGGGCAATTCGACGCCGTGGACCTCGACGATTTCGAGCGTTTCCTGCGTAGCGAGCTGGACGGCGAAAATCAGCTGCGCGACTAGGTAAAGCATCTTGCCACATCCACCTCATACGATATAGACAAAACACAACCATAAATTGCATCCGAGGGCAGGATGGAATATCGCGTTGTCGTCGCAACATTTCTGGGCAGTCTCATCCGGAAAGGGGCCGATTTGGCGGATGACGAGCCCTTGCCCTTTGCCGGAATGGATGAGGTCAGCTTTGCCCAGACCGAAATGGACGAATTGCGCCTGATGAGCGATCATCCGCATTTCCTCGACCTGCGGCGCGGCAATTCCACGGCGCAACGGCTTGTCGACGACGTAACCTTTGGCAGCGGCCCATCAGCCCGCACCCTGCCGGCCGGCGCGCAGCTGACGCTGAGCCAGGCCGCGATCCTGCGCGATGATGATGGAGAGGAGTTCTACGCGCTGTTTCCCGCGACCATCCGCGACGGTCGGCCGGAACTGCTGGGTGGCGGACACAGCGTGCTGCTGATCCCGCGCCCGCGTGAATTGCCCGGGGGCGGCACGCATTGGCCGACCCTGCGCTGCAACGGGCATTACCGGCCCTGCGGCATTCTCGACATGGATCTTGCCCCCGAGGGCATCCGCTATGACCCGCATCAGGGCGGAACCGCCTGCTTCAGCCGTGGCACGCTGATCCTGACGCCAGACGGGCCGCGCCCGGTCGAGACGCTGCGCCCCGGCGGGCTGGTGCGCACCCGCGATCACGGCGCGCAGCGCATCCGCTGGGTTTCGGTGATGGAACTGGGAGTGCAGGGATTGGCGCAGCGCCCGCATCTGCGGCCGATCCGCATCGCGGCCGGCGCTCTGGGCGATGCGACGCCGGCCGAGGATCTGCTGGTCTCGCCGCGCCAACGTGTGGTGGTGCGCTCGAACGTGGCGCGCAATCTCTTTGGGCTGGACGAGGTGCTGATCGCCGCCAGCCACCTTCTGGGCCTGCCCGGCATCACCCAGGATGAAGAGGCCGAGCGCGTCGGCTATGTCCATGTGCTGCTGGACCACCATGAACTGGTGCTGGCCAACGGCGCCTGGACCGAAACCTTCTATACCGAGATCGAGGCCATGACCTCGCTGCACCCGACCGAGCGGCGCGAGGTTCTGGCGCTGTTTCCCGAATTGCATGGCGACCCGGTGCGCCGCATCATCAGCGGCCTGCACGCCCACGCGCTGGCCGCCATCTATCGCAACAGCCCCGGCCTGTTGTTCGAGGGACGCTAGGCGGCGCCGGGGCGGCCAAGCCGCCCCAAAGCTCATTTCACCGTGATGCGGCCATCCAGCGCCGGGGCAAAGCCCGGCCCCTGCTTGGCCAGATACTCGGCCAGAACATCGGCCAGATCCGGGCCAAAGTCATAGGCATCGGTCGCGCCGGTTTCGAAGATCTTATAACCGTCGCCGCCCTGCCGCAGGTAGTTGTTCGACACCACGCCATAGGTTTCGTTCATGTCGATCGGCTTCCAGTCCTGACCATCCCGGATCTGGACATCCGAGATCCGGCTGCCCGCCGCAGCCGCCGGATCGACCGTATAGCGCAGCCCGGCGACCTGCGCGAACCGCCCCGCGCCGTCGTCATACTGGCTGGCGCCGTTTTCCAAGGCCGCCACGACATCCGCGCCCTTCAGCTGGAATGTCGAAAGCGTGTTCTGGAACGGCAGCACCGCCAGCACATCGCCCATGGCGAGCGGACCCGCCGGCAACGAGGCACGCAGCCCGCCGCCGTTCTCGATGGCAATGCTGATCCCCTGATTCTTGACCCGGTCCAGCATCGCCTCGGTCACGACATTGCCCATCTCGCATTCGCGCTGCCGGCAGCTGGTGCGATCACCGTCGATGGGCGCCTTGATCTCGGCCACGCGCTGCTGTTTCAGCTTTTCGATCGGCCCGGCCAGTTCCTTGACCCGCGCCGCAACCTTGGGATCGGGCGTCACCGAGGCATCCAGCAGAATCGGCTCGCCCTCGGCCTTGATCAGCTTGCCGGCATCGTTCCATGTCAGGACCAGGTGACCCAGATATTTGCTGTAGGCATAGGCGGTCACGACCGGCACCTTGCCGCCATCGGCTGCTTTGACCATGGTCGGATAGGGCCCTTCGGCCTTTTCCATTGACCCCAGCAGCGTGTGGCTGTGCCCGCCCACGACAGCATCGACGCCAGGCACCTCGGCGGCGATCTGCTGGTCGCGCTTGTAGCCCTCATGGGTCAGGGCGATGATCTTGTTCACGCCGGCATCGCTCAGCGCCTGCACATCGCCCTTCAGGCTGTCCAGATCGTCCTTGAAAATCACCTTGTCTCCGGGGGACGAGGTTTCGGGCGTGTCCATCGCCAGCGCCGAAACGATGCCGATCTTTTGCCCGCCAACCTCAAGCGTAACCGTATCGCCCAGCTTGCCCTTCAACTCGGGCGATTGCGACACGTCCAGATTGCCCGAGATGACGGGAAACTTCGCCCCTTCGGCCAGCAATTGCAGCCCCGCCGGTCCGTCGTCGAATTCGTGGTTGCCCACCGCCATCGCGTCGAAGCCGACCATGTTCATCAGCTCGACCGTATCCTTGCCCTTGTAGGTCGTATAAAACAAGCTGCCCTGATACTGGTCGCCCGCGTCCAGCAAGATCACGTTCTGGCCCTCGGCCTTCAGCTTGTCGCGCAATTCGCCGACCTTGGCCGCGATGCGGGCGATGCCGCCAAAGCACTCGCCCTTGGCATCATCCTCGGCGCTGCAGGTGCTGTCGAACTTGCTGATCGGCTCGACCCGGCTGTGGAAATCGTTGATATGCAGGACGTGCAGCGTGTAATCCGCCTGCGCCGCGCCCGCCCCCAGAATGACCGCCACAGAAGCCAGAAGCCACGGTTTCATCTTTACCCTCATGTCGCCCGATGTTTGCGCCGCCGACAGCTTCGGCAATGGCGACGCCGCCGTCAACCGGCGACGGGTGCGGCAAGGTTTCCGGCTTGACGCCGCACCGGGCGCAGAGCATGAACCGCGCCATGCTGGCCTACAAGATATTCACCGCCGAGGAATTCCTGGCTTTCCTGCGCAATGGGAAAAGCCTGGGCGCTGCCGTCGATCTGCGCGATGGCTACATCCATCTTTCGACGGCCGAGCAGCTGTCCACCACACTGGACAAGCATTTCGCGGGTCAGGATGACCTGCAGCTGCTGGCCATCGAAACCGACACGCTGGGCGACGGGCTGCGCTGGGAGCCGTCGCGGGGCGGCGCGCTGTTCCCGCATCTCTATCGCGAATTGCAGATGCAGGACGTGCTGTGGACGCGGCCGATCACGCTGGGCCCCGATGGCCACGAAACCGGAGACCTCGAATGAGCGGGCTGGTCGAGAATCTGGGGCTGCGCGCCCTGCACCTGTTGCAGCCGGAAACGGCGCATGATCTCTCGATCCGGGCGCTTGAAACCGGGCTGGTGCCATTGGCCGGCGGGCCCTTTACCTCGGACCGGCTGCGGCTCACGTTGGCGGGGCTGCGGCTCGACAATCCGGTCGGTCTTGCCGCCGGCTATGACAAGAACGCCCGCGCGCTGCCCGGCCTGATGAAGGCTGGCTTCGGCTTTGTCGAGGTCGGTGCCGCGACGCCGCGCCCGCAACCCGGAAACCCCAAGCCGCGCCTGTTCCGCCTGACCGAGGACCGAGCCATCATCAACCGCTTCGGCTTCAACAACGAGGGCGCCGAGGTCATCGCACAGCGCCTTGCCAAGCGACCGGCCGGGATCCCCGTCGGGCTGAACATCGGTGCGAACAAGGACAGCGCCGATAAAAGCGCCGATTTCGCCGCCGTAGTCCGTATGGCCGGCGCCGCTGCCGATTTCCTGACGGTGAACGTCTCCTCGCCCAACACCGAAAAACTGCGCGACCTGCAAGGCTCCGAGGCGCTGGCCGCCCTGCTCGACGGC
The DNA here is from genome assembly GCF_009711185.1 of Paracoccus limosus. GTDB lineage: Bacteria > Pseudomonadota > Alphaproteobacteria > Rhodobacterales > Rhodobacteraceae > Paracoccus > Paracoccus limosus. The sequence goes on from NZ_WMIF01000004.1 coordinate 143,307, forward strand.
GTGATTGCGGCCCGCAATGCCCTGCCCAATCGCCCGCCGGTCTTTGTCAAGATTGCGCCGGATCTGGACGATGCAGCCCTTGCCGATATCGCTGCGGTCGCACTGGCCGCGCCGGTCGATGGCCTGATCGCCACGAACACCACCCTGACCCGCGATGGAATCCAGCCACGCCACGCCGGCGAGGCCGGCGGCCTGTCGGGCGAACCGCTGTTCCGCAAATCCACGCATGTCTTGGCCAAGCTTTGCCGCCAGATCGACGGGAAGCTGCCGGTGATCGGCGTCGGCGGGATCGGCTCGGCCGAACAGGCGTGGCAAAAGATCCGCGCCGGTGCCACCGCAATCCAGATCTACTCGGCACTGATCTATCAGGGCTTTTCACTCGCCGACCGGATCGCGCGCCAGCTCGACGAGCGGCTTGCCCGCGCAGGGATGACGCTGCAGGATCTGACCGGCAGCGGCATCTCCGACTGGAGCTGACCTCAGAACAGGTCGTCGTGGCCCAAAAGCTGGTTCATGGTCGTGGACGGATCGCTGCACCCGGCATCGCCCACGATGCGGGCAGGAACCCCGGCCACCGTCTTGCAGGGCGGCACGTCCGCCAGCACCACGGATCCGGCCGCGATGCGCGAATTGCTTCCGACATGGATATTGCCTAGCACCTTGGCGCCCGCGCCGATCATTACGCCATCGCCGATCTTGGGATGCCGGTCGCCGTCCTCCTTGCCGGTGCCGCCCAGAGTCACCGAATGCAGCATCGACACGTCATTGCCGATCACCGCCGTTTCGCCGATCACGATGGAATGCGCGTGGTCGATCATCACACCGGTACCGATGCGCGCGGCTGGATGGATATCCACCCCGAACACTTCCGAGCAACGCATCTGCACGAAATAGGCCATGTCCGAGCGGCCCTGCTGCCACAGCCAATGCCCGATGCGATAGGCCTGCAGCGCCTGATACCCCTTGAAGAACAGGATCGGCTGCATCAGGCGATGCGTCGCCGGATCGCGGTCATAGACCGCCAGCAAATCGGCCAGAGCCGCGCGCGACAATTCCGGCGCGCTGGCATAGGCCCCGTCGGCGATCTCGCGCAGGATCTGCTCACTCATCTCGCGCGAGGCCAGTTTCAACGAAAAGCGATAGGCCAGCGCCGCATCGAAGGTGGCGTGATGCAGCAGCCCGGCATGGATCAGCGCACCCAGCAAGGGCTCGTCGCGAACGGCGATACGTGCCTCGCGCTGGATGCGTGCCCAGATCGAACCCGGCGCATCGTCCCGCATTTCATCGGACAGCGGTTCGATCAGGTCTTTGCGAAGGTTCATGACAATATGCCCTGCAGATTCCGTTCCCCCAGTATTAGCCGAAAGCCGATCTGCCGGAAAGCCCGCCTCGCTGCGGCATCAGTCGGGGACCCGCAGCTCCCAGTAATGCACGACGATGCGGACCTTGCCGGATGAAAACTGCCCGCCGGTGGCCGACAGCCGCAGCGGGGTCGGCGTCCAGAAGGTCATCGGCGCCGACAGCATCCCGCGAACCCAGGTGCCGGCCTCCTTGCCCAGCCCCTGACCAAAGCGATTGAGCGAATCCGCATTGCCCATCGCCCAAGAGGTCAGAGAGCCGGTGATGGCATTCAGGACCCGCGCGGTTGCACCGATCACCATCGCCCCGGTCGGAATGACCATGCTGGTATTGGCCACGCTCCCCGTGGTCAGGGTCAGATCCTCGGACAACTGGCCCGCAATCATCCCCGAACCGTGCTGGCCCAGCGTCAGGGCGCCGACGACCCAGCGCGACCCGTCATGGATCGCGGCCAGCCCCCGGTCCGCCACCAGCGCCCGCCGGCCGAATTGCGGCGTGACAAAAATCCAGCCGCCATTCGCGCCGATGGCGATCTTGCCGCCCTGAGCCTGCCATGCGTTGGTGGCCCCCACCGGCACGCCCCAGCACAACCCCTCGACGACCGCCTCCGGCGGCGTGCTGCGGCTGATCGACTGCAGCACCAGATCGACCTGGCCATCAAGGCGCAGCATCGCCTCGTTGACCGTCACATGTTTCTGGGCCTGCGCCGGCATCAGCAAAGGCAGCGCCATTCTTGCGGTCATGTCATCAGCCATCGATCATCATCCTTGCAATAGGCCCAGCGCCGAAGGTGTCGGACAGCTGAGCGATCTCGATGGCAAAGGCACCTGCTGCCCTTGCCTGATTCCATTTTTCCAAAGGCACGACCCAGCGCGCTTCGCCAACCAGCGCCTGCGCCAGCACATTGCCATTCTGTACCAGCCGGACCGAGTAACGCTCCTGCGCCTCGCCCAACGGAACGTCCGGCCCGTCCCAGCCATCGCCCTGCACGCGTGTGCGTCGGATCCAAGTCACCTCATTGCCGTTGGCCCGCAGATGACAGGGCGACAGCGGACGCAAGCCCGCCCCCCGGAACGCCGCCGCGATATGGCGATAGCTGGCATCGTCGGGCGCCCGCGTGCCCGGCCCGATACGCCAGTGCCGCAACTGGTTGCGCGCCGAGGGTGGCAGATCCACCTGCCGGGCCGATCCGTCCAGTACCACCACGATGCTGCCCGCCGGCCAGACCTGCGGCATCAACGCGTCGGTTCCGGCCTGACCACGCAGGCGGGCCGAGATCTCCCACACCCCCGCCGAAATTAGCCGGGCATCGCGGAACTGCATCAGCTCCCAGTTCTCGGCCGAACCATCCCCGATCGCAACAAGGTTCACGCCTCCAAGCAGGGCCGTCCCGCTGGCCGATTCCAGCTGCCCGCCCTTGACCTGCAACCGCAGCGCCGGCCCCCGATCCCAGGCGCCGGGCCGGGCCGCCGCCAACGGCCCCAGCGTCACCCCCATGATCGAGCGGGTAGGCAGCGTCGTGTTGCGCGCATATCCCCCCACCTGTTGACTCGACACCCATGCCGCGACCGACCCGGGCCATGGTGTCGCCGTGACCGCCAGATACGGAGCATCCGGCGCCTCGTCCCCCCGCAGCAGCGGCAGGTCCAGAAACACCGGCCACACCGGGATCGGCGGGTTGAACGCGCGCACCATCGTCTGGCTCTCGATCACGCGCGCCGGACGATAGACGCCCGGCTCCACCCGCACGGCATCGACGGTCATCGCCTCGCCCCGCTCGACACGATCAATGCGCCAACGCTTAGCGTCGCCTTTGGCCTCGACCAGTCGCACCACGTCGCCCGGTCCCAGATGATCCAGCGAGGGCGGCAGGGCGAAACGCAGCGTATCGCGCGAGATCAGCGTTTCCGACAGCCAGCGCTCGGCGACGGATTGCCCCTCGGCACGCGTCAGCGTCATCGGCAGCTCGCTGTCCGACACAGCCAGAAACTCGCCCCCCGGCATCCGCGTCTCGGCCGTGCTGGCGGCATAGTCGCCCCCCGCCTCGACATGGGTCAGCCGGACGCGGCCGACGATCTCGGCATCGGCTGCCCGCGTGATCTCGACATTGGCAAGATCCCCGGTCACTGCCATGTCGTCCGGGCCCAACTCGGCATCGACAAAGGCGTTGCGCATGGCAAAGCGCAATACGCCGTCACGCTCCAGCGCATCGAAACCATGCGCCAGCATCAGCGGCTGCAACACCGCCCGCCCCGACTCGGCGCCATTCGCCGCATAGCCGCGCACCAGACCGGATAGACCCTCGGTGTCAAAGGCAATCACCCCGGCTTCGCGGCAAATCTCGGCAACGACGTCCCCCAAGGGCACGGCGCCCGCCCGTCCATTCAGCCAGTGGCCCCGCTCCCATGCCGGCCCGTCCGACCAGAGGTCCGTCCGGGCCGGAAAGGCCGGATAGGGACGCGCGTCCCAGCACCAGACATGCGCCCGCGCCATGTCGATCATGCGCCCGGCCGGTATGCGGCCAAGCGCCTCACGCGCCGGGTTGTTGCGTGCATCCCCCCAATATTCGGTGATCGCCCGGATATAAGCCGCCTGCAAAGGATCATCCCGCCGCCCATCCGAGAAATGCGGCAGCACGGATTCCGAGCTCATGGCATCAAGGAACTTGTTGGGCTGGTTGGTCGCCTTGTCCAGCGCCGCACACCCCATCTCGGTGAACCAGATCGGCTTGGAGCGGGGCACCCATGCGGTGGCCTCGGCCCGGCGCTGACCATTGCTCCGGTCATGATGCTCGTTCAGCCACCAGTTGCGGATGTCCTTGTAGCGCCAGATCCAGTGCTCGTCGAACAGGCCATCGCGGATCGGCGTGCGCTTCTGCGCAAGCCGGTCCTTGTCACCGGCATAGTACCAGTCGAACCCCTCGCCACCCGCGACATTGCCGCGCAGATAATCGGGATGGTCGATCCGCTCCCACGCCGCATCCAGATGGTCCTCGCCATCGCGCCAGTCCGACAGCGGCATGTAATTGTCGATACCGATGAAGTCGATGTTCTCATCCGCCCACAGAGGGTCCAGATGAAAGAACACGTCGCCATTGCCGGGGTGATAGCCGAAATACTCCGACCAGTCCGCCGCATAGCCGATCTTGACGCCTTCGCCCAAGATGGCACGGACATCGGCGGCAAGACGGCGCAGCTGCGCCACGGCCGGAAAGCTGTTCCCCGCCCCACGGATCTGCGTCAACCCGATCATCTCGGATCCGATCAGGAACGCGTCGATCCCGCCTGCTGCCGCACAAAGATGGGCATAATGCAGGATGAACCGGCGATAGGACCATTCCTGCGGACCGCCATAGCTGACCTTCCCGTCCGAGACCGTGAAATCCGCCACTTTGGCGCTGCCAAAGAATGCTGCGACCTCATTCGCAGCGGCTGCAGTGCCGGAGGGACTGCCGGGCAGACCGGCCGCCACGCTCGAGGTGATGCGTCCACGCCACGGCATGACCGGCTGATCGGCCTGCCCGGTCCAGGGATCAGGTTTGCCGTTCCGCGCGAGCTGCTCCATCAGGATGAAGGGATAAAACACCGCCTTGCGCCCGCTGGCCGCGATCTCGCGCAGCGCCTCGAGGACCGAGCCATCTGCCGGCGTGCCACCGTAGATCGGACGGCCATTCGTCCGCGCCACCTCGTCTGCCGTATCGCGATCGACACCCCCGGCACGCCAAGCCATTTCCTTGCCGTCACGCGTCCGGTCCTCGATCTTGGGACGGACCGAGCATTGGTTGACCCGCAAATCATCGCCGAACCACGACACGACCAGCGACACCGACCCGACCTTCGGCAGCTCCCGCCCCAAGGTCCGCATCGAGGCCTGAAAATCCGTACTTGCAATGGGTGTATTGCGGTTGGCCACCCGGGTCTCGCCCAGACCCAGATCATAGCTGACCGCCGTGGTCGCCAGCGAATACTCGCCGGTGCCGGGGATCATCGCCACCGCCTGCACTTGCCGCGACAGGCCGCGCCCCCCCTTTGCCGCCCGCGTGACCTCGAAAGACAACTGCGGCACGCGGTTGCCCCAACGCTCCAGCCCCAGATCCTCCAGCACGACATAGGCGATGCCGCGATAGGCCGGCGCTTCCTCGCCCCTCTCGGCAACGATCGCCGGATCAGGAAGCTGGGTCTCGTCCCCTGGATAGACCCGCATCCCCAGATCATCGGGCGAAACCTCTTCGCCATCGGCCCAGACCCGGCCGACGCCCAGGATCGGCCCCTCACACAGCGCCAGGGCAAAGCTCAGCCGATAGCTGATCTCGGTCACGCTGGCGCCTGTTCCGCCCTTGCCGCCGCCCCCCTGTTTGCGCCGCACCTCGACCAAAGGCCCCGCCCAGATCGCATGACCGGGCACACGCATCTGCCCCCACAACCGCGGAATCGGCGTGCCCTCGCCGGCGGTCTGGATCCGCAGCCGGTCGACCCGCCCCGTCTCGACCGCCTTCGAACCCGAGCCCAGCAGCCGCTGGTCGATGACCCGGCCCAGGGTCGCGCCGACCGCCCGGCCGATGACGGCCCCCGACAGCCCAAGGATCGTGCCTCCGAAACCTGCCCCGATGGATGCGCCGGCTGCCGCCAGCAGAATCGTCGCCATTGCGCCTTCCCCTTCAATTCAGTGGCGGAAACCGGTATCTCCCGACGATCTTCGACCGCCACGGCGCCGCAAGCGGGCTTTCGACCACGCCATGCCGGTCATAGGCGTGGACAAAACTCGCTGCCGCGCCGGTCCGCGCCTGTATGCCCATATGCTTGGCGATGGCACCCGATCTCATGCGAAAGATCAGCACATCGCCCGGCTCCTCTTCGGGATCTGCGGGACGAAGCAACCGCCCCGCCCCGCCGATCAGCAATTCGTCATCGCCCCACTCGCCCCAATCGGCGGTATAGGCGGGCATCCTCTCGGGCTCGGGGCCAAAGAACTGCCGCCAGATGCCCCGGATCAGCCCCAGACAATCTGTCCCCGCCCCCTTGACCGAGGCCTGATGCACATAGGGCGTGCCGATCCACGCGCGCGCCGCATCGACGATCAGCTGGCTCATGACTTCACCTGCGGCGCGATCAGCCAATCCTCCGAGGGCAGATGCGGAAATCCCCGAAAGTTGAGATAGTTCAGGAATTTCGCCCGGCAGGTTTCACCGCGCTTGTCGCAACCGACCGTCAGCCGCACCCGATCCCCGGCGACGGGACGCAGCCCCAGCCCCGCCCACAGCTCCAGCTCGCGCGCGCCCCCGGGAACTGCCAGATCGCTCTTGATCTGACCGCGCAATCCCTTGGCCGCGCCCGACAGGACGACAAGCGCCCCGCGCTCGAACCAACGCTGGTCAAATCCGCCCGCGCCGGTCACGACCAGCCGCTGGCCCTCGCGCTCGCTCTGCACCACGGCATCGGCGAAATAGCCCGGCGTCATCAGGTTGACGCCGCACTGCCCGTCCCCAAGCTCGGCCGAACAGCGCGGATGATAGACCCGCCCCTGCGCACGGTTCAAAGGCTCCGACAGCCCGCGCAACTCGGCACGAAAGGCACCGCCGCTGCGACTGACCTCACCCAGCCTGCCGCGAAAGATCAGCTGCCGATTGTCGGGCAAGCGCCAATCCATCTCCCACAGCCGCACCTCGGCCGAATCCCAGCGCCCCGCCATCAGGTCGATCTCGGTGATCGCGCTGTCCGACAGGGCGCCGACGGCTTCGGTATTGTCGACAGACAGCCCCGCCCCCTGCACGACCGCCTTGGCCGATAGCCCGCTGTCCGGCCTGAAGTCGATCCCGCCAAAGGCCAGCGGCATATCGTGATCGGTGAAGCCCAGGACCAGCCCATCCGCCCGCGACACCGCCCAGGCCCGCGCTATCGTCTCGCCCTTCATAGCCGCACCTCGATCACCGGCACCTGCGGCAGATCCCCCGCATGAAACGACGCGACCGAGACCGCGATCCGATCCGTGTCAAAGCGCACCGGCACGTCGAATTCGAAACCGGCGGTGACCTTGGCCCCATCCTCGGGCGGCACGGCAAAGCTCAGCAGGCCGGTGCCCAGATCAACGGCATAATCCTGCCCCTCGTGCAGCTCGACATCGCCGGCGCCGGCCAACACCGTGCCCGCCACGGGCTTGGCGATCGGACGCCAGTATCTCGCGGGGCCCGACTGATAGGACTTGCGCAGCTGGAACAGCTTGCGCACCCCGTCGCCATAACCCAGCACCTGATCGGAAAAGGCCGGCGCGCCACTCGCAGCCGAGGATTTGTAATCCGACCAGTCCTTCCAGCGAAACCCGTGCAGTTGCCCGGCGCGGGCCTCGAAAAATGCGATCAGCGCGCCGACATCGTCCAGCGAGCGCAGCCCCATCCCCGCGTCATAGCGCCGGCGCGAATGCGCCCATGGGCTGCGGCGCTCCTCGTGGCCATTGCTCAGCGACACGATCTCGGTGCGCCGCTCCGGGCCGCCGACCGAACCAAACGACAGGTTCGCCGGAAACCTGATTTCATGAAATGCCATATGTCACCCGTTCCTGTCGCCGCGCGCCAGCATCCGCCCCAGCTGGGCGGCGATCTGGCTCTGGCTGCGCGCAAATCCCGAAACATCGGGGGTCGAGACGTTGAAGGTCACGTTCACCGGCCGCCCCCCGCCGCCGGCGGCCACGCCCAGCTTGCCATCAGCGCCACGCCGCAGCGGCATGATCGCCTCGGGCCCGGCCTCGCCCATCAGGCCGGTCGCCCCGCGCATGGGAAATGTGGTGGGCGCGCTGACCACGCCGCCCTTGGCAAAGGGCATCACCCGGCCCTGACTGAACGCCCCGCCATCGGCAAAGGGCAGCGCCCCCGACACCAGCCCCGTCACCCCTTGCGAGATCGCGCCCGCCAAGGCCTGCTGGATCGGCTTCATTGCCACCGCATAGGCGGTATCGGCCATGCTGCGCGCCACGCCCTTCAGCGCATCGCTCAACTTGTCGCCGTCAAAGACCAGCCCCTCGAAGGCCCGGCGCAAGCCGCTGCTGATCCCCGAAGACAGACTGCCGACCTCGCGATTGGTGTAAAGCATCGACTCGCGCAGGCGCGACAGTTCCTGCTCGAATGCCGCCGTGACCCGGCCGCTGTCCTCCAGCCCTTTCCCGAGGCTGTCGCTGCTGTCGTCCAGGCCACCGAACCCGTCCTTGTCCGCCATCTGGGGCGCCTCCTCTTACTCGTTGCGCGGTTGTTTCGACCGGTCGGGATAGCGCGCCGCCAGCTCGGCCAGCCGGTCGCGGGTCATGCCGCGCGCGCCGGCCTCGATCCCCAGCATCAGCGCCAGCTCGGCCGGGGTCAGCGCCCAGAACTCTGCCGGCCGCAGCCCCAGCCCGCCCTGACGGACCGGGCCCATGCCGACCTTCATCAGACCGGGCCAGTCCAGGCCCTGCCCGCTCATGCGCCCTCGATCCGAAAGGCGCGCGCCAAAAGCTGCGCCGCCAGATGCGCGGCCGCGACCGGCCCCCCGGCCAGATCGGCGCGCAGGAACTGCGCGCCGTCCCCCGGCCAGCCGCCGCCGCGCAGTCCCGCCACCAGCACCGCCATCACGTCCCGGCTGGAAAACCCACCGCTCTCGAAACGTTCGACCAACGCGATCATGCTCTCGGCGCCCAGCTCGGCTTCCAGCTCGGCCAGCGCGCCCAGCGTCAGCTTGGCGCACCACGCCTGGCCATCCAGCCGGATTTCGACCTCACCCGCATGGGGATTGGCCATCTCACAGCGCGGCAAAGCTGATGACGCCCGCGCTTGCCATCGAAATCTCATAGGTCGCCTCGCCGTTGTAGCTGCCGGAATATTCCAGGCTAGTGATCTGAAAGGGCCCCTCGATGGTGCCGAAATCCGGCACCACGACCTGAAACTTCGGCACCTCGCCATCAAAGAACACCTGCCGCGCCCGCTCGTCGGTGGTTCCGTCGCGAAACACGCCCGAACCCGAAATCGTGGCCGAGCGCATCCCCGCCCCGCCCAGCAACTCGCGCCAGCGGCCTTCGCTTTCGATGCTGGTGACATCGACCGTCTCGGCATTGAACGCGATCCGGGTCGCACGCAGGCCCGCGATGGTCTCGAACAGCCCATCCCCGGTCATGTCCATCTTGATCAGCAGGTCGCGCCCATTCTGCACCGCCATGTCCGTCTCTCCTCAACCCAGGTCAATGCGGGCACGAAAGGTCAGATCGACCCGCCGCCCCGCGCCGTTTTCCGCCCGGCGCGCCTTGGCGCGCAGGAACCACAAGCCGGTCAGATGCCCGCGCTCCAGCGTGATCGGGCCTTGCTCCAGCGCCTCCGACACCGCCGCCGCCGCCGCCTTCACCGCGCCAAAGCCATTGGCCTCGTCGGCCCCCGACAGCACCGAAACGACGAAATCATGCTGCGATCCCGCCGCCGTCATGTCGCCGGCATCGCGCACCTCCTCGGGCCCCAGCGAGACATAGGTGCCCGCCGGCGCCGCCACCGGCATCGCGTCATAGATCGCATCGCCGACGAAAACGGCCAGCGCGCTATCCTCGCGCAGCGCCTGATAGACTGCGGCCTGCAGGGCCGCCGTTGCCGCATAGCTCATGCCGCCTGCTCCTCTTTTGCGACGCAGACCAGATAGCGGCCGCCAGGATCGGCCTCGGCCACCGCCTCGATGCGGAACCGCCGCTGGGCCGCGCCCTCGCCCATCAGAAACCTCTGCTCAGGGCGCGGACGACGAGGATCGCCAACTGGCGCCGCCCTGACGGTGATCCGCCAGGTCACGACGCTCTGTGCTCCCACCTCGGCAAAGCGCTCGCCGCCCGCACCCGACCGCATCTCGGCCCAGACCTGCCCGACCGGCTGCCAACTCAACTTGAAGCCGCCCATGCCGTCGGCCACCCGGACCGGAGAGGCCAGAACCAGCGGCACCGTCAGTCGCGGCCCGCTCATGAATGCCCGCGCGTGGCCCCGCGCCCTCCCAGCATCCGGACCGACCGCCAGCGCTCGATCAGCGCGCTGACGCCAAAGGGCAGCGCCGACTGGCTGCCCTCGAAGCTGCGGTCCTCGTGATAGCGCGCCGCCAGCAACAGCACCGCCTGCGCCAGATCGGCCGGCACCGCGTCCCAGCCCGGCCCGAAACCGGCCGAAAAGGTGATCGTCACCGATCCCCCCTGCGGCACGCCCGGCAACCACGCACCGCCCCGGGGGGCCAGCGCCGGACGCTGGCTGTCGGCCAACAGCCGCCACAGCCCCGGTTCGACTGGAACGATCTGCCCCGCGCCGTCATCGATCTCGACCCGGTCGACCGAGCTGACCGGCGCCAGCGGCAGCGGCTGCGCCGCCGGATCGCGCCAGTCATCCAGCCGCAGCCGGAATTGGCGCGCCAGCAGCACCTTGCCGGTGCGCGCCTCGATGGTGGCAATCGCGGCGCGCAGAAAGCCCGCCAGTGCCGCCGTCTCGGCCGCATCCTCGGCCATCTCAAAGCCCGAGCCCAGCCGCAGATGGGCGCGCAGCCCCGCGACGGGCAGCGCCTCAAGGGCGGGCGCTGTCAATTCCACAAGCATCATCTTCGACCCTCCCGTTTGCACGGTCGCTGCATCAACTGGACGAAAAAGGGGGCCGCGCGTGTCCGCCTTCGCGCGCGCGGACAGTTGCTCAGCCGGTCAGGCGGAATTGGGCCCGCGCGACCCCCACTTCGGCCTGGGATCAGCCGAAGACCATCAGCTTGATGGCGCGGGCGTCGGTCACACCGCCGCCGACACGCTTGGTGGCATAGAACAGGACATGCGGTTTGGCCGAGAAGGGATCGCGCAGCACCCGCAGATCGGGACGCTCGACGATGGTATAGCCCGACCGGAAGTCACCAAAAGCAATCGAGGCCGAGCCATTGGCGATATCGGGCATGTCCTCGCACAGCAGCACCGGATAGCCCAGTAGCTGCGGAGGCTGGCCCATCGCCAGACTGTCGGCCCACAGGAAGCGGCCATCCGTGTCACGCATCTTGCGCACAGCGGCGGCGGTCTTCGAGTTCATCACGAAGCTCGCATTGGCGCGATATTGTGCCCCCAGCGCATAGACCAGATCGATCAGCGCATTCGCCGGATTGGTGGCGGCGAAATCGCCGGTCGCCCCCGAGGCGATGGTGCCGATCTGCACGTTGCTGGCCGAGGCATTGGCCGCGCGCGGATGGGTCAGGAACCCCTTGGGCTTATTCGAGCCATCGCCGCTGATAAAGGCGGTCTGCTCGGCGCGGATGAACTTGTCGGCGATGCGCCCCGCTAGCCAGGTCTCGACGTCAAAGGCGCCGTCATCCAGCAGGCGCTGGCTGGCCTTCGGCATGGCCGACAGCTCATGCACCGGGATCACAACGCGCTGCACCGTGGGCGTGCCGGTCTCGGCCTGCGCGGTCGCCTCGGTCGACCAGCCGCTGGCGATATCGCCCATATCGACCAGCATCTCGAAGGTGGCCGATTCCACCGTGACCACATTGGCCACCTTGCGCAGCGAGGGCATGCTGTTCAGCGCCTCCTGCACCTGCATCGCCACGGTCGGCGCCGCCAGGAAACCGGCGTCCGAGGTCGAGGACATCGCCTTGCCTTCCAGAGGCAGGCCGCGCAGTGCGCCGTCGTCGCCATGGCGGATATAGGCGTCGAACGCCTTCTGATGCGGCGCGGCCCCTTCGGCCTCGACCGACAGAGGGGCGCGGGCGCGCGAAAGGGTCTTGCGGTCCAGCATGGTCATACGTTCTTCCTGTGCTTCCAGTCGTTTCTGAATATCCTGCCGGAATGTCTTGAGTTCACTTACGAACCCCATCATCTCGGCCCCCAGGTCGCCGGGCATGTCCGCCCCGGCCGCGGCTTTCACCTCGGTCATGGTCCCCTCCATCTGGTGAAATTCACTCGGCGCGCAGCGCCTGCGTCGCGGCCCGAAAGGCCGCCGCCATTTCCAATGCGCCGTCGGACTTGCGGCCGACCTTCGCTTCGGCGAGCATCGGGAAGGTCACCAGCGACACTTCCCACAGCTCCACCTCGCTCAGCAGCCTGCGCCCCTTGCCGTCCCGCTCGGCGCTGATCGTGCGATAGCCGATCGACAACCCGTCGATGGCCCCCGCCACGATCAGCGCCGCCGCCTCGCGAGCCTGCTCGATCTCGGGAAGCAACCGCCCCTTGACCCACAGGCCCTTGTCATCCTCGCGGATCTCGTCCCAGACCCCGATCGGGCGGGTCGGATCGTGCTGCCACAGCATTCGCACCCGGTCGCCACGCGCCGCCAGCCGCTTCAGGCTGGCAGCATAGGCCCCCTTCACGACCACATCGCCGCCCTGATCGGTCAGACCGAACAGGCTTGCGTAACCCTCGATGCGGGTGCCGTCCGACACCAGGGACGCGCCCGGAGCATATTTCAACTCCAGACCGTAATCCTTTGAATTCACCTCAACCTCCTTTCGGCGTATAGGCCAGGATGGATTGAACGGCTTGGGTCAGGATCACCCCGACCACACCATAGACCGTCATCCACAGACGCTTTTCCAAGCCCTCGATCAGCGCCTCGATCCGCTCCAGCCGGCGGTCGACCTGCCCGAACTGCAGCGCCATGATCCGCTCCTGCGTATCGAAACGCTGGTCGTGCCAGTCGAAGGGCTCCTTCACGAAACGCGAACCCTCCATGTCACTCCTCCGCGGCCAGCGGCGGCAGCCCCAGGGCGGCGCGCTTCTCGGCCTCGGTCAGGAAAGCCGCCTCCCCGATGCGCTTCCATTGCTGGTCGCGCTCTTCGGCAAGCGCCGGAACCTGATCCGGATCGGCCCGCAGCACGATCTCGCTGCCCAGATGCTCCGACAGCCACCACGCGACGGCACTGGTCACCCGCGACACCAGCGGCAGGACTGTCAGCCGGTAAAAGGCGCGGTTGGCCTCGGCATAATTGGAATAGGTCGCCTCGCCCGGAATGCCCATCAGCATCGGTGGCACACCAAAAGCCTGGGCGATCTCGCGCGCCGCCGCCAGCTTCGTCTCATGGAACTCCATGTCCGAGGGCGAAAATCCCATCGGCTTCCAGTCAAGCCCGCCCTCCAGCAGCATCGGCCGCCCGGCATTGCGCGCGCCCTGATGATGCAGCTCCATCTCGGTCACCAGCCGGTCATATTGATCCGGCGCCAGCGCACCCTGACCGTCCGCCCCCTTGTAGACGATGGCGCCCGAAGGCCGCGCCGCATTGTCCAAAAGCGCCTTGGACCAGCTCGACGCGCTGTTGTGCACGTCGACCGCCACCGCGGCCGCCTGCATCGGCGACAGGCCATAATGGTCGTCCAGCGGATGGAAGCTCTTGATATGGCAGATCGGATCTGGACTGCCGGTCATGTCAAAGCGATACTTGCGCCCGCCCACGGCATATTCATAGGCAGCAGGCCAGCCATCCTGCCCCGGCACCACCGCCATCCGGTCCGAGCGCAGGACATGCAACTCGCCCGGCAGGCCCTTGGCGCCGTCGCCGACCGCCTCCAGATAGCCATTCCCGCTCAGCAGGATCTGCCCGTAAAGCGCCTCAAAGAACTCGGCCCGGCCCTGCCCCAGATTGGGGCGCCGCAGCAGATCCAGCACCGGATGCACCTCATAGCGCCGCTCGCGGTCCTGACACAGCAGCGGCATCGCCGCCGCCGCCTCGGCGATCAGCCGCACAGCCCGAAAGCCGACCGGATTGCCGACAAAGCCGGTCTGCGCCATGGACACCGTATCGCGCGGCGACCAGACCACCCGCCCCGATCCGGCCGCCAAGGCCACCAGCTTGCCCGTGGCGCTGGCCTTCTTCTCGACCTCGGCGGCCGGGGCGCCTGCCCCGCGCCCAAACCAGGAAAATGCCATCGGTTCCTCCTGAAATCCCAATGAAAAAGGGCCGCAACAGCAGCCCTTCGCGGACCTCAAGGGCCCTTCTTTCGTGTCGAAATATCCCGGGGTCCGGGGCAGAGCCCCGGTCCCACCTCCGGCGCCGCCCAAACCTTCGGGCTATAGCCCCCGAACCGAGGGACGCCGGTAATGCGCCGCAGGCTCGATCATCAGCTCGTGGATCGCCCAGACCAGGGCATCCAGCCGGTCGGGCGATCCCTTGCCCTCATAGCCCCTGACGGTCATGCGGCACATCTGGTCCTCCAGCGCACCAAGACCGCGCAGATGATGCACCCGGCCCTGCTCATACAGCGCCGCCACCGGCTCGGCCCGCAGCCCCTTGCCGCGCCCGGCGCGCAACGCCCGGAACGGCACCAAGGGATCGATCTGCCGGATCACGCTCTCGACCAGATCGCCGCCCTGGTTCACCTCGGCCACCAGCCGCTCGGCCCCGTGCCGGTCCATCGCCGCGATGGCGGCGCGCGCCCAATCCGTAGGCCCGCCGCGCACCGTGGCATCCTCCAGCACATAGGCCCGCCAATCCGTCGCCGGCCCCTCGCACACCACGCCTGCAACGACGATGCCGCATTCGTCCGAGGCAGCGCCCCCGGTCACTGCCGGATCGACCGCGACCACCACCCGGCTCAGCGCCGGCGCCGCCTCGACCCGGCAACGCTCGACCATCGCCGTGGTCCAAAGCGCCCCCTCGACATCGTCCAGCAGCAAGCCCTCCAGCTCCTGACGGCCCAGCCGCGTGCCGGCATAGCGGCTTTCGACCTCGGCCAGAAAACTCTCGGCCAGATAGGCGCGGTTGGCATCCGTCGGTGCATGCGTCGTCACCGTCGAGGCATTGCCCAGAATCCGCTTCAGCACGCTCACGTTCTTGGGCGTGGTCGTGACCACCTGCTGTGGATGCTCGCCCAGACGCAGGGCGAATTGCAGCATGTCCCAGGTGTCCTCGGCCTTTTTCCACTTCGCAAGCTCGTCGACCCAGGCGGCATCGAATTGCGGCCCGCGCAGGGCTTCCGGCTCATGCGCCGAAAACACCTGCGCTGTCGCGCCATTCGGCCAGAGCAGCCGCCGCCGCCCCGCCTCCCAGACCGGACGACGATCCGGCGGCGAGCAGGCAAGAATGCCCGACTCGCCAAACACCATCACGTCGCGCGCCTGATCAAAGGTCTCGCTGACCAATGCCACGCGATGGGCGCGCCCCGGGGCCTCGGGCGTTGCGCCCTCGACCTGACCGCGCACCCACTCCGACCCGGCCCGGGTCTTGCCGGCACCACGGCCACCCATGATGACCCAGGTTTTCCAGTCGCCCTCAGGCGGCAACTGATGCGGCAGCGCCCAGAACTCGAAAAGCCAGGGCAGCGCCGCCAGGGCATTGCTGCTCAACCCCTCCAGAAAGGCATCAACCTCCTGAGGCTCTGCGCAGGCAAGCCAGGCGGCGCCCGACTTCATCTCTTGCCGCGACAAGGTCGAGTGCGCCTGCACCGACCTGTCCGGCAGCATCCTTGCGAAGCTTGTCAACCTTGCCCCTTTCCTCCAGCACCAGATGGGTCGCGTCCCGCAGGGCGCGCACCAGCTTGCCGGATTCCTTCAACTCGTCCGTCTCACCCGCCTGAATCTGCGCCCGCAGCCGGGTCAGATCCGCCGCATAGGACCGGAACAGCCCGTCCGCGATGGCCAGCACGTCCAGCTCCGGCGCCTCATCGGCGCCGGACGCGAATGGTCCTTCCGCAGGCTCGCCACGCCCCGGATCGAAATTCACTGTCATTCCGTTTGCCCTGCCCTCGTGTGCCTGTCCGCACGAGCGAGACATGAAAAAAGCGGCCCGGGGTCTTTCGACCCGGCCGCTTGCCCATTTCTCCCAGCATGGATAAGTTCTACTTTAGAACGTTCGGTAAGTCAACGCAAAACCTATGGTTGATTTACGATCCGTTCATTCACGTTGAAACACAATGAACTAACCCACGCAACAGCAGCGTTCAGCACGAGCAACACCCGCCCGATTTCCACCGCAACGCGCCGGGAATCGGCCGGCAATGTCGCGCATCAGACGCCGTTTTTCAACGCATCCGCCTTGGCGCGCGCCTCGGTGGCGGCAGCAACGGCGGTGCTGGCCTGATCCTGCATCTGCTGGGCATAGCTCACCACGGTCGCGGCATAGGCCTCTGACCAGTCGGCGTAATCCTCGGCCTGCATGGTTTCCGCTTTGGCGCGCAACTCCTCGGCCTTGGCGCGGGTGCGGGCAACCTGTTCGTCCCAGCCGCCCTGCATCTCGGCCCATTGCGTGCGGACATTCTCGCTGGCATCGGCCAGATAGCCTTGTATCTGCTTGTCCAGATCCTCCTGCCGGGCCTTGGCGCTCTCTTGCCAGCGGCGGGCGCTGGCCATCAGCTCCTCGCCCTTGGCTTCCATCTCATCTTGCCATTTCCGGGCGCGCGTCTCAAAGACGCGGGCGTTCTCGGCAAGGCCAGTCAACAGGTCGGACAGTTTCATCGCGGCACCTCTATCATGATCGATGCCCGCAATGGTGCCCAGCCACCGAGGGTTTGTCAAAGCCCCCCGGTGGCCGCGTGGTTCAATCGCCCTGCACCGGCGACAGCGCCTGACCGCGCTGCTTTTCGATCTCGCGCCAGCGCTTCACGTTCTGATTATGCTCCTCCAGCGTGCGGGCAAAGGCATGCCCGCCCGAGCCATCGGCGACAAAGAACACATAATCCGCGTCCTCGGGATTCAGCGCCGCCTCGATGGCGGCCTTGCCGGGGTTGGCGATGGGCGTCGGCGGCAGACCGTCGATCTGATAGGTGTTGTAAGGCGTGCGCCGGCGCAGCTCGCTGCCGCGAATGCCGCGATCCAACACCCCCTCGCCCTTGGTGATGCCATAGATCACCGTCGGGTCGGTCTCCAGCCGCATGCCCCGGCGCAAGCGGTTCACAAAGACGCTGGCCACCAGACGGCGCTCGTCGGGCACGGCGGTTTCCTTCTCGACGATCGAGGCCATGATCAGCGCCTGCTCGGGCGTCTGATAGGGCAAGCCGGTCTCGCGCTTGTCCCATGCCTGCGCCAGAAATGCCGACTGCCGCCGCGCCATCTCGGCCAGAAGCGTGCCGCGATCAGCGCCCTTCTGCACGTCATAGGTATCGGGCGCCAGACTGCCCTCCTCGGGCAGTTTCGCGACCGAGCCGTCCATGAAACCCGCAGCCTTCAGCCCCTCGACCACCTGCCAGCTTGTCACGCCCTCGGCCACGGTGATGCGCAACCGCGTATCGGCCTTGGCCTCGGCATCCGCCACCAGCTGCGGCGCCGGCTCGACGCCGGGCACATATTTCGCCTTCTCGGCCATCAGCCCGGTCTCGGCATCGGTATCGCGCAGGATGACCGAATTCTCGCGCACACCAATGCGATAGATCACCTCGGTGCCACAGGTGCTGGGCCCGCCGGCGGTGATCGTGGCAACGATATCGGCCATACTGGCATGCGGCGGCACCAGATAGCTGCCGAATTTCAGATCGCGCGCCTTTCCGGCGTAATCCGCCCCGGTCCGAAAGATGTAACCGTTCGAGACCACACCCTGCCCGGCCAGCTGCTCGCTTACCGCGCTCAGGCTGGCGCCCGGCGCCACCCGCACGCAGGCCGCCACGGCCGAAGGCCCGGGCGCGGCATATTGATGCTTGGCCCAGGCAATCGCCGCCGCGACCGCGATCAGGATCACGATCAGCAGGGTCAGAAAGTTCGACGCGATATGGCGCCAGATCATTCGGCCACGCGCCCCATCACCAGACTGGCGTTGGTGCCGCCAAAGCCGAAGCTGTTGGACAGCACGTAATCCACCTTGCGGCGCACGGCGGCATTGGCGGCCAGATCCACCACAGTCTCACGCGCCGGCTTGTCGAGGTTGATCGTCGGCGGGCAGATCTGGTCGCGCAGCGCCAGAATGCAGAAGATCGCCTCGACCGCGCCCGCCGCGCCCAGCAAATGCCCGATGCTTGACTTGGTCGAGGACATCACCACATTCCCGGCCGCATCGCCCAGCATCCGCTCGACCGCGCCCAGTTCGATCACATCGGCCATGGTCGAGGTGCCATGCGCGTTGATGTAATCCAGATCGGCAGGGCTGATCCCCGCCCGCTTCAGCGCTGCCGCCATGCTGCGGAACCCGCCATCGCCATCCTCGCTGGGGGCGGTGATGTGATAGGCGTCGCCCGACATACCGTAGCCCAGGATCTCGGCATAGATCTTGGCACCGCGCGCTTTCGCGTGCTCGTATTCTTCCAGAACGACGACGCCCGCGCCCTCACCCATGACGAAGCCGTCGCGATCCTCGTCCCAGGGGCGGCTCGCGGCCTTGGGATCATCCTCACGCTTGGTGGACAGCGCCTTGCAGGCGTTGAAGCCCGCGACGCCGATCTCGCAGATCGGGCTTTCGGTGCCGCCCGCGACCATGACATCGGCATCGCCCAGCATGATCAGCCGCGCCGCATCGCCAATGGCATGGGCGCCGGTCGAACAGGCGGTGACCACCGCATGGTTGGGCCCCTTGAAGCCAAACCGGATCGAGACCTGACCCGAAACCAGGTTGATCAGCGCGCCCGGGATAAAGAACGGCGACACGCGTTTCGCGCCGCGTTCCTTGATCAGCACGGCGGTATCGGCGATCGACGACAGCCCGCCGATGCCCGAACCGATCATGACGCCGGTGCGCTGGCGGTCTTCCTCATTGGCGGGCTCCCAGCCAGAATCCGCCACTGCCTGCGTCGCAGCCGCCATGCCATAAAGGATGAAATCATCGACCTTGCGGCGGTCCTTCGGCTCCATCCACTGGTCGGGATTGAAGGTACCGTTGCTGCCATCGCCCAGCTTCAGCTCGCAGGCATATTTCGTCACGACGCCGCTGGTATCGAAACGCGTGATCGGCCCGGCGCCGGATTCCCCGGCCAGCAGGCGCGTCCAGGTTTCTTCGACCCCAGAGGCCAGAGGCGTGACCATACCCAGACCGGTGACGACAACTCTGCGCATAAACGGCTCCTTGACCCTCGCATAATTCGGGCGGTTCTACACGCCCCCCGCCACGCACGCAACGCCAAGCCTGCGCCCGTGCCCCGCCCGCCACGCGGCGCCGCAACAAGAATTCGCCGCCAATGCCCCGCGAATTATTGAACACGCTGCAAATGCAACTATCCTGCGCGTGGTTCCTGCACCGCAGAAAGGACAGACCGAATGACCGATCAGACCCAGGCCAGCGCCGCCGCCGCCTCGGATGAAATCCACAGCGTGACCTCAGTCGTCCTGCCCGAACCGCCTGTCCCGCCGGCCGCCGACCAATCCGCCAACCCCGAAATCGCCCGCCGCAAGGCCGAGATCGACCTCGGCAACAGCGGCTCGATCGTGCATTTCGGCGCCCGCGCCCAGAACGAGCTGCAAGAAATCAGCCAGGCCATGCTGGCCGATGTCAAGAACAAGGACGTGGGCCCCGCCGGCGAGTCGCTGCGCGAGATCGTGACCACGATCCGCGGCTTTTCCGTCTCCGAGCTGGACATCCGGCGCGAGCGCAGCTGGTGGGAACGCCTGACCGGCCGCGCCGCGCCCTTTGCGAAATTCGTCGCCAATTACGAACAGGTCCAGACCCAGATCGACCGCATCAGCGCCGATCTCGACGCCCATCAGCACCGGCTGCTCAAGGACATCAAGTCGCTCGACCTGCTTTATGAACGCACGCTGGATTTCTATAACGAACTGGCGCTCTATATCGCTGCGGGCGAGCAGAAACTGGCCGAGATCGACCGCACCGAAATCCCCGCCGCCGAAACCGCCGTCGCCGCCGCCCCCGAAGAGGACAAGACCCTCGCCGCCCAGCAGCTGCGCGACCTGCGCTCGGTGCGCGACGATCTGGACCGCCGCGTGCATGATCTGAAGCTGACGCGGCAGGTCACCATGCAATCCCTGCCCTCGATCCGGCTGGTGCAGGAAAACGACAAATCCCTGATCACCAAGATTAATTCGACGCTGGTCAACACTGTGCCCCTTTGGGAAACCCAGCTGGCGCAGGCCGTCACCATCCGCCGCAGCGCCGCCGCCGCCAGCGCGGTCAAGGCCGCCAATGACCTGACCAACGACCTGCTGACCGCCAATGCGAAAAACCTGCGCGAGGCGAATGCCACCATCCGCACTCAGGTCGAACGCGGCGTCTTCGACATCGACAGCGTCAAGACCGCCAATGCCGAGCTGATCGCCACCATCGAGGACAGCCTGCGCATCGCCGATGAGGGCAAGACCCGCCGCGCCGCCGCCGAGGCCGAATTGCAGGGGATGGAGCGCGCGCTGCGCGACACGCTCGCCTCGGCCCGTGCCAGCCGGCCACAGCCTCCGGCGCAGCAATGATGACCGCGCGCCGCCCCATCCGCGCCCTGCCGGCGCTTCTCACGCTGGGCCTGCTGGCGCTGGCCGGCTGCAGCGATCAGCCCACGCCGCCCGCCAAGCCGCCGGTGATCGAGGCCGCCGCGCCGCAGCCCCGTCCCGACCGGCCCCGCGTCGATCAGGCCGAACTGCGCCGCACCCGCGCCGAAAAGGCCCGCGCCGCCAGCAGCGCCGCCGCCCGCGCCGCCGAAACCCCGGCCAGCCGCACCATGCGCACCTATCTGGTGACGGTCGAACAGACCCTGAAATCGCGCGGCATGTTGCGCACCGACGGCGGGATCGGCATCCCGCTGACCCCCGAAAGCCTGACCGAGGATTTCGTCCAGATCGCGCTGCATGACGAATATTCGCGTCAGGGCGACGCGTTGATCTCGCGCCCGGTGCCCGCGCCGCTGCGCCGCTGGGCCCAGCCGGTGCGCATGCGCATCGAATTCGGCGACTCGGTGCCGCCGGTGCAGCGCGACCGAGACCGCGCCGACATCACAGCCCTTGCCGCCCGCCTGCAGTCCGCCAGCGGCACCCCCGTCTCGCTGTCGCGCGGCGACGGCAATTTCACCATCCTGATCCTGTCCGAGGATGAACGCCGCGCCATCGGCCCGCGCCTGACCGCGCTGGTGCCGGGCATCCCGTCCAGCGATGTCGATGCGCTGGTGAACCTCTCGGCCCAGAACTACTGCACGGTCTTCGCCTATTCGCGCGGCAATGCCTCGACCTATGTCCATGCCGTGGCGCTGATCCGCTCGGAAACGCCGCCGCTGTTGCGCCGCTCATGCTTTCACGAGGAATTGTCGCAGGGCATGGGGCTGGCCAATGACAGCCGGCAGGTGCGGCCCTCGATCTTCAACGACGACGAGGAATTCGCCTATCTGACCCCGCATGACGAGCTTTTGCTGAAGATCCTCTACGATCCGCGCCTGCGCCCCGGCATGACCGAGGCCGAGGCCCGTCCCATCGTCCTGCAGATCGCGCGCGAACTGCTGGGCGCAGCAGCGTGATCGCCTCAAGGCTTGACGCCCGGCGTTGTCGGCGCAGTATCGGCTGCGCGGCAACCTGGCGAAAGGCGTAACCATGTCCCTGTTCAACATTCTGGGCGGCGAGTTCATCGACATCATCGAATGGACCGACGACTCGCGCGACACGATGGTCTATCGCTACCCGACCGTAGGCAAGGCGATCAAATACGGCGCCAAGCTGACCGTGCGCGAAGGTCAGGCGGCGGTCTTTATCCACGAAGGCCAGTTGGCCGATGTCTTTGGCCCCGGCCTTTACATGCTGGAAACCAACAACCTGCCAATCCTGACGCGGCTGCAGCATTGGGACCACGGCTTTCGCAGCCCCTTCAAGTCCGAGATCTATTACGTCAACACCACCCGTTTCAACGATCTGAAATGGGGCACCAAGAATCCGGTCATCGCCCGCGACCCGGAATTCGGCCCGGTCCGCATCCGCGCCTTCGGCACCTATTCCATGCGCGTCACCGACCCCGGCAAGTTCATGACCGAGATCGTCGGCACCGATGGCGAATTCACCCGCGACGAGATCAGCTTCCAGCTGCGCAACATCATCGTGCAGGAATTCTCGCGCATGATCGCAGGGTCGGGCATCCCGGTGCTCGATATGGCGGCGAATACCGACCAGTTCGGCCAGATGGTCGCCAAGGCGATCAGCCCCACCGTCGCCAGCTACGGCCTGACGATCCCGGAATTCTACATCGAAAACATTAGCCTGCCTGATGAGGTCGAGAAAATGCTTGATAAGCGCACCTCAATGGGCATCGTCGGCGATCTGAACCGCTTCGGGCAATATGCTGCCTCCGAGGCGATGCTGAACGCCTCGCAACAGCCGGGCGGCATGGGCGCAGGCATTGGTGCGGGCCTTGGCGCGGGTCTGGGCGCTGCCATGGCCGGGCGCGGCCCATGGGGCGCGATCCCGGGCCAGCAGGCGCCGCAACCGGCCGTGCAAAGCCCGCCGCCGCTCCATCCCGAAACCCTGTGGCATATCGCCGTCGATGGTCAGGCCGAGGGCCCCTATGGCCGCGCCAAACTTGGCCGGCTGGCGCAAGAGGGCCGCTTCTCGCGCGAAACGCTGGTCTGGACCGCCGGTCAGGACGGCTGGAAACCCGCCGACGAGATCGCAGAACTGGCCCAGCTGTTCACCGTCGCCCCGCCGCCACCGCCGCCGGTGCCCAAGGGCTGATCCATGCCGACGCCACCCTCGGAATATCGCTACCCCTGCGAGAATTGCGGCGCGAGCCTCGAATTCTCGCCGGGGCAGCAAAGCCTCGTCTGTCCCTATTGCGGCCACGAACAGCATATCGGCCCCGGCCCGGCCCGCGCCCCAGCGCGCCAGACCGGCAATGGCCCGTGGGGGGAACGCGCGATCCTCGCCACCCCCGGCACCGGCCGCGCGCTGCAATGGGACGCGCATCACAAATCCGATCTGGTCGAGATCCCGCTTCAGGACGGTCTGCGCCGCGACGCCGCAAGCGATCTGACGCAGGCGGTGCGCACGCTCTCGTGCCCGAACTGCGGCGCCAAGGTCGAAATCACCAATGACCAGCACGCCTCGACCTGCCCGTTCTGCGCCACACCCGTGGTGACCGACACCGGCACCACGCGGCTTTTGAAGCCGCAAGGCGTGCTGCCCTTCGTCATCACTGAAATCCAGGCACGGGCGGCACTGGAAAGCTGGCTCAAGGGCCTGTGGTTCGCGCCCTCGGGCCTGACGGCCTATGCCCGGCGCGGCAAACAGATGAGCGGGGTCTATTCCCCCTTCTGGACCTTCGACGCCGACAGCCGCTCGGCCTATTCCGGCGCACGCGGCGACTGGTATTACGAAACCGTCTGGGTCACGCGCGAGGTCAACGGCCAGCGTCAGCAGGTCGCCGAACAGGTGCGCCGCACGCGCTGGACGCCGGTCTCGGGTCAGGTCGCGCGCAATTTCGACGACGTGCTGGTGCTGGCGGCAAGCTCGCTGCCGCGTCGCATCACCGATGCGCTGGTGCCGTGGGATCTGTCGCATCTGATGCCCTACACCCCCGAGTATCTCGCGGGCTTTCTGGCCGAGGGCTACACGATCCCGCTCGCCTCGGGCCATGACATCGCGCGTCAGGAAATGGCCGGGGTGATCGCCATGGACGTGCGCCGCGCCATCGGCGGCAACGAACAACAGGTCAGCAGCATCCAGACCCGCTATGCGGACGAGACATTCAAACATATCCTGCTGCCGGTCTGGACCGCCGCCTATCGCTACAACGGGCAAAGCTACCGCTTCGTCGTCAATGGCCAGTCCGGTCGCGTGCAGGGCGAACGCCCCTGGTCGGTATGGAAGATCGCCTTGGCCATCCTGCTGGCGCTCGCGGTCATCGCCGGCCTCCTCTGGCTCAACGAACGCGGCAATTACGTCCGCTTTGGCGCCGATATCGCGCCGGATATTTCCATCGCCGACAGTTACCGCTATCAGAACCACAACGGACCGTGAGCATTGGGGGGAAGTCATGATCTTGTGCGCCGGGGAATCGCTGATCGACATGGTGCCCGAGGCCGGGCATTACCGCCCGCTGGCCGGCGGCGCGGTCTATAACACCGCCATCGCGCTGGGACGTCTTGGCGCGCCGACCGGCTATTTCTGGCCGATCTCGCGCGACGCCTTCGGCGAGCAGTTGCTGCGCCCGCTGGCCGAGGCGCAGGTGGACACCTCGCTGTGCCCGCGCTCGGACCGGCTGACGACGCTGGCCTTCGTCACCCTGATCGGGGGCGAGGCGCGTTACTCCTTTTACGACGAAGGCTCGGCCGGCCGGATGCTCGCGCCCGAGGATCTGCCCGCCACGCTCGACGACATCTCGGCGCTGTTCATCGGCGGCATCAGCCTCGTGCCCGATCCCTGCGGCGGCAGCATCGAATCACTGGTCGCGCGCCTGCCCGCACATGTGCCGGTGATGCTCGATCCCAATATCCGGCCCTTCTTCATCACCGATGCCGCCGCCTATCGCGCCCGGCTCGAACGGCTCTTTGCCCGCGCCGATATCGTCAAACTCTCAGGCGATGACCTCGACTGGCTGATGCCCGGCGCAAGCTTCCCCGAGGCCGCCGCCGCGATCCTCGCCAAGGGCGCGAAACTGGTGCTGCAAACCGGCGGCGAAAGCGGCGCCACCGCGCATTGGCGGCACGAACCGATCAGCGCGCCCGCAACCCGGGTCGAGGTCGCCGACACCATCGGCGCCGGCGATACCTTCAACGCCGGTGTGCTCAGCGCGCTGCATCAGGCCGGCGCCCTGACCCGCGACGGCATCGCCAATCTCGATGCCGACACGCTCTTGCAGGCGCTGCGCCTTGGCACCCGCGCCGCCGCAATCACCGTGTCGCGCCCCGGCGCCAACCCGCCCTGGGCCCAGGAACTGGCCGCGCTGCCAGCCTGAACGGACTGCGGCCGGGCCCCACCCGGACCGGCCGCAAAACCACCGCAAACCAGGTCGCAGCGCGCGGCGGCTCCGGCTTTCACCATTTTCCAAATACCCATACAACCGCGCCAACCGGCCCGGCGCTTGCCGTCCCCGGACCAGCCGCCGCTCAAAGCGCCGCGAATTGCGCCTTTTGCCGCTCGGTCCAGCGCAGCAGCAGCCGCACCCCCTGCTCGCCCATCTCCTCCGAGACGACGACGCCCTGCCGGTGCAGCCATGCGCGGCTGCGGCCATCCTCGGGCGGCAGGACCAGCACCTCATCCAGCCGCAGCTCGTCCAGAACCTCGGCCAGCCGCAGCTCGACCGCCTCCAGCAGCGCCTCCAGCCCCTCGCCCGACAGCGCCGAAATCGCCTGCACGCCCTCGATTCGGGCGTCGGTACGGCGCAGCGCGGCGCGGGTTTCCGGCGACAGCGCGTCGATCTTGTTCCAGACCTCGATCAGCGGCACGTCTTCCTCGACGCCCAGCGATTCAAGGATCTCGCCCACATCGCCCGCCTGTTCCTCGGTCTCGGGATGGCTGATGTCGCGCACATGCAGGATCAGATCGGCGGCCAGCACCTCCTCCAACGTGGCGCGGAACGCCGCGACCAGCTCATGCGGCAGGTCACTGATAAAGCCCACGGTATCGGACAGGATCACCCGCCGCCCGCCCGGCAGCACCATCTGGCGCATGGTCGGATCGAGCGTCGCGAAAAGCTGGTCCTTGGCCATGACCTCGGCCCCGGTCAGCGTGTTGAACAGCGTCGATTTCCCGGCGTTGGTATACCCCACCAGCGCCACGATCGGATAGGGCACCTTGGCGCGGGCCTTGCGGTGCAGCTCGCGGGTCTTGACCACGCGCTCCAGCTGCCGGCGCAGGCGGATCACCTGCTCGTCAATGGCGCGGCGGTCGGCCTCGATCTGGGTTTCCCCCGGCCCGCCGACAAAGCCCAGACCACCGCGCTGGCGTTCAAGGTGGGTCCATGCCCGCACCAGCCGCGTGCGCTGATAGGCCAGCGCCGCCAGTTCGACCTGCAACACCCCTTCGCGGGTCTGGGCGCGGTCGGCAAAGATCTCAAGGATCAGCCCGGTGCGGTCCAGAATCTTGACGTCCCATTCCTTTTCCAGATTGCGCTGCTGCACCGGCGTCACCGGCCCGTCGATCAGCACCAGCTCGGCGCCTTCGCCCTCGGCCACGGCGCGGATGTGCTGGCCGATCTCTTCGCGCTTGCCCTTGGAAAACAACATGCCCGGATCGGGATTGCGCAGCTTGGCCACCTCGGCGCCGGTCACGTCGATGGCCGGCAGCGCATGGGCCAGGGCCACAGCCTCTTCCAGCGCCAGCTCGGGCGAGCGGCGGGTGCGGCTGTTTCCCAGATCCGGGTGGATCACATAGGCGCGGGTCGGACGTTCCCGCGTTTCGCTGGGCTCGGCCAATCAGTCCTCGCCGTCATACAGGCTGATCGGCTGGCCCGGCATGATCGTCGAGATCGCGTGCTTGTAGACCAGCTGCGATTGGCCGTCGCGGCGCAGCAGCACGCAGAAATTGTCGAACCAGGTGATGACCCCCTGCAGCTTGACGCCATTGATCAGAAAGATCGTCACCGGCACCTTGCCCTTGCGGACATGGTTCAGGAATGCGTCTTGGAGGTTCTGTTTATCGCCGGCCATTTCGATGCACCTTGTTCTTATCGCTATCCGAAAAGACTTAGGCGAGCCGCCATCCGCTTGCAAGCCGATGATCGCCTGTGGCCGCCGCCCTTGTGGCGCGCCCGTGTCACCTGCGCCAATAGTCCGGTGACACCAGCGCCAGCAGCGCCAGCGTCTCAAGCCGGCCAAGGATCATGGCCCCGGCCAGAATGGCCTTGGTCAGCCATGGCAGGCCGGCCCAGCCTGCCCAGGGCGCGCCCGCCATGCCCGCCGAGCCCTGAAAGGTCGGCACCATCGGGATTGCCCCGGCCAGCGGCCCGGTATTGGTCAGGGCCGAGATCGACAGGATGGTGGCGGAATCGAACTCGATGCCCTGCAGCGAAATCAGCATCACCACCACGGCGATCGAGCTGGCAAAGAGCATGAAAAAGATGAAGGCCAGATAGGCGCCCTCGTGCCGCAGGCGCCGCGCCATGATGCCACCCCCGGCGACCGAGTTCGGATGCACGATCTTTTCCAGCTCGCGCTGCGAATGCCGCGCCAGCGCATAGACCCGCAGCAGCTTGACGCCCCCGGCCGTGGTGGCGACGCCGCCGCCCATGATCGCCAGCCCCGCCAGCATCAGCCCGGGCGAGCTGAGCCCAGACCAGTTGCGCGCGCCCTGCCATTCGGTCGAATTCCAGCCCGTCGTCGTCAGATAGCTGAGCCCGTTGAAGAGCCCGCCCCAGGCCGCGGAAACGGCGCTGTCCAGCGTGCCGACCAGCCCGCGCGCGCCATCGGGCGACACGCCGATCGCGCCAAGGAAATGGCGCAGGAACAGCATGGCCGAGACCAGCAGCACCATGCCGGCGGCGATGGTCAGCTCGGGGTCGCTGCGCCAGCTGTCCGAGGTGCGCAGCGCCGCACCGCCCGGCCAGAAGCGCCGCGACAGCGCCGGGATCAGGAACAGAAAGATCACGATCTCGCCCGGCGCGCCGCTGTTTTGCACCGCAGAGCCGTTCACCGGGCTGACGCCACTGGTCGACAGCGTGCCCATGGCCCGCGTCAGCGCCACCAACCCGTCCTCACCCAGCAAAAGCAGGATCACCCACATTGCCAATGTCAGCCCGGCAAAGACCGGAAACACCTGCCGGAACGCCCGCAGCGTGCGATGCATCGGGTCCAGCATCTCGGTCTGAAAGGCCGGGGCCGACAGATGCGTCGGCACCGCCGCCGCCCGGGCCGAGGGCGGCAGGCGCTCGAAATTCTCGTTGCGGCCATAGGGGGTGGCAAGGATCTCGAACCCGCCGACCCGCAGCGGCGCCAGCAGCGAAACCGCCGCGACCAGAATGAAAAGCCCACCAAGCCAGCCCGCCGTCGCCCGCCACAGATGCAGGGGCGCGGGCAACAGCTCGGCCGAATAGAGCGTCGCGCCGGTGGTGGTCAGGCAAGAGATCATCTCCCACCACGCGTTGAAGATCCCGGTATCGGGCAAGGCCAGCACGAAGGGCACCGCCATCACCGCCGGCACCAGCGTCATCGCCCCCAGCATGGTCAGAAGCACGCTGCGCGGGCGCGATTGCTCGGCCCGGTCGGCGGTGGCCAGCCCAAGGATCGCGGTCAGGATCAGAAACAGCCCCGAGCAGCCCAGAAAGATCGCGCCCAGATGGTGCTGATCCAGTGCATGGGCGTAAAATCCCACCGGCGCCATCGCCAAAGCGGCGACCCCGAACAGCACCACCAGCAGCGGCAGGCGCAGCAGGAACCGCATCAGAAGAAGTCGATCGAGACCTGCAACAGGCGCTCGACCTCGGGAATATCGGCGGCGAGGGCAAAGATCACGATGATGTCGCCCTCTTCGATGCGCAGGTCGCCATGGGGTTTCACCACGCGCTCGCCCTTTTGCACGGCGCCCAAAAGCACGCCTTCGGGAAAGTCGATGTCGCGCACCGGGCGTCCGGCGATGGGCGAGGTCGACAGCACCTGCGCCTCGATCACCTCGGCCTCGGCATCGCCGATGGAGTAGATGTCGCGCACCCGCCCGTGCCGGATATGGCGCAGGATGGTCGAGACGGTGCTGGCGCGCGGGTTGATGAAGGCGTCAATGTCCAGAGGCTCCATCAGCGACATCAGCGTCGGGTCATTGACCAGCGAAATGGCGAGTTTGGCGCCGGCCTGTTTGGCGCGCACGGCGGCAAGGATATTGGTCTTGTCGTCATCGGTGATCGCCAGCACGGCATCGGCGCGCGGCACGGCGGCCTCTTCCAGCAGTTCGGCCGAAAGCCCGTCGCCGTTCAGCACGATGGTGCGGTTCAGCGCGTCGGCCGCGTCCTCGGCCCGGGCGCGGTTGCGTTCGATCAGCTTGACGCGCACCCGTTCGGGCCGCGCCTCCAGCGCCTGCGCCACGGCAAGGCCCACATTGCCCGCGCCGATGATGACGACGTTGTTCTGCTTTTCCGCCGGCTTGCCGAAGATCTCCAGGGTGCGCGGCACGTCCTCGGTCAGGGTGAAGACATAGACCTGATCGCCCTCAAAAAGCTGGTCACCGGGTTCGGGGGCAAACAGCTTGGCCCCGCGCCGCACGCCCGCGACAATGGCCGAGAGGCTGGAAAACATCTCGTCCAGCTGGCGCAGCGGCGTGTTCAGCACCGGGCTGTCGGGATCCAGCAGGATGCCCAGCAGATGCAGCCGCCCGGTCAGGAAGGTTTCCGCATCGAATGTCGAGGGCGCCGAGAGCCGTTGCAGCGCGGCCCGCGCCACCTCGCGCTCCGGGCTGATGACCACGTCGATAGGCAGATGGTCGGTGCGGTAGAGATCTGACCAGATCGCGTCCAGATAGGCCGAGGCCCGCAGACGCGCGATCTTGCGCGGCACCTGAAAGACGGAATGCGCCACCTGACAGGTGACCATGTTCACCTCGTCCGAATGGGTGGCGGCAATGATCAGATCGGCATCGCGGGCGCCGGCGCGGTCCAGCACATCCGGATGGCTGGCAAAGCCGGTAACGCCCTGCACGTCCAGCGCATCGGTGGCGCGGCGGATCAGCTCGACATCGGTATCGACGATGGTGACATCGTTGCGCTCGCCCGAAAGGTGGCGCGCAATGTGCCAGCCGACCTGCCCTGCCCCGCAGATGATGATCTTCATGCCGTTCCCGCCAAGATATCCGCCGATGGCCCGATGCCGATCCTAGCCGGCGGCCATCAGGGCGGATAGCGCAAAACCGCACGACGGAAAAGCCGGCAGGCCCGGCGCGACCCCGGCGCGGCTAGTCGGCGCAGAGCAAGGCGCGGATCGCCCCGGCCGCAGTCACCGCATCATCGGGGGCCAGCCGCAGCATCAGCCCGCGCTTGCCGCCGTTCAGCACGATCAGGGCCGGGTCCAGCGCATCGGCCTGAAATGCGGTGGGCACCCGGCGTTTCTGCCCGAACGGGCTGATGCCGCCGGTATGATAGCCGGTCAGCCGTTCGGCCTTGTCGGGGGGCATCATCTGCGCCGCCTTGCCGCCAAAGGCCGCCGCCACCCGCTTCATCGACAGCGTGCGGTCCGAGGGGATCACCGCGCAGGCGGGTTTGCCGTCGACCTCGACCATCAGGGTCTTGAGCACCTCTTGCGGCGGCAGGCCGATGGCCTCGGCCGCCTGTAGCCCGACGCGGTCATTGCCGGGGGCGTAATCATATTCCAGCACCTCGAAGGCGATGGCGGCGCGGCCAAGGGTCTGGGTGGCGGGGGTGGCTGTGGACATGGCCGATCACCTGACTGAACCGCGCCTGCCTGCCTTGCGGCGGGTCGGATTGCAAGGCAAAGATCGGGAGCAATAGTCGCAGGCTGGCCGAGGGGCGATGTCAGGACCGGGGCTCTGCCCCGGACCCCGGGATATTTCGCCACGAAAGAAGCGCGGGGCAACGGGGCATGGACAGGCCCCCAATCCCGGATGGAGAATTGGGTGTCATGAATATCGTCGGGATCTGCCGTTTTTCGCTTTTGGGCCGGGGCGACTGGAAGGCCTATCAGAACAAGCCGGCCGAAGAGGTCGAACAGATCGCGCTGGAACAGGCGGTGCATCTGTTCGCCCCCGCGCGGATGGAGGCGCGGCTGCAAAGTTTCGAGCAGCTGACGCTGGCGTCGATGCGGGCGCAGACGGATCAGAATTTCACCTTCGTGGTGTTGGCATCCGAGCTGATGCCGCAGCCCTATCGCGCCCGGCTGGAGGCGATCTGCGCCGGGGTGCCGCAGGTGGTGCTGCGCTTTTTCCCGATCACCTCGGTCGCGGCGGCGCAGCGGCTGGTCTTTGCCGAGCTGGGCCTGCGGCTGGGTCAGACGCTGCAGTTCCGGCTGGATGATGACGATTGTCTTTGCGTCGATTTCATCGAGCTGATGCGCCGCAATACCGCCGGCATGATGAAGAGCGATCTTGCCTTTGCCGCCAGCATGCGCGGGGTGATGTATTGCAAGCTGGCGGGCGCTACCGCCGGGACCTACAACTGGCCGGTGGCGTTTTTCAGCGCCGGCGCCGCACTGCGCCATCCGACCCGCAGCGTGTTCGACTTTGGCCATTTCGGCATGGCCCAGCGCTTTACCAGCATCACCATTCCCGGCCGCATGGCGCTGGTGACGAACAATGGCATGAACGACACCGACTTCACGCCGATGATGATCAAGCGGCGCAATATGGTGTTGATGGAGCCCGAAGCGGTCGCGGAGACGGCGGCGCGCAATTTCCCGTTCCTTGACACGCAGGCCCGCGCGTTGGCGGGCCTGCCGGATGCCGTCGCGGATTAACCCGCGAGCAGCGCGGCATTGCCGCCGGCCGCTGTCGTATCGACGCACAGATGGCGCTCATGCGCGGCATGCGCCTGATCGGGCATGGCGGTGATCAGGGGTCGCAGCGGACCGCTGCCTGCGGCCAGCGCCTGCGCCAGCATCCGCGCCTGATCGGCCCCACCCCACCAGAGCACCGCCGAGAAGGCATCGCTGTCGGCCAGCGATTGCGCGTCGGGCAGGGCTTCCATCGCCACGGCCTGCCCGCCCAGCGCCCGCACCGCCGAGACCTGGGCCTGGCGCGCGGCCTCGTCCGGGCCAAGGCACAGTACCGGGGCGCGCGTGAACAGGCGCAGCCGGTTCAATTCGCCGGTGGGGCCGGGCATGAAGCGTTCGGCGATCTCGGTTTCCGGCAGGGCGGGGATGGCGGCAAGGCTTGCCACCGGATCGACACGTCCCAGCACCGGCTGGCCCTGACCGGGCTGGGCCGGCGCATAGAAGCGGTTGAGATAAAGCGGGCCGCCCGCCTTGGGTCCGGTGCCCGAAAGCCCCTCGCCGCCAAAGGGCTGGCTGCCGACCACGGCGCCGATCTGGTTGCGGTTGACGTAGATATTGCCGGCATGCACCGCCTCGGAGACCTCCTGCACGCGGGCATCGATGCGGGAATGCAGGCCGAAGGTCAGGCCGTAGCCGCGCGCGTTGATCGCCGCGATCACCTTGTCGATCTGGCCGGCGCGGAAGGTCGCGACATGCAGCACCGGGCCAAAGATCTCACGCTCGAGCGCGGCGATGCCGGGCACGGTCATCAGGGTCGGCGGCACATAGGTGCCCGACTGCGGCGCGGGCAGCGCGTGGGCGATGCGGGCCTTGTTCTGGCGCAGATAGGCAAGGATGCCGTCGCGTGCCTCGGCGTCGATCACCGGGCCCACGTCGGTGGACAGCTGCCACGGATCGCCGATGGTCAGTTCGTCCATGGCGCCCTTGATCATCTCGATCAGATGCGGGGCGATGTCGTCCTGCACGTAAAGGCAGCGCAGCGCCGAGCAGCGTTGCCCGGCCGAGCGGAAGCTGGAGGCGACGATATCGCGCACCGCCTGTTCCGGCAGCGCGGTCGAATCGACGATCATCGCATTCAGTCCGCCGGTCTCGGCGATCAGAGGCGTGCCCGGCGCCATGTGGCGGGCCATGGCGCGGTTAATGGTCTGGGCGGTTTCGGTCGAGCCGGTAAAGACCACGCCGTTCACACGGGCGTCGCTGGTCAGCGCGGCGCCCACCGTGCCGCCCTGCCCCGGCAAGAGTTGCAGCGCGGCAAGCGGCACGCCGGCCTGATGCAGCAGCCGCACGGCGATGGCCGCGATCAGCGGCGTCTGTTCGGCGGGTTTGGCCAGCACCGCATTGCCGGCCATCAGCGCGGCGGCAATCTGTCCGGTAAAGATCGCCAGCGGAAAGTTCCACGGGCTGATCGCCACGATCACGCCGCGCGGGGCGCGGGCCGATCGCGCGCCCTCGGCGGCATAGTAGCGCAGGAAATCCACCGCCTCGCGCAGTTCACCCACCGCATCGGGCAGGGTCTTGCCGGCCTCGCGCGCCAAGGCGGCAAAGATCGGGCCGAAGTTTTCCTCGTAAAGATCGGCGGCGCGGCACAGGACGGCGGCACGTTCGGCCGGGGGCGCGTCCCAGATGCGGGCATCGGCAATGGCCTGCGTGGCGGCCCTGGCATCAGCCTCGGTCACCTGCGCGATCTCGGCGCCGGTGGCGGGATCGCGCAGCGCGACCGGGGTGCCGCTGGCGGGCGAGACGGTGATCGGGGCGGCATCGGGCAGCGCGACGGCGCGGGCAGCCTCGATGGCGGCCAGCGTGTCTTCGTCGCTGAGATCGAAACCGCGCGAGTTCATGCGGCCTTGGCCAAAGATCGCGTCGGGCGCGCGCAGGCTGGCGGGGGCGCGGGCGCTGGCCAGCGCGGCGATGGGATCGCGGGCGACCTCTTCGGGCGAGACCGATTCATCGACGATCTGATGCACGAAGCTGCTGTTCGCGCCGTTTTCCAGCAGGCGGCGCACCAGATAGGCCAGCAGGTCGCGATGGGCGCCGACCGGGGCATAGATGCGGCAGCGACCCTTGGTGTCGGCCAGCACGATGTCATGCAGCCGCTCGCCCATGCCATGCAGGCGCTGGAACTCGAAGGCGATGCCGCCGGCCTCGGCAACCATTTCCAGCACGGCGGCGACGGTCTGGGCGTTGTGGGTGGCGAATTGCGGATAGATGCGGTCGGCATGGCCGATCAGCTTGCGCGCATTGGCGATATAGCTGACATCGGTGCCGGTCTTCGAGGTGAACAGCGGAAAGCCCGGCAGGCCCTCGACCTGGGCGCGCTTGATTTCGCTGTCCCAATAGGCGCCCTTGACCAGACGCACCATGATCTTGCGGTCAAGGCGCTGCGTCAGTTCGTAAAGCCAGTCGATGACCAGACCGGCGCGTTTGCCGTAAGCCTGCACCACCACGCCGAAGCCGTCCCAGCCGGCCAGCGACGGGTCCGACAGCACCGCTTCGATCACACCCATCGACAGCACCAGCCGGTCCTGTTCCTCGGCGTCGATGTTCATGCCCATGCCGGCGGCCTTGGCGGCCTGAGCGAGCTTCAGAACAACCGGCACCAGCTCGGCCAGCACGCGGGCCTCATTGGAGATCTCGTAGCGGGGGTGCAGCGCGGAAAGCTTGATCGAGATGCCGGGGTTCATCTGCACCGAACCCTTGTCACAGGCTTTGGCGATGGCGGCGATGGCCTCGGCATAGTCGCGGGCATAGCGGGCGGCATCGCGCGCCGTCATCGCGGCCTCGCCCAGCATGTCATAGCTGTAGGTAAAACCCTGCGCCTCGCGGGTGCGGGCCCGGTCCAGCGCCTTTTCGATGGTCTCGCCCAGCACGAACTGGCGGCCCATTTCCTTCATCGCGCGACCGACGGCGGTGCGGATCACCGGCTCGCCCAGACGTTTCAGCGCGCCGCGCAGGGTGCCGGCAATGCCGCCCTGATCGTCATCGAGCACCTTGCCGGTCAGCATCAAGGCCCAGGTCGAGGCATTGACGAGGCTGGAGGAGGCCTCGCCCAGATGGCGGCCCCAGTCCGAGGGGGCGATCTTGTCCTCGATCAGCGCGTCGATGGTCGAGCGGTCGGGGACGCGCAGCATCGCCTCGGCCAGACACATCAGCGCGACGCCCTCGCGCGTCGAGAGGCCGTATTCCGACAGGAAATGCTCCATCAGGCTGGGCTTGGCCTCGGCGCGGATGCGGCGCACCAGATCGGCGCCGCGCGCGGTGATCGCGTCGCGAGAGGTCTGCGACAGCGCGGCCTCGGCCACCAGCCGGTCGAGCAACTGGGCCTCGTCCTGAAATTTCGCGGCAAGGCCAAGGTCGGCAAGCTGGGTCATCTGGTGTCTCCTGAATTCAGTGGCAGGATTACAGGCAGGGCCATGGACGATGTGACCATTTCATGGCAAATTCATGGCCCATCGTAACATATTTGGCGGGGTTTTCAGCCATGGACGAGTCGCTGGACGCAACCAATGTGAAGATCCTGCGCGAACTGGTCGCCAATGCCCGCATTCCCATCACCGAGCTGGCGCGCAAGGTCGGACTGTCGAAGACCCCGGTTGCCTTGCGAATCAAGCAGATGGAGGAGATGGGCCTGATCACCGGCTACCGCGCCATCCTGTCGCCGCTGAAGCTGGGATTGACACATGTGACCTATGTCGAGGTGCGCATGTCGGACACCCGGCAAAAGGCGCTGGAGCAGTTCAACGCTGCCGTGCGCGCCATCCCCGAGGTCGAGGAATGCTACATGATCGCCGGCGGCTTCGACTATCTTCTGAAGGTGCGCTCGCCCGATATGGCGGGCTATCGCCGCATCATGGCGGAAAAGATCTCGGCCCTGCCGCATATCCATGCCACAACCAGCTATGTCTCGATGGAGGCGGT
Source organism: Paracoccus limosus (assembly GCF_009711185.1). Lineage (GTDB taxonomy): Bacteria > Pseudomonadota > Alphaproteobacteria > Rhodobacterales > Rhodobacteraceae > Paracoccus > Paracoccus limosus. Next base: position 178,770 of record NZ_WMIF01000004.1, read on the forward strand.
GGTCGAGCAGAACTGGACCGAGCTTTAGGGGGCGTGGCGGGCGGCGGCAAGCTGGGCTAGAGCGCGGCACGGGTCCGCCCGGCGGCGCGGCCGGTGCCTCCGGCGGGGATATTCGGGCACGAAAGAATGGCCGGTTCCGGGGGCCACGGGAGGGGACGGATGGACTTCAAATGGCTGGAGGACTTTCTGGTTCTGGCCGAGACGCACAGCTTTTCGCGCTCGGCCGAACTGCGCGGGGTGACGCAGAGCGCGTTTTCCCGCCGCATCCGGGCGCTGGAGGAATGGCTGGGCACCGATCTGTTGTCGCGCGAAAGCTATCCGGTGCGGCTGACCCCCGAGGGCATGCTGTTTCGCGAGACCGCCGAAGAGGCCGTGCGCATGATCCAGGCGCGCCGGGCCGAGTTTCGCGACCACACCCGGGCGCGCGGCGGCGAGATTTCCTTTGTGGCGCTGCACAGCCTGACCGTGACCTTTCTGCCCGGCTGGCTGATGCGGCTGAAGGCCGCGACCGGGCAAATGACCAGCCGGGTGAAGCCCGAGAATTTCGACCGCTGCATCGAGGCTCTGACCGAGGGCGGTTATGATTTTTTCCTGACCTATGCCCATCCGCAGGTGAACATTCCGCTGGATCCCGGTGGCTTTCCGCATCTGGTGGTGGGCACCGACCAGCTGGTTGCCGTGGCGCGCCCCGGCTGGCCGCCGGAATGGCAAAGCGAAGGCATGCCGATGCTGAAATATTCGCGCGGCAGTTTTCTGAACGAGATGGCGCGCATCGCCCTGGCCCAGCCCGGCGCGCCGCGCGTCTATACCGCCCATACCGATGAGGCCAGCATGGCCGAGTCGATGAAGAGCATGGCCGTGGCCGGGCATGGCATGGTCTGGCTGCCGCGCCTGCTGGTCGAGGCCGAGATCGACAGCGGCCGGCTGGAGGTCGTGGCCACCGAACTGCCGATGCAGATCCGGCTTTATCGCAATGCCGCGCGCGGGCGGGGCATCACCGGCCGGGTCTGGGATGCCGCGCGCGAGCTGGGCGCGGGTTATTCGAAAACGGAATAACCCAGCCGGACTTGGCATTGGCATTGCTGGGGCAAAGCGCCTAGATTTACGGCAAGGAAGCGATCGACCTTTTCCGATTACCCAACACAAACAGACAGTTGGCCATGCCGATCCCCGCGGTCCCGCGGATGTCGCGCCATGCGCCCGAGGTATATCATGACCCAGACCCGCAACGAACATGACCTGCTTGGCGACCGCGAGATCCCGGCGGCGGCCTATTGGGGCGTTCACACCCTGCGCGCCGTCGAGAATTTCCAGATCTCGGGGCGCACCATCGGCGAGATCCCCGAGCTGGTGCGCTCACTGGCCGCGATCAAGCAGGCAGCGGCGCTTGCCAATGCCGATCTGGGCCTGCTGAGCCCCGAGCGCCGCGACGCCATCGTCGCCGCCTGCGAGGAAATCCGCGCCGGCAAGCTGCATGACCAGTTCGTCGTCGACCAGATCCAGGGCGGCGCCGGCACCTCGACCAACATGAACGCCAATGAGGTCATCGCCAACCGCGCGCTGGAGATCATGGGGCACCAGAAGGGCCAGTATCAGTTCCTGCACCCCAATGAGCATGTGAACATGAGCCAGTCGACCAACGACGTCTATCCGACGGCGCTGCGGCTGGCGACCTGGAAGGGCATCCAGAAGCTGATCGGCGCGCTGTCGAGCCTGCGCGGTGCCTTCGAGGTCAAGGCCGTCGAATTCGCCGACATCCTGAAGATGGGCCGCACCCAGTTGCAGGAAGCCGTGCCGATGACCCTGGGGCAGGAGTTCAACACCTATGCCGTGATGCTGGGCGAGGATGAGCATCGTCTGGCCGAAGTGTCACAACTGGTCTGCGAGATCAATCTGGGCGCCACCGCCATAGGCACCGGCATCACCACCCATCCCGAATATGCCGAGCGCGTCCGGGCCCGGCTGGCCGAGATCACCGTGATCCCGGTCGTCACCGCCTTTGACCTGATCGAGGCGACGCAGGATTGCGGCTGCTTCGTGCAGGTCTCGGGTGTGCTGAAGCGCGTCGCGGTGAAACTGTCGAAAACCTGCAACGACCTGCGGCTGCTGTCCTCGGGTCCGCGCGCCGGCTTCAACGAGATCAACCTGCCCGCCAAACAGGCCGGGTCCTCGATCATGCCGGGCAAGGTGAACCCGGTCATCCCCGAGGTGATGAACCAGGTCTGTTTCGAGGTCATCGGCAATGACATGACCATCACCATGGCCGCCGAGGGCGGGCAATTGCAGCTGAATGCGTTCGAGCCGGTGATCGCCTATTCGATGTTCCGCTCGGTCGACCATCTGGTGGCGGGCTGCGCCACGCTGGAGACAAATTGCGTGCGCGGCATCACCGCCAACCGCGACGTGCTGAAAGAGACCGTGCGCCGGTCCATCGGCATCGTCACCGCGCTGAACCCCTATATCGGCTATGCGGCGGCGACCGAGGTCGCGACCGAGGCGCATCTGACCGGGCGCGGCGTCTATGAGCTGGTGCTGGAAAAGGGCCTGCTGCCGAAAGAGCGTCTGGACGCGATCCTGCAACCCGAGACCCTGACCCGCCCCGCGGCCTTTGTGGCATAAGGCACGCGACGCGCGAGATGCGAGAGCCCCCGGAAATGATCCGGGGGCTTTTGCATTTGGGGGCGGCCAATGTGAGGAGGCCGGGCGCGGAGAGGCGTCGTCATGATCATGAGAGGCATGGAGCTGGCAGCGACCCGAACAGGAACGTCCTTGCGCTGCCGTGGTCCTATGGCTCGCCTGCCGGGCGTTTGAACACTATCGCCCAGCGCCCCTTCACTCGCGATCCCCCGCCACCTCGTCCAGCAGAAAGGCCCGGAACTTGCGGATGGCGGGGCGGTTGCGGCGGCCCTTGGGATAGGCCAGCCAGAAACTGCGCCCCATGTCCGAGACCTGCGCAAAGGGCTGCACCAGACTGCCGGTCGCCAGCTCATGGCGGAAAAAGCGCGGCATCAGCATGGCCACGCCATAGCCGGCCAAGGCCGCCCGCGCCTCGTGCAGGTCGGTCGACAGCGTCAGCCCGGGCTTGCCATAGCTTGCGGTGAAATCCACCCCTGCCTCGCGCATCCACAGCGCCCAATAGGGATCGCCCCGGTCCAGCAGCGGCAGTTTCAGCAGGTCGGCCGGCTCGTCCAGCGGGCATTTGCGCAAGAGCTCGGGCGACAGCATCGGCGTATATTCGATCGACATCAGCTGATGGGCCTCAAGCCCGGGCCAGTCGCCGGTGCCGGCGCGGATCACCACGCTGATGTCCTCGCGGCCGAAATCGACGATGTCGTCGCTGGTCTCCAGCCGCACGGCAAGGTTGGGGTTGTTCATCTGAAACTTGCCCAGCCGCGGCGAAAGCCATGCCCCCGCCAGCGTTGGCACGGTGCTGATCGACAGGGTCGAGATCGTGTCGGCCGAAGGGTCGGCAAAGGCCTCGCGCAGCATGTCGAAGGCGTCGATGGTCGGACGGGCGAACAGCGCCCCGGTCTCGGTCAGGGAAATCCCGCGCGGCTTGCGCAGGAACAGCGGCGTGCCCAGCCGCTCCTCAAGCAGCCGGATCTGGTAGCTGACGGCCGCCTGCGTCATGCCCAGTTCCTCCGCCGCGCGGGTAAAGCTGAGGTGGCGGGCGACGGCCTCGAAGGCGCGCAATGCAGCAAGGGGCGGGACAGACATAAGTTTGCCTTATGGATACTTGCACAGGCTTTGTTGGTCAAAGCCGCTTGGCCGTAGCATAAAACGATCACGCAGCAAATGATCCGTCTGCGGAGGAGAGAAATGCCACATGATTATGCCCCCGCCCGGCAGCCCCTGGGGTTTGCCGCCCGCATCCTGACGTTCCTTGGCCTGGTGACCGAGGATAAGTCCTGCCTATGCACCGACCGCATGGCAGCCCTTGACGACCCGGCCACCCGACGGGCCATCGCGCATCTGCCGGCGCATCTGCTGCACGACATCGGCGCGGTGCCCCCGACCGCCAGCGTGATGCCGGTCGAGGGCGAAGCGCTGCGGCGCTATATGTGGTAACAAGGTCGAAGGGCTCAGACGAGCCCTTCGCAGAATTTTCCGATCCGCCGGCAGGCATCGGCCAGCACCTCGTCCGAGGTCGCGTAGCTGATGCGGAAATGCGGCGAAAGGCCAAAGGCCGCACCGAACACCACCGCAACCCCGGTCTCGTCCAGCAGCGCGCTGGCAAAGGCCTCGTCATCCGCAATCAGCGTGCCGCCGGCCGAAGTCTTGCCGATCAGCGCCTTGATCGAGGGATAGACATAGAACGCGCCTTCGGGCATCGGGCAATCGATGCCCGGACAGGCGTTCAGCCCCTCGACCACCAGATCGCGGCGGCGCTGGAACACGGCGCGGCTTTCGGCGATGTAATCCTGCGGCCCCTCCAGCGCGGCGAGCGCGGCATATTGGCTGATCGAGCAGGGGTTCGAGGTCGATTGCGATTGCAGCGTGGCCATGGCCTTGATCAGCGCGACCGGGCCCGCGCCATAGCCGATGCGCCAGCCGGTCATGGCATAGGCTTTGCTGACGCCATTCATGGTCAGCGTGCGGTCCTTGAGCTCCGGCGCGATCTGGGCCGGGGTGACGAATTCAAAATCGTCAAAGACCAGATGCTCATAGATGTCATCGGCCAGCACCCAGACATGGGGATGGCGCAGCAGCACCTCGGTCAGGCCGCGCATATGGCTTTCGCCATAGCCCGCCCCGGTCGGGTTCGAGGGCGAATTCAGGATCACCCATTTCGTGCGCGGCGTGATCGCGGCATCCAGCTGTTCGGGGGTGATGCGATAGCCGTTCGCCATCGCGCCCTCGACAAAGACCGGCGTGCCGCCAGCCAGCAGCACCATGTCGGGATAGCTGACCCAATAGGGCGCGGGGATGATCACCTCGTCGCCCGGATTCAGCGTCGCCATCAGGGCATTGTAAAGGATCTGCTTGCCGCCGGTGCCGACGGTGATATTGGCCGGGGCGTAATCCAGCCCGTTCTCGCGCGCGAATTTGGCGCAGATGGCGCGTTTCAGCTCGGGGATGCCATCGACTGCCGTGTAGCGGGTGTGGCCGGCGTCAATCGCCGCCTTGCCGGCCTCGCGGATATGTTCGGGCGTGTCGAAATCGGGCTCGCCGGCCGAAAGGCTGATGATGTCGCGGCCTTCGGCGGCAAGCTCGCGGGCGCGGTTGGTGATGGCGATGGTGGGCGAGGGTTTGACGCGGGCGAGCGTCTGGGACAAAAGGCTCATCGAATTCATCCTGCTGGGGCGGCCTTTTTCTTAGGCGCGTGCCCGAGGACTGGCAAGCCGAAGGGGCAAAGATGGACGAGGCAAGGTTCAAGCGGCTGCGGATGCGCAGCTGGCGCCGGGGCACCAAGGAGATGGACCTGATCCTTGGCCCGTTTTCGGACAGCCAGCTGGGCGCGCTGAGCGCAGGCGAGCTGGATCTGTATGAGCAGCTGCTGGATGAAAACGATCAGGACCTGTATCTGTGGATCGCCGCCCGCCTGCGCGACGAACATCCGGGCCCGCAAGAGCTGCTGGCGCTGCTGGATCGTGTGGCGGGCCATGCGCAAGACCGGTTGATTGCGAAATCCTGACAGTTTTAACTAATTCTGGTGAAACTTGTGGCGCGTTAATCTGGGATTCGGCTTTTTGGTCCATGGTGGTCGACACCACGAGTCCAAACGGAAATGACCATGCCCCAGCGCAGCCCCAGTCCTGTTCGTCCGGTGCCCGCCATTCATCCGGTGGCCCAGCAATCCACGCGCGACGAATCCTATATGGAAAGCCTGCAGATCCTGGAACGCCTGCACAGGCTGTTGCTGGATCTGGTCAAGGATGAATTCGAGCGGCTGGGCCGCTCGGATCTGAACCCGGTGCAGGCACTGCTGATCTATAACCTTGGCGCGGCCGAGGTGACGGCGGGCGAGCTGCGCACGCGCGGCATGTATCAGGGCTCGAACGTCAGCTACAATCTCAAGAAGCTGGTCGATCTGGGCTATGTCCATCACGAACGCTCCGAGATGGACCGGCGCTCGGTCCGGGTGCGGCTGACGCCGACCGGGCAAGAGGTGCGCGACCGCGTGATCGAGCTTTTCGCCCGCCATGCCGAGGGGCTGGAGATGTCCGGCGTGCTGGACGACCCGCCGCTGGAACGGGTGAACCTGCAATGGCGCCGGGTCGAGCGTTATTGGGCAGAGCAGATCCGATACATCTATTGAAGCGATGGGCTGGCGGCCTGGGCCTGCTGCCGCAGCGGTTCGCCTGTTGCGCGGCCGGACCGGGGCGCTGCCCCGGACCCCGGGATATTTCGGCACGAAAGAAGCCGAGGGCCGGGATGAGCCGGGTTCTGAAGTGCCGGTGTCGCGTTGGGCCGGGATCTGCGCGGGGCGCTTACCAGTGGCCGGTGTTTTCCATGCTGGCCCAGGGCTCTTGCGGGGGCAGGCTGTCGCCTTTCTGGAGAAGCTCGATCGAGACATTGTCGGGACTGCGGACAAAGGCCATGTGGCCGTCGCGCGGCGGGCGATTGATGGTGATGCCGGCGGCCATCAGCCGGGCGCAGAGGTCGTAGATGTCATCCACCTGATAGGCGAGATGGCCGAAATGCCGGCTGTCCGACGGCAGGCCCGCGTCGCCGTCCCAGTTATGGGTCAGCTCGACCGGGCATTCCGGCTGGCCGGGCGGCGCCATGAACACGAGGGTGAAGCGGCCCTTGTCATGGTCGATGCGGCGCGTTTCCTCAAGTCCAAGCAGGCGGTAGAAGGCCATGCTGTGTTCGAGGTCCTGAACGCGCACCATGGTGTGAAGGTAACGGATGGTCATGCTTGTCTCCTTGGCGATGGCCGGGGAATCCCGGCGCGCAGTCTGTCCTTGGGCGGCAGGGGCGATCAAGCCCCGGTGCGCCGGTGCCGGACCTTGGGTGGCGTGCCGGGCGGGGGCAGATCAGCGCGCGGGCGCCCTGCCCGTTCCGTCCGCGAATTCGCGCGCGAGGAAAAGCGCGGCGCGGCGCCAGGATTCGTCATTGTCACCGCGAAAATTCAGCTCGCGCCGCGCGATCACCTGCCGCGCCGGCAGATCGACCAGCGTGGCAAAGACCTGCAGGATCAGCGTGCTGGATTTCTGCACCGCCACGAAAAGCCCCCGTTCGCCACCGCGTTGCCGCAGAAAGGTCACGAGGCAATCGGCGGTCTCGGACGGACAGGCGGCGGCGATGCTGGCGGCATCGACCTGTTCGCCCGACAAGGCCTGCGCCAGCACATCGCCCATCAGCGCCAGCCGGCGGGCATGGTCGGCGGTCTGGTCGCGCGCCTCATGCGCGGTATCCAGCAGCTTGACCGGCGGGATCAGCAGGCCTTGGGCCAGCGCCGGCAAGGGTGCGATGGCGGCAAGCAGCAGCAGGCGCATGGCGTTCCCCCTATCGTCCACATGCTGCGCGCAAGGGCGGGTGATGGCAAGCGCCCCGTGCCGGCCGGGCGTCGAAACGCCGGCCGCTCTGGCAGTCCGCCCGATCGCAGCCGGGCGCCTTGGCAGTTCACCGGCGCCCCATTGAACCGGCCCAGCCGCCCGGCTAGCCTAGTCCCGACAACCGTTTATGGAGAAGGTCATGACCCAACCGCAAAGCTGGGAAGCCCGCGCCGAGGAATATTCGCTTTACGGTTTCACCGACATGCCCTCGGTCCACCAGCGCGGCACCGTCGTGCTGACCCATGGCGAGGGGCCCTATGTCGTGGACGTGCACGGCCGGCGCTATCTGGACGCGAATTCGGGCCTGTGGAACATGGTCGCGGGCTTTGACCATCCCGGGCTGATCGCGGCGGCGCAGGCGCAATACGCCCGCTTTCCCGGCTATCATGCGTTCTTTGGCCGCATGTCCGACCAGACAGTGATGCTGTCGGAAAAGCTGGTCGAGGTCTCGCCCTTTGCCAGCGGCAAGGTGTTCTACACCAACTCGGGGTCCGAGGCGAATGACACCATGGTCAAGATGCTGTGGTTCCTGCACGCCGCCGAGGGCAATCCCCAGAAACGCAAGATCCTGACCCGCTGGAACGCCTATCACGGCGTCACCGCCGTTTCGGCCAGCATGACGGGCAAGCCCTACAACTCGGTCTTTGGCCTGCCGCTGCCGGGCTTTATCCATCTGACCTGCCCGCATTACTGGCGCTTTGGCGAAGCCGGCGAGACCGAGGAACAATTCACCGCCCGCCTTGCCCGCGAGCTTGAGGAGACGATCCTGCGCGAGGGTGCCGACACCATCGCCGGTTTCTTCGCCGAGCCGGTGATGGGTGCGGGCGGCGTTATCCCGCCCAGCAAGGGCTATTTCCAGGCGGTGCAGCCGATCCTGAAGAAATACGGCATTCCGCTGATCTCGGACGAGGTGATCTGCGGCTTTGGCCGCACCGGCAACACCTGGGGCTGCGAGACCTATGGCTATGTGCCTGACGCGATCATCTCGTCCAAGAACCTGACCGCCGGGTTCTTCCCGATGGGCGCGGTGATCCTGGGTCCGGAACTGGCCGCGCGCGTCGATGCCGCCGTGGAGGCCATCGAGGAGTTCCCGCATGGCTTTACCGCCTCGGGCCATCCGGTTGGCTGCGCCATCGCGCTGAAGGCGATCGACGTGGTGATGAACGAGGGGCTGGCCGAGAACGTCAACCGCCTTGCCCCGCGTTTTGAGGACGGGCTGAAGCGTCTGGCCGAAAAGCCCAATATCGGCGAATACCGCGGCGTCGGCTTCATGTGGGCGCTGGAGGCGGTCAAGGACAAGGCGACCAAGACCCCCTTCGACGGCACCCTCTCGGTCAGCGAGCGTATCGCAAATACCTGCACCGACATGGGGCTGATCTGCCGCCCTTTGGGTCAGTCGGTGGTGCTGTGTCCGCCCTTCATCATGACCGAGGGCCAGATGGACGAGATGTTCGAGAAGCTGGAAAAGGCGCTGCACAAGGTCTTTGCCGAGGTCGCCTGAGCCCTACCACGGGTCCGCGCCGCCCAGCACGGCGCGGGCCATCACCACGCGCTGCGGCTTGATCCCCAGCGCCGCCGCGAAATCCAGCACGCGGCCATCCTCTTGCAGCAGGAAATCCAGCACGAATTGCGCAAATTCGGGCCGGCTGGTCATGGCGCGCAGCCCGGCCACGTCGCTGCCCGATTGCGCCAGCAGCGCCTCGACCAGCTCGGGCTGGGCGGCGATATGCTGGAAACCGGCATCGGCGATGTCTCGGGCCTCGGTCGGGGTCATGTCCTGCCTCGCTGTATTTTTCCGGCCGGCCAGCGGCTCTGGAAACACTTTGTTAACCATTCCGCGCCAAGATGCGGGCGAGGCCAGCGAGTGTAAAGCAGATGAACATGGCAGGGCGCATTCTTGTCGTTGACGGCGTGCCAACCAATCGCATCACGATGAAGGTCCGGCTCAGCTCGGCCTGTTACGAGGTGGCGGCAGCGGCCTCGGGAACCGAGGCGCTGCGGCTGGCCGATCTGTTGCAGCCGCAGGTGGTACTGATCGGCGCCAGCCTGCCCGACATGACCGCGCCCGAGCTGTGCGCCGCGCTGCGCGCCGGGCCCGGCGGATCCGAGCTGCCGGTGCTGGTTCAGGCGCAGGGTGTCGAGCGGATCGCCGCGCTGCGCGCCGGCGCCTCGGCGCTGATCGAAGCGATGGGTGACGACCTGACGCTGCTGGCGCGGATCCGCGGGCTGATGCGCGCCGATCCGCAGCTGGAACATGCGCATGGCATGGCCGAACCCGGCGCGGCGTTTCAGCATGACAACCGGCCGCGCGCGGTCTTTGTCGCCGACCAGCCGGCCACGGCGCTGGGGTGGCGCCATGCGTTGCAGGGCCGGGTGCATTTCGCGATCTCGGTCTGCGACCCGGAACGGGCGCTTTCGGATGCGGCGCGCGGGCGGGTGCCGGATCTTTACCTGATCGCCGCCGACATCCACCAGCCCGGCGACGGGCTGCGCCTGCTGTCGGAACTGCGCTCGCGCCCGCTGTCGCGCGATGCGGGTTTCGTGATCGTCTTGCGCGCCGAACGGGCCGAGATGACCGCCGTGGCGCTGGATCTGGGCGCGGGCGATGTGCTGCCGGCCGATCTGACCGGCCCCGCCGCCGCGACCGAGGCTGCGATCCGGCTGGAAACCCAGCTTGCGCGCAAACATGACGCCGACCGCCGCCGCGAGGAAACCCAGCGCAATGTCGCCCTTGCCCTGACCGATCCGCTGACCGGGCTGCACAACCGCCGCTACGCCCTGCCCCGGCTGGCCGAGCTGTTCCAGCAGACAGGCAGCATCGGCGGCACGCTGGCGGTGATGCTGCTGGATCTGGACCGCTTCAAGCAGGTCAACGACAACCACGGCCATGCCGCCGGCGATGCCGTTCTGGCCGCCGTCGCGCGCCGTCTGGCCGACAGCCTGCCGCCCGCCGCCTTTCTGGCCCGCATCGGAGGCGAGGAATTTCTGGCGGTGCTGCCCGATTGTCCGGCCCGCGCGGCCCGGCTGATTGCCGAGGACATGCGTCAGGCCGTGCAGGCGCGCCCGGTGCCGCTGCCACCCGAATGCGCCGAGCCCGAGCTTTCGGTGACGATCTCGGCCGGGATCGCGGTGATCGGCGACCGGCGCGAGGCGGCGATGCTGGACCCGGAAATGCTGCTTGCGCGCGCGGATCGCGCCTTGCTCTCGGCCAAATCCGCCGGGCGCAACCGCATTGTCATGGCCCCCGCGACATTGGCCGCCTGAGGGAGCATAGGGCAAAGCGGGTGCGGTTCGAGGCGGTTTGCGCTCTGGGATGGCCCGCGCGGCCATCGGCACCCATGCGCAATGGATCGCGGTCCATCGCGGCCCTGACTGTTCTTGGCACAGCCTCCGCGCGGGGAGCGAAGCTCTTACAGCCCTGTAACACCTCAACCCGCGCAACCTCCGCGCGCAAAGGATCCACCGCTCCAGCACAACCCGATTGCAACGGGCCTCAGCCCCACCTGCACAGCCAATCACGCCCCCATGCCGCAGCGTTTTAGCGCCGGGGTGCGAGGATAGCCCCATCGACAGTGCAGGCCCGACAGGCCTGCCGAACCCCTAACCAAGATCCGCGCAAGGATCGTCCCCGACCGCGCCCGTCACGCTCCGGCCCACACCGCCGCCGCTTCAACTGCCCCGACGGCCCCCCATAAGCCTCCCACCAACGCGCCAGTTTATTTTCCCCGCGCGAGCGCCTAGATTCGCTCCGACCAGACAGGGAGAGCATGCATGGCCCCGGCCCAGACCGATCCGTCCGCCGACCGCAACGTCAAGCAGGCGATGCTGCGCGGTGCCACGCGGCGCTGCCCGGCCTGCGGCAAGGGGCCGCTGTTTTCCGGCTATCTGAAGGTGCGCGACCATTGCGAGCATTGCGGCGAGGATCTGTCGCATCAGCGCGCCGATGACGGGCCGGCCTATCTGACCATCCTGATCGTCTCGCATCTGGGCGCGCCGCTGTTGCTGGCGATCTACATGGCCTACCGACCCTCGCCGATCTCGATGCTGATCGGCTTCAGCCTTGGCGCCGTGGTGCTGTGTCTTGCCCTGCTGCCGGTGATCAAGGGGGCGATGGTCGGGCTGCAATGGGCGCGGCGAATGCACGGCTTTGGCGCCGCCCCCGCCGGGGCCAAGCCGCACCCCGGAGCCACCGCATGAGCGCGCCGGCGATCCGCGACGCCGCCACCGTCATCGTCCTTGACCGCAGCGCGCCGGCGGGCCCGTCGGTCCTGATGGGGCAGCGCGGCGCCACCGCCGCCTTCATGCCGTCGAAATACGTCTTTCCGGGCGGCGCGGTCGACCCCGAGGATGCCGGCGTCCGCTTTGCCCAGACCCTGCCCGAGACCTTGCGCCGCCCGCTCATGGCCGAGCCGCGCGCCGATGCCGCCCCCCCGAGCCCCGAGACGATCGTTGCCACCGCCCTGCGCGAGCTGGCCGAGGAAACCGGGCTGATGGCCGGCCTGCCGGGCGCCGCGCCGCAGGGCTGGACGCATTACCACGCCGCCGGGCTGCGCCCCGATCCCGCCGGGCTGATCTATCTGTTCCGCGCCATCACGCCGCCGGGCCGCAGCCGCCGCTTTGACGCGCGCTTCCTGCTGCTCGATGCCGAGCGGCTGCGTGGCGACCGCCATGATTTCAGCAGCGCCTGCGACGAGCTTGGCCACCTGCATTGGGTGCCCCTGCAGGAGGCGCGCCGGCTGGACCTGCCCTTTATCACCGAGGTGGTTCTGGCCGAGATCACCCGGCTGGCCGCGACCCCCGGCCCGCTGCAAGCGCCGGATTCGGTGCCCTTCTTTGACAATCGCGGACCGCAGCCGCGCTTTGCCCGGCTGCTTTAGCGTTTAGCGCCCGGTGAACCGCGGCGGGCGCTTTTGCACAAAGGCCGCCACCCCTTCGGCGAAATCGGCGGTGGCGGCCATGCGGCCCTGCAATTGCGCCTCCAGTGCCAGCTGTGCGGCCAAACCGTTGCCCGCCCCCTCAAGCAGCGCGGTGCGGATCGCCAGAAAGGCCTGCGTCGGCCCCTCGGCCAGCGCCCGCGCCCGTTGTGCGACATGTTGGGCGAAATCACCGTCCGGCACCGCCTCCCAGATCAGGCCCCAATCGGCGGCCTGACGCGCCGGCACCGGCTCGGCAAAAAGCATCATGCCCATCGCCCGCGCCAGCCCCACCGCGCGCGGCAGGATATGGGTGCCGCCGGCGTCGGGGATCAGGCCGATACGGCTGAAGGCCTGCACGAAACGCGCGCTTTCACAGGCGATGACCACATCGGCGGCCAGCGCCAGATTGGCGCCCGCCCCGGCGGCCACGCCATTCACGGCGGCGATGACCGGCACCGGCGCGCCGGTGATGGCGGCCAGCATCGGTTCGTATTCCTCGCGCAGGATGCGTTCGACATCCAGCCCCGCCGCCGCATCGCCCAGATCCTGGCCCGAACAAAACGCCCGGCCGCTGCCGGTCAGCACGACGCAGCGCGTCCCGGTGGGCAGATCGCGCAGCGCGGCGGTGATCGCGGCCCGCATGTCGCGGTTCAGCGCGTTCATCACCTCGGGCCGGTTCAGCGCCAGCGTGGTGACGCCGGCCTCATGGCTGATGCGGATGCTGTCGGTCATGGCAGTTTCCTTGGGCTGATGATCTGCGTCGGTGGCGCGTCCGGCACCGGTTGCGCCTGATTCAGTCGCGCATGATCCGGTCCAGCCGCGCCTGTTCCTCGGCGCTGAGCGCGGCTGGTTCGGGATCGTTGCGCCCGCGCGCGCGGATGAACCGCCATGCGATCAGCAGGCCCAGCAGCGCCATCACCGGCCCCGACAGGTAAAGCAGCCAGTTCGCCCCGCGCGCCGGCGGCTGGAACAGCACATATTCGCCGAAACGGTCGGTCACGGCCTGCAGCGCCTGCGCATCGCTGTCGCCCGCCACCAGCCGGTCGCGCAGATACAGCCGCAGGTCGCGGCTGATCGGCGCATTCGATTCGTCGATGGTCTCGCCCTGACAGACCGGGCAGCGCAGCACCTTGGAGATCTCGCGCGCCCGCGCCTCCAGCGCCGGGTCGGACAGCATCTCGTCGGGCTGCACGGCCAAGGCGGGCAGCGCGATCAGCAGCGACAGGCAGAACAGCAGGATGCGCATGCTCACTCCGCCGGTTGTGCGGCCGCGGGCTGCGCACGGCGCGCGCCCGCCGCAACGCGGTAACGACGGTCCGACAGGCTGATCAGCCCGCCCAGTGCCATCAGACCGCATCCCAGCCAGATCCAGCTGGCAAAGGGTTTGACATAGCTGCGCACCGCCCAGCCACCGCCCTGCTGCGGATCGCCGATGACCAGATAAAGATCACGGAACAGCCCGTTCTGGATCGCCGCCTCGGTCGTGGGCATGGCCTGCACCGGATAGACCCGCTTTTCGGGGTAAAGCAGCGCCACCTGCTGGCCGCCCTTGGTCACGCGCATGGTGGCGCGGGTGGCGTCATAGTTCGGGCCGGGCACTTGCTCGACGTTTTCCAGCGTGATGTCATAGCCCGCGACGGCAAAGGTATCGCCCAGCTTGGCCACGCGGATATCCTCGACCTGCCAGGCCATCAGCAGGCTGACGCCGATGAAGGTCACGCCCAGACCCGCATGGGCCACCGCCTTGCCCCAATCGGCACGCGGCAACCGCGCCAGCCGCGACAGGCCCGAATTGCCGGTGCGCAGCCACAGGTCTACCGCCGCCCCGCCGATCAGCCATGCACCCAGCCCCGCGCCGATCACCGCCAGCGCCGAATGTCCGGTCGAAACCGCAAAGACCAGCAGCATCACCGCCACCGCCAGAGCCAGCGCCCCGCGCAAGGGCGCCAGCACGCGCGACAGATGGCCGCGTTTCCACGGGATGATGGCACCGATCGGCAGCACCAGCGCCAGCACGACCATGAAGGGCGTGAACGCCTTTTCAAAAAAGGGCGCGCCCACCGACAGTTTTCGCCCCCAGGCCATTTCCGCAACCAGCGGCCAGACCGTGCCGACAAAGACCACGAAGGCCGCGACCGCCAGCAGGATATTGTTCAGCACCAGCCCCCCCTCGCGCGAGATCGGGGCAAAGGCGCCACGCGCCTGCATCGCCGGGGCGCGGAAGGAATAAAGCAGCAGCGCACCGCCGACAAAGACCGCTAGGATGGCAAGGATAAAGACGCCCCGCTTGGGGTCGCTGGCAAAGCTGTGCACCGAGGTGATGACGCCCGAGCGCACGATAAAGGTGCCGATCAGCGAAAAGCCAAAGGCCATGATCGCCAAGAGGATGGTCCAGCTTTTCAGCACCTCGCGCTTTTCCACCACGATGGCGGAATGCAGCAGCGCCGCCGCCAGCAGCCAGGGCATGAAGCTGGCATTCTCGACAGGGTCCCAGAACCAGAAGCCGCCCCAGCCCAGCTCGTAATAGGCCCACCACGATCCCAGCGCGATGCCGACGGTCAGAAACATCCATGCCGCCAGCGTCCAAGGGCGCACCCAGCGCGCCCAGGCAGCATCGACCCGGCCCTCGATCAGGGCGGCGACGGCAAAGCTGAAGGCCATCGAAAGCCCGACATAGCCAAGGTAAAGAAACGGCGGGTGAAACGCCAAGCCGGGGTCTTGCAGCAGCGGGTTCAGGTCGCGGCCGTTGAAGGGCGGATTGTCCAGCCGCGTGAACGGGTTCGAGGTGAACAGGATGAAGCCCAGAAAGGCCACCCCGATCGAGCCCTGCACCGACAGTACCCGCGCCCGCAGCCGGGGCGGCAGATTGGCGTCGAAGGTGGCGGCGGCGGCGCCGAACAGCGACAGGATCAGCACCCAGAGCAGCATCGAGCCCTCGTGATTGCCCCAGACGCCGGTGATCTTGTAGAGCATCGGCTTGGCCGTATGCGAGTTCTCATAGACCAGCAGCACCGAGAAATCCGAGGTGATAAAGGCGGCGGTCAGTGCAGCGAAGGCGATGCCGATCAGCCCGAACTGGGCGATGGCGGCCGGCCGGGCGCTGTCGATCCAGCCCGAGATCCCCCGCGCCGCGCCGATCATCGGCACGGTCATCTGGAAGATCGCCACGGCAAAGGCCAGGATCAGGGCAAAATGGCCGATTTCTGCGATCATGGCTCTCCTCCGGTAGCTGGCGGCAGGATAGCGACGGCTGCGGGCGCAAACCAGCCCTCCCAAGGGCGCATCTTGTCACAGAGCGGTCATTTCGAACGCAAAGCAGCCACCGGGCCCGTTTTGGACCCGATGGCACCGGCAGAATGGCCAGTTCGTCAGATTGGCGGGTCAGCCCGCGCTGGCGGCTTGTGGTCCGGCATCGCGCGCCGCAAGCGCATCGGCCCAGTCGCGCAGCGCGGCATTGTCGTCGAAACTGTCGCCCGAGGGCGGCTGGGGCGCATCCGTCGCCGCGGTCTCGGCCAGCTTGGCCACGATCCGGGGTCGGGTGCGAAAGTAATGCGCCTCGCGCGCTCCGAAATAAAAGCTGATGATCGCGCCCAAAAGCCACCACAGCGGTTCGGGCACCAGATTGAGGTTCTCCATTCGAACGCCAAAGCCGATCGGCTCGACCATGGCATAGACGAACAGCCCGATGGTCCCCAACGTCAGCAGCGGCCGCGGCAGCCGGTTCGCCGCGTTCATCAGCGCATCGAACCAGCCGTGCGACTGGGCTGCGAATTCGCCGCTCATCTGGGTCATGGCGCGGGCATAGGCCTCTTCGTCCAGCTCCATGCGGCGGGTGGCGTTTTCGCGAAACACCTCGGCCATGCCGGTCGCGGCATTGGCAACCGAGGTGACGGCGGTGCCGGCGCCCAGAAAACGATCCATCACGCCCATTTTGCCGTCCTTGCCCGATGTTCCGCCAGCGTCAGGTGATATTTGGCCGAGATGAACTCTTCGGCCCGGGTGATCCAGCCGCCCTTGCCGCCCGACTGGCTGCGCGCGTATTTGCGGCTGGCCGGCCGGCCATCGGCCAGCGCGTAGTAGTAATTGCGCCGCGCGATGCCATAGGCATCGGCGAAATAGCCCGGCGCCGCCGCATCCGCCTGCTTTGCGGCCAAGATCGTGCGCGGGCCCAGCAGGCCGTCCTCGACCGCCTGAAAGCCCATGCGGGTGACCAGCCGTTGCAGGATCTTGATCGCATTGGTGCCGGCATTGACATACATGTCGAAAACCGAGGCTTGGATCGATTCAGGCAATTCCGCCAGCCGGGGCTTGCGGAAATAATGCTCGACATAGATCTGGCGCGCCTCGGATTGGGTCAGCGCCTTGACATCGGCCACATCGACGCGGCCATCGCGGGTGATGTCCAGCCCCAGCCGCTGCAATGTCGCCAGCGTGACGCCATATTTCGTCGCCCCGCCCGGATCGTCGGGGTCGTTGACGTAGCCCCCCTCACGCGCGACGATCTCGGCCGCGATCTGCTCCACCGTCTTCATGGCCCACCCCCAGAGATAACCTGCGGAAAGGCTGGCGGAACCCGGTTAACCCTTTGTTAACCATGCGGACGTTGCGTCAGGAATTCGGCTCGTAGACGCCCTGTTCCTTCAGCGAATCGATGACCTCGCGCGGCATGTATTTCTCATCATGCTTGGCCAGGATCTCGCTGGCGACAAAGGTATCGCCCTGCATACTGCCAGTGCCGATCATGCCCTGCCCCTCGGCGAACAGATCCGGCAGCACCCCGGTAAAGCGCACCGGGATCGAGGCGCCGCCATCGGTCACGCGAAAGCTGACCGTCTCGCCCAGACCGCGTTGCAGGCTGCCATCCTCGACCAGACCGCCCAGACGGAACACCTCGCCCGAGGCCGGGGGATTTTCGGCCATCTGGCTGGGCGAGCGATAGAGGTTGATGCCGTCGCGAAAGCCGTAGCCGATCAGCGCCACCGCCAGAACCAGCGCGATGCCGGCGGCCAGAAGGATCTGTATACGACGCTTTTTCTTCAGCGATTTCATGTTTCAAGCTTTCCTTATTCAGGCGCTTTCGAACCTGATCGGATGGCGCAGGAATTGCGTGGCCTTGCCCGAGACGCGCTCCGGGTTGCCGGTGGTCAGGAACCGCGTGCCGCTGCCAGTGCCCAGAAATTCGGGCCGGCGCTTGAGGTAATCGGTCAGGCTTTCGGCGACCAGCTGCGGCTGGGAATAGACCGCGACATGGTCGCCAAGCGCCTTTTGAAAGGCCGCCTGCACCAGCGGGTAATGCGTGCAGCCAAGGATCGCGGCCTGCGGATGCGGCATGCGGCGCAACAGCGCCTCGACATGGCTGGTCACCAGCGCCTCGGCCAGAATCTCGTCGCCCATCTCGATGGCATCGACCACGCCGCCGCAGGGCTGCGCCTCGACATCGACGCCGATGGCGCGAAAGGCCAGCTCGCGCTGAAAGGCACGGCTGGCGACGGTGGCCGGTGTGGCAAACAGCGCAACATGTTTCACCGCCACTTCGCGCGGCGGCGAATTGTCGCCCCAGCGGCGTTCGGTCAGCGCCTCGATCATCGGCACGAACACGCCCAGCACCCGCTTGTCCTTGGGCAGCCAGGTTTCCTGCATCCGCTTCAGCGCGGCAGCCGAGGCGGTGTTGCAGGCAAGGATCACCAGATCGCAGCCCTCGGCCCACAGCCGCTCGACCCCGGCGCAGGTCAGATCAAAGATGTCATCGGCATCGCGCACGCCATAGGGCGTGTGCTTGTTGTCGCCCAGATAGACCAGCGGCAGCTCGGGCGAACGGGCGGCGATGGCGTCCAGAACCGTCAGCCCGCCCAGACCCGAATCGAAGATACCTACCGCCATTGACTTGCCCCCAGCTGCGCGACGCGTTCTTTTAGGCCGCAGCCGGCATGATTGCCATGATTTATGTCACAAGCCGCGACCTTGGGCGCATCACGACCCCGACAGCCCCAATCCACCCTTCCGGGCGTCGGTCCCGGTTGACAGGCGCGGCCGGGACCGACATGCCGAACCGCCTGCCTTGGGCCCAATTTCATGGCATCCGGGCGGATAGCGATATAAATATGCCGCATAGCGGAAATTTTATCCGATCGGCCCGCATGTGCCATTGCGATCGGGCGCCAAGGGTTGCAAAAAACGCATGGCTGATAAGGCAAGAAAGCACTATTATGGACTGGGATAAGCTGAGGATATTTCACGCGGTCGCGGACGCCGGTTCGCTGACCCATGCCGGGGATGTCCTGCACCTGTCGCAGTCGGCCGTCAGCCGGCAGATCCGCGCGCTTGAGGATTCGCTGGGCACGACGCTGTTCCACCGCCATGCCCGCGGCCTGATCCTGACCGAACAGGGCGAATTGCTGTTCGAGGCGACCTCGTCGATGGTGCGCAAGCTCGACACGACCGCCGCACGAATCAAGGACAGCGAAGAACATGTCTTTGGCGAGCTGAAGGTGACGACCACCACCGGCTTTGGCACGCTATGGCTGGTGCCGCGTCTGGCCAAGCTTTACGATCGCTACCCCGATCTCAAGATCAACCTGATGCTGGAAGAGCGGGTGCTGGACCTGCCCATGCGCGAGGCAGACGTGGCCATCCGCATGAAAGAGCCCAACCAGCAGGATCTGATCCGGCGGCGGCTGCTGAACATCCGCATGCGGCTTTATGCGACCCCGGAATATCTGGGCGGCGCCGGCACGCCGCAGACGCTTGCCGATATCGCCAACTACCGCCTGATCTGCCAAAGCCCGGAAACCCCGCAGGTCGGGGCCGGTGCCGTTCTGGTGCAGACGCTGCTGGCGCAGAACTCCAGCTCGCTGCTGATGGTGAACAATTACTTCGGCGTGCTGCAGGGCGTGCTGAACCATGTCGGCATCGGCGTGCTGCCCGATTACGTCGTGGCGGATTTCCCGAATCTGATCCGCGTGCTGCCCGATCTGGAATCCGGCGAGGTGCCGGTGTTTCTGGCCTTCCCCGAAGAGCTGCGCACCTCGCGCCGGGTCAGCGCCTTCCGCGATTTCGTGCTGGAAGAGATCCAGTCGATCCGCAAGTTCCAGGCCGAATCCGACGGCGATATGGCCTGATCCCAAAGCAGTTTTCGTCGCAGTGCAGCATTGGCTGGTTCAGCCATGCTGACAGCGCATATCCGTCATGTCGTCGACTCGGACTTTCCTTCTTGAACCGTTCGCAAACTGCACATATCTCGGGCTGCGAAGGAGATGGTCTGAGGAAACTCTCATCACCTTCAACCTCCCTGTTGGACTTAGGCCGGGCCTCGTGCCCGGCTTTTTTTTGCCCAAAGGCCACCCATCCCCCGACGCGCGCGCCGCGTTGCGGCATCACCCGGACGCCGGCTTGCCGCCAATCCGCGTCCGCAGCCTCTTTCCTAATGCCCCGCCGCCGCTTAAAAGGCCGGAAAACCGGGCAAAGGGGGCACCAGCATGCACGAACCGCAGATCACCGAGGACCTGATCGCCGCGCATGGCCTCAAGCCCGACGAATATCAGCGCATTCTCGAAATCATCGGCCGCGAGCCGACCTTCACCGAACTCGGCATCTTCTCGGCGATGTGGAACGAGCATTGTTCCTATAAATCCTCCAAGAAATGGCTGCGCACCCTGCCGACCAGCGGCCCGCAGGTGATCTGCGGCCCGGGCGAGAATGCGGGCGTGGTCGATATCGGCGACGGTCAGGCCGTGGTGTTCAAGATGGAAAGCCACAACCACCCCAGCTACATCGAGCCGCATCAGGGTGCCGCAACCGGCGTCGGTGGCATTTTGCGCGACGTGTTCACCATGGGCGCGCGCCCCATCGCTGCGATGGATTCGCTGTCCTTTGGCCGCCCCGCGCACCCCAAGACCGCGCATCTGGTCAAGGGCGTGGTCGAGGGGATCGGCGCCTATGGCAACGCCTTCGGCGTGCCGAATGTCGGCGGCGAGGTGCGCTTCCACGCCAGCTATGACGGCAACTGTCTGGTCAACGCCTTTGCGGCGGGCCTGGCCGATGCCGACAAGATCTTCTACTCGGCCGCCTCGGGCGTCGGCATGCCGGTCGTCTATCTGGGCGCCAAGACCGGGCGCGACGGCGTCGGCGGCGCGACCATGGCCTCGGCCGAATTCGACGACACCATCGAGGAAAAGCGCCCCACCGTTCAGGTCGGCGACCCCTTCACCGAAAAATGCCTGCTGGAAGCCTGCCTTGAGCTGATGACCACCGACAGCGTGATCTCGATCCAAGACATGGGGGCGGCGGGTCTGACCTGTTCGGCCGTCGAGATGGGCGACAAGGGCGGTCTGGGCATCAAGCTGGTGCTCGACCACGTGCCGCAGCGCGAAACCAACATGACCGCCTATGAGATGATGCTGTCGGAATCGCAAGAGCGTATGCTGATGGTGCTGAAGCCCGAAAAAGAGGCCGAGGCGCGGGCGATCTTTGAAAAATGGGATCTGGATTTCGCCATCGTCGGCGAGACCATCGCCGAGGATCGCTTCCTGATCGTGCATGGCAATGAGGTGAAAGCCGATCTGCCGCTGTCGAAACTGTCCTCCAGCGCACCGGAATATGACCGCCCCTGGGTCGAGACCCCGGCGGCGGCGGCCCTGCCCGCCCTGCCGGCGATCCAGCCCATCGCCGGGCTCAAGGCGCTGATCGGCTCGCCCTGCTATGCGCATAAGTCATGGGTCTGGGAACAATATGACACGCAGGTCGGCGCCGATACCGTGCGCCGCCCCGGTCTGGGCGCGGGCGTCGTGCGCGTGCATGGCACCGGCAAGGCGCTGGCCTTCACCAGCGACGTGACCCCGCGCTATGTCAAGGCCAACCCCTATGAGGGCGGCAAGCAGGCCGTGGCCGAGGCCTATCGCAACCTCTGCGCCGTGGGCGCCCTGCCCTTGGCCACCACCGACAACCTGAACTTCGGCAACCCCGAAAAGCCCGAGATCATGGGTCAGCTGGTCGGCGCCATCAAAGGCATCGGCGAGGCCTGCGCCGCGCTCGACTTCCCCATCGTGTCGGGCAACGTCTCGCTTTACAACGAAACCGACGGCAAGGGCATTCTGCCGACGCCCACCATCGGCGGTGTCGGCCTGATCACCGATCTGGACGAGCTGATCGCTGGTCTGCCCGGCGAGGGCGATCTGGCGCTGGTCATCGGCGAGACCCGCGGCCATCTGGGCCAGTCGGCGCTGGCCGCCGAGGCCTTTGGCATCGAGGCGGGCGATGCACCGCCCGTCGATCTGACCGCCGAGCGCAAGCATGGCGGCTTCATCCGCGAAAACCGCAAGCTGCTGAACGCGGCGGCCGATCTGTCGGACGGCGGGCTGGCGCTGGCCGCCTTTGAACTGGCCGAATCCGCCGGTCTGGGCGTCAGCCTTGACAGCGGCGATATCGGCCAGCTCTTTGGCGAGGATCAGGCCCGCTATCTGGTCGCGGCCAGCAGCGCCAATGCCGCCATTCTGGTCCAGGCGGCCGAGGCGGCCGGCGTGCCCCTGACCGTGGTTGGCCGCTTTGGTGGCGATCAGGTCAGCCTTGGCGGCGACAGCGCCGATCTGGCCGGGCTGTCGGCGCTGTATCGCGGCAGCTTCGTCGAGGGGCTGGGTCTGGCCATCGGCTGACCCCGACTTTCGTCGCGCGGCTTCGCAACCGGCATGGCGGTCCTTGCGCCGCCCTGCCAAGCCTGCCCTGCACCGGGCTGTGAAAGGATCTGGACATGAGCGGCTGTTCCTGCGGGCATCACCACCACCATCACCATCATCACGACGATGCGCCGCAGCAGGGCCGCGAGTTGGCCCTGGCGCAGCCGCTGGTCGCACTGTCGGGCCATCTGACCTGTCAGGACCCGGCGCAGATGTTTCTGGTGCTGGACCTGCTGCCGCAGCATGTCGCGCTGAGCCGGGCCGAGCCGGGCAATCTGCGCTTTGACCTGACGCAGGCCGAGGATCCGATGCGCTGGCGGCTGGACGAGCTTTTCGCCGATGAGGCAGCCTTTGCCGCGCATCACGACCGCACCCGTGCCAGCCGCTGGGGCACGGAAAGCACCGGGCTTGGCCGCGACTTCACCCGCCGCGCGGTGATGCCGCATCTGCGCCCCGAAGAGCCGCGCGACCATGACCGCATCGCCGCCCTGCTGCGGCAAAGTTTTGGCGGCGAGGCCGAGGCGGCTTTGGTGGCCGAACTGCGCCGCGACGGCGATCTGGCATTGTCGATGGTGGCCGAGGCCGGCGGCTGCATTCTGGGCCATCTCGCGCTGTCGCCGCTGCAGGCCGAGGGGCCGGCGCTGGCCCTTGCGCCCGTGGCGGTGCATCCGGCACTGCAAGGCCGCGGCCTTGGCACGGCGATGATCCGCGCCGTTCTGGCCGAGCTGCCGGATTTCACCGTGGTCGTGCTGGGCGAGCCGGCGTTCTACACCGGCATCGGCTTTGCCCCGGCCGATCTGCAATCGCCCTATGCCGGGCCCTATCTGATGCAATTCGGGCCGGCGCTGCCCAAGGGCAGCGCCATTGCCCATGCCCCGGCCTTCGCCGGGCTGTAAGTTCTAGTTTTCCGGCGCGGGCGGCATGCGCAGCCGCACGCGCAGCACCCGGCGCGGGTCCGAGGCGACGATCTCGAACACCGCGCCCGAGGCATGGGTCACGGTCTCGCCGGCTTCGGGCACGCGGTCGGCCAGCATCACAATCAGCCCGCCCAGCGTGTCGATTTCCTCTTCGCGCTCGTCAGGGGTCAGGCGCAGGCCGGTGTCGGCTTCGACATCCTCCAGCTCGGCGCGGCCCTCGATCAGCCATTGGCCCGGCTTTTCGGCGATCAGCAGGCCGCCGTCGATCTCGTCATGCTCGTCCTCGATCTCGCCGATGATCTGCTCGATCAGATCCTCGATGGTCACCAGCCCGTCCACGCCGCCATATTCGTCGATGACCAGCGCCATATGGATGCGTTTCTGCTGCATTTGCTGCAACAGCACGCCAATCTGCATCGAGGGCGGCACATAAAGCAGCGGCCGCAGCATCGGTTGCAGCGCAAAGGGCGGCGCATCGGCGCCAAAGCCGAATTTCAGCGCCAGATCCTTGAGATGCAGCTGGCCCAGCGGCGCGTCCAGCGTGTCGCGATAGACCGGGATGCGGGAAAACCCGTGTTCGCGAAAGATCTCGACCAGTTCGGGCAGGCTGGTGCTGACCGGAACGGCGACGATCTCGGCCTTGGGGATGGCCACGTCATCGACGCGCATCCGCCGCAGGTTCAGCATCCCCAGGGCGCTGCCGCGCGCGCCCGAGGTTTCTTGCTGGCGATCCACCGCCTCCGGCTCGGGCTCATTGCCCGAAAACGCGTCCAGAATGCGGCCCAGCAGCCCACGCTGCTGTGGAAGCTCGCGCCCCTCCCCGCTGTCATCGGCCCATGCGGGGGCCGTGTCTGCGGGGGCGGGGCTGTCGGGACTTCGATCGTTACTCATGTTTCCTGTTCCAGATAGGGATCGGCGATGCCAAGCCTGCCCAGGATCGAGCGCTCGGCATCCTCCATCGTCTCGGCATCCTGATCGTCGATATGATCGTAGCCCGCAAGATGCAGCATGGCATGAACCAGCAGATGCGTGGCATGGTCGGCAAAGGGCTTGCCCTGCGCCTCGGCCTCGCGCCAGCAGGTGTCGTAGGAAATGGCGATATCGCCCAGTTCCTCGATCTCGGGCAAATGCGGATGCGCGCCCGGCAGCCGCTCGTCAAATTCCACCGCCGGCCAGCTCAGCACATTGGTGGGCTTGGGCTTGCCGCGGAACTCGGCGTTGAGCCCGGCAATGCGCGCATCGTCGCAGCCCATGACCACGACCTGAAAATCGCGGATGTCCAGCCAGTCGCCGACCGCCTGCGCGGCACGTTCGGACATGCCCAACAGATCGGCATCGACCCAGCGGTCATCCTCGATGACGATATCGACGATGCCCGGCGCCTCATCGGCGACGATTTCGGTCTCAGGCATCGGCCTGTCCCCCGGCGCTGGTCAGAAAGCGCGGCTCGCGGCGCGGGACGCGCTGGCCACGATCATCGACCGGCTCGCCGCGCGCCAGCGCCGCCTCGGCCTCGCTGTCATAGGCCTCGATGATGCGGGCGACCAGCGGATGGCGCACCACGTCCTTGGCGGTGAAGTAGCTGAAGCTGATGCCCTTGATATCCTTCAGGATCTTTTCGGCATCGACAAGGCCGGAATAGACGCCGCGCGGCAGGTCGATCTGGGTGCGGTCGCCGGTGATCACCATGCGCGAGCCCTCGCCCAGACGGGTCAGGAACATCTTCATCTGCATGGTGGTGGCGTTCTGCGCCTCGTCCAGGACGACAAAGGCATTGGCCAGCGTGCGCCCGCGCATGAAGGCCAGAGGCGCGATCTCGATGCGCTTTTCCTCCATCAGCTTCTGCATCTGCTTCGAGGGCAGGAAATCGTTCAGCGCGTCGTAGAGCGGCTGCATATAGGGATCGACCTTTTCCTTCATGTCGCCGGGCAGAAAGCCCAGACGCTCGCCCGCCTCGACGGCGGGGCGCGACAGGATGATCTTGTCGACATGGCCGCCGATCAGCATGGTGACGCCGACGGCGACGGCCAGATAGGTCTTGCCGGTGCCAGCCGGGCCGATGCCAAAGGCCAGCTCGTTGGCAAAGAGGTTGCGGACGTATTCCTTTTGCGCCTCGGTGCGTGGCTCGACGGTCTTTTTGCGGGTGCGCAATTCGACGGTGCCGGACTGGAACATCTCCAGCTGCTCGGCCGGGCTCAGCGTTTCCGGGGTCTGATCGACGCCCATGCGCAGGGCGGCCTCGACCTCGGGCATCTCGACGGGGCGGCCTTGCTCCAGCCTTGCGTAAAGGCCACGCAGCACCTGCGCCGCCTCGGCCTGCGCATCGGCGGTGCCCACCACCGACAGCAGGTTGCCGCGCCGCAGGATATGGACCTTCAGCGCCTCCTCGATCCGGGCCAGATGCCGGTCATGGGGGCCGCAAAGGTCAATCAGCAGCCGATTGTCGTGGAATTCCAGCAGGGTTTCGCCAGGAGTCGCGGTCGCGGGGGTGGTCGGTGAAAGACCCAAATTTCTCTCCGGTCAGATCGAAGTCATGGCTTCATGGTTGCAACTGCGCGGGATTCGCACAAGGGGCGCGGGTAGCGTGGCGCGGATTTGCGCATGGCCTGATGCAAATATATGCAGTCAAACCCCGCTTTGCGACTGTGGCGCCCGGCCGTGGATAAAGTCCTGCAGATAGCTGTCGGCGGCGGCGTCCATCTGCACGACCGTGCCCTGCCAGCGGATGCGGCCTTGATCCAGCAGCGCCACCCGGTCGGCGATGGCACGCACCGAGCCCATGTCATGGGTGATGGTGATGGCGCTGGCGCCGGTTTCATCGACGATCTCGCGGATCAGCCGGTTGATGCTGGCGGCGCGGATCGGGTCCAGCCCGGTGGTCGGCTCGTCGAAAAAGATCACCTGCGGATCGGCGGCTATGGCGCGTGCCAGCCCCGCCCGCTTGCGCATCCCCCCCGACAGGGCGGCGGGGTAAAGATCGGCGACCTCGGGGCCCAGCCCGACGCGCGCCAGCTTGGCCAGCGCCACCTGCCGCGCCTGCGCGCGGGGCATCCGCCGCAACAGCCGAAAGGCCACGTTGCGCCAAATCGGAAGGCTGTCGAACAATGCCGCATTCTGGAACAGCATGCCAAACCGGTCCATGAAATCCGGCCCGATCGGCGCGCCGTTCCACATGATGGACCCGGCGTCCGCCCGCTCCAGCCCCAGGATGCAGCGCAAAAGCACCGATTTCCCGGTCCCCGACCCGCCGATCACCACAAGGCTTTCGCCCTGCCCCAAGGTCAGGTCCACGCCGTCCAGCACCGTCTTGTCGCCAAAGCGCTTGGCCAGCCCCCGCACCTCGATCATCGGAAGAAGAGCCCGGTCAGCGCGAAATTGGCCGCCAGAATGCCGACCGAGGCGGCGACCACGGCGCTGGTCGTGGCCCGGCCCACGCCGGCCGCGCCATTGCCGGCGTGCATGCCGAACCAGCAGCCCGACAGCGCGACGATCAGGCCGAATGCCGCGCCCTTGACCAGCCCCGAGGCCACGTCCCAGAACTCCAGATAGGCCCATGAATTGGCGATATAGGTGGCCGAGTTGAAGCCCAGCGCGTTCACCCCCACCAGCCAGCCACCCATGATGCCGATGACATCGCCGATGCCGACCAGAAACGGCAGGCACAGGATCGCCGCCCAGACCCGGGGCGAGACCAGCCAGCCCACCGGATCGGTTGAAAGCGTCACCAGCGCGTCGATCTGTTCGGTGACGCGCATGGTGCCCAGCTCGGCCGCGATGGCCGAGGCCACGCGCGCGGCCACCATCAGCCCGCCCAGCACCGGGCCCAGTTCGCGCGCCATGCCGATGGCAACGATGGCGGGCACGACATCGCCGGCCTGAAACCGCTCACCGCCGGAATGGATCTGCAAGGCCAGCGCCGCGCCGGTGAAGAGCGCGGTCAACCCCACCACCGGCAGCGATAGCCAGCCGATGTGCAGCAACTGCCGCGCCAATTCGCCCGGATGGGCGGCAATGCCGGCAAGGGCGCGGGCGGCGAAGATCGTCACCGCGCCGATGCCCTCAAGCAGGCGCAGGCAGGCGCGGCCGACCAGTCGCACCGGGGTCAGCGCGGCGGGGATCACAGGTAGCGGCGCGGATAGCGGTGGCCAAGCGAGGTCAGGATCTCGTAGCCGATGGTGCCGCCCAGATCGGCGACGGCGTCGATGCCCTGACGGGCATTCAGGATCTCCAGCGCCTCGGGGACGAAGGGCAGATCGGTCACATCGACGGTGATCAGGTCCATCGAGATGCGTCCCACCACCGGGCAGGACCGCTCGCCAGCCCAAAGCCGCAGCTGCCCCTGCCGCGCCAGCGCGCGGGCCAGACCGTCGGCATAGCCCGCCGCCACCGTGGCGATGCGCGCCGGGCGCGTGGCGGTCCAGCTATAGCCATAGCCAACCGACTCGCCGGGCTTCACCTCGCGGGTCTGAATCACCGGCAAGGCCAGACTGACCACCGGGCGCGCCTCGGCATAGGGCAAGCCGCCATACATGCCGATGCCCAGCCGCACGAGGTCGAAATGATAGTCCGGCCCCAGCAGCGTGCCGCCGGTCGCCGACAGCGCGCGGGGCGCATCGACACCCTCGGTCATGGCGCGAAAGACCGCCAGTTGCTGGGCATTGGCGGGATGGTCGGGCTCATCAGCGCAGGCCAGATGCGACATGATCAGCTGCGGGCCGGCGGCCAGCGCCTCGGCCCGGATCGCGGCCCATTCGCCGGGCTCAAAACCCAGCCGGTTCATGCCGCTGTCCAGCTGGATGCCGAACTGCCCCTTGGGGCGCAGCGCGCGGTCGCGGAAGAATTGCTCGGGGGAATTCAGCACCGGGATCAGCCCGGTCAGATCCTCGCCCTCCATATGGCCCGACAGCACAAAGATGCGCGCATCCTCGGGCAGAAGGGGGCGGATGTCGCGGCCCTCGCCGGCCAGCGCGACGAAGAAATCCCGCGCGCCCGCCGCGTAAAGCGCCGGCGCCACACGCGCCGCGCCCAGACCATAGGCATCGGCCTTGACCACCGCGCCGGGCCGGGCGCCGGGGGCCTTGTCGGCCAGAGATTTCCAATTGGCCGCGATGGCCCCCAGATCGATCACAAGTGCCATGGACCCGACCGTCTCCCGTGTTGAGCGCGCCCCGTTCCTATGCCTTCGCGCCCGATTGTCAACCGCAGCCCCTAAAGCCGGCCGACGCTTTCGGGCAGCGTCACCACGAAACGCGAGCCCTGCCCCTTTTCGCTTTCGATGCGCAGCCGGCCGCGATGGCGGCTGACGATATGCTTGACGATGGCCAGCCCCAGCCCGGTGCCGCCCTTTTCGCGCGAGCGGTGGGTATCGACGCGGTAGAACCGCTCGGTCAGGCGCGGCAGGTGGCGTTCGTCGATGCCCTCGCCCTGATCGGCGACGGTGACCGACCATGCCGGGCCGCGCAGCACCGGCTCGTGTTCGACCCGGTTCAGCGACAGGGTGACGCCGCCGCCGCTGCCGCCATATTTGACCGCGTTCTCGATCAGATTGTGGAACACCTGCATCAGCTGGTCGGCATCGCCCGGCAGCATCACCTGCCCTTCGATGCCCTGCGCGGTGATCGTCACCCCGGCGGCGCCGGCGCTGGCCAGCTGGGTGGTGACGGCGCTGCGCAGCAGCGCGGCCAGATCGACGCTTTCCAGCGGCCGGCGGCGTTCGTCCTGTTCGACGCGGCTCAGCGACAAAAGATCGCCGATCAGCCGGTTCATCCGCCCCGCCTCGCGCTCCATGATGTCCAGAAAGCGGTCGCGCGCCCCGGCATCGTTGCGCGCAGGTCCGCGCAGGGTCTCGATAAAGCCGATCAGCGCCGTCAGCGGCGTGCGCAGCTCATGGCTGACATTGGCAACGAAATCGCGGCGCATCTGCTCGGTTTCCTCGTCGCGGGTGCGGTCCTCGATGGCGATGACGGCGCCGCGCCGCCCGGTCATGGTCAGCGGCGAGACGGTGACGGCGCAGAACACCTGTCCGCCCTGCCCGGCCAGCGCCACGTTCAGGCGCACCCGATCCGCCCCGGCCAGAACCGCATCCAGCGCGGCATTCACCTCGGGCTGGCGCAGCACCGTGACAAAGGGGCGCGGCGAGGGGATCGGGCCCAAAAGCGCCTCGGCCGCATCATTGGCGCCAAAGACGCGCGATTGCGCATCGACGACCAGCGTGGCAACGGGCACGGCGCGCAGCAATTCGCGCAGCTGTTCGGTGGTCATGTCCAGCGGCTCATCTGTGGATCTGGGGGCGGGGCGACAGGGGGATCAGACCTTGGGTCCGGGCAGCAGGCCCTTGTGAAAGCGGCGGGCGTTGGCGGCATAGCCCTCGGCGGATTTCAGCAGCCGGGCGCGGGCCTCGTCATCCAGCTCGCGGATGATCTTGCCGGGCGCGCCCATCACCAGCGAGCCGGGCGGGATCACCTTGCCCTCGGGGATCAGCGCCCCGGCCCCGATCAGCGAGCCCGCGCCGATGACCGCGCCATTCATCACGATGGCGCCCATGCCGATCAGCGAGCCGTCCTCGATGGTGCAGCCATGCAGGATGGCGCGGTGGCCGATGGTGCAATCAGCGCCGATGGTCAGCGGATAGCCGATGTCGGTGTGGCAGACGCTGAGGTCCTGCACATTGGAATTGCGGCCGACGCGGATTTCCTCGTTGTCGCCGCGCAGCACGGCGCCGAACCAGACGCTGGCGCCCTCTTCCAGCACCACCCGGCCCATCAGCTGCGCATCGGGCGCGACCCATGCGCCCAGTGTCTGCGGCACGATGCCGTCAAGTTCCCAGATCATGCGTTCTCCTCTCGCATCAGCGCCTGCACAAAGGGGCCAAGCCCCACCTGCCGGCCACGGCGCAGCCGCTCGGCGGTCAGGATGGTCTTCAGCGCCTCGGTGCTGGCCTCAATGTCCTCATTGACGATGACGTAATCATATTCTGCCCAATGGCTGATCTCGTCACGGCTCTTTTGCATCCGCGCGGCGATCACCTCGGGTCGGTCCTGCTGGCGCGCGATCAGGCGGCGCTCAAGCTCGGCCAGACTGGGCGGCAGCACGAAGATCGACACGACATGCGTCCCCAGCACCGAGGCGCGGATCTGCTGGCCACCCTGCCAGTCCACGTCGAACAGCGTGTCACGCCCGGCCAGCATCGCCTCTTCGACGGGGGCGCGCGGCGTGCCGTAGAAATTGCCGAAGACCTCGGCATGTTCCAGCATCTGGCCGTCGCGGACCATGATGCGGAACTGCTCGGGATCGCGAAAATAGTAATGATCGCCCTCGACCTCGCCCGGACGGGGCGCGCGCGTGGTGGCCGAAACCGAAAAGCGCAGGCTGGGATCCCAGTCCATCAGCCGGCGCGCCAGCGTCGATTTGCCCGCACCTGAGGGCGAGGACAGGATGACCAGAAGTCCGCTGCGTTCCATGCGTTCCGATCCCTTTCGCCCTGTCGTCTTGCGCCGCCTGAATGGCGCAGGCCGGGGGCCGGGGTCAAGACCCGCAGGGGCGCCTTGCGCGGTCGCGGCCCCCCGCCCCGACCCCGCCGATGCCGGCTAAGCCCCGAAAGACGTTAACCATTGGTAAAAGAATTCACTCGGCATCAGGCGGCAAAGGGGTTAGGTTTGACACTGTGTCACGAGTTTTGTTTTTTCTTACGGTCGGGTTGGTGTCGAGATGTCGGAAGATCTGGGCCAGAACGGGATGCATGATGTCGTGCATCCGCTGCGTCACAACGACAAGGGCAAGCTGCTGCATCTGGCGGATTACGAAACGGTCCAACCGGACCGGATCGTCGGCGAGTTGCGCGGCTATTGGGAAGGTCTGCGTCAGGGCCGTGCCATACCGGCGCGCGCCGATATCGAGCCGCGCGGCATCCGCAGGGCGCTGGATTACGCCTTTATCCTTGAACGCATCGCACCGGGCGCGGCCCGGTTCCGCCTTGCCGGCCGGCATCTGATCGACCTGATGGGCATGGAGGTGCGCGGCATGCCGATCTGTTCGCTGCTGAACACCAGTTCGCGCGGGCGGCTGTCGGATGTGCTGGAGACCGTGTTCCGCGGCCCGCAGATCGCCGAGATGCGGATCGAAAGCCCGGCCAGCTATGGCCGGCCGCAGCTGACCGGGCGGATGCTGTTCCTACCGCTGCGCTCGGATCTGGGCGACGTGACGCGTGCACTGGGCTGTCTGGTCGCCGAAGGCAGCGTCGGCCAAAGCCCGCGCCGATTCGACCTGATCGACGACGAGGTATTCCCGGTCATCCCCGGCGCCAAACTCTTGGAGCCCTCGGCCTCGGCCACCGGCTTTGGCGAGCCGGCGCGGCGCTGGCGGGGCGCGCCGCCGGCCAGCGCCACGCCGTCGCGGCCCGAACGGCCCCCGGCCGAACCGGCACCCGCCGCCCCCGCCGCTGCCGCCACGCCCGAGGAACGCCGCGCCCGCTTTCGCGTCATCGGCCCGGACAACCCGCCGCCGGCGCCCTGAGGCCCGATCCCGTTCAGACGTGAAAAAAGGCGGCCGTTGCGGGCCGCCTTTGCGATCTTCCGGGCCGGCTTAGCTGGCCTTGGCCTGACGCGCGCCGTCGATGCGGCGGTCGCGCAGTTCCTCGGCCACGAGGAAGGCCAGTTCCAGCGACTGGCTGGCGTTCAGGCGCGGGTCGCAGGCGGTGTGGTAGCGGTCCGACAGATCCTCGTCGGTCACCGCGCGCACGCCGCCGGTGCATTCGGTCACATCCTTGCCGGTCATCTCGAAATGCACGCCGCCGGGGATGGTGCCTTCGGCGCGGTGGACGTCGAAGAATTCGCGCACCTCGCGCAGGATCGAATCAAAGGCGCGGGTCTTGTAGCCGGTCGAGGATTTGATGACGTTGCCGTGCATCGGGTCGCAGGACCAGACGACATTGGCGCCCTCGGCCTGCACGGTCTGCACCAGACGCGGCAGGTGGTCGCCGACCTTGCCGGCACCGAAGCGCGCGATCAGGGTCAGCCGGCCCGGTTCGTTTTCCGGGTTCAGCTTGGCCATCAGCACCTTCAGATCCTCGGCCGTGGTCGAGGGGCCGCATTTCAGCCCGATCGGGTTCTGCACGCCACGGCAGAATTCGACATGCGCACCATCGGGCTGCCGCGTGCGGTCGCCGATCCACAGCATATGGCCCGAGCCCGCGACCGGCAGGCCGGTGGTCGAATCGATGCGCGCCAGCGCCTCTTCGTATTCCAGCAGCAAGGCCTCGTGGCTGGTGTAGAAATCCACCTGCCCCAGTTCATGCGCCGTATCCGAGGTCACGCCCGCCGCCGCCATGAAGGCCATCGCATCGCCGATGCGGTCGGCGATGTCACGGTAACGCGCCGCTTCCTCGCCGCCGGTGAAATCGCTGATCCAGCTTTGCACGCGGTGGATGTCGGCATAGCCGCCGGTCGAGAACGCACGCAGCAGGTTCAGCGATGCCGCAGCCTGCGTATAGGCCGCCAGCATCCGCTGCGGATCGGGAATCCGCGCCTCGGGGGTGAAGTCGAAACCGTTGATGATGTCGCCGCGATAGCTGGGCAGTTCCTGCCCGCCCACGACCTCGGTCGGGGCCGAGCGCGGCTTGGCGAATTGCCCGGCCATGCGGCCGACCTTGACCACCGGCAGCTGCGCGCCCCAGGTCAGCACGACCGCCATCTGCAGCATCACCTTGAAGGTGTCGCGGATGTTGTCGGCGGAAAACTCGCTGAAGCTCTCGGCGCAATCGCCGCCCTGCAGCAGGAAGGCGCGGCCTTCGCCGACCTGCGCCAGCGATTGTTTCAGGCGGCGCGCCTCGCCGGCAAAGACCAGCGGCGGGTATTTCGCCAGCTGTGTCTCGACCGCGTTCAGCGCCCCGGTATCAGGATAATCCGGCATCTGGATGCGCGGATAGGCGCGCCAGCCCCGCTTTTCCCATGCCTTGGCCGGGTTCGCGGAAGCCGTGTTGTGCTGTGCCATTATCCTGTCCTCCAAAGAAACGATGATCGCCATATAGTGTGTCGTTTCGCAAAGGAAAAGCCTTGCGCAGACCAGCAAGGACTGATGAATTACGCCGACCCTCAGACCAAGACCGACATGCCAGACCCCTCTTCAGCTGTCAGCCCGGCCAGCAGCCCGGCCGAGCACCGCCCACAGCGTTACATCTTTCTGTTGCTGCAACGCTTTACGCTGGTCGCCCATGCCGCGGCCATCGAACCCCTGCGGCTGGCCAACCAGATCTCGGGGCGGCAGCTCTATGAATGGAAGCTGATCGGCGAAAGCGGCGAGACGGTGCGCGCCTCGAACGGCATGGGCGTGGTGCTGGACGGCGGCCTGATCGAGACGCAGCGCAACGATACCATCATCGTCTGCGGCGGCGTCGATGTGGCGCGGGCGGCAACCCGCCCGATCCTGGGTTGGTTGCGGCGCGAGGCCCGGCGCGGCCCCCGCATCGGCGCGATCTGCACCGGCGCATGGGTGCTGGCCGAGGCCGGTCTGCTGGAAGGCCGCCGCGCCACCATCCATTGGGAAAATCAGGACGGCTTTGCCGAGAATTTCCCCGATGTCACGCTGATTCGCACCGTCTTCGTCGAGGATGGCAACCGCCTGACCGCCGCCGGCGGCACCACCGCCATCGACCTGATGCTGCGCCAGATTGCCCGCGACCATGGCACGGAACTGTCCAGCCGCGTCGCCGACCAGATGATCCATACCTCGATCCGCTCCGAGGACGACCACCAGCGCCTGTCGATCCCGACCCGGATCGGCGCCCGCCACCCGCGGCTGGCCCAGATCGTCGCCCGGATGGAGGCTAATATCGAGGATCCGATCAGCCCGGCCCGTCTGGCGCTGGATGCCGAGATGTCGCCGCGCCAGCTGGAACGGCTGTTCGCCCGCTATCTGGGCCGCTCGCCCAAGCGCTATTACATGGAAATCCGGCTGGAACGCGCGCGCAACCTGCTTTTGCAGACCGAGATGAGCGTGATCGCGATCGCACTGGCCTGCGGCTTTGCCAGTGCGGCGCATTTCTCGAAATGCTACCGCGCCACCTATGGCAGCACGCCCTATCGCCAGCGCGGCGCGGCGGCGGCGGACTGATCGCCGGAACCGGCGTCATTCTGTCCCAAGGTCACCACCGGCACGCGGCATTCTGCCCGCTCTGCAGGCTTTCCATTTAAGGCGACCGTCGATAACCTGTCTGACAGGACAATGTTCCACTCAGGGAGACGAAAATGAAAAAACTGCTTCTGGCCAGCGTCGCCGGCATGGTTCTGGCCGGTACCGCCGGGGCCGAGGAGATCAAGCTGGGCATCTCGGTCGGCCTGACCGGCCCGCTGGAATCCATCGCGCCCGGCATCCAGAAAGGCGCCGAACTGGCAATGAAGCAAGTCGGCGAAAGCGGCAAGCTGCTGGGCGGCGCCACCATCGCCCCGGTCGTCGCCGACAGCACCTGCGTCGATGCCGCCGCCGCCGTGGCTGCGGTGGAACGTCTGGTGACCGCCGACAAGGTCAAGGGCATCGTCGGCGGCATGTGCTCGGGCGAAACCATCGCCTCGCTGGAAAAGGTCGGCGTGCCGAACGGCGTCGTCATGATCTCGCCCTCGGCGACCTCGCCTGCGCTGTCGACCATCGACGACAAGGGCTTCTTCTTCCGCACCTCGCCCTCGGACGCGCGTCAGGGTGAGGTCATGGCCGACAGCGTGCTGGAAAAAGGCATCAAATCGGTCGCCGTGACCTATACCAACAACGATTACGGCAAGGGCCTCGCCGACAGCTTTGCCACCGCCTACAAGGCCAAGGGCGGTACCGTGACCATGGTCGCCGCGCATGACGACGGCAAGGCCGACTATTCGGCCGAGGTCGCGGCGCTGGCCGCAGCCGGCGGTGACGCGCTGGTCGTCGCGGGCTACGCCGATCAGGGCGGCTCGGGCGTCATCCAAGGCGCGCTGGACACCGGCGCCTTTGAAACCTTTGTGCTGCCCGACGGCATGGTCAACGAAAAGCTGGCCGAGAAATTCGGCACCCAGCTGGACACCTCCTTCGGCCAGAATCCCTCGGCCGAGGGCGAGGGTCACGACAAATTCGTGGCGCTGGCGAAAGAAGCTGGCTTTGACGGCACCTCGGCCTATTCGGGCGAATCCTATGACGCGGCTGCGCTGATCATGCTGGCGATGGAAGCCGCCAAGACTTCGGACCCGAAGGTCTGGAAGGACAAGGTGATGGACGTCGCCAACGCGCCCGGCGAAAAGATCTACCCCGGCGATCTGCCCAAGGCGCTGGAGCTTTTGGCCGCAGGCAAGGACATCGACTATGTCGGCGCCACCGCCGTCGAACTGCTGGAACCGGGCGAAAGCGCCGGCGTCTATCGCATGGTCGATTTCAAGGGCGGCAAGCTGAACGTGGTCGGCTACCGCTAAGCGCGCCTCTGCGACTGGTTGGGCCCGGAGAGATCCGGGCCCTTTTCCAAGAAATAACAGCCCGATAACGGGCATTCCTCGCGCAATGCGAAGGTTGGGGAGAGACATGATCCAGGTCCATGACCTGCACCGACATTTCGGGGGCTTTCGCGCCGTGGACGGCGCCAGCGTGACGATCGAGACCGGTTCGATCACCGGGCTGATCGGCCCGAACGGAGCAGGAAAATCCACGCTGTTCAACGTGATCGCCGGGGTTCTTAAACCGACCTCGGGCCGGGTTGTGATGGACGGCGAGGACATCACCGGCCTTGCGCCGCACCAGTTGTTCCACAAGGGGCTGCTGCGCACCTTCCAGCTGGCGCATGAGTTTTCCTCGATGACGGTGCGCGAGAACCTGATGATGGTGCCCGGCGCCCAGACCGGCGAGACGCTGGTCAACGCATGGCTGAAGCGCGGCCGCATCCGCGAGGAAGAGCGGGCCTTGCGCAAGAAGGCCGACGAGGTGCTGGAGTTCCTGACCATCAGCCATGTCGCCGATGAAAAGGCCGGCAACCTGTCAGGCGGGCAGAAGAAGCTTCTGGAACTGGGGCGCACCATGATGGTGGACGCCAAGATCGTGTTTCTGGACGAGGTCGGCGCCGGCGTGAACCGCACCCTTTTGGGCACCATCGGCGATGCCATCGTTAGGCTGAACAAGGAGCGCGGCTATACCTTCTGCGTCATCGAGCATGACATGGATTTCATCGGCCGGCTTTGCGATCCGGTGATCGTCATGGCGGCGGGCAAGGTTCTGGCGCAGGGCTCGGCTTCGAGCATCATGCAAAACGAGGCGGTGATCGAGGCCTATCTGGGCACCGGGCTGAAGAACAAGGTGGCGGCCGAAGAGGCCGTCGAGCGGGTGACGGGCGAAAGCCATGGCGCGCAGCCGGGCTTGGGCGACGAGGCCGGGGCCTTCGACGGGGAGAAAGGCTGATGGCGCAACCCTATCTTTCCGCGACCGACATGCGCGGCGGCTATGGCAAGGCCGATATCCTGAACGGCTGCACCCTGACTGTGGACAAGGGCCAGATCGCCGTGATCGTCGGCCCGAACGGCGCCGGCAAATCCACCGCGATGAAGGCGGTCTTTGGCATGCTGAACCTGCGTGACGGCGCGGTGACGCTGGGCGGCGAGGATATCACCGGCCTTAGCCCGCAAGAGCGCGTGCGCAAGGGCATGGGCTTCGTGCCGCAAACCCATAACATCTTTCCGACCATGACGGTCGAGGAAAATCTGCAGATGGGCGCCTATATCCGCGAGGACGATTATCGCGACACCATTGCCCAGGTTTACGAACTGTTCCCCGCCGTGGCCGACAAGCGCCGCCAGAACGCGGGCGAGCTGTCGGGCGGCCAGCGCCAGCAGGTCGCGGTGGGCCGCGCGCTGATGACGCGCCCCAGCCTGCTGATGCTGGACGAGCCCACGGCCGGCGTGTCGCCCATCGTCATGGACGAGCTGTTCGACCGCATCATCGAGGTGGCCCGCACCGGCATTTCCATCCTGATGGTCGAACAAAATGCCCGGCAGGCGCTGGAAATCGCCGATATCGGCTATGTTCTGGTGCAGGGCGCGAACCGCTATACCGACTCTGGCAAGGCATTGATGGCCGACCCCGAGGTGCGCCGCACGTTCCTGGGGGGCTGAGCCATGGATATCCTGAACGCGCTCGTGGCGCTGCTGAACTTTGTCGTGATCCCCGCCGCTGCCTATGGCGCGCAGCTGGCGCTTGGCGCGCTGGGGGTGACGCTGATCTATGGCATCCTGCGCTTTTCCAACTTTGCCCATGGCGACACCATGGCGCTGGGGACGGCCTTCGTCATTCTGGTGACATGGGGGCTGCAGGCGCTTGGCGTCTCGCTGGGGCCGCTGCCCACCGCGCTGCTGGCGCTGCCGGTCGGCATCGCACTGACCTCGCTGGTGGTGCTGGGCACCGACCGGGGGATCTATCGTTTTTACCGGCGCAAGAAATCCGAGCCGATCATTCTGGTCATGGCCTCGGTGGGCGTGATGTTCATCATGAACGGCGTCACCCGGCTGGTGATCGGCGTCGACGAGATCCGCTTTGACGATGGCGCGCGGTTCCTGTTCTCGGTCCAGCAGTTCAAGGCTTGGTCGGGCTTGACCGAGGGCCTGTCGCTGCGCGTGAGCCAGGCGCTGACACTGGTCATCACCGCCCTGGCCTGCTGGGCGCTGTTCCGCTTTCTGGCGCGCTCCAAGGCTGGCAAGGCGATGCGGGCCTATGCCGACAATGAGGATCTGGCCCTGCTGTCGGGGATCGAGCCCGAACGTGTCGTCCGGCTGACCTGGATCATCGCGACCGCGCTGGCGGTGACGGCGGGCACGCTTTACGGGCTCGACAAGTCCTTCAAGGCCTTCAACTATTTCCAGATCCTGCTGCCGATCTTTGCCGCCTCGATCGTGGGTGGCCTTGGCAATCCGCTGGGCGCGGTCGCGGGCGGCTTTATCGTCGCTTTTTCCGAGGTGGCGGTGACCTATCCGTGGAAAAAGGTCGCCGGCTATCTGGGTTATCAAAGCGACGGTCTGCTGCAACTGCTGTCGACCGAATACAAATTCGCCGTCAGTTTCGTGATCCTGATCGTCGTCCTGCTGTTCCGGCCCACCGGCCTGTTCCGCGGCAAGAGCTACTGAGGAGGCACCCATGTCGAACACCCGTCAGGCCGATGCCTCCAGCCGCTGGCGCGCGCCGGTGGTGCTTTTTCTGATCGTCATCCTGTTCGTGCTGGAGGGCACGACCCGCAATGCGCTGTTTTCGGGCAGCTGGAACTCGGCGCTGGCCATCCTGAACATGGGGCTGATCTCGGCCGTCATGGCGCTGGGGGTCAATATGCAATGGGGCTATGCCGGGCTGTTCAACGCCGGCATCGTGGGCTTTCTGGCCCTGGGGGCCCTCGGGCCGGCGCTGGTCGCCACAGCTCCGGTTCCGGGCGCCTGGGCCGCCGGCGGGCCGCGCATTCTGGCGGCGCTGATCGTAGGCTTGGGCACGCTGGCGCTGGCGGTGCAAGCATGGCGGCGCGTGCCGCGCCTGCGCGGGCTGGCCGTCACGCTGGTACTGGTGCTGGGATTTTTCGCCTATCGCTGGCTTTTCGATCCGGCCGTTGCGGCGATCGAGGCCAATAATGCCGCCTCGGCCGGCAATATCGGCGGGCTTGGCTGGCCGGTGCTGCTGTCCTGGCCGGTGGGGGCGCTGTTTGCCGCTGCCGCCGCATGGGGCGTCGGCAAGGTGGCGCTGGGTCTGCGCTCGGACTATCTGGCGATTGCCACCCTGGGGATCGGCGAGATCATCGTCGCGGTGATGCGCAATGAGGAATGGCTGTCGCGCGGCGTAAAGAACATGTCCGGCATCCCGCGCCCGGTGCCCTATGAGCTGGATCTGCAGGCCGATCCCGGTTTCGTCGCCTGGGCAGCCAGCTGGGGCACGGACCCTGCCACCGCCTCGGGGATCTGGGTCAAGCTGCTTTATGCCGGGCTGTTCGGCGCGGTGCTGCTGGCGCTGATCCTGCTGGCGGAACTGGCGCTGAAATCGCCCTGGGGCCGGATGATGCGCGCGATCCGCGACAATGAGACCGCCGCCTCGGCCATGGGCAAGAATGTGACCGGGAGGCATTTGCAGATCTTTGTTATCGGCTCGGCGGTGATCGGTCTGGGCGGCGCGATGATGGTGACGCTGGACGGGCTGCTGTCCCCCGGCAGCTTCAACCCGCTGCGCTATACCTTCCTGATCTGGGTCATGGTGATCGTCGGCGGCTCGGGCAACAACTGGGGCGCGGTGCTGGGTGCGGTGCTGATCTGGTTTTTGTGGATCAAGGCCGAGGTCTGGGGACCGGCCTTCATGCATCTGGTGACCGTGGCGCTGCCCGAGGGCGCGTTGCGCAGCCATCTGATCGACGGCGCGCCGCATATGCGCTTTATCGCCATGGGGGTGGTCTTGTTGCTGGTGCTGCGCTTTGCGCCGCGCGGGCTGGTGCCCGAGAAGTAAGGCAGGTTCATGGGGGCTCTGCCCCCAAACCCCCGGGATATTTAGGTCATGTTGACAAATGGCGGAGCCAGAGCCTGATGCAGGCGACGTCTACGAAGCCGAGGAAACTGTCTGCGGTTTTGTCGTAGCGGGTTGCCAGCCGGCGGCTGTTTTTCAGTTTGCTGAAGC
>NZ_WMIF01000040.1 GCF_009711185.1 Paracoccus limosus
GCGCCTCGGCCAGCCCATCGGGGCGACCGCGCGGGCGGGCGGAGGCCTGCGGCGCCAGGGTCGAGCCCGGCTCGACCGGCGCCAGCGCCGCCGGCGTCTGCCGGGCCGGTTGCGGACGCGAGGCGCTGGCCGGGCGGGCGGCGGCGCTGTCGGCAGAGGCTGGCGGTTCAGGCTGCGGCGCCAGCGTCGCCACCTCGACCGGCGCGGCTTTTTGCAGGTCCGACAGGTCGGGGCGCGCCTCGGGACGGGCGGGAGCGGACAACTCGGCGGCGGCCTCATCCGGGGCGGGCGGGCTTTGCGCCTCGGGCGCGCCGGCCCGATCCTCGGTAGCGGGGCTTTTGGGCTGCGCGGGCGTCGTCGCAGCGACATCAGCTAAGGGCGCGCGACCCTCGGCAGCACTCGCCAGCGCCTGAAACTCGGCTTCGGACATGGTCGAGACCTCGGCCATGCGCACGGCCTCCAGCGGCTGCGGACGGAACAGCGCCCCGCCCAGAATGGCAAAACCCAGCACGCCCAGGTGCGCGGCACCCGAAACCCAATAGCCGATGCGGTCGGCGCGATCCATCGCTCTAGCCCTTGGTGCCCGCGTCCATGCGCGGGCCGCCGGTGTCGGTGACCAGCACGATGTTGCTGAAACCGGCGGCATTCAACGCCCCCATCACCTGCATGATGCGGGAGTAGGGGATCGTGCCATCGGCGCGCAGATAGATCTTGTCGCTCTGCCGCTCGGAGGCGACAGCGCGCAGCTTGGTGACCAGCTCATCCTCGGGGACCTCGGTGTTCATCACCATGATCGGCCCCTCGGGCGTGACCGAGACCGCCAGCGGCTCCTCCGGTTCGGCCGGGACCGCCTGCGCGGCGGTCTTGGGCAGTTGCAGCGGCACGCCCACGGTCAGAAGCGGCGCCGCGACCATGAAGATGATCAGCAGCACCAGCATCACGTCGACAAAGGGCGTGACGTTGATTTCGGCCATCGGCTGGGATTTGGCGCGTCCGCGCCCCCGCCGGGCCTTCTTGACCACCCCTGCGCCCATCTATTCCTCGTCCAGCTGACGCGACATGATGGTCGAGAACTCGTCTGCAAAGCTTTCGTAATTGCCGATGAGCCGGTCGCTGTCCGAGCTGAGCTTGTTGTAAAGGATCACGGCCGGAATGGCGGCGAAAAGCCCCAGCGCGGTCGCGACAAGCGCCTCGGCGATGCCCGGCGCGACCACGGCCAGCGAGGTGTTCTGCGAAATCGCGATTTCCTCGAAGG
This sequence comes from Paracoccus limosus, assembly GCF_009711185.1. GTDB lineage: Bacteria > Pseudomonadota > Alphaproteobacteria > Rhodobacterales > Rhodobacteraceae > Paracoccus > Paracoccus limosus. Next base: position 1,256 of record NZ_WMIF01000040.1, read on the forward strand.
CGGTCTTGATGCCCCAGACGGTGCCGAAAAGCCCGATGAAGGGTGCGGTCGAGCCGACAGTGGCCAGGAACGGCAGGCCCGCAGTCAGCTTGTCGCCTTCGCGGTTGATCGCCACGCTCATGGCGCGGTCGATGCGGGAGGTCGCGCCCGCGATCAGCCCGCCATCATCGCGATGGCTGCGGCGCCATTCGGTCATGCCCGCCGAAAAGATCCGCTCGGAGGCACCCTTGGGCTCTTCGCCGATGCGGTCGTAAAGATCGTCCAGCGGCTGGCCCGACCAGAAGGCGCGGTCGAATTTCTCGGCGTCGCGACGGGCGGCGGCAAAGGTGATCAGCTTGCGGATGATGATCGACCACGCCCAGAACGAGGCCAGAAGCAGGATCAGCATGACGATCTGCACCGTCAGCGAGGCGCGCATGAAAAGCGCGATCAGCGAAAAATCGACCGGCGTCCCGGCTCCGGCGAGTTGTTCCATCGGATTTGGCCTGTTCTTGGGGCCGCTGGATGCGGCTTCTCATGCGGGCCTTAGCAGAACTGCGGCCGGGGACAAACCCCGGCCCGTCTCAATTCTGCGTCAGTTGCGCAACCAGAGCGGGTGGAATCCGCACCGGCCGGCCAGCGTCATTGATGCAGACCAGCGTCACCAGCGCGCTGAACAGCGTCTTGCCGGCGCGGATCACTGACTGGCGCATGGCGATGCGGGCCGATCCGATCTCGTGGAGCTGCGATTCGACGCTCAGATGGTCGTCGAAATGCGCCGGGGCCAGATAATCCGCCTCGACACGCCGGACGACAAAGACCATGCCTTCGCGTTTCAGGACGACCTGATCGATGCCCAGATCGCGCAGCCACTCGCTGCGGCCACGTTCGATGAACTTCAGATAGTTGGCGTAATAGACAATGCCAGCCAGGTCGGTGTCTTCGTAATAGACGCGGATGGGGAATTGATGCATCGGCGGCTCTCCTGCCTGATCTGTCGCATGGGGGTTTTCCACCCCCGTCGCCGTGCCGGCGACTCCCCCGGAGGATATTTGACCACGAAAGAAACTAGCGTGCGACGGCCATGCGCGCCGCCAGCCGCAAGGCGTGCGACGGATCGCGAGCCACCAAGGGCATGGCCGGGTCATAGGCCGCGCGGATCAGCACGGCAAGGCTGGGCGAAGGGGGCACTTCTTGCGCAAAGGTCAGCAGCGAGCGCATGACCAAGGCCTCGGCCAGCTCTGCGGGATGGGCATCGGCCAGACGGCCGCCCATGTTGACCAGAGTGATACAGGCGCGGATGCCGCCATCGGCGTCAAAGCGAAAGATGCGATATTGATCGGCGGCTTGCGCTTGCAGCCTTGCGGGCAGATCGTCCTGGCCCGTCAGCCGCGCGAGGTCGGGTATCCCCTCAAGCTCGGCCCAATTCCGCACGAAGAAGCTCAGCAGATTGGCGCCCATTTCGGGATCGGTCTCGGCCAGCGGGATCCCGGCATGCGCAAGTGCTGCCCGCGTGACGCTGCGAAAGACGTCCAGCGTCTCATCGGCCAGCCCAAAGATGACCGGCGCGACCGGGCGCCCCCAGCGCGCACAAAGATATTGCCCATCGCGGGTGAACAGCGCCGCGATCTGCTCGGGTCCCCAATCGCCCATTCTTTCGTGTCCAAATATCCTCGGGGGTGAATTGCGGCGCCAGCCGCAAGAGGGGGCAGACAGCCCCCTCTGCCCTGTCAGCCTCAGCCGACGATGGTCGCCTCGGTCGCCGTGCGCAGCTCGTCCTCGCTGACGCCATCGGCCAGCTCCACGATCCGCAACCCGCCCTCGACCACATCCAGCACACCAAGGTTGGTGATGATGCGGTCAACGACCTTCTGCCCTGTCAGCGGCAGGGTGCAGGCCTTGAGCACCTTGGATTCGCCCGCCTTGTTGGTGTGGTCCATGACCACCACAACGCGCTTCACGCCAGCGACCAGATCCATCGCACCGCCCATGCCCTTCACGAGCTTGCCGGGGATCATCCAGTTCGCGAGATCGCCGTTCTCGGCCACCTCCATCGCGCCAAGGATCGCCATGGCGATCTTGCCCCCGCGGATCATGGCAAAGCTTTCCGAGCTGTCAAAGAACGATGTCTGTTTCTCGGCGGTGACGGTCTGCTTGCCGGCGTTGATCAGATCGGGGTCCTCTTCGCCCTCATAGGGGAAGGGGCCAATGCCCAGCATGCCGTTTTCCGATTGCAGCGTCACTTCGACGCCCTCGGGGATATAGTTCGACACCAGGGTCGGGATGCCGATCCCCAGGTTCACATACCAGCCGTCCTGAAGCTCTTGCGCCGCGCGGGCAGCCATCTGGTTGCGGTCCCACATGCTCAGGCCTCCTTCTTGCGGGTGGTGCGCTGTTCGATGCGCTTCTCGTGCTGGCCCTGGATCAGGCGGTGCACATAGATGCCCGGCAGGTGGATATGGTCAGGGTCAAGGCTGCCGGTCGGGACGATCTCCTCGACCTCGCAAATGCAGACGCGGCCGCATTTCGCCGCCGGGACGTTGAAGTTGCGCGCCGTCTTGCGAAAGATCACGTTGCCGGACTCGTCGGCCTTCCAGCCCTTGACGATGGCCAGATCCGCGACAATGCCGCGTTCAAGGATATAGGTTTCGCCGTCGAAATCCTTGTGATCCTTGCCCTCGGCGATCACCGTGCCGACGCCGGTCTTGGTGTAGAAACCGGGGATGCCCGCGCCGCCCGCCCGCATGCGTTCGGCCAGCGTGCCCTGCGGGTTGAATTCCAGCTCCAGCTCGCCCGAGAGATACTGACGCATGAATTCCGCGTTCTCGCCGACATAGGACGAGATCATCTTCTTGATCTGGCGCGAGTCGAGCAGGATGCCCAGACCGAAATGATCCACGCCGCAGTTGTTGCTGGCGATGGTCAGATCCTTGGTGCCCGCCTTGTGGATCGCGTCGATCAGAAGCTCGGGAATGCCGCACAGACCAAAGCCGCCGGCAGCAATGAACATGCCGTCCTTGAGCAGTCCGTCCAGCGCCTCAGCCGCGCTGCCATAGACCTTCTTCATGAAATCCTCCGCCTGGTTCCGCTTCGTTTTGGCGACGTTGCGGAACGGAGTCAACGCGACTGCCGCCATGCCGCGCCCCGCCGATGCAACGCAGAGGGGGCGCGGATGCCGATGTTCGCATATCGCACGAGGACGGGGCTGCCCGCGCCCATGGGGAGGCAGGCGCGCCCTGCCCCGTCAGGCCTCGGGGTCAGGATTGGCAGCGGCTTTCCGGGTCGTGGCCTTGCGGGCGGCGGGTTTTTTCGCCGCCGGCACCTCCTCGCCAGAAGTTTCTGCTGCGGCCTTCTTCGCTGCCGGCTTCTTGGCTGCAGCCTTTTTCGCAGGCGCCTTTTTCGCCGGTGCCTTCTTGGCCGGTGCCTTTTCGGCCTTGGCCGAGGCCCGGGCGGGTTTCTTGGCCTTGCCGGCCTTTTCGGTGATCAGCTCCAGCGCCCGTTCCAGTGTGATCGCCCCGGGCTCCAGATCTCGCGGCAGGGTCGCATTCACCTTGCCCCATTTCACATAGGGACCATAGCGCCCGGCCATGACCTGCACCGGCCCGCCATCAGGATGCTCACCCAGCTCCGCCAGCGGTGCGGCAGCCGCAGCCCGGCCACGCACCACCTTCGAGGCCAGAACCTCGACCGCGCGGTTCATGCCGATGGTAAAGACCTCGTCCACATCCGGCAGGTTCGCGTATTTCGAGCCGTGCTTGACATAGGGGCCATAGCGCCCGATCCCGGCCTCGACCGGCACGCCATCCTCGGGATGCGGCCCGATCTCGCGCGGCAAGGCCAGCAGGGCCAGCGCCTTTTCCAGATCGACCGAGGCAAGCTCCCAGCCCTTGGGGATCGAGGAGCGCGGCGGCTTTGGCACCTCGGCTGTCGCCTCACCGCGCTGGACATAGGGACCAAAGCGGCCGTTCTTCAGGCTGATCTCGTCGCCATTGTCGGTGCCCAGAACGGTGTCGCCCACCACCTCGGCATCGGGATTGCCGATTGGCCGGGTAAAGCGGCATTCGGGATAGTTGGTGCAGCCGATGAATGCCCCGCCCGAGCGCGCGGTCTTCAGATGCAGCCGGCCCTTGTGGCAGACCGGGCATTCGCGCGGGTCAGAGCCATCGGGGCGCGGCGGATAAAGATGCGGCGCCAAGGCCTCGTCGATGGCGTCCAGCACTTCGGTGATGCGCAGCTCGCTGGTGCCCTCCAGCGCGACGGTGAAATCGCGCCAGAAACGCCGCAGCACCTCGCGGTAAGCCAGATCGCCGGCGCTGATGTCGTCGAGTTCACCTTCCAGATGGGCAGTGAAATCATAGCTGACATAGCGCGGGAAATATTTCAGCAGAAAGATGGTGACCAGCCGGCCCTTGTCTTCGGGGATCAGGCGGTTCTGCTCCTTGCGGACGTAATCGCGGTCCTGAATGGTCGTGACGATGCTGGCATAGGTCGAGGGGCGGCCGATGCCCAGCTCTTCCATGCGCTTGACCAGCGTGGCCTCGGTATAGCGCGGCGGCGCCTGGGTGAAGTGCTGCTCGGGCGTGACCGAACGCTTTTCGGTGGCCTCGCCCTCATGGATCAGCGGCAGACGGCGGCTGTCCTCGTCATCCTCATCATCGCGACCCTGATCATAGACTTTCAGGAAGCCGTCGAACAGCATGACCTGCCCATTGGCGCGCAGACCCACCTGCCCGTCGGCGCTGGCAATCTCGACCGTGGTGCGCTCCATGCGGGCCGATTCCATCTGGCTGGCGATGGTGCGCTTCCAGATCAGGTCATAGAGCGCCTTCTGATCTTTGTCCGCGACCGGCAGCTTGTCGGGCGACAGCATCATGTCGGTGGGACGGATACATTCGTGGGCTTCCTGCGCGTTCTTGGCCTTGTTTTTATACATGCGCGGCGATTTCGGCAGGTAATCCTCGCCAAAGCGCTTCCTGATGGCGTCGCGCGCGGCCATCACGGCCTCGGGCGCCATGTCGATGCCATCGGTCCGCATATAGGTGATGTGGCCGGCCTCATACAGCCGCTGCGCCGCCGACATGCAGGCCCGCGCGCCAAGGCCCAGCTTGCGGCTGGCCTCTTGCTGCAGGGTCGAGGTCATGAAGGGCGGCCACGGGTTGCGGCTGGCAGGCTTGGCCGAGACGCTTTCGACCTTCAGCGCCCGGTCGCGGATCGCGGTTACGGCCAGCTTGGCGGTCTCTTCATCGGCAATGTCGAAACGTTCCAGCTTCTTGCCGCCAAAGACGGTCATGGTCGCGTCGAACTCATCGCCGCGCGGCGTCGCCAGCCGGGCGTGCACCGACCAGTATTCGCGCGCCTTGAAGGCCTCGATCTCCATCTCGCGGTCGACGATGATGCGCAGGGCGACCGATTGCACCCGGCCCGCCGATTTCGCGCCCGGCAACTTGCGCCACAGCACCGGCGACAGGTTGAAGCCGACCAGATAGTCCAGCGCCCGCCGCGCCAGATAGGCATCGACCAGCGGCTGGTCGATCTGGCGCGGATTGGCCATGGCCTCGGTCACGGCATTTTTGGTGATGGCGTTGAAGGTCACCCGGCTGACGGCGGCCCCCTTCTTCAGCGCCGGTGCCAGCGTTTCCAGCAGGTGCCAGGAAATCGCCTCGCCCTCGCGATCGGGGTCGGTGGCCAGGATCAGGTTCGGATCGCTCGCCAGCGCATCCTTGATCGCCTTGACATGCTTGCGGCTATCCGCCGCAACCTCCCATTTCATTGCGAAATCGGCTTCTGGATCGACGCTGCCATCCTTGGGCGGCAGGTCGCGCACATGCCCGAAGGACGCCAGAACGGTATAGTCGTCGCCCAGGTATTTGTTGATCGTCTTGGCCTTGGCCGGAGATTCGACGACGACGACAGCCATTGAAATTCCTTCGCATGATTCGGCGTCGGAACATGGGGGGCGTCCTGCGAACTGTCAACGCCGGGCTTCTTTCGTGGACAAGTATCCCACGGGGGTCCGGGGGTGTGAAACCCCCGGCGCAACCTCAGATGCCGTCGCCCACGAACGCCTTCTCGACCACAAATTCCTTGGGCTCGCTGTTGGCGCCCTCGCGCAGGCCAAAGCCTTCCAGAACGGCCTTCACATCCGTGTTGAAGGCAAGGCTGCCGCAGATCATCGCCCGGTCCGTGGCCGGGTCCATCGGCGGCAGGTTCAGGTCGGTAAAGACCTTGCCCGAGGTCAGGTTGTCGGTGATGCGGCCCATCAGCGGGCTGTCCTCACGCGTCGTGGTCGGGTAATACAGCAGCCGCTTGGCGAAATCCTCGCCATAGATCTCGCCCAGCAGCGGATCATGCTTCAGGTTCTCGACCAGATCGCGGCCATAGGTCAGCTCGTCGGCGGTGCGGCAGGTGTGCATCATGATCACCTGCTCGAAGCGCTCATAGCTTTCCGGCTCGCGCATCAGGCTGGCAAAGGGCGCAAGCCCGGTGCCGGTCGCCAGAAACCACAGCCGTTTGCCCGGCAGCAGCGCGTCCAGCACCAGCGTGCCCACCGGCTTCGGGCGCAGGATGATCTCGTCGCCGACCTGGATATTCTGCAACTTCGAGGTCAGCGGCCCGTCCGGCACCTTGATCGAATAGAATTCCAGCTCGTCATCCCATGCCGGCGAGGCGATGGAATAGGCGCGCAGGATCGGCCGGCCGTTGTCGCCCGGCAGACCGATCATCACGAACTCGCCCGAGCGGAAGCGCAGCGACGCCGGGCGCGTCACCCGGAACGAGAAAAGCCGGTCCGTCCAATGCTTGACCGCGGTCACGGTCTGGGCGTCAGGCACAGTTTTGGCGGGTTTGGCAGCGGCTTCGGCCACGGGCACATCCAGGGTCATGTCAATTCCGGTCTATCTAGATCACAAGGCGGCCGGGGGAAAACCCCGATCTCATCCGGCAAGGCGCGACCGATGGTCCCAATCCTGCCAGTCGGCACGGTAAAGCCATTGCTCCTGCGGCTGGCGGGCGGCCAGTGCGGCCGGGATGCGGACCTCGTCAAAGCCCACGCGGCGCGCCATGGCATATTGGTCGGCGATCAGGCTGCCCACGGCACGCAGGCGGCCCCGGTAGCCCTTTTCGCGCAAAAGCCGGGCCAGCGTAAAGCCTCGGCCATCGGTAAAGGACGGAAAGTCCACCGCGACCAGCTCAAGGCCCAGATAGGCGTCAAGGCCCGCCGGATCGGTATCGGGCGACAGAACCGGAGCCTCGGCACCGTCATCGGGATGGAAACCGTCGTCGCGGACCAGAAAGAAATCGCTCATGTGTTCGCTCCTGCGCGGACCATCTTGCCGCCGATGAAATGGATGCCGCATTCGGTCTTTTGACTGCCGCGCCAGCGTCCGGCACGCGGATCCTCGCCGGGCTTGATCGGCGAGGTGCAGGGCGCGCAGCCGATCGAGGCATAGCCCTTGGCGACCAGCGGATGGCGCGGCAGGTTGTTCTCGGCCATATATTCCTGAATGTCCTCGCGGCGCCAATGCGCCAGCGGGTTGATGCGCAGCCGCAGCGGCGGCTCGGCCTCGAAGAACTCCAGCTCCTGACGCTGACCGCCCTGAAAGCGCTTGCGCCCGGTGATCCATGCGTCGAATTTCGACAGCTCGCGCTCCAGGGGAATGGTCTTGCGGAAATCGCAGCAGGCGTCGGTGTTGAACTGGTGCAGCGTGCCGTCCGGGTCGTTCAGCGCCACCTCGGGTTCGGTGGCGCGGATCACGCGCACGTCGGTCAGGCCCAGCTTTTGGGTGACCTCCAGCTGATAATCCAGCGTTTCCTGAAACAGCATCATCGTGTCGATGAACAGCACCGGCGTGCCTGGCGCCACCACCGAGACCATGTGCAGCAACACCACCGATTCCGAGCCAAAGCTGGAAACCAGCGTGGTCGACCCCAGATCGGGGTCGCGCAGGGCCCGCCGCAACACTTCGGTCGCGGCGTGATGCTTGTAACGATCGTTCAGGCGCGAGGCGCGGGCATCCAATGTGTCATCAAGCATGGGCAGCCGTTTCGTAAAGCGCCGCCTTGAACGGCGCCATGCCGACCCGACGATAGGCGTCGATGAAGCGCTCCTCGGGCGAGGACCGCAGGTCCAGATAGGCATTGATGAGCCGATCGACGGCGCCCACGACCTCTTCGGCCGGGAAACCGGCGCCGGGCTTTTGCCCGATCTGCGGGATCTCGTAACCGTCACCGCCCAGCGTGATCTGGTAGTTTTCCACGCCGGCGCGATCCAGCCCCAGAATGCCGATATGGCCAAGGTGGTGGTGGCCGCAGGCGTTGATGCACCCCGAGATGCGGATGTCGATCTTGCCGATATCGTCCTCAAGATCACGGGCGCGGAAGTGCTCGGCGATCTCTTGCGCGATCGGGATCGAGCGGGCGGTGGCCAGCGCGCAATAGTCCATGCCCGGGCAGGCGATGATGTCCGAGATCAACCCGGCATTGGCCGTATGCAGGCCGGCGCCCTTCAGCTCTTGATAGACCGCGAAGAGGTCCGACTTGTGCACATGCGGCAGCACCACGTTCTGGTCATGGCTGATGCGCAGGTCCGAATGGCCATAGCGCTGTGCCAGATCGGCCAGCACGCGCATCTGCGCGGCCGAGGCGTCGCCCGGCGTCTGGCCCGGCGCCTTGAAGCTGACCTTGACGCTGGCATAGCCCGGCGCCTTGTGGGCCGAGAGGTTGGTGTCCGTCCAGCTGCGGAAGGCGGGATTGGCGGCGCGCTGCGCCTCGTAATCGCCCTCGGGCGCGACGCGGAAGGTCGGGGCCGCAAACATCGCCTTCAGCGCGGCCAGATAGTCCTGATCGACGCCGGCAAAGGCGGCGCGGCGGTTGATGAACTCGGCCTCGACCTCGTCGCGGATCACGTCCAGACCGCGCTCGGCGACGGTGATCTTGATGCGGGCCTTGTATTTGTTGTCGCGCCGCCCCGACAGGTTGTAGACCGCGATGATCGCTTCCAGATAGGGCAGCAGGTCGGCCTCGGGCAGGAATTCGCGCACCACCTGACCGATCATCGGCGTGCGGCCCAGCCCGCCGCCGACCCAGACCTGATAGCCGATCCCGCCCTCGGCATCGCGTTTCAGGCGCAGGCCGATGTCATGCGCGGCGATCACGGCGCGGTCATGTTCCGAGCCGGTGATGGCGATCTTGAACTTGCGCGGCAGGAATTGATATTCGGCATGGTCGGTCGACCATTGCCGGATCAGCTCGCCATAGGGGCGCGGATCGGCAACCTCATCGGCGGCGGCGCCCGCAAAGGCGTCGGTCGTGGTGTTGCGGATCGTGTTGCCCGAGGTCTGGATGGCATGCAGGCCAACCTCGGCCAGAGCGTCAAGCATGTCCGGGATATCGACCAGTTTCGGCCAGTTGTACTGGATGTTCTGGCGCGTGGTCCAATGGCCATAGCCCTTGTCCCATTTCTCGGCCAGAAGCGCGAGCGTGCGCATCTGGTCGGGGCTGATCGTGCCATAGGGGATGGCCACGCGCAGCATATAGGCATGCAGCTGCAGATAGACGCCGTTCATCAGGCGCAGCGGGCGGAATTCGTCCTCGGTCAGCGAACCGTCCAGCCGGCGCGCGACCTGGGCGCGGAACTGCTGCGCGCGGTGGCGCAGGTATTCGTTGTGCTGGGGGCGGGCGTCAAACATGGCTGGCCTCGGTATCAGATTGCGCGAGTTCGGCTTGGATGCCGTGGAAATAGTTGGAGGGGCCACGGCGGCGGAAGGCCTCGCGGAAATGGGTGGGCTCGGGGCGGCCGTCCTGACCGCGACGGGCCTCGGCCAGATAGGGGCCGACGACGATGTTGGACTGCCGGATCGCCTCGATCATCGCCAGTTCGGCAATGGCCTCGTCCTCGAACAGCTCGGCTTCGCGCGGATCGGCGGTCCAGCCGCCATCACGCATCCACACGCAATGGCCCAGACGCAGGTCATTGGCGGTAATGACGGCGGGTTTTGCGGGTGTGGGGGTGAAGCCTTTGGACATCGCCTTTTGCCTTTCGGTATGGGTGTGCTCTATATAGAAAATCTTCCCCCTTATTGACGAGTGGGGAGAATAAATAAGAAACAGGTCCGCAGTTGGGCCGGTGTTACGGGATCAGATTTCGCGATGGAGCAAGACAGACAAACACCGATCCGGCTGGACGCGGTCGACCGCAAAATCCTGTCCCTGCTGCAGGAGGATGCGACCCTGTCACTGGACGATATCGCGGCCCGCGTCGGGGCCTCGAAAACCCCGGTCTGGAACCGAATCCGCAAGCTGCGCGAGGCCGGCGTGATCCGGGGACAGGTGGCGCTGCTGGACCCCGATTCCCTGGGTCTGGACGCCTGTTTCTTTGTCCTGATCCGCACCAGCGAGCATGACCCCGACTGGGCGCGCAAGTTTCTGGCCGCCGTGCGCGCCCGCCCCGAGGTGATCGAGGCGCATCGGCTGGCCGGCGACATCGACTATATCCTGAAGGTGCGGGTGCGCAATGCCCGCGCCTATGACCGCTTCTATCAGGCGCTGATTTCCGAGGTGCGGATCCACAACGTCACCGCCCTGCTGTCGATGGAAGAGCTGAAGGCGACGACGGCGCTGCCGCTGGACTGATGGGCCCGGTGGCAGAGGCCGCATGGGTATTTGGAAAATGGTGAAGGATCAGGCCGTCCGCGCCAGAGCCAGGGCCTGTGGCAGGGCCGTGGCAAAGGCCGCCAGCTCGGGTTCGGGGCCACAGGAGACGCGGATGCAGCGGTCGAGCGGCGCCACGCCCGGCATGCGCACGAAGATACCGAGATCGGCGAGGGCGGCGAGCACGCGGCGGGCGAAGTCGCCATCGCCGCCGCAGTCCACGGCGACGAAATTGGTGGCCGAGGGCAGCGCCGTCAGCCCGTTGTCGCGGGCGATCCCGGCGATGCGGTCGCGTGCCGTCGCGACCTTTTCGCGGGTTTGGTGCAGCCAGTCCTGATCGGCCAGCGCGGCCAGCGCGCCGATCTGGCCGACGCGGTTGATGCCGAAATGGTTGCGGATGCGATCGAAACCCGCGATCAGTGGCGCCGGGCCGATGGCATAGCCGATGCGCGCGCCCGCCATGCCGTAAGCCTTGGAGAAGGTGCGAAACCGGATCACGCGCGGGTCGGCGGGGTCGATCTGCGGGATCGCCTCGGCCGGGGCGAATTCGGCATAGGCTTCGTCCAGCACCAGCAGCGCGCCGGGCGGCAGATCGTCCAGCATGGCGGTGATGGTGCTGCCGGGATGCCAGCTGCCCATCGGATTGTCGGGGTTGGCCAGATAGACCAGCCGTGCGCCATGCCGGGCCGCCGCCTGCAGCAGCGCCTGCGGATCCTCGGCATCGTCGCGATAGGGCACCTTGACCAGCTGGCCGCCGAAGCCCGCGACATGGAAGTTGAAGGTGGGATAGGCGCCTTCAGAGGTCACGACCACATCGCCCGGCGCCACGGTGAGGCGCACCAGCAGGCCCAGCAGCCCGTCCACCCCCTCACCCAGCATGATCTGGGCGGGGTCGACACCGTGATGGGCAGCCAGCGCATGGCGCAGGTCATGGCTGTCGGGATCGGCATATTTCCACTGTTCGGCCGCCGCCTGCGCCATGGCCGCCACCGCGCGCGGAGAGGGGCCGAAGCCGTTCTCATTGGCGCCCAGCCGGGCGATGAAGGGCGCGCCACGGCGACGCTCCAGCGTTTCGGGGCCGGTGAAGGGCACCGTGGCCGGCAAGCCGGCGGCGATCGGGGAAAAACGCAACCTGTCCATGCCGCGAGACAAAGCGCAAATCGTGCGGCTGTGCAAGGGCGGCTCAGCCTCGGCGCGGCGCCTGACGGATGGCATGGCCATAGGCGCGGCGGAACGCCTTGCCGAGCGCGGCGGCGCTGGCATAGCCGCAGCGCAGCGCGATCTCGTGCAGAGCGAAATCGCTGCTGGCGGCCAGATCGCGCGCCTGCGACAGCCGCAGCATCTGGTAATATCGGCCCGGCGCCATGTTCAGCTCGGCCTTGAACAGCCGGTCGAGCTTGCTGAGCGACACGCCCAGACGATGGGCAAGGTCCGACAGCGGCAGCGGCGTTTCGATATGGTCGGCCATCAGGTTCACCGCCTGCCGCAGTCGCGCGCTGCCCTTGCCAACCCAACGCCCCGGCGCCGGTTGCTGGCTGTCGGCATCGTGCAGAAACATGCTGGAGGCGATGAAGGCATGCGCCGGGCCGAAACGTTCGGCGATAAAGGCCAGCATCAGATCCAGCGCGCTGGAGGCGCCGCCGCAACTCCAGATCCGGCCCTGCATGACATGGCGGGCGGGGCTGACCTGCACCTGCGGAAAACTCTCGGCGAAATCGGCAAGCAGCGACCAGTGCAGCGTTGCCGGTTGCTCGTGCAACAACCCTGCCGCCGCGATCAGCCATGCGCCGCTGTCGGCACCCAGAACCACCCGGCTGCTGCGGGCCAGCGCGGCGATGCGGCGCGGGCCGCGCCCGGCGGCATGGTCGCGAAACCCGTAGCCCGCGACCACCACCAGCATGTCGAAGGGCCCGGCGGTCTCGGGGTCAGGGGCGATCGACAGGCCGCTGGAACTGCGCACCGGCTGGCCGTCCGGGGTCAGCACCTGCCAGCGGATGTCGATCTGCGCCTGATCGCGCACGGCGCGCAGCGGCTCGAGCAGGCAGGACAGCACCATGTTGGAGAAGCCGTCGAACAGCAGAAAGGCGACGCGGGTCATGAAAGCTGACAAGTTTGGACAATCACATGACAGAATAAGACCATTTTTGCCGCAAGTCACCCCGTAGCATCGGCCGCGAAACCTCAGGAGTGCGCCATGCCGCTTACCATGAACCGCGATGTCTTCATCACCTGCGCCGTCACCGGTTCGGGCGCGACGCAGGATCGTTCGCCCCATGTGCCCCGCAGCCCGAAACAGATCGCCGACAGCGCCATTGCCGCCGCCAAGGCCGGCGCCGCCGTGGTGCATTGCCATGTGCGCGATCCTGAAACCGGCGCGCCCTCGCGCAAGCTGGCCTATTACCGCGAGGTGACCGACCGCATCCGCGAGGCCGAGGTCGACGTGGTGCTGAACCTGACCGCCGGCATGGGGGGCGACATCGTTTTCGGCAATACCGAGGCACCGTTTCCGCTGAACGCGGGCGCCACCGACATGGTCGGCGCGACCGAGCGGATGGCCCATATCGCCGAATGCCTGCCCGAGATCTGCACGCTGGATTGCGGCACGATGAACTTTGCCGAGGCCGATTATGTGATGACCAACACGCCGGGCATGCTGCGTGCCATGGGCGGCATGATGACCGCGCTGGGGGTGAAGCCGGAAATCGAGGCCTTTGACACCGGGCATCTGTGGTTCGCCAAGGAACTGGTGCGCGAGGGCACGCTGGTCTCACCCGCCCTGGTGCAGCTTTGCATGGGCGTGCCATGGGGGGCGCCGAATGACCTGAACACCTTCATGGCGATGGTGAACAATGTGCCGGCGGATTGGACATGGTCGGCCTTCAGCCTTGGTCGCGACCAGATGCCCTATGTGGGCGCGGCGGTGCTGGCCGGCGGCAATGTCCGCGTCGGGCTTGAGGACAATCTGTGGCTGGGCAAGGGGCATCTTGCCACCAATGCGCAACTGGTCGAACGCGCGGCGACGATCATCGAAAACCTTGGCGCGCGGGTCATTGGCCCGGCCGAGGTGCGTGAGAAACTGGGCCTTGTGAAACGCGCGCCCGTGCAGGTGGCGGCATGAGCCGGGCTGCGATCATCGGCGGCGGCGTCATCGGCGGCGGCTGGGCGGCGCGATTCCTGCTGAACGGCTGGGACGTGGCGGTGTTCGACCCCGACCCGCAGGCCGAACGCAAGTTGGGCGAGGTGCTGGCCAATGCCCGCCGCGCGCTGCCCGCGCTTTACGACCGCGCCCTGCCGCCCGAGGGGCGGCTGAGCTTTCACACCGACATGGCCGAGGCGGTCGCCGGCGCTGACTGGGTGCAGGAATCGGTGCCCGAGACGCTGGCCCTGAAACACAAGGTTCTGCCCGCACTGCGTGCGGCGATGAAACCGGGGGCGATCCTTGGCTCATCGACCTCGGGGTTCAAGCCGTCGGAACTGAACACCGGTGACACCAATGCCGTGGTGGCCCATCCCTTCAACCCGGTCTATCTGCTGCCGCTGGTCGAGCTGGTGGGCGGTGCCGCGACCTGCGCCCGCGCCGCTGAAATCCTGCGCAGCATCGGCATGTTCCCCCTGATCGTGCGCAAGGAAATCGACGCCCATATCGCCGACCGCTTGCTTGAAGCGGTCTGGCGCGAGGCGCTGTGGCTGGTCAAGGACGGCATCGCCACGACCGAGGAAATCGACGAATCGATCCGCATGGCCTTTGGCATCCGCTGGGCGCAGATGGGCCTGTTCGAGACCTATCGTATCGCCGGCGGCGAGGCCGGGATGAAACACTTCATGGCGCAATTCGGCCCGGCGCTCTCCTGGCCCTGGACCAAGCTGATGGATGTGCCCGAGTTCGACGACGAGTTGGTCGATCTGATCGCCGGCCAGTCGGATGCGCAATCCGGCCACCGCTCGATCCGCGAACTGGAGCGGCTGCGCGACGACAATGTCGTTGGCATGATCCGGGCGCTGCGCCGCTCGGGCAGCGGCGCGGGCGGTGTGGTGCGCGCGCATGAGGCGGCCCTGCCGGATCTGGGCGAGCGGGACGGCCTGCCCGTTACCGCCGCCCGGCAGGTGCCGGTGACATGGACCGATTACAACGGCCACATGAACGAGACGCATTACCTTGAGGCCGCCTCGCTGGCGACGGATCGCTTCATGCAGATGATCGGGGCGGATGCGGATTACATCGCCTCGGGGCGCAGTTTCTTTACCGTCGAAAACCACATCCGCTATCTGGACGAGATCCATGCCGGCGACCGGCTGACCATCACCACGCAGGTGCTCTTGGGCGAGGGCAAGAAGATGCGGCTGCTGCATCGGCTGTGGCGCGGCGACGGCGCGCTGGCCGCCACCGTGGAAACCATGTTGCTGCACACCGATCTGAAGCTGCGGGCCAGTTCGCTGCCCGGGCCGGCGGTGGCCGAGGCGCTGTCCGGTTGGGCCACGCGCCATGCCGGAATGGCGGGGGTGCAGCCCCGCCCGGCGCCGGCCACCGCCTGAACGAGTATTGGCAGAAAACGAACGCGCGCCCCGGTTCCCGCCGGGGCGCGTTTTCGTCTGGACCGGGGCACCCGCCCTGCCCCCGCGCGCGCTAGCAAAACCCATGCCGAAACCCGCCAAAGCTGCGCAAATTGCAAAGATTGCTGCGCAACCGGCCAACAGGCCTTGTCGTTCCCGGCTATCATTTTTCCATGGCCGCCGCGCCCGCCGCCCGGCCTGCCAACAACGGAGGAAAACAAGAATGAAGCGCCAGATCGCCGCCGGACTCCTCGCCTCGCTCAGCCTTGCTGTGCAGGCTCATGCGGCCGAACCCGCCGCCTGTCAATCGCCCCGCTTCTCGGATGTGGGCTGGACCGACATCACCGCCACGACCACGATCTCGGCACTGGTGCTCGAAGCCCTTGGCTACAAGCCCGAGGTGCAGATCCTGTCGGTCGCCGTCACCTACGAGTCGCTGAAAAAGGGCGATACCGACGTTTTCCTGGGCAATTGGATGCCGCTGCAGGAACCGATCCAGAAGCCGCTGGTCGATGCCGGCCAGATCGAGGTGGTGCGCGCCAATCTGGAAGGCGCGCGCATCGGCTTTGCCGTGCCGCAGGCAACCTATGACGCCGGGCTGAAGACCTATGCCGACATCGCCCGCTTCAAGAACAAGCTGGGCGGCAAGATTTATGGCATCGAGGCCGGCAGCAGCGCCAATACCACCATCCTCAAGACCATCGCCGAGAACGGCTTCGACCTTGGCAGCTTCGAGCTGGTGGAATCCAGCGAACAGGGCATGCTGGCGCAGGTGCAGCGCGCCATCGGCTCGGGCGAGGATATCGTGTTTTTCGGCTGGCGGCCGCATCCGATGAACGTGCGCTTCAAGATGGCCTATCTGACCGAGGGCAAAGACATGTTCGGGCCCAAGGACGGCGCCGCCAGCGTGCTGACCAACACCCGCGCCGGCTTTTCCAAGGACTGCCCGAACCTTGGCAAGTTCCTGTCGAACCTCAGCTTTACCGTCGAGGCCGAGGATCTGATGATGTCCTATATCCTTGATCAGGGCATGGCGCCGCGCGATGCCGCCACGCGCTGGCTCAAGGACAATCCCGCCGTGCTGGACGGCTGGCTCAAGGATGTCACCACCACCGCAGGCCAGCCCGCCCTGCCCGCCGCACGGGCCGCGCTAGGTCTGTGACCGGGCTCTGGCGGCAGAGGGCGGATGCCCGAACTGCCGCCGGAACGCCCGCGACAGCGCCGCGATCGAGGAAAACCCGGTGCGCACGGCGGTTTCGGCCATCGACAGATCGGTGTCCACCACCAGCCGCCGTGCCAGTTGCAGCCGCAGCGACAGGTAATAGGCCCCGGGCGAGCTTTGCACCGTTTCGCGAAACAGCCCCTCCAGCGTGCGGGTCGAGCAGCCGATCCGCCGCGCGATGGCGCTGATCGCCAAAGGCGTCTCCAGATGCTCCTCCATCAGGCGGATCGCCCGGGCGACGCGGCCCTCCAGCCGGCCCAGCCGACCCAGCGACACCAGGGGCTGCGCGTCGGAATGCAGCCGCACCTCGTCATAGACATAAAGGCTTGCGACATTCAGCGCCGCACCGATGCCCTGCCGGCCCCGGATCAGCGCCAGCATGAAATCCAGCGCCGGCGCGGCGCCGCCGGTGGTAAAGACCGGGCCATCGACCACCCAGCGGTCCGGCTTGACCCGGACCTGCGGAAAGCGGGCGGCAAATTCCTCCAGATCCTCCCAATGCGTGGTCGCCTCGCGCCCGTCGAGCAGCCCGGCCATGGCCAGCACCCAGCTGCCGGCCTCGACCCCGCCGACCATGCCGGCGCGGCGTGCCGCCAGCCGCAGCGCCGAGATCACCCGCGGCGTGACATGGCGGGCGATGCTGAAGGCCGCGACCACGATCAGCAGATCGCATTCCCGCTGCGGCACGAAGGCGCCATCGACCTGCACCGCCAGCCCGCAACTGGTCGCCACCGGCTGACCATCCATCGAGACCACCTGCCAGCGATAGGCCGGGCCGCCCGCGATCCGGTTGGCCGCCCGCATCGGGTCCAGCGTCGCGGCAAGGCTCATCAGCGAGGCCTCGGGCAGAACGAGAATCGTGGCGCTGAGGCCTTGGTCAGAGGGATGAAAGGTCACTGTGCTGCGCATTCCGTCAACGGATCTGCGCATCATGCTAGGACCTTGCCTGCCGCGTCGGTCAAGGGCAAAGCTGGGCTGGCCGATATCTGCATCCCGGCGCGCCTATGCCGGGGGAACGGGCCAGACCTTGTCCCGACGTCACCATTGGGCGAAGAGGTCGGGTCGAGGCCGGGATCGTCCTACCACAGATCAGCGGCTTGCTCTGGACGATCTGGATGGCTTCGCGCGCCGAACCGCGCCCAAACTGCGCCGGACCTTGGCCAGCCGTCGCTAGTTGTTCAGTCCCGGCATTTGGTGGATGGGGTTCACGATGAATCTGTCTGGCTCTGATGTCCAGATTTTGCAGATGTATTCGTAGGGCGTGAGGCCATTGAGCGTCTTCAGTCGGCGAGCGAAGTTGTAGGCTGCCATGTAGTCGCCGAGGTGGGCGCGCAGCTGGTCGTGGCTGTCGTAATGGAAGCGCTTGACCGTTGCGTCTTTGATCGTGCGGTTGATGCGCTCGACCTGGCCATTGGTCCAGGGATGGTTGGGCTTGGTCAGCCGGCGCTCAATCCCGTTTGCCTCACAGATCATGTCGAAGCGCATCGGCCGGGAGTAGATGGTGTTTCGGTTCCGCAGCTGCTCTGCGAACTGGATGCCATAGCATGTCGGGAATGACGCGCCGTTGAAGGTTGTGGCCGCCTGCGCAGCCCACAAATTGCGCAGCAGGCGGCCATAACCGGGTCTCAGGTCTCTATGGTGGTTTTGCGAACCACACCACAGAGGAGACCGGCCATGGCCAAGGTTGAGCATACTTCGGATGCCCGCGTTCTGGTAAGCATCGACATTTCCAAATATCGGCACGAGGTGCTGATCGCTGTCCCGGGCAAGACGCGCCGGCGGCGCCTGACGATCACCAACAGCACTGATGACTTCATGCGGCTCATCGCGATCTTGCGGGAATACGGCCTGCCCGTCCGGATCGGTTTCGAGGCCACGGGCAACTATCATCGCGTGCTGATGTATCATCTTGGCGTCGCCGGGTTCGACCTGAAGCTGGTGTCTTCGGTCGCCCTGGCCCGCACGCGGGAGGCCCTGCACAACAGCTGGGACAAGAATGATCCCAAGGATGCCCAGGTTATCTTGCATATGCTGCAGATCGGCGCGGTGCAGATCTTTCAGGACCCGATGGTAGCTGGCACGAACGACATCCAGGAGTTGTCAAAGACTCATGATGCCGTCTCGCGGGCCAAGACCGAGCTGTGGCACCGCATTCTGACCCATTACCTACCGCTCTACTTTCCGGAAGCCGACCGTTTCCACCGCAGTTCACGCACGGACTGGTTTCTGGCCTTCCTCGAGATGTTCCCCTCTCCGCACATGATCTCGGCGCTGACCAAGGAGGAGTTCACCAAGGCCGCTTGGGAGGTAGTCGGGCGCAAGGTCGAGAAGACCCTCATGTTGTCAGATATTTACGAAACGGCGAAGACTTTCGCGGGTCTGCCCGTGTCCCCGGAGTTGGACGCCATCCGCACGTTTCGCATGATGCTGGCCGAAGGGCGGAGCCTGATCCGGCAGCGCAATGCTATTGAGGATCGCGCCGTCGAACTGCTGGGCGATCGGTCCGACTATCAGTTGCTGTGCAGCATTCCCGGCATCGGGCCGATCAACGCCCTGACCATCCTGGCCGAGACGGGAGACCTGCGCAGGTTCCGTCATCATCGGCAGTTTCTGAAGTTCTGCGGCATGGACCTCGCGACCGTTCAGTCCGGCATGTTCCGCGGCCGGAGCAAGATCTCCAAATATGGCAATGCCCGTTTGCGGCGGACGTTGTTGTTGAACGGCTTGCAATAAGGACCCCGCTTCTGGGGTGATCGGCGTCCAAAAGGGACCCCACCGACCGGGGGTTGGGTCCATTGTGCCTTCGATGATTATCGGAGGCCGAGCACGGGATGCTGAT
>NZ_WMIF01000041.1 GCF_009711185.1 Paracoccus limosus
CCCTCGAAGAAGGCCCACTCATCGTCGGATATCAGGTTGCGCGCCAAGCCCATCTCCCAAGCAGAGATGAGCTTGAATCATAGGACGACTGCCAACGGAACCCCTTTTGTCAACACGGCCTAAGCGCCCCGGCAAGCGCGATCTGGACGCGCGCGCGGAACTGGTGCAGCAAGGATCAGCCCAAAGCGCCGGCGCGGCCCTGCGGGCAGGGGGAAACAGCGGGGGCAGCGCATGTTGATCGGGGCGATCGGGGATGATTTCACCGGCTCGGGCGATCTGGCGAACATGATCGCCAAGACCGGGACCGAGACGCGGCTCTATGCCGGCCGGCTGCCGGCGCGGGCGGGCGGCGAGGCTGCGGCGGTGATCGCGCTGAAAACCCGCACCCTGCCGGTGGCCGATGCCGTGGCGCAGTCGCTGGAGGCGTTGCGCTGGCTGCGCGAGCAGGGGGCCGAACGCATTCTGTTCAAATATTGCTCGACCTTCGATTCCACGCCGCAGGGCAATATCGGCCCGGTGGCCGAGGCCTTGGCCGACGAACTGGGCGCCGAGAGCGTGCTTTTCGTGCCGAGCTTTCCCGACACCGGGCGCACGGTCTATCAGGGGCATCTGTTCGTGGGCGACCGGCTGCTGTCGGAAAGTGCGCTTGCGCATCACCCGCTGACGCCGATGAGCGATCCCGACCTGCGCCGCTGGCTGGGGCGGCAGACGCGCCAGCCGGTCGGGCATCTGGCGCTTGCGGCGCTGCGCGGGCCGGATGCGGCGGCGGCACTGGCGCGGGCGGGGCGGTTCGTCATTGCCGATGCCATCGACGATCAGGACATCGACCGGCTGGGGTGGCTGGCCCGCGATGCGCGGCTGGTCACCGGCGGCTCGGCCATCGGTGCGGGGCTGGCCCGTGCGCTGGGGGCCAAGGCGGGGGCCGCGCGCCGCTGGCAGGGCGCGGCGGGGCCGGCGGTGCTGCTGTCGGGGTCGTGCTCCGAGGCGACCTTGGGCCAGATCGCGGCCTATGACGGGCCCAGCCGGGTGCTGCGCGTCGATGAGGCGCTGGCGGCGGATGCGGAGTTCATCGCCGGGCTGGCGGACTGGGCGCTGGCCCAGCCGGCGCCGGCGCTGATCGCGGCCTCGCAGGGGGCGGATGCGGTGCGTGCGGCGCAGGCCGCGCATGGGCGCGCGCGCGTGGCCGAGGTGATCGAGACCACCTTTGCCCGGCTGGCCGCGACCCTGCGCGACCGGGGCGTGACGCGCTTTGTGGTGGCGGGGGGCGAGACCTCGGGCGCGGTCGCGACCGGGCTTGGCATCCAGGCCTTCGACATCGGCCCCGAGATCGCGCCCGGCGTTCCGGCCCTTGCCGCTGGCCCCCTGCGGCTGGCGCTGAAATCCGGAAACTTCGGCGGGCCGGATTTCTTTGCCTGCGCGCTGGCCGTGCTGGAGGGCAAATGACCGAGGAAACCCGCCTGCGCGAGCGGCTTTGCAGCTTGGCGCGGTCGATGTTCGAGCGCGGGCTGACGCATGGCTCGACGGGGAATATTTCGGCACGCACGCCCGATGACGGGTTGCTGGTCAGTCCGACCGGCACCTGTTTCGGAAGGCTCGACCCGGCACGGCTGGCGCGGTTCGACGCGCGGGGCGTGCAGATCGACGGCGACCGCCCGACCAAGGAAATGGCGCTGCACATGGCGTTCTATGAAACCCGCAACCGGACGGCGGCGGTGGTGCATCTGCATTCCTGCCATTCGGTGGCGCTGTCGACGCTGCCCGGCGCAGATGCCGACAGCTTTCTGCCGCCGCTGACGCCCTATGCCTTCATGCAGCTGGGTCATGTCCGGCTGCTGCCCTATTTCCGGCCCGGAGATCCCGCCATCGGCGCGGCGGTGCGGGGGCTGGCCGGGCGACGCACGGCGGTGATGCTGGCCAATCACGGGCCGGTGGTGGCGGGGCTGGATCTGGAAGGCGCCTGC
Source organism: Paracoccus limosus (assembly GCF_009711185.1). Taxonomy (GTDB): domain Bacteria; phylum Pseudomonadota; class Alphaproteobacteria; order Rhodobacterales; family Rhodobacteraceae; genus Paracoccus; species Paracoccus limosus. The sequence continues at coordinate 1,962 of NZ_WMIF01000041.1, forward strand.
AATGCTGTCGAAGAGCTGGAGGCCAGCGCCCGGCTGGCGCTGCTTTTGCAGGGCAAGACCTCGAACCAGCTGAGCCCGGACGAGATCGCCGGGCTGGTGCGGATGCATGATCTGGCATGGGCCTAGGCGGCGGCGGTGCTGTCGCGCGGCATCAGCCGCGGCTCCAGCCGGGTGACCGGCGCGACGGGGCGGCCGGCGATGGCCGCCAGCACCACCTGCGCCGCCTTGCGGCCAAGGTCGCGCTTGGGCTGGCGGATCGTGGTCAGCGCCGGCATCAGATGCGAGGCCAGCTCGATATCGTCGAACCCCATCACCGAGACCTCGCCCGGCACATCAAGCCCCGCGCGCATCAGATCGGCGATAAAGGCGCAGGCCATCTCATCGGAAAAGGCAAAGACCGCGCCGGGCCGGTCGGCTGCCGGCAGCGCCAGCCATGACTTGGCCGCCGCCTGACCCGCGTGTAGCGAGAAATCGCCCTCGAACAGCGTCAACCGCGCGTCGCCTGCGGCCGCTTGCGCGCCGGCAAGCCGCGCCTGATGCAGCACATTGGCCGGCGGGCCGCCGATGATGCCGATATGGCAGTGGCCCAGATCGCGCAGATGCGCCACCGCCAGCCCGCCGCCCATGTGATTGTCCAGCATGACGCAGGGCAGGGCGGTGCCCTCGACCCATTCGCAGGCCAGAACCACCGGCGGCAGCTCGGGCGCCGGGGCCAGCTGGGCGGGGCTGGCGCGGCCGTCCAGCAGGATGATGCCATCGGCGCGCGAGGGGTCCAGAAACCGCTGCAGCGTCGTGCCAAGGCTGGCACGATCCAGCGTATCGGCCACCAAAAGGTCATAGCCCGCCGCCGCCAGCTCGCGTCCCATGCCTTCAAGGATCTTGGCAAAGAACGGGTTGCCCAGATTGGGCACCAGCGCCACCACCGCGCCGGTGCGGCCCATGCGCAGGTTCTGCGCGGCGCGGTTCATCCGATAGCCGCTGGCCTGCACCGCCTGCGCCACCGCCTCGCGCGTGGTCTCGGCCACGAGATCAGGGTTGGACAGCACCCGGCTGACGGTCGAGGTCGAGACCCCCGCCATCCTTGCGACGTCGGAAAGCCGGATCCGGCCCTGTGGTGGGTTCTGTCGTTGCATGGCCCGAAATTAGGGGGCCGGCGCGGCGGCGGCAAGAATTCGTTTGCAATCGATTGCAAGCCAGTGCAGCCTGCTCTTGGGGAGAGACGATATGCAGACCATCAAGGGACCGGCGCTGTTTCTGGCGCAGTTCATCGGCGATGCCGCGCCATTCGACAGCTGGGACGCGATCACCCGCTGGGCGGCGGATCTTGGTTATGTCGGCGTGCAGGTGCCGGTGAACGATCCGCGCATTCTGGATCTGGACCGTGCCGCCACTTCGCAGACCTATCGCGACGAGTTTCTGGGCATCGCCGCGCAGAACGGCGTCGCCGTGACCGAGCTTTCGACCCATCTGCAAGGCCAACTGGTCGCGGTGCATCCGGCCTATGATGCGGGCTTCGACGGCTTTGCCCCGCAGGCCGTGCGCGGCAATCCCAAGGCACGGCAGGAATGGGCGGTGGCCGAGGTCGCCAAGGCGCTGCGCGTCAGCCGCCTGCTGGGCCTCGACCGGATGGCGACTTTCTCAGGCGCGCTGGCCTGGCCCTATCTTTATCCTTGGCCGCAGCGCGCGCCGCGGCTGGTCGAGGCGGCATTCGACACGCTGGCCGCGCGCTGGCGGCCGCTTCTGGATCTGGCCGAGGAGCAGGGCGTCGATCTGTGCTATGAGATCCATCCCGGCGAGGATCTGCATGACGGCGTGACGTTCGAGATGTTTCTGGACCGCGTGGACCAGCATCCGCGCGCCAACATGCTGTATGATCCGTCGCATCATGTCCTTCAACAGCTTGATTACCTGCAGAACATTGACATCTATCACGACCGCATCCGCATGTTCCACGTCAAGGATGCCGAGTTCAATCCGACCGGCCGGCAGGGTGTCTATGGCGGCTACCAGCCTTGGGCACAGCGCGCCGGGCGCTTCCGCAGTCCGGGCGACGGGCAGGTGGATTTCAAGGGCGTGTTTTCGCGGCTGACGCAATACGGCTTTGACGGCTGGGCGGTGGTCGAATGGGAATGCGCGCTGAAACACCCCGAGGACGGTGCCCGCGAAGGTGCAAGCTTCGTGCGCGATCACATCATCCGGGTGACGCCGCATGCCTTTGACGATTTCGCGGCATCTAGCATCGACCGGGCGGCCATCGACAAGGCGCTGGGGCTATGAGGGTGCGGCTGGGCATGGTCGGCGGCGGGCAGGGCGCGTTCATCGGCGCCATTCACCGCATTGCCGCGCGCATGGACGGGCAGTTCGATCTGGTGGCCGGGGCGCTGTCCTCGGACCCAAAGCGCGCGCGGGCCAGCGCCGCCGATCTGGGCATCCGCAGCTATGCCGATTTCGCCGAGATGGCGCAGGCCGAGGCGGCGCGCCCGGACGGGATCGAGGCGGTGGCGATCGTCACCCCGAACCATCTGCATGCGGCGCCGGCCATCGCCTTTCTGAATGCCGGCATCCATGTCATCTGCGACAAGCCCTTGGCCGCGACACCGGCCGAGGCCGAGGCGATTGCGGCGGCGGCGGCCAGCAGCAGCGCGCGCTTTTTCCTGACGCATAATTACTGCGCCCTGCCCATGGTGCGCGAGGCGCGGGCGCGCGTCGCCGATGGTGCGCTTGGACAATTGCGGCTGGTGCAGGCCGAATATCTGCAAGGCTGGCTGTCGGAACCCGCGCCGGGCAACAAGCAGGCCGAATGGCGCACCGATCCGGCCCGCGCCGGCGCCGGTGCGCTTGGCGATATCGGCACGCACGCCTGGCAACTGGCAGTCTTTGTGACCGGCCAGACGCCCGACCGGATTTCGGCCGATCTCTCCAGCATGGTGCCGGGCCGGCCCATCGACGACGATGCCCGGGTGGCGCTGCGCTATGCCTCGGGCGCCAAGGGCGGGCTCTGGGCCAGTCAGGTCGCGGTCGGGCAGGAAAACGGGCTGTCGCTGCGGCTCTTTGGCACCAAGGGCGCGCTGGAATGGCGGCTCTCGGACAGTGAGCGGCTGATCTTTACCCCAAAGGACGGGCCGGCGCAGATCCTGACCCGGGCGCAGGACCGCAGCGCTTCCTATCGCACCCCACCCGGCCACCCCGAGGGCTATCTTGAGGGGTTTGCCAATCTTTACAGCGATGTGGCCCGCATCATCCGGGGCGATGACAGTCTGGCCGACCGGGTGCCGGGGCTTGGTGACGGGCTGTCGGGCATGGCCTTCATCGCCGCCGCCAAGGCCTCTGCCACGCGCGACGGCGCATGGGTCGAGGTGGGCGCATGAGCGTTCTGGCGCTGGACAATGTCAGCAAAAGCTTTGGCCCGGTCACGGTGCTGCATGGCATCGACATCGCGCTGGAACCGGGCGAGGTCCATGCCCTGATCGGCGAAAACGGTGCCGGCAAATCCACGATCATGAAGCTGCTGGGCGGCTTTCTGGACCCGACCGAAGGGCAGGTGCTGCTGGATGGCAAGCCCGTGCGCTTTGCCAGCGGCCCCGATGCCGAGGCGCAGGGCATCGTGGTCATCCATCAGGAATTCAACCTTGCCCGCGACCTCAGCGTGGCGGCCAATGTCTTCCTGGGCCGTGAGCCGGGCGGCTGGCGGCTGGACCACAAGGCGATGCAAGAGGCCACGGCGGCACTGCTGCGCCGGCTCGACAGCCCGATCTCGCCCGATGCGCTGGTCGGCGATCTGTCGGTGCCCGACCGCCAGATGGTCGAAATCGCCAAGGCATTGTCGCGCAATGCCCGCGTGCTGATCATGGACGAACCCAGCGCGGTCCTGACCCATCGCGAGGTCGGCGCGCTTTACGACCAGATCCTGCGCCTGCGCGAACAGGGCGTGGCGATCCTTTACTGTTCGCACCGTCTGGACGAGGTCGCGCATCTGGCCGACCGCATCACCGTGCTGCGCGATGGCCGCGTCGTGCGCCGCGCAGCACGCGGAGAGTTGACGCAGGACGGCATGGCCTCGGCCATGGTCGGGCGCGAATTGCAGGACTTCTATCCGCCCAAGGGCCAGCCGTCCGGCGACATCGCGCTGGAACTGCGCGGTCTGTCAGTGCCGGGGCGGGTCCACGACATTTCCTTGACCCTGCACCGGGGCGAGGTGCTGGGCATCGCCGGTCTGGTTGGCTCGGGGCGCACCGAACTGGCCGAGGGCATCGCCGGGCTGCGTTCTTCCAGCGGCGAGATCCGCATCGACGGCCAGCCGGCTACCATCCGCTCGGCCCGCGACGGCTTTGCCCATGGGCTGGCCTATCTGACCGAGGATCGCAAAGAGGCCGGGCTGCTGCTGGAGAAGCCCCTGCGTGAAAACCTGACGCTGGCCGCGCTGGAGCGCTTTGGCAGCTGGCGCATCGACGCCTCGGCCGAGGATGCGGCGCTGGACCGCGCCACGCAGGATTTCGACATCCGCGCCCCACGTCGCGACATGCCGGCCGGCAAGCTTTCCGGCGGCAACCAGCAAAAGCTGCTGCTGGCGAAAACCATGCTGACCGAGCCACGCATCCTGATCATCGACGAGCCGACGCGCGGCATCGATGTCGGCACGAAAAGCCAGATCTACGCCTTTATCCGGCAACTGGCGACGCAGGGGCTGAGCGTCATCGTCATCTCCAGCGAGATGCCCGAGGTGATCGGCCTTGCCGACCGGGTGCTGGTGATGCGCGAGGGGCGGCTGGCCGGGGAATTGCAGGGCGCGGCCCTGACCGAGGACAATATCGTGCGCCTTGCCATGGGCGTCGGAGAGGCGGCATGAAAAAGATCGACTTCCACACCCTCGGGCCCTTGATCGCGCTGATCGCCCTGATCGTGCTGGGCACCCTGCTGAACAGCGCCTTTCTGGCGCCGGCCAATATCACAAACGTCCTTGCGCGCTCGGCCTTCATCGGGCTGATTGCGGTGGGCATGACCTTTGTCATCACGGCGGGCGGGCTGGATCTGTCGGTCGGCTCGATGGCGGCCTTTCTGGCGGGGCTCGCGATCATCGCGATGAATGCCCTGGCGCCCAGCCTTGGCGTGCATTGGGGCACGATCCTGATCGGCATGGGCGTCGCGATCCTGGGCGGGCTCGCTGCCGGATATCTGAACGGCGCGCTGATCACCAAGGCCCGGATCGAGCCGTTCATCGTCACGCTGGGCACCATGGGCATCTTTCGCTCGCTCATCACCTGGCTGGCGGATGGTGGCACGCTGTCGCTGGATTCCGGCCTGCGCACGCTTTACCGCCCCGTCTATTACGGCGGCATCGGCTGGCTGACCTGGCCGATCCTGTGCTTTGCCGCCGTCGCCATCGCGGGCGAATGGAGCATGCGCCATTCCCGCTTTGGCCGCCATGTCGAGGCCATCGGCTCGAACGACCGGGTGGCGCGCTATTCGGCCATCGACGTGAACCGCGTCCGGCTCATGACCTATGTGCTGCTGGGCATGCTGGTCGGGCTGGCCGTCGTGCTTTACGTGCCGCGCCTTGGCTCGGCCTCTGGCTCGACCGGGGTGCTTTGGGAGCTCGAGGCGATTGCCGCCGTCATCATCGGCGGCACTGCGCTCAAAGGCGGGCGCGGCCGGGTCTGGGGCACGGTGATGGGCGTCCTGATCCTGTCGCTGATCGACAATATCCTGAACTTGGCGAACCTGGTCAGCCCCTATCTGAACGGGGCGATCCAGGGCGTCATCATCGTCCTTGCTGTCGTCTTGCAGCGGGAAAAACATGCCGCCAGCGAGCGGTGATCCTGGGGAGGAGAACACCATGAAACGCAGAAGTCTGATGCAGGGCGGTGCCCTTGCGGCGGTATTGGCGATGACCGGCGGCGTGGCCGTGGCGCAAGAGGCCGAGAAAAAGATCATCGGCGTGGCCATCCCCTCGGCCACGCATGGCTTCATGGGCGGGTTGAACTGGCATGCCCAGGACACGATCAAGCGGCTGGGCGCGGCCTATCCGAACCTTGAATTCGTCCTGTCCACCGCGGGTAACAGCGCCAAGCAGGTCAATGACATCGAGGACATGATGGCCACGCGCAATATCGACGCGCTGGTGGTGCTGCCTTTCGAATCCGAACCTCTGACCGCACCGATCAAGGCGGTCAAAGAGGCGGGCAAGTTCGTTACTGTCGTCGACCGTGGCCTGTCCGAAGAGGGCATCGAGGATCTTTACGTCGCCGGCGACAACACCGCCTTCGGCCGCGTCGCGGGCGAATATTTCAAGGCCAACCTGAAACCCGGCGCCAAGATCGTGGTGCTGCGCGGCATCCCGACGACGCTGGACAATGAACGGGTCGAGGCCTTCCAGAAGGCGCTCGACGGCTCGCAGATCGAGATCCTCGACATGCAGCACGGCAACTGGAACCGCGACGACGCCTTCAACGTCATGCAGGACTATCTGTCGAAATATCCGCAGATCGATGCGGTCTGGGCGGCGGATGACGATATGGCCATCGGCGTGATGGAGGCCATCGCCGCCGCCAAGCGTCAGGACGAGATGTGGGTGATCGGCGGCGCCGGCATGAAGGATATCGTCAAGCGCATCATGGACGGCGACAAGCAGCTGCCCGTGGATGTGACCTACCCGCCGGCGCTGATCTCCTCGGCGCTGGAGATGACGGCGCTGCATTTCGTGTCGAACGCGCCGATGACCGGGCGTTTCATCATCGGCTCGCAGCTGATCACCCCGGAGAATGCCGCGAAATTCTACTATCCCGACAGCCCGTTCTGAGGGCGCGCGCGCTCCGGATCGCAAGAAGCCATCCCCGCAGGTGCCGGGGATGGCCTGTTTCGTCCGTGCCGCCGCGCCTAGCCGCCCAAAGCGTCGTAATGACGTTCCCAGGTGGTGTCGCGGATGCGGATTTCCGAACCGGGCAGCGGCCGGATCGCCGCCCGGTCACTCAGGATCGCCTCGGCCACGCCCATGAGGTGCTGATGTTGCACGGACAAGGCAGGCTTCACTTTCATCGTGCTGAGCTTGTCGAACATTGCAGTTGCTCCTGTCAGGGCGCATGTCGCGCCATATCCCCAGCATAGCACGGACCGGCGGATTTTTCACGATCAATTAGATCGCGTATTTCAGGTATTTGACGGGGTGGATGGATGGGCGCGATTCGGCGGGGTCAGGGCGGACCCCGCTTCGCAATGAGATCGGGGCCTCTTTGCGAACAGGCGCGTGCGCTGAGGGTAAAACCAAAGCCCACCGTGGATGGCTCGATAAAGCAGAGCTCGCCTCCGCGCAGCGGGCTTTGCCACGCGGAGGACTGTCTCGGGTCAATCCTCGACAAAGACCTCATCGCGTTTCGCGCGCAGGGTGGGCAGGGCCGACAGGACCAGCAGCCCGGCCGAGACCATGAGCAGGATCAGGCTCAGCGGGTTTTCGGCGAAGGTCGAGAGCTCGCCCCGCGACAGCAGCATGGCGCGGCGCAGGTTTTCCTCGATCAGGTGGCCAAGGACAAAGCCCAACAGCAGCGGCGCAGGCTCGAACCCCATCTTGATCAGCAGATAGCCCGCGATGGCAAAGCCGCCGGTGAACACCACGTCCATCGGGTTGTTGTCGATGGAATAGATGCCGATGCAGGAAAAGATCAGGATCGCCGGAAACAGCAGGCGATAGGGCACCTTCAGCAGCCGCACCCACATGCCAACCATGGGCAGGTTGATGACCAGCAGCATCAGGTTGCCGATCCACATGCTGGCGATCATGCCCCAGAACAGCGTCGGGCTTTCGGTCATGACCTGCGGTCCCGGCACGATGCCCTGAATCATCATTGCGCCGACCATGATGGCCATGACCGCATTCGGCGGAATGCCCAGCGTCAGCAGCGGGATGAAGCTGGTCTGCGCGCCGGCATTGTTGGCCGATTCCGGGCCGGCGACGGCCTCGATGGCACCCTTGCCGAAATCCTGCGGGCGTTTCGACAGCTTTTTTTCCAGCGTATAGGACGCAAAGGGCGCCAGCACCGCGCCATTGCCCGGCAGCATCCCCAGAACCGAACCCAGCCCGGTGCCGCGCAGGATCGGCGCGATCGAGCGTTTCATCTCGTCCCGCGTCGGCAGCAGCGGCCCCATGGTGCCCTTGATCACGTCGCGCTGTTCGCCGCCTTCCAGATTACGCAGCACCTCGGCAAAGCCAAAGATCCCCATGGCCAGCACGGCGAAATCGATCCCGTCCGCCAGATGCAGCGAGCCGAAGGTCATCCGCGCCTGACCCGTTTCCAGATCCGAGCCGATGGTCGACAGAAGGATGCCCAAAAGGATCATCGCCACCGCCTTCAGGACCGAGCCATGCGCCAGCACCACCGCAAAGACCAGACCCATGACCATCAGGGCAAAGTAATCCGTGGGGCCAAAGCGCAGCGCCAGATCGGTCAGCGGCACGGCCAGCGCGGCGATCACCACGGTGGCGATACAGCCCGCGATGAACGACCCGATGGCAGAAATCCCCAGCGCCGCCCCGGCGCGCCCTTTCTTGGCCATGGCGTGGCCGTCCAACGCGGTGACCACCGATCCGGCCTCACCGGGGATATTGACCAGAATGGCCGAGGTCGAGCCGCCATATTGCGCCCCGTAATAGATTCCCGCCAGCATGATCAGCGCGCCCACCGGGTCGATGCCGAAGGTGATCGGCAGCAGCATGGTGATGGTGGCGATGGGACCGACACCCGGCAGGATGCCGATCAGCGTGCCGACCAAGCAGCCGATAAAGGCCAGCCCAAGGTTTTGCAGCGACATCGCCGTCTGAAAACCCAAGGCAAGATTGCTCATAAGATCCATGATTGCCTCAATACTGGATAATGCCGGGGATGATCAGGACCGGGATCGGCAGGTTCAGGCCGACCTTGAAGACCAGGATGCAGCCCACGGTCATGAAGGCGGCAAAGCCCAAGAGCTCGCCCCAGCGCATATCCTTGTCGGCCAGCCCCGCCAGCAGTGCCAGCAGCGGTGCGGCCACGGCAAAGCCCACCGTCTGGACGGTCAGCGCAAAGGCCAGGATGCCTGCCAGCACGCAGACCGGGCCGCGCAGCGGGATCGCGGGCATCGCATCGCCCGGTTTCAGGAAAGACAGGACCAGCAGGATCACGCCGGTCACGCCGACCAGCGCGGCCAGCAGTTTCGGCATCATCCCCGGCCCGATAAAGCGCAGCGTGCCCGTGGCAAGGTCGGAGGAGGCCCAGAGCGCGAAGCCCGAGATGGCGATCAGCGTCAGCCCGGCAACGCGGTCTTGCGACAGCAGCGCCCGGCCCGGCCCCGGCCTGGGGTGGGTTTGGTCAGTCATGGTGGTGATATCCCGTTTGGGGGCCCCGCCGCGACGGGCGGGGCGCGTCAGGTCAGTGGATCTCGATCTTGGCGTCGCGGATCAGCGCGCCCCATTTTTCCAGATCGGCATCCAGCGCGGCGCGGTGTTCGGCAGGCGTGCCCGGACGCGGGACCGAGCCATCGACGGCCAGCTTTTCCTGCACCGCCGGATCGGCCAGGACCGCGTTCAGCGAGGCATTGACCTTGGCCACCACGTCATCGGGCGTGCCAGCGGGTGCCAGCAGCCCATAGATCAGCGCGGCCTCATAGCCGTCGATCCCGGCTTCTTGCATGGTCGGCACATCGGGCATGGTGGGCGAGCGTTCCGCCCCCGTCACCGCCAGCGCCCGCGCCTTGCCCGCCGCGACCTGCGCATGCGAGGACGGGATCACCCCGAACAGGAAGTCGATGCGCCCGCCCAGCAGATCGGTCATCGCCGGGCCCGAGCCGCGATAGGGAATATGCGCGACCTCGATCCCCGCATCATGGGCGAACAGCTCGGCCGCCATATGCGAACCGGTGCCAACGCCTGAGGAGGCATAGCTGAGTTCGCCCGGCTTTTCCTTGGCAAGCGCGATCAGTCCGGTCACGTCCTGCGCGGGCAGGTCCTTGTTGACGACCAGCGCCAGCGGAATTTCCGAAATCAGCCCGACGGGGGTGAAGTCCCTGGTCGGGTGATATGTCGCGGCGGGATAGACATGCGGGTTGATGCCCATGGTGCCGGAATGGCCCAGAAGCAGGGTATAGCCATCGGGCTTGGCGTTCTGGACGGCCTGCGTGCCGACCACGCCGCCCGCGCCCGCCTTGTTTTCGACGACCACGGTCGCGCCGATCTGGCGGGTCATGGCATCGCCGATGATGCGGGCCATGGCGTCATTGCCGCCGCCCGGCGGGAAGGGCACGACCAGCGTGATATTGCGCTGCGGGTATTCGGCCACAGCGATGGCGGGCAGGGCCGTCATCATGGCGGCGGCCATCAGGCCCAGAGTGCGGCGGGTGATTTTCATGCTGTCCTCCTCGACAGGTTCAGGGGGTGACGCGGAAGCGGCGTTCCAGCCAGCCGCGCGTCCATTTGCGGGTTTCGGGGTCCATGGTCATGGCCGAGGCCAGCGCCGCATCGGCCTGCGATCCGGCCAGCAGCGGATAGGGGCCAAGCACCTCGGCGGCCTCGGCGCGGAAACGGGGATCGGCGCCCATGCGGGCAAAGGCATCGCGAAAGACCTGCAGGCGCGGCGCAGGCACGCGGCGGGGCAGAAAGACCATCTTCTGCGCCGCAAAGCCCACATCGAACAGCGCCTGCCAGGCCTGCCATTCCGGGCCTTGCGGGTCGCGGCCATGGATCTGCCGGAATACCTCGGGGAAACTGGGCAGGGCCGGAAAGGCCGGATCGCGGGCCAGCCGCCCATGCCGGTCGATGGCGCCAAGGCTCATCAGGGGCACCACCTGCCCGGCCTTGGCCAGCGGGCGGACATGGCCCAGATAGCCGGGCGTGGTCTGGTAATCGATATCAAATTCACCCGCGATCAGCCCGGCGCGGGCGGCGTTGCGGGTGCTCAGGCCCAGCAGCACCGCAACATCGACACCCAACATCTGCAGTGCCAGCAGCGGCACGATGTCCAGCGAGGCGGCGCCGATCGATCCGAAATGCAGCGTCTGCCCGCGCGCGACCAGTTCGGCCATGCTGCGAACGCCCAGCGAGGCCGGGACATAGATCACCCCGCCCGAGGGCGAGGCCGCGACGATCTGCCAATTGGCGTAATCATATTGCACCCGCCGGTCGCCCAGCAGCGCCGCAACCTGCGTCGAACCCGTGGTGCCCAGCAGCATGCGCCCATCGGCGCGCGCCTCGGCATCGAAGAAATTGGCGGCGCGGGTTGAGTTCCCGCCTGAGACGTTCAGCAGCTCGACCCTGGGGTGATCGGGTAGCGTGGCCGACAGCCAGTCCGCCATGAAGCGCGCCCAGACATCGGTGCCGCCGCCTTCCTGAAACGGCACGACCCATTCGACGACATCCGCTGCACGAGCGATCTGCGGCGCAGCCAGCGCGCCCGCCAAAGCGGCGATGAATTCCCTGCGTCTCACGGCGTCCTCCATGTCCGGCACCCGTCGATGCCGTCCTCCTCCAAGATCCCGTTAGCACGGGGTTTCTTTCATCAAGCTTTCATGGCTGATAAAGAATCGCAGCCCGCAGGGCAGGGGGGAACGATGCGCAGTCTGGTGGTCGAGGATAATCCCGGCATCGCCGCAGGCATCCGGCATTCGCTAGAGGGGCTGGGCCATGCCGTCGACAGCGCCGCCTCTCTGGCCGAGGCATTGGATTTGGCGGCAGTCGCCGATTACGATCTGGTGGTGCTTGACCTGAACCTTGGCGGCGATGACGGTCTGGATTTCCTGCGCCATCTGCGCCGCATCGGCCGTCCGGTGGGCGTTCTGATCCTGACCGCGCGGGGCAGCCTGCAGGACCGGGTGCGCGGGCTGGACCTTGGCGCCGACGACTATCTGGCCAAGCCCTTTGAACTGGCCGAGTTCGAGGCCCGCATCCGCGCCCTCGCCCGCCGCATGGGCGGCGTCGAGGCGCCGCTGATCCGGTTGGGCCGGTTGAGCTTCGACACCGTCACCCGCGAGGCACGCGTCGATGGCGCGGCGCTGGACATGCCCGCCCGCGAACGCGCGCTGTTGCAGCTTCTGGCCGAGAACGCGGGCAGCGTGGTGCCCAAGGACCGCATCACCGCGCGGCTGTCGGGCTTTGACGATGAGCTGACGCCCAATGCCGTGGAAATCTATGTCCACCGCCTGCGCAAGCGGCTGGAGGGCAGCGGCTGCCACCTGCGCACGGCACGCGGTCTGGGCTATGTGCTGGACGCGGGATGAGGCGGCGCCCCTCGGTCACATGGTCGGTGCTGCTGTGGCTGCTGATCCCGCTCAGCCTTGTCGTGCTCGCCTTTCTGGCCGAGGCCTGGGTCAGCGCGCGCCGCGCCACCGACCGGCTTTACGACCAGATGCTGATCGCCTCGGCCATCAGCATCAGCGAGGCGGTGGACCGCACCTATGGCGATCTGGTCGAGGATGAGATCATCTCGCTTTTGCGCAACACCACGCAGGAGCGCATCTATTACCGCATCATCGGTCCCAGCCGGTCCTATCTGACCGGATATGAGGATTTCCATCCCCCCGGCGATGAGGCCGCGCTGGAACCCGGCGTGCCGCGCATCAGCGACATGACCTATCGCGGCCAGCGGCTGCGGGCAGTGTCGCTGCGGTTTTTCGGCTCGGACGCGCGCCTGCCCGACTGGATCACCGTGCATGTGGGCCTGACGCGACAGGAGCGTGACGCGGCGACCCTTGCCTCGGTGGCATCATCGGGCCTGCGGCTGGTGCTGCTTCTGGCCGGGGCGGGCGTGCTGGCGTTTTTCGCGGTGCGGCGCGGCCTGCGTTCGCTCTTGCAGTTCCGCGACCAGATCGACATGCGCTCGGCCAGCGACCTGTCGCCGATCCGCGCGCGCCTGCCCAGCGACCTGCGGTCCATCGGCGAGGCGCTGAACACCCTGCTGGCCCGGCTGCGTCAGGCGCTGGAGCATGAACGCGAGTTCATCGACAATGCCAGCCATCAGCTGCGCTCGCCGCTGACCTCATTGCAGCTGCGCGCCCAGCTTTTGCAGCGTGACATGCCGGAAGGTCCGCTGCGCAACGATGTCTCCGCGCTGGTCGAGGATACCCGCGCCTCGGCCCGGCTGGCCGAGCAGCTGCTGGTCCACAGCCGCACGCTGGCCTCGCTGGATCGTCAGGGCGTCGTCCGCTTTGATCTGGCGGCGCTGGTGCGGCAAATGGCGCCGGAACTGCTGGCGATGGCCGAACGACAGGATTGCGATCTTGGCTTTGCGCTGCCCTCTGATCCGGCCTGGATCATGGGCGCCGAGCTGTTGTGCCGCGAGATCGTGCTGAACCTTGTCGACAATGCCATCCGCCACGGCGGCAGGGTGATCGATGTGACGGTCGAACAGCAGGGCGGCAAGGTCGTGCTGACCGTTTCGGATGATGGTCCGGGGATACCCGTGGATGAACGCGACAAGATCTTCGCCCGCTTTCAGCGCGGGGCGGCGGCGGGTCCCGGAGGATCGGGGCTGGGGCTGGCCATCGTGCATCAGATCGTAAACCGGTTCGATGCAAAGATTGAACTGGTGTCTCGGCCGGAAACGGACGCGACGACATTCCGGGTTATCTTCCAGCAGTGACACTCTGCTTGTCGTGCCCGCAAGGTCCTGCACCGGAGAAGCAGGCGCGGTTGTGCACCCCTGATCGCATTGGCGGATTTGCGGGGGGCTAAGTTCTGGTCCGTCGGGCGGGCGTAATGCCCCTCTGTGCTACGAGCACGCGATGGCGGCTGTCCCGCATCTGCGACTGGGATCGCCACGGATTTTGGGCGCCGAAGGGGCGAACAAGGCCCTTCGGCGCCGATAGGAAACAACACACTCACAAACTATTCTGACAATCTACTCGATACGCGCCCATAACCAGAGCGTGAGATATGAATATCGCATATCAACTCTGACGTGTAGTTGACTGTTTAGTCAGGTTTGGGTCAATTATTACATAATTCGCATTATCATCTAATTTGGCGCAAAGCAGAAATGCCGCGAACTGCTAAATAGCTCCGCAGGCCGCATGGATGCCCCCCGAGCCATGCGCTGCCCTGCCGGCCTTAGCGAGATTTTAGCAAGCGGCGGCGGCAATTCGCATCCTCTTAGCATGCGCCTTGGCCCATGGGCGTCTAGGTCTGGATCCATGCGGCCGTTTGCGCCGCCTCGTTCCACCCAACCCTCTGGGCGGTATCGCTTTTGGCCCGCGCCGCCCCGACCAATCTCAGGAGAGAACATGCTCCCTCGGTTCATATTTGCGGCAGCGGTCGCGCTTATCACCGCTTCGGTCGCCCAGGCGCAGGACGCCGACAGCGCGCTGATCGTTCGGGGCGCCTATCTGGGGCGGATCATGGATTGCGCGGGCTGCCACATGCCGCGCGATGCGAATGGTGCCCCGCGCGAGGCGGCCGGGCTGTCGGGCGGCAGCGTCGGGTTCGAGATCCCGGGCCTTGGCACCTTCTGGCCAAGCAACCTGACCCCCGCCGCAAGCGGCCTTGGCACGTGGAGCGATGCCGAAATCGCCGCCGCGCTGACCACCGGCACGCGACCGGATGGGCGGGTGCTGGCCCCGGTGATGCCTTGGGCCAGCTATGCGGCCTTGAGCAAGGCCGATCTTGCGGCGCTTGTGGCATGGCTGCGCGCGCTTTCCCCGGTCGATAACCGGGTTCCCGGGCCAATCGGTCCGGGTGAGCCCGCTTCGGCCGCATTCTATCGGGTCGTCCTGCCCCGCAGCTAGGGACCGGCATTCCCGGCGCGGTCAGATCGTATCTTCGCCCGGTCCGGCCGTGATCAGTTCCGGGCGTCCCTCCAGCACCAGCCGGATACGGCCGCGCCCGATCGGCTCCAGCCGGATCGGGGCCGCCCTTTCCTCCAGACGCCGGCGCAGCAGGATCAACCGCGTTTCCAGATTGTCGCGATAGCCCGGCAAACGCAGCGAGGATGCCAGCCGGATTTCGCGATTGGTAAAGGCATCGCGGCTCTGTTCCAGACAGGTTTCGATCAGGAACACCAGAATCCGGCCCGCGACGCCCTTGATGACATAGGCATCATCAATAAAGACGCTGTCGTCATAGGTGTAGTGCCGCACGCGGATCACCCGATCGGTCAGGGGTGGCCGCGAACGGGTCGGACCCGGCACAGCGGCCGGCACTGGCAGATCGTCGCCGCGCATCGCTGTGGCCAGAGCACGCGCAAGGATTGCGGCGGCCGCTTCGTGTTGGATGCCAAAGGCAAGGCGGCTGCGCGATTCGACAAACATCACGCCGACAAGGTTTTGCCCGGTGATCAGCGGCACGGCCATATGGCTCAGGGCGCCGCCAAGACCGGGCAGCGGAATCCTGCGGCTGCGGGCTTCCGGCTCGGTCTGCGCGTCGATGGCCGCGTTCAGGCGGCGGACCCGTCCGATATCACCGATGCGGATCACCTGCCGCGTCGAGGCGGCAAGACCGATCACACCCACGCCAAAGGGCACCTCGGCCCCTGCCCCGCCGGCGTCATAGCCCCGGCTCAGCACGGCGATCAGCGCGTCGCGCGGATGATCGCACATCAGGATCATCGCCGCATCGGCATCCAGCACCGCCAAAGATGCGTCAAGCAGTGCCTCGCAGGCGGTGCTGATCTCTGATGCCGTGTCGATCGCGGTCACGGCCGCAGCCAGTGCCGGCAGCGACGGGACGGGCGCCGTGTCGGCCGGGGCCACCGGGGCCTGTGTCGGCGGGGCGCTGATCGACAGGATCCGAAAGATGTCGATCCCCTTCAGCTTCATCGTGTTCGACATGCCCAGTTGCGCCGAGCTGGCAGTCAGCTGCGCATCCATATGCGCAAACAGCGGCCCCTGGGTTTCCGAGCGCACGAACAGCGCCTCGACACGGAACTGCGCGCCCGTGCGGCCATCCACCATCAGGATCGTGGCGCAGGGATTGCCGCGCAGATTGGCGGCCGTCTTGCCAAAGAACTGGTTCGACAAGGCGATATGGTCGTCATCGACGCGGGTCACATGCGACAGATACGAGATATTGGGCTCGCCATCCGGGCCCGTCGTGGCGATGACCGAGGGGATCACCCCCTCGAAACAGGCATCAAGCCGGGATGGGTCCGTCATGCCGTCCCTCCGATGCGCTGCCCGGCCATCGGCCCCGGCGTCTGGATGAAAACCTGATCGGGGGTCAGCGAGATCACGACAAGATCCCGGTCGGATTGCCAATGCGCGATCAGCCCCGGGGCCATGCCCAGTTCCATCAGAGCCGCCAGCATGTCGCGGCAATAGGCGCGCGCAATCTCATGGTCGGCCGCCCCGGCTTCGCGCCATGTTGCCCGGCCCTTGATCTGATAGGTCTCGTAATCGGCGGGGCGCGAAAAGGTCGCGGCGATGCGCCCCGAGGCGCCGATATTGGCGATCGTCGCCGGCCATTGCCAGCGCGACACCACAAGCTCGATCACGCCGGTCTGGGGATCGACGCTTGCGCCCACGGCCCGCGCGATTTCGGGGCGCGCAGTTGCATCGACGCTGCCCAGAATGATCATGACCGGGCGGCTCAGGAACCGGACAAGCGATGGCGGCACGGGGACTGTCCTTGCTGTTCAACGCGCCCGTCTTAGCAGTGTTTTAGCCCGAGTCGCGCCCCCTTAGCAGCTATTTAGCAAGCGCGGCCCGGGCTTTGGCGTCACTCGGATGGGCATCAAGCAGCGGAGAGTTCCATGACACAGACATTCGACACACCGCCCCGGGTTGCCATCGTGGGCGCCGGGCCGGCCGGCCTTGTGGCGGCGCGTTGGCTCAGGGCGCAGGGCTTTGAAATCACGCTTTACGACGCCGCAGAGGATATTGGCGGCCAGTGGAATCCGGCCGGCGTTCACAGCGCGACATGGCCCGGCATGGTCACCAACACCAGCCGCGTGATGACCGCCTTTTCCGATCTGGACCACCGGCCCGGCACGGCAACCTATGTGCGCCGCGAGGATATGCATGCCTATCTGGACCGCTATTGCACCAGATTTCAGTTGCGCCAGCACATGCGGCTGGGAACACGGGTCGAACATCTGGCACGCGCGGACCGCGGCGGCTGGGAGCTGAGCTTGCGCCACGACGGGCAAAGCCGCATCGAGCACCATGATCGGGTGGTAATCGCCTCGGGGCGCCACCAGTTGGGCAGCATCCCACGGGTCGCGGGGCTGGGGACATTCGCCGGAAAATTCGGCGTGGCGCATACCAGCCAGTTTTCGGGCGCGGCCCTTTATCGCGATGCCTCTGTCCTGATCGCCGGCTGTTCGATCAGCGCGCTTGAAATCGCGACCCTGCTGGCGCAGACCGGTGTGCAGGTCACCATCTGTTATCGCCGTCAGCGCTATGTGCTGCCCAAGCTAATTGCGGGCGTGCCGACGGAACATGCGCTCTTTACCCGCGCCGCCGCGCTGGCAGCCGCGAAATCGCCGGCGGCAGCGGCAAGCGCGCTGAGGGCGCAGGTGATACAGGCCGCAGGACGCCCCGAGCAATATGGCGCCCTGCCCGCCGACCCGGATATATTTGCCGCCGGCCTGACCCAATGTCAGGGCTTTCTGCCGGCCGTTGCCGAGGGGCGGATCGCGGTGCGACCGTGGATCGCCCAAGCGCAGGGACGCGCCGTCACATTCGCCGATGGCAGCACGGGCGAATTCGACGGCATCCTGTTTGGCACCGGCTACGAGCTGTCCTTGCCTTGGCTGGCCCCGGAAATCGCCGAAACCGTCGAGTTGACGGCGCAGGGCATGACGCTGTTTGCCGACAGCTTTCATCCCGATCTGGACGGGCTCGCCTTTCTTGGCCTTTACGATCTGGTCGGTCCCTATCTGCCTGTGCTGGAACTGCAGGCGCGCTATATCGCAGGCTGCTGGAAACATGGCGGTGCACAGCCGACGCGCGCCGAGATGCAGGCCGGGATAGCCGCCGCGCGGCGCATGTCCGGTCCGCTGACCCGTCCGATGCATGTCATGGCGCTGGAGTTCGCGCGGCGCGCGGGGGTCGAGCCTGACCCTGCCCGTCATCCCGACCTAGCCCACGCGCTGCTTTCGGGTCCGCTGTCGCCGGCCTCGTTCCGGCTTGAGGGGCCGGACAGCTTGCCCGACGCCCGCGAGCGGGTTCTGGCCGCAGCAAGCGCCTTTGGTGCGGTTTGTGATCCCGAAGCGCCAGCCTAGGTCATGTTGACAAATGGCGGAGCCAGAGCCTGATGCAGGCGACGTCTACGAAGCCGAGGAAACTGTCTGCGGTTTTGTCGTAGCGGGTTGCCAGCCGGCGGCTGTTTTTCAGTTTGCTGAAG
>NZ_WMIF01000042.1 GCF_009711185.1 Paracoccus limosus
CGCCGCCGCCGCCGCCACCGCCGCCGCCGCCACCGCCGCCGCCGCCACCGCCACCCCAGCCGCCGCCGGTGCCCCAGCCGCCTTGGCCAAAGCTGCCGCCGCCGTAGCCGACGCCGCCGCCATAGCCGATGCTGCCGAAGCCTTTTTTCAGGGTGTCGCCGATGTCGTGGAGGTTGCCGAGGTTCGCCTGGTCAATCTCTTTGCGCATCGCGTCTTTCAAATCGCCGATCGAAGTCATTTCTAACCCGCTCTCAGACACGCCCAATTCTGGCGTGATCGTTGCCCCCACCTGCGACAGGCCAAGGCAAACCGGTGCCATGCGCCGAAAATCGGCGTTTCCGGGCAAAATGGCCCGGCCGAGCGAGGTCTGGCTGCTGTGACAAGTGGCATCGGCCCGAAGGAGCCGACGGGACTTGTCTAAATTGCATTAAATGCAACGCAACACAATTTATTGAACTTTTCAGTGCAAAATGTCGTAGTTGTAATGGGTTAACGAATATTAACGACACGTTGTCCCGGAAAACGTTGCACAATTTTTGGTTGTGATATGTGCAACAAGATCGGAAAAAATCGCCTCTCGGCAGAGGAACGCGATGCGGCAGGCGCGAAAGCGAGGCCCCATCCATGAAAAAAGGTCGGGCGTGGGGCCCGACCTTGCCTGTGCTGCGCCCGTCCGGGGCCGCCAAAGCTCGTCAGTTGCCGCGGTTGCCCGATAATTCAATCAGGCTCACCCGCTCTTCCAGCTTGGCTGCCGCTTCCTTCCGCTCGCTGTATCGGTCGGTGAGATAGCCAGACATGTCACGGGTCAGCAGGGTGAACTTCACCAGCTCCTCCATCACGTCGACAATGCGGTCGTAATAGCTGGATGGACGCATCCGCCCGGCCTCGTCAAACTCCTGATACGCCTTGGCGACCGAGGATTGATTGGGGATCGTCAGCATTCTCATCCACCGGCCAAGGACGCGCATCTGGTTCACGGCATTAAAGGATTGCGAGCCACCCGACACCTGCATGACGGCCAAGGTGCGGCCTTGCGTTGGGCGGATCGCCCCCATCGCCAGCGGGATCCAGTCGATTTGTGACTTCATCACGCCGGTCATCGCGCCATGGCGCTCTGGACTGGTCCACACCTGCCCCTCGGACCAGAGGCACAGGTCGCGCAACTCCTGAACCTTGGGATGTGAAGGGTCGGCGTCCTCGGGCAGCGGCAGGCCGTTGGCATGATACACGCGCGTTTCGCAGCCGAAATGTCGCAGCAGCCGCTCGGCCTCCCATGTGGCGAAGCGGCTGTATGACCGTTCGCGCAGGGAACCGTAAAGCAACAGGATGCGGGGTGGATGGGCTGCGCGTGGCAGGTCGGGAAGCTCTGGCTGGCGCAGACAGTCAAGCGACAGGTTCGGCAGGTCGGGGATCACGCGCGGACCTCATCGGGGGCGTCAGAGGTGTCGTCGGCAAACCACGGTCCGCGCAGGCGCAGCGCGACATTGACCAGCGCGATCAGCACCGGCACCTCGACCAGCGGGCCGATGACGGTGGCAAAGGCCACGGGCGAGGCCAGCCCATAGGCGGCGATGGCGACGGCGATCGCCAGCTCGAAATTGTTGCCCGCAGCCGTGAAGGCGATGGCGGTGCTGCGCGGATAGTCTCGGGCGATCAGGCGGCCCATGGCAAAGCTGACCATGAACTGAATGGCGAAATACAGCACCAGCGGGACGGCGATCCGCAGCGCATCCATCGGCAGGCGCACCACATCGCCCCCTTTCAGGCCAAACATGGCGATGATGGTGAACAGCAGGGCAACCAGCGTGATCGGGCTGATCTTTGGCAGAAACACCTCACGATACCATGCCTCGCCCCGGCGCGCGATCAGCAGGCTGCGGGTCAGGAAGCCGGCAATGAACGGCAAGCCGAGATAGATCAGCACGGCCTTGGTGACAGTCCAGAACCCGACGTTGATCACGCTGCCTTGCAGGCCAAACATGGGCGGAAACACGGTCAGGAAAAGCCAGGCATATGTGGAAAAAAACAGGATCTGGAAGATCGCGTTGAACGCCACCAGTCCGGCAACATATTGGCCGTCGCCGCGCGCCAGCTGGTTCCAGACCAGCACCATGGCGATGCAGCGCGCAAGGCCGATCAGGATCAGCCCGGTCATGTATTCGGGGCTGTCGCGCAGGAAAAGCACGGCCAGCCCGAACATCAGGACAGGTCCGATCAGCCAGTTCTGCACCAGCGACAGTGCCAGCACCCGCTTGTCGGCAAAGACCTGATGCAGCTCCTCGTAGCGGACCTTGGCGAGCGGCGGATACATCATCAGGATCAGCCCGATGGCGATGGGAATATTTGTCGAGCCGACCGACATGCGCTGCAACGCGCCGGGCAATCCGGTGAATGCGCTGCCCAGCACGACGCCGAGCGTCATGGCGGCAAAGATCCAGAGCGTCAGGTATCGGTCCAGAAACGAGAGGCGACGGGGCGGGTGCTTGATGGCCATGGTGCTTCCTCGATCAGGCCGAACGGACGCGGTTGCCTTGGGCATCCACAACCTGTTCGCCGTCCTCCTTGCTGAACGCGGCCTGCTGCGGTGGCAACAGGTCCAGCACGTGTTCCGAGGGACGGCACAGCCGCACGCCCTTGGGGCTGACCACGATGGGGCGATTGATCAGAACCGGATGGGCCATCATCGCATCGATCAGGGCCGCATCGGTCAGGGCGGGGTTGCCCAGCCCGAGTTCGGCGTAGGGTGTGCCCTTCTCTCGCAGCAGGTCGCGCGGCGCGATGCCCATGCGGGCGATCAGCCGTTCAAGCAAAGCGCGCGAGGGCGGGGATTTCAGGTATTCGACCACATGTGGCTCGATGCCCGCATTGCGGATCATCGCGAGCGTATTGCGTGAGGTTCCGCAATCGGGGTTGTGATAGATGATGACATCGGTATCGCGCGCCGTGCCGGTCGCACCTTCGCTGCGCCCGATGCGGTGCAGTTCCGAGGCGAGGCTTGCCCGGTCAAGCGTGCTGATCGGCAGGGCGGCAAAGGCTTGGATGCGCGCCTTCATATAGCGCAACGTGTCAATAAAGGCCATGTCGCGCTGCAGATCACTGCCGGTTGCCATCACCGGATCTGCGACGCCCCAATGCGCCGTCATCGGCTGGCCCGGCCAATAGGGACAGGTTTCGCCGGCGGCGTCGTCGCAGACCGTAAAGACGAAATCCATCACCGGCGCATCGGCCCCGGCAAACTCATCCCAGCTTTTCGAACGCAGCCCTTCGGTCGGGTAATGGTAGTTTTGCAGGATCTTCAGCGTGCGGGGATGAACCTCGCCCTTTGGCTGGCTTCCGGCCGAAAAGGCGCGGAAGCGGTCACCGCCGTCCTTGCGCAGCACGCTTTCAGCGATGATCGAGCGGGCGGAATTGCCCGTGCACAGAAACAGCACGTTGAACAGGCGGGGTGATGGTTCAGCCATGACTGGCATCCTTTTGGGGGTCGCAGGAACAGGACAGGGCGGCGGCGACCGGGGTGCAGATTTCTGGGCGGCCGTCACAGCAATCGCGCATGAGGAACTCGATCAGCCCGGCGAGTGTCGGAAAGACGGCACTGTAGATGATGAAGCGCCCTTCGCGCCGGGACCGGATCAGCCCGGCATGTTCAAGATGGGTCAGGTGAAAGGACAGCCGCGACGGGGTCGCGCCGCCCAAGGTCTCGCCAATCGTCCCGGCGGCCATGCCGTCCGGTCCGGCCTGAACCAGCAGCCGGACTATGCGCAGGCGCGTCTCCTGCGACAGTGCTGCGAAGGCGGCAAGGGCGGATGCTTCACCGATCAACGTATCAACTCCTAAATATTTATTGAGATGTTGATCTATCTGGGGCGATTCGGCAAGAGGAAGCCGACCATTTGCTGCGTCGATGGTGGCAATGCCCGCGCCAACGAAAAGCCCCGCCAGGGTGACTGGCGGGGCGATCAGGTCGAAGCTGCTGACCAGGCTTTACTCTCGGTTGCCCATGAACTGCAGCAGGAACATGAACAGGTTCAGGAAATCCAGATACAGCTGCAGGGCGCCCATGATCGCGGCCTTGCCCAGAAAGTCGCGGTCCGAATTGGCCAGTTGCAGATAGGTGTTCTTGATGTTCTGCGTGTCAAAGGCGGTCAGGCCGGCAAAAATCAGCACGCCGATGGCCGAGATCGCGAATTGCACCGCGCCCGATTTCAGGAAGATGTTCACGATCGAGGCCACGATCAGCCCGATCAGACCCATCATCAGGAAGGTGCCCATCGCCGACAGGTCACGCTTGGTCGTGTAGCCCCAAAGCGACAGGCCGGCAAAGGCGATGGCCGTCACCAGAAACGTCTGCACGATCGAGAACGAGGTATAGGCGGCAAAGATCCAGCTGATCGAGATGCCCATCATCGCGGCAAAGGCATAGAACAGCGTGGTCGCGGCCGAAACCGACAGCCGGTTCAGCGCGGCGCTAAAGGCAAAGACCATCAGCAGCGGCGCAAACATCACCGCCCATTTCAGCGGCGACAGATACAGCGTCTTGCCGAATTCGGTCAGGTAATGGCCATTCCCCAGCGCCCATTGCGTCGGCACGTCCGACAGCGCCAGACCCGAGATGCCCCAGGCGGCCCCGGCGGTGACCAGCATGCCCACAGCCATCAGGCTGTAGACCTTGTTCATGTAGGTCCGCAGCCCTTCGTCCAGAGCAGCCGAGCGCGTCGCCGTCCCGGCCGTGCGGATGGTGTTGTAGTCTTGCATGGGATCTCCCCCGGTCGAAATTGGCGGCAGGGCCGATCCGGCCCGCCATCATCCCCGATATTGGCAGAGAGGCTGGAAATTTCAATCGCTTCTGGCTGGCAAATGCCGGTCCGGCGGGCAGATCACATGGTAATGATGATCTTGCCGATGGCGCGGCGGCTCTGCAATGCGTCATAGCCCTCGGCCAGCCGGGCAAGGGGCAGGGTGGCGCCGACATGCGGATGCAGCCGCCCCTGCGCATATAGATCCATCAGCGCCGACAGGCTGTCGCGCAGCGCCTGCGGCTGCAATTTGCGATAGGCGCCCCAATGGATGCCGTGAATGGCGATGTTCTTGACCAAAGCGTGGTTCAGGGGCAGGGCGGGCGGCTTGCCGCCGGCAAAGCCGATCAGCAGAAAGCGGCCGCCCTGTTTCAGCGCGCCAAAGGCGGCCGCGCCTGGTGCATCGCCGACCGGATCATAGACGACATCGGCGCCGCCCAGATCGCGCAAGGCCGCGCGCAGGTCGGGACAGGCGGCGGCGTCGATCAGCTCATGCGCACCGGCGGCCTGCACGGCGGCCAGTTTGTCTGCGCCATTGGCGATGCCAATCACCCGCGCGCCAAGCGCCGCGCCGATCTCGACCGCCGTCAGGCCAACGCCGCCCGCAGCCCCCAGAACCGCCAGCGTCTCGCCGGCGCCAAGCCCCGCGCGCAGGGTCAGCGCCAGATGGCTGGTGCCATAGGCGACCAGAAAGCCTGCCGCCTCTTCGTGCGACATGCTGTCGGGGATCGGATGGCAATGCGCGGCGGGAAAGACATTGGCCTCGGCCATGGTGCCCTGACTGAAGACCGCGACCCGCATGCCCGGCGCAAGACCAGCGTCGGGGCCCGCCGCGACCACCACGCCCGAGCCTTCGAGGCCGGGAATGAACGGCAGCGGCGGGGTTTCCTGATAGGTGCCCTCGCGCATCAGCAGATCGGCAAAGTTCAGCGCTGCGGCACGCATGGCGACCAGCACCTCGCCGGGTCCGGGGGCCGGGATCTCGCACTCGCTCATAGAGGGCGAAACTGCCTTTTCAGACAACCTCATCACTTTCCGGTATTCAGCCATGTTCTGCCCTGTCATATTTCTGTCGAAGCACCGCACCCGGCAGTGAAATTCGAGAGACACCAGACAGAACCGTTGCGGGTATTGTCTTTTTGGTCAAGTCGGCCAGTTCTCCCTCGAAGATTGCGATGGAAAAGTGTAGTGCTCGTTTAGATTGAGTGAGGTGTGTTACGATGAAGCATAATGTTGATGTCCACGTCGGAAAGCGTATCCGTCACCGCCGTTGGATGATCGGGATGACCCAGCAGCAGTTGGCCGAAAAGGTCGGGATCAAGTTCCAGCAGATCCAGAAATACGAAACCGGCATGAACCGGGTTTCGGCATCGCGTCTGTGGGACATCGCCCAGGCCGTCGACGTGCCCGTCAGCTTCTTCTTTGAAGGCATCGACGAGGCTGCCCAGCCCAATGCTTCGGTCGAGGGCGACATCCTTGCCGACAAAGAGGCGCTGCAACTGGTCCGCGCCTATTACGCCATGCCCGAGGCCCAGCGCCGTCAGATCTTTGAACTGGCCCGGGTGCTGTCGGACGCTGCCTGATCCCCGCCGCCCCGCCCTTGGGCATCGGCCGAATTTAGGGTGGGGGACGGGATTGGTGGCTTTCGCTTTGTCACCATCGCAGCTAATCCTGCCCCTGTTGGAATGCGGGGGCGAAGATGCGTGAAATCCATCGACCGAATGTCAGCGACCGACCGGGTTCGGTGAATGCCGAAACCGCAGCGCGGCTCGTGGCCACGGCGCATCGTCTGGCCGATGCGGCCCGGGCCGAGACCTTGCGGATGTTCCGCAGCCCGGACATTCACCCGGACAACAAGGCCCAGAAGGGCTTTGATCCGGTCACCGAGGCCGATCGCGCCAGCGAACGCGCCATGCGCGACATTCTGGCCGAGGTCCGCCCCGAGGATGCCATCCTTGGCGAGGAATTCGGCGCCCAGCCCGGCAGCAGCGGCCTGACATGGGTTCTGGACCCGATCGACGGCACCCGCGCCTTTATCTCGGGGGCGCCCAGCTGGGGTGTGCTGATCGGTGTCACCGATGCCGATGGCCCGATCTATGGGCTGGTCGATCAACCCTTTACCGGCGAGCGTTTCGAAGGTGGCCTGGGGATTTCCCGGCTGACCGACCGTCAGGGCCAACGCGAATTGCGCAGCCGCGGCGGCGTCACGCTGGCGCAGGCCACGCTGATGACCACCTATCCCGAGGTCGGCTCGGCCGAGGAACATGCCGCCTTTCGCCGGGTCGCCGACCGGGCGCGGCTGACCCGCTATGGGCTGGACTGCTATGCCTATGCGCTGGTGGCGCTGGGGCAGGTCGATCTGGTGATCGAGGCCGGCTTGCAAGCCTATGATGTCGTGGGCCCCATCGCCGTGGTGCAGGCCGCCGGCGGCGTCGTCACCGATTGGCAGGGCGGCCCCGCGCATGGCGGCGGGCGCATGCTGGCCGCCGCCTCGCCCGAATTGCATGCCGAGGCGCTGGCGCTGCTGGCGCAGGCGTGATGACCCCGCAGGCTCTGGCCTGATTGAGACGCGGCGGCACTGCGCCTATGGCGCCGCCCGAATGCCCCCCCCCGACCAGCCGGAGAAGCCAGCCATGACCGAGCATCGCGAAACCGAGGCCGAGCTTGCCGAGGACGATTTCGAGCTGAGCCGCAAGGATCTTGAGGCGATCAACCGGGCCATCGACGAACAGGACGGCCCGGCGCTGGACCGGTTGCTGGAACATGAGCATGCCGCCGACATCGCCGACCTGATCGAACAGCTGACGCCCCCGCGCCGGCGCGCCTTCCTCAGCCTTTATTCGGGCGAGATGGACGGCGAGATTCTGTCCGAGATCGACGATTCCATCCGCGAAGAGGTCATCGAGCAGCTGCCGCATGAGGTTGTGGCCGAGGCCGTCCGCGAGATGGACAGCGACGATGTCGTCGACCTGATCGAGGACATGGACAAGTCCGAGCAGCAGGCCATTCTGGCTGCGCTGGACGACAGCGACCGCGCCGCGGTCGAGCGCTCGCTGACCTATCCCGAATATTCGGCCGGCCGGTTGATGCAATCCGAGGTGGTGACCGCGCCCGAGCATTGGACCGTGGGCGAGACCATCGACTATCTGCGCCACGAGGATTGGCTGCCCGACCAGTTCTATCACGTCATCATGGTCGACCCGCGCCGGCATCCGAAAGGTTACGTCACGCTGGGCAAGCTTCTGGCCTCGCGCCGCGAGACGCCGCTGCGCGAGATCACCGAGGACAGTTTCCGCACCATCTCGGCCCGGCAGGACGAAGGCGACGTGGCCTATGCCTTCAACAAATATCACCTGATCTCGGCGCCGGTGGTCGATGACCATGACCGGCTGGTCGGCGTCATCACCATCGACGACGCCATGTCGGTGCTGGACGAGGAACACGAAGAGGACTTTCTGCGCATGGCCCGCGTCTCGGACGAAAGCCATGTCTCGGACGGGCCGCTGCAGACGGCGCGGCAGCGGCTGCCGTGGCTGGTCATCAACCTGTTCACCGCCTCGCTGTCGGCGTTGGTGATTTCGCGCTTCGAGGGAACGGTGGCGCGGCTGGTGATCCTTGCCGCGCTGATGCCGATCGTGGCCTCGACCGGCGGCATCGCCGGCACGCAATCGCTGGCCGTGGCGGTGCGGGCGCTCGCCACCCGCGATCTGACCAGCACCAACGCCCGCCGCGTCATCCTGCGCGAGCTGGCGGCCGGGATGCTGAACGGGTTGGGGCTGGCGGTGATCCTGTTTCTGGCCGGCACCTTTATCCTTGGCGCGCCGATGATCGGGGTGGTGCTGGGCATGGCGATGATCTGCAACCAGATCGTCGCCGCGACCGGGGGCGTGCTGGTGCCGCTGGGGCTCAGCAAGCTGGGGGTGGACCCGGCGCTGGCCTCGGGGACATTCGTTACCACGATGACCGACATGATGGGTTTCTTTGCATTTCTGGGGTTGGCCTCATGGATCCTGATCTGAAGGCGGCGCTGCGGCGCGAGGCGCTGACGGCGCGGCGGCAGGGCGGCGACGACGCGGCCTTGGCCGGCAATCTGGCGCAGGTGCTGGCGCCACATGGCGACAAGGTGCTGGCCGGCTATTGGCCGATGCGGGGCGAGGCCGATCCGCGCCCGGCGATGGTGGCCCATGCCGCGCCGGTCTGCCTGCCGGTGGTGCTGGGGCCGGCGCGGCCGCTGGTGTTCCGCCGCTACGACGGCCGGCTTGAAACCGGCAGTTTCGGCACCAGCCACCCGCCGCCGGATTGCCCCGAGCTGCAGCCGCAGGTGCTGATCGTGCCGCTGGCGGGCTATGACCTTGCCGGCAACCGTCTGGGCTATGGCGGCGGCTTTTACGACCGCACCTTGCAGGCGCTGCGCGCGGTCTCGCCGGTGCTGGCAATCGGGCTCGCCTATGCCGTGCAAGAGATTCGGCTGATTCCCGTCGAGCCCACGGATGAGCCGCTGGATCTGATCGTCACTGATCGCGGGATTCTGCATCCGGGCGAAAAATGACCCATCCCGCCGAGGCGGGAACGAAATCGCAACCCGCCGCTGCGCCAGCTGTGGGCAAGCCTGTGGAAAAGCGTTGAACGGCAGGTGAGAAGTCCGCCTGCCAATTGTGCTTTTGGCGATCACCGCGAAGATCGCAGCTGTTAACAGCCCCGCCCGGACGAATCTGGGGCCGGGGGCGGTGGCGCCACTGTCAACGGCCAGCGGTCGGAAAGCGTTGAAATTTTTCCGTTGATCGCGGGCTTGGAACGCGGCAGGTTGTGCGCCAACCCCAGTTGGCCACCAGATCTGGTATTTCGATCAGATCCAGACCGACGGGGTTCAATGACCGAAACACGGCCGCCAGCAGCCACCGCGCCCCCTTGGGATGCGGCCCGGGCAGGTATGGCCGCAAAGCATGAGGCAGAGAATGCGGATCGAGCGACGCTTTACCAGTGACGAGGCCGGGGCCTATGGCGGCATCGCCTTCAGAACCACCGCCAGCGAGATCCGCAACCCCGATGGCAGCCTGGTGTTCCGCAACGAGGCCGTCGAAGTGCCCGAAGGCTGGAGCCAGGTCGCCTCGGATGTCATCGCGCAGAAATACTTCCGCCGGGCCGGCGTGCCCGCGCGGCTGAAACGCGTCCGGGAAAAGGGCGTGCCCGAATTCCTGTGGCGCTCGGTTGCGGATGACGAGGCGTTGGCCGAATTGCCGCCCGAGGCGCGCTATGGTGGCGAGACCTCGGCCCGGCAGGTGTTCGACCGGCTGGCCGGCGCATGGGCCTATTGGGGCTGGAAGGGGGGCTATTTTTCCTCCGAGGCGGATGCCCGCGCCTATATGGACGAGATGCGCTGCATGCTGGCCGCGCAGATGGGGGCGCCCAACAGCCCGCAATGGTTCAACACCGGTCTGCATTGGGCCTATGGCATCGACGGTCCCTCGCAGGGGCATTTCTATGTCGATCCCAAGACCGGCAAACTGGTGCGCTCGGACAGCGCCTATGAGCATCCGCAGCCGCATGCCTGCTTCATCCAGTCGGTCAACGACGATCTGGTGAACGAAGGCGGCATCATGGATCTGTGGCTGCGGGAAGCGCGGCTCTTCAAATACGGCTCGGGAACGGGCACCAATTTTTCGTCCCTTCGTGGAGAGGGCGAGAAACTGTCGGGCGGCGGGAAATCTTCGGGGCTCATGGGCTTTCTGAAGATCGGAGACCGGGCAGCCGGCGCGATCAAATCGGGCGGAACGACCCGACGCGCGGCAAAGATGGTGATCTGCGACATGGATCACCCCGACATCGAGCAGTTCATCAACTGGAAGGTCATCGAGGAGCAAAAGGTCGCCGCACTGGTGGCCGGCTCCAAGATGCACGAGCGCAAGCTGAACGAGATCTTTGCCGCGATCCGGGATTGGGACGGCAGCATCGAGGATGCGACCGATCCGGCCCGCAACGGGGCGCTGAAATCGGCCATCCGCAGCGCCAAACGCAGCATGATCCCGGAAACCTATGTGAACCGGGTTCTGCAATATGCCCGTCAGGGCTTTGATTCTATTGAGTTCCGAACCTATGATACCGATTGGGACTCCGAGGCCTATGCCTCGGTCTCGGGGCAGAACTCGAACAATTCGGTGCGGGTGACGGATGCCTTCCTGCGCGCGGTACGCGAGGATGGCGAATGGGCGCTGTTGCGCCGCACCGATGGCAGCACGGCCCGCACCGTCTCGGCGCGCGAGCTTTGGGACCAGATCGGTCATGCCGCCTGGGCCTGCGCCGATCCCGGCATCCAGTTCCATGACACGGTGAACGCCTGGCACACCTGCCCCGAGGACGGCGCCATTCGCGGCAGCAACCCCTGCAGCGAATACATGTTCCTTGACGATACCGCCTGCAATCTGGCCTCGATGAACCTGCTGGCCTTCTGGCGGGACGGGGAATTCGATGCCGGCGGCTATGTCCATGCCTCGCGCCTGTGGACGCTGACGCTGGAGATCAGCGTGCTGATGGCGCAATTCCCCAGCGCCGAGATCGCGCAGCGCAGCTATGATTTCCGCACGCTGGGTCTGGGCTATGCCAATATCGGCGGTCTGCTGATGACCATGGGACTGGGTTACGATTCGGCGCAGGGGCGGGCGCTTTGCGCGGCGCTGACCGCGCTGATGACGGGTGTGGCCTATGCCACCTCGGCCGAGATGGCGGTCGAACTGGGCCCGTTCCCCGGCTATGCCCGCAATGCCGAGCATATGCTGCGCGTGATCCGCAATCACCGCGCCGCCGCCCATGGCACGGGCGTCTATCACGGCGTCAACGTCCGCCCGGTCGAGCTGGACGTGGCAAATTGCCCCGATCCGCGTCTGGCCGCCTTGGCGCAGGGCGCATGGGACGAGGCGCTGACGCTGGGCGAAGAGCATGGCTATCGCAATGCGCAAGTCTCGGTCATCGCGCCGACCGGCACCATCGGCCTGATCATGGATTGCGACACCACCGGGATCGAGCCGGATTTCGCCTTGGTCAAGTTCAAGAAACTGGCCGGCGGCGGCTATTTCAAGATCATCAACCGCTCGGTCCCGGCGGCGCTGGCGGCGCTGGGCTATAGCCCGGCCCAGATCCATGAGATCGCCGCCTATGCCGTGGGCCATGGCAGCCTGAGCGATGCACCCTTCATCAACCATTCCAGCCTTGTCGGCCACGGTTTCGGCCCCGACGAGCTGGACCGGGTCGAGGCGGCGCTGGCGCAGGCCTTCGACATCCGCTTCGTTTTCAACCAATGGACGCTGGGCGAGGATTTCTGCCGCAAGACGCTGGGCATCCCTGCCGAACAGCTGGTCGATCCCGGCTTTGACCTGCTGCGGCATCTGGGTTTCGACCGCGCGCAGATCGAGGCGGCGAACGATCATGTCTGCGGCACCATGACGCTGGAGGGCGCGCCACATCTGGAGCAGGCGCATTACGCGGTCTTTGACTGCGCCAATGCCTGCGGCAAGAAAGGTCGGCGCTATCTGTCGGTGGAAAGCCATATCCGCATGATGGCGGCGGCCCAAAGCTTCATCTCGGGCGCGATCTCAAAAACCATCAACATGCCCAACAGCGCCAGCATCGCCGATGCCCTGGCCGCCTATGAGCTGAGCTGGTCCTTGGGCATCAAGGCCAATGCGCTTTATCGCGACGGCTCGAAACTGTCGCAGCCGCTGGCCTCGGCGCTGGTCGAGGATGATGATGAGGCCGAAGAGATCCTTGCCAGCGGCAATCCGCAGGAAAAGGCCGCCGTCATCGCCGAAAAGATCGTCCAGAAGATCATCGTCAAAGAGGTCGTGCGCAGCCATCGCGAAAAGCTGCCGCAGCGCCGCAAGGGCTATACCCAGAAAGCCATCGTCGGTGGCCACAAGGTCTATCTGCGCACCGGCGAATATGACGATGGCAGCTTGGGCGAGATCTTTATCGACATGCACAAGGAAGGCGCGGGCTTTCGCGCGATGATGAACAATTTCGCCATCGCCGTGTCGGTTGGCCTGCAATATGGCGTGCCGCTGGAGGAATTCGTCGACGCCTTCACCTTCACCCGCTTTGAGCCGGCGGGCATGGTGCAGGGCAATGACAGCATCAAGAACGCGACCTCGATTCTGGATTATGTGTTCCGTGAGCTGGCGGTCAGCTATCTGGACCGCACCGATCTGGCGCATGTCGCGCCGCAGGGCGCGCGCTTTGACGACATGGGCGGCGGCGAGGCCGAGGGCCAGCCGAATGTCGCCCCGGTCAGCCCCGGCGCCTCGCGTTCGCTGGAGATGCTCAAGCAGATCAGCTCGACCGGCTATCTGCGCAAGCGCCTGCCGCAGGATCTGATGGCCTTGCAGGCCGGGGTCTCGACGCTGGCGATGGGCTCGGGCGACGGCGGCGCGATGGACGCCCGCACCAAGGCCCGGATGCAGGGCTATGAGGGTGATCCCTGCGGCGAATGCGGCAATTACACGCTGGTCCGGAACGGCACCTGCATGAAGTGCAACACTTGTGGCGGGACGAGCGGCTGCAGTTGAGGCGGCGATCCGGCCCCCCGCCTTGCGTCAGGCGATGGCGGGGGTGTCAGCCGGCCGTGGGGGCAAATGAGGCGTCTGCACGGCCCCGCCCGATGGCTGGGGGTCGCGCGCACGGTCACCCCAGCGCCGCAGCCCTGTCCTCGACCACTTCAAAGGGCACGCCCGGCTCGTCCTTGGCGCAGCGGATCACCAGCGAGGTCTTGACCGAGGCGACATTCGGCGCGGCGGTCAGGCTGTCGGTCAGGAAACGCTGAAAGCTCGGCAGGTCGGGCGAGACGCATTTCAGGATGAAGTCGATCTCGCCATTCAGCATATGGCATTCGCGCACCAGGGGCCATTCGCGGGCCAGTGCCTCGAAGCCCGAAAGATCGCGTTCGGACTGGTTGATCAGCCGCACCATGGCAAAGACCTGCACCTCGAAACCCAGTTCGCGGGCGTCGATTTCGGCGTGGTAGCCGCGGATATAGCCGGCTTCTTCCAGCGCCCGCACCCGGCGCAGGCAGGGGGGGGCGGAAATGCCGACACGGCGGGCAAGCTCGACATTGGTCATCCGACCGTCCGCTTGCAGTTCCGCAAGGATTTTCCGGTCGATGTCGTCCAGTCTCGTGCCGCTCATTGTCGTCCTCTGGGCCGGTGACCGGCCAAAATCATGCCGGAAGCTATCTTGCCGGGCAGGTTTGCGCAATATTCTTTCTGGCCTCGCCTGCGCGGCGCTGCTCCATTGCATGCCGGGGCGGGGGTGATTACCTAGGCGCGACAACGCGAAAGGTCCAGCATCATGTCCCACGTCCCTGCCGAAAACGCCACGCCCGTGCTGCCCGCACATACCCGCGTGCTGATCGTCGGATCGGGGCCGGCGGGTTATACCGCCGCCGTCTATGCCTCGCGCGCCATGCTGGAGCCGGTGCTGATCCAGGGCATGCAGCCGGGTGGCCAGCTGACCATCACCACCGAGGTCGAGAACTGGCCCGGCGAGACCGAGATCCAGGGCCCCGACCTGATGGTCAAGATGGAGGCGCATGCGACGGCCATGGGCGCGCGCATCTTTATCGACACGGTGACGCGGCTGGACCTGAAGGTGCGCCCCTTTGTGGCCGAGCTCGACTCGGGCGCGACCATCACCGCCGATGCGGTGATCCTGGCCACCGGCGCGCAGGCGCGCTGGCTGGGGTTGGAGACCGAGGAAAAGTTCAAGGGCTTCGGCGTGTCGGCCTGCGCCACCTGCGACGGGTTCTTCTATCGCAACCGCGAGGTCGCGGTGATCGGCGGCGGCAATACCGCTGTCGAAGAGGCGCTGTTCCTGACCAATTTCGCCAGCAAGGTCACGCTGATCCACCGCCGCGACAGCCTGCGTGCCGAAAAGATCCTGCAAGACCGGCTGTTCAAGCATCCCAAGGTCTCGGTGCTGTGGGATCACGAACTGGTCGAGGTCGAGGGCAGCGACAGCCCGCGCGGCGTGACCGGCGTCAAGGTTCGCCACACTAGCCTTGGCAGCGAGCAGGTGATCCCGGCGGATGGCGTGTTCATCGCCATCGGCCATGCGCCGAGTTCGGAACTGGTCAAGGATCAGCTGGAGCTGCACCACGGCGGCTATGTCAAGGTCGAGCCGGGCAGCACCCGTACCTCGATCCCCGGCGTGTTCGCGGCGGGCGATCTGACCGACCATGTCTATCGTCAGGCGGTGACCTCGGCCGGCATGGGCTGCATGGCGGCACTGGATGCCGAGCGCTGGCTGGCCGAACATGACATGGCCGGCGCCCCCGATGTGCATGGTTCCGAAATAGGATCGGAAATCCCCGCCTGAGCCCGGCAGGGGAAGATTGTTCCATCCCGCAGCGCCGGGGTGGAACGCCCACGCGGGCGGGTTTCAGCCGCGTGAAAGGCTGTTCGCGCTAAGCCCCGGCAAAGCTTGGCCGATATGCGGCAAAACGGCCATCTTTCACTAAAGCTTCTGTTGAAACCCTGCAGAGCGCCGGATATGGGCAGGCCGTATCCCGTACGCGCAGCGCCGCGGTTCTTTTTGTCGCAGGGCCAGATGCCCTCCCCAGCAGCCGAGTAAGCCGATGACACAGCCCAATCTCGTTCCGATCCCCGAACTTTACGTCAGCGCCGAATCCGCGCAGAAGCTGAAGGTCGAGGCGGGCAACATGCCGTCCTGGGATCTGACCCCGCGCCAGATCTGCGATCTGGAACTTTTGATGAACGGCGGCTTCTACCCGCTGAAGGGCTTTCTGACCGAGGCCGATTACAACGGCGTCGTCGACAACATGCACCTGACCACCGGCGATCTGTGGCCGATGCCGATCACGCTGGACGTGTCGCAAGAGTTCGCCGACAAGCTGGAGCCGGGCGAGGATATCGCGCTGCGCGACCAGGAAGGCGTCATTCTGGCCATCCTGTCGGTCACCGACAAATGGGTGCCGAACAAGTCGCTGGAGGCCGAGAAGGTCTTTGGCGCCGACGATCTGGCCCATCCGGCCGTGAACTATCTGCACAATGTCGCCGGCCCCGTCTATCTGGGCGGCCCGGTCACCGGCATCCAGCAACCGACGCATTACGACTTCCGCGGCCGCCGCGACACGCCGAACGAGCTGCGCGCGCATTTCCGCAAGCTGGGCTGGCGCAAGATCGTCGCCTTCCAGACCCGCAACCCGCTGCACCGCGCCCATCAGGAGCTGACCTTCCGCGCCGCGCGCGAAGCCGAGGCCAACCTGCTGATCCATCCGGTCGTCGGCATGACCAAGCCGGGCGACGTCGATCACTTCACCCGCGTGCGCTGCTACGAGGCGGTGCTGGACAAGTATCCGGCGGCGACCACGCATCTGTCGCTGCTGAACCTTGCCATGCGCATGGCCGGCCCGCGCGAGGCGGTGTGGCACGGCATCATCCGCCGCAACCACGGCCTGACCCATATGATCGTCGGTCGCGACCACGCCGGTCCGGGCAAGAACAGCGCCGGTCAGGACTTTTACGACCCCTATGCCGCGCAGGAACTGTTCCGCGAGCATCAGGACGCGATCGGCATCCAGATGGTCGACTTCAAGCAGATGGTCTATGTGCAGGAGCGCGCCCAATACGAGCCGCGTGACGAAGTCGAGGACGGCGCGACCATCCTTGACATCTCGGGCACCGAACTGCGCCGCCGCCTGCGCGAAGGTCTGGAAATCCCGGAATGGTTCAGCTTCCCCGAGGTGGTGACCCAGCTGCGCCGCACCTCGCCGCCGCGCAACCGTCAGGGCTTTACCGTGTTCTTCACCGGCCTGTCGGGTTCGGGCAAGTCGACCATCGCCAATGCGCTGATGGTCAAGCTGATGGAGATGGGCGGCCGTCCGGTCACGCTGCTGGATGGTGACGTGGTGCGCAAGCATCTGTCCTCTGAGCTGGGCTTCAGCAAGGAGCACCGCGACATCAACATCAAGCGTATCGGCTATGTCGCATCCGAAATCACCAAGAACGGCGGCATCGCCATCTGTGCGCCGATCGCGCCCTATACCGCGACCCGCCGCGCCGTGCGCGAGATGATCGAGGCCGGCGGCGCCTTTATCGAGGTCCATGTCGCGACCAGCCTTGAAGAATGCGAGCGCCGCGACCGCAAGGGCCTGTATAAACTGGCCCGCGAAGGCAAGATCAAGGAATTCACCGGCATTTCGGACCCCTACGAAGAGCCCGCGAACCCGGAACTGCGCATCCAGACCGAAGGCTATGACGTCGATCACGCCGCGCATCAGGTGCTGCTGAAACTGGAACAGATGGGCCTGATCGGTCTGGAATAAGACCGCGCGCCTGACATGATGGGGGCCGTCCCGGCGTTGACCGGGGCGGCCCCTTCGCCTATCCGAGGGGCTCAAGCGCCAAGGAGTTGCTATGACCCAGCCCGTGCTGATCCTGACCATGAAATGGGGCACGCTTTATGGCGCCGAGGATGTGAACCGGCTGTATCGGCAGGTCCGCCGCCATCTGGCCCGGCCGCATCGCTTCATCTGTTTCACCGACGACGCGGCGGGCATCGACCCGGGCGTCGAGGCGCTGCCCTTGCCCGAACTGGGCCTGCCGCCGGGCCATGGCGATACCCGTTGGAGGAAGCTCGCGCTGTTCCGGCACGATCTGGGCGGGTTCACCGGCATGACGGCGCTGTTTCTGGATCTGGATCTGGTGGTGGTCGATGATCTGGCGCCGTTTTTCGATCTGCCGGGCGATTACTTCATTATCCGCGACGACGATCTGTTCCGCGCCAAGCCCTTGCGCCGGATCAACCCGGATCGCGACCGCTTTCTGCATTCGGTCGGCAACAGCTCGGTATTTCGCTATGTCGTGGGGGATCACGCCTATATTCTTGACGCCTATCTGGCCGATCCCAAGGCCACGACCTCGAATTACGAGATCAGCCAGCAATTCCAAAGCGCGCAACTGGCCGCGCAGGGACATCTGCATTATTGGCCCAAGGGCTGGTGCGTCAGCTTCAAGAACGATTGCGTGCCCTATAACCTGCTGAGCTATCTCAGGGATCCGGTGCTGCCGGCGGGGGCCAAGATCGTGCTGTTTGCTGGCGCGCCCAAGATGGAGGATGTCTTTGCCGGGCGCGGCAGCAAATGGTATCGCCGCATCGGCAATATCGACTGGCTGCGTAAGGCCTGGCAGGGATGATCGCCGCCGCCTTCCGGTCCTGGAAACAGGCGCGCCGCATCCGCGCCGCCGAGGCTGAAATCCTGTCGCGCCGCGGCCGTGGCCGCGCGCATGGCCTGCCTGCGCCGCTGATCGTCAGCCTGACCAGCTATCCGCCGCGCTTTGCCCGGCTGCATCTGGTGCTGCGCTCGCTGCTGACGCAAAGCGTCGCGGCTGATCGCGTGGTGCTGTGGCTGGCCGAAGGCGACGAACAGCTCTTGCCGGCCGAAGTCACCGCGCTGCCGGTCGAGATCCGCAGCTGCCCGGACTGGCGCAGCTACAAAAAGATCGTGCCGACGCTGCTGGCCCATCCCGACAGCCATATCGTCACCGCCGATGACGATGTCTATTATGGCCCCGACTGGCTGGCCGGGCTGGTGGCCGGGGCGGGGGCGGGCGTGGTCAGCCACCGCGCGCATCTGGTGGCGTTGCGCGATGGTCGCCCCGAGCCCTATAGCGACTGGCAGCGCAACCTGTCGCAGCCGCAGGCCGGGCCGCTGGTCTTTCCCACCGGCGTCGGCGGCGTGCTTTATGCGCCGGGCGTGTTTCATCCCGATGTGACCGATGCCGCGCTGTTTCAGGCGCTGGCGCCTTCGGCCGATGATGTCTGGCTGTATTGGATGCACCGGCTGCGCGGCTCGCGTCCCGAAAAGATCGGCGGCCGGTTCCGCATCACCGAATGGCCGGGCACGCAGGCGCAGAACCTGCGCAGCAGCAATCTTGTCGGCGACGGCAATGACCGCGCCGTGGCGGCGATGCTGCAGCATTACGGCTGGCCAGCGCCCTGAGTTGCGCTCCTGCCCAAGACGGGCCGGGCAGGGCGCCTAATCGCCCAGCTTCATACTGGCGCCATTCAGGATGCGCACCGCGCCGCGCCGGGTGACGATCAGCCCCTCGGCGCGCAATTCACCCAGCACCCGGTTCACTGTCTGGCGCGAACAGCCGGCCATCTGCGCCAGTTGCGCCTGATTGACCTGCACCTCGCTGCGGTTGTCGGCAAGATTCAGCAGATGCAGCCGCACCCGCGCCTCGGCCGGGTAGAACTGGGTGATCGCCCGCATCCGGCTGTGCAGCAGCAGCCGG
This sequence comes from Paracoccus limosus, assembly GCF_009711185.1. GTDB lineage: Bacteria > Pseudomonadota > Alphaproteobacteria > Rhodobacterales > Rhodobacteraceae > Paracoccus > Paracoccus limosus. The sequence goes on from NZ_WMIF01000042.1 coordinate 19,094, forward strand.
TTGTGAAACAGCGCCGCCAGATTGCGCATCAGGATCGGCGGTGGCACATGCCGCGTCAGCAGCGCGGCGCCAAAGGTCAGCAGGCGGGTATGCGGGTAGGTGCGGCAGGTGGCGGCGCAGGTCAGGTCCGACAGGATCTCGACCTCGCCCACCATCTCGCCGGGGCCGGCGACATGAACCAGCACGACATTGCCGTCATGGTCCAGAAAGGTGATCTCGACCCGGCCCTGCACGATCAGATAGCAGCTGCGCGGCGGTTCGCCCTGGCTCAGGATCTCGGCCGGGCCGGGCAGATGCAAAGGCTGGCATTCCTTAAGAAACGCCAGACGCTGTGCATCGGAAAGACCGTCCAGAAGCATGGGCCGCAATTGGGCGAGGCTGCCAGAGGTGCGCGGTGCATGTATCCGGCCGTCCGAACCCGCAACCGATTCGTCGCGACGGTTGTCACGCCTGTCGCTTGCCATCCATATCCTCCAAAGAAGTTACCGGAGACAACGGTGGCGGTAAAATACTCTCATGAACTCGCCAAAGCCGCACTCGCAACACAGTGCCGCCCGGGCGATGATCAAAAGGAAATGACTAAATAAAATCCGGACGACAATGGCTGCTTACCCCAGAAGCCGCCATAATGGTAAGCGCGACGACGAGGCCCTATGCAGCGAGGCTTGACGCTTGGTCGTAGCACCAGGGCATGAGGTCCTCGATGCGGGATCTGGGGTGTCCGTCGAGGATGGCCCGGAGGGTATCGGCGAGGTA
>NZ_WMIF01000043.1 GCF_009711185.1 Paracoccus limosus
CCCATGTCGAGCAGCCATGGCGCGTCCCGCGCACGCCCGGCGACCTGACAATCCGCTGGACGCGCCGGTCCCGCGCGCTGGCGGCCGACAGCTGGGGCGGGCTGGAGGTGCCGCTGGCCGAGGAACTGGAGGCTTACGAGGTCGAGATCCTCGACGGTGCGACCGTGAAGCGCGTGCTGAGCACGTCCACGACCAGCGCGGTCTACACCGCCGCCGACCAGACGGCCGACTGGGGCGCGCCGCTCGGCCCGGGCGACACGCTCGACATCCGCATCTTCCAGCTCTCCGCCCTCGTCGGGCGGGGCGCGCCCAAGACCGTCACGCTCACGTTCTGAGGCCATCTCATGTCCGACGCCACGACCCATCTCCTGCTGCCGTACATCCTGGCGGCGCAGGCCCAGAAGCACGTCACCCACAACGAGGCGCTGCGGATCCTCGACGGGCTCGTGCAGCTCTCGGTGCTCGACCGGGACCTGACCGCGCCGCCCGGTTCGCCCGCCGATGGCGACCGCTACATCGTCGGCTCCGGCGCGACGGGCGACTGGGCGGGCTGGGACCTGAACGTCGCGCTCTGGACGGACGGCGCGTGGCTCCGTCTACCGCCCCGGACCGGCTGGCGGGCATGGGTCGAGGATGAGGGCCTGCTCTTGGTCTATGATGGCGCGGGCTGGGTTGGGACAACCCCGGCGGCGCTGCAGAACATGGCGCTCCTCGGGGTCGGCACGATAGCGGACGCCTCAAATCCGTTCTCGGCCAAGTTGAACGCCGCACTCTGGACGGCGAAGACCGTGGCCGAAGGAGGCACCGGCGATCTGTTCTACACCATGAACAAGGAGGCCGCCGGCGATGATCTCGGGCTGACGCTGCAGACCGGCTTCGTAACCAAGGCACTGGTGGGGCTCTTCGGTTCCGACCGCTTCCGGCTCGCCGTCTCGGACGATGGCAGCACCTTCTTCGACGGGCTCACGGTCGACAACGCGAATGGCATCGTCGACCAGCCCCGGCTGCCCCGCTTCAAGGCGTACACCAACTACGACAACTACGTGGGCGTCGGGACCTGGACGAAGATCGGACTCAACAACACCGACTACAACGACCAGGGAGCGTTCGACGCCGCGAACAACCATTTCGTCGCCCCCGCGGACGGCACCTACCTCTTCGGCGCGACGCTGCTCTACAAGATCAACGCAAGCGCCACGGCGCGCATGCGCGGACGGCTCGTGCTGAACGGCACGACGGAAATCCGCGGCTCCCTTGGCGAAATCTCCGCCACCCACGTTTCGCTCGCCACCGCCATCTGGCTGCAGACCATGGTGCCGCTGACTGCTGGCGATACCGTCGAGCTGCAGGGGTATTTCCGGGTCGCGGACGGCTATTTCGCCGCCGATCACACGTCCTTCTGGGGCTGCAAGGTCGGCTGAGCGACGGAAGGAGGATTCCGATGAACCCACCCCGATCCGAGGGCTTCGTGCGCATGCCCGACGCCGAGTTCGAGGCGATCCTGACCCGGGCGGCGGAGGAAGGTGCGAAGCGCGCGCTGGCCGATGTCGGCCTCGACGGCGACGAGGCCGCGCTCGACATCCGCGATCTGCGCTCCCTGGTGGACTGCATCCGGCTGGTCCGACGCACGGCGATGCAGACCGCCGTCCGCATGATCACCACCGGCGTCATGCTGGCCCTGCTCGCGGGCATCGCGATCAAGCTCAAGATCTTCGGCGGTAGCCCGTAGCCGCGCCCCATCCCCATTCATCAGCCCGCAATGACCCGCCCTCGAGGCGGGTTTTTCGTTTTCGGAGGACCCCCCATGACGACGACCTTCCACCGCCATTGGCGCGACGTACCCGAGAGCGGCTGGCGCTGGCCCAACTTCTCGCCCGCCGAGATCGCCTGCCGGGGCACCGGCAAGTTGCTGGTCAACGAAGCGGCGCTCGACAAGCTGCAGGCGCTGCGCGACCGGCTCGGCAAGCCGCTGATCGTCCGCTCCGCCTATCGGAGCCTCGAGCACAACCGCGCCGTCGGCGGTGCCACGCGGTCGAAGCACCTCGACGGCGCCGCCTTCGACATCGCCATGGCGAACCACGACCCGGTGGCGTTCGAGGCCGCGGCGCGCGAGGTCGGATTCCTCGGCTTCGGCTTCTATCCGCGCTCGGGCTTCATCCATGTCGACCTTGGGCCCGCGCGGCAGTGGGGCGAGCGGTTCCCGGTCCGGGAGACCGCATTCGCAGCCGAGACGCCGCCCGCGCGCGAAGTGCTGGCCGACAGCCGCACCATGAAGGGAGGCGGTGCGGCGGGTGTCGCGACGCTCGGCGCGGCCGGGGTGGAGGTCGCGCAAAGCGTCTTGGCCGAGACCCAGACCGCCGTCCTTCCGCTCGTGCCCTATCTCGACACGCTTCGCTGGGTGTTCATCGCGGTGGCACTCATTGGCATCGCGGTCACGATCTACGCCCGCCTCGACGACTGGCGCCGGGGGCGGCGGTGATCGGCATCTTGCTCGGCGGGTTCGCCGCCAGCCCGTGGATGCGGTCGGCGCTGCACTACGTCGCCATCGCGCTCGCCGTGCTCCTGTTCCTGCTGGCGCTTCGGCGGACCGGCGAGCGAGCGGGACGCTTCGCCGAACGCCTTGAGACAACGGAGAAGGTCAATGATGTCCAACGCCAGATGCTGGAAGCAGCAGCTCGCCGCCCTCGCGATCGCAACGAGCTTGCTCAGCGGCTGCGCGACGGACGGTTCTGAGCCCGGCATCGCGACCGCCTGTCCGCCGGTGGTGGAGTACACCCGCGAGCTCCAGGCCCGCGCAGCCGACGAGCTCGATCTGTTGCCGGAGGGGTCGGCTATCGCCGAAATGCTCGCCGACTACAGCGTCATGCGGACCCAGGTGCGAAGTTGCCGAGTGTGATGCTAAATCTTCCGAATGACTTTCGTCTCGATTAGAGCATGAAGATGGGCACGCAGTCCTGCGGGGACGTGTCCACCGCTGATCACGACGCCGGCCTCCATATTCTTTTCTAGCGCGTGCCCAGTCAGGTTAGCGCTGGTCAAGAAGGCTGAATTGCCGTCGGCAACGGCCACTTTCGCGTGAACCCGTCCTTCGGCGAACGGTGCCGGCCGGTCGGTCCAGACATACAGGGCTGCCGAAGGAACACAGCGCCGCATCATAACAATTGGATCGATGGTCAGGCTCCCGCCATGGCTCGTGGAGGTCTCCAGCAGAATTCGGATGTCGATGCCGCGTGTGGTTGCAGCATTCAATGCATCGATCACCGTGGCGACGTCGTATGCGACAAAGCTAACGAGAAAGATGTCACTTTGCGCGTGACCGATGAGATCTAGAAGCACCTGTTCTGTGCGACGGGTGGCGACGAAGGGTGTCGTCGGACCTGTCCAGACGAGTTCGACGCTGCTCTCGCGCTGTGCCTGTTGGCGGGCGTATGCGGCGCCGACCAATATGCCTGCCAATACATCACCTGGTATTTCGGTCTGCCTCCAAGCGGCAATCAGACGGTCGAGCGCTAGGCGGGCAGTTGGCGTAGTCACAAGCTGGTACAGGTTTCCATCTCTTTCGGCCGACATCGAGCCACGGACACGATCAGCAAGTGCTTCGATCCTCGACGGAGACAACAGGGCCACGAGATCCGAGGCTGCGATCAGCATTGCTTCCATCAGACAGTCTCGAAGAATGCTGCATCGGAGTTTTCGAGGGTGGGCACGACGAGGGAGCGATCGAGATGGCGGTTTCCCCGCTCACATGAAGTTTCCGAGACGAACGAACATGCGTGACACGCTGCGCCGTGAAGCGACTGATCCTTGCTAGGATCGTGCTCTGCACAGAGGGGATCGGAGGCGCAGATGTGGGCGCGGTCCAGTGCTTGGCGTAGAAGTCGCCCAAGATTTTCGGGCTTGCCGAGTTCTACCAGTCCCCCGAGCGTTCCATCGGAGTCTGCCGCAGCCGTGTAGATGAGAAATCCGGCTTGGTCCCTGCCGTCCTCGACATCCGCATATATGCGCTCGCGGATACTCGCGGCATTGTAGCCGCACTCCAGTGCCAGTTCCCGGATTAGCATGTGCGCTAGGGTGTGCAGCATTACATAGCGGACGCCCGGATAACCTTCGTTCGGGTCGAGGTTTCGCTTTTGACGCCATCCGCGGTGCCCTTGTCTGAGCCTAGCATCAAGGGCCTTTACGGGATCCTTGTTCGCCCAAGCCTTCAAGGCATCGGCTTTGAAACGGATGAAGATACCTTCGCCATGAACTTGCGTGGCCGGCACCCAATTCGGCGCGGCCCGTCCGAGTGGAGCCCGTGGGGCTGCATCGTCTCCTGTGCCCTCGTCCGGGGACTCGACCCTAGTGAATCCTAGTAGAGCATTCACCTCACGAAGGCGCTCCAGTAAGAGGACGCGTGTGATCGCGGAACCAAAGCCCGAAGGAATGCCGACCTTCTTGCTCATGAAGTGCGGATAATCGGTGGGCGGGTTGTCGGCTGTCAGGACATCCCACTCCGGTCCCTTCAAATCACTTTGCTCGACGGCCGATCCGCCATTGCGATGTGTTTCTATGGCGGTCCAAATCTGCTCGTCGGTGAACTGTTCGATGCCAGGGAGTTGAGCGGTCTTCTTGAGAGTCTTGACGACGAACGCGACCTCGGCGGAGGAACTAACGTCTTCGAAGAAAGTCCAGCCGTCTGCGACTAGCTGCGCCAGGGGGCTTCCTGTTTGCGGTATGGCCAAGACCGATAATGTTACGGGAAACCAACCATTTGTCGCCCCTAGAAGGATGGCGCGAGGGTCTTCCGTGCAATCGTCTTCGAACTTGTCGATGTGCGGATGTCGCCCGCGGCATCCTGGTAGATTGTCTCGGCCGGCCTGACCGAAGGCCTGCGCCATGTTCTTCGATGCGCCGCAGCCATCGCACTTGACCCAAAGGTTCTCGGTTTGCAGAGACGCACCACTCTCGAAGAATCTCAACGTCGCTCGGCAGGTGCTCGGCCCACCATGAACGAACCAGTGCCAGGCAAAGTCATCGAGATGGCCAGCACGACACGCCATGAGGAAGCGGGCTGGAACCGCATCAGCATCTCTGGCCCTTTGATTGTTGTTCGATCCCCGACAACCCTCATGAACGAAACGCGTAGATTCTGGGCGGTACCTGTTCTCTTTCAGCTTGAACAAGCCGGCGTCATAAGGAGACAGCAAACCGCATTTCACGCAGCGTAGCCATCTCGGGAACGGCTTGACGGGCACGCCGATCAGCGCCGCCGCCGAAAAGGGGTCGACGATGTCTCTCTCGCCGATGGGTGGCATACGTAATGAATCGACCTGGGGACCGAGCACACTCCGGACATTGGCGAGCAAGCGTGCCTCCTGTATCGGCTGACACCGATCTTTTTCCCAGCGATCGATCCCCATCGTGACCACCGAAAGGTTGGGGAGGTCGATCAATGCTCCTGGACCATAGGTCCAGAGCAACTGGCTCGGTCGGATTTCTCCTACAGGTGTCCTGCTCATCACTGATCCTCCTCGGGCTGCGTCACCCGCGGTCGCCAAGTCGGATCACTGGTCGATCGGTCGTCCTCCATCACGAGCCTCACTCCGGGCTCGACCTCGCGCATCGACATCGGAACCGTCCAATCGGTCCAAGGCTTGATACCCGGCGCCGAGAGCAGCGGATAGGCGGTGGGGCCCGCGCCATGCTTCTGATAGACGAGCGTGCGGCCGCCAACGCCCGCTTCTTTGGCCCATTCGTCGGCCCGGCTCCTCATTTCGGCTTCGGTCAGAGCCCTCTTCCCCGAGTCCTCGGTGACTTCCCAGGTGCGTGCAGCAACCGCGCCGATCGTGTCGAGCATCGCTTTGAGGCTTGGACTGTTCATGGCGCCAGCCCCGTCGTTCGCCGCGAAGGGATCGTAGGTGTGGCGCATGATCGAAAGCATTGCTCCGGTGAGGCCTCGATCTAGCGCTCGCGGTGAGAACGGGGTGACGGATTGCGCCTCGACGTGCTGGTAGAAGGTCGCGTGGTAGTGCTCGAAGGTCTCGTAGTGCGACAGGTCGCGAGGCCGCGCCCAAGTCAGCACCGTCGCAACGAGCCCCGGCGGCGTGCGGCCCACACGGCTGGTTGCCTGGATGTATTCGGCCGTTCCCTTCGGTTGACCGTTGACGACCATCACGCCGAGGCGGTTCACGTCGACACCGACCGACAGCATGTTCGTCGCCAGCACAGCGTCGATCGGTCGGGCTTCTCCGGGCTTCCTGTTGGTGAGCCATTTGTCCTGCGCCGGATCGAACGCCCCCTCGAATGGCACCTCAAGCTGATCGAGGTATCGAGGAATGTCCTGACTGGAGACGCGCGACGTCAGTTCGCTGATTTCCTCGACCCGCCGCTGCGCGAGTCCAGGTCGGTCCACTAGGCTCATTTCGACACGGAAGGAACGCGTTTGGACGTCGTCTTCCGCCAAACGCTTCATCCCGCCGAGTTCTCGCAGCGAGTTGAAGTAGCCGACGAGCGTCATATAGGGGTCGGCCACCGGGCCGAACCGGTCGAACAGCGCCTGCGCGGCGGTGAGGAATGCCGTATAGGTTCTGATCAGCACCGCAGGGCGAGAGCTGCCGGGTGCGCAGATTCCCATATACCGTCGGCCGGGCTTCTCGCGGATAGGTCTCTGGACCGAGAAGAAATTGTCTTCGACGTCCAGGCCTGAAGGCGGAAACACAGAAATGCGGCGCATGAACACATTACGCACCTGGTCGTCAGCCCGCCGCACGGTGGCGGTCGAAGCGACAACCTTTGGGCGAACCTTTTTGTCGCCCAGTGCCCAGCTGCTCAACTCGTCGACGGCCGTTTCGTAGAGGCCCACCATGGTGCCCAGCGGACCGCTGATGAGGTGGAATTCGTCCTGGATGATCAGATCTGGTGGTCGGATTGCGCGGACCGGCTTCACACTGGCGGCCGGATATGCCCCCCTCGCTCGGTGCCCGGTGCCACAGTCGTGGCTCGGCCAGAGCAAGCCATGGCGTCCGCATTCTTGCTCGACGCGGCCGAAGAGGTTCCGAACCTCAGGGCGCCAGGCCATCATCGCGAACTTGTCCACGGTCGCGATCATCATCGTCGGCGGGCGGTGATAGATTTCCTCGTCGACGACTTTCACGGGAAGCCCCGGGTGAGGCTGCCTACTGGATTTAGCCTTCGAGAAATCGCAGCTGCCCAGCTTGTCGCCGCAGTGGATCAGCGTCCTGCCGGCGATCCTGTCTATCTCAATGTCGCGACCACCGGAGATCTCCGAACCGCACCAAGGGCAACTGGTCAGTTGTGCGGGCGAAGCGATGCCCGCCTTGTTGCGGTCGTTGTTTCGAATGGCTTCGACAGCCTGGTGAGACGCGTCTGTCGTGCCCGGTGTCACGCGATTGCCGACCCAGAGACCGAGCGTAAAAGGTTCCTTGCCCCAGGTCTTGTCGTCTGCTCTACGAATGACTTCCATTGCGCAGAGAAGCGTCGTTGCCCTCTGGAACTGCTGCAGGGTCAGAAGGCGCAGTGTGTAGCGCATAATGACGGCAAGACCGCGTGATGCGTCGAGGCCGCCCAGATCGTTCTTCAAGCGGCGCATGGCCATGGCGAAGGCCGCCACACCGAGATAAGCCTCGGTCTTTCCGCCACCCGTCGGGAACCAGAGGAGGTCCGCGAACGCCTCGACCGGCTTCGTCCGGTCCGGATGAGCGGGATCGGCGAGCGACGGGATCGACAGCAGCAGGAACGCCAGCTGGAACGGGCGCCACGACCTGTTCTTCGGCACGTCCAACGTGCTCACGTCGACGGTCTCGTTCCGCCTCCGCTTGAGGGCGTAGATGCTGCGGACACGCTGCATCGCCATGGACCGGTTGGCGAAGCGGAATGCCTCCAGCGCTTTCGGATCAGCAAAGAGAGTGTCCATGCCTTCTCGGAGGCGGCGCAGGATCTCCTCGCAGCGCTGAATGACGTCCTTGCCCGGATCATCGAAGCCGGTGATCTCCGACCCCAGGCGGGTTTTCTGTTCGCCGATCCAAACGGCGTAATCATCGACGAGGCACGAAAGGGCGTCCCGCAGCGCGTCCGCCGCCATCTCCGCCAGCCGCGTCATGTCGAGCCAGCCCTCGTCGACCATGCGCCGCATGGCTGGTCGATCCATGGGATCGAGGCCGGGCGTTTCGGTGACGGCGACTTCGTAGCGCGGGATGATCTCGGTCCTGACGCGATGGGCCTTCGTCGGCTCCTCGGACGTCGTATCAGCGTGAACGGACACTCCGTGTCCGACCGCGAACTCGAGCCGGTTGCGATAGATGAGGGCGAGACGGTCACGTTCCGGATCGTTGACTACCACTTCGTTGGAGGGGCGACGCCGAAAGACCGACCTGTCACCGTGATCTTCGGGGGCCTCGACGGTGATCTCCGGCTGGAACAGCCATGCGCGATCTTTGTTGTCGTCGGGCTCCAGCTGTCCGTTTACGAGGAACAGAGTGACGAGTCGTTCGCCTTTGGCATTCGTCCGAACCGTACCCTGAAGACGAACGTCGGGTTGGTCGGGGTCGGGTGTTGACGGTTTGATCTGACCATCGACGAGCGGCAGCGGGACCACTCCACCACACGGGACGCGGCGCCATACCCTGACCTTCACCTCTTCTTCTCGGCCGGTCTGGCGGTTTCGCCGGGTCTTGGTGATGTCATGCTCATTATTCGGGACGCGCTCGTAACGGCCCCAACGGGCATCCACCGCCAACGCCTGCACATCGGGAGCGACGCAGAAGGTCAGCCCCATGCTCGAAGGCACCAGTGACTGGTTGTTCGTGGTGTCGATCTCGTCGAGCGCGTCGTCTTCGGGCTCCACCCGGCCGGTGGCACTCGGGAATTCTGCCCCCGGCTCGTGCAAGGAGGCGGTCCGCTCTTCCTCTAGGTCGCCGGCCTCATCGGCAGCGGAAGCCGGTTCCACCTGAGCGGTCTGATCGTCCCCCGGGCGTCGGGGCGCCAACTTGCCGACGAGGTAACGATCGCGGACGCTCATGTCCTTGATCAACTCGTGCGGCCCTTCGGCGGGGCCCAGCAGATCGTCGCGCGCGGCGAGTTCGAGGAGGTCGCGGGTGTAGACGACATCGTTGATCAGAGGCACCGCGGCGGGGTCAGGAACACCGAGCAGCGGCAGGATGCGGAGGAACTCGTCCCATGGTAGCCTCGCAGCAGGGCCGGTCGGCGCCGTCATGCCAAGGACCGCGAGCGGCACGGTTGGATCCACGGCGTGCCAATGGTCGAAATGGACCGTGGCGCCGTCGAGGTCCGAGCGGATGCGAAGGACACGCCCTACCTCGGAGACCTTGCCGCCATCGACCAGCACAACGGCCCAATGGCCTTCCTCGATTGCGCCGTGAGAAGCCGACCCGAATTCGATTCGCGCGGAATAGCTAGGGGACTTGCCGCCTCCTTTGATCAGCCAAGCAATATTCTGTGGTGCGACATGCGCAATAGCTTCCATCATTGATCCTGTCTAAAGAGGCTTGGCGCTGAGGCTGCAGAGGGGCCAGATCGCTTTTGGCGTTTGCTCGCAGTCTTGCCATGGAGGCCCGCAGCAAGTTCCGCCTCATAATGGCTTCGGTTTAGATCGGTGAGACGGCGGATGACTTCCGATAGCGTTGTGTCATCAAGTGCCCACCGCCAAGGATCGTTCACCGACCCGCCAGAGAAAGGTCGAAAATCATACTCTGGTCTCAAATCCGTCCATTCATAAGCAGTGAAGACTTCAGAATCGATCTTGGCCATAAGACTACGCATCTCTGAAATAGTTGCGTCGTCTTGGTTTGGCGTGTTGATCCAGTTCATAACCTCAGTTAGGCCGAAACCGTGACGTTCGGCAAACTCCACAGCAAGAATGTCTAGACGCTCGGCGGTAGAAATGCCGGGTGACGATACAGTGTGTTTCGGAAGTGGGTACTTTGCGATCGACTCAGAGATCGAAAGTCGGAGCCTGCCTTCGATCTTTCCTCCTGATAGATATTCAAGCCAGCTACGAAACGCACTGCTCTTGAAAATCGGGAGGTAGTCTTCGCGTTCGTTCTCAATCAGAACTATTTGGTTTGTATATATCCATGACGTTTGTGCGCGCATGCAGCTCGGATACTTGGTTACCTTGGGGAAGGCGATAAATAGATCCTGCCGCCGAAGGCGCGCCATCTGGTCAGCTCGGTGGTTCCAAAACTGCCACCATCGGTCAATGAGGCCTTTGTAACTCTTGAGCTCCTTGGCCGTTCTGGTTGGCGCAACAACTTCCATTAAAAATTGATAGGCAACCGGCCACTTTTCTCTGATTTCGTTCAGTTCTAAATCGAGAATATCAAGCGCCCAGCGATCGAGCCGCTTCAGCGCTGAACTCAAGATGTCATCGCCGGTTACATACGGACGAAGCAAGCTGTCTGGCTCATTCTTAAGTAGATCGAACCACTTGTCGCCGGGAGATACAACAAAAGACAGCCCCTTGCTGTTGTTTACGCCTTCGAAGCTCTTGATCGACCTCGCTAAGGCCTTCAGTTCCCATGAGTCGACTTCTTCAGGGGCCAGCCGCGATCCAATTCGCGCACACTCTTCGCCAGCAACTCTGCTACGACCGCGCCATGGCCCTTTGACAAAGTGGACCAATGCGACGTCGACCGATGCGGAACCCGGCCAAGGCATCCCTTTTTCTGCACAGTAGATTGCGCCTTTGCCAACGATCTCTCCGAGACCAACTGAGATGGCGCTGCCTTCGGCAATGTTGCTGGTTGCGAGTAGACCGTAAGTACCGTCTGCTCCGAGAAGCTCAACAGCGCGACGATGGAAGACAACGCAGAGATCTATCTTTCCTGGGGGCGAGCCCAGGACCATTTCACACTGACGCTGCAGTCTCTCACCCACGGCGCTCTTCCAAAGGCGATTTCCAAGGAACGGCGGATTTCCCACTATCGCGTCAAAACCTGAGGCACCTCGTTGAAAGACTTCGGGGAAATGCAGAGGCCAATGCAATGGCTTCGCAGGTAATCCGCTCGCCGTTCCTTTCGCTAGGTCCCGTACTGCGGCTTCCTGAACCCGCTCATGGGCGGATGGCTCACCATCAGCCGCAGCATCTGCAAGGGAAGACAGCTCCACGGTTCTCGCCGATCGGTCTCCCGCGCGTTCTTCGGCGAGTGAAATTCCCACAAACGCATCGGCGATAAGGGTAGGCAGTGCCAGTGCGCCACGCGATTGAGCATCAAGCGCTGCCATGGCCTCTACATCATGAATGTCGCGAATGGGGATCTTCCGCAGGCGCGCGCGAAGTTCGAGCGCCTTGTCGACTGCCGATTGGATAGTCCGCCCGAACAAACGCAGCTGAGCCTTCCCTTTCGGGTTCATGTCGAGCTCGACGAGCTGACCGAGATCGCAAACGCCGAGCAGGCTGTCGCCACTGCGGAGATTGTGGTCGAGGAAGCCGAAAGGCCGCCCCTTTGACATGGTGGTGAGCCAGAGCGAGAGCTTGGCCAGCTCCACGGCCAGCGGGTTCTTGTCCACGCCATAGAGGCACCGCTCCGCCACCAGGCGTCGGGCGACGTTGGCGCGCTCGTCTACGTCCTGTGACAGGGGATCGAAGCCCCCGGCGCTTGCGTCGTCGATGATGCGCCCTTCGCTGTCGATCTGCTTGCCGCTGGCCTCCGTTACCGACCAGGCCTCGACCAATCGATCCGAGAGCCACCGGCACGCCTGCACCAGGAAGGCTCCGGACCCCATGGCAGGATCGCAGATCTTCAGATCCAGCAGCTCCTCGGTGCACTTCAGTTCCCATTCCTCGGGCGCCTTGCCTTCGGCCGGGCCGCGGTAGGCGACCGGGGTCAGCGTTTCCGCGACGATCTTCTCGGTAAGGCTCTTGGGCGTGTAGTGCGTGCCGCTCTCGCGCCGGTCGGCGCCGAGCACGACGACGAAGGCGCCCTTGTGGTGCACGAGCGGATAGCCCCAGGGGTCGGTCCGCAGGAGGGGAGCGTAGGGCAGGATGCGATTTCGCAAATCGATGTCGCCACGACAGACGGTGAGCAGGCGTGCGGCGAGGCGATCATCGGCCGCCCGGTCAAGGGCGTTATTGATGGCTGACGCCGAGCGTTCGCTACGTTCCTTGAGCAGTTCGGCTACTTTGGCAGCGCCATCGAGCCGCGCTGACTCCATCTCGCCGAGCGTGACGCGCGGGCTCTTCGCCTTCGCGCCGCTGTCGAGTTCCAGCGTGACGTCGTCGACGCGCTTCACCGTGCGCTCAAGGAGACCCTCATAGACATGACCGATCTGCTCAACGTCGAGCGCCCGGTAGGACAGCGTGCGACCCTCGAAGATCTGGATCGCGTCCAGCAGGAGCAGAACGGTGCGGTCGTCGATCGGCAGGGGTTCTGCTGGAACACTCCGCCAACTCGTGCCCTTCTTCCGCCCTTCGAGGAAGGGATATCGATCCGGGTCGAACAGTGAACCACCGAGCGCCGGGAGGCGCAGCGTCGGATGGTCGATGCCGCCAAAGACGCCGCGAAACAGGGCGAGCAGTCGCGACCAGGCGGACCGGCGCCGCTCGAGGATCTCTTCAGAATCCGCCCGCAACTGCATTCGCAGGCTGGAGATGGCGTAGAAGGAGTCGTAGCGCAGATCGCCGAGCAGCAGCAGGGCGCGTTCCTCGGCCGCCAACAGGAAGACGAGCCGCATCATGACCGTCAGGCCGGCCTCGTAGAGCTCTCGCGGATCTACGTCGCGCAAGAGCTCGCGATTACGGTCCTGGTCGGCGCGGTCGAGAGCCTGGACGAGCACTTCGACGGCGCGCCGGACCTGTTCACCGAGCGCTTCGGTGACGTCGTCCTGGTGCTTCAGAGACCGCTCATAAAGCGCCGGCAGCTTGCTCTCATCGGGCCCGAAGAAACGACGGACGCCTAGAAGGCTGACGAAGGCGCGCAGCGTCTCCGGTTCCTGGCCCCAGAGGCGCGCATACCAGCTCGCGAAGCCTGCCACGGCGCCGACGGGCGCGTGGACGAGCATCCAGCGCTCGCCATTGGTGACGACACCAGTGGGGCATCCCGTCGCCCGGAGCAGAGCGACCATCCGGTCAGCCGGCGTGATTGCGAGGCCATCGAAGCGGCGCGTTGCATCAAGATCGGTGTCGGGTTCGTAGAGGTGGATGAGCAGGAGCGCTTCATCGGAGTTCGTCGGATTCACGACCGCCAGATCGGGCGCGACCGTGACCCCGTGTTCGGGCATCAAGACGGTCAGGCGCTCGGGCAGAGTTGCGCCCTTGCGCAACACCGCTTCATCCATCTCCAGCGCAGTGACCAGCACTTCGTCGATCCAAGCGGTGTGCAAGGCGGGAAGGTCGAGGTCGTCCATGTCGACCGCGTCGCGCCATTCCTCATAGGTTCGACGCAGCCGTTGGGGGTGGCCGGAAGGCAGAGCTTCGAGCCCCTGGGGAAAGACATCCCGCAGTACGGGCACGGCCAGGAAGGGCCCAGAGACTTCGACTAGGTTCAGCCACTCGTGATCGTTGCTCATCCGCGCTGCTCCGTCGCGAGGGAGCTTGGCACAAGCAGCACGACGGCCACCGGGAAAGTGTGCTCGATGGCGTTGGAGTGGCGTTCCTCGATCGCGCGCAATTCCTGTTCTCGTTCCTGCGGGATCCGGGCCAGACGCGCTTCGAGAGCCGCCTGGTCGCGCTTGAGTTGCGTGCGCTCGTCCTCGGAGAAGAGTGAGAGCTGCAGGGGTTGCTGTTCCGCCGCGATCTCGGTCTTCAATGCTCGCTCAAGGTCGTCCAGAACCTGCCGGATGTCATCGGCCTCCTTTCGCTTCCGGGTCTCGATCGTGTTCACTAGGAAGCGCAATCGGTCCTTGGAGCGCGCCTCGACGGCGGCCAAAATGGAATCACGCTGCTTGTCGAAGCGTGTCCGCAAAGCGTCGAACGTCGAATCCGACAGGGCTGCGGGTTGCGAGTCCTCCAGCCAGCGGCGGACCTCCGTTACCCGTTCCTCTCGCCGGAATCCGGCATCGCGCAGATAGCCGCCGGCCTCTGTGAGTTCCTCGTGCAGACGGTGATGGTTCCCGCCGGTCACGACGAGCCGAGACATTGCCACCACAGCCGGACCCTCGATCCGCCCATCCGGAAGCGAGCGAACGGTAACGCGGTGCAGCTTCTTCACGTCGTCGCGCGCCCAGATCTCCGCGCGCAGGAGCCGGAGGCTCATTTGGACCAGCCGATGGTTCAGGTGGACGAGGACGACGTCGTCACGCCCCTTGGCCACGTCGTGGTCAAAGGTGATGGGGCGGATCTTCCGGGTGTAGGGATGTTCGAGCCCCTCCAGGCACCGGGACCAGGAACCCGAAAGTGGCGGCATTCGAAAAACCGCGCCATCCGGTGCGCCAGACAGAGAAACAGGCTCCAGGTCGGGTTTGTCCGCGAGACGCAGCGCGGTGCGCACGGCTCGCTCAATGTGATCCGGCACCAGACTCTGCTCGCGCCGGGTATCGTTCAGCCTCTCGTGGAGTTTGGCCACACGGTCGCGGAGGTCACGTTCGGCCTTCACGAAACGGCGGGACTTCTCCATCCGGGCTTCGGCTTGTCGCGTGTCCAGATCGCGGCGGCGACCCTCAAGAAGGTCTGGCAATTGAGGCGCGATCACCGGGTTCACGCTACCCATGTCAGCGCGCATCGCATCCAACTTGCGAAGCGCGCGCAGGATATCGTCACCGTGGCCACCCTCAGTATCCACCGGATGCCAGATGACGACCTCGCTGGCGCGTTGCCCATGACGGTCGACGCGGCCGTTCCGCTGCTCCATCACGTTCGGGTTGTATGGAATTTCGAGGTGGATCATCAGATGGCAGTGGTTCTGGAGATCAATACCCTCGGAGGCGGCATCTGTCGCCAGCAGTATCCTTACCGGGGAGTCCGAAGGATTTGCCTGGAACGCGGCTTTCACGGCCTCACGCTCCTTAGGATCCATGCCGCCATAGATCAGCGAAAGTCGCTCGGCCCCGAACCCTTGGGCCGCGAGGATCTCGTGCAACCATTGCTGAGTGGCACGGTATTCGGTGAACAGGATCACCCGTTCGTTCGTCCACTGGTCACCATCCTTTAGGTGTTTCGTCAACCATTCCAACACAGCACTGGCTTTGGAGTCGGCTCTACGCGCTGCCTGCTGAGCCCACGACCGTAACCGGTCCAGCATCTGGCGTTCTTCGTCGGTTGGTGGACGAACGTGTTTGCCAGCTTCCTCGATCGCTTCAGCCTCGGCGGCGTCCCGCTGTGCATCGTCTGCGTAGTCTTCCTCGGTTTTCGCTATTGCTCGGCGGAGGATACGATCATCGAACTTCTTCTGGCCTCGCTCGCTCGATGACCGACCTTCGATCGTCGCAACATGCCGCTCCAGCGTGGCTGCGAACGCAGCAGGAGACGACGACAGCCGTTTGCGCAGCAATTGGTGCACGAAGTGATCGACGGCCCGTCCTCCATCGGCACCGCTTTCGCGGCTCTTGATGTATGCTTCCAGCTGCCGCCGGGCATCCCTCTCGTCTTCGCTATACTCCACCGGCAGCGCTTCGAGCCGCCGCTCGGGGTAAATCCGCTTGCCATTCGCATCGACCAGATCGCTCTTCAGCCGACGGACCATCACCCGGGCGAGTTGGGGATCACTTGGGAGGACGTTTCTCGCGAACCGCTGATCATCAAGGAGTTCGAGGAGCGCGGTGAAGGATTCGGTGTAACCATCATGCGGCGTGGCGGTGAGAAACAGCTTGTGCTGGAAATGTGGTGCGGCCAGACGAACCAGCCGTGTCCTGAGGCTTTCGACAGCATAGCGGCCGACGGTCGGGGCAACATTGTGAGCCTCGTCGATGATCAGCAGGTCGAACTTCCTGGGATGGCTGACGTGCGGCGGCAATGCGTCCCGCAGAAGGCGCAAGCCTTCACCCTGCTTGGCCCAGTCCATCGACGTGATGAGACGGGGAAAAGACGTCCACGGATTGGCATGCAGACCTCGCTCGCGGCGCAGACGCTTGACGTAGTCCGTATCGACGATCCGGAACTCCAGTCCGAACTTCTCCTGCATCTCGACGCGCCACTTTTCCTGCAACGAGGCCGGGCAAAGCACGAGAACGGTGCGGGCGCGGTGTCGCAGCAGCATCTCTTGAACGACGAGTCCGGCCTCGATGGTTTTCCCGAGGCCGACGTCGTCGGCGATCAGCAGATTGGTGCGCGCCATGTCGATCGCGCGCACGAGCGGATCCAGCTGGTAGTCCTCGATGCTGACGCCGCTGCGGAATGGCGCCTGCAGATAGCCGCGATCCGCGTTAGTCGCAGCGCCCCAAACTACTGCGTCAAGGAAGGCCTGAAGCGTTGAGGGGTCGTCCAGACCGGTCATGCGCGGCAGTCCGGCCCGCTCGATCACATGCGCCCCGGGCTCCAGTTCCCAGAGAACTTCGATCTCTTCACCCAGCGCATCCTCGTCGATCGAAGCCAGCCGGACGAGATGCCGCTTGGGCAGTCCGGGGGCGACCGAACCGCCATCGACCTCGGAGACGATCCATTGGCGGCGGCGAGCCTCGACCAGTTGGCCAGGCTCAGGCGCAGTGGCGTGGGCGACATTGGCCACCATTTCATCCGCGGTCATCGACATAGAGGGGCCCCATTCTTCTTGCGCGCGTCGACGAGTTCGGCGATGCGGTTCGCGGCTTCGCGGGCGTCTTCGTGTTCCCAGATCCGGACCGTCTTCCAACCAAGTGCGTTCAGCCGCTGATCGGTATCGGCATCCCTGGATCGATTGGTTTCGATCTTCTCGCGCCAGAAATCGGCATTGCTCTTTGGCCAAGAAGCGTGCTCGGGACAGCCGTGCCAAAAGCATCCGTCGACAAAGACGGCTATCTTTGCACTTGGGAAGACGATATCGGCGAGGCGCCTGGGCTTCGTCAGTAGCGGAACGTGAAGGCGGTAGCGCAGGCCCTTGGCATGCAGAACCCTCCGGAGATCGATTTCCGCTTGCGTGCCCTTCTGTCGCACGCGGGCCATACGGCGACTCGCGTCATGCGACGAGGGACTTACGCGCGTCATCCGCGACGGCTCCCTTCTTCTCTCTTTTTGTTTTCTTAGCTTTAATTCCGAGATGGGCTGCAATGCTCTGGCCGATCACTTCGCCGAGCGTCACCGGCACCGCGTTCCCGATCATTCGGCCTAACGCCTTGAAGTGAATGGGCGCTCCATCCGGGATGAAAGAATAGGATATGGGGAAGCCTTGAAGAATTGCCCCTTCTCGCAGGGAAATGGCGCGGTCCTGCTCGGGATGCCCGAACCGGCCGTTACCGAAGCCGTAGAACTGGGTTGTCAAAGTCGGAGCGGGCTCATCCCATACCATCCGGCCATAGACCCCCGGATAGGTGCGGCCCGTCTTACGCTGATGGCAGTCGGCCACGAGGTGCTTCGGCCAGTCCCGCCATGTACCGCCGGGCCGGGACACGCGAATTCTTTCGAGATTCAAATCGGAGAGCTTGGACGCGGCGTGCAGAGGGTCTTTCGAATGAGCCGCGCCCTGAGCGATTGGCGCAAGCTTGCCGATCGCTGCGCGGACAGTCGTAGGGCTATCTTGCTTCGGGGCGACGATCTCGATGGGGCCGAGGCGGGAGGCCAGCAGCACCATGCGCCGTCGGTTTTGCGGCAGCCCGTATAGCGAGCAATCAACCACCTCTTGGTGGATGAAGTACCCCAACTTCTGCAGGGTTTCGACGAAGTCACCGAACACTGCGTGCTTAGCAACCGACGGAACATTCTCCATCGTTACAAGGTCAGGGCGCGTCGATTTTACCAGTCGGCCGAACTGGTAGAGGAGGCCCCAGCGGGGACTTCCGACGACATCGTATCGCTGGGCATAAGTCGAAAACGGTTGGCAGGGGGCGCAACCGGCGAGCACCTTGACTTGCGCACCACCGAACAAGTCGTTGAGGCGCTTCGGATCTAGCTGCCCTACGTCTTCGTTGATGAAGCGCGCTGCGTTGTTTGCTTCGAAGGGGTGTCGGCATGCTTCATCGACGTCTATGCCAGCGACGACCTTGATGCCCTCCGAAATCAGGCCATGAGTGAGGCCTCCGGCCCCGCAGAACAGGTCGACGCATGCGACATCAGCCATCCGTTTTTTCTCCCCCCGCACGCTTCCTCTTTTGTGAAACGGGCTCAGCCGCTTCGTTTTCCTTATGATCGTCAGACGCTTTTCCGCACCTTACCCACTCATCGACCTCGTCAGTTTTGAACTTCCAAAGCCTCCCGACCTTGTGTGCCGGCATGTCCTTCTTCGCGATCCACCCATAGACCGTGTCTTTGCTGACACCGAGATATTCAGCGATCTCCTCCACAGAGACCCAGCGATCGGACATGGTGCGGCCTTTCAACAGCCAGCTCGACTTCTGAGCGAGCATCTCACCAGATCGGTTGGGAGTAAACCGTAATAAGGCGAGTTTCGTCCGGTTTGGTCGGATCTGCACCAGCTTTGAGGGTGTTTTTCCCAGGACAAGGGCCCTGATGGTCCGCCATGGCCGATCGATCGGCACGTCACATGCGCCCCCCGGAAGCAGGGTGCGGGCAGTTGATGGAAAGGAAGGGGCCGCAGCCTCGTCGAATTTCTAGGACGAATCGAGGTCGTTGATGCGCTTTACTATGGCTGCAAGAAATGCGTCTCGGGGCCCACCAGTGTTGCGGCCGCCCGGCTTCATCTCCGCAGCGATTTCGTCTACCAGATCGGTTCCGCGCGTTTCCGGAAACCGAAGCCGCACACCATTCGCGCGGAGATCGCCTACAGCAATGCGCTCAATTGACACCCAGTCTAGCGGTTCCACTTCACGGCTAAGGATGCGCAGCTTTTCGGCAGCTGGGAAGTCACCTGTTGAACGGCTTGCAATAAGGACCCCGCTTCTGGGGTGATCGGCGTCCAAAAGGGACCCCACCGACCGGGGGTTGGGTCCATTGTGCCTTCGATGATTATCGGAGGCCGAGCACGGGATGCTGAT
>NZ_WMIF01000044.1 GCF_009711185.1 Paracoccus limosus
ATCAGCATCCCGTGCTCGGCCTCCGATAATCATCGAAGGCACAATGGACCCAACCCCCGGTCGGTGGGGTCCCTTTTGGACGCCGATCACCCCAGAAGCGGGGTCCTTATTGCAAGCCGTTCAACACACGGCCCGCAGCGGCCCTTGGGATCCGGCCATGGTCACCGATCCGGTGCAGGACAGGCTGCTGGATATCATCGCGGCCAAGGCCAAAGGGCGCAAGCGCACGCCGAAACCGAGACTCGAAAAATCCGCCGCGCCGGGCAATGTCGTCAATATCATGGACGCGCTGCGAAAAAGCATCGCCTCGGAGGGCAAGCGCCGCTAGCGGGGCTTCTTGCGCGCGGGCTCCAACGGCACGGCGGCGGCGCGAAAGCCCTCCCAAGGATCGGCGCCAAGTGTGGCCAGCCGCACCGGCATGTTGCGCAATGTAAACCAGGCCGGGCCGATGATTTCGTCCAGTTCGTCCCAATACAGCGGCGCCGAAACAGCGGCGCCGGGCCGGGCGCGTGTGGAATAGGGCGCGACGGCGGTGGCGCCGCGCTGGTTGCGCAGATAGTCGATCAGGATCTTGCCGCGCCGTTTGGCTTTGCTGATGGTCGCGACATAGCGGTCGGGATCGTCCGCCGCCATGGCGTCGGCCATGGCCTTGGTAAAGGCCTTGACCGCAGGCCATTCCGCCTTGGGCACCAGCGGCGCCACGACATGCAGCCCCTTGCCACCCGAGGTCTTGACGAAAGCGGTCAGGCCCAGATCATGGAACCGCTGGCGCAAGTCGCGCGCGGCTGTAATCACGGCGGACCAGGCCACCCCCTCGCCGGGGTCGAGGTCCATGGTGATCAGATCCGGCCGTTCCCAATCGGCCAGGGTCGAGCCCCAGGGGTGGATCTCCAGCGCGGCGGATTGCACCAGTCCCATCAGCCCATCCAGATCCTCGATGGCGATCAGCGGCTCGTCCTTGGGGTTCTTGGGATCCTGCACCTGAACCACGTGCAGGCTGATGCCTTTCCACGCGTGTTTCTGAAAGAATTTCTCGCCTGCGATGCCGTTTGGACAACGCAACAGGGCCAGCGGACGGCCGGTGATCCAGGGCGCGATATGGCGCCAGACCTCGGCATAGTAGTCGGCCAGCCCCTCCTTGTTGATCCCCTCTTCGGGCCAATAAAGCCGGTCAGGATGGGTCAGTCGCACCCGGCGGCGTTGTGGCGCGGGGGATTTGGCGACGGGCTTGCTGGGTTCGCGCATGATCTCCTCGGGCGGTTTGTCCTCTCGAATGCCCCGGAACGCGGCGTGGCGCAGCTGGCCGTCGGCGGTCCAGGCCCGGAATTCGATCTCGGCAACCAGTTCGGGGCGGACATAGCGTGCCTGTCGCGCCTCGTCGGCGGTCAGGGGCGTGGCGAAGGGGCTTTCGGGGGTGCGCAGCCGCTCTAGCCGCTGGAACAGATCCTCGGCCACGACGGCGGAAAACCCGGTGCCAACCCGACCGACATGTTCCAGCTTGCCGTCGCGATAGACGCCCAGGATCAACGAGCCGATGGCCCTGCGCGACACCGTCGAGGGCGCATAGCCCGCCACCACGAACTCCTGCCGCGCCGAGCATTTCGATTTGACCCAGGCCTTGCCGCGTCCGCTGCGATAGGGTCCGTCGCGCAGCTTCGAGACGATTCCCTCAAGGCTGAGCCGGCAGGCGTGGCGCAGCACCATGGCGCCGCTTTCCTCGAAATGGTCGCTGTAGCGCAGAAGGCTGTCGTCGGCCCCACCCAGCAGCCGCGCCAACAGCGCCTTGCGCTGGACCAAGGCCACGGCGCGCAGGTCATAGCCGTCCAGATGAATCAGGTCGAAGGCGTAAAAGGCAAAGCGATCCGTGCGGCCTGCGCTGAGATCGGCTTGCAGCGCCGAGAAATCCGAAGCGCCGGCATCGGTCTCGACCACCAATTCACCGTCGAGAATGGCCGAGCCAACCGGCAACTCGCGCAGCGCCGCAGTCACCGGCTTGCCAAAGCGCGTGGTCCAGTCCAGCCCGCCGCGCGTCAGCAGCTTGATCCGCCCCGCCTCGATCCGGGCTTGCAGGCGGTAGCCGTCGAATTTGATCTCATGCAGCCAGCGCTCGCCCTGCGGGGCCTTGGCGACCAGCGTGGCCAGCATCGGCGCGACGAAATCCGGCATCGCCGCCTTGCGGGCCCCCTTCACGGCGGATGGATCGGGCAGGTCCGGGGCGGACATGGCCTGCTGGGTCGGGCCGGAGGTTTTGCGAAGGCGCCCGGTCTTCGAGGACCAGCCCGGTGCCTCGCCCGCCACATCCGCGATCCGCCGGCCGGTCTTGACCGATTCCGGGCGTTCATCAAGGAGGTCGGGTGCGTCGTCGGTCCGGGCGAATTCGTCATCGCCCTTGATCAGCAGCCAATTATCGAGCTTTTCGCGGGGCTTGCCGGACATGCGGACCAGATGCCAGCGCCCGCGCAGCTTTTCGCCTTGCAGCGTGAAGTCCAGATGGCCCTTGGCATAGCCCTGATGCGGATCGCCCTCGGGCGTCCAGGTGCCGCGATCCCACAAGATGACGGTGCCGCCGCCATATTCGCCCTTGGGAATGGTCCCTTCGAAATCGCCGTATTCCAGCGGGTGGTCCTCGACATGCACCGCCAGACGCTTTTCGCCGGGCACCAGGCTGGGGCCCTTGGCGACGGCCCAGCTTTTCAGCACCCCGTCCAGTTCCAGCCGAAAGTCATAATGCAGCCGGCTCGCGGCGTGTTTCTGGACGACGAAGGCATGGCCCGCCTTGCGCCTGCGCCCGCCGCGCGGCTCGGGCGTCGCGGCGAAGTCCCGCTTGCGGCGATAGGTTTCCAGCGCCATGGCCTAGCCGCCTTTCCGCTGGCGCGCGACGGCCTTCTTGTGCGCGGGCTTTTTCGTACCACGCCCCGCGCTCTCACGCAGGGCCGTCATCAGATCCACGACATTCCCGCGTTTCGCGGTTTTGCGCTGTGTGATCCTGCGGCCTTCAAGCTTGGCTTTGACCAGATCGGCCAGGGCGGCGTCATAGCGGTCGTCGAAACCCGAGACGTCGAACACGCCCATCTTGGTGGCGATAATATGCTTGGCCAGTTCCAGCATCTCGCCCTTGATCCGGGCGGTCGGAATGTCGCGAAAGACCTCGGTGGCCGGGCGGACCTCGTCGTCGAAATTCAGCGTCGTCGCGATCATGCCGGCGCCATGGGCGCGGATCAGCAGGGTGCGCATACGCCGAAACAGCACCGTCCGCGCCAGCGCCGCCACCTGCTTGCGGCGCATCCCCTCGCGGATCAGGGCAAAGACCTCCTCGGCCATGGGCTCGGCCGGGGTCAGGTAATAGGGCCGGTCGAAATAGACCGGGTCGATGTCCTTGCAGGCGATGAAATCCGAAATCTCCAGCGTCTTGTCGCTTTCGGGCACGGCCGCCGCAATCTCGTCCGGGTCGAGCATCAGGTCGTCGCCCTCGGCGATCTCATAGCCTCTGACCTGATCTGCCTTTTCGACCGGCTTGCCGGTGTCGGCATCGACAAATTCCCGCCGGACCCGGTTGCCGGTGGCGCGGTTCAGGATGTGAAAGGTAACCCGCCCGGAGTTCGAGGCGGCAGCATGCAGCGCGACCGGGCAGCTGACCTCGGCGATCCGCAGCAGGCCTTTCCAGAGCGCGCGTGGGGCCATGGCTCGCCTCCTCGATGAACGGCCTCCGGGTCACAGGGCCAACGTCGCAGCCGGGGCGGAGTTCCTGCAGAGTGGTCCCGGTCAGTGCCTCTGTCTGCGTCCCAGCGGTCGCCACCTCACGGCAGCGTTATGGAACATCGCGGCTGCCGGGCTGTTGCGACCACCTATCCAAAGCAGAGGAGAGACCCGCAATGGACCATGCCACGCATATCCGCCTGCAAGAGCAGGAGCTGAACGAGGTCAACCTGACCGGGGCCACCGTCTATGGTCCGGACAACGAAAGGATCGGCCATGTCGCGCATGTCCACGGCAGCGGTGCCGAGACGCAGGTGGTGATCGACGTCGGCGGCTTTCTGGGCATTGGCTCAAAGCCGGTGGCCGTGCCGGCGCGCGATCTGGATTTCATGCGCGACGACAGCAACAGCGTGCATGCTGTGACGCATTGGACCAAGGATCAGTTGAAGGACATGCCCGAGCACCGGGATTGACCCGTGAGTGACCGACCCGTTCCGCCGGGCCGGTCGCCCCAAACGGATCGATTGTGCCACGGGCGAGGATTCAGTCCGAAAGCCGAAACGACGAGCTCGTCCTGTGGCAAAAGGCGCAGACACAAAGATAGGCAATGCCGAGCCGGTGCTGACAAGCCGATGCCGCGCTCGAACGAACTCAATGCCGGCGGCCGGAACCGCAAGGCGCGGCAGAACGACCGCATCATCAATGGCAGGGGATGACCTTGCCGCTTTCAGGAGGATGACGCCATGCCAGCCAAGTCTAAAGCCCAGCAAAAGGCCGCCGGTGCGGCTCTGGCCGCCAAGCGCGGCGAGACGCCCAAGGGCGATCTGCGGGAGCCGTCAAAGCAGATGTACGATTCGATGACCGAGAAAGAGCTTGAGGAACTTGCCGCCACCAAGCGCAAGGGCAAGCCCGAGCATAAGGGTTGAAAGCCGGCGGGGCATCGGCCCCGCCTTTCAGTCATTCCCGGGTGGATCGCTGGCGGGAAAGGTTTCATCGCCCTGTCCACGATGTCCCTGTGGCGTGGCGGGTCCTTCATCTCGCGCCGCCCGGCTGGGCGGATCTGCTGCGGTCCCGCCGGCAGGGGCCTTGCCTGCTTTCCTTGCTATGATCGGGCGGTGACCCACTCGTCTGGAGGCCGTCAGGCAGGGATTGCTGCTGTTTCGGAAAGGGTTGCTTGGGATAATCGGTTATCTGTCGGGCCCATTGTCGGGATCGCCCGGCTGCTTCTTTCCATGGCCCCGGTGGTTCGGGTCGTCGGTGACGGCCTCCGCGGGATCAATGCGTTGCCGGCGCTGGTCAAGCACCTACGGGGTGGGCGACTTTGACACCCGGCCGATGGCCTGCGCGGCGATCAGCCCTAGCGCAATACCCGTCCCCATGGCCGCCAGCGCCGCCGCGACGCCAATCGGCGATAGCACCAGCTCCCAGCCCGGGCGCAAGCGGGTGGGCATTACCCCGTAATCGACCAAGCCTGCCACCAGCGCGGTCAGCAGCCCCGCGCCCAAGGCCAGCCACAGGTTGCCCCGGGGCGCCATGCGGACCAGCAGTACTGCCACCGCCGCCCAGAAAAAGCATGAGGCAAGATGGATCGCCGCGCCCAGCCCGGTGTGGGTCAGGTCCAGCGCTGTAACGGCGGCGGCGGCGGGCCCGTGCAGCACTCGGGTAGTGGCGTTCAGCGCCAACCACGGCGGCAGGCCGCGCGCGACGCAAAGTGCGCCCAGCATCAGGATAGACAACAGGGCGGCAAAGGCGCCCGCCAGCGGCCAGCCCAAGTTGAACCGCGCCATTCCGTTCGGAGGGGTCATCCGCAGAGCCTCCTGTTCCCTTGGGTCAAGAAACCACCGGCACGTTGGAATGTTCCCGGGAACATCTCGCGGATATCTGTTGTGTCGGGCGCTAGCTTCTGAAGACTCTGCCAAAGATCGCGTGCAGGTGCACAGCCAGGCCGGCTACGCCAAGTGTTCGAGAAACACCGTAGCCAGACCGATCTCATGCCGAGGGGTTACAGCAGGTGGTCGGGGGGGCGGAAAACCCCAGATTTGCGCACCTGGTCCCAAGACGCTGCCTCTCTGCGTCGATATGCAGAGGCTTTTCGCCCCGGGCTTACCCCGGGCGGTGCCCTGGATCGAAAGGATCCTGCCCGCCGCGCCCATACACACCGGATATGCGCCGCGCGCCGCCTCGGCCATTACGCCGCTTGTCCGGCTGCAACCGTTTCCTGAATCCAACCTTCCAGCACCGTAGCGTAGTCAGCGCCAGCCGCTTCCAAGGCTTCCGGCGCGAGCTTGTCCGCCTCGTAGAGGATAAAGGGCTTGGCCCAGGCAAGGCCGCAGCGATGCGCCGTTGCGCGCAACGGTGCCAGCAGATCGATTATCGGAAACATATTGCGGCCCCCCGGGCGATAGGCGTCCGGCACATTGCCGGCGGTGGCCGCAATCATCAGCGGCGTGCCCTTCAGCGCGCGGCCCTCCTGCTCATAGGCGATGTAGAACATGCGGGTCAGCACGCCATCCTGCCAGGACTTCATCAGCGCCGGGGTGGAATACCACTGGATCCTGGCATCGCCGGCGCGCCAAGGATGCCGCGCTTCAGCATGTGGCGGGTATCCTTGGCGAATTGCTGCGCTGAATGTCGGATCAGCGCAACGAGGCTTGCGCCAAGGCCACCGCATCGGCGCCGGCAGGGAAACGCAGTTGCCCGGAGGTGTCGTTGACCGCGCGCCAGACCGCCTCGGCCACGTCGCTCTCGCGCGTTACCAATGCCGGTGCGGCGAAAGCCTCGAAGATCGGGGCGGCAAAGGCGGCATAGGCTGCGGGGATCAGATCCTCGACCCGCATGTCCGTATTCTCGGCAAAACGCGTCGTCGGCGCATAGCCCGGCTCGACCAGCTTGGCGCGGACAGAGAATGCCGACAGTTCATGGGCAAGCGAGCCGGTGAAGCCCTCGATGGCCATCTTGCTTGCCGTATAGGCCGCAGCCAGCGGCATGGGCGTCAGCGTCACGCTGGAGGTGACATTGACGATCACGCCCGCCTGGCGCTGCCGAAACTGCGGGATCACCGCCTGAGTCATCGCCATGGTGCCGAAGGTGTTGGTCTCGAACACCTTGCGGATGTGCGACATGGGCGTTGCCTCGAATGCCCCGACCACGCCGATCCCGGCATTGTTGACAAGGGCGTCGATGGGGCCGGCGGCCGCAAGGCAGGCGGCAATGCTGTCGGCCCGGGTGACATCAAGCGGCAGCACACGCAGCCGGCTGGATTTCGGCAGGATGTCCTCGCGCGGCCTGCGCATAGTGGCGATGACGGTCCAGCCTTGGGCATGGAAATGGCGTGCGGTCTGCAGACCGTAGCCTGACGAGCATCCGGTGATGAGTGCGGTCGTCATAGGCGTGTTCCTTTTTCGTGTTGACGAAAAAGAAATAGCGGCCATCATCAGGACGATCATCAATCAAGCGTCCATATTTATTTTGCGATCGTCCAAATGACTGACCCGCTTACCCAGGTCATCGCATTGCTGAAACCGCGCGCTGTCTTCTCGAAGGGGATCAGCGGCGCGGGACGCTGGGCCGTGCGCTATTCGGCCTATGACCAACCCAGCTTCTGCGCGGTGCTGGAGGGCGGATGCCGCCTTGCTGTCGACGGGGAGCCGCCGGTCATGCTGGAACAGGGGGATTTCGTGCTGCTGCCCGCGACGCCCTCCTTCACCATGTCGGGCGCCGATCCCGCCCCGGCGAAGCATATCGACCCGAAGATGTTGCCCACGCCGATGGAAGAGATCCGGCACGGCCGCCCCGATGGCCCGCCCGATGTCCGCCTGCTTGGCGGCTCTTTCGCCTTCGGCTCGCCCGACGCGGCGCTGCTGATGTCGCTGCTGCCGGCGATGATCCATATCCGCGGTGTCGAGCGGCTGACGACGCTGGTCCGACTCGTCGGCGAAGAGGCGGGTGCGGACAATGTCGGCCGCGATCTTGTGCTGCACCGCCTTGTCGAGGTCTTGCTGGTCGAGGCGCTGCGGGCAGCGCAAGGAAAGGATGCGCCCCCGGGGCTGCTGCGCGGACTGTCGGACATGCGTATCGCAAAAGCGCTGCGTGACATGCATGACGAGCCGCAACGGAGCTGGACGGTCGCCGAACTTGCCCGGACCGTGGCGATGTCGCGATCAGCCTTTTTCGACCGGTTCACGCGCACGGTCGGACTTCGTCCAATGGAATATCTTCTGGCCTGGCGAATGGCCGTGGCCAAGGATCTTCTTCGTTCTCCGGGAATTGCGCTGGAAGCGGTCGCCGAGCGCGTCGGCTATGGTTCCGCCAGCACCTTCAGCACGGCGTTCAGCCGCCATGTCGGACAACCGCCGGGCAGATATGCACGCATGGCGTTGAAATGACTTGCCCGGCGACGGTGTGTCCCCGGTTCAGGCTGGCCCTATCCTCTAGCGAAAGGTGCTTTCAAGGGCTGAGGATCTTGTCAAAGAACACGGCCGCCTCCGTATGCTCGGTCGGCAGGGCCAGCGCCTGCGAAACCGTCAGGAAATCATCAGGCATGAGACGCGTCCCGGGATGCTGCGCAAGACTGTCCTGCAAGGTCGTCCGGATCCCGGCTACGAAATCGCATTGGCCTGACAGCATCGCCTCGCGCGCTGCCGCCGGGGTGTCGAAAGACACCACCTCGGCATGGACAAGGCCGGCCAGCAGATGGTTTCCGTAAGCCGCACCGCGCGCAGTGGCGATGCGGATGCCGGGTCGGTCGGCCTCGGCGCAGGTGCCGGGCAGGCCATCGCTGCGGCCGGCCAGCGTCGCGCTGACCCGCGTCACCTCATGGATATAGCGCAGCTGCGTGCGTGCCGGATCGACGGCCAGCACGGCCATGTCCCACGCCTCGGGATCCGCAAGGATCGCGCCGCCCGAGGCGAAGGGGACGATCCGCACTGCCAGCCCCAGCAGACCCGCCAGCCGTGTCGCCAGATCGGCGACCGGGCCTGCGTATTGGCCCGGAGCGGTCTCGCGCACGATGCTGGCATTGGCCATGTTGGCGGCCAGCCGGACGTGCCCAAGCGGCGCGATCTGCTGCAGGACCAGCGGCGGGATCACGCCCGGAACCGCTGCAGCAGCGCCTCGCTTTGGCGGGCAAGGATGCCCGCATCGATGCCGACGGCGGTGAAGGTGGTGCCCAGTTCGACGCAGCGCGCGGCGAAGGCAGTATCGGGGGTCAGGATGCCTGCGGGCTTGCCGGCGGCGATGATGCGGGTGATGGCATCCTCGACCTCCGCGACCACCTCGGGGTGGCCGGGCTTGCCGACATGGCCAAGGCTGGCCGCCAGATCGGCGGGACCGACAAAGATGCCGTCGACGCCCTCGACCGCCGCGATCTCTTCGATCCGGTCCAGCGCCTCGCGGGTTTCGATCTGCACCAGCAGGCACAGCTGGGCCTCGGCATGTTCGGCATAGCCCGCGATCCGGCCAAAGCCCGTCGCCCGCGTCAGGCCCGAGACGCCGCGGATCCCGCCCGGCGGATAGCGGGTCGCGGCGACGGCGGCGCGCGCCTCCTCGGCGGTATTGACCATCGGGATCAGCAGGCTTTGCGCGCCCAGATCCAGGAACCGCTTGATCAGCACCGGATCATTGGCTGCGGGCCGCACCACGGCCGAGACCGGATAGGGCGCGACCGCCTGCAACTGCGCCAGCACCGTCAGCGGATCGCCGGGGCTGTGTTCGGTATCAAACAGCAGCCAGTCATAGCCCGAACCCGCGACGCATTCGGCGACATAGCTGCCGGGCAGGCTGCACCATAGCCCGATCTGGCTGTGCCCCGCCGTGATCGCCTGTTTGAAACGGTTGACCGAAAGTTCCACGCGCGGCCCCTTCAGATGAAGCTGACGCCGATGGCGCCCAGATCGCCATAATCGGCCTGAATGACATCGCCCTGCTTGATGTCCAGCGGCCGCGTGAACGACCCACCCAGCACGATGTCGCCCTTTTTCAGCCCGGCGCCCACGGCAGACAGCTTGTTGACCAGCCAGGCGACGCCCGCCGCCGGATGGCCCATGATGGCGGCGGCAAGGCCGGTATCCTCGATGATGCCGTTCTGCGACAGGATGGCGCCGACGCGGCGCAGATCCACATCCATCGGCCGCACCGGGCGCCCGCCCAGAACGATGGCGCCGAAGGCCGCGTTGTCGGCGATGGTGTCGGTGATGGCGCGCGGCACCTCGGTGCGATAATCGATGATTTCCAGCGCGGGGACCACATATTCGGTGGCGCGCAGCACGTCATGAACGCGCGTGCCCTGACCGGACAGATCCTCGCCCATGACAAAGGCCAGCTCGACCTCGATCCGGGGCTTGATGAAGGTCGTCACCGGGATCTGCGCGCCGTCGTTGAACAGCGCGTCATCCAGAATGCGGCCATAATCCGGCTCGGTCATCTTGGAGGCCAGCTGCATCGCGCGCGAGGTCAGGCCGATCTTGTGGCCGACCACCTTGGCACCGGCGGCGATGCGGGCCTCGGCCCACAGATCCTGAATGCGATAGGCATCCTCAAGTTCCATCCCCGGCCATTGCTTCGAGGGTTGCACCATGGGCACGCGCGATTTCTCGGCGGCAAGGATGGCATCGGCCGCGGCGCGGCGTTCGTCTTCGGTCAGCATCTGGACAGCCTTACTTGATCGGCGCGCGGGGCAGCTTGGCCTCGCCCGGTTCCATGACATAGGTGTAGTCGAGCGAATACCACGGCGCACCCAGTTCAGGATAGTCGGGGTTCGGCGCGTCATGCTTGACGAAATCGCCGGTCAGCGCCTGCGTCACGCCGAATTGCACATCGCTGTCGATCCATGGGCAGGAGGGGTCGAATACCTGCGAGATCAGCGTCTTGTAACCTTCGCGGAAGATCAGCGCATGCAGATGCGCCGGGCGGTAAGGGTGACGCCCCTGCGATTCCAGCAGCCGCCCGACCACGCCATCGACCGGGATCGGATAGCCGACCATCTTGACGGTGGTGAACCAGAACCGCCCGTCGGCATCGGTGGTGAACTTGCCGCGCAGGTTCATTTCGGCCTGATCGGGATCCTGATTTTCATAAAGCCCGATGGGCGAGGCGTGCCAGACATCGACCTCGGCCCCGGCAATGGGCTGGCCCTCGGCATCGACGACGCGGCCATGCACCACCAAGGGCGTGCCGGGCGTGTCCGAGCGGATGATGGTGCCGCCGTTTTCCACGCGCGGGCTGTTCAGCCGCCAGAACGGCCCCAGCAGCGATTGCGAGGTTTCGGTCTGGCCACCCTCGCCATTGTTTTGCAGGCAAACCAGCGTCGAAACCCCCAGCGAGCCCGACATCAGCACGAATTCATTATGGCTGTCCGAGGCCAGCGCGCCGATTTCGTTGAGGATGGCGGTGGCGGCGCGGAACTCATCCTCGCTCAGCCGGGTGTCGCGGACAAAGCCGTGCAGATGCGTGATCAGCGACACCATGATTTCGCGCATGCGCGGGTCGGTGGTCTGCTCCATCACCTTCATGACGGCGGGGGTGACATCCGCTTCGGTCCGAATGGCCATGATTCTCCTCCTTCGACGTGAACGATTGTTAGATGAATAATCGATGATAAGTCAACGCATCTGGTTTCGAACGCCGTTCAGACCGAGATTCCAACTTAAAATTTAAGAAACTTGCGGAGAATGCCGCGGATGCGCACATTTTCACAACGCGCCTTGACATAGATCATCGTTTATTCAAAAAAATGTCGATGACGGTCTTTTTGGGGAATCCATGCCGCAAGAACCTCGCCTGACGATGATCGAGCGCCCCGGGGCGCCGTCGCAGGCATCTGCGGGTGCGGCGGATGAGGGCAAGAACACCATCTCCAGCCAGATCCTTGCCCGGCTGCGCGAAGCCATCGTCTCGGGCCAGATGGCGGCAGGATCCAAGATCAACCTCGATCAAGTCAAGACGCAATTGCAGGTCAGCCTTAGCCCGCTGCGCGAGGCTTTGGCGCGGCTGACCGCCGATGGGTTGGTCCTGTTCGAGGACAATCGCGGCTATCGCGTGGCGCCGGTGTCGCTGGCCGATTTCACCGAGATCGCCCGCCTGCGCGACCAGTTCGAAACCTATGCCCTGCGCGAGGCCATGATCCATGGCGATCTGGCTTGGGAAAGCGATGTGATCCGCGCGCTGCATGTCGTGAACCGCACCGAGCGTGACGCCAGCCGCCCCGAAACGCTGGAGGCGTGGGAGGCGGTGCATCGCGATTTTCACCTGACGCTGATTTCCGGCTGCGGCATGCCGGTGCTGCTGCGCTTTTGCTCGATGCTGCTTAATCTGCATGACCGCTATCGGCGGACGTTTCTGCGCCGCACCTCGGGCGACCGCAATGTGATGCTGGAACACAGCGAAATCGCACAGGCCGCCGTGGCGCGTGATGCCGATTTTGCCTGCGAAAAGCTGCGCGAGCATCTGTCGCGCACGGCGTCGAACCTGCAACGCTATCTGGCCGAGCAGGGGATCCACTAGATGCAGGACGAAACACAGATGAAACCGAAAACCCGCCCGATCGGGCTGGCACATTTTTCGGCCATCGGCTTGACGCCGGTCGAACTGGTTTCGGCGGCGGCGGTGGCGGGCTTCGACGCGGTCGGACTGCGGCTGTTTCCGGCCTTTCCCGGCGCGCCTTTCTATGAGGTGCGGCAGGGCAGCGACACTGCCCGCGCCCTGCGGCAGGGGCTGGATCAGACCGGCCTCAAGGTCTTTGACATCGAATTCGTGGTGCTGGACGCCGAGTTCCAGCCCCGCGCGGTCCTGCCGGTGCTGGAGGATGCTGCGGCAATGGGCGCCGAGCGGCTGAGCGTTTGCGGCCAGGACAGCGACCGCGCCCGACTGACCGACAATTTCGCCGCGCTTTGCGCCGTCGCGGCCGAGGTCGGCATGGCGGTCGATCTGGAAAACATGGGCTGGCGCCCGGTGCGGGGCCTTGCCGACAGCCTTGCGGTGGTGCAGGCGTCCGGCGCGGCGAATGCGGGTGTGCTGGTCGATGCGCTGCATTGTTTCAGGAATGGCGGTGACGTGGCGCAGATCGCGGCGCTGCCGCCGGGCATGCTGCGCCACGCCCAGCTTTGCGACGTGCGCGGCCCGGCGCCCACAACGGATGAGACCCGAATTCGCGAAGCGCGCGAGGGTCGCTTTGCCCCCGGCGCGGGCGAGCTGCCGCTTACCGGGATGGTCGCGGCCCTGCCGCCCGAGACGCGGATCTCGGTCGAGGTGCCGCTGGCCGCAGGGCAGGATCCGGCGGCACATCTCGCCAGCCTGCGACAGGGCGTCCGCGAGGTCATGGCGCAGGTCTGACACAGCACGAACCGGCGCGGTCCTGGGAGGGGCCACCGCCGAATAGAACCAGCGCCCCGACAAACAAGGGGCCGGTCACGTCGCCGGACTAAGGGCGACAAAGGGAGGGGAATGATGAACACGCTTGATTTCAGCGTGATCCTTGAACGCTGGCCCGAGCTTTTGCAGGGCACCATCGCCACGCTGGGCCTTGCCCTGGCGGGCATGGCGCTGGCCATGGTGATCGGCGTGCTGGGCGTGGCGATCCGCCGCTCGGGCAATCGTCTGGGCGCGGCCATCGTCGTGGGCTTTGTCGAGATCATCCGCAACACTCCGTTTCTGGTGCAGATCTTCTTCATCTTTTTCGCGCTGCCCTTGGCGGGCGTGCGGCTGAACCCGACCACCACATCGATCATCGCGCTGGGTCTGAACGGCGGCGCCTATGCCATCGAGATCATCCGCGGCGGCGTCGAAAGCATCCCGCGCGGCCAGACCGAGGCCGGCATGGCCCTTGGCCTGCATCAGGGCGAGATCTTTCGCATCATCATCCTGCGGCCTGCATTGCGCGCGATCTATCCGTCGCTGTGCAGCCAGTTCATCCTGTTGACGCTGACCACCTCGATCTGCACCTCGATCTCGGCCTTTGAGCTGACGCAGGTTGCGCAGCGCATCGATGGCGACACCTTCCGCAGCTTCGAGGTCTATTTCACCGTCACGGCGATCTATCTGGTGCTGTCGTGGATGATCATGGGCCTGCTTGCGTTCATCGGCAGCCGTGCCTTCAGCTATCCCACGCGCTGAAAGGGGGAACCGTCATGCCACATCTGGGGATCAACGAGATCACGTTTCTGGCGCAGGGGCTGAAATGGACCCTGTTCCTGACCGCCATCGGCTTTTGCGGGGGCATCGTTTTCGGCCTTCTGGTGGCCTTGGGCCGGGTGGCCCAGAACCGCGCGCTGCGCATGGCCGCCGCAGGCTGGATCGCCGTCTTTCAGGGCACGCCGCTGCTGATGCAGCTGTTCGTGGTGTTCTTTGGCCTGCCGCTTCTGGGGGTGAATGTCAGCGCGTGGCTGGCCGTGGCCATCGCGCTGACGGCACATGCCAGCGCCTTTCTGGGCGAAATCTGGCGCGGGGCCATTCAGGCCATTCCGAAGGGCCAGTCCGAGGCCTCGCATGCGCTGGGGCTGCATTACCGTTCGCGCATGTTCGACATCATCCTGCCGCAGGCGCTGAAGATCTCGTTGCCGGCAACGGTGGGCTTTCTGGTGCAGCTTTTGAAGGGCACGTCGCTTGCGGCCATCGTCGGCTTCATCGAACTGACGCGGGCCGGGCAGATCGTGTCGAACCAGACCTATCAGCCGCTTTTCGTCTTCGGTCTGGTGGGCGTGCTTTATTTCATGATGTGCTGGCCGCTGTCCTATTGGGGCCGCCGCATGGAGACGCGGCTGTCGCAAGACCCGCGCTGATCCGATCATCCGCTGCGGCGCAACGAGGATCCGCGCCGCAGCGGCAATAACGACCAACTGAGGAGGAACACATGCTTGGTCATCTGAAATCCGGAATTTCCCGTCGCATGGCGCTGGCCGGGGGCATCGCGCTGGCCGCGCTGATTGCGCAGGACGCGCAGGCCCGCTCGGTCGAGGACACCAAGGCCTCGGGCACGATCCGCATTGGCATTCAGGGCGACAACTGCCCGTGGGGCTGTATCAATTCGTCCGGGGCCGCCGATGGCTACGATTCCGACATGGGCAAGGCTTTCGCGAACTATCTGGGCGTCAAGGCCGAGTTCGTGCCGCTGGCCGTGGCCAACCGCATCCCGGCCCTGACCACCGACAAGGTCGATGTGCTGTTCGCCACCATGGGCATGACCGCTGAACGCGCCAAGTCGATCCAGTATTCGCAACCCTATGCCGCCAACCAGATGTCGGTGGTGGGCCCGGTCGATATGGACCTGTCGGCGCCGGAAAAGCTGGCGGGCCATGTCTTTGGTGTGCCGCGCGCCGCTTCGCAGGACACCGCGCTGACCGCGGTCGCGCCCTCGGGGACCGAGATCCGCCGCTTTGACGATGATGCCGCGACGATTCAGGCGCTGTTGTCGGGGCAGGTCGAGGCCGTGGGCGGCAACCAGTTCTACATCAACCGGATCGAAACCGCCGCACCGGGCAAATACAAGGTGCAGCTGCCGCTGGTCGAACATTACAACGGCGTCGGCACCCGGCTGGGCGAACAGGACTGGAACCAGACGGTGAACGCCTTTCTCGACGAGTTCATGAAATCGCCGGAATACAAGGCCATCTACAACAAGTGGATGAACATGGACCCGCCGAAATACCCGGCGACCATGGAAGGCATTTCCTATTCCGTCCAGAAATGACGCATGCGGGCGGGGCACGCGGTTCGTCCCGCCCGGACACGATTACGAAGGAAACCTGCGATGACGAATACAGTCTATATCCTGAACGGCCCCAACCTGAACCTGCTGGGCAAGCGCCAGCCGCATATCTATGGCCATGTCACCTTGGCCGATGTCGAGGCCGAGTGCACCGCACTTGCCGCCGAGCTGGGCGTTGGGGTGCGCTTCCTGCAGTCGAATTACGAAGGCCAGATCATCGATTGGGTGCATGAGGCGCGCGAGGACGGCGCGGGCATCGTCATCAACCCCGCCGCCTTCACCCATACCTCGGTCGCGATCCTGGACGCGCTGAATACTTTCGAAGGCCCGGTGATCGAGGTGCATATCTCGAACGTGCACAAGCGCGAAAGCTTCCGCCACCATTCCTATGTCTCGCTGCGCGCCGATGGCGTCATCGCCGGCTGCGGCACCGAAGGCTACAGTCTTGGCCTGCGCCGTGTGGCCAGCCTTTTGAACGGCGCGGCGAAATGAGCCGACCTGTCCGTCTGGCCGTCATGGGCGCGGGCCTGATCGGCAAGCGCCACGCCATGCATGTGCGCGCCTCGACCGATGCCGAACTGGCCTGCGTCATCGACCCGACAGCGGCGGGCGAGGCGGTGGCGCGCGAGTACGGCACCGTCTGGGCCAGGGATCTGGATGAGGCCCTGCCCTTGGGTCTGGACGGCGTCATCGTCGCGACGCCGAACCAGATCCACATGCAGAACGGGCTGGATTGCATCGCCGCCGGCCTGCCCGCACTGGTCGAAAAACCGCTGTGCGACAATGTGGCCGATGCCGAGCGTCTGGTCGCGGCCGCCGACGCGGCCGGGGTCGCGCTGCTGACCGGGCACCACCGCCGCCACAACCTGCTGATGCAGAAGGCCAAGGACATCATCGCCTCGGGGGCCATCGGCACGCCGGTCGTCGCCAATGCGATGTTCTGGCTTTACAAGCCCGACGATTATTTCGATGTCGCATGGCGGCGCGAAAAGGGCGCGGGTCCGGTGTTTCTGAACCTGATCCATGACGTCGACAACCTGCGCTATTTGCTGGGCGAAGTGTCGGCCGTGACCGCGCGGGAATCGAACGCCGTGCGCGGCAATGCGGTCGAGGAAACCTCGGTCATCCTTCTGGAGTTCGCCAGCGGCGCCTTGGCCACGGCCTCGGTCTGCGACACCACCGTCGCCCCCTGGAGCTGGGAGATGACGACCGGCGAAAACCCGGCCTATCCCCGCGCCGACGAACATTGCTATCTGATCGGCGGCACGCATGGCTCGCTGGCGCTGCCGGAGCTGGATCTGCGCACGGCGCAAGGCCCGCGCAGCTGGTATTCTCCTTTTGATCTGGCGCGTCCCGGCATCCCGGGCGAGGACCCTCTGGCCCGGCAGGTCAGCCAGTTCGCCCGCGTCATCCGGGGCGAGGAAGCGCCCTTGGTCTCGGGAAGGGACGGGCTGGAAACCCTGCGCGTGATCGAGGCCGTCAAGCGTTCCGCCGCCGGTGGCGGCCGCATCACCCTGTAGCGCCCTGAAAGGACCGAAGATGGACGATATCCTGATCCGCATGGAGCATGTCGAAAAGTGGTATGGCGGCTTTCACGCGCTGAAAGACGTGAACCTGACCGTGCGGCGCGGCGAAAAGATCGTGCTTTGCGGCCCGTCCGGGTCGGGGAAATCGACGCTGATCC
The DNA here is from genome assembly GCF_009711185.1 of Paracoccus limosus. Classification (GTDB taxonomy): domain Bacteria; phylum Pseudomonadota; class Alphaproteobacteria; order Rhodobacterales; family Rhodobacteraceae; genus Paracoccus; species Paracoccus limosus. The sequence goes on from NZ_WMIF01000044.1 coordinate 17,079, forward strand.
GCTGCATCAATCACCTTGAAACCATCAAATCGGGCCGCATCACCGTGGACGGCACCGCGCTGACCGACAGCCCGCAGGCCGTCGACATGGTCCGGCGCGAGGTCGGCATGTGCTTTCAGCAGTTCAATCTGTTCCCGCACAAGACCGTGTTGGAAAACTGCATGCTGGCGCCGATGCGAGTGCGCAAGCTGACGCGCGAGGCGGCCGAGGCCACGGCGCGCAAATATCTGGACCGGGTTCGGATCGGCAATCAGGCCGACAAATACCCGGCCCAGCTTTCGGGCGGTCAGCAGCAGCGGGTCGCCATCGCACGCGCGCTCTGCATGGAGCCAAAGGCCATGCTCTTTGACGAGCCCACTTCGGCGCTGGACCCGGAAATGGTCAAGGAGGTGCTGGATACCATGATCGGGCTGGCGCATGATGGCATGACCATGATCTGCGTCACGCATGAGATGGGATTTGCCCGGCAGGTCGCCGACCGGGTGATCTTCATGGCCGAGGGCGAGATCATCGAAGAGGGCGAACCCAACGCGTTCTTTCGCAATCCCCGCCACGAACGCACGCGCGCCTTTCTGGGCGAGATTCTGGCGCATCACTGAAGGGGCGACCTGCGCGCCTCGCGGTCGCTGCGGTTGGGTCTGCTTGGCGCGGTCAATATCGGCCGCGCGTTTACGTCGGGGATGGCGGTCTCGCAGCGGGTGAGGGTTATGGACGTCGCCAGCCGGAGCGCGGACAAGGCTGCGGCCTATGCGTCGATGGCGGCATGGAAATATTCATCTGAGCAGGTGAAATATGGCTGCGGTCGGTGACCCGGACCCAGCCCCTCCGCAGCATCCTCGCCCTGCCTCTCCGATCACCGGTGGGGCAGGGCCTTAGCCTAGCGGATCATCTCGGACAAGCGCAGGTCCAGCGCGTCGGAGATCTTGTGCATGGTCACGTTTCTCGGGAAGCAGCTTGGCCTTCACCCTCACCTCCTCGCCTGACGGGTCGATATGGTCAGGCGGTCCGCTTTGATGATCCCCTCAGGCCGCGACGTCCTCACGGAATGGCACGATGTCGTGACGCTCCGGCTGTGCGGCCATGCCATTCCAGACGATGCGCTGGCGCCATTGCGGCAGATCACTTGCGGGCAGATCCTGCCGGACATGGACGCCGCGCGTTTCGGCGCGCAGCAGCGCGGCCTCGGCGCCGCGCCGCGCCATCAGGGCCATTGACAGCAGTTCGCGCTGGCGCAGGATCTGGCGTGCATCGGGCAGCACCGCAGCAGCTTCCAGCGCGGCGTCGATCCCGGCTACCACCGCCAGCGTTCGCGCAAGTCCTGCCGCGTCGCGGAAACCGTTCCGCGACAGGGGCAGCATTTCGGCCTGCAGGCTGGCCAGTAATGCAGCCGGCGCGAATTCGGCCTTGCCGGCGCGCCGTTGCCACAGGGCGTTGGCGCGCAACCCGACGCCATCGCTGCGCGCATGGGCTGCGGCCGCAGCCCCGGCCCAGCGGCCCGAGGACAGGGCCCATGAGGCATTGACCGATCCCGCACCCGACGAGGCACCGACCAGCATCTCGCGCGAGGCGGCATCGCCCGCGACCCACAGGCCCCGCACCCCGGTGCCGCAGCTCTCATCCGTGACCAGCACGCCGCCCGAGCCGCGCACCGAGCCCTCGAACATCGGCTCGACCTCGAATTTCTGGGCAAAGGGATCGATGCCCATGCGGTCGAACTGCGTAAACAGGTTTGGTTGCCCGGCCCGCAGCAAAGGCCGGCGCT
>NZ_WMIF01000045.1 GCF_009711185.1 Paracoccus limosus
GAGAAGCCGTCCAAATGGCCGCCCATTTTGCCGTCTCGTTCCAAGCCAACACCTCCGACGTTCATGCGCACGGAGATTGGCCCGTTCAGATCACCAGCGGCAGGAGGGGATCAGCGTCGCGCTTACATTCAAACCATCATCCGCGTCATATAAAACAATGACTTAGACGGTGGAGAAGGTTCGACGTCAGACCCATCCCCTCCGGGGGTTCTTCGGGCTTTACGGATCGACCGCCGCGCTGGCCACCACGCTGACGCTGGCCGCAGCCATCAACTGTATCGGCATCGGCTTCCAGCGTGGGACGCACACCCGTTGGCAGTTGGTCGCGAACGACGGGACCGGCGCGCCCATCCTTACGGACATGGGGACGAGTTTCGGTATCGCCACAGGCGGGGTGCTGACCCTGTTCATCGCCGCGCCGCCGAATGGGTCATCCGTCTGGGTGCGAGTCGTCGACGAGTTCTCGGGTGCGGTGTTCGAGCAGGAGATCAGCGCCGACCTGCCCGCCGCCACGCAGTTCCTTTCGCCGCGGCTGTTCCTGAACACGGGCGCGACAGCAGCCGCCGTCGCCTACGACTGCGCCGGGGTCTACCTGGAGACAGATTTTTGAGGGTGAGAGGGGACCCAATCGCGATGTTCATTCGTCGAATGCGTTCATGACCATCAGCACAAGCGGCACACACGTAACCCTTGTCATATTTGTGGCCTAAGGAGTGCTGCCTCAGAGATCACCTAAATCTTCCGGATCACTTTTGTCTCGATCAGCGCATGAAGTTGAGCACGCAGTCCTGAGGGAACATGTCCACCGCTGATCATGACGCCGGCTCCCTGCGTTCGACTACTGATCATTAAGTTCGCCGGAAAAATGCAACTCGCCTCGCCGCAGCCAAAGCACCCGCGTGTCATCAAAGTCCTCACCATCCGGCGTCGCATTATAGATACGGATATCGAAGAGCAGACGACCCAATGGGTAGTTTTGGCCATCGCGGACCGGCCCGCGCAGCGCCCAAGACATTAGGTTCTCGGTGATTTGGTCCGCGAGGTTGTTCAGATTATTGTCGATGTCTTCTTGATATCCCGTAATCGCAAAGATCATCGGACCGCCGGGTTCGCGCCACTCATCTGCAGTGCCCATGAACACATCGCTTTCATACTCAATGACGATGTCGGTTTTCAGCAGCCGTTCGGCCCCGCCCAGCAGGTCGCGGACGATGCACCGCATCTGTTGTTTCAATGCCCCGCCATCGACGTCGCCATTGCCATCAACCTTAATTCGGTCGCCGAGCTGCACTGGCATCTTGTGATCGAGCACCGGTGTGACCGGTTCGCCAGAACCAACTATGGCGGTGGTGTAGACGAAATCAGAACGCAGCTCGAAATTGCCCGCTTTACGGTTGCGGTCAATCCAGTGCTCAGAGACAGCATCGCCCTCCACCAGCGCATCGAGGTGCTCAAACCTCAAGCCGCGTCGCTGGGTGTCAGGTACAGAGCACGGTGGGTGCGTAACTGCACCACTGCCTGCAGCCGGCACTGCAAGCTCTTTGCCTTCACCGCCATCTTCTATGAACCACCGCGCCTTTGGCGCGACTTGATCGAGGCGTTCGAGGGTCACGATGAGTTCGCCTGTGCCCTCTGGCTTGCGTTCGATGACTGTGACCGTATCAAGCATCGGCACTGCCTCCCGAAGCTGTTCCGCACGCGCGGCGGGTGGCCTCACTAGCACCTCGAAGCGCTCAATAAGCCAAGCTTGGATTTCGCCTCGGTTGGGCGCAAGGTAGACGTCCTCCACTGGTATCAGCCGGATTTCCTCACCAAAGCGCAGCATGCGTATCGCCAAGGGCTCATCTGCAACGCGCTGGAGCTTTTTCCGCGCAGCATCTCCTGATTCGCCAGAGGAATAGATTACCCGGCTGGTGAGCCGGTCTTGGGCAAGCATCGGACCAATGTCGAGCCGGTGCAGCGACGTCCACTGCCGGACAGCTTTTAGCTTCACCGGCGGTTGGGCCTGAGAGACCTCTGGCAGGAAGCGCTCGCCCACAAGCACTGGGGCCTTGGGCACCCGGCGAATCGGGATTATTGCATTCGCAGCGTCGGATAGAGCAATTTTTGTCCAGCCGGCCAGCCGCGATGTTTGTGACGGATCCTGCGCCACCTGGTCGTGCAATTTCAGCCAGGAGGTTGGACGGTATCCCGCGCCGTTGCTGCCCGCACTCGCGCGCTTGGAACTCTGCAGATGGGTGATCCGCAGCCCTGCGGGCGGCGCGGCCTGAATACTCTCGGTCTGGACCGGGAAAGAGAGCAACACGTCACTACGTCGGTTGTCCGCCGCCAGCGTCGTCGCCCCGATCTGGATCGAGAAAGGTTGGATCGCCAATGTTGGCGGTGTGGCGTCGATCACAGTTCCGACTGGCGTCGCCTCTGGCAGGATCAGTTCAGCATAGACCTCGCCCCCTTCGTCCGCGTCTGCCACGCCGCTTTCGGGGAAGAGCAGAAAGCCGCCGGTCGTGTCATAGCGGGTCAGGTCCCGAGATAAACGATCGCTCACACGGTCACGCATCTGCTTGGTCAATTCGGCTACATCTTGGTTTGCTAGAACAGGCGCGAGTTGCGCATCTACTAGACGGGCCGCGAAAGCGCGCCTCAGCTCTTGACAGGCGGCGACAAAGCCATCGAGTTTGGGCGCTACGCCCTTGTCAGCGGCGATACTGGCTGCAATCAACTTGGGATCATTCAGACGTTCGAGGTAATCGATCACGCGGCGCGTCTCGAGATCGACATCCGCATCCCAAACCCGAACGGTGCGCTCAGGCATACTCGGAGGCTGGGAAATCGCCGCGGCACCGGTGTCGCCACCGAAATCCACGCTCATAAGGCTGTTGTGCAGCGGACGGAAGGCAAATGCTCTCCCCATGCGCGCGGACAGCGCGCCGTCGGTGATCTTGTCGAGCATGCCTTTGGGGATCAACCAGATCGCGGCGGCCCCGCCCAGCGGGCGGCCTGAGCGGCCTGTGGCCACGCGATGGGAAGTAGCTACGGCATTTTCAAGCGCATCGAGATAGGCACTGAGCGGGGTTCTTGGGCCGGTGGTTGTACCCGGCTTCGCTACCGCCGGTTTGTTTGGCGTGGCATCGGTGGCTATGGGGACGTCTTGGACGGTGGTCACAAAAGGCTCCAACGCCGCATAGACCTCGTTGTCAGAGATCAGCCTCGGCAGCGCCTCGCGCACATCGTCGAGCGGATAGAGCCCAGGCTCGTCCTGCGGGGCGGGCCGTTTGACCCGCAGCGCCACGGTATATTCCACCGGCGTGGCCAGATCGGGCAGTGCCACCTTGACCGCCAGCGAAAGCGAGGTCAGCGTACTCGGGGCTGACCCCCCAGCAGCTTTCGTCACTTCAGTGGCCATGGCATCGAGAAAGCCGACGATCTCTTCTTTGCGCGTGGCGTCAAGGGCGGTCGAGGGTGTCTCCGTTTGGGACCCTAGGCCCAGCTCCAGTGTCACCCTCGTATCGCGCAGCTGCGCTGCCGCCCGCTGCAGAGTGTCGGCGGCAAGCCTCAGATGTCCAGGGTCCATCCCATCGCCCATGGCGGCCTCGACCGCCTTTAGATCAAAGCTAAGGTCGACGTGAAGGCCGAATCCTCCATTCACCGTCGCGGGCGTTTGCACGATGCGCAGGAACGGCAGCCCCACAATGCCGATCATCCGGTCGCAATAGTGCATGGGAAGGCCACCCGACGCTGCCGCCTTGTTACCCCAGAGATTGCCGTAGACGTCGCGCCAATGAACCGCGATCTCGACCGTTTTTCCCACAAGATCGTAGAGCGCCACTTGGCGGGCGACGCCAGCAATCGATTCGGTGCGGGCCACGGCCGGTGAAGCGGTATGCCCAGTCAGCTGCCCCACCGCTATGGAAGCCCGGTAACTTAGTGGGGCATCCGCGGCTTCTCGCGGAGCGCCTTCCTGTTTTTCCTCGTGATCGGGCTGCACTGCCACTGAGCGGTCCCGCGCCAGGATCACATTGCCTTCAAACGACAACTCGAAGCTCGCCGTCGAGAACCGCTGCGCAAGAAGTTCAACCTCCTCCTTCATCTGGTCGGAGGCTGGATCACGGGTCACATTCACCGGCAGAACACCCGGTTGATGCAGTGGATAGAGCTCGAACCCCATATCGGCGGCCAGCACCGTCTGCTCCGGCCAAGAGGCTGGCGCGCCGATTAGCCGGTTGGCAAACTCCAGCCGGGGATCATTGGCGCTCGCGAGCCCGGACGGCTGGCCCGGCGTGCCGAGTTCTACCACGATACGCAACCGCAGCCCGCTATTGAGCGGGTCGCCGCCCCCTTGGTTGGGCTTCTCTGGCAGGTCTTCTTTGGGCACCAGCAGCGTGAAGCCACCGGTATTGACGATGACAGCCTGGCGGATGAGCTCAAGGAAGGCGGTTCCATCAGTGGCCGACACGACGCTGCGGTCCGCGGCCCGGAAGCCCCTAGCCGCTTTGGCAGGGGCGACTTCGCGGGAAGGATTGGTCTTGATGATAACGGGTCGCCCATCGGGTGTGGCCCCTACCTCGTTCCCCGCTGTGCCGTCCTTATCCACCAGATAGAGCTTCACAGCACCGATCTCGGGCCGATCCAGGCGGTCGGGATCAAGGGCCACGTCGAGCAGCGCCCGCGCGGTTTCTTCCATGGCTTGGATCATCAGAGCCGTGATCTCGGGCTCTGATGTCTCGGTGGCCGGGTTCGTTTGCTCCGGGGTGTTGGCATTGACCGATAGGTCGAGCACCATGGCCGGCACTAGAGCTGAAAGCTCACCCGGTGTCAGGTCCAAATAACTGAGCGGCGCATTGTCTTTGGTATCCGAGCGGCGCAAACGCTCAACCTGCTTGAAGGCCATTTTGCCTTCGCTCAGCAGCTCATCGAGTGACCAGAGAGGCCGACTGTCAATTGTGTCCGCCATCCGCAACGCTCCAAAGCGCAGATGGCGCGGGCGGCTGTCGAAGAGCGGGGCACGGGTAAGGTGCGTGTTGAAGAGATTGACCTTCTTGGCATCTGCATCTTGCTCCAGCGTCTCCGCCGCAGCCTTGAGCGCCACCAACGTGCTAAGCTCGGCGGCTTCGAAATTGATCTCCTGCGGCACAGAGAGCCAGCTATATTGCCCCGCCGGGATTACCGGCCCGTGGGCGGGGTCGATGGGAAACTGCATTCCGCCGAGTCGGAACAGCGGATGGAACCAGTCAGCCTCTGCCCCCTGGGGCGCGTTCTCCAGCCAGTCGGGGGTGTTGCCGGTCTCAGGCAGCGGAATTCGCGGCCCGGCAATCAGACTGCGTCCGGCCAGCATAGCAACCTCGGCCGCAGGGCTACGCAGCTCTATGCTCTTTGCTGTTTCGGAATCATGGGCCGTGCCAAGCCACGTCATGAGCTGCGCCAAAGTCCGCTTTGCGTCGAGGTCGGCACTACTTGGCTCCAGCGTGTCAAGATAATCTGCCAGCTTGCCAAGCGCGCCGCGCATGACCAGAGCGGCCCATTCCTGCGTCAGAACATCGGCGACACTCTGGCTTGGCGCGCCTGGTGCGCCGTCGCCTACAACGGTCAGCAGTTGGTCTTCGGTCAGAGAATTAACCCGAGCCAGATAATCCGCGGTCACGAAGTCGAAATCGTCAAGCGAATAGGGCGCATCGACATTACGTTTGATCTGCAGCGCGGACGGCAGCGGGATCAACGCTCCTCGCGCCCCGGTTGACACGGATTGGGTGCCGCGGTCGGGCAGATCGAGCGCCGTGGCTTCAAACGCCTTGGTGAGGAAATCGTATACTTCGGTCGCGGTGGGCCGTCGCGCGTGCGGGTTGAGTTCCTGCGCGCTATCATCACCAGAGACGCGGGCAGAGATAGCGCGCAGCAATGGGGCGTTGAGCGCAGTCAGGTCGGAAGCATTGGCTTGGATTGCCCAAGCAGTGAGACCGCGGACCAGTTCCTCGGCCGCCGAGATCGGGCCGGCAGAACGCGTATCGCGTGCCTCATCGGTCAACTGAGTGGCCAGCAGCATCACCGCTTGCGGATCAGGTGCGCCGTCAGAGGCGGCAAAGGCCAGCGTGATATCGGGCTGCAATATGCAGCTAAGCGGCACCTTGGGGCCTGTGGCCCCCCAGTCCGCCGGGACGGGCATCTGCGTCCAGTCGGGGCCAGTGGACCGCAGGCTCGTCTTAAGCCTCTGCGAGTGTAAGGCCTCCAGTGAGGGCGAACCGTAACGGTAGGGCCTACGATTTTCGCGGCCAACGGTCTGCTCGATTCGTACCTGGGTGCTGAACGAGAAGCTGACGGAGATCTCGAAACAGCTGCCCCAAACACAGACCCGCGCAATTACCACGCTGACCCGAACCCTTACGCCCACCTCGTAGTGCAGGCGCAGCGCTTTATCGGTCTCAAAGAGCACCCCAGCTTCGACCCAAAGTGTGATATTCACACCGGCCCGAACTATGCCGAAATCGACATAGCCATAGAGCTCGCCCATAATGCCGACAATGCCCTCGACAAGGATGTATGAGGGCGACGCGACCGGTGCTTTCCCGCTCGGGATACGCAGTCGGCCATACGCCCCGCTGAGATACATGTAGACAGTGAGTGAGAGACCGGCACGGAAGATTCCACCGCCGACGGCCAGACCGAGCCCAACGCGGGCCCCCATCTGAACCTCAGTGATCGGATCGTAGCGGGCGAAGGTCCCGTCTTTGAGTTGCCCCTCACTCGGCAACAGTTTCGCCCCCGGTCCTGATACCCGGCGAAAGGTGAAACCGCCGGCCCCGGTAAAAGGAAAAATGTTTATATGAAAGGCTCGGGTGAAATCCTTGTTGTATGGATAACCGAGATCCACGCCCCAATCGCCGTTGGTGTAGATGTCGAAGGCAATCACTGGGATCGTGATGCCCGCCGCGCCAAACTGCCAATGCCGCAATTCCTCGGCCAGCGAGACCTCCGCCGAATACACGCCTAGATCGTCGGCCAGCTTGCGATAGAGCACATCGATGTCGAAGAGATCGGCAGCCTCGACGCGAAGGCCCGCAAGATCGGGATCGCGAATGGCGAGCCCCAAGCCGAGATAGTCAAAGAGCTTGACGTCGAACCCCACTGTCCAATCCCGCTGCGGCGCGTATCTGACATCCGGGATCTCAATCTCTTCCGCAGTGTTATCGCCCACCTCTTTGCCAACGGGCATGCCTGTAGCCCCTTGGGCCAGCTGTTCAAGCACAAGCTGGGTGGAAATCCGTTGGCCGCTTGTATCGATCCCGGGCAGCGGATCAATGCGTTGGCCCAGCGTCAAATGCCGCAGGTCGATTGATCCGCCCTTCTTTGGTACCACAGTCGAGAGCAGCCAGCCCACCCCGGCATCGATGTTGCCCGGATCAGAGAAGATATAGACCCCGGTTTTAGCACCCGCGGGCGGCAGTTCCACGTTGAAAACCCTGAGCTCAACCTCGACCCCGCGGAAACCCCAGGCTTTGCCCTCCTCTCCGGTGGCTTTTTTATAGATGAGTTGCACCAGCTCATATTTTTTCGCTTTAAGCTCGAGAACGCCCTGAAAGCTGATATCGAGGCTGCCCGCCGGCGATGATGGGAAGGCCATCCCTAGCTCAAGTGCAAATTTGCCCTTGTTGAAGCCAAAGGCGAGGGCAAGCTCCATCTTGAAGTCTTTGAGCAAAGAGCCCAGCGATCCGAAGCTTCCCATGTCGAGTTCAAATGTAAGGAAAAATTCAGTCTCGATACTAAAATCGTTCTTTAGAGCGATCGAGACGAAATCTATATCACCCAGCTTGAGCCCTGAGGACAGCAGCCCGAAGCCCTTCCATTTCAGTGAGAAGGATCCGAAAAAACCGCCTCCGCCGGGTTTCTTTTCTCCGCTCATGAAGTCAAATCGGAGCGCGCCGGGGCTGAAAGAGAGCTTTGGCGGGCTGATACTTCCAAGAGCGTCAATGATAAAATTCATGTCGATCGCGAGATCGCCAAACTTCACCTTCTCGATATCAAAGAAATCGAATTTATCTCCTAGGCCGAGATTCAACGGTTTGAAGTCCATATCTCCATCGATGAGGAACTTGCCCTCGACCCTTTCAACAGACGGACCATTCACCTTGGGTGGAATAACCTTGGCTGAATAGCCGATCTGGTCGATCCTAAGCGTCTTGATAAGCGGGAAGTCGTCCTGCATCCTGATTTCGAGATGATCCTTGCTCAGGAACTTGTAGACCTCGACACTGGACCCGTTCTCAGTGCGGCGCTCATAGCTGCCTTCGAGCGTGACGACATTGGTCTCGACAGTCGTGCCATTCTTGGTGAGCGTCAGCCCGTCATCTCCAAAAAGCTGACCGACCCGTAATTCTAACTCACAGTCGAAATCCTGCAGCTTTCCCGCAGCAAAGCCCGCAGCGAGTTTCTTGACGTTGAATTCATATTGCTTGGATTGGTCAGGCTCGAGCGGTTTGCTTTCATAGGTCACGGCCGCAAAGGGCTTCGCCTTTGGATTGCTACCACTATCGCGAACGCGCTGGACGGGAAAACCTACATGATCTGCGCGAAACTCGTCCTTGTCGATCCCCCCCATTAGGCCCTTGATCTGGGCCGGCAGGTTCGATGGGTTGATTGACATGTCGAGTACCAGCACGCCATTCCAATCCGGATCATCGAGCGCGGCGCGCAGTGCGTCGTAGCGTGGATCCCCCTTGAACTCTTGGATTTTGGTTATCTTATCGTGTAGGTTCCGGACGCGTTCTGCCGCGTCCTCTGCATCTGTGATGTAGCGCTTACCCGACCAAAGCTTTAGGTTGATGGTCTCGACCAACTGCCGGATTGAAAGCCCCTCATAGCCCTTAAACAGCACAAGCGCATGCTTGGACGCGGCTTTGGCAACCTCGGCCGCCGTGCCTGCCTCGGAGAGGAACTTGATCTCAAATCCCCAGCCCGAGATCGCAATCTGCCCCTTGATCTGGAACTCGGGTTCTTGCTGGCCCAGAACCGCCTCGCGATCGAGCGCCATGAAAAGCTGGTTGCGCAGGATCGCCGCCGTGATGTCGCCGGGGACCAAACCGGGCTTGTTGGGATCGACCTCATCCGGTTTCCCCGCCACAGAGAGCCGGCCTTCGATCGTTTTGTCCCAGGCACCGCGGGCGAAGACGATCTCACGAATATTGCCTTCTGTGTCTTCGTAGACTTCATAGCCCGCGGTTGTCACACGCGGTTTGGATAGAATCTGCGGCAGCGATCGGTTCAAACTCTCCGGTGTTTTGGGCTTGGCCGGCGCCGTGGGCATGGCTGCACGCCGCCGGGCGCTAGATAGCAGCGCCGGGATCGGCACATCCCCGGCATACAGTTTGCCATTCGGCGGGGGCAGTATTGGAACATAGCCCAGATCACCGCCCAACTCGGCTCCTGGCAAGGGCCGCGGATCCGGTCTGCGCGGTCGCACACCTGCAGTGTTTGTTTGATCACGTTCAAGTTGTCTCAGCGCTCTCGCTTCGGAGATGAATTCCGCTGTCGGCACTGAGGGCGCGAACTCTAGCTTGGCCCAAAGTGTTACATCCTCAAATGGCCGGTCTGCACCAATCAGTACGCCGTCGCCCGGTCCGCTGTCGTCATCCGGTTTCACGTGTCCGCCGCCAAGCCGGAAGGTCAGACGCCTTGGTTTGCCATTTTGCATCGGGCTTGTGCGCAAGTACTCATGCGGTGTGTCCCCGACTGCAAGACCGGTGTCGTTAGTTGCAACCGCCATGACTTGTTCCGGCATCGCCAACGTAAGGTCAAACGGCCCCTCCGGCATTAGCGATGCTTCAAAGCTTCTGACAATTCCCGCAAGATCCTGCTCATCGCGGTTTAGCACGAGTCGAAAGCGCGGCGGTTCAGGTACTGTTCCGGCTGCTGGCACGGTCAGGAGCACATCGTGGCCATGCACCCCCTTAAACCGAGATCTTAGCATTGTGCTCGGATGCGGCACGAAATGCATACGTTCCCAATTTTCACCGTCCATTGGGTCAAACGCTACGGTGACATTTAGTCGGGTCCCCGCAGGCTGATTGTTCTTTTGGAATAACGGTCTGACCTCGCGCAGGGCCTTAACCGTTGTACCCACAGGTCGCGGACCTTCTGCAGTGACCACTGAGCGAATACCAAACTCCTCAAGCCTCTCAAACCGCAAGCCAAGATCGAAGACAAAACAGCCCCCCCGGAGTCCGCGGGCTGCCAAGTGCAAGTTTGGTATTTCCGTACTTACGCCGGCGCCTACAAACTGGTGCTTCTGTCCGGTTGGCTGCAAAGTGAGCCCATTGCTGTCGCAAACCAAGACCGATTGACTAATAGCAATCGCGGGCAGATTCTTGATAAGTTTACCAGTAAGGGAGGGGAAATCGGGACGGAGGGTCTTGAGGAAGCTGTTTCCGGGAATCGTTCCAATTGCGGCGCCCGTCATAATTACGCCGCCGCCATAAGGTCCCCGGCTGAAGAGGATCCGGCGGTCGCGGGTCTTCAAGAGCGGAGCCACTTGGGTCAGTGCCGGGGCCAGCGGTCCATGTGACCAGACCAGCCAACGTCCGGCCTCGGTAACGTTGCCTTCGAGCGTCAGCGACGTAAGGCCAGGATCGCTCTCCGGCATGAAGACAAGCCCGGTTTCGTCGTTAACTGATGCGGTCGCATAAAGCCCCTTGGCAATACGCTGTAGGATCAATTCGTCCATGAAAATCTCGCTCCATGCGTCAAGGGAAGCGCCATAAGCCTGCAATCATCGGAACTGTAGACCGCACGCGCACCATCTCCGTAGGTTGGCAACGTAATCCTTGCGGCCAAACGGTTTCCCGGCGCGAAGCGCTGGTCCGCTTCACCCGTCGCTAGAACAAAGCAGGGTGCCATTACCTCCGGTGGCAATAAAGAGCCAACGCTGGTTCCCAAGGGTACGCGGCGAGGGTCGCCATTGACCTCCACGTCGATCAGAAGCGACGCCCGAATCGGCTGCGTAAAGAGCCCACAGAGCACCCTAGCATTAGGCCCTCCGTTCGGATCGTCTTGCGAACCCCAGGCACAGGCCGAACGCACAACGATGTCGTTGCCATCATCATCCACGTAATCGTATTCGAGCGCCCCGAACAATCTGCCCCCTCGGTCTTGTGCAAGGAATGCAGAGATATCGTCGTGGGTGCGCGCAGCCACGATCAACGTGTCCCGAGCGGGAAGAGGCCTCGCCATGTCGTCGAAGTCGTCGAAACGCCTTGGAATGTTGCGGGTGTAAACAGGATCAGTTGGCAGCCCACTGGGCGGAATGACGTAAGCCAGCCGGCCCGAGAGCAACAGTTCAAGTGCTGCCGGATCTCCAATTCCGAAGGTCCCATCTCTGGCTCGCTGTGATAGGTTGGCCAATTCATGGTCATCCCACCAACGCATGGCGAGGCCGGGATCAAGCGTCACGGCGTTTTGGCCAAAAGGACCGCTGAGCGCAGGCAATGCATCTTGTGATGCCCCAACAAAGGGCCTCGTGGGGGCGGAAAAAAGTGGAAGAACGATCTCCGAGGTTAGGTCCGAAAAGTCCTGCCGTCCATCAGCTGAGCCAGGTTCTTCCGGGAATTGGTCCCGCCCAGTCAGTAGCCGCAGATGCATGCCAGGACGGAGTGCGAACATGCCGGTCGGTGCATGGTAATCATGGGCCGATGCGAGCAGACCCGCCCCATCTCGCGGCAGCATCTGCAAGGCCGATTGCACTAGGCCAACTACAAGAGGCTCGCGATCGTGCTGGGTTCCTATGTTGTCAGGATCAAGTCCGAGACAAGTTCGCAAGAGAAGTCGCTGAGCGTCTTCAAGAAGAGCCTCTTGCTCGTCGGCAATCAATGCGTCCAAGAATGCAGGCAATCGTACTCTTACTCGCCAAGGGTCTGGTACCCCTACGGCATCATCCTGACGGCCCGCCTGCCCATTCTGTATGATCGTGGTCGCCAGAAGCATTTCGATTTGCCCTCGAACCAATCCGGACGCGGATCTGACGTCGGGACGCGCGCGAATTCGCACCAATAAACGATTGCCCAAGGCTGCAGAGTTCATCTCGGATACAACAAACCCGGGTTCTGAATCCCACGCTACAGGAGCTGCGTTTGGAGACTCAAGCCGGATCCTCTGCCAACCCGTATCGAGCCAAAGACGACCACCGTCGGCGTCCGCTTCTGCCACGCTGCAAGCAGCAACGGCGTCTCTGGTCGGAGCCGGAATTGGCACGACTACTGGATGGAGAGGTGTTGCACCCGCCGGGTAATGACGAAACACCGAGAGATGGCTCTGCAATTCTACCGAATCCGGTGCAGGGGCATTTCCCTGACCTGCCAGTGCGGCACTCAAGACATCATAGCGAGGACCGGCAAAGACAGGCGAGGCGAGGCGCACTTCCAAGCGCCGGTCATTTCGTACCCGCGCTTCGCCGTCGGCCTGAGAAAGTCGCAACATCTGGAGGCGAGGTGCGCACGCCTCTGCCTCGTTTGCTTCTTCAACACCGTCTGGTGGGCCGCAGGCCCAAGGCTCGGCTTCTCCCCGCCCTGCAATATCGACTGGTACCCGGACCGCGAAATCCGGCACCGTGTTTCGTAGATACGTTCGGGCCGCTCGCGCCCTCAGAAAGGACCGAGAATTGTTCGCTGCATCGGTGTCTACAGAGTCTGCGTGTCCGATGATCAAGAGTTCGATTGACCCGAGTCTGTCAGCACGGACGGCGAGGCGGCCAAGCGCCCTAAGGCATGCCTTTCGGTCTGCATCTAAATCGTTGCTGGCAAAATCGAATGTGAGTATCGGTTCGTTGCTAGCACCCAAAGTTCCGTTCAGCTCTGCGATGGACATGACTAAAGCGTCCACGGGAGGAACAGTTGCTGCAGTTCCGGACAAGTTCCCTACGTTCTGCGCATCGCGGTCTAGGGTAGCAGTCACGGGACAGAGTGCCAAGGAAGCGGAAGTGGAAAGTGCTATCCATACACTCGCGGATAACACAAATCGTATTGGCAAGGATGGAAAGAGCCTCATTTCAAATCCCAGTTGAGAAGGTAAATCAATACATTCGAGACCATCCTACCACTGATAGCAATACTGTGACCAGTTGGGGTAGTGACCCGTCCCAAAATAGAGATTCTTGTCACTATCGAATACTAATACGTGACCACCCCAATATGTGGCTTCATCAAGCTGAAATACAGCCCACATACCCTCTGCGGCAGGTAGCGTCGATTTGGTCTTAGTGGCCATCTGCTTAAACCAGCACCACATATCTCGTGCTCGGATTGGTCTCTTGGCTCCCGTTTCACATCTTGCACTGATGCAATCCGCAGGAGCCTTAAGATTGCTATAACCAGCCCTCAAGAATGCGTCGGACAGAAAATGTGCGCAGTTGTTCTCGTAACTGTCAGCACCTTCGCAAGCGCCTCGATAGAGCGAAGCGGCGCCGGCGATGCTCTTAACATTTGTCAGAGTCTCTCGGAGAAGCGCTAGATCACGTGGGCTTGCCTGCCTCGGTTCCCCTGGTGCACGCGGAGGGGGAGGTGGAGGAGCGATATTCTCCATGTCGTCTCTAGCAGGTGAGGAACTGGACTCTGGCATATGTCCTCCACTTCAAGCGTTCTGGAAGTACAGCTAACCCGCACATCCTGCACGGGTATCAAGTATTATCCAAAAACTTTTTGCAGCGCATGCGTCAGCTTACATTGGAGAAGGTTCGACGCCAGGCCCATCCCCTCCGCCACTTGCCTAAATTATGCCTTGATATTCAGCCGCTTACAGGGCATTTCGTCAAACCGCTTCAGCGGGTTTGACAGTTGCAGTTTCGTCAATCGTTCTTCCCAGCGCAAGCATGGCCTGCGATGCGAGTTGTTTGCGACCAGCCGCGACTGTGTATCGGGTCACTTCGGCCAGCGATCTATGGCCGGAAATAGCCATGATTTGGTGCGGCGTGCATCCAGCTTCAGCAAGCCTGCGGCATGTCGCTTTACGCAGCCCATGAGGCGAAAGCCCATCGTGTAGCTTGGCTTCGCGCACCATGTCACGAAACCAGTTCGTAAATCCTGCGGGCGTGAATGGCTTTCCCTGTGCGGTGACAAGGAACGTCATTCCCAAAGGTAGGGCATCCAGCAGCGCTTTCAGGTCGGGATGCAACGGAATATGCACATCCTGCCCCGTCTTTTGCTGGACAACTGACAGGACATCGTTGCGGACATGCTGCCGCCCCATCCGCACAACGTCGCTGCGGCGCTGGCCCGTGTAAAGCAGCAGCATCAAGGCCAGATGCGCGCGGCTGGTCGGCTTGTGGCAGGCAACAAACTGGGAAATGTGATCTTCTTCCCACGTTAAAAAGCCGCCTGCTTTCCGCTTGGCCTTGCGCACCCCCTGCGTTGGATCATCACCGCGCCAGCCCAGATCTACGGCATGGCGCATCAGCAGGTGCATCATGCGTAGCAGGTTGTTCGCGGCTGCGGGGGTTGCAGCCTTTTCGCTGATGATGCCTTGAACGTGGCGCTTTTCCATATGGGCAACCCGCTTGTGACCATGTTCCGCCCGGAAGCGTTCGATGATGCCGCGATATGTTGTCTTGGTTGAATCTCCCAATCCGCTGAAGTCGCTGGTCCGGTAATAACTGGCGACAAGCGCGCCAATCGTGCCGGGCGCGGAACGGGCCTTGCCGATTTCGAGCCGTTCGCCTGTATCCGCCTTGTCATAAGCGGCCATGAAGTCGGGCGACCAAGGCAAGCCGGGAAGTGCGACACGCGGGAAGCCGGGGCGGCGATAATACCAGCGCACCTTGCCGTGTCGGTCTTCAAATCCTTGGCAGTATTTGGGCGGTTTCCTTAGCTGTTTCATGCTAATCCCAATCGTTGGTTTCGGGGGCGGAATCTTCCCCCGGCAAAGCATCAAACGCCAAGTCCAAAGCGCGTACGTCCCAGATCTTTCTGGTTCCCACGCGCTTAGGGCCGGGCATTTCCCCTGCAAGCACCTGCTTATCAAAGGTCGTCGGGCTGACACCAACGTAGCCCGCCGCTTCGACACGCGACAGCCCGCGCTTGAACGGCGCGGCAATCGGTGACAAAGGGCGGGCGGCGCTGGTCATTTCAGAAGCCCGACAGCCGAACCTTGACGGATGCTGAGTCAGCGGGCGCGGCTTCCACCGCTACGCCCAGCAGCGTGTTGCCGGATGCGGTCGAGGTGGCAAGGCCGGTCCCGGCTGCCCAGTAGACCTTGGCGCCAAGTGCAAACGCATTTGCTGCGATTTTCGGCAGGCTCCAAACGCCCGCGGTCGCGACATCGACGGGTGCGCCGGTCGCCGCGTCGCCTTGGGCAATGCCCTTGATGTCGCCTGCGACGACAACACCGCCTGACAAAACGGCAGCAGGCGCGGGAATCGTCAGCACGTTGCCGGGTTGAATGAAATTCTTGGCCATGGATTAGAGTCCTTTGCTGGTCTGAAGGCGGATGATCGACAACCGCCGTTGGTGAAGTCGGGCAAGCTCGGAGTCGATTGCAGCCAGCGCGCGGGCCATCTCGGAGTCGCTCTTGTATTCGACGCGGGCGCCGTTGGCGTCTTGCACCGCGCGCTCGCCTGTGAAGCGGGCCGACTGAAGCCGGTCCCGCCATTGGTGAAGGGTCGTCGCGTCTGCCAACGGCTTAGGCCCTTTCCAGCTTCACGATACCGCGCCAGCCAGCGAACCCTGCGCCCACATCCATGAAGCAGCGGAAGCTGACACCCAGCGTGTCCCAGTTCTCCAGCCGCTGGATCTGCGGGCCGGGTGCGGCTGCCAGGTGCGCCAAGTTGAACACCGCGCATTGTGCCGGATCGGCTGCGACATAGAAGCTGGTGCCTTCGATGCGCGGATCGATCAGCAGTTGCAGCTTTGATGCGAACGGATTGAAGCTGTCCACATCGGGCGGCGTGATGACGCCCAAGGCTTTTTCGAGGTCGGTTTCCATATCCGGCCCGGCGATGACATAGCGCGGCGTCGCCATGATCGGAGTCACACCGTCCAGGTTGCGCTGGCCCCGCAGCACCTTGCGGGCGTTGCTCAGGCCCCCGACCAGATCGACGGCGGCATATTCGGCGATATTCTCGCGGCTGGCGTGGAACAGCGGCTGACCATCCGACAGCGTGCCCGCGCCGGTCAGGGTGTCGAACATCAGCGCGGACTCGGTTGCCGCCGCGGCTTCGCCCAATGCACGCGTGACATCACCAAATAGCCCCAAATCGTCATTGATGATCAGGCGGCGGGTCAGATCGAGGCGGCGGGCGAAGGTGCGCAGTTGCAGGGTCTCGCCCTGTTCGCCGCGCGACGTGGCCTTGATCTCACCGGACTCGGTCAGTTCCTCGAGCATCCCGAGACCGCCCAGCCGCACGCTGGTCGCGGTCTTGAAGTCGGACAGGCTGCGTTTGCGGAACAGCACCTTGAGCGGCGACTCCGCGATGCGGTAGCTTTCGGCCGCGGTCTTGTTCGCGGCGTTCGCAACGGTCAGCGGGAAGTCCGAGGTTGTCAGGCTGCGCTGGATGATTTCGTCGGCACCCATGCCGCGCGTGCTGACGCCTGCCCGTTGCAGGGCATCGCGGGCATGATCCATCAGCCCCATGCTGGCAAATTCGCGGGATGCCTCGGGCAGATCGGGCAGCGCACCCATGCGATAGGCCAGCGCATCGGCGGCGCGGGTCTGGATCTGGGCCGGATCATCGTGCGAACGGGTCACGCGGATCTTGGGCGCGCTGCGCTTGGTCAGAGCGGCGCGCAAGCTGGCCCGGATCGCGTCTTGATCGGCATCTTCGGGCAGGTTATCGGCCCATTCTTCCGACAAGCCCACAAGGCTGCTGATTTTTTCCACGAACGAGTCGCGGTCTTCCACGGAATCAAATGGCATCTGCGATGCACTCCTTTGAATAATTGCGTTTCGATCGGCGGGGATGGGAACAAGTGAGATTTCAAGGATGCGCCAGTGAGCGGCAGTCTTGGTGCGCCGGCCGGATGCGTCGCGCCCTTCGCGCCATTCGGTGACACGATAACCGGCTGAAACATGGCGGAGCGTGCCGTCTTTGACGCGCTGGAAGATCGGCTCAACGTCATCGGCGAAGGCCAGCCGCAGGGTCGCCGATACGCTCGGGCCATCGATCGTGAAGCCCGTTGCCCTGCCCACTGTTTCGCGCGCACTGGCGCGGTGATCTGTCAGCAGCGGCGTGTCGTCTTCGGGATCGTTTTCCAGCCCTGCCGCGTCCAATATTTCAAGGAACGGTCCCTTTGCGTCCCTACGCTGCACCGGCGTCGCGGTTGCGACAATGGCGGCGAAGGTCCGCGCGGCCTCATCGACTTCGCCAGCCCGCGGCATGGTGCGGGTCAGGATGTCGCCTGCCGTGCGATCAGGGCCCCTGATCTTCTCGACAGGGCGGATGCGCGTTGCCTTGGCCGGATTCCCGGTTAACCTTACGTTCACGATATGCAATCCTTTTGTTCTTGCGGCTTTTTGCCAAAGGACAGGCCAAGCGCGCCTTCCCGCTTCCGATCGGCTGCAATCTCAGCGTCGAGTTGTTCGACGGAATAGCCCAGCGACGCGACTGCCTGGCGCCGCGACATCAGCCCGGCGTTCATCTGGGCAATCGTCGCATCTGCATCTTTCGCGGGATCCACCCAAGGCTGCGCGGGCGCGATCCATTCAACCGAGAACAGATCGTCGGTGATCTCGATTCCCAGATCCAGCGCGGCCATAGTCATAACCCGGCGCCATACCGGATCGAGGAATTGAGGCACCAGCGTCTGATATTGGTAACGCTCAATGCGCTGCCGGAAGCTGACCAGCGCGGCCCGCAAGCTGGAATAATTGTAAGCGCGACGCTGATCCCCTCCTGCCGCTGGTGATCTGAACGGGCCAATCTCCGTGCGCATGAACGTCGGAGGTGTTGGCTTGGAACGAGACGGCAAAATGGGCGGCCATTTGGACGGCTTCTC
>NZ_WMIF01000046.1 GCF_009711185.1 Paracoccus limosus
TGACAGCGGTGAAGGCCTGAAAAGGCCGTCAAACCACGTCCCGTCGAAATCTGTCGCTGGCCGCCTTATCTGGTCCGAGCAACGCGTCAGATATCATCCGCAGTGAGTTTTCACACAGCCTAGGCCCATTCCGCACCACACGCCTTCCGCCTGCTGCTGTGCTGCCGGGCCTCTCGCGGGCACCCTGTGCAAACCGCCCGTCGATCAGCCTACTGATGCGCGGCTGCGCGCTTGCGGTCCTCGAGGCTGGGCATTCCGTCGCCGGGCGGCTTTCTTACCCCAAACACTGCGCAGTATAGCGCCGGCACAAAGATCAGCGTCACGACCGTGCCCGCAATGATGCCGCCCATCATCGCATAGGCCATCGGCCCCCAGAACACCTGACGCGAGATCGGGATCAGCGCCAGACTGGCCGCTGCGGCGGTCAGCAGGATCGGCCGGGCGCGGCTGTCCGAGGCCTCGAAGACCGCGTCCCAGGCAGAATGGCCACGCTCGATCAGCTCGCGGATCTCATGCACCAGAATGACCGAGTTGCGGATCAGGATGCCGATCAGCGCCAGGATGCCAAGGATCGCGACAAAGCCCATCGGCACGCCAAAGGGCAGCAATGCCGCGACCACACCAATCAGGCCCAAGGGCGCCGCAGCAAAGACGATCAGCGACAACCGGAAGCTTTGCATCTGGATCATCACCAGCAGCGCCATGATCAGCAGCATCACCGGGACCACGGCGGCGATCGGCGCCTGACTTTCGTCCGAGTTCTCGACCGTGCCGCCGACGGTGATGCTGACCGAGGGCGGCTGTTTCGCCTGAAAGGCCGCGACCTTGTCCGCAACCGCCGCGATCAGCGTCGCCGGCTGGTCGCGCGAGGCGATGTCGGCCTTGACCGTGACCGTGGGCAGGCCATCGCGCTGCATGATCAGCGGCTGTTCGGTGCCGTATTCCAGCTGCGCCAGCGAGGCCAGCGGGATCGGCGTGCCGGTGGTCGTCGCCAGCTGCAGGTTCTGGATCGAGGCCAGCGACTGCCGGTCGGCCTGCGAGCCGCGCGCCAACACGTCGATCAGGAAGATGCCGTCGCGCAGCTGCGTGATCGAGCGGCCGGTAAAGGTGCCCTCAAGCGCGGCGGCCAGATCCTCATTGCTGATGCCGACCTGCCGGGCCTGATCCTGATTCACATGCAGGCGCACGACGCGGGCCGGCTCGTTCCAGTCCAGCGAGATGTCGCGCAGCCGGGGTTCCGTGGACAGCAGCGCGGCCAGTTCGCGCGCGGCATCGCGCGCCGTGTCAGGATCGGGCGCCGAGACCCGGTATTGCACCGGCTTGCCGACCGGCGGCCCGATTTCCAGATTCTTGACATAAAGATCGGTGCCGATCATCTGGTTCTGCGCGAACTCGGTCAGCCGCGCCTTGAGACGGTCGCGCGCGGCCAGATTGGCGGTCTGGATCAGGATCTGACCCATGTAGGGGCCCGGCGTCGGCGGGTCCAGCGACAGCACAAAACGCGGCGCGCCGCTGCCGATATACGAGGTATAGAACAGCGCATCGTCCTGCCCTGCCAGGAAAGCCTCGATCCGAGCGATGTCGGCATTGGTCTTGGCGATCGAGGCATTGGCGCGCTCGGTCACGTCGATGATGATCTCGGTGCGGTCAGAGGTCGGAAAGAATTGCTGCTCGACCAGCCGCATCCCCAGAACCGACAGCAGGAACGTAGCCAGCGTCAGCGCGATCGTCGCCCATTTGAAGCGCATGCCCAGCAGCAGCAGCCGGTGGAACTGCCGACGCAGCCAGCCCGGGCCGTGATCCTCATGCTTCATCCGGCGGGGCAGGAAGGTCACACCCAGCAGCGGCGCAAACAGCACCGCCACGATCCAGCTGACCAGCAGCGACACCGCGATGACGACGAACAGCGAAAAGGTGAACTCGCCCGCCGCCGAATTGTTCAGCCCGATCGGGATGAAGCCCGCCACAGTCACCAGCGTTCCGGTCAACATCGGAAAGGCGATTGAGGTCCAGGCGTAGCTTGCGGCGGATTGCAGGCTTTCGCCGATCTCAAGGCGCGAGATCATGGTCTCGATGGCAATCATCGCATCATCGACCAGAAGGCCCAGAGCGATGATCAGCGCGCCCAGCGAAATGCGTTGCAGGGTGATGCCATAGAGGTCCAGAATGACGAAGGTGATGGCCAGCACCAGCGGGATCGTCAGCGTGACCACCAGCCCGGCCCGCAGGCCAAGACTGACGAAACTGACCAGCAGCACGATGGCCACCGCCTCGACCAGCGCGCGGACGAAATGGCCGACGGCATCGTCTACCACCTGCGGCTGGTCGGCGAATTTGGCCATGTCGATGCCGACGGGCAGGTCCAGCGCCACGCGATCCATCAGCGCATCGAGCTGCTTGCCGAATTCAAGGATGTTGCCGCCGCTGCGCATGCCGACCTGCAGGCCGATGGCGGCCTTGCCGTTATAGCGAAACAGCGCGCTTGGCGGATCCTCATAGCTGCGGCGGATGGTGGCGACATCGCCGATGTTGAAAAAGCGGTCGCCGACGCGCAGGTTCACGGCGCCAATGCTGCTGGCATCGTCGAATTGGCCGCCGACGCGCACCAGCACCTGTTCCGGCCCGGCCTGCACGATCCCCGAGGGCGCGATGGCGTTCTGCGTGGCAAGGGTCTGGATGACCTGATTGTGGTTCAGCCCCAGCGCCGCCAGCCGCGCTGACGAGAATTCCAGATAGATCCGTTCCTGCTGTTCGCCCAGCAGCGAGGATTTCCCGGTCATCGGCAGCGCCTGAACCTGCTTGCGGATCGCCTCGACCCGGTCGCGCAATTCGCGCTGGGTAAAGCCGTCGGCGGTAAAGGCATAGATGTTGCCAAAGACATCGCCGAAATCGTCGTTGAACTGAAAGCCTTGGAATTCCTGTGGAAAATTTGGACGGATGTCGGACATCATATTGCGCACCCGTTTCCATGTCTCGGGCACCTGCGCGCCGCGGATGGTGGGGTCCAGCTCAAGATAGACGATCGAGCGGCCGGGCATGGTGACCGAGCGGGTGAACTTGAGCTCATCGAGCTCTTCGAGCTTGGTTTCGATCCGCGTGGTGACCTGATCCAGCGTGTCCTGAATGGTCGCGCCGGGCATCGAGGCGCTGATCACCATGATCTTGATGGTGAAATTCGGATCTTCCTCGCGGCCAAGGCGCAGGTAGCTGAGCGCGCCGGCCAGCATCGAGACGATCAGCAGGAACCAGACCAGCGAACGATGCTGCAGCGCCCAGTCCGAGAGGTTGAATCGGCCGCTCATGGTAAAACGCGCGCTCCCACGGGTTGTTTGTCGACCAGCGAATGGACGCCGCGAATGACGATTTCTTCGCCGGGTTCCAGCCCCTCCAGCGCGGTGACGACGCCCTCGATCGGCAGGTCGCGGATGCGGATCTGGCGCAGCGAGACCTCGGCCCGGTCGGCGGTTCGCGTCACCACCCAGACCAGCGACTGGCCGTCCCGGGTCAGGATCGCCGAGGCCGGCACGGTGATCTGGCGCAACCCGCCGGTGGCGGGCCGGGCCCGGATCAGCGCGCCCAGCCGAAAGCTGTCGCGTTCGACCAGCGCCAGCCGCACGCGGCGGGTGCGGGTGGCGACATCGGCCACCGGCTCGATCCGCGACACGCGGGCGCGGTGTCTGATTTCGGGGTGGTTTTCGGACCAGATCTCGAATTCGTCGCCGGGCTTGATGCGCGAGATCATTGCCGGTTGCAGGTCGATCACCGCCTCCAGCCGATCCTGACTGGACAGGCGCATCACCGCCTGACCGGCACTGACGACGGCGCCGGGCGCGGCCTCGACGGCGCTGATGACGCCGTCAAAGGGGGCGCGCATCTCGGCGTAATTCTCCGAGCCGCGGGCGCGGACCAGCTGCGATTCCGCCTGGTCCCGGCTGGCCTTTGCCGCAGCGAGGGCGCGCTCGGCCTGCTCCAGCTGTGCTGCGGTCGCCACGTTGCGGCGGGCCAGCGCCCGCGTGCGCTCGGCCGTGGACAGCGCGGTTTCGTAATTCACCCGCGCGGTATCGGCGGCGGCGGCGGCGGCGCGGACCTCGGCCTGCAGATCCTCGGGGTCGAGCGTGGCCAGCAGTTGCCCCTTGTGAACCACGTCGCCGACATCGACCTGCCGGTTGGTCATGCGGCCCAAGGTCTGAAAGGCCAGCGCCACCTCGGTGCTGGCACGGATTGCGCCGGGCAGGGAATGGGTCTGGATCGGGCTGTCGTCGACGATCATGCTGGCGACCGGACGCGGCGGCGCGGGCGCGGCCGGGGCAGGCGCCGACCAGGGCCAGGCCAGGGCCGGCAGCGGCAACATCAAGGCAAGCATCAGGGCGCGGATCATGGCCGAGCCTCCTGCGCGCCATTCGCGCGCCGCAACTTGCGGCCGGGGTAAAGCAATTGCGAGCCGGCGCCAACGACGACCTGACCGGGCGATATGCCGCCGGCAAGGATTACCGTGCCATTCGCGAAACGCTCGATCCGCACGGCGACCAAGAGCGCGCGGCTTTCGGCGTCCACAGTCCAGACCGCTGGTTGCGCACCCGTCGCGGTCAGCGCGGTCCATGGCACCGCGATGCCCTTGCCGGCCGGGAAATGCACCGCGCCCTGCACCGGCGAGCCGAGCAGATCCAGCCCCGGCGGCGGATTGTCGATGCGGGCGCGCACGGTGACCGAGCCGGTGGCCGGATCGACCAGCGGTGCAATCTCGCTGATCTTGGCGGTCATGGCGAGGTTCGGCATATCGATGCCGCGCAGGCTGACCGGGGCGTCGATGGCATGGCGCAGCAGCGGCGAATCCGTGGTCTGGAAAACGGCCTCGCGCCCGCTGGAGGAGGCAAGCGTGATCACCGATTGCGCCGCGCCGACGATCTGGCCCGGCTCGACCTGACGCGCGGTTACCACCGCATCTGTCGGTGCAAGGATCACGGTATCGTCCAGCGCCCGCCGCGCCTGATCCAGCTGCGCTGCCGCCTGCGTCAAGCCGCCCTCGGCCGAGGACAGGGCCTGCGCGGCGCTGTCCAGATCCGCCCGGGTTCCGACGCCACGCTCCAGCATGGCCTGGGCGCGGTCCATTGCCTGCTGCGCCTGATCGCGTGCAGCCGTGGCTGCGGCCACCGCCGCTTCGGCGATACGAAAGGCCTGTTCCTGCTGCAAGGGATCGGTCCGCGCCAGCGGCTGGCCCGACTTGACCGTATCGCCCTCGTTCACGAGGACCTCGACGACCCGCCCGCCCTGACGAAAGCCGACCTCGACAGTGTCCACCGCGTGGATGGTGCCGGTCAGCGCTACGTCATAGATCAGTGGTGTTTCCCGGACCGTGACAAATTCAACGGCCAGAGCATCCTCGGCCAGAACAGAGCGGCTGGAAAAGGTGACCAAGGAAAGGATCAGGGCAAGGCGTAACATGCAAATCCGCTGGACATTTGAAGACTCATGCCGAATTTCCACCAGGAATTAAAGCCGCAACCCATTTGACGTTGCGCCCTGCGGCAGAATGGCCGCGCCGGCCGCATCACTGATAGCTGCGCACCAGCGCCGAGGCGACCAGCCCCCAGCCATCGACCACGACAAAGAACGCCAGCTTGAAGGGCAGCGCCACCACCGCCGGCGGCACCATCATCATCCCCATCGACATCAGCACCGCCGAAACCACCAGATCGATGATCAGAAAGGGCAGCGACACCAGAAAGCCGATCTCGAAGGCGCGCTGGATCTCGCTCAGCATGAAGGCGGGGACCAGCACCGACAACCGGTCTGGAGCAGCCTGCGGCTCGGGCGAGATATCGGCCAGCGTGGCGATCATTTCGGGATCGGTGCGCGCCTCCATGAAGCCGCGAAACGGCACGATGCCGCGCTGGAACGCTTCTTCGACCGAGATGGTGCCGTCGCGCAGCGGTGCCCCGGCGGTGGTCCAGGCCTCGGTCAGGACGGGGTTCATGACGAACCAGGTCAGGAACATGGCCAGACTGACGATCAGCATGTTCGGCGGCGATTGCTGCAACCCGATCGACTGGCGCAGGATCGACAGCACGGTGACGATAAAGGGAAAGCAGGTCACCATGATGGCGATGCCCGGCGCCAGCGATAATGCTGTCATCACCGCCAGCAACGTGATCGCATTGCGCCCGACGCCATTGCCGATCGCCTCGGCTGCGGCATTCAGCCCGGCGCCGTCCTGAGCCAGCGCCAGTTGCGGGACCACAAGCAGCACCAGCACCGGCAACAGGCGTCTCATGATGCGCTCGCCGCGCCAAGGATGCGCACGCAAAGCCGGTTGTCGCCCTCGGCCGTGGTCAGTTCCCCGCGGGCGATGACCCGGTCGCCGACGCAGATGTCGACGCCGTCCGACATCTGCTGATCCAGCGTCAGGATATCGTCGGACCGCAGCCGCGACAGCTCGGCCACGCTGAGCTGGGTCGAGCCCAGGCGGATGGTCACCTCGACCAGGATCTGGTCGGTCGCAATCAGGCTGGCAAGATCGTCCATGCTTAGTCCTCCGAGTGAAGTTCGTCGATGATCGCCCGCAGCTCGGTCGCGGGGCGGTCAGGGTCCAGACGGATGCTGCCGCCCTGGGCAGTGATCTCGATGCCGGGGCTGCCGGGCTGGGCGTCCAGCAGTCTGGCCTGCAGGCCGGCGCGGTCGAGACAGGGCTGGATGTCGTGCCGCATATCGATGGGGCAGCGGATGATGACCTCGCCCTGGCCGTCGGTCTGGACCAGACGGGCCAGCTCGGCCTGCAAGGCGTCGAGCAACCGTTCGCGCGCGCCGGCCCGCCCCAAAAGATCGATGATCAGCGCCAGCGCGGGAGTCACTGCGGCCAGCGTATCGCGGCGGATGGCTTGTTCCTGCTCGGCCAGCAGGCTCAGCCCATGACGAAGCCGCGCCATTTCGGCGGTCAGGGCATCCAGACTGGCCTCGCGCCCCTCGGCCAGACCGCGCTCATGGCCGTCGTGATAGGCCTCGTCCAGCTCGGCTGCGGTCGGCTGCGGCGTGGTGCGGGCGGCAGCAAAGGATTCAAGCCTGAGACTGGCGGATTTCACAGCGCATCCTCACGTTTCTCGATCCAGCCCGACAGCAGTTGCAGGCTTTCGTCCTTGCGGGATTTCATCAGCTCCTTCAGGCGGGCGACCGGGTCGTTGGTCTGTTCAGCCGGGGTGAACTCGATTTCGGGAATGGCGCTCGACAGGGGCGGCATCGTCTCGGCTTCGGGGGCAGGGGGCGGCAGGCTGGTGTCCAGCGCGGCCCGCGTCTCGGCCCCGCGCGCCCTCAGCACCGGACGCAGCAGGAAGAACGCCAGCGCCAGCGCGAACAGGCCGACCAGCAGCAGCTTGATCAGGCTGTTGAGATCCAGCCGGGCCAGCAAGCCCCCCTGACTCGCGGCCGTGCCTACGTCCGAGAGCGAGGCAAAGGGCAGCGATTTCACCGTCAGCGCATCGCCGCGCCCCTCGTCAAAGCCCACGGCCGAGGCAACCAGCTCGCGCAGGTTCTGCAACTCGACCTCGTCGCGCGGCACCAGTTTGGAACCTCCATTGGCATCGGTTTCGACCACGCCATTGACCAGCACCGCGACCGTCAGGCGGCGGGTGGCGCCGGGCTGACGGCTGACCTCGCGCGTGATCTTGCTGACCTCGTAATTCGAACGGTTCCGCGTCTCCGAGCGCTGCGATTTGCTTTCCTGGCCCTTGTCCTTCGGGCTTTCCGGCAGGTTCGAGGCCGCCGTCACCGCACCCGCATCTTTGTTGCTGCTTTGGTCGGCGGTTTCTTCCTGCTCTTGCGAGATCAGGGCGCGTTGTTCGGGGTCGAAGCGCTGCTCGGTCACCTGTTCGCTGTCCAGAACGCGATCAAGGTTCAGCTCGACGATGGCATTGCCGGGGCCGACATGCGCCTCGAGGATGCGTTCGACATTGCGTTTCATTTCGGCGGCGCGGTCTTCGCCGCTGGGGTCGTCCTCGGCGGCAATGACGCCGCGTTCGCTGTCGATGACGCTGACCCGATCCGCCGTCATGCCGGGAACCCCCGAGGAGATCAGGAACTTCAGCGCCTTGGCCTGCGCCCGGCTGATCGGCGTGCCATTGGTGGTCAGCGTGACCGAGGCGCTGGCCTGCGCTTCGCGGCGATAGCCGCGCCCGGCGGGGACGGCCAGATGCACGCGGGCCGTTTTGACGTTCGGCAGGGCCAGGATGGTGCGGGCCAGCTCACCTTCCTTGGCACGCCAATAGGCGGCGTCGAACATCTGCGAGGTGGTGCCAAAGCCCGACATGCCGTCGAGGATCTCATAGCCGGTGCCCCCGGCCGAGGGCAGCCCCTCGCCGGCAAGGGTCATGCGCAGGGCGTCACGCCGGCTTTCCTCGACCCAGATCGAATCGCCGCGGATCTCATAGGGGACGCCGGATTTCTCGACTGCGGCCAGGACCGCGCCCGATTGCTGCGGGTCGAGCCCGGAATAGAGCATCGCCAGACCCGGGCGGCTGGCGAACCATGAAAGGCCGGCGATGGCCCCGAAAGTCAACAGAAAGGCCGCGGCCAGGATGGCCCTCTGCTTTGCGCTACGCTCGCGCCAATAGTCTTGCAGCTTCAGCAAAACCGCCCCCTTCGAATCGGCTGGGTCATGTCACCCGACCTTCATGGCATGGCGGCGCTTAAGAATTGGTTAGCCCGGCGGTGGTATCCCTTCGACAGATCGATGGAGAATCACCGTGACCGATGCTGCCGCCCCCCATACCGACGTTCCCGCGAAAGGCGGGCTGAAAAAGCTGCTGCCGCTGATTCTGGTGGCGGCCATGCTGGGGGCAGGATTTGCCTCGACCTATCTTGGGTTCTGGTCGCCGATGGCGCTGCTGAAGCCCAAGGCCGAGGAAAAGCCCGAGGTGGTCGCCGTGCCCCAGACGCAATTCGTGGCCCTGCCGCAGATCGTGCTGACGCTGGCGGGGCCACAATCGCGCACGCTGGTCATGACCGTCGCGATCGAGACCGACAGCGCCAACCGCGCCACGGTCGAACATCTGCTGCCGCGCCTGTCGGATGCGTTCAACAGCTTCCTGTCCGACATCGACCCGGCTGCGTTCGAACGGCGCGGCATTCTCGACATCGTGCGCGACGAGCTGGCGACCCGTGCGGTCTATGTGCTGGGCAAGTCGGGCTTCAGCGACATCCTGATTACGGAGTTCCGTATCCAATGACGATATCCCAAATCCTGCAGTTCGCGCTGCTGAGCTTTTCCGTCGGGCTGGCGTTCTTTTGTTTCGTGCTGGCCCGGCGGCTGCGCAAACTCAATGATCTGGAAACGGGTCTGGGCGGCGCCATCGCGGTGATGACCAGCGAGATCGGCCGGCTGGAGCGCGCGATCCATGCCGCCAAGGCCGAGGCGCTGCGCGCGACCGAAGGTCTGGCCGGTGAAATCGAGCGCGCCAAGGAAGAGCGGGCCTTCTGGCTGCTACAGAAGAAATTCGCCGAAAGCGGCGCGCAGGCGGGTCCGTTGCGCCTGCAACGCCGCCGGCGCCGTCCCGAGGAGCATCAGGCGGATGCGTAGGGCGATCCTTCCCGTGGTGGGCGGCATCATCGCGCTGGCGGCGGCAAGTCAGGCGGTCATGCTGATCGATGGCGCCGCCCGGCTGCGCGCCCATGCCGAGCCCGCCGCCCTGATGGCGGGCTGCACCGATGTCCCCGAGGCCGTCGCGCTTTCCGATGAGCTGCGCCAGCGCGGGCTGCGCATCGAGCGCTACATGCAGGACATCGACCGGCGCAAGGCCGAGCTGGCCGTGGCCCAAAAACAGCTCACCGATAAGCTGGTCGAATTGCGCAAGCTGCGCCAGCAGATCAACGACCACGACACCAGCATCAGCCGCGGTCAGACCGACGATATCGCCCGCATCATCGCGCTATACGACCAGATGAAGCCGGAACAGGCGGCGCAGGTGCTGTCGAACCTGCCGCCGGATTTCGCGGCGCAGATCCTGGCGCGCGTCCAGCCCGAAACCGGTGCCCGCATCATGGCCTCGGTCGAGCCGGGGCAGGCGGCGGTGCTGACCTCATATATGGGCGCCATTCGTGCCGCGAAGAACTAGGGGATTATCATGTTCGGAATGATCGGCATCGTCGTTACCTTTGCCATGGTTTTTGGCGGCTATGTCCTGGCGGGCGGCCATCTTGAGGTCATCATGCATTCGCTGCCGCATGAGATGATGATGATCGGCGGCGCGGCGCTGGGCTCGTTCCTGCTGTCGAACGAAACCGCGACGATCAAACATGCGCTCAGCGGCTTTGGGCGGTCGCTGAAAGGGCCGAAATGGCATGAATCGGATCTGCAGGACGTGCTGTGCCTGTTGTTCCAACTCTTGCGCATCGCCCGCGCCAATCCGGTGGAACTGGAAGGTCATGTCGAAGAGCCGGCGAATTCGCCGATCTTTCAGGCCTATCCCAAGATCCTGAAGGACGAGCAGGCGGTGGCGCTGATCACCGACACGCTGCGCTCGGCCAGCCTGAACTACGACGATCCCTATCAGGTCGAGGAAATGCTGTCCCAGCGCATCGGCCTGATGAACGAAGAGGCGATGCACGCGCCCCATGCGCTTCAGAACATGGCCGACGCGCTGCCGGCACTGGGCATCGTTGCCGCGGTTCTGGGCGTCATCAAGACCATGAGCGCCATCGACCAGCCCCCCGAAGTTCTGGGCAAGATGATCGGTGGCGCGCTTGTGGGCACCTTTCTGGGCGTGTTTCTGGCCTATGCGCTGGTCGCGCCCTTTGCCCAGCGACTGCAGGCGGTGATGAAGCAGGACCAGTCCTTTTACGACGTCATCAAGTCCGTTCTGGTCGCGGGCTTGCATCAGCACGCCACAAACCTTTGTGTCGAAGTCGGGCGTCAATCCGCCCCCGAACACGTCCGGCCCAGCTTTGGCAATCTGGAAAACGCGCTTCGCGAGCTGAAGAGGGCGTCGTGATCCGGGCCCTGCTGATGTCGGCGGCGCTGTCCGGCGCCGGCGCGAACGCCCCGGCCGAGGCGGATGCGCTGATCGCCCAGGCCACCGAATGGCTGCTCGCCGGCGAGGATCTGCCCGTGGACATGGACCTGCGGCTGCGGCGGCTGCCTCCCGAGGAACGCATCCGGGTGCTGGTCTTTCTGCGCCGCTCGGGGATGTTCACCGGCCCTGACTGGCCGATCGACAAGCTGCTGGCCCCCGCGCTTGCCGAGCCGGCCCCGCCCCCCCAAACCGGAGACGCAAGATGAGTCTGGCCGAACGCCTTCCGGCACGATCCTTGCCGGTGCGACCGTTGGTGATCACCGGGGCGCTGGTAATCATCGTTCTGTCCATGGTGCTGCCGATCCCGGCCGGTCTGCTGGATGTCGGTATCGCGTTGTCGATCGCCACGGCGACGCTGATTCTGGTCATGGCCTCGCTGGTCGAGAAACCTACGGATTTTCAGGCCTTTCCCATCTTGCTGCTTGTCTCGCTGCTGATCCGGCTGTCGCTGAACGTATCATCGACGCGACTGATCCTGACGCACGGCCAGAACGGGCCGACGGCGGCCGGCCATGTCATCAACGGCTTTGCCGAATTCGTTGCCGGCGGTTCGCTGCTGGTTGGGCTGACGGTCTTTGGCGTGATCTCGGTGGTGAACTTCATGGTCATCACCAAGGGTTCGGGCCGGATGGCCGAGGTCTCGGCGCGGTTCGCGCTGGATTCGCTGCCGGGCAAGCAGCTGGCCATCGACGGCGACCTGAACTCGGGCGCCATCGACCACGAAGAGGCCAAGCGCCGCCGCATTCAGGAACAGCGCGAGATCAGCTTTTTCGGCTCGCTCGACGGTGCCTCGAAATTCGTCAAGGGCGATGCGATCGCCGGGCTGATCATCACCCTGATCAACCTTTTCGTGGGTCTTGCCGCCGGAGTCATGGTTCACGCCATGCCGGTGACCGAGGCGTTGGACACCTATTCCCGGCTGACCATCGGCGACGGGCTGGTGACGCAGATCCCGGCGCTGATCACCTCAATGGCGGCGGCGCTGCTGCTATCGCGCGGCGGTGCCACTGACACCACAGCCGATCTGTTGTCGCGGCAGCTGACCTCGAACTGGCAGGTGCCGGCGGTGGTCTCGGGCGGCATGGTTCTGGTCAGCCTGATCCCCGGCATGCCGCCGCTAGTCTTTCTGGGGCTGGCCGCGGGGCTGGCCGCGATGGCATGGCGCTTGCGCCAACGCGAGCTGACCGCCACGCCCGATGACGCGCCCAGCCCCGACCAACCCGCCCCCGCGCCGGCGCAGGCCCGGATCGGCGACGTGCTGGACACCGAGGAAATCAGCGTCGAGATCGGCCCCGGCCTGATCGTCAGCGCGCTGGACCAAGGGCGCGGTCTGGGGCAGCGGATCACCAATCTGCGCCTGCATGTCGCGCGCAGCTATGGACTGATCCTGCCAGATGTCCGCATCACCGACGGTACGGCCTTTGACGATGGCGAATATGTCATCCGCCTGCAGGGCGTCATGCGCGGCCGGGGCCGGCTACATCCGCAGCTGGTGCTGGCGCTGGGCCCCGAGGCCATCTTGCAGGACCTGCCCGGCGAAGAGGTGCGAGAGCCAGTTTATGGCAGCCCTGCGAAATGGATCAGCCCCGACCGGCAGGAGGATGCCGCCGTCGCCGGCGCCACCGTGGTCATCCCGATGGAGGTGCTTTCGACCCATCTGATGGAGGTGGTCAAGTCGAACCTGCCGGCGCTGCTGACGCTGTCCTCGATGCAGCGCATGATCCGCGAACTGTGCAATGTCAGCGATGAGCATCGGGCCAAGCTGAACCAGCGCTTTTTCGACGGCATGGTCCCGGAAAAGGTCGCGCCCGAGATGCTGCTGTCGGTGCTGCGCGCCATGCTGGAAGAGCGGCTTTCGATCCGCAACCTGATGCTGATCACCGATGCCGTGCATGAATCGCGCAACGCACCCTCGCCCGAACTGGTCTATGAACAGGTCCGACGCCGGCTGCGCGGCCAGATCACTGAACAATTTACCGGCGCAGACGGCCATCTCGACATCCTGCAACTGCACCCGCAATGGGAAGCCGAGATCACCCGTGCCGAGGCCGAGGCCGGGCGCACCGGCTCGGCCCCGGTGCCGCAATTGCAGCAGCGGCTGGCCGAGGCGGTGCGCAAGGTGCTGGCCGTCCAGCCGCCCGCGACCGAGCCGGTGCTGGCCGTGCCGGACCATCGCCGGCGGCTGATCCGGCTGATGCTGGCCTCGTCGGGGCTGGCCCTGTCGGTGATGGGTCTTGACGAGATCGACCCTGCCGCCAAAGTCCGGGCGCTTGGCACGGTGGCGCCGTGACCGGGCCACTGAGCGATCCGGCCCTTGCCGCGCTGCTGCTGGCGCATCTGCTGACCTATTGCCGGATTCAGGCATGTCTGCTGGCGCTGCCCGGGTTTTCGATGCAGGGGCTGCCGGTGCGCGTCAGGGTGGCGGCCGCGCTGGCGCTGACGCCCTTGCTGGCCGAAACGGCGGGGGTGGCGGTGGCGCCCGATGCCTTGGTGCGGCTTGCGATGCTGTGCTCGGCCGAGGTGGTGACCGGGGTGGTGCTGGGCGGGTTGGTGCGGCTGTTTGCGCTGGCCATTGATGTCGCGGCGACGGCGATTGCGGCGACGGCCTCGTTGTCGCAGATCATCGGCGTGGCCAATGAATATTCCCCCCACCCGATCGGCAACCTGTTGCATCTGGCCGGGATCGCCCTGCTGATGGCGATGGGGCTGCCGGTGCTGGTCTGTGACCTGATCCGCGAAAGCCTGCTGCTGCGTCCGGTGGGCGACTGGCCGCAGATCGCCGAGATCCTGCCGGTGATGCTGGGCCTGCTGCGGCGCAGCTTCGTGCTGGCGCTGGTGCTGGCGGCGCCCTTTATCCTGGGCGGTTTCCTGTTTCAGGTGCTGTCGGGCATGGTCAGCAAGGTGATGCCGGCGCTGCCGGTGATGTTCATTGCCGCGCCTGCCGCGATCATGCTGGCGCTGGTCGCGCTGGCGCTGCTGACGCCGTCGATCCTGTCGACATGGGCCGGAGCCGTTCTGGCCGTGATCGGGCAGGACCTGCCATGAGCGAAGCGGACGACGACAAGCAATTCGATGCCTCGGAACAAAAGCTGCGCCGCGCGCGGGAGGAGGGCGACATTCCGCGCTCGACCGAGCTTTCGGCGGCGCTGACCTATCTGGGGCTGTGGCTGGGCATGGCCTTTGCCGGGGCTTGGGCGGTGCCGCGCTGGCTTGGCATGGCCGCGCGGGCGGTCGGGGCCGAGCCATGGCCCGATGGCCGCGGCAAATCGGTCATGGATCTGGCGCGCTCGATGGCGGGTGAGGCGGGGCTGGCCATTCTGGGATTTGCCGCGATTCTGGCCCTGCCGGTGCTGGCGGGGCTGATCGTGCAGCGCGGTTTTACCTTTACGCCCAAGAAGCTGTTGCCCGACCCCAAGCGCATCAACCCGGTCCGCAATGCCGGACAGAAGTTCGGCAAGCAGGGGCTGGTGACCTTTCTCTTGTCACTGGCCAAGGTCGGGCTGGTCGCGGCCGGGGGCTGGCTCTTGTTTCGCGGTCTCCTGGGGTGGCTCAGCACGGCTGAGGCGATGGCCGACGCGCAATGGGTGCTGGGCCTGCAGGTGATCCTGCATCGCAGCATCGCCATGGCCTTGGGCATCGGTCTGGTCTTTGCGGCGGTCGACATGATGTGGAAACATTATGATTATCGCCGCCGCCACCGCATGTCCCGTCAGGAGATGCAGGACGAATACAAGGAAAGCGAAGGCGATCCGCATTTCAAGCAGGCCCGCCGGCAAAAGGGCGTTGATCTGGTGATGAACGCGATGCTGGCCGATGTCGAAAAGGCCGATGTGGTGATCGTCAACCCCACCCATTATGCCGTGGCGCTGGAGTGGAAGCGCGGCAGCGGCCGGGCCCCGGTCTGTCTGGCCAAGGGCGTGGACGAGATCGCCGCCCGCATCCGCGAACGGGCGAAAGCGCATCAGGTCCCGATCTGGTCCGATCCGCCCTGCGCGCGGGCGCTGCATGCCACCGTCGAGATCGGGCATGAGATCCGCTCTGAGCATTTCGCGCCGGTCGCCGCCGCGATCCGCTTTGCCGAGGCGATGCGCAAGAAGGCGCGCAGCGGCTGGGGCATGTCGCTGCCCGGTCCGGGAGGCGGGCGATGAGCGAGCCGACCCCGGCACAACTGGCCCGGCTGCGGCAGTTGGCGCAGCTGAAATCCGATCTCGAGATGCGCCGTTTTTCGGCCTATCGCAGTCGGGTCGAGGTGGCGCAGGCCCAGATCGCCGCCATCGAGCACGATCTGCAGGGTATCTATGCCGCGACCGGCGATTTCACCATCGCCGAGGCCCGGCTGGCCAACGCCCTTGCCGGCGAGCGCAGCCGCGCCCTGCTGCGGGCCGAGCAGAGCTTGCAGCAGATGCTGCCGGGATACGAGGTCGCCCGTCAGGCCGCCGTCCGCGAATTCGGCCGGGTCAAGGTGCTGGGAGAGATCCGCGCCGATCTGCTTGACCAGAAGGCGCAGGAGGCGCGCAGAAAGGCGTCCTTGGGTTAGGTGTTTGATCCCACGATTTGGTGGTGCGACCTTAGGCGCCCTTACTCCTTGCGAAGAGGCCTGCAAGATCTGGACTTCAGAGCCAGACAGATTCATCCTGAACCCGATCCACCCGATGCCGGGACTGAATCTGGCCGCGGGTTTGGCGGAGGCTCCTGTTAGGGTTGGGAATGTTGGGATACCCGGGCTGGGGCGCATGGTTGGTGCGGTCCGGCCGCCGGTTCAGGCGCGGCGGTGTTGGCATGATCGCGCGCGCGGACGGCGTGCCCGGTATGTCCGCAGGCTCAACGGCATGGGGGGCGAGCCTGCTGGAGGTGCCTCTTTTCGTTTTTCGCTTGTTGTCTGCCATTTGTTGCCCGCCACCCTCGGGTGTCGGGGTGGGTGACCGGTATTCTAGTGGTGGAAACAAGCGATGCTTGTCGCCTGCGGGAGGGGGCTTGCTCCCTCTCGAGGGCTTAAGTTCTGACCGTCGGTTGGGCCGGTTGGGCCGGTTGGACAGGGCTCGGCGGGGCAAGCCGGGGCGCCTACGCCCCAGCGGAGGGCGGCGAACCGCAACCGGCAGCGGGACGGATGGCTGCGGTGCCTGAGCGGACGCGCGGGATGCAGCGGCACTTCTTGTCTTTTGCAGATGATCGCGAGCTGGCAGGGCGCGGGTTGCCGGTCGCTGGGACAGTTCTCGGCTGTCGTTCTGCCGTCCTGCCGTCCTGTCGTCATTCCTCGCTTCATCGAGGTTCGCTCCGTGTGGGCCCGGCACGGAGCCCGCTATTCCGCGCTGGTCGGTGACCTGTCACCGGGGCGGCATGATTACCCCGTCTTTGGCTGCCCACCCTTGAGGCCATCACCGTCCCGGCCGAGACGGCAAGCGATTCCGTGGCTGCCATCCTCCCTCTAGCTCCCGCGTGCAGATGTTCCTGATATGCCCCCCCCCCGCACAGGATCACATTTCGCTACCCCAAATCCCGAGGATACGAAGGATTTTGTCGGGGCAGGGACTTCATTCCAGTCGCCGACCCCCGCTAGGTTCCCGACTCATTGATTTTCACAGCCAGAAGAGGACGGTCGCAGCGAGCATGATCGCGGAGAAGAAGGTCTCCGGGCACCGGTCGTATCGCGTGGCGACGCGCCGCCAGTCTTTCAGCCG
>NZ_WMIF01000047.1 GCF_009711185.1 Paracoccus limosus
GATCAGCATCTCGTGCTCGGCCTCCGATAATCATCGAAGGCACAATGGACCCAACCCCCGGTCGGTGGGGTCCCTTTTGGACGCCGATCACCCCAGAAGCGGGGTCCTTATTGCAAGCCGTTCAACACCGTTCTCGCTGAAGCAGCTCTGGTATGACCTGATTGACTTTGAAACAGCCACATTCACCGGGCCGCAGCGCGACCAGCCTGCACTCGAAGCAGCGGGCAACCCGGAAACTTTAACCGCTCCTCGATACACGCCGCACGCTATGGGAGCTGCTGGGCCGTTCCTCAATCAGGCCGCTAAGGGCATCCGCCGCCCGCTTAACCTGCTGCGCTCTCGTCTTCTGGACCGGCGGTACGACTTTGTCCTCCATCCCGGCCCTTGGGAGCCCGACCTTGCCGGGCAAACGGCACAGGATCTTGATACGCTGCTCGCCGGCTGGCTTGGTCACGACCATCCAATCACAATCCTTGATCTCTCCGGGGTACCCAGCAGCGTCTTGGTCCGGCTGATTGGTTCCATACTCCGCGTTGTCTACGAGGCGCTCTATTGGAGCCGGGAAAAGACAGAAGGTGGCGTGCTCCGGCCTCTGCTGATCGTGATGGAGGAAGCCCATCGGTACGTGGGCCCAGATAGCGGCAATGTCGCTGCGGATGTCGTGAAGCGCATCGCAAAAGAGGGTCGCAAGTACGGAGTTGGAGCCATGCTCGTCTCGCAGCGCCCTTCCGAAATCGATGAGACTATCCTCTCCCAGTGCGGAACGCTCATAGCACTGCGCCTCTCCAACCCAGCCGATCGCGGCCGCGTGAAGGGTGCTCTTCCTGACAATTTATCAGGCCTCATGGACCTACTGCCAGTCTTGCGGACGGGGGAGACCATCATCTCTGGTGAAGCCGCACGACTGCCCGTGCGTTGCCGTGTATCGCTTCCCCCGGCAGATCGCTTGCCCCGCAGTTCTGACCCCGAAGTAAGCGCAGCTTGGCGGACCCGACGCGTGGCGGAAGGCTATGATCGCATGGTGGCGTCGTGGCGGGCGCAACGAACAACCGCTGTCGTACGGAAAATTGCAATAGATCGAATTCCCATCAACGAAGATGAGCAATAGGAAGACACATGCTTAGAGACCCTGTTTCCTCCAGCAACATCGCGTCCATCGGCTACGATCCCGGTAGTGAAACGCTGGAAATCGAATTCACGAACGGCTCGATATACCAGTATTTCAACGTACCTGCCGGATTGCATGAGCAGCTAATGGCAGCTCCGTCAAAAGGGCAATTCCTCAACACCTATATCAGGAACGCTTATCCGTATTCCCGCGTTGGATAGGACCCGCACTGGTGCTGCCCAATGGCTCGCTTACGGTGGAAAAGGCTTGCCCCTGACGGCAAGTCAACAGCTTGGTATCAAGCTGGCGTCCGACGGCCTTTTTTAAGTTCCAAAGCATGTCATTCGTAGATTAAGCAGCCGACGCCATTATGACGGTTACGACAAGCACGCTGTGAATTTGAAATTAGTTTAGGGGAGCGAGGCTCGACCCATCAAGCCAACCTCAAAAGAGGGTGGCGCACCCGACACGATTCGAACGTGTGGCCTCCACCTTCGGAGGGTGGCGCTCTATCCAGCTGAGCTACGGGTGCATCGTCGTTTTGATAGTGTGCGAGATCAACCAAGGTCAATCCCGAAACCAGTTACTCGAATCAACGTCATTCATGCGGTTCCGAGGGCCGCCAACTTCCGTCGTTCTTACTCTACAACCTCCTTAAAGTTTGCTTCCGTGGTGCTTCCGCGACCAAGAGAGCGATTTTCACAGTTCTATCGACTTCCACCAATTCCTTGGTTTCTATCGACATTTTCTACACCCACAACAAAGCCACTTGACTTACCTCTGCCTTCGGAGGGCAGCGCTCTATCCAGCTGAGCTATGGGTGCAGCGCTCCCGCTGCTTAGCCGCATTCCGGCGGCTCTGCAATGGGGTCAGGCGAAAAGCTCGCGGCAAAATGTCAGCCCGTCGATCAGGGCATCCACCTCGGCGCGGGTGTTGTACATGGCAAAGCTGGCCCGCGCGGTGGCCGGCACGCCAAAGAACTCCAGCAGCGGCATGGCGCAATGCGTCCCGGCGCGCACGGCAATGCCGCGCTTGTCGAGGATCGTCGAGATGTCATGGGCATGCGCACCCTGCATCGTCATCGAAAAGATCGCGCCCTTGTCAGCTGCATCGCCCTGCACCGAAAGCCAGTTCAGGCTGCGCAGCCGGTCGCGGGCATAGTCGCGCAGATCGCGTTCATGCGCGGCGACATTCTCCATACCCAGCCCCATCAGATATTCCAGCGCGACGCCAAGGCCGATCTGGTTGACGATGCTCGGCGTGCCGGCCTCGTAGCGCAGCGGCGGCTCGGCATAGTCCACGGTCTCGCGCGTCACGGTGCGGATCATGTCGCCCCCGCCAAGGAACGGCCGCATCTCGGCCTGACGCGCGCGGCTGATCCACATCGCGCCCGAGCCAGAGGGGCCGTAAAGCTTGTGCCCGGTGATGGCATAGAAATCGAC
The DNA here is from genome assembly GCF_009711185.1 of Paracoccus limosus. Classification (GTDB taxonomy): domain Bacteria; phylum Pseudomonadota; class Alphaproteobacteria; order Rhodobacterales; family Rhodobacteraceae; genus Paracoccus; species Paracoccus limosus. Next base: position 2,551 of record NZ_WMIF01000047.1, read on the forward strand.
GCCAAGGCTGGCCACATCGACTGGCATATGCACCGAGGCCTGACTGCCATCGGCCAGCACCGGCACATCCGTGCCCCGCGCCACCGCGCCGACATCGACCACGGTGCCGGTCACGTTCGACATATGCGTCAGCGCGATCAGCCGGGTGCGCGGGCCGACGGCGGCCAATACCTTTTCCGGCGGCAGGCTGCCGTCAGGCTCGGGCTCGACCCATTTCAGCACCACGCCCTGACGCTCGCGCAGGAAGTGCCACGGCACGATATTGGCGTGATGCTCCAGCACAGACAGCACGATCTCGTCGCCGGGCTGGAAACGCGGCGCGGCCCATGCGTAGGAGACGAGGTTGATGCCCTCGGTCGCGCCCGAGGTAAAGATCACCTCATCCTCATGCGGGGCGTTCAGAAAGCGTGCGATGATCGCCCGCACCCGCTCGTATTTCTCGGTCGCGAGATTCGACAGATAATGCAGCCCGCGATGCACATTGGCATATTCGCCCTCATAGGCGCGGGTGATGGCGTCGATGACCACGCGCGGCTTTTGCGCGCTGGCGCCACTGTCCAGATAGACCAGCGGCCGGCCGTTGACCTTGGTGGACAGGATCGGGAAATCCGCGCGAACGCGTTCGACGTCAAAGCTCATGGAGAGACCTCCGGAAGGATGCCAAGCGCCGCCGCGATCAGCGAAAGGACGAAACCCAGCACGAACAGGCTGCCGACAAAGCCGACCACCACCTTGGGCGTGCTGGTGAAGCCATGCAGCGCCTTGGTCATCGCGACGACCAGATACAGAAACAGCGCGCAGGCGATCAGGAACATCAGATTGGCGCTGGCCGGCATCAGCAGCATCAGCACCAGTTGCATGGCCTGCAGCCCGACCAGAATCAGCTCGATCCAGCCAATGGCCAGCAGGGCATCGGGAAAATTGCCGCGCCCGCCAAAGAGCCGGCCAACGACAGTCATGCAGAGCGCCGCCAAAGCAATGGTGCCGAACTGCACCCAGGCCAACGTCAGCGGCACCGAGAACAGCTCGCCCATCGCATCGCCCGGCGCGACCGGGAACAGCAGCAGCGACAGCGTCGAGAGCAGCGTGGACAGCGTGACCGCAAGGCCCAGCATCATCCAGCGCACCGACATCGGCAGCCGTTCCCCCTGCAACACGCGCAGCGCCGCCGCCGGGTCGCGCAAGGTCAGGACAACCAGATCGCCAATCTGTGCAGGTATCATCAGGCCTCCGCCAAGGCGCGCAGTCCCGCGCCCCAAATCACCAAAAAGCCCAGCCCGGCCAGCCAATGCGTCAATGCCAGCGGCAGCCCCGGCCCGACCAGCCCCGCCGTCAGCCCCGCCAAGAGCATCGCCGGCGACACCGCCAGAAGCGCCCAGAACAGTGCCAGCCGCGATTCGAGCCCCGATACCGGCTTGGACGTCAGCCGCGACAGCGCCGCGACCAGCGCCGCCAGCGCATAGGCCAAAAGCGGCATCACGAACAACACCGCCAGAATCGCCCCTCCCATCCGCGCCTGCAATGGCACCGCAGGGTCAAGATGCGCCGCCCGCGCATGGCCCGGCGCCTGAGCGATCAGGAACACCAGCATGGCGGCCATCAACAGCGCGATCAGCACCCGGTCCGGCGTGCCGCGCAACCCCGCAACCACGCGCCCGGGCCTGCGCCAGCTGGCCATGATGCGCGGAACGATACCGACCTGGCCCATGGCCCCACCTATATCTCAGCCGGCAGCGCGGCTGGTCAGCCAGTCGTCCAGCCGGCCAAGGATGGCGCCGCGCAGATCGTCATTCTCGATTTCGTCCAGCGCATCGGCAAGGAAGGACAGCACCAGAAGCACGATGGCCTGTTCCTTGGGCACCCCGCGCGAGCGCAGGTAGAACAGCGCGGTTTCATCCAGCGCCCCGGTGGTCGAGCCATGCGAGCATTTCACGTCGTCGGCATAGATTTCCAGCTCGGGCTTGGCAAGGAACTGGCTGCCCTCGTCCAGCAGCAGGCCCTGGCTGATCTGGTAGCCATCCGTCTTTTGCGCGCCGGGCTTGACCAGGATCTTACCTTGAAAGATGCCATGCGCGCCGTTCTTGAGCACCTTCTTGTAGACCTGACGGCTTTCGCAGCGCTCGGCGGCATGGGTGATGAAGACGGTGTCGTCGTGGTGAAAGCTGCCCTCATTGCCATCGCCCAGAACGGCGGCGGCGATATGGGCCACCGCGTCATTGCCGGCGATATGGATGACGCCTTCGTTGCGCATGACCCGGCCGTTCACGGCCAGCGCAAAGGATTTGAACAGCGCGCCCTCGCCCACGCGGGCAAAGACATGGCCAATGCCGATCCGCGCGTCATCGGCGCGCTTGCTGGCGATGTGGTGAAAACGCGCGCCCTCGGCCACGTCGACCTCGAGCACGGTGTTCGAGCGGGCACCGATGCCGCCGGTCTCCAGCAGCGTCAGTTCGGCCCCCGGCTCCAGACGGATGACGTGATGGACCACGACATCCGCCGCCGCATCGGCGCGGCGATAAAGCAGATGCACCGGGCGCGAGACCTTGCCGGTGACGCGGATCATAAGCCCATCGCGCGCCACCAGCGTGTTCAGCACCGCAAAGGGGCGCTTGACCGGGGTCTGGCCCTCGGCCTCAAGCACGCCATACAGCGTTTCGGCCCAATGCCCCGCGCCGACCTGCGCCATGCTTTCGATCTGCAGCCCCTCGGCGGTCAGATCGTCCGAGGCCTCGGCATCGAAGCGCCCGTCGACAAAGACCAGTTTCAGCCGGTCGATGTCATCAAACAGATTGGCCTCGCGGCCCGGCACCGCCAGCGGCTCGGGGCGTGCGGCGTTGAAGGGCGCCGGGTCGGTATAACGCCAGTATTCGTCGCGCGCGCCCGGCAGGCCCATGGCCTGCAAACGTTCGGCGGCATCGCGGCGGGCCGCAGCGGCAAAGCCGCCAGCAGGCAGCTCCAGCGCCTCAAGCCGGGCGGCCAGCGCCGTGCCGCCGGCGCGCGTCTTGCCCTCGACCGCCGGGGTCTGGGCGGTCAGAACAGCACCTTCCGCCATCAGTTGGCCTCCGCCAGCAGGTCGCCGTAGCCGTTCTGCTCGACTTCCAGCGCCAGTTCCGGGCCGCCGGTCTTGATGATGCGGCCGGCAGACATGATGTGGACCACGTCCGGTTTGATATGGTCCAGCAGACGCTGGTAATGGGTGATGACAAGGAAGCTGCGCTCGGGCGAACGCAGCGCGTTCACGCCATCAGCGACCAGCCGCATCGCATCCACGTCCAGCCCCGAGTCGGTCTCGTCAAGGATGCACATGCGCGGCTCAAGCATGGCCATCTGCAGGACTTCGTTGCGCTTTTTCTCGCCGCCGGAGAAACCGACATTGACCGGGCGTTTCAGCATCTCGCCGTCGATCTTCAGCGTCTTGGCCTTTTCGCGCACGATCTTCAGGAATTCGGCCGAGCTGAGTTCCTCTTCTCCGCGCGCCTTGCGCTGCGCGTTCAGCGCGGTGCGCAGGAAGGTCAGGTTGCCGACGCCGGGGATTTCGACCGGGTATTGAAAGGCCAGAAACAGGCCGGCCGCCGCGCGGGCTTCGGGCTCCATGTCAAGCAGGCTTTCGCCGTCCAGCGTGGCGTCGCCTTCGGTCACCTCATAGCCGTCGCGGCCCGACAGCACATAGGACAGCGTGGACTTGCCCGAACCGTTCGGCCCCATGATCGCATGGACCTCACCCGCCGGGACGACCAGATCGACGCCCTTGAGGATCTGTTTGCCCTCATCCTCAAGTTTGACGTGCAGATTCTTGATTTCCAGCATTATTTCGGTTCCTGTTCGACAGTCACGGATGTGCCCGAGGCGGACACCATCAGCATGTTGTTGATCACTTCATAGTCCAGATCGACACCGACCACGGCATTGCCGCCAAGCTGGCGTGCGCGGTCCTGCATCTCGGACAAGGCGGTTTCGCGGGCCGAGGCCAGCGCGTTCTCATAGGCACCCGAGCGGCCCCCGACGATATCGCGGATACCGGCAAAGATGTCGCGAAAGATGTTCGCGCCGATGATCGTCTCGCCGGTGACCACGCCGTGATAGGCGGTGATCCTGCGGCCCTCGATCCCGGGGGTGGTGGTCACGATCATCCGACCGAGCCTTCCAGCGAAATCGCGACCAGCGATTGCGCTTCCATGGCGAATTCCATCGGCAGAGCCTGCAGCACCTCGCGGCAGAACCCGTTCACGACCAGCGCGACGGCCTCTTCCTCGTCCATGCCGCGGGCGCGGCAATAGAACAGTTGGTCATCATCCACCTTGCTGGTCGTCGCCTCATGCTCGACCCGTGACGAGGTGTTCTTGACCTCGATATAGGGCACGGTATGGGCGCCGCATTGATCGCCGATCAGCAGGCTGTCACATTGGGTATAGTTGCGGCTGTTGGTCGCGCGCGGGTGCATGCTGACCAGACCGCGATAGGTGTTCTGCGCCTTGCCCGCCGAAATCCCTTTGGAAACAATGCGCGAGCGGGTGTTCTTGCCAAGATGGATCATCTTGGTCCCGGTGTCGGCCTGCTGCATGTTGTTGGCGATGGCGATGGAATAGAACTCGCCCTGGCTTTCCTCGCCCCGCAGGATGCAGGAGGGGTATTTCCATGTGATCGCCGAGCCGGTTTCCACCTGCGTCCACATCACCTTGGCGCGGGCTTCTCGGCAATCAGCGCGCTTGGTGACAAAGTTGTAGATGCCGCCCTTGCCTTCCTCATCGCCGGGGAACCAGTTCTGCACGGTCGAGTATTTCACTTCGGCATCCTCAAGGATGACGATTTCCACGACCGCCGCATGCAGCTGGGCCACGTCGCGCTTGGGCGCGGTGCAACCTTCCAGATAGCTGACATAGCTGCCCTTGTCGGCGATGATCAGCGTGCGTTCGAACTGGCCGGTGTTTTCGGCGTTGATGCGGAAATAGGTCGACAGCTCCATCGGGCAGCGCGTGCCCGGCGGGATATAGACGAAGGACCCGTCCGAAAAGACCGCCGAATTCAGCGTGGCAAAGAAGTTGTCCGACTGCGGCACGACCGAGCCGAGATATTTCTGCACCAGTTCGGGATGTTCGCGGATCGCCTCGGAGATCGAGCAGAAGATGACGCCGGCCTTGGCCAGCTCATCCTTGAAGGTGGTGCCGACCGAGACGCTGTCAAAGACTGCATCGACCGCGACCTTGCGCGCCTCGGCGGGGGATTCGTCCGCACCCTCGACACCGGCCAGCAGCATCTGTTCCTTCAGCGGGATACCCAGTTTCTCATAGGTCGCCAGCAGCTTGGGATCGACCTCGTCCAGCGACTTCGGCTTCACTTCCATGCTTTTCGGCCGGGCGTAGTAATACTGGTCCTGATAGTCGATCTCGGGATAGTTCAGCATTGCCCATTTCGGCTCGGTCATGGTCTGCCACCGGCGGAACGCGGCCAGACGCCATTCCAGCATCCATTCCGGCTCTTCGTTCTTTTTCGAGATCAGCCGAACGATGTCCTCGTTCACGCCCTTGGGGGCGTATTCCATCTCGATCTCGGTGTCCCAGCCGTATTTGTAGGACCCCATGTTCTGGACGGTCTCGACGGTTTCGCGGTCAACGCCCTCGCGGACTTCGATTGCTTCGCTGATCTGTTCAGCCATCTCAAACCCTTCCTGCGGTTGCCCGCTGATCATTCCGTTGCCGCCAGCGCGCATGGGCAGCCAGCCAGGCCTCGGCGAAACGCGCGACATCCCGACCGTCCGTTTCCGGTCCGATCGAGACGCGGATCGCATCGCCCGCCAATTCCGGCGCAATTCCCATGGCCGTCAGCACCGAACTGGGCCGGACCTTGCCCGAGGAACAGGCCGATCCCGCCGAGATGGCAAAGCCGGCCAGATCCATCTGCATCACCTGCGTCTCTCCGCGCCAGCCGGGCGTCAGGATCGACAATGTGTTCGGCAGGCGGCGGGATTCGCGCCCCGGGAATGTAACCATTTCCGCCCCGGATTCCAGTGTGGCCATCAGCGAATCGCGCATTTCCGAGACTTTTTCTCCGATTCCTTGATCCAGATCATTTTGCGCGGCGCGGGCGGCGGCGGCAAATCCCATGATGCCGATCAGATTCTCGGTTCCGGCGCGGCGGCCCTGCTCCTGACCACCACCCTTGATGCGGGATTCGATCTCGGTGCCGCGCCGGATCACCAATGCGCCCACGCCACGCGGTCCACCCAGCTTTTGCGCTGCGACAAAACCCGCCTGAATGCCCAGCCAGTTGAAGGCGAAGGGTATCTTGCCAAAGGCCTGCGTCAGGTCGCTGACCGCCAGCCCCTCGGGCAGATCCTGAATCACCCCGGTTTCGCTATTGGCCAGTTGCAGGGCGGACCCCGCCGGATCGGGCACGTTGACCCGGCCCGCGCCATCGGTGGCCAGCTCGCGGCGGCACCAAGCAAGCACCGCCTCATGTTCGATGGCCGAGCAGACCAGATCGCGCCCGGCGAGGATCAGCGCCGCTGCCTCGGTCGCGCCCGAGGTAAAGATAACATCCTGCCCCTCGGCACCCAGCGCGGTCGCGATCTCTTCACGCGCGCGTTCCATCGCGGATTTGGCGGCGCGGCCCTCGGCATGGACCGAGGACGGGTTGCCGACGATTTCGGTTGCCCCCAGCATCGCCTCGCGCGCCTCGCGGCGCAGCGGGGCTGTGGCGTTCCAGTCCAGATAGACGCGGTTCATGGCTGCGGCTCCTGCGGAGGCTGGCCCAGCGCCTCGGCGATGCGCGCGGCAAGTTTGCGGGCGACCTCGTCCTTGGGCATGCGCGGCCAGGCCTCGGCACCATCGGCGGTGATCAGTGTGACCGCGTTTTCGGTGCCGCCCATGATGCCGGTGGCGGGGCTCACGTCATTGGCGACAATCCAGTCGGCGCGTTTGCGTTGCAGTTTCGCGCTGGCATGGGCCAGCACATCGTCGGTTTCTGCAGCAAAGCCCACCACCAGCCGCGGACGTCCTTCGCGCAACCGTCCGATCCAGGCCAGAATGTCGGGATTTTCCGAGAATTCCAGCACCGGCGCGCTGCCAATGCCGTCCTTCTTGATCTTGTGATCCTGCGCATTGGCGACGCGCCAATCGGCCACGGCGGCGGCCATGACGGCGGCATCGGCCGGCAGCGCCGCCTCGACCGCCTCGCGCATCTCGCGTGCGGTCTGGACCCGGATCACCTCGACGCCCGCAGGCGGTGGGATCTCGGCGGGGCCGGTGACAAAGCTGACCCGCGCGCCCAGATCGCGCAGCGCCGCCGCAATCGCCGTGCCCTGCGCGCCGCTGGAGCGGTTGGCGATATAGCGCACCGGGTCGATGGGCTCATGCGTGGGCCCCGAGGTCACCAGCACATGCCGCCCGGTCAGCGGGCCGATAGCGGGCACCGGCGGCTCGGCAGGCAAAGCGACCGCGATTTCGGGCGACAGCCGCAGCGGCCGGTCGCGGCCCAGCATGGCAAGGATGCGCTCTCGGATCGCCTCGGGTTCGGCCATGCGGCCGGGACCGTATTCACCGCAGGCCATATCACCCTGATCGGGGCCGACAAAGCGGATGCCGTCCTCTTCCAGCGTGTCGCGATTGCGCTGCGTCGCCGGGTGCTGCCACATGCGCACGTTCATGGCGGGTGCGGCCAGCACCGGCTTGTCAGTCGCCAAAAGCAGGGTCGAGGCCAGATCATCGGCCAGCCCCGCCGCCATCTTGGCCATCAGATCCGCCGTCGCCGGAGCCACCACTACCAGATCGGCGGCGCGCGACAGCTGGATATGGCCCATCTCGGATTCGCGGGTCAGATCAAATAGATCGCTATGGCAGGGCGATTCCGACAGCGCCGACAGGGTCAGCGGCGTCACGAACTCGGCGCCCCCTTTGGTCAGCACCGGCACAACGGCAATGCCCTCGCGCCGCAGCATGCGGATCAGCTCCGGTATCTTGAAGGCGGCGATGCCCCCTCCGACGATCAGCAAGACGCGGCTGCCCAACATGGCGGCTCCTTCCCATTTCTTAGCCTGCACATAGGCCGAATGACGGCTCCGGACAAGGAAGCCGCGCCTTGGGCCATTCCGTTAACCAGTTCTTAACCCGGCATGGTTAACGCTCTGGGAAAAGAATTGGGGCAGGATCGTGGCAATCGCCTATACGGTGGCCTTCGAAGGCGTTGAGGCTCGGCTGGTCGAGGTGCAATGCTCGGTCGCGCCGGGCATGCCGGGCTTTGGCATCGTCGGCCTGCCCGACAAGGCGGTCAGCGAGGCACGCGAGCGGGTTCGCGCGGCTTTTGCGCATCTGTCCATCGCCCTGCCCTCGCGCCGGATCACGGTGAACCTGTCGCCGGCGGATCTGCCCAAGGAGGGCTCGCATTTCGACCTGCCGATCGCGCTTGCGGTGCTGGCCGCGCTGGAGATCCTGCCGGCCGAGGCCGTGGGTCAGGTCGTGGCCTTGGGCGAACTGGCGCTGGACGGGCGGCTTGCCCCGATTGCCGGCGCCCTGCCCGCCGCAATGGCCGCAGCCGAGGACGATCGCGCCTTGCTGGTGCCGCGCGCCTGCGGCCCCGAGGCGGCCTGGGTCGGCTCCGTTCCGGTCTTTGCCCCGCGCAGCCTGCGCGAGGCCATCGACCATCTCACCGACCGCGCCCCCCTGGCCCGGGCCATCGCTGGCGAAGCGGAAATCAGCAGCGACTATGAGGATCTGGCCGATGTCAAAGGTCAGGAGCTGGCCCGTCGCGCCATCGAGATTTCTGCCTCGGGGTGCCACCACCTGCTGATGGTCGGGCCGCCCGGCGCGACCAAGACCATGCTCGCCAAGCGCCTGCCCGGCATCCTGCCACCGCTGACCCCGCAGGAGGCACTGGAAACCTCGGTGATCCGCTCGGTGGCCGGTCTCTTGAAAAGCGGCGGCATCTCTCGCGCGGCTCCGTTTTGTCAGCCGCATCACACGGCCTCGATGCCGGCCATCGTCGGCGGAGGCCGAAATGCCGGCCCCGGGCAGATCAGTCTGGCGCATAACGGCGTTCTCTTCCTCGACGAGCTGCCCGAATTCGAGCGGCGGGTCATCGACGCCCTGCGTGAACCGATCGAGACCGGCGAGGTGCATGTCTCGCGCGCCAATGCCCATGTCTGTTATCCCGCGCGCTTTCTGCTGGTGGCCGCCGCCAACCCGTGCCGCTGCGGCAATCTGGCCGATGCCGCGCAGGCCTGCGCCCGCGCCCCGATCTGCGGCGCGGACTACATGGGCCGCATTTCGGGTCCGATGCTGGACCGTTTCGACCTGCGCATGGAGGTGCCGCAAATCACCTTGGAGGAAATGCAGATGCCCGGGCGCGGCGAAAGCTCGTCCACTGTGGCCGAACGCGTCGCTGCCGCGCGCGCGATCCAGACCCGGCGTTTTCAGGACCACCCCAAGGTGCGGGTGAATGCTGATGCCTCGGGGCGCCTGCTGGAAGAAATCGCGCCGCTGGACAGCGAATGCCGCGAGTTGCTCGGCCGTGCGGCCAGCCATTTCGGCCTGACCCCGCGCGGCTATCACCGCATCCTGCGGGTCGCGCGCACCATTGCCGATCTCGACGGCGCGGCCGACATCCGCCGCCCACATCTCTCCGAGGCGCTGAGCATCCGCGTGACCTTCAAGCCGGACTAGCGCCCCGCCACAGGTTGCCGCTTGACCTTCGCCACCGGCCCGGCCTAGTCCTGTCGCTGCGGCGGGCGTGTAGCTCAACGGTCAGAGCAGGGCGCTCATAACGCCTTGGTTGGGGGTTCGAATCCCTCCGCGCCTACCATCCGCAGCCATTTCTCCAGCCAATGCAGGTAGAAGCGTTCCGCAGATCCCGATTGCGGGACCGCCGGTCGGGGATCACCCGCAGCGCTGCATTTTGACCTTGAGCTTTGCGATGGTTTATGTTCCTTGGGCACGTTGTTGCGGGTGTGGTGGAATGGTAGACGCAGCGCACTCAAAATGCGCCGCCGCAAGGCATGTCGGTTCGAGTCCGACCACCCGCACCACCTGATCCCCCGCTCCGGATCCCCCAATCATCTTGTCGCAGCGTCTGCACCCGCCCCGATTCCGGGTGCCGCAACGGCTTTGCCGCTTTGCGGCGATTTTCTTTGCAATTCCGCGACTGTTTTTCCATCATGCTGCAAATGCATCGCCGGAGGAGCCCATGGCCGAGCTCGATAAGACAACGCCCCTGCTGATCAAGCGTTACGCCAGCCGCCGGCTCTACAACACTGAAACCAGCGATTACGTCACGCTGGAGGATATCGCCGGATTCATCCGCGGTGGCCGTCAGGTGCAGATCGTCGATCTGAAGACCGGAGACGATCTGACCCGGCAATATCTGCTGCAGATCATTGCCGAGCACGAAGGCCGAGGCGAAAACGTCCTGCCCACCGATGTGCTGACTGATCTGGTGCGCAGCTATACGACGCAGGCGCAATCCGTCGTGCCGCAATTCCTTGCCGCCAGCTTCGAGATGCTGCGCGAGGGTCAGTCCAAGATGATGGAGAATCTGGCGACCTTCCCCAATCCGATGTCCTCGATGCCGGGGTTCGAGGCGCTGCAACGCCAGCAGCAGCTGTTCTTGAAGGCGATGGCGGCCGGCTGGGGCGCCAGCGCGTCAAGCGGCCCCGAGGCCGAAGAGGACGAGGCTCAGCCCGCCAAACGCGGCACCGCACGCAAACCCGCTGCCGGCGAAGACATGGACGAAATCCGCCGTCAGCTTGCCGAATTGCAGAAGCGGATTTCCCGCCTCTGACCGCTTGCACTGGCCGGCCCGTCACGATAAACGGGCCGCCACGGACGGTTGGCCGAGTGGTCGAAGGCGCACGCCTGGAAAGTGTGTAGGCGGGGAACCGTCTCGAGGGTTCGAATCCCTCACCGTCCGCCATTACTCATTGATAATAAACGATTTTACGGCGGCATTTGCGATCAACCCGCCAAACATCCCGCCATGTTAAAAGTGCTTGATCGCGACACGGCGCGACGCCATTGCGCCACGATCACGCCGCGCGATCCGCCACAAATGCCCCGTCTCCCGGCGTCATGACTAGCCGCCAGCCGTCGCGCCGCCCTTGGCGAACGATCCCGAGGCCGGTTCCTTGCAACGCTTGGCCCAGTTCCGCGACGGCAGCGTTGAGCAGCGCATACGCTTTCGCGGGCGGCGGGCCCCCATCTGGATTGTTGAACGGCTTGCAATAAGGACCCCGCTTCTGGGGTGATCGGCGTCCAAAAGGGACCCCACCGACCGGGGGTTGGGTCCATTGTGCCTTCGATGATTATCGGAGGCCGAGCACGGGATGCTGAT
>NZ_WMIF01000048.1 GCF_009711185.1 Paracoccus limosus
CCGAAACGCAGGCCCGCGTCGGCTGCGCCAGCTGGAAAGCTACGCCGCCACGGGCCTGCTCAACCGCGCGCCAAAGGGGTCACTTTTGGGCGCCGATCGGGGGGGCCGTTTGGATGCCGATTGACATTCTTCGACGGGCTCAGCGTCGACAACGCCACCGGCATCGTCGATCAGCCCCGGCTTCCGCGCTTCAAGGCCTTCAGGAACTACGATAACGACGTCGCCGTCGACAGCTGGACGAGGATCGGCATCAACAACACCGACTATAACGATCAGGGCGCGTTCGACGCCGGCAACAACCGTTTCGTCGCGCCGGTCGCCGGCACATACCTCTTCGGTGCCACGCTGCTCTACAAGATCAATTCCAGCACGAACGCGCGGATGCGCGGGCGGCTGGTGCTGAACGGCGCCACGGAGATCCGGGGCTCGCGGGGCGAGATTTCCGGGGCCCACGCCTCCGAGGCGACGGCGCTCAGGCTGCAGACGATGGTCCCACTGACTGCGGGCGATACCGTTGAGCTGCAGGGATATTTCCGTGTCGCGGACGGCTACTTCGCGGCCGACCACACGTCCTTCTGGGGCTGCAAGGTCGGCTGAGCGGCGGAAGGAGGAACCTATGAACCCACCCCGATCCGAGGGCTTCGTGCGCATGCCCGACGCCGAGTTCGAGGCGATCCTGACCCGGGCGGCCGAGGAAGGCGCGAAGCGCGCACTGGCCGATGTCGGGCTTGACGGCGACGAGGCCGCGCTCGACATCCGCGATCTGCGTTCGCTCGTCGACTGCATCCGCCTGGTCCGCCGCACCGCCATGCAGACCGCCGTCCGCATGATCACCACCGGCGTCATGCTCGCTCTGCTGGCCGGCATCGCCATCAAGCTGAAGATCTTCGGCGGCAGCCCGTAGCCGCTCCCCATCCCCATTCATCAGCCCGCAATGACCCGCCATAGTGGCGGGGTAATCTGAGTAATATAGTTATATTGATGTTGACCCCACTAAACCTTTAGCCCCGCCCATCTGACCATGACACTCCCGGCCAGCATGCTCATGCCAATCGCGAGGAGTAGAGGACCAGCGAATTCCTCCGCAACACTGCCCGATGTCGAGGAAGCCGACAGCAGCATCAGGCTGAATTCTCCTCCGTGGGCCAGGATGATCCCAGTCCTCCATGCGGTCTGAAGCGACTCGCCGAATAGTCGGGCGACGACCAACACGATCAGCGTCTTGCCCGCAAATATGATTGCGAGCCAGCTCAGCACGACTGGCCACGCATTCGGGATGATCCAAAGTGGCAATTGCGTTCCGATGCCGACAAAGAAAATCCCGACAAACAAATCGCGGAAGGGCCGGATCTCGTTCTCTACGGCATGGCGCGCGTCACCCTCGCCGATAATCATGCCGGCCGCGAATGCGGCGAGTGCCGGAGAAAGACCGGCGGAGGTCGCGACGATCGCAGACCCGAGCGCAATAGTGAGCGCGAGGAGTTGGGCGAGTTCCGGATCGCCACGCGATGCGACCCAACGGGCAAGCACCTGCAGGGGGCCACGGGCAATGAACAGAGCTGCAACCAATGCCGTAGAACTGGCGATGACCGTTATCACGCCATGTCCCTCGGCGGCTCCGCTCATCGAATCGTGCAGAAGCAGGAATGCGACAGCTGCCAAGTCTTGAAACAGAAGCACTGCAATGGCCAGACGCCCTTGGGCCGATCCCAGAGCGTTCGCGCTTGCGAGCACCTTGAGGCACATGGCCGTCGATGACATGGCAACGGCCCCGCCGATGAGGATTGCGGGGACGGGCGCGAGATCGAAGATCAGACTCGTTATCAACGATACCGTTATCGTCGTGACTGCAACCTGCGCGGCTCCAAGACCGAAGACATGCTTCCTGAGCGTTACGAGCTTCTCGAACGAGAATTCCAGGCCAAGCGCGAACAGCAGGAGTACCACTCCGATCTCGCCAATGCTGCTCAGGGCAGCGCTCTCAGCAATCAGGCCGAGGCCGGCAGGTCCGATGACTATGCCGGCAAGAATGTAACCGACGATACTGGGCACGCCGATCCGTGAACATATCGTCACGAGCACGAACGCGGCAAAGACCAACAAGGCCGCACTTTCAAAAAATCCGGTCACGCCATGCATGTTCTTCTCCTTCTGCTCCTAATGGCATGGCGCAGGTAAGGCCAATACCTGTAAACTCTAGACGTGCGACCGCGCCCACTGCGCTATCTGCGCGGCCGGCATTGCTCCGCTCGTTCTCGCAATTTCCTTCCCGCTACTGAACAGGATCATGGTGGGAATGCCGCGGATCCCGTAGCGGCCGGCAATCTGCTGTTCGGCCTCGGTGTCGAGCTTGCCCAGGCGGACATGGGGTTCGAGCGAGCGCGCCGCCGCCTCGAACTGGGGCGCCATCATCTTGCATGGCCCGCACCACTCGGCCCAGAAATCGACGAGCAAGGGCAGTTCGGCATTCGCATGACGGTCAAAATTAGCCGCTGTAAGCGTGACGGGCCTGCCTTGAAAGAGAGGCGCGCCGCAGCGTCCGCAATTGGGATTGTCGGTCAGGCGCACTTGCGGCACTCTGTTGGTGGAATTGCACTGCGGGCAAGCGACCGTGGGCATCCTGTATCCTTTCGTTGACGAGCCGGTCTTGGCGGCCGGCTGATGCAAGCGTTCAGCACGTGGATATGGCGCGGCGGGCCTCTCGCTGCCGCGGTGCGGGTAGGTAGCAACCGATCACGCCCGCGATGGCCCCCGATGCGCCAAGCGCGGGAACGACTGAGTGGGGGTTCGCCAGCGCGTGAGCCAGTCCGGCCGCCACACCACAGAACAGATAGAACAGTGTGAATCTACCCGGTCCGAGCCGATCTTCGACGGCGGGGCCGAAGATCCAGAGCGTCCACATGTTCATGATGAGATGCAGCCGGCCCCCCGTGCAGGAAGATTTTGGTCAGGAACGGGGTCCAGTCGGACGGGGCGATGTGACGGAGCTGACCGAAGGCGCGCGACGGCACCAGCGCGAAGTCGAACAGGAACCGGTTGAGCGCACGCGGCGGCAGGCCGCTCTGGTAAAGGAAAGCGAGAAGGCTGATCCCGACGACTGACCAGACGGCCACGGGGGGTATCTGCGAGCAACGGTATCGGCCCGTGGAAACATCTCATTTCCCCGAGCGCATGCAGCTGGCCTTCATCACGTCGTCTTTCTTGCAATTGTCACACCCGTCCACGCCGGAGGATCAGAGGCGGGGAAGGATTCGAGCGAGGCTTCGAGGACCGGATCGAATTCGGCCTCTTCTTGGGACGACAGATCCACCGTGCCTTTCTGCTCGACTGCGCGCCGGATTGGGTGGTCCGTGCGACCCCGATCCAGGCGGAACGGTATGCGAAAGGCGTTCGGGGCGTCGGCGCCGTTATAGAGGCGATGCCGCTCCTCTCCCCGCCAGGGGTTAGGCTCGGGGCGGCGCGGGGCGTCTTCACGCACGATATAGCGCCAGTCCTGCCGCTCGGCGAAGTCCACGGCGCTATCACGGTCGGGGAATTTCAGCCGGATCGGGCGATAGGGATCGTCGCTGGAGGTATGTCCCATCAGCGGCTCGATCTGCGGGGGCCGGGACGGCTCGAACTCGAGGATCCAGTAGTTGGGCCGAGGCGCCGATGTCATCGCGGAACGGGCAGGACGGTAGATGATTGCCGTCGGCACGTCCCAGGATGGCAGATCGGTTCCGGGAATTTTCGGCGGGAATGGTGGGCGATTATGGCCGCGCATATCAGTTCTCCCGGGTGTCGGTGGATACGAGAAGGTGACGTTCGAGATCGTCGAGTTTTTCCATTCGCCTCGAATTCAGGCGAACGGCGCGTTCGGTGTTCTGCGAAGGAAAGGCAGCAGCGTGCAGGACGTCCGACCGCATCGCTATCGTGAGATCGGCGACGGCATTCATCACGCCCTCTCCGTCCCCGTCCGAGAGCGTGCCGTCAGCAAAACCGGACTGCAAGCTCTCCAGTACCTGCTCGAAGCTGGACACGACCCCTGCACTCGCGACCACAGCCAGCTTGTGGCTGAGAACACGCAGGTCATCGATCAGCTTCGCATCGTGCCTTGCGGTTTCCACGATCTCTGCGACCTTCTCGATACAGGCCATGTAAATGTCGCATTGCTGCTGGAGGATGATGACCCTTCCTTCCTTGCGAAGCTCGAGATCGGTCTGGCGATTGAGAAGCGCCGCGGTCAGAATGACCGTCACGACAGCGCCGAGAAAGATGAGCGTCATCTCCTGCGCGAAAGGCAGCGTGTCTTCGGCAAGATACATCGAGCGAAAAAGGAAAACGATGCCGATGCCCAAGGCAGCGGCCGCAGCCGCAAGTGCCAAGTCAGGCAGGCGGTTCGACATCAGCACCTCGCATTTTCGATATCAGGGGGCATGCACGGCCTTGCATCGGCGCGCGCCTCTGCGTCCGGATGCCGCAGCAAGATCGGCGTCGGACCGCTGCCGAACGGATTGAAGCCGGTGCTCAGGCAACGGTCGAAGATCGTTTCGTCCCATCGGGTGAAATCGTTCTCGCCGCCGGCAAGGCGCCGGTCATCTGCCACAGCGCACATCACATCTGCGCCGACCGGGGCTGGCCGGCGATGGTGCCGTCATTCGGGCGATCCGCCTTGCGCAGCCGCAGCCCGAGGAGGATCATCATCACCCCGAAGATCGCGGCGTAGAAGCCGATCAGCCAGCCGAGCGCGAGGAAGCTTTCGAGCGGGCGCGTCAGCAGCATCCAGGTCACGACGACACCGAGAACGACCGAGACGAGGCCGCTCAGGATCAGCCAGATCTCGCCCTCGATTTCCTTGCGCAGGCGGATCGCTGCCGCGATCTCGAGGGCACCCGAGAACACGGACCAGAATGCGATGCTGGCCCAGAGGAATGTCGCAAGCACAAGCGTCGCCACGAACGGCGAGAAGACCACGACGACCCCCGTGGCGATCCCCAGAATGCCGCTGAACATCAGCCAGCCCCAGCGATCGCCCGCGCGGATGTTGCGGACGGCGGCGACGAGGCCGAACACGCCATCGGCGAAGGCGAAAGCGCCGAAGACCAGCGTCAGAGCAAGCAGCGACTCCGCAGGCATGAGGAAGGCGAGAACTGCGATCACCAGCGCCAGGACACCGCGCAGCACGAACAGCCACCAGTTCCCGGACAGGCTGCACAGCATGTCCTGCATCGTGTCGGATTGTTTTGCAGAGGTTGTCGTCATTGGTCCATCTCCTGTTCAGGTTTCAACTCAGTAGTGCCGATTGTCTCCGCGCCGGCCAGGGCGGCCGCCACGCGGCGGCGGTCCTCGACCGGTTGAGGCAGACACTGCGTCCGGGCAATTTCCCTTTCCACGGGCGCGCGCCCCGATGCCTCGCCGATCAACCCGGCTTCGACCAGCGTGCCGCGCAGTGTCTCCGTCGCGTTCTCTGCAATCTTCAACACTTCCGCCTCAGTGAGACCCAGGAGGTGCGCCGTCTCCGCGATCGTGGCGTCTTCCAGGTACATCCGATACAGGACGCGGCGCTCGACCGGAGCAAGATCTGCGATAGCCCGGTGCAGTGCCATGGCGATATCATGACGATCCACTTCGGTCTCGGGGTCTGTGCCGCCGTCGTCGGCGATGAGGTCCTCCAGCATCAGCACTTCGTCGGGCTGGTAGAACTCGAACATCGCCTGATCCGCCTCGGTCGGATCCTCCGCCGGGGCCTCGGGTTCCGCCTCGATGGAGGCGGCATCCTCAGGCACGGCGCGGCGGGCGGCGCGGGATTCTTCCTCGATGGTCTCAAAAGCCAGCCGTTTCAGCCAGTCGCCGACGGAAAACTCCGAAGGCCGATCCTCGAAGCGGGCCAGCCCCTTGAGGATCGTCGCATCGACGATATCGCGAACGCTGAGGTAACCCTCCGGCACCGATCCGCTGCATTCGAGATAGGTCAACTCGCGCCTGACGGTATCGTAGACCGTATCGAGATGATCCTCGATCAGGTCGAAGAAGAGTTGGCGCCGCTCCGCCTCCGCCGCATCCCGCGCGGGCGGCAGCGGGGCGCCGATCCGGCGCCGGCGGGCGGGACGCTTGTATTCAGGCTCGTGCTTGAGGCGCGCCACATGCCGATCGACCTGGTGGCGCAGGTCGGCAAAGGCCTTGCGCAGGACAGGCTCGATCTCGAATCCCTCTTCCCGCGCCGCGATCACGCCCGACGGCAGTTGCAGGCGCAGGCTGACTTTGATGCGCGTCTTGCCCCTCGTCTGCGAGGCAACGACTTCGAGCCGGACCAGATCCTCGCGAAAGCGCGCAAGGTGCGGTTCAAGTTGCCGCACCTCTTCCTCGATGACCTCAGGCGCGCGCTGTTGGCCGTGCCGGTCGAGATTGCGGAATGATCTGATGACGTTCATGCCGTGGACCTTCCTATAACTCTCCGAAGAGATGGCCCGGCGCGACCGATATCGCGCCGGGCCAGTCTTTTGCGCTGTCACTCGTCGGACTTGTCGTCCTTGGACTGCACCTCATCCCCAACGCTGGGCTTCGGAACGTCCGTCTTGTTTTCGGCAACTTCGCTGGGCTCCTCGATCCCGGCCTTGGCCTGATCGTCCGGGCTGTCGTCACCGGTGTCCTTTACGATCTTTTCGAACACGACCCTCTGTTCGTCTTCCGACCAGGCGACGCGGACCTTGTCGCCATCCTCGATCCGCCCCGAGAGCAGTTCTCGAGCCAACTCGGTCTCCAGCTCCGACCGGATCAGCCGGCGCAGCTCGCGGGCACCGAATTCGGGACGGAAGCCGACCGCGCCGAAGTGATCCACGACGCTCACGTCGAATTCGAGTTCGACGCCCTGGGTAAGGGCGGTCCGCTTCACCCGGTTGAGCTGCAACTCGACGATCTGGCGGATCTCCGACTGATTCAGCGAATGAAAGACGATGATCTCGTCGATCCGGTTGATGAACTCTGGCCGGAAATGACCGCGCAACACCTCCATCAGTTCGGATTTCTGCTTGGCCTCGTCGAACTCAGTGCTGCCGCGTTTCGTGAGGTTGCGCTGGATGATGTCCGAACCGAGGTTCGAGGTGGCGATGATGATGGTGTTAGTGAAGTCCACCACGCGGCCCTTGCCATCTGTCAGGCGGCCATCGTCGAACACCTGAAGCAGGATGTTGTAGACATCGGGATGCGCCTTTTCGATCTCGTCGAGGAGCACGACCGAGTAGGGCCGACGGCGCACCTTCTCCGTCAGCTGCCCGCCTTCGTCGTATCCGACGTAGCCCGGAGGTGCACCAACCAACCGGGCAACCGAGTGGCGCTCGCCATACTCCGACATGTCGATACGGATCAGCGCATCCTGGTCGCCGAAGATCACCTCGGCCAGCGTCTTGGCCAGTTCCGTCTTGCCAACCCCGGTCGGCCCGAGGAACAGGAAGGTCGCGGTCGGACCGGAACCTTCGCGCAGACCCGCACGCGCCAGGCGCACCGCATCGGCCACGGCGCGGATCGCTTCTTCCTGGCCGATGACGCGCTCGTGCAGCTTCTCCTCGAGCTTGAGGAGCTTGTCCTTCTCCTCGGTGGTCAGCTCCGTGACCGGAACGCCGGTGATCTTGGAGACGATCTGCGCGACGTGATCGGCGCGCACCTCGGCGGTCGCCGAAGCCTGGTCGCGCTTCCAGATTTCCAGAAGCTCGTCCAGCTCCTTCTGCTTCTGCTCCAGCTCCTTCTTCAGTTCTGCTGCTCGGTCGAATTGCTTGCGGGCTGCGGCATAGTCCTGTTCGCGCTTGATCTGCGCGACCTCGGCTTCGAGTTCCTGCACGTCCACGGGCCGCGCAGTGGCCGAGATCTTCACCCGCGCCGCGGCCTGGTCGATCAGGTCGATCGCCTTGTCGGGCATGAAGCGACCAGTGATATAGCGATCCGAAAGCTCCGCGGCGGCGATGATCGCCTCGTCGGTGATCGTCACCTTGTGGTGGCTTTCGAGCGTGTCGCGCAGCCCGCGCAGAATCATGATGGTCTGTGCGACCGTGGGCTCGTCCACATAAACCGGCTGGAACCGTCGCTCGAGCGCCGCGTCCTTCTCGATGTATTTCTGGTACTCGTTGAGCGTCGTCGCGCCGATCAGGTTCAGCTCGCCCCGCGCCAGCGCCGGCTTGAAGGTGTTGGCGATGTCGAGACCACCTTCGCCACCGCCCTGGCCGGCGCCGACGATGGTGTGCATCTCGTCGATGAACAGGATCAGGCTGTCCTTCTCCTCGGTGATCTCCTTGAGGATCTTCTGGACTCGCTCCTCGAACTCGCCGCGATACTTCGACCCGGCCACCATCGAGTTGATGTTGAGCTCGACCAGCCGCTTGTCGCGCAGCGCCTCGGGCACTTCGCCCGCGACGATCCGTTGTGCAAGTCCCTCGACGATGGCGGTCTTGCCCACGCCGGGCTCGCCGATCAGCACCGGGTTGTTCTTTTTCCGGCGGGCCAGCACTTCGATCGTCGTCTCGATCTCGCGGGCGCGGCCGATGACGGGATCGAGCTTGCCCTCGCGGGCGAGCTTCGTCAGGTCACGGCTGAACTGGTCGAGATCGGGGGTGTTCGACGGAGTCTCGACGCGGCCTTCCTCGGCTCCCTTGCCGACCACCTTCGTCACCTGCTGACGCAGCGCCTGCGGCGTCAACCCCAGCTTGCGCAGCATCGCCGCGGCCAGGCCTTCACCTTCCTCGGCAAGTCCGATCAGAAGGTGCTCGGGACCGACATAGGAATGGCCGAGTTCGTTCGAGGCGATGAAGGCCCGGTTCAGCGCGTCCTTCAGGCGAGGGCTTACGCCGATTTCGCCTTCCGTCTTGGCGTCTCCACGCTTCGCTTCCTTCTCGATCTGGCGGCGCAGATCGTCCACATCGACCTTGAACTGTTCCAGGATCGTCTTGACGACGTCAGACGAGGTCAATGCCAGAAGCAGATGTTCGGTATCGACCTCGCTGCGCCCGAATTCCCCGGCCTTCTGTGCTGCATCCTGCAGCAGTTTGTTGCCCTGTTCGCTCAGCCGGTCGGCGATGGTGCGTCCGCCGCCGCGCCGCGATCCGCGGCGCGGCGTTTCCTCCCCGAAGGTGGCATCCACGACGTCGTCCTCACCCGCGCCCGTGGCGCCCAGTGCACCACCCCGCAGCGGGCTGTCGCTGAACAGGCTGCCGAACCCGCTATCGCCGAAGAATTCGTCAAGAAGGGAACGTCGTCCGAACAGGGACTCAAGCGGCGAGGCGCTGCGCCCCGACCGGCGCGCCATTTCGCTGTAATGCTGGTCGCAAAGCTTCATGTTCTGAACCCTGCCGTTCACCGAGGCGCGCACGCGCGTCGTCGCCGGGCGACCGCAAATATCGCAAGCTCCGTTTGCCATTCGTCTTCTCCGTTTTCATTATCCAGTCAGGGTTGTTCGCCGATCATCTGCGCCAGCGACAGTGTCACGCAGCGACCGCTTCCGTTCTTTCACCTTGGACCCAATTGCCACAAGATCGGGCTCGTCCAGTGTCTCTCGTTGCAGGAGATCCTGCGCCGATTGCTCGAGAAGATCCAGTCTTCCTTTCCATACCGATTTGCTCCCTCTAGCGTGAGTGCTGCGCACGTATGCGTTCGAGAAGTGCGAGAAGAACACGCCTCTCGTCGACTGATAGGTCCGGTAAGATGTCTTCCTTCAACGCCGCTCGTCAAGCGTCTAGTTCTCGCAAGATTTTCTGCGTCTTTCTCGTCGGCACAACGGTCTGCGACCGCCGATCATTCGGTGACGGCGACCGCTCAACCCAGCCCCCGCGCCATGCGGTCCACGAGTTGCCCGGCTGTCGCACTGCCGACTTCCAGCCGCGCCGTGAGGTCGCTGATCACGAGGCCGGGGAATCGTCCACATGGGCGGCTGCCATCCACGACAGTCGCGTCTGACCGGGCTCACGGCTTTCATCGTCGATCCGCTGCTGGATGTGCTGGGCGACCCGATGGATCGTCGTGCCGATCAACGCATCACCGGATGCAATCATCATTTGACCTCCAAGGGTCTGTTGGCCGTCGCGAAGCTCCATCAGACGCCACTGGAGATTGAAATGCTAGCATGAATTATGCTTGCGTCGTATCATTGTGGCCGTATAACTGAAACGGATTTATTATCGATATCTCTTGCCTTGGCGCTCGATCCGCGAACGGCGTACTGCGGATCGTTATCTTCCGGCCTGAGGAGGAAAAGCCGAAGAGATATTGAGATCAAGGCAGCCTGAGAGGGGCTGGAACGATGAGCACCGATATCACGCCAGCCACCGAAAAGACGACGACCGACGCGCCCGAGACCGCCGGCGGCGGCCGCATCTACCGCCCGCTGACTGATATCGTCGAGACCGATCAGGGTGTCTCCATGATGATCGAAATGCCTGGGGTCGCCGCCGGTGCGGTCGAAATCACACTCGAAAACCGCGGGCTGACGATTCGCGGCAAGGTTGAGCCGATGCGGCCAGAAAACCTGGAACTTGCTTATGCCGAATATGGCGAGGGTGATTTCGAGAGGGCCTTCACGCTTTCCGAGGATTTCGACCCCGACAGGATCGAGGCCGAGATGCGCGGAGGCGTCCTCACTTTGACGCTCCCCCGAGCCCTTGAAGCGCAGCGGAAGAGGATCGCCGTCAAGGGCGCCTGAAAACCGAAGGAGATACCATCATGCAGATCAAGGACCTGATCCTCTGGGCGCGCAAGGACGGCGCGCCAGACGCCAAGAGCAGCGAAGACAACCCGATCGCGACGCTCCAGCGCGAAATGAACCATGTGTTCGAGAACTTCTGGAACCGCATCGGCCATCTCGACTGGCCCTGGAGCAGCGGCGAGGCGAAATCCGACGTGGTCGAGACCGACAATGCGATCGAAATCTCGATCGAGCTGCCGGGCATGGAGATGAAGGACATCGAGGTGACGGTCAACGATGACATGTTGACTGTGAAGGGGGAGAAGAAGATCGAGCGCCAGGAGGAGAAGAAGGGCTACTACCTCTCCGAACGCAGCTACGGCGCGATCTACCGGACAATTCCGCTCCCTCCCGGTGTGGATGGCGAAAAGGCGCAGGCATCCTTCAAGAACGGGGTTCTGACGATCAAGCTGCCGCAAACGCCCGAAGCCCAGGCCAAGGTCAGGAAAATCGCGGTCAAGGAGGCCTGATTCGGGCATTGATCGTGCCAACTCTGCGGCGAAACCGCCGTAGAACCAATCACAGCCGAAAGGAACAGACCGATGAAACTCAGGAATCTTTACGCGGGAACAGCTTTGGCCCTGCTGATTGTCAGCGCCGGCCCTTCCTGGTCTCAGGATACGGCTCAGGCGGAAGCTGAAGCGCAGGCGGTCAAGCGGGAGCAGGTCCAAGAGAGCGTGACCGCAGAAGCCGATTCACAGTTCGCCGATAAACGCACCGCCCTGATCCAGGAGGCGGTCGACGCGCTCGATGAAACGATGGCCGCGATCGCCGCGATCGAGAAGGGCGATAAAGATGCGGCGATTGCTGCGCTCGCGGTGGCCACGGGGAAGCTCGAGACCGTCGTCGCGCGTGAACCGGATCTCGCTTTGGCGCCCGTACGGATCGATCATATCACCTATGACGTTCTGGGCAGCGTCGAAGCCGTCCGAAAACTCGGCAAACAGATCGCGGACTTGGTCGACGATGGGAAGTTCCAGGAAGCGAGACCGCTGCTGAGCGGGTTCGCGTCCGAGGTTGTCATCCGGACAACCAGCCTGCCGCTTGCGACCTATCCCGACGCGATCCTTTCAGCGACGGCACTGCTTGATGAAGGAAAGACCGACGAAGCGATGACGGTACTCAACGCCGCACTGAGCACCCAGGTGGTGACCGACACAGTGGTCGCCCTGCCTCCGCTCAGAGCCATGGCGATGATCGAGAAGGCCAAAGCTCTGCTCAATGACGACGGTAAGGCGGCAAACGACAAAGCCGCTACTGAAGCAAACGACAAAGCCGCTACTGAAGATAAAGCCGCTACTGAAGATGCCGATCTGACGGCCGCCGACTATGTTGAGGCGGCACGCCAGGAACTCAAAATCGCCGAAGCGCTCGGCTACGGCCGCGAAAGCGATTTCGAGGATCTGCATGAGGCGCTGAATGAGTTGGACCGTCAGATTAAGGCGCAGGAGGATACCGGAGGGATCTTCGAAACGATTGCGACCCGGTTCAAGGAACTTCGAACGCGCATCTTCAACTAAAAGAGAACCTCTGATGGAGCCCCGCCGCAAACGAGACTGGCGGCGGGGCTCTTTCGCAGGAAGACTGAGTAACGATCAATAGTCTGGGCCCGGAGTCCCGGTTCTCGACACATAATAATTGGTTCCTGGCTCCATCGCAGGTAAAGAATTCCCGAATGATCCCGGTCTGCGGCGAAGCCAGGGAGAGCTTGTCTATTCGGGGGGAACTTCGAGGGGTACTGATGAAAGACCTGAAACCATCAGGGCTAACCCGTGAACAATGGTCGGCGATGACGCTCTACGAGAAGTTCGAGCAAGTTGTCATCTTCGTCCTCAGCGTCATCATTGCGGTTATCGTCGTGGCGTCGGTTTGGGGGCTGATGCGCGAGGTCGTGGACCGGTTGGTTCTGGGGGCCTTCGACACTCTCGATTACGCCACCTTCCAAGTGGTGTTCGGCATGATCTTCACCGTGGTGATCGCGCTCGAGTTCAAGCGCTCCCTTCTTGTTGCGACCGAGCGCAGCTTCGGGATCCTCCAGGTCCGCACGATCGTGCTGATCGCGCTCCTCGCCATCGCGCGCAAATTCATCATCCTGGACCTCGGCGAGACGGAAGCATCCAAGATTGCAGCACTCGCGGGCGCGGCGCTTGCGCTCGGCGCTGTCCACTGGCTGGTGCGCGATCAGGACCGGCGCGAACTCGAAGGCCACGAGACGCGATGACCGCGGCCTCCGCCAGCCACCGCCTGCTCAATCTCTTGCAATCGACGCTGCTGCTCGGACTCATGGCGGCGCTCGCCTGGGTTTCGGTCAGCGTGATCCTGGGGCCCGGAACGGGGCTGCTCGTCGCGCTCGGCATGGTCGCCGGCGTGTTTCTGGCTGTCAATCGGCATCCAAACGGCCCCCCCGATCGGCGCCCAAAAGTGACCCCTTTGGCGCGCGGTTGAGCAGGCCCGTGGCGGCGTAGCTTTCCAGCTGGCGCAGCCGACGCGGGCCTGCGTTTC
>NZ_WMIF01000049.1 GCF_009711185.1 Paracoccus limosus
ACCTCGCCGATACCCTCCGGGCCATCCTCGACGGACACCCCAGATCCCGCATCGAGGACCTCATGCCCTGGTGCTACGACCAAGCGTCAAGCCTCGCTGCATAGGGCCTCGTCGTCGCGCTTACGTTTGAATGGTCATCTGGTCCAGTCGCGACTGGCAGCGAAACGGATGATCGGGGCTATTATGGCTTCATGGAGAGATCGACTGACCTGCCCGCTGCGGCGCGCCGTGGATTCACGACGGCCATCACCCGTCCCGCGCGTTTTTGGCCTTCCTGAGAGGGGTGCCAAAATGTAGGCACGTCTCATCGCATTGACATGACGGCAATTTTTTAAGCGCCGTGGTGGAGCCCGGCAAGATGAATTCGACGTTTTCCCTCCTTCTGGTCTTCCTGGCCCGGTTCTTCATGCCGCGGCACAACGCGCAGATGCGGCTGCTCAAGGCCCAGATCCATATTCTCCGGGCCCGCATCCCGGCGCAAAGGATCATCCTGTCGCCCGCCGAGAAATCCGAGCTGCTGCGCATCGGGGCGGAGTGCGGACACGATATCGACGGGCTTATGGAGGTGGCCAGGCCCGCGACCTACAAGCGCTGGCTTGCCCAGATGCGTGATGGGCGCGCCTTCAAGGCCGTGGGCAGGCCGCGCCTGACGCAGGAGCTGCGCGACGTCGTCATTCGCATCGGCTCGGAAAATCTCCTCTGGGGCTACAAGCGGATCGCCGGCGAGCTGAAAAAGCTTGGGCTCTATGCAGGCGCCAACTCGGTCAAGCGCATCCTCGATGAGGCGGGCATCCACCCTAGCCCCGAGAAGCGAAAGAAGAAGCCGGCCCTGCCGTGGAGCACCTTCGTCAGGGCGCATATGGAAAGCATGGTCGCCTGCGACTTCTTCACCAAGGCCGTGTTGACCGCCCGTGGGCCGCTGACGGCTTATGTGCTGATCTTCATCCACCTTGGCAGCCGCCGCGTGTTTTGCAGCGCCCCGACCTACGCCCCCGACTCGGCATGGGTGACCCAGCAGGCCCGCAACACGCTGATGTGGTGCGCGGAAGAGGGGATCACACCACGCTTCCTGATCCGCGACGCCGACACCAAGTTCAGCGCCAGCTTCGATACCGTCTGGGCGTCGGAAGCCGCCCGCGTCATCCAGATCCCGCACCGGGCGCCGAACGCCAATGCCTTTGCGGAATCCTTCATCGGCACCATCAAGCGCGAATGCCTCGATTTCTTCGTCTGCTTCAGCCGGTCGCAGCTCGACTATATCCTGCGCACATGGGTGCGCCATTACAATGTCGAGCGTCCGCACCGCGGCCGGGACATCGGGAACAACGTGCTTCAGGTGGATTTTCGCCCCGCCCGCGACGGCCCGATCTGCTGCCGGCGCCAGCTCGGCGGCATCGTTACCTCCTACACACGCGATGCGGCGTGATCCGTGGTTCGAGAGCGAGCCGCAGAAAGCCTGACGGCTTTGACGCCGAGGGCATCCGCCAGAGCGACTCCATTTGGAACCATCAGTGCGTCAGCCCGCTGACCATATTGCCGGGCCGTTGCTCCCGGACCTTCAGTCCCGGCGTGAAACTTCGCTCTGATATCGACGCTCACGTTCGGGCCAGGTGCTCCTGATGAAGGCAAGAACCGCCCGGATTTCCGCATCGCTCAGCACAACGGCAAACCCGGGCATGTCGCTTTCATAGCCGCCCCCGACGACAGCGGCGGTGCCTTCCTTCACGATGCGGAACAGAAGTTCGTCGGAGTGATGCCAGGTGTGGCCGCTGGCATCGTGTGGTGGTGCGGGCAGGCGGCCGGAGGGCAGCGGGGATTGCCAGTCCGGCTGTCCTTCCAGCGATGCCCCGTGGCACGATGCACAGTGATCGGCATAGAGTCCGCGCCCGGCCTCGATCGTCCTGGTGGAGTCAGCGCTTGTCGCGTGCTTCTTGCCGAATTGCCAGATGAACAGGAGCGCAAGGGAGAGCGATACTGCCATCACAAATACCAGATGTGTTCTGGAAATCCCGCGCAATCGCTCCTCCGAATCTTCCGTCATGGATCACGATCATCACGATTTCGTTCATGTGGGCGCAAGCCTGCGGCATTGGCGGCAATGGACAATTGCGACCGGTCTTCCTATCTTCGTCGCATGTTTGGTCGCATAGTCGCGCTTCTCGTCGTCCTGTCCTTCGCCGTCGTCACGGCGATGACGGCGGCGCATGCGGCGCGCACGATGCTAGATGGCACAATGGCGGCCGCCCATGACAGCCACATGATGGTGAAGCCAGATACCGGCAGCGCCGATTGCGGAACGGGATCGGATTGCGGCACCAGCGATGCCGCCGCCTGTGCCATGGCCTGTGCCGGTGTACCCGGCGTCATCGCGTCTGTTCCGGACGCGGCAATCGAGGATCGCCCGCGCGCCGCCCATACCCTGCCGGTTGACATGGATGCTCCCGGGCAGGGTCCGGGCCTGAACGAACGACCTCCCAAGATCCGTCTCCTCTGATCTCGCCCCGGGCCCTCGCCCGCGGCGGCCCATCGGACCTGACATGCGGGACGGCAGTCCCGAGGAGACGAACATGAACAATCTTACCCGTCGCGGCTTTCTGGCCGCAGGCGCTGCCGTGCTGGCAGCCGCCCATCTTCCCCGTGCCGCCTATGCCGAGGCGGCCCCACTCGCCTTGACCGCAACCCGCAGGACGCTCGACATCGGCGGGCGGGCGGCCACGGTCTTCGGCCTTGCCGGCCCCGGCGGTCAGGGGCTGACCCTCGATCCCGGCCAGCGGTTCCGGGTCGATCTGAAGAATGATCTCGACGTCCCGACCATAATCCATTGGCACGGGCAGATCCCGCCCAATGCCCAGGATGGCGTGCCCGACATGCCGCTGCCGCTCATCGCGCCGGGTGAGACGCGGTCCTTCGATTTCGCCCCGCTGCCCGGCACCTTCTGGATGCACAGTCATGTTCCGCTGCAGGAAATGCAACTGCTGGCCGCTCCACTGATCGTGCGCGCTCCCGAGGATCTGACCGCCGACCGGCAGGAGGTCGTGCTGTTCCTGCACGATTTCTCGTTCAAGACCCCCGAGGAGGTGCTGGCCGAGATCGGCGCCGGCGGTGGCGGCAGCCACGGGGGGCACGGCGACGGGATGCAGGCCATGGGGTCCGGCATGATGGGCATGGGCGCGATGCAGCGGATGGACCACGGCTCCATGGGCGGCATGGCGATAGGCGGCATGGCCATGGACCTGAACGATTACGACTGGGACGCCTATCTCGCCAATGACCGCACGCTTGCCGACCCGGAGGTGGTGGCGGTGGAGCGCGGCGGGAGGGTACGGCTGCGCGTCATCAACGCCGCCGCCGCGACGGTGTTCTGGATCGACACCGGCGCCGCCCGGGCGCGGCTGATCGCCGTGGACGGGCATCCGGTGCAGCCCGTCGCGGGCAATCGCTTCGGTCTTGCCATGGGGCAGCGCCTGGACCTCGACATCGACTTGCCAGCCGAAGGCGGCGCCTGGCCGATTCTGGCGCTGAGGGAAGGCGCACGCGAACGCACCGGCCTGATCCTCGCTACGCCGGGGACCGCAGTTCGGCGCGTCGAGAGCCTCGCCGACACCGATACCCCCGCCTTTGACACCGATCTGGCACAGGAGTCGCGGCTGATGGCTGCCGATCCGCTGACCGAGCGTCCGGTCGATCGCAGCCAGATACTGATGCTGGGTGGCCAGATGCAGCCCTATGTCTGGACGATCAACGGCGCCACCTGGGGTGAGCACAGGCGGGTCACTGCGAAGTCGGGCGAGCGGGTGGTGCTGTCCTTCCACAACATGTCGATGATGGGGCACCCGATGCATCTGCACGGCCATGTGTTCCAGGTCGTCGGCCTGAACGGACGGCGCGTCGCGGGTGCCCGGCGCGACACCGTTTATGTGCCGCCGATGTCGATGGTCGATATCGCGCTCGACGCAGGCGAGGCGGCACGCTGGATGCTGCACTGCCACCACATGCCGCATCTGGCCAGCGGCATGATGACCGAGTTCGCGGTCAGCACATGACCGCGCAATGCCGAGGGCGCCGCATGTCAGCGCCCCTCGGCGGAGAACCTGCAACGGGCAATATTTCAAGCTTCCCGATCGCCTCTTGACCTTCCAGCGGTTGGAAAGCGCAGAACAGGTGAAACGCAAGCTCAGGATGAAACGCCGAGGAGGCGTGGAAATGACCAGCAAGACCGAACACGATCACCAGAAACATGCGCACGCTCGTTCGACCCACGGGCATGTGCACGATCACGCGCAAGACCACGCGGCCGCCGCGCCGGACACAGCCCACAAGGTCAAGGACCCGGTCTGCGGCATGATGGTCGATCCCCACACGACCGCGCACAAGGCCGAGCATGGCGGCCGGCCCTATTACTTCTGCTCGGCCGGATGCCGAACGAAGTTCCTGGCAGACCCGGACCGCTATCTGGATCCGGAAGCGGCGACCGAGAAGGCCGAGCCGGTTCCGGAGGGGACGATCTACACCTGCCCGATGCACCCCGAGATCCGCCAGGTCGGACCGGGGTCATGCCCGATCTGCGGCATGGCGCTGGAGCCGGTGCTGGTCAGCCTGGAGGTCGGGCCCAACGAGGAACTGATCGACATGACGCGCCGGTTCTGGATCGGGCTGGCGCTGACGATTCCGGTGGTGGTCCTCGAAATGGGCGGCCATTTTCTTGGCCTGACCCACTATATCGGCCAACTGACCTCGAACTGGTTGCAACTGATCCTCGCGACGCCGGTCGTGCTCTGGGCCGGTTGGCCGTTCTTCCAGCGCGGCTGGCAGTCGCTGGTCAACCGCAGCCTCAACATGTTCACCCTGATCGCCATGGGCACCGGGGCGGCGTGGATCTACAGCGTCGTCGCCACGCTGGTGCCCGGCATCTTCCCGGACGCGTTCCGCGAGCATGACGGGTCGGTCGCGGTCTATTTCGAGGCGGCGGCGGTCATCACCGTGCTCGTGTTGCTGGGTCAGGTGCTGGAATTGCGGGCGCGCGAAAGCACCAGCGGCGCGATCCGCGCGCTCTTGGACCTTGCGCCCAAGACCGCGCGGATCATTCGTGACGACGGCACCGAGGAGGAGGTGCAGCTCGACAGCGTTCACGTCGGCGACCGCCTGCGGGTGCGGCCCGGCGAGAAAGTCCCGGTCGACGGCGCGGTGCTGGAAGGCCGCAGCGCCGTCGATGAATCGATGGTGACGGGCGAGTCGATGCCGGTGACCAAGGAGGCCGGCGCCACCGCCATCGGCGGCACCATGAACCAGTCCGGCGCGCTGGTGATCGAGGCGCGGAAGGTTGGCCGCGACACCATGCTGTCGCAGATCGTCCAGCTCGTCGCCGAGGCGCAGCGAAGCCGCGCGCCGATCCAGCGGCTGGCCGATCAGGTCTCGGGCTGGTTCGTGCCGGCGGTGATCCTGGTCGCGGTGCTTGCCTTCATCGCCTGGTCGATCTGGGGCCCGGAGCCGCGTTTCTCCTTCGGTCTGATCGCTGCCGTGTCGGTGCTGATCATCGCCTGTCCCTGCGCGTTGGGACTTGCGACGCCGATGTCGATCATGGTCGGCGTCGGTCGTGGCGCGCAGGCGGGCGTGCTGATCAAGAACGCCGAGGCGCTGGAGCATATGGAGAAGGTCAACACCATCATTGTCGACAAGACCGGCACCCTGACCGAAGGCCGGCCGGCCGTCACCGCCATCGTTCCGGCTGCTGACTTCGGTGAGGACGAGGCACTGCGGCTTGCCGCCAGTGTGGAGCGGGCCAGCGAGCATCCGCTGGCGCTCGCCATCGTCCGCG
The DNA here is from genome assembly GCF_009711185.1 of Paracoccus limosus. Lineage (GTDB taxonomy): Bacteria > Pseudomonadota > Alphaproteobacteria > Rhodobacterales > Rhodobacteraceae > Paracoccus > Paracoccus limosus. Next base: position 5,816 of record NZ_WMIF01000049.1, read on the forward strand.
CCGCCGCGGAGCGCGGTCTCGACCTCGCCCCGGTTGCGGATTTCGACTCGCCCACCGGCAAGGGCGCCTATGGCACCGTCGAGGGCAAGCGCATCCCACTCGGCAACGCGAAGTTTCTCGCCGAGCAGGGCGTCGATGTCGCGCCGCTGGCCAACGAGGCCGACCGGCTGCGCGCGGACGGGGCGACCGCGATCTTCATGGGCGTCGATGGTCGCCTCGCGGCAATCTTTGCCATCGCCGATCCAGTCAAGCCCTCGACGCCCGAGGCGCTGGCCGCGCTCAAGGCGCAAGGCATCCGCGTGGTCATGCTGACGGGGGACAACTGGACGACGGCGAAGGCCGTCGCCCGCCGGCTCGGAATCGACGAGGTCGAGGCCGAGGTTCTCCCCGATCAGAAAAGCGCGGTCGTCGCGCGGCACAAGGCGGCGGGCGAGGTGGTGGCGATGGCCGGCGACGGCGTCAACGACGCGCCGGCGCTGGCTGCCGCCGATGTCGGCATCGCCATGGGCACCGGCACCGATGTGGCAATGGAAAGCGCCGGCGTCACCCTGCTCAAGGGCGATCTCAACGGTATCGTCCGCGCCCGCCGGCTGTCGGAAGCGGTCATGGGCAACATTCGCCAGAACCTGTTCTTCGCCTTCATCTACAACGCGCTTGGCGTGCCGGTCGCGGCGGGGGTGCTCTATCCGTTCTTAGGCATCCTGCTGTCGCCGATCATCGCCGCTGCCGCCATGGCGCTGTCCTCGGTCAGCGTGATCGCCAATGCCGCCCGGCTGCGGAGGGTGAAGCTGTGATCGCCGTGCGGCATCAACAGCCGAACCCGCGCACGCACATGCCGACGTCGTGCCGCGGCAGATGCGTACCTGCTCACCCCTTCGTGCGTCGCGCCCCGACCGTGACGGCGAGACAATGCAATCCACGAAACGAGGTTTGACGATGAGAAACGATCACAACATCAGCCGGCGCACCATTCTGGCCGCTGTCGGCGTGCTGCCCTTGCTGATGTCGATGCCGGGGCGGGGACATGCCGAAGCGCTGCCGCTGGTGAGCGTCAGCAAGGATCCGTCCTGCGGCTGCTGTGACGGCTGGGTCGCGCATATCGAGGCGGCGGGGTTCCCTGTGCGGGTAGTGGAGTCCGCCGACATGGACAGCCTCAAGCAACGCCTCGGCGTGCCGGCCGATCTGGCATCGTGCCACACCGCCGAGGTGGGCGGCTATGTGGTCGAGGGCCATGTCCCCGCCGAAGCAATCCGCCGCCTTCTGTCGGAGCGGCCCGAGGCGACAGGGCTGGCCGTTCCCGGCATGCCCGCCGGTTCGCCTGGCATGGATTTTCCGGGCGTGGATCCCGAACCCTACGAAGCGTTCCTGTTCGGCCAGACCACCCGCAGCTTGGGGCGCTTCCTCGGTTCACGGGAAATTTGACACAGGCAGGCCCGACATGACCGCCCAGTTTGCGCATGATCGAAAGCAGTACCTGGCCGAGGCGGCTCGCATCCGTCGGCGGGGCGGTCTCTTGACGGCTGGTGGCGCGCGATGTGAACGCGGCAACGCATCGGTCTCGCGGGTCACCGAGAAGGCAGGTGGCGCATGAGCGAGCGTGCACGAGTTGCTTTTCGGGCGGGGTATGGCCGATTGCGCCAGGTTGCAGTCTGCATCCTGCTGCTTGCCATCGGCGCCCTGGTTCTGCAGGCGCCGGCACATGCCGGCCCAGCCGGACACGCCATCCACCAGCAACAGAGCGCCGCCACGGCAGGCCACTGCACCCAGCATCACATGCTGGTTGACCATGGCGCTGGTTCAACTGCTGGCTGCGTCAGTGCTGACAGCGGCGTCAGTCTGGTGGACTGCTGCCAAGCCTGTCTGATCGCCGCCGTTCCCGTCGAGCCGCCGGCGTTGGGCGTATCCGCAAGTAGTGAGGTTTTTCTCGGTCTGCGCCGTGACTTCTGCGGGCGATCCCCCGAAGGAATCCTGAAGCCGCCCCGTCTGATCGCGGCGTGAGCGCCGGGAATTGTCGGGAGATCCCGAGATGTCTCCGGCCGCCCCGCGCCAACCCGAGAAACCGACGAACAGAACGGAGAACCGCGTCCGCGAATCCGGGCCGGGGCTCTCGGAACCAAAGGATGAAATCAATGAATCGAACCGTAATCGCCCTTTCCGCCAGCATCCTCTCCGGCCTGGCGGGCGCTGCCTTCGCTCAGGCCGAGCATGACACCCACCACCCGGCAACCCCGCCCGCACAGGCGGAGCAGGTGCCCGCGCCGACGCCTCCCACAGGCCAGATGCCCCACATGCAGGGCATGGCCGGCATGCAAGGGATGATGCCCGAGCAGTGCCAGGCCATGATGCAGGCCATGACTCCTGAATGCATGGGCGCGATGCAGCAGATGATGCAGGGCGGGATGATGGCCACGCCGCACGCCGAGGCGGCTCCGGCGAATGAAAGCCTTCCCGACTTCACTCGGGCCAATATCGAGGCCATGGATGCGATGCACGGACCGATGATGGACGGCGTCATGGCCGACGATCCGGATGTCGCCTTCGTCCGGGGCATGATCCCGCATCATCTGGGTGCGATCGACATGGCCAGGATCGTCCAGCAATATGGGGACGATCCGCAAACGAAAGAATGGGCCGCCCAGATCATCGCGGCGCAGGAGCGCGAGATCGCCGAAATGCAAGCCTGGCTGACGGCGAATGCCGGCGAGGCGTCGGCACCCTTGGGTCAGACAGGTGGAACCGTCTATTCCGCCAATGAAGGCGGCAACTCGATCAGCGCCATCGACCTCGGCACCGGAGCGGTCGACACCGTCTCGATCCCGGTCGCTCCTCACAACGTCGATCTGACCCCCGATGGCAAGCTGCTGTTGGCGGTTGGCGAGCCTGCTGCCGGCGGAGATCATGGCGCGGACGGGCACGGGCATGGCGCGGAAGGCGCGGCCGAGGGTCTGCTGGTCATTTTCGATCCGCAGAACATCGCCGCGCCCAAGGCGACCGTCGCCGTGGGCTCCCACCCGGCGCATGTTGTTGCGGACCGGATGGGGCGCGCGTTTGTCGCGCTGTCGGGCGGCGGCGAGATCGCGGTGGTTGATCTCGAAAAGGCCGAGGTCATCGGGCGCATTGCGACGGGCGACTATCCGCACGGCCTGCGGCTTAGCCCGGATGAGACCGAGCTCTATGTGGCCAATGTCGAGGACGGATCCGTGTCCGTCATCGACACGCAGGCGCTCTCCGAGGTTGCGCGCATTCCGGTGGGCGCAGCGCCGGTCCAGGTCGGCTTCACGCCTTCGGGCGCTCAGGTCTACGTCTCGCTTCGGGACGAAAACCGTGTGGCGGTCATCGACACCTCTACCCGCGAGGTGACGGACAGGATCGATGTCGGGCCGAATCCGATCCAGATGTTCGCGACCCCGGACGGAGCCTATGTCTATGTGGCCAACCAGGGCACCGACGCGGAGCCGAACGACACCGTGTCCGTGATCGACACCGCGACCGGTCAGGTGGTGAAAACCCTCACCACCGGTGGCGGCGCACATGGCGTCTCGGCATCGGCGGACGGTGCCTTGGTGTTCGTGACCAACATCGCCGATGACAGCGTGTCGATCATCGACGTCGAGAGGCAGGAAGTGGTGAGCACGGTGCCGGTCGGCGATCGTCCGAATGGCATCGTCTACGGCGGATGAGCCGTTGAGCAATCGGCGCCGGGGATCTCTCCGGCGCCAGTCGTCGGCCGGGGACTGAGCGCGACTCCCGGCCGCCGTCGAAGATCTTGAACTTGATGATGATGCCGGTCAGCAGCGCCAGCACTACGCCGGCCGAGATCCCTGCACGCTGTCGGGGTGCTGCTCGCGCTGCTTGCCCCGCCGCTGCAGCGAGCAGCAATCCAATGGTCTGGTCGTGGGTATTGGGGCTGAATCGGCTGCAATTGACTGAGCTGCTTGGCGCGACAAGTTCACAACTTGTCACTGCTGGCATCGGTGAAGCCTAGAAGGTGCAGGGTGCACAATTGTGCCCATCGCCGCACGGGACAGATGTGGCATTGCCGTGCCACCATTCCGGCGCAGCGAATCCCTGCCGCTCTTTGAATCTGTGAACCTGTGATCCGGGCCGGGCGTGTCGCTCCGGTCGAGGCGTCTGGCGCTTCCCGATGCGATGCCGCCCGGCCCGGCATTCACACACGCTGGCGTTCATGCCTGCAGATCAAAAGTCCGTCTCGACATAGACCCCGGTGCAGTCATAGGCGACGGCGGCGGCCGTTGCGCCGGTGTTGAGGAAGAGCCGCGGCGACAGGAACTGGGTTGCGGCGGGCAGATCGGCGCTGATCTCCTGTTCGAAGACTGCGCCGGAGACCTCGTCGACGACCCGCACCCAGACGGAGCTGCCATTCGGCGGGGCGGCGATGTAGAGGGTCAGCACGCCGCCAGTGGCGATGGCGAAGCTCGCCCCCATGTCGGTCTGCGTCGGGGCCCCGGTTCCATCGTTCGCGACCAGCTGCCATCGGGTGTGCGTGCCGCGCTGGAAGCCGATGCCGATGCAGTTCACCACGGCGGCCAAGGTCAACGTCGTCGCCAGCGCGGCCGTGGATCCGTAGAGACCGAAGAACCCCATCCCGGTCGCCTGCAGGGTCGTCAGCGACAGCCGCGTGACAAAGGTCCAGCCGCCAAGCCCCGCCGCATTGCCGCGCCAGCAGGCCCAGCCTGTGGAGCGCTGATCCGCCACTGAGTCAACGACTGCCGCCGAGGTCAGTCGCCAGCGTCGCATGGAGGTGGCGAGGTTCGTTGCGGCCAGTGCGGGCGTGGAAACGGTGCCGACCGAGGTGATCGGCAGGCCTTCGCTGTTGATCGTGGTGCCGGTAGAGGGCGACCAGTTGGCGATGCGGTTCACCCCGAAGTGGGGTTGCAGCGGGAAGTCGCGGCCGGAGGGACGCATCACGTCGATCCACGGCGCCCCGGCGCGGCTGCGGGCGTAGATGGCGGCCTTGCCTGCGGGCGGCGGAGGCGGGGCGGCGGCCAGTCCCGGCAGGACCGTGGGCTGCGGCAGTTCCACCTGGCCGCTGGTGCGGTCGATCCGGATCGCATCAAAGAAGGTCGAGCCATCCGGGCTGACCTTGAAGCTGAAGTCGTCACTGCCGAGAAGGCCGATCAGCGCGCGGGCGGAAAAGCCCGTCTTGAAGGCAAAGGCCGCATCGTTCCCGGCCGCCGCTTTGTTGACCGTGGCCTCGATCCCGGCCCCGGCGTTGTTGAACAGGAGCGCTGGGGTGTTGACCGAAACCCGATTGTAACTGTCTGCCGTTGCCCCGCCGAGGCCGAGCAGCTGCGCAGTCAGGTTGGCCTGGGGCATGCCGACCTGCGTGACGGCATTGGCGAAGGTGACCATCGGCGTGTTGATGACGGTCGTGCCCCCGGCCCCGGCGGTGGCCGAACCGATGTTGACGACCGTATTCGACCCCGACGCGCCACCCGTCCCGAGGTTCACGGTCTTGGTGACGCCGGTGGTCGTGGCCCCGGTGCCCATGCCGTATGTGGCGGTCGTCGTCGCTGTGCCGATGCTGGCCGTGGCCGCCGAGACCGTCACAGTGCCCGAGGCGGTCAGCGTCCCTGAGAAGGTCTTGTTCCCGGTGAAGGTCTGGGTACCCGCAAGGATCGCGAGTTCTGACGAGGTGTTGGGCAGCGTGTAGCTGCGGGTCGTAGCGGTGGAGATGCCCGAAAGCGAGAAGACCGCCTTCTTGGTCGGATCGGTGTCGTTGACGAGACTGAAGACCGCATCCGAGATGTCGCTCGGCTCACCCACGACCTCCCAGGCGGCCCCGGTCCAGACGAGCAGCAAAGCCTCGTCCTCGACCCATGTCCGCCAGCCGATGCGCGGCGGGAGGCGTAGCCAGGCGCCGTCGTTCCAGAGGGCGATGTTTAGATCCCAGCCCACCCAGTCGCCGGTCGCGCCCGAGCCGACGATGTAGCGATCGCCATCGGCGGGACTGACTGGCGATGCGGTCAGGTCCCGGTCAATAACGGAAAGCTGGACGAGTCCGTCGAGGATCCGCAGCGCCTCGTTATGGGTGACGTGCTTCTGGGCCTGCGCCGCGAGGATGTAGGGCAGCAGGAGATGGGTCGTGGCGTCGGGCATGGGATGGCCTTCAGAAGATCAGCGTGACGGTTTTCGGCGCGCCCCGCCCGACGAGGGCGGAGAGCTGATAGATGCGGATGTCGAGCGTGTCGCCGGGGCCGAGCAGCGCGCCCCAGTCAGCGGTCTGGGCGGCGGCGGTGTAGACCGCGCTGGTGGTGGCAGTTGTCAAGGATCGCTTGACAACTGCACTGTCGAGGATCTCGACCTCGTAGGCTTCGAGTTCCTCGGCCAGCGGCACCTCCAGCCCGCCCCAGCTGTCGGCCGCCAGCGCGCGGGACCGGCGCGTCCAGCGGATTGTCAGGTCGCCGGGCGTGCGCGGGACGCGCCATGGCTGCTCGACATGGG
>NZ_WMIF01000005.1 GCF_009711185.1 Paracoccus limosus
GAAGCCCTCGAAGAAGGCCCACTCATCGTCGGATATCAGGTTGCGCGCCAAGCCCATCTCCCAAGCAGAGATGAGCTTGAATCATAGGACGACTGCCAACGGAACCCCTTTTGTCAACACGGCCTAGACCTGAAAGATCGTCTTCAGCGGCAGATGGGTTTTCACAAAGGGCGATTTCATCACCACGAAGCTGAAATACTTGTCGATGCCGATCTCGCGGTCGATCAGCCATTCCATGATCGCCTGATATTCGGTGATCCCCGCGGTGACGAACTTCAAGAGATAGTCGTAACCACCTGAAATCAGGTGGCATTCGATACATTCCTCGACCTTTCCCAGCACCTCCTGGAAACGGGCAAAGTCGATCTGGCGGTGGTTCTTCAGCGTGACTTCGGTAAAGACGGTCAGCGTCGGGCCCAGCTTGGCCACGTCGATCTGGGCCGAATAGCCGGTGATGAACCCCGCCTGCTGCAGCTTCTTGACCCGCATCAGGCAGGGGCTGGGCGACAGATGCACCAGCTCGGCCAGCTCGACATTGGTGATGCGCCCGTTGCGTTGCAGCTCGTGCAGGATGCGGATGTCGATACGGTCGAGTTTCAGCATGGAATGGGCCCCCGGATTGCGGCACAAGCTACGCAGAAAATGCCGCGCCGGCAAGGTTGGGACGGCTCGGCCCGGCCAATCTTGCCGGCATGCCCTGAAATTACGCGCCAGGGCGGCATTGACGCTGCAGCATAAAATTTTGCCCGCCCCCATCCGGCGGCGACTGCATCGCGGTGCGCCCAAGGCGGGGCTTGCGTCACAGGCCGGATCTGCCGCAGATTTGGTCATGCGCCGCCCCGCCGAGACCACGATCCTTGCCGCCCCCCTGCCCGCCGTCATGGCCGCCGGGGCCAGTCCGGCTGCGCTGTCGCCCGAGGAACGGCAGCGGTTGCATGATTTCCTGCGCCCCGCCGACCGCCAACGCAGTCTGGCGGCGCATTGGCTGAAGCGACAGGCCTTGGCGCGGATGACCAAAGAGGCGCCAACCGCGCTGCGCTTTCGCACCGATGACCGGGGCAAGCCGCATCTTTGTGCCGAACCCGGCGGGCTGGGGATCGGCTTCAACATCAGCCATGCCGGGGATTGGGTGGCGCTGGCCGTCAGCCGCGGCGGTGCCGTCGGTGTCGATGTCGAACAGTCCCGGCCCGAGGCGCTGTGGAACGAGGTGCTGCCCGCGATCTCGGCACCGGGGGACGAGGCGCTGGCCGGCCTGTGGCTTTGGACCGCGAAAGAGGCGGTGCTGAAACAGCGCGGCTCGGGCTTTCTGGGCGATCCGCAGGGCGTCGGCATCCGGGCGCGGCATGCGGCGGGCTTTGTCGCCGATCTGCCCGAGGGGCGGTTGCGCGGGGCATGGCGCGCGGCCGATGCCGGCCATCTGCTGGCCGTGGCCAGCGAATCGCCCTGTCGCTGGCGAATCTGTCGCGATGGTGCGATGCTGCGGCAGGCGCTGGCCGCACTGGTCTGAGGGCATCGATCCGGCCAAATTCGCGGCCCGGTTGATGCAGAGCGGCCAGCAAAATCACGAACAAGACATTTTGTTGCATAATTCTAGGTGCAGCTTGCCGAATGTTCTGCATTATCGACATATCGGCGGCCGCTCAGCCGCAGGCAGAACGCAGACAGGGGGGTCAACCGTGACCGATCACCACCTTGCCCTGATCCGGGACCCGATGCGGCGCCTGCCGTATGCCTGTCTGCGCTTCGGCGGGGGGTGGTGACATGACGCTGAGCCTTGATCCCGATGGGCTGACGCGGCTGCTGTGCGGCCTGATCTGGTTTACAATGTCACTGGCCTTCAGTGTCGAGGTCTGCGCCCTGCTGGGCTGGCTGATCGGCGAGGCCGAGCGCGGCGGTTATGTCGGCGCCGTGCTGAACATGATCTTCTGGTGCTGGATCCTGCGGCAGCAATGCCAGCACCCGCGCGATGAATGAGGCGTGATCGCTGCTCCGATTGCGGCGCCGGCCCCCGCGCCCCGGCCGGGGACACTACAACCGGTCGGGGGTCATCACCTGGGCAAATGACGACTTATGGGGTCTATCGGCATGATAGCGCCGTCAGTATTGCGCAGAGCCGGCAGCGAAGCAAACGATTTCAAGTGCATGGCGCAGCACCTTTCGCGCCCCGCCCACGGCCGCGCGCGTTCGCAAATTGAAGGCCAGCGGTCCCGGACCGTCCTTGGGCAGAATTGTCGCAGCCTCTTGCCGGGATCTGGCCGGGCTTGGCCCGTCGCGCTATGGCTGACGGCATGAGCGCACGCCGACCGGCCAGATTCGCTTCGCAGTTCCCGGCGCCGCTGCGCCGGGCGATGGCGCTGGTTCTGGCCCTGCCCTTCGTGCTGCTGTCGCTGCTGGCGCAGGGCACCATGGTGGCCGCCGGGCCGACGCCCGACAGTTTCATGGTCGTGCTTTGCGGCGATCACCGCCCGGTCGAGATGGTGCTGGACGACAGCGGCGATCTTGTGCCCATCGACGAATATCGCGGCACGCATCCGTCCACCCCGCCGCAGGGGGCGCCGGTCTGTGACTGGGCGCTGCATGCCCAGCCGGTGCTGGACGCCGCACCACCGCCGGTCCTGCCGGGGCAGAGGCTTGCCCGCCCCCTTTCCCGCCTGACGGCGCTCCCGCAGCGCGCCGCGCTGGCCGAGACGCCGGCGGCTCTGGCGCGCGGGCCGCCGCTGCTCTGAACCCTGCCGCCGTCCGCCCGGACGAACCCAGCTTCAGAGACGAGAGATATCATGTTTGCATTCCGACCCGCTGCGCCGCTGTTCAGCGCGCTTTTCCTTGGGCTTGCGCTGGCCGCGCCCGCCGTGGCCGATCCCGTGCATCAGGGCGATCTGACCCTTTCCGATGCCTATATGCGCGCCATGCCGCCGCATGCGCCGGTGGCCGGCGCCTATGTCACGATCGCCAATGCCGGCAGCGCACCCGACCGGCTGATCTCGGCCAGCTCGCCGCGCGCCGGGCAGGTCCGCATCGACGAGATGATCATGCAGGGCGAGGTGATGAAGATGCGCGCGCTGCCCGATGGCCTGCCGATCCCGGCGGGCGAAACGGTGACGCTGCAACCGGGCGGCTATCACCTCATGTTCCTTGAGGTGCCGCAATCATTCACCGAGGGTGATACGGTCGAGGCGACGCTGGTCTTTGAACGGGCCGGTCGCGTCACCCTGCCCTTCGAGGTGCGTGCCCGTGCCGCCACCTCCGCCGGCCATGGCGCCGAAACCGGGCATTCGGGTCACTGACGCCCCTTCCCATGCGAGGACATATGTCGGTTTCTGCGAAATCCGCGCCGCCTGCGGTCGGCGATCTTTACCGTGCCGTCTGGCGCTGGCACTTCTATGCCGGGCTGCTGGTGCTGCCCTTCATGATCACGCTGGCGCTGACCGGCGGGTTGTATCTGTTCCATAATGAACTGGACGATTGGTATCACGCCGATCTCAGGCGGGTGCAGGTCCGGCAGGCGCCGCATCTGCCGCCGACCGCGCTGGTCGCCTCGGCTCAGGATGCGGTGCCGGGCACGGCGCTGAAATATCTGGACCCGGTCGATGCCGGCGCCTCGGCCGAAATCACCATCGGCACAGATCGCGGCAAGACCGTGGTCTATGTCGATCCCTATGACGGCACGGTGCTGGGCGCCATGCCCGACCGATCGACGCTGATGTGGACGGTGCGCAAGCTGCACAGCTTCAAGTATTTTGGCACATATGCACGATACCTGATTGAAATAACGGCTGGATGGGCGATCATTCTGGTTGCAAGCGGCATCTGGCTGTGGTGGCCGCGCGGCCAGCAGGGCGGCGTGATCTCCGTCCGGGGCACGCCGCAGCGGCGGGTGTTCTGGCGCGACCTGCATGCGGTGACGGGGCTCTTTGCCGGCGCCTTCATCCTGTTTCTGGCGGTCACCGGCATGCCGTGGTCGGGCGTCTGGGGCGCCAAGGTCAACGAATGGGCCAATGGCACCAATTTCGGCTATCCCGATGGGCTGCGGGTCAACCTGCCGATGTCGGGGCAAAAGCTGAACGATGTCTCGAAAACCACATGGTCGCTGGAGCAGGCGCAGATCCCCGAAAGCACCGGCACCGGGCAGCCGATCTCGCTGGACGAGGCGGTGGCGATCTTTGACCGGCTGGGCCTGCACCGGGGCTATGCCGTGGCCCTGCCCGGCACGCCGCAGGGGGTGTTCACCGGCTCGGTCTATCCCGATGATCTGAGCCAGCAGCGCGTCGTGCATCTGGACCAATACAGCGGCCAGCCGCTTCTGGACATGAGCTATGCCGATTACGGGCCGCTGGGCCGGGCGCTGGAATGGGGCATCAACACGCATATGGGCCAGACCTTTGGCCTGACGAACCAGTTGGTGCTGCTGGCGGTCTGTGCCGCGATCGTGCTGATCGCGGTCTCGGGTGCGGTGATGTGGTGGAAGCGGCGTCCCTCCGGCGCGCTGGGGGTGCCGCCGCTGCCGCAGGACCGCCGGGTGTTTCGCGGCCTGCTGGCAATCCTCGCCATCGGCGGGGTGCTGTTCCCGCTGGTCGGGGTATCGCTTTTGGTGATGCTGGCGCTGGACATGATCTGGATCCGCAGCGCCGGCCGGGTGCAGCCGAGCAAGGCTTAGGCTTGCCCCGGTCCCGGCGTCCGCGCGGGGCGCCGGGGTTCGTCAGCCGGCCTTAGCCGCGCCGGCCAAGGCCCAGCAGCTGATACAGCACCAGCGCGGCCAGCGTCGCCGTGCCGATCCCGCCCATGGCAAAGCTGCCCAGCGTGACCGAGAAATTGCCCGCCCCAAAGATCAGCGTCACGCCGACGGTAAAGAGGTTGCGCGGATCCGAGAAATCGACCTTGTTGTCGACCCACAGCCGGATCATCGCCGCCGCGATCAGGCCAAAGACCGCAATCGCCAGCCCGCCCAGCACCGGCGCCGGGATGGTGCGCAAAAGCGCGCCGAACTTGGGCGAGAACCCCAGCGCGATCGCCACCAGCGCCGCGATGACGAAAACCAGCGTCGAGAACACCCGCGTCACCGCCATCACGCCCATGTTCTCGACATAGGTGGTGACGCCGGTGCCGCCGCCCGCCCCCGATACCATGGTGGCGATGCCGTCGCCCAGAAAACCCCGGCCGATATAGCGGTTCATGTCCTGCCCGGTCATACCGCTGATCGCCTTGATATGGCCAAGGTTTTCGGCCACGAGGATCAGCGCCACCGGCGCGATCAGCGCCATGGCCGAGGCGTGGAACTCGGGCCCGTGCAGCACCGGCACCCCGAACCAGGGCGCGGCGGCCAGCGCGGCAAAGTCGATGCCCGGCAGCAGGCCCAGACCATTGCCCAGCACCAGCACGGCGACATAGCCGATAACGATGCCGATCAGGATCGACACCCGCCGCGTCGCGACCGAGCCATAGGTCGACAGTAGCGCCACCGACAGCAGCGTCAGCAGCGCCACCACCATATGCGGGGTGCTGCCCTGAATGCCCTGCACGCCCACCGGCGCAAGGTTCAGCCCGATGGCCGCGCCGACCGCGCCGGTGACGGCGGGCGGCATCAGCCGCTCAATCCAGCCGGTGCCGGTGGCCATGACGATCAGCCCGATCAGCGCATAAAGCGCGCCGGCCGCAATGATGCCGCCAAGCGCCGACCCGATATTGGCGTTGACGCCGCTGCCGGAATAATCGCTGGCCGCGATCACCACTGCGATAAAGGCAAAGGACGACCCCAGATAGCTGGGCACCCGCCCCGCCGTCAGCACGAAGAAGATCAGCGTGCCGATGCCCGAAAACAGGATCGCAAGGTTCGGATCAAAGCCCATCAGCAAGGGCGCAAGGATGGTCGAGCCCGACATCGCCAAAAGATGCTGCACCCCCATCGGCAGCGCCTGCGGCCATGGCAGACGCTCATCGGGCAGGACGGTGGCCGAGCGGGCGATGGGCCAGCGCGGGAAATAGGACATTCAGGGGCACTCCTTGCGCAAGTCTGGCGGGATGCCTTTTGCCCGGAACGGCCCGGAAACCATTCCGAATCAGGGACATCGGCATAACCGTGTCGCATGTGGTAAAGCCTGCCCCGTCAGCGCGCCAGTCCGCCGTTGCGCCGGTCCCGGGGGCCAGCCAGACGCGTCCTGCGCCCCTGTCTGCGGCCCGAATCCATGCGCCAGGTGCAAAGCTGCCATGCGCCAAGGGGCCAGCAGAACCACGCCCGGATCGACCGCTTTGAAAACAGAAACGATTTCAAAGCGTTCTGGCGGTGTCAGATCCGACCCCGACTCCCATAGGCTAGACCTATCGAATCCTTAGGTCGAATTGATTTCACATATGGCGCCCCGCCGCCTAGTGCTGCGGCCATAAAGCAAGGAGAGCACAGATGGCTGCAATCAACACCAAGATCCTGCCGTTCAAGGCGCAGGCGTTCCGCCAGGGCAAATTCGTCGAAGTGACGGAATCCGACGTGGTCGGGCAATGGGCGGTCTTCTTCTTCTACCCCGCCGACTTTACCTTCGTCTGCCCGACCGAGCTGGGCGATGTGGCCGACCATTACGAAGAGCTGCAAAAGCGCGGTGTGGAAGTGTTCTCGGTCTCGACCGACACGCATTTCACCCATAAGGCCTGGCACGACAGCTCGGACACCATCGGCAAGATCAAATACACCATGGTCGGCGACCCGACGCATGAGATCAGCCGCAACTTCGGCGTGCTGCGCGAAGGACAGGGTCTGGCCGACCGCGCCACTTTCATCGTCGATCCGGATGGCGTGATCCAGGCCATGGAAGTCACCGCCGAAGGCATCGGCCGCAATGCCGAAGACCTGCTGCGCAAGATCAAGGCCGCGCAATATGTCCGCGCGCATCCGGGCGAAGTCTGCCCCGCCAAATGGCAAGAGGGCGAAGAGACGCTGGCCCCCTCGCTGGACCTCGTCGGCAAGATCTGAGCCACAGGACGCGATTTCCGGGGGCGGCTGCCCTGCCCCCGGACCCAGATCCCAAGACCCGACCGGAAAGGACCCGCCATGCTTGACGCGAACATGAAGAGCCAGTTGAAATCCTATCTGCAACGCCTTGAGCGTCCGGTCGAAATTACCGCTTTTGCCGATGATGGCGCGAAATCGCGCGAGATGCTGGCGCTGCTTGACGATATCCGCAGCCTCTCGGACAAGATCACCGTCACCCGCGCCGATGGCGGCGAGCGCATCCCCTCGTTCGCGCTGACCTCGCCCGGGCATGACATCCACCTGACGTTCGCCGGCCTGCCGATGGGGCATGAGTTCACCTCGCTGGTGCTGGCGCTGCTGCAGGTGGGCGGCTACCCGCCCAAGGTCGAACAGGCGCTGCAGGACCAGATCCGCGCGCTGAAAGGCAGCTTCCGGTTCGAGACCTACTTCTCGCTGTCCTGCCAGAACTGCCCGGATGTGGTGCAGGCGCTGAACCTGATGGCGGTGCTGAACCGCGGCATCGAACATGTCGCCATCGACGGCGCGCTGTTCCAGCCCGAGGTCGAGGCGCGTCAGGTCATGTCAGTGCCGACGATCTTCCTGAACGGGGAGGTGTTCGGCGCCGGTCGCATGGGCCCCGAGGAAATTCTGGCCAAGATCGACACCGGCGCGGCGGATCGCGCGGCGCAGGCGATCAACGAACAGGCACCCTTCGAGGTGCTGGTCGTGGGCGGTGGCCCGGCCGGTGCGGCGGCGGCGGTCTATGCCGCGCGCAAGGGCATCCGCACTGGCGTGGTGGCCGAACGGTTTGGCGGTCAGGTGCTGGACACCATGGCCATTGAGAACCTGATCTCGGTTCCCCATACCGAAGGGCCGAAACTGGCCCGCGCGCTGGAAACCCATGTCCGCGAATATGACGTCGAGATCATGAACAATCAGGTCGCGACCAGGCTGGAAGAGGTCGGCGACGGCTTCCGCATCACTCTGGCCTCGGGGGCGGCGTTGAGCGCGGCTTCGGTCATCCTGTCGACCGGCGCGCGGTGGCGGCGCATGGGTGTGCCGGGCGAGGAACAGTATCTGAACAAGGGCGTGGCCTTCTGCCCCCATTGCGACGGCCCGCTGTTCAAGGGCAAGCGCATCGCGGTGATCGGCGGCGGCAATTCCGGCGTCGAGGCGGCGATCGACCTTGCCGGGCTTGCCGCGCATGTCACGCTGATCGAATTCGACAAGATCCTGCGCGCCGATGACGTGCTGCAACGCAAGCTGCGTGGCCTCTCGAACGTCACCGTGCTGACCCAGGCGCGCACCACCGAGGTCAAGGGCGACGGCGCCCGCGTCACCGGCCTTGCCTATGAGGACCGCACCAGTGGCGAGACGCGCGAGCTGGCGCTGGACGGGATCTTTGTCCAGATCGGGCTGGTGCCGAACACCGATTGGCTCAAGGGCACGCTGGCCCTGTCGCCGCGTGGCGAGATCGAGGTCGACCGCTATGGCGCGACCTCGATCCCCGGTGTCTTTGCCGCCGGCGATTGCACGGTCGCGCCTTACAAGCAGATCGTCATCGCCATGGGCGAGGGCGCCAAGGCCAGCCTTGCGGCCTTTGACCACCTGATCCGGCTGCCTGCCGCCGAAAAGGCGGCCTGAGGCGCGGCCGGTGAATCTGCGCGACCTTGCCTATCTGATCGCGCTGGCCGATCATCGCAGCTTTCGTCTGGCGGCCGAGGTCTGCAACGTCAGCCAGCCGACGCTGTCGACACAGATCCGCCGGCTGGAAGAGGAACTGGGCGTCGCGCTGTTCGAGCGCGCGCCGCGCAACCTGATCCTGACCCCGGCAGGCGAGGCGGCAGTGCGCCGCGCGCGGCGCATCCATGACGAGCTGCGCCAGATGCGCGACGAGGCTAGCGGCCATGGTGCCGAGGGCCTGACCCAGCTGCATCTGGGCGTGTTCCCGACGCTGGGCCCCTATCTGTTGCCGCATATCCTGCCGGGGCTGACCGCGCGCTTTCCCAAGCTGGCGCTGAAGCTGACCGAGGAAAAAAGCGCCGAGCTGCTGGCGCAGCTGATCGACGGCCGGCTGGACGCGGTGATCCTTGGCCAGCGGGTCGAGGATGCGCATGTCACCGGCACGCCGCTGTTTCGTGAACCGTTCCGGCTGGCCGTGCCCGCCGCGCATCCGCTGGCCGGCCAGCCCCGCGTCGCGGCCAGCGATCTGGCCGGGCAAAAGCTGATGCTGCTGGAGGAAGGCCATTGCCTGCGCGATCAGGCACTGGACCTGTGCCGCCAGTCGGGGGCCGAGGAATATGACGGGTTTCGCGGCACCAGTCTGGAAACCCTGCGCCATATGGTCATGGCCGGCATGGGGCTGACGCTGATGCCGGCTCTGGCCTGTCTGCACCCGCTGGGACAGCCGCAGATCGCGGCACCGGCCTTTGCCGAGCCGGATCTGGGCCGCGACATCGGGCTTTACTGGCGCAAATCGACGACGCATGGCGCCTTGATGCAGGACATCGCCGGGCTGATGCGGGCGCAGATCCGCGACCTGCTGGCCCCCGCCGCCCCGCCCGCCGGCAAGGCCTAGCGCACCGGCTGTTCCAGCAGCCCGTCAAGGGCAAAGCCCTGATTGGGCTTGACCGTCTTGAGCACGATATAGCTTGACAGGTTGCCGACCTTGGGCCCCATCAGCAGCAATTCGTCCGACAGCATCTGATAGGCCGAGATATCGGGACAGACGAAATGCACCAGATAGTCGATGGGGCCGCTGACCTTGGTGCATTCGGTGACGAAGCGCATGGCAATGACCATGTTCTCGAACAGTTCGAAATCCTCGGGGCCATGCGCCTTCAGCGTGACCGCCGCCACCACATCGACATGACGACAGATCCGTGACAGCGCGATCTGCGTATTATAGCCGGTGATGACGCCCGCCCGCTCCATCCGGCGCACGCGGCTAAGGCAGGGGCTGGCCGACAGCCCGACCGCATCGGCCAATTCCTGATTGGTCATCCGGCCATTGGCCTGCAGGCGTTCCAGAATTTTCAGGTCGATCCGGTCCAGGGCCACGGCGCCGCCGTCATTGTCTTTCATGCTGTTCCGTGTCCGTTGGCGAGCAGGGGTTGGCGCCAAGGGTGAGCGGTCGGCCCGGCAAGGTCAATTGTTTCCCGTTCTCCGGCAAGATCTGCCGCAAGATTTTTCAGCACCGCAGTATTTCGCGTCATGTGTGACAACTACGGCAGGACTCATGGCGGCAGGTTGCGCTAACAATTATTAAAAATCGCCGCACTGCGGCATAATGACAGGGACGTGACATGACAACACCCAGCCTGGGGCAGCGGCTGCTGCGCAAGAAACCCGTTCGGACCTATGTCGCCGAGACCTCTGCCCCCGGAACCGAAGGCGGGCTGCAACGCTCGATCACCCTGTTCCAGCTGACCATGTTCGGCGTCGGCGCCACCATCGGCACCGGGATCTTCTTCGTGCTCAGCGAACAGGTGCCGGTCGCGGGGCCGGCGGTGCTGATCTCGTTTCTGATCGCGGCCTTTGCCGCCGGGCTGACGGCGCTGTGCTATGCCGAGATGAGCTCGATGATCCCGGTCTCGGGCTCGTCCTATTCCTATGCCTATGCCACGCTGGGCGAAGGCGTGGCCTTTCTGGTCGCGGCCTGCCTGATCCTTGAATATGGCATCTCGGCGGCGGCGGTCAGCGTGGGCTGGGCGGAATATCTGCACAACCTGATCTGGAACGTCACCGGGCTGGAACTGCCAAGGCAGCTTTTGACCGCGCCTCTGGTGGCCGAGGGCTATGCCATCCGCTTTGGCGGCGAGGGCTGGATCAACCTGCCTGCCGCCTGTCTGGTGTTCCTGTGCTGCCTGCTGTTGTCGCGCGGCTCCAAGGAATCGGCCAAGGCCAATGCGATCATGGTCTGCATCAAGCTGGGCGTGCTGGCGATGTTCATCATCATCGCGATGACCGCCTTCAAATCAGACAACCTGACCCCCTTTGCCCCGCATGGCTTTACCGGCGTGTCGATGGCGGCGGGCTCGATCTTTTTCACTTTCATCGGGCTTGACGCGGTATCGACCGCCGGCGACGAGGTCGAGAACCCGCGCCGCAACCTGCCGCTGGCCATCGGACTGGCGCTGGTGATCGTCACCGGCTTTTACATCCTTGTCGCGATTGCGGCGCTGGGGGCGCAGGCGCAGGCCAGTTTCGACGGGCAAGAGGCGGGGCTGGCCACCATCTTGCAAAACATCACCGGCTCGCGCCTGCCGGCGATCATGCTGGCGGGCGGGGCGGTGATCTCGGTGTTCTCGGTGACGCTGGTGGTGCTTTACGGCCAGACCCGGATCCTGTTCGCCATGGCCCGCGACGGCATGCTGCCGCGCATCTTCGAGCGGGTGAACCCGCATACGATGACGCCCACGGCCAATACCTTCATTGTTGCGGCCTTCGTCGCCACCATCGCCGCCTTCGTGCCCTCGGGCGTGTTGTGGGATCTGACCTCGATGGGGACGCTGGTGGCCTTTACCGTGGTGTCGATCGGCGTCATCATTCTGCGCTATACCCGGCCCGATGCGCCGCGCGGGTTCAAGGTGCCGCTGTTTCCGGCAGTGCCGATCCTCAGCATCCTGCTGTGCCTTTACCTGATCTCCAGCCTGTCGGCGATCGTGTTCAAATTGACGGGGGTCTGGGTTATTCTGGCGGCGACGCTGTATTTTACCTATTCGATGCGCCACTCGCGGCTCGAAAAAGACGGGGAAGCCTGATGCGCCTGCTTGTCGGTTTCTCGGTGGACAAGGGCGGGCGCGAGGCGCTGCATCTTGCCGCCACGCTGGCGCGATCCTCGGGCGGCTCGCTCGTGGTTGCGACCATCCAGCCCGAGGGCTGGGACCATCCCTCGCCGGCCCGCGTCGATGCCGAATACGTGCAATACCTTGAACGCTTCGCCGCCAAGGCCATGGCGACAGCCAAGGCCGAACTGCCCGGCGACATCGCGGCCGAGGTGGTAATCCGCCATGCCAATTCAGCCGGGACCGGGCTTTGCCGCGCCGCCGAAGAGCTGGGCGTCGATGGCGTCGTGCTGGGCTCGGCCCGCTCGGCGCTGCTGGGGCGCTTTCACGAAGGCACCACCGCGACCGAGATCCTGCACAGCGCCCGCCAGCCGGTGATCCTTGCGCCGCGCGGCTATGTCGCGGCACCGCAGGCGCGGGTCACGCGCGTCACCTGTGCGGTGGCGGCGCAAAGCGATTGTTCGGCGGTGGCAAGCCGCGCGCGCGAATTCGCCAGCGCCCTGGGCGTGCCCTTGCGGCTGGCGACCTTTATCGTGCGCGACAAGCAGATGTATCCGACCGGCGCCGGCTATGACGTGGAAAATCTGGTGTCGAACCAGTTCCGCAGCGCCGCCCTGCAGGCGCATGAGCGCATGTTCGCGGCCCTGCCCGGCGAACGACCGCAAAGCGTGCTGGGTGACGGCCCGACCTGGAAGGCGGCCATCGACAGTCTGGAATGGATGCCCGATGAGCTGCTGGTGATCGGCTCAAGCCATCTCGGGCCGGTGCTGCAGGTCTTTCTGGGGTCGAATTCGGGCAAGATCGCCCGCTTTGCCCCGGTGCCGCGCATGATCGTGCCGCGGCCGCACGACTGATCCCCGGGGCGCATGCCCCCGCCTCTTGCTTTCCCCACATCACGGCCCAAGTGCCAACGGGAGTTCTGAATGAACATCGAATCCACCTCTGTCTATGTCGGTCCCAACGTCCACGCCAATCAGCCGCTGGTGCGGCTGGGGCTGGACGTCAAGCCCGCCTATGCCGAGGCGCTAGAGCGTCAGGGCGTCAAGGTGCTGGACCAGCTGGCCGGGGCGCTGCCGGGGCTGGCACGCGATCAGGCCGACTGGATCGCCGCGCTGCGCGACGGCGCCCCGCTTTCGGTGGGCGATCTGGTCGCCCGGCTGGCGCTTGCGCTGCAACACGCCGCTGGCGTCGACGGCGCGCTGGCATGGTCCAGCCCGACGGACGACCCGGATTTCGTCGAGGTGTTTTACAGCTACGACAATGAGGACATCGGCCTTGAGGCCGGCGAGGTCGCCTGCGACATGCTGGCCGCCATCGCCCGCGCCGAGGGCGACGCCCCGGCGCTGGCCGAGGATGTCGAGGATTTCCTGACCTATGCCGACAAACGCTCGCTGGGCCCTTCGGCGATGGAGCTGGTGCGGGCGGCGCGGGCGCGCGATATTCCGGTTTATCGCCTGAACGACGCCAGCCTGATCCAGGTCGGGCAGGGCAAGTATCAGCAGCGTATCGAGGCCGCTCTGACCTCGAAAACCCCGCATATCGCGGTCGAGATCGCCTCGGACAAGAACCTGTGCAACCAGATCCTGACCGATCTGGGCCTGCCGGTGCCGAAACAGCGGCTGGTCTATGATGCCGACGAGGCGCTGTCGGCGGCCGACCGCATCGGCTATCCCGTGGTCATCAAGCCCCTGGACGGCAATCATGGCCGTGGCGTCACCGTCAATATCACCTCCCCCGAGGGCGTGGCGCCCGCCTTTGACATCGCCGATGCCGAGGGCTCGGCCGTGGTGGTCGAAACCATGCTGCAAGGCGATGATCACCGCCTGCTGGTGGTCGATGGCAAGCTGGTCGCCGCCGCGCGCCGGGTGCCGGGCCATGTCAGGGGCGACGGGCGCCATAGCATCGCCGAACTGGTCGGCATCGTGAATCAGGACCCGCGCCGGGGCGTCGGCCATGAAAACGTGCTGACCCGGCTGGAGCTGGACGAACAGGCCCTGCGCCTTCTGGACGAACGCGGCTATACCCCCGACAGCACCCCCCCCGAGGGCGAAGAGGTCTATCTGCGCAAGACCGCCAATATCTCGACCGGCGGCACCGCAGTGGACTGCACCGATACCATCCATCCCGACAACCGGTTGATGGCCGAACGCGCGATCCGCGCCATCGGGCTGGACGTGGGCGCGGTCGATTTCCTGACCACCGACATCACCCGCAGCTATCGCGAGACCGGCGGCGGCATCTGCGAGATCAACGCCGGCCCCGGCCTGCGCATGCATATTGCCCCCTCCGAGGGCACGCCGCGCGACGTGGGCGGCGCGATCATGGACATGCTGTTCCCGCAAGGCTCGCAGGCGCGCGTGCCGATTGCGGCGCTGACCGGCACCAATGGCAAGACCACCTGCTCGCGCATGCTGGCCCATATCCTGAAGATGGCGGGCCATGTCGTCGGCCAGACCTCGACCGATGCGGTGATGATCGACGGCAATGTGACCGTGAAGGGCGACATGACCGGCCCGGTTTCCGCCCGCATGGTGCTGCGCGACCCGACCGTGGATATCGCCGTCCTTGAAACCGCGCGCGGCGGCATCGTGCGTTCGGGGCTGGGCTATAACTTCTGCGACGTGGGCGCGGTGCTGAACGTCACCTCGGACCACCTTGGGCTGGGCGGCGTCGATACGCTGGACGGGCTTGCCAAGGTCAAGCAGGTGATTGCGCAGATCACGCGCGGCACCGTGGTGCTGAATGCCGATGACGAGCACACGCTGAAGATGGCGGCGGTTTCGCCGGCGCAGCGCATCATGTATGTCACCCGCAACCCCGAACATGAGCTGGTGCGCGAACATATCCGGCTGGGCCAGCCCGCCATGGTGCTGGAACAGGGGCTGAACGGCGATCAGATCGTGATCTATGACAAGGGGCTGCAACTGCCGCTGATCTGGACGCATCTGATCCCGGCGACGCTGGAGGGCAAGGCGCTGCACAACGTGGAAAACGCCATGTTCGCCGCCGGCATGGCCTATGCGCTTGGCAAGACGCTGGACCAGATCCGTTCGGGCCTGCGCACCTTTGACAATACCTTCTTCCAGTCGCCCGGCCGGATGAACGTGTTCGACGAGCATGGCTTCCGCGTCATTCTGGATTATGGCCACAATGAGGCGGCGGTGGGCGCCATGGTCGATCTGGTCGACCGGCTGAAGCCGCGCGGCCAGCGCATCGTCTGCGTCACCTGCCCCGGCGATCGCCGCGACGAGGATGTGACCGCCATCGCCCGCAAGGTCGCCGGCCATTTCGACAGCTATATCTGTCACCGCGACGACAACCTGCGCAACCGCGCCCCCGACGAGATGCCGCGCCTGATGCGGGCCGCGCTGATCGCCGAGGGCGTCGATCCCGCCGCCATCACCATCATCGAGGAAGAGGAACTGGCCCTGGGCGCGGCGCTGGACCGGGCCGGGCGCGACGATCTGATCCTGTTCTTTTGCGAGAACATCACCCGGTCATGGAAACAGATCATCCACTTTACGCCCGCCTTCGGCGCGCCCGAACCCGAGCCGGTCTCCAGCCGGCTGGCCGCCAGCGGCTTTGACGTGCCGGCGGGCTATGTGGTCAGCGCCGATGCGCGCGGCGTCCTGATCGTGCCGCAAGCCTGATCATGGAAAACGTGACGACCCCTCGGCTGGCTGTCATCGGCGGCCGGCTCGAGGATGACAATGCCGCCATCTATGCCCAGATGCACCGCCTGTCGGGCGGGCGCATTCTGGTGTTCCCCACCGCCTCGTCCGAGCCCGTCGAGGTCGGGCAGGAAACCGTCGAGGTGTTCCGCGCCCATGGCTTTGACGCGGCGCTGTCGGCGGTGCATGGCCCGGACGCGGCCAGCGCCGCCCGCGACAAGGCGCAGGTCCAGCTGGTGCAGGACTATGGCAGCGTCTATTTCACCGGCGGCGATCAGGCGCTGATCACCGGCGCGCTGGCGCCCGGCGGTCAGGACAGCCCGGTGCTGACAGCGATCCGCGAGGCGCTGGCCCGGGGCGGGCTGGTCGCCGGCTCCAGCGCGGGGGCGGCGATCATGTCGGGGGCGATGGTTTCGGGCGGGACCTCGCTTGAGGCGGCGACCTGGGGCGTGGTCGAAACGGCCGACGATCCGGGCCTGTTGCTGGCGCGGGGTCTGGGCTTTTTCCCATGGGGCATGGTCGATCAGCATTTCATCAAGCGCGGCCGCTTTGGCCGGCTGGTGGTGGCGATGCAGGCCAGCGGCACCGCCCGCGGCTTTGGCATCGACGAGAACACCGCCCTGATCGTCGAGGGCGACAAGGCCCGCGTGGTCGGCGAATACGGCGTCTTTGTGCTGGACCTGTCGGCGGCGCATGTCGACCGCCGCCGCAAGCTGATCGAGAATATCGGCTTCAGCTATATCGACGATGGCGACGGCTATGACCTGACCACGGGCGAGGTGATCCCGGCCCCGGACAAGCGCCCGGTGCTGGCGCGCGACATCGCCTATCGCGCCCCGGCGCGGTCGCTGCGCAATGTCTTTGGCGCCTATACGCTTTACGACATGATGGCGCGGCTGGTGCTGGGCGACCCCGAGCTTTACCCCGCCGACCGCGCCCGCGCCGTCGAGCCGCGCGCGGGCTATGCCACCAGCGTCGAGATCAGCCGCCCCGGCGGCGCGGCCTTGGCCTTCATGCTGAGCCGCGACCGCGACTTTCGCATGACGGCGGTGGATTTCCGCGCCGCCATGCAGACGCGCAAGCTGAACGCGGCGCAGCTGGCCGCCAACCGCCGCACCGCCCTGTCGCGCGATTACGCGGTCCGGCCGGGCAAGCAGGCGCGGCTGATGATGCTGGGCTCGGCGCCGCTGGCACGCGACAGCCTGCTGTTGACGGAACTGGCCGGCCAATGTCAGGGCCCGGTTGGCGTGCTGGCCGCCGCCTCGTCCGAGCCGCGCCAGACCGCCGAGGATTACGTCCGCAGCCTGCGCGCTCAGGGCGTCGAGGCCATCGACCTGCGCATCACCATCGACAATGTCGACCGCCTTGCCACCGATCAGGCGCTGATCGCCCAGATCGCGGCGCTGCGCACCATCATCCTGACCGGCGGCAACCAGATCCGGCTGGTCGAGACGCTGCTGCATCGCGGCGAGGTGACGCCGATCCTGACCGCCATCGCCCATGCCCATGCTGCCGGCGCCATGCTGGTCGGGGTCAGCGGCGCGGCCTCGGCGCTGTCGGGCTTCATGATCGGCGGCGGCACCTCTTATGAGGCGCTGCGCTTTGGCATCGCCTCGGACATGGGCCGGCGCGGGCTGGTCATTCAGGAAGGTCTGGGCATTTTCGGCGCGGCCATCGTCGATCAGAACATCGCCTCGTCGCGCCGGCTGGGCCGGCTGGCCGTAGCCTGCGCCGAAGAAGGCGCGCGCTTTGGTCTGGGCCTGCTGGAAGGCAGCGGCGTCATCGCCAACCATGACAACAGCCAGCTTGACGTCATCGGTGCGCGCGGCGCAGTGCTGGTCGAGATCGATCAGGTCAAGACCGAGCTGCAGGGCGATGATTTCATCGCCCCCGGCACCCGGCTTTGCTTTGCCGGGCCGGGCGACAGGATCGACATGGCCACCGGCACCGTCACCCGCCGCGCCGATGTCGCGACCTCGGCGCAGGCGCTGGCGGCGCTGGCGGCCGAGCTGATCGGCGATTGCTGTGCCCAAACCCCGACACCCACGGGCGGCGAACTGGCCGGCCATGGGCCGCATATCGCCCTGCGCTTTACCCCCGAGGGGGATGGCACCGGGTTTCTCGACATCGAAAGCATCCGTGACCAACACGGCTGAACCAGAAAGGATATCCCATGTATTTCGACGGAAACGCCCTTGTCGCCCTGCTGGCCGACCCCGCGCTGGCCGCGCAACTGACCGGCTCGCGCCGCTTTGCCTCGCCGTTGTCGGTGCTTGAGGCGGTCAGCGCGCGCCCCGAGGCCGGGCTGGACGGCGTGACGGCGCTGCTGGAGGCGGCCGGGATCGAGCTGCGCGACATGCCGCCGGCGCATCGGCTGATCGAGGCTGCCGGCGCGGCGCCTTTGGCCGCGCTGCACGCGGCTTGCGCGGCCTATTACGAGGCCGAACCCTGGACTGCCGCCTGAGATGGCGCGCGAAAGCCATGCCATCGCGCCGGGGCTGGAGCTGAGCGTCCTGTGCTTTGGCCCCTCCGGCGGGCGCAAGGCCTATCTGCAGGCCGGGCTGCATGCCGATGAATTTCCCGGCATGCTGGTGCTGCGCGCGCTGGCGCGGCGGCTGGCCGAGGCCGAGGCGCGCGGCCTGCTGCGGGCCGAGATCGTGCTGGTGCCGCAGGCCAATCCGATCGGCCTGACCCAGACCGGGACCGGCTTTCTGTTCGGCCGGTTCGAGACCGGTTCGGGCGAGAATTTCAACCGCTGCTATCCCGATCTGTCCGATCTGGGACCGCTGGAACTGGGCGCCGATGCCGCAGCGAATGTCGCCACGATCCGCGCCGCCATGGGCCGGGCCTTGGCCGCGATGCAGCCCGAGGGCGCGCTGGACCGGCTGCGCCACCGCCTGCTGCTGTTGGCCCATGACGCCGATCTGGTTCTGGACCTGCATGCCGACAATCAGGCCGAGCCGCATATCTATGTCGGCCCGGCCCTGTGGCCCGAGGCGCAGGACATCGCCGCCGCCATCGACGCGCGCGCGGTGCTTTTGGCCGAGGTTTCGGGCGGCAACCCCTTTGACGAGGCCTGTTCGGGCCCGTGGTGGGCGCTGGCCGCGCGCCACCCCGAGGCGGTGATCCCGCCCGCCTGTCTGGCGGCAACGCTGGAAATGGGCAGCAATGATGACGTGGACCCTGCCCGTGCCGAGGATCAGGCCGCCGCCCTGCTGCGCGTGCTGGAGGGGCGCGGACTGGTCGAAGGCCCCGGCGGCCAGCCCCGGCTGGGCTGCGAGGCGACGCCACTGGAGGCGATGGCGCAGCTGAAATCGCCGGTGACCGGGCTTGTCGCCTATCATTGCCGGCTGGGCGACAGCCTGCGCGAGGGCGATCTGGTGGCCACGGTGATCGACCCGCTGGGCGAAGAAACCGAGTTGCGCGCCGAGACCTCGGGCCGGCTTTTCGCCCGCCACAGCCAGCCTTATGCCTGGCCCGGCCGCGTGATCGGCAAGATCGCCGGCGCGCACCCCCTGAGCCATCGCAAGCGGCTGCTGCTGACCGATTGAGGCTTGCCCCGGCCCTTGGGGAACAAGGGCCGGGCGCATCGTCTTTTGCAGGCGCCGGTGCCTCCGGCGGGGATATTTTTACACGAAAGAAGGCGCGGGCTAGCTGGTCATATGGGCGAGCAGCAGGCAGCTTTGGCTGCTGACCACGCCGGGGATCTCGCGGATTTCGCGCAGGACGCGGTCGAAACCTGCCAGGGTGTCGGTGCGGATCTCGACCACCAGATCCCAGACACCGCTGGTGGCATAGACCGCCGCCACATCCGGGATGCGGTTCAGCTGCCGGATCACCGCCCGCGACATGCTGCCCTGCAATTCGACCATGGTGATGGCGCGGATCTCATTTTCCCAGGCAACGTCGGTTTCGATGGTGAACCGCCGGATCCGCCCCGAGGCGACCAGCGCATCCATGCGCTGACGCACCGTCGTGCGCGAGATGCCCAGACTATGCGCCAGTTCGGTCACCGACATCCGGGCGTCGCCGCGCAGGGCCGTCAGCAGGCGGCGATCGGTGTCGTCCTGGGTCACTATGACTTTTTCCTTGATCAGAATGGCCAATTAATCCGGCATTTTGGCCAAAATTTCAAGCGACTTGACCAGCACGTCCCGGCATTCTGGGGGAGAAGAGGACAATGATGATGAAGACCACTTGCATTCTGGGCGCACCGATCCAGACCGGCGCCTCGCAACCCGGCTGCGTGATGGGGCCGCAATCGCTGCGCACCGCCGGCCTGCCGCAGATCCTGACCGAGCTGGGCTGGCAGGTCGAGGATCGCGGCGATCTGTCGATCCCGTCGCAGGCGCCGCAGAGCTATCCCAATCCGGCGATCCACGATCTGGCCGAGACCTGCGCCTGGATCGGATTGCTGAGCCGGCACGCCTATGAGGCGGCACGCGATTTTACCTTGCCGATCTTTATCGGTGGCGATCACTCCATGTCGGCGGGCACCATTGCCGGCGTCGCGCGGCGCGCGGCCGAGCTGGGGCGGCCGCTGTTCGTGCTGTGGCTGGACGCGCATCCCGACCTGCACCGGCTGGACACCACCACCAGCGGCAACCTGCATGGCACGCCGATGGCCTATGCCTGCGGGTTGGGCGATTTCCTGCCCTATCCGCCGAATGCGCATCCGCTGGATCCGCGCCATGTCTGCATGATGGGCATCCGCTCGGTCGATCGGGCCGAGGCTGCGCGCATCCTTGAGACCGGGATCGAGGTCAATGACATGCGCGTGCTGGACGAGACCGGCGTTCTGGCGCCGCTGAAGGCGTTTCTGGCGCGGGTCGAGGCGGCAAACGGGCTGCTGCATGTCAGCTTTGACGTCGATTTTCTGGACCCCGGCATCGCGCCTGCGGTCGGCACCACCGTGCCCGGCGGCGCCACATTCCGCGAGGCGCATCTGATCATGGAGACGCTGGGCGATTCCGGCCTTGTCCGCTCGCTCGATCTGGTCGAGCTGAACCCATTCCTTGACGAACGCGGGCGCACGGCGCGCCTGATTTCGGACCTGACCGCCAGCCTGTTCGGCCGGCGCGTCCTTGACCGCATGACCCGGAGCCTGTGATGTCGCAACCTTCCGAACTTGCCCTTGTGCCCTTTGTCTCGGTGGCCAACATGATGCGGCTGGTGATGTCGCTCGGACCCGAGCAGGTGCTGGCCGATCTGGCGCGCTATATCGAAGATGATTTCCGCCGCTGGCCGGAATTCGACAAGACGCCGCGCGTCGCCAGTCATTCGCGCGATGGCGTAATCGAGCTGATGCCGACCGCCGATGCCGAGAATTACGGCTTCAAATACGTCAACGGCCATCCCAAGAACACGCATTCGGGCTATCAGACGGTGACGGCCTTCGGGGTGCTGTCCTCGGTCGCGACGGGCTATCCGATCCTGCTCACGGAAATGACCATCCTGACGGCGCTGCGCACGGCGGCGACCTCGGGCCTGGTCGGGCGCTATCTGGCCCCCGAGGGCGCCGAGGTGATGGCGATGATCGGCAATGGCGCGCAATGCGAGTTTCAGGCGCTGGCTTTTCGCGTGCTCTGCGGCATCAACCGGCTGCGGCTGCACGACATCGACCCGGCGGCGACGGCCAAGGCGGCGCGCAACCTGCGGGCGCAGGGCTTCGAGGTGGTGGAATGCGCCAGCGCGCAGACCGCGGTCGAGGGCGCGCAGATCATCACCACCTGCACCGCCGACAAGCAGAACGCGACGGTGCTGTCGGACAACATGGTCGGCGCCGGCGTGCATATCAACGCCATCGGCGGCGACTGCCCCGGCAAGACCGAGCTGCAGTGCGACATCCTGAGCCGCGCCAGCGTCTTTGTCGAATACCCGCCCCAGACCCGGATCGAGGGCGAGATCCAGCAGATGCCCGAGGATTTCCCGGTGACCGAACTGTGGCAGGTGATGCTGGGTGCCGTGCCGGGCCGCACCGATCCGCGCCAGATCACCCTGTTCGATTCCGTGGGCTTTGCGATCGAGGATTTCTCGGCGCTGCGCTATGTCCATGACGCGATCAAGGACGGCGATTGCTATGAGCTGCTGGACATCCTTGCCGATCCCGACGATCCGCGTGACCTGTTCGGCATGTTGACGCGCAGCGCCTGAGCGGTCGGCATGGAGGCCGGGTGTCGCCATGCCCCTTGCCCAAAACAAGTGAACCCCTCCTTGACGGAAGGGCTCGTTCTTGGGGTCGCGCCTGCGGGAATGTCTTGGTGCGAAAAAAATGCCGGACTGCGACGTGGAACAGGTGCAGATAAATACGTCTGGGGAAAAGGTCTTGGTATGGCCCGATCCTGCACGTCCGGGTGAATTCTGGCAAGTTTAAAATACGGCCAGAGGCGGTTTTTACAAAAACTTCAGCTCGTCTTGATAAAACTCGCGGCCGAGAAACACCATGATGCCACCGCAAATCGGAAAGATCAGGAAGAGCAGCGCCGCGACGCCGAAAATATTCGAGAACCCCTGCGAGGTCCGGGCCAGATCGGCCATATCCTGACCGGCAAAACGGACAAAATCCTCGGCATAGCGCAAATGCAGTTTATAGAAGAAGGCCGAGAATGCCGGCATGACGAGGATGAAGAAAACGCCCCACCATCCCATTTCCGTCAAACGCTGACGATATTTCCCTTTGCTCATTTGCCTTACTCCTTAACCAACATGCACCCCTTCTAGAATCAACCTGACCTTGTGACAACTTGGCCGTTTAGACAGGTTGTCATTACAACCGTTAGTTTAGTCATATTCGGCATATATCCAAGCCGCCCGCGAATATGGCAAAGCACGGCATGGGCCTGCGGAAAAACTGGCAGGAAATCCAAGATATTTCGGGCCTTCCGTGGTTCGGCCCGGCTGCGGGACCGGGCCGGGATGGCGTCACAGCAGGAAGTCCCCGACGGCCAGATCAATCGATTTGCCAATCATGATGGCAAAATCGGCGGTGCCGTCGCCATCCAGATCCGCCTGCACATAGGTGGCATTGGCGGTGCGCAGCCAGCGCAATTCGCCCGCCGTGCCGCTGAAGGCCTGTTTGCCGATATAGGTGAAATCCTGCGCGCCCTGCAATTTGCTATTGGCGTCGATGGCTGAAAGGTCGATACGGTCGCCATCGGCCCGCGAAAAATCGTCGATGTAATCACGCGCCTGCGGCGTCGAATCGGATGGGGCCAGAAAGACGAACATATCCGCGCCCGCGCCGCCATAAAGGCTGTCTGCCCCGGTATTGCCGTAAATGCGGTCATTGCCGGCGCCGCCGAATATCCGGTCATTGCCCAATCCGCCCGACAAAAGGTCGTCTCCGTCCTCGCCAAACAGCTGATCATTTCCCGGCCCGCCAAAAAGGCTGTCATTGCCGGTGCCACCGCCCAGCCAATCGTCGCCAAAACCGCCATAAAGCAGGTCGTCGCCCGCCTCGCCATAAAGCGTGTCATTGTTCAGCCCGCCGTCCAGCGTGTCATTGCCGGTGCCACCATACAGCGTGTCATTGCCGAGGTCGCCGAACAGGCGGTCATTGCCGGCCTCGCCATAAAGGCGGTCGGCGCCGGCGCTGCCAAAGGCAAGGTCATGACCATTGCCGCCATAAAGCGTGTCATCGCCCAGCCCGCCCAGCAGCCGGTCATTGCCGTCGCCGCCGTAAAGCGCATCATTACCGGCATCACCCGACAGCGTGTCATCACCGATGTCGCCATAAAGCACGTCATGGCCAAGGCCGCCGGACAAGAGGTCATTGCCCGCCTCGCCCAGCAGCGTGTCATTGCCCGCGCCGCCCAGCAGCCAGTCGTTGCCGGTGCCGCCAAAGATCTTGTCATGGCCGCCCAGACCCAGCAGCGTGTCATTGCCCGCGTAGCCGGTCAGCGTATCGGCCAGATCGGTGCCCTGCACCCGGTCATGCCCGGCCAGCAGCAACCGCGTCAGGGCGTTGTCGTCGGATCGGGCATAGGCCCCGGCCAGCGGTGCCAACGACACGGCCAGACCCGAGGCCTCGAACACCGTCTGCGTGCCCTGCGCGATGCGCAGGCCTTGCAGGGTGCCGCCGCTTAGCCCGCCCGGACCCGCGCCGCCATAAAGCAGCCCGGTTCCGGTCAGCAATGCGACATGGCCGGCGCTGTCCGACAGCCGCAGCCGTGTGGCCGAGCGGCTGGCCTCGGGCAGATCCAGAAAGACGGACCAGTCGATCAGCGTCATGTCGCGAAGCGCGCCTGCGCCGGGGCGAAAAACAATCGCTGCCATATCTACACCTTTTGGTTGTTTCTGACAGATGGGCATCGCCCACAGGCAATGCAATGGTTTTGGCGGGGGCCTTGGTTCTGCGTGGGGCCGGTCATCGCGCCACCTCGGCGATCCGACCATCGCGGGCGCGCTGCGCCTTTTTGGCGTAAAGCAGCCGGTCAGCTTCGTCCAACATGGCGGCGTGGTCCCAACCTGCCGCGCTGGCCATCGAGATGCCGATGCTGATGCCCACCGAAACCGCGATCCCGGCCTTGCCGATGGCGATGGGCTCGCGCAGGGCCTCGGTCAGGCGGGCGGCCAGCTGCTGCGCCTCGCCCAGTTCGTCGCAGGGCATGAGAACGGCAAACTCATCGCCGGCCCAGCGGGCGGCCACATCGACCTCGCGCATGCAGCGGCCCATGCGGGTGGCAATCTCGCGCAACACCATGTCGCCTGCGGCATGGCCAAAGCCATCGTTCACCGGCTTGAACTTGTCGAGATCGCCGAAAAGCAGCGCCAGATCACGCCGGTTGCCACCTCGCGCCGCCAGCATCGCCTGCAGCCGGCGGTTAAAGCCGGCGCGGTTCAAAAGACCGGTCAGCGGGTCGGTCTCGGCCTTGTCCTGCAGGGCGAGCTGGCGGGCATAGGCCTGCGAGGCGTCGCGGAACACCACCACGCCGCCAATCGGCTGCTCGTCGGTGTCAAGCACCGCCGAGGCGGTGCAGCTGACCGGCAGGCAGCGATCCTCGCGCCGGCGCAGCATCAGATAGGGCGGCATGTCCGGGGCGGGCGCCGCGAACAGCGCGTCGCCCAGATCGCGGCCCTCGGGGGTTTCCAGCGGCAGCACCTGACGCAGCGGCCGGCCCGCGGCGGCGCTCCAGCCGGTCATGCGCTCGGCCGCAGGGTTCATCCATGTGACGGCCCCGTGGATGTCGGTGGCGATGATGCCGTCGCCCACCGCATCAAAGGTGGCGCGCAGGATCTGGCGCTGCTGGTGGACCTGCGCCAGCGCCTGCATCAACTGCTGCCGGCTGCGCCACAGGTCCAGAAACAGCCCGACCTTGGACAGCAGGATGCGTTCGTTGATCGGCTTGCCGATATAGTCGATGGCCCCGGAATCGTAGCCCTTGAGCTGGTTGAACTCATCCGCGTTCGAGGCGGTCATGAAGATCAGCGGCGTGTCGGCCGAAAACGGGTTGTCGCGCAGAAAGCCCGCGACCTCGAACCCGTCCATCTCGGGCATCTGCACATCCAGCAGCACCAGCGCGAACTGGTGGTCCAGTGCCAAGGACAGCGCCTCATTGCCGGATTGGGCGGTGATCAGTTCGGCGTCCACATGGCGCAGCAAGACGCGCATTGCCGTCAGATTGGCGGCGATGTCATCGACGATCAGGATCCGGGGACGCGCAAGCTCGGCAGTCTGATCGGGGGCCAGGGTCTGGGTCATTGCATCCTTTCATCTGGAACGGGGCCCAGCCCATCCGGGCAGGGCACGGGCCAGGCCTTGGGCTGCGGGCAAAGGATCCAGGCGCTGCCGGGCATAAGCTCGTAGCGGTGCGCGGCGGCCAGCGCCATCTCGTGCCGGCCAAGGCAAAGCCGGCCGCCCCGGACAAGGGAATCGGCAAACAGCTGCATGGCCCGCGCCTGCAGCGCGCGCTGGAAATAGATCAGCACATTGCAGCACAGGATCAGGTTCGCCTCGCAGAACACGGCATCGGTGGCGAGGTTGTGGCGCACGAAGCTGATATGCGACATCAAGCCCGGCGCCAGCCGCATCTGGTCGCCCGCCGGCAGGAAATGCCGCGCCAGCGCCCCCTCGCCGCCCGCCGCCGCATAGCGCGGCTGCGCCGCCGCCAGATCCGAACCCGCGATCAGCCCCTGCCCCGCCCGTGCCAGCGCCCCGGCCGAAATGTCGCTGGCAAAGATCCGGCTGCGCGGCAACAGCCCGGCCTCATGCAGCAGGATCGCCATGGAATAGGCCTCTTGGCCGGCAGCGCATCCGGCGTGCCAGACCGTGATCGTGGGAAAGCTGCGCAGCTGCGGAAACACCAGCCGGCGCAGTTCGTCCAAGGCGCGGGGCTCGCGAAAGATCTCGCTGACCGGCACACAGATGCGGTCCACGACCTCGTCGATCCGCTCGGGGTGCTGCGTCAGCCAGTCGCGCAGCGCCGCCGCGCCCTCCAGTTGCAGCCGCGCGCACAGCTGGCGCAGCCGGCTGGCCAGCGTCGCCGGGCGATACTGCCGGAAATCATGGCCAAAACGCCAGCACACCCAATCCGCGAATTCGCCGATCTCATTTTCCATGCTGCAACTGCTCGCGGATCTTGGCCAAGAGTTGCGGCGTGTCGATGGGCTTGGTCATGTAGTCCGAGGCCCCGGCCTCGATGCAGCGGTCGCGGTCCTCCTTCATGGCCTTGGCGGTCAGGGCGATGATCGGCAGATCCCGCCAATCGCCGCCGCGCGCGCGGATTTCGCGCATGGCCTCATAGCCGTCCATATTGGGCATCATCATGTCCATCAGCACGATCTGCACATCGGGATGGGCCTCCAGCTCGGCCAGCGCCTTCAGCCCGTCCTGCGCCAGCACCACCTCGCAGCCGCGCGCGCGCAGCACCTTGGCCAAGGCATAGATATTGCGCATGTCGTCATCGACCAGCAGCAGCTTGCATTGCAGCGGCGCGGTATCGGCGGGCGCTGCGGCAGGTGCGGGCGCCGGGCTGGCGGGCGCGGCCTGCGCCGGATGCAGAAAGGCCGAAACCTCGTCCAGCAGCCGGCGTTCGGAATGCTCGCCCTTCAGCACGATGCTGTCGGTATGGCCGCGCAGGCGCAGCAGCTCGTCGGGCTGGATGTCGCGGGCGGAATAGACCACCACCGGCACCGAACAGCCCAGCCCGGCCAGCCGGTCCAGAAACTCAAAGCCCGACAGGTCGGGCAGGCCGATGTCAAGGATCAGGCAGTCAAAGCGCTGGCTGCGCAGCAGGGCCAGCGCCTCTTCGGCCGTCAGCGCGCCCGTCACCTCGATCCCGGCCCGCGCCATCAGATGCGAGACCGCCTTTTGCGTGCCGCCGTCATCCTCGACCACAAGCACCGAACGTCCCACCCCCTCGCGCCGCACGGCGGCGGCCGGAGCGGGCAAGGGCAGCGGCGCAGGCACCGAGGCCGCCGGCAGGCCCGCACCCGCGCCGATCGGAATGACCAGCCGGAACACCGAACCCTGCCCCAGCACGCTGTCCACCTCCAGCGTGCCGCCCATCAGCACCGCCAGCTGGCGCGAGATGGTCAGCCCCAGCCCGGTGCCGCCATATTGGCGATGGGTGCTGTCATCGACCTGTTCGAAGGGCTGAAAGATCGCCGTCAGCTTTTCGGTCGGGATGCCGATACCGCTGTCGCGCACGATCAGCGCCAGCCGGTCACCGCCCTCGGGGGCCAGCGTGACCTGCACCCCACCCTGAGCGGTGAATTTCAGCGCATTGCCGATCAGGTTGTTGGCGATCTGCTCCAGCCGGCCGGGATCGGTCAGGATCAGCTCGGGCAGGCCCAAGGCGCAGGTGATGCGAAAATCCACGCGCTTTTGTTCGGCGATGGGACGGAAGCTGTGCTCCAGCGTCAGCACCAGCTGGCGCAGGGCCAGCGGCTCGCGCCGGACCTCGATCTTGCCGGCCTCGATCTTGGACAGGTCAAGGATCTCGTTGATCAGGCGCAACAGGCTGATGCCGCTGGTGTGGATGACCTGCGCTGCCTCGACCTGATCGGGTTGCAGGTTGCGTTCGCTGTTGCTGGCCAGATCCTGCGCCAGGATCAGCATGCTGTTGAGCGGCGTGCGCAGCTCATGCGACATATTGGCCAGAAAGCGCGACTTGTATTGGCTGGTGCGCTGCAATTCCTCGGCCCGGGTGATCGCCTCTTTCTGCGAGGCCTCCAGCTGGCTGGTGCGGCAGGCCAGCTCGTCATTGGTGGCCTGCAAAGCCTCTTGCTGGGCGCGCAATTCCTCTTCGGCGGCCTGCAGCTCTTCGGTCTGGCGCCGGCTCTGGGCCAGCAGCGCCCGGGTCTCCAGCGCGCGTTCCAGATTTTCCAGCGGCAGCGAGACGGCGTGAATCGCCTCGTCGAGGATGCGCTGGCGCGTCGCATTCATGGGCGCCATCAGCGCAAATTCCATCACCCCGATCAGCCGGTCGCGCAGCAAGACCGGCGTCAGCAGGATCATCTGCGGCGCGCCATGCCCGGTGCCCGATTGCAGCCGAAGATAGTTTTCCGGCACCGGCGACAGCACGCGCAGCTTGCGGTCGCGCGCCACCTGCCCGATCAGCCCCTCGCCCATGGCATAGGATTTCGGCATGTCCTCGGACAGCCGGTAGCCATAGGCCGAAAACAGCCACAGCCGATGCTGTTCGGGATCGTAGGAAAAGAACACCGCCACCTCGGCGCCCAGCTCCTGCGCCATCGCGGTCAGCGCGGTATGGCCAAAGTCACGCAGGCTGTCTTGCGCCTGCACCATGTCCGACAGCCGGGTCAGCGCGCCCTTGACGTCCAGATCCTCGGCCCGCGCCACGGCAAGGTTGCGAAAGATCAAGAGCGCCCGGCCCATGGCGCCGATCTCGTCCGAGCGGTCCTGATAGGGGATGTCCACGGTGCGGTCGTCGCGCGCCAGCCGCGCCATCGCCAGTGCCAGCCGGCTGATCGGGCGACTGATGCGGTGGTGCAGGACGGCGAATGCCATCAGCGCCGCCAGCATGACCACGGCGGCGGTAATGCCGTTCGAATCGTGGATCCATGCCAGCGCCGCGTCGCGCTGGCTGCGGCTGTCCAGCGTCCGCCGCACGGCCGTGCTGCGCAGGCGGGCAAAGGATTCGGGTGCGATCTGGGCCAAGGGGCCGGTCAGGGTCTGGGCCATATATTCGGCCAGCAGCCGGGCATGGCCGGTGTCGTCCTTGACCGTGGCATTGCGGGCCAGAAACGGCAGCGCCACCTCCTGCACCCATTCCTGACTGGCGGTGTGGATCGCGGCGGCATCGGCCAGCGTCTGCGCATCCGGCGCCGGCAAGGCGGTCAGCCGGTCCAGTGCCTCGGACGCGCTGCGGTTGGCCTGCACGAATTGCGACCGCGCCTGCGGCGTGTCGGTGGCCAGCGCCCGGATCAACGCGATCTCACGCGCCAGAAAGGCGCTTTCGGCCTGTTCGATCACGCCCATGGCATCGCCAAGCACGCGCACCCGATCCTGCGCGCGGCTCAGCGCGCTGGCGCCCTGATATCCGACCCAGCTGACACCGCCGACAAGCAGCACAAAGCTGAGCATCACCAAGGCGAATTGCACGCTGAGCGACAAGGTTCGGCGGCGCCTGTCCAATCTGTTCGTTCTCCAAAGGGCATCGGGGTGCCGGGTCGGGATCAGCCTTGGGGGCAAGGCGGTGGGGTGGCGCGGGATGCGCCTATCCGCCGGACGCGGCCTGCAGTCCGCGGCGGGTTTCGGTAGTGGAAAGCTCGGCGTTCAGGCGGCGGAACTCGGCCAGCGCGCGGGGCTGGTTGCCGGCGTTCAGATAGGCATAGGCGCGCAGGATCGCGAGATCGCGGCGGATCGAGCCGGTGACCTGTTCGATCGCATCGAAATAGCGAATGGCATCGCGAAAGCGGCGCTGCTTGTAGGCGGCAACGCCGCGCTGATCCAGAATCTGGCGCTCGATATCAAGGCGCTGGCGGTGGTCGAAATCGGCGGTGGCGGCCAGCTGCGCGGCGGGTTCGGACATGCCGAGTTTCAGATAGACCAGCGCAAGGCCATATTGCGCGTCGCGCCGCTGCTGGGCATTCGGGCGCCCGGCCAGCACCGTCTTGAAATCGGCCATCGCGTCCATGCTGCGATCAAGGTTATAGACGCACCACGCGCGTTCCAGAACGGACCCGGTGGCCCGTGCCCCGGCGGTGCGCGCCGCGCATTGGGCCGGGGTTTCGCCCCGGCGCGCGGGCGGCGCCGCCGGTTCGGCCCGCGCGCTGCGGCGAGGGCTGGATTGCGCACCGGATTGTGGCGCGGCCTTTTTCGCGGCTTTGGAACCCTCGTTGGGGCTGGCCGGTTTCTCGGCCTTGCTCGCCGGTGTCGGGGCCGCCGTCACCACGCCCCGCCCCGCCAGCAAGCGCTGCAAGATAGCGTCAAAGCGCGCGGCCTGCGCCGGAAAACGGCTGGCAAGCCCGGCGGCCATGCCGCGCAGCTCGGCCTCGCTGGCCACGCCATCGGCCTTTTCCAGCGTCGAGGCCAGATCACCCGGATCGGTGCAGGTGCCAAGGACGGCGCGATAGGTCGCCAGCGCATCGGCGCGGGCGCCGGCATCGCGCTGACCTTCGGCAATGCGCCAGGCGTTGTTGATGCGGTCGCAGCGCAGCAGGCCGGGCGTGCGCGCGGCCACGCCCCGCGCCGTCGCGACATCGCCGCCTGACAGCGCATCGTCCAATGTGCGCTGCCCCTCGGCGGTTTCCAGCTGCGCGGCCATGTCGGCGGGCGGCACCCAGCCGGGGAAATCGCGCCGCGTCTGCGCCAGCGTCTCGCGCGCCTGATCGGTCTGGCCGGCGGCAAGCTGGCTGTAAAAGCGGTCGATCTCGGCCTGCGGGTCGCGGCTGGTGGCCACCAGCCCGGCCGGATCGGCGGGCGCCGCCCATTGCGGGTATTTCAGTTGCAGGCGGCGCAGCTCGGCGCGGGCGGCGGTGTCCTCGCCCTGCTGGACATACATGCGCAGCGCCAGCAGCTCATCGGCGGGCGGCGCGCTTTGCGCCAGCGCCGGGACGGTCGGCAGCGCCAGAAACAGGGTGGCAAGAACGACGGATTTCATCATATCGGCACACATTTCGGAAAACGGGACACCTGCGCGACCAGCGCCATCAGATGCAGGGTGGCCGGGTAATAGGGCTGGGCCGCGACAAAGGGCTGCATGGCCGAGCCAAGCCCCGACGCCCCGGCACATTCGGCCAGCGCCTCGACCGCGCCATAGCCGGCATGGGCGCTACGCTCGACCACGGCGCCGGTGGCGGGATCAAAGACGACCGGGAAATCGGCCCCTGCGGGCGCCGCAGCCGCCGTCCGCGCAAAGGCCGTCACCGCCGCCGAAGTGGCATGCCCCGACCATAGCGCAAACAGCGGCACCCGGATCGCCTCATAGCCCGATTGCTGCGAAAATCGCGCCGGCGGCGGCACCGGGCCGGTGGCGGTCAGACAGACCCAATCCGGCACCGGCCCGGCCAAGGCCAAGGCATCGATCAGCCGCACCCCGTCATCGGCCAATTGCCGCAGCCGGGGCTGATCGGTCGCCTGCGCCAGATCGCGCATCGCCAGCGGCATATAATAGGATGGGTTGATCACCACCTGATCGGCGCTGCGGAACCCCTCGGCGCCGGGCAGGAACAGCAGCGCGCCGCTGCCGTCGGGATGGGGCACGACGCAAAGCCGCAGCAGATCCTGCACGATGGCCGCCGCGCGCTCGGCCAGTTCGGGGCGCTGCTGGCGGCTGGCGGCCATGCTCAGCGCCCATGCGTGAAACAGATCGCCATCGGCGGCATTGTTGCGGTCCTGAACCGGCGGGTCGGCCTCGGGCTGCCAGCGCCATGCCAGCAGCGCGTCGCCGCGCACTGCAAGGTTGCGGGTGGTCCAGTCCAGCATGGCATCAAAGGCCGGGCGATCATCCATGATCGCCGCCAGTGCCAGACCATAGCCCTGCCCCTCGGAATGGCTGGCCGCATTCTGAAAGCCGTCGACGACGCGGCCATCCTGCGCCAGACAGACCGATTTCCACGCCTGCCAGGCCGGCAGCAGCGGCTGGACCTCGGGCGCGGGCCCGCTTTGGGCGCGGGCACGCGACAGGGGCGCGGCCATGGCCAGCGCCGCAAGGCCTGCGATCAACATGCGGCGGTTCATCAGCGCAGCCTCCATTTGCGGAAAACGATCACGACGATCAGCGCCGGCACCACCGAAAGCAGCCCCAGCCCCAGCAGCGCCCCGGCAAACAGCAGCGGCGACCACGAGGCGTAATTGCCAAGGATCGGGAACAGATTGGCCAGCGTCACCGGCTCTTGCAGGCGCGGCGGCACCACCGGCGCCCAGACCTGCCAGCTGCCATCATTGGACAACAGGGCGGCGGCGCCATTGCCCTGCCGGCTGCTTTGCAACCCGTCCAGCGTCCGGCTGATGCCGCGCGGATCGGCCTGCGGGCCAAGGATCAGCTGCAAGGCCTGCGGCCGCTCGGTTTCGGCCGCGATCAGCAGCGCATCGCCGCGCCGGCCCTGCAACCAGTCCGACAGGTCCTGATCCGAGGCAAGGAAGGCCGAGGCAAGGATCCGGTCCCGGCTGCGCGCGGCCCAGGCCAGCGGCGACCACGCCCGGTCCTTGGCC
This sequence comes from Paracoccus limosus, assembly GCF_009711185.1. Lineage (GTDB taxonomy): Bacteria > Pseudomonadota > Alphaproteobacteria > Rhodobacterales > Rhodobacteraceae > Paracoccus > Paracoccus limosus. The sequence goes on from NZ_WMIF01000005.1 coordinate 32,035, forward strand.
GGGGCGGTCGCGGCGGGCGCATCGCCGGCGCCAAGGTCGAATTGCGGCGCCGGGGCAGCCACGCCCGCATCCGCAGGCGGCGTTTGCGCGAAAAGCGCCCCTTGCAGCGCGCGCAGCGATACATCGGCCAGCGAGGCCGGCAGGGTGCTGAAATCCGTCACCAGCAGCGACACCGCCGGATTGGCGCCCTCGGGTGGCGGCATGGCGGCGGCCAGCTGCGCGGCAGCGCGGTCGATCCGCTGGGGCTCGGTCGCCTTGGGGTCGGGGGTAACGCCGGCCGGGTCCAGCCACGCCAGCACCGAAGCCAGCCCGCTCAGCTGCATCGCCGGCGAAACCGGCACGGTCAGGGCGCTGTCCTGCGCCACCACCAGCATGTCGAATTGGCGCGGCGGGCAGGCCATGTCGGGCGGATTGCCCGGCACCATCATTTCAAAGCTCAGCCGGTTCGCGCCCGAATGCAGCAGCCTTGCGGCAAAGCCGATGTCCAGAGGCGGCAAAAGCCTGCCGCCGTCGCGGTCCAGCGGCAGCAGCCGCACCGTCTGGCCATTGACCTTGACCAGCAGGTTCGCGCCCGCAGGCAGGTTCTCGGCATGGCCGTAATGCAGCTGCAACCGCGCCTTTTGATTGGCAAGCAGCAGCCAGTCGTCGGGCAGGCGAAAGCCGACATCCTGCTGGAAATAGCGGGTATTGCCGATGATGTCGCCCTGACCCAGCTCGGCCAGCGTCCGGGCCTTGCCGGGGTGCAGCAGCGGCAGCGGCGGCGCGGGCGGCAGCGCCACGGCCTGCAAGCCCTCGGCCAGACCGGGCAGCTCGGCGCCGCGCGCGGCCACCACCATCACCGGCGCGCCCGTCGCATCGCGCCGATAGGCGACGGACGGGGTCTGGGCGTCCACCGCCGGCGCCAGCAGCACCGAAACCGCCGGGCGCGGGCCCATGTCATAGGGGCTGGCAAAGTCGATCCAGCCCCGGCCCTGCATGGCCGCACCCAGAACCAGCGCCAGCTGGCGCATCGCAGCCGGATCGACGCCGGGCGCGACCCGCACCGTCAGCGCCGCGCCGCTGCCGATCTGCTGCGACAACGCCTGCGCAAATCCCTGCGCCGAGGCCGCCGCCACCCCCTGCGACATCAGCGCGCCGCTGCGCGTCAGATCCAGCTCGGTCCAGACGCCGAAACTGGCCTCGGGGCCGCAGAACACCCGATGCGGCTGGCGCACCGCCAGCCGGATGCGGTTGCTGCCCGCGACCAGCGCCGGCGTCGGCAGCTCGGCCAGCTGAAAGCCGTCAAAGCTGTGCAACGGCAACGCGACCGGCGGCGCGTCATTGACTGCGACCTCGATCGCGGCGCTGTCGGGCAGCACGTTGATGGCCGAGCGCAGCGCCAGTTGCAGCCCCTGCGGCACCGGCTGATCGGCGGGCAGCTCCAGCGCCAGCATGATCCCGGCCACCTCGCCGGTCAGGCGCAGGATGCCGGGCCGCGGCAGGCTGGCGCCCATCACCACCTCGTCCGGCAGGGCCAGCAGCGGCGCAAGACGGGCCAATGGCGGCGCGGCGGCGGCGGCGGCCGGGGCGGCATCGCGGATCGCGGGGGCGGCATCGATCCGGGCCGCAGGCGCGGGCGCGGGCGCGGCCTGCCCCGGTTCGGGGGCGGTCACAGGCTCGGGCAGCACGATGTCCTGCGCGAGCGCACCACCGGCCAGCAACAGACCGGGCAGCAGCGGCGCCAGCAGCCGGGGCAGGAATGCGGGCAACAGCGATTTCGGCATCCGCGTCATCGGCCGGCCTCGATCTCGATGAAATCCTCGATCGGGGCGGGCATCGATTCGCGCCGGTGCTCGTCGGTGTCGAAATCCGCGCCAAAGGCCAGCAGATGCACCGGCCGCGCACCCCGGTTCGCGCCAAGCGCCGCGCGTTGGCGCCGGGCGGGCTCGCGCAGGAAATCGCCCAAGGTGCGCGGGATCGAGGTCAGCATCAGCCCAAGGATATAGACCAGCCCCGCGATCAGCCCCTTGCCCTGCCGGGTCGCCTCGCGCTGCATGCGCCAGACCTCGCTGTCGCCAAAGATCATCTGCGCCACCGCCTCTTGCACGGCGACGGGCTGATCGCCGACCAGCCGCAGGCCCAGCGTCGTGCCCTCGCCCGCCGCGGTCGAGATCGCCAGCACCACGGCGCGCACCTCCTGCTCCAGATGCGGAGCATTGGCAAAGCTGGGGCGGAAACAGATTTCCTCGCCCTGACGCACCATGACGGCGCCGACGCCGCGTGGCGCATGTTCCAGCCGCAGGCTGGCGCCGCTGGTCGAGACATCCAGCACCGTCGCCTTGACCGGCGCCCGGCCCGCGCCATCCCAGCTGGCCGTCGCCGGCAGGTGCAGCGTCACGCGCGGCGCGGCGCGGCGTTGCTGCTTTTCCGAAACCGCGCGCAGCGACAGCGACACCATCAGCAGGTTGATGACCGCCCAGACCCCCACCACCGACAGCACGCTGCGGTCACCGGGAAAGGCGATCCAGCGGATCACCAGCGCCACCACGCCGGCCAGCGTCAGCAGGAACAGCCCCGCCAGCGGACCATAGATCGGCGAGATGTAATCCTCGGACAACGTCTCGTCCTTGGCGGTGACGTTGAACTTGGCCCCGCGCGGGCGCAGCAGCGTGCGAAAGATCGAGGTGGCCAGATAGGGCGCCTGAGCGATCTCGTAGATCTCGGAAATCAGCGGCCAGCGATAGCGCGAGAACAGCGCGCTTTGCACCAGCATGACCACGGCCATGTAGCTCAGCACATAGGCCATCGCCTCCTGGAAGGTGGTGACGACGATTTCAAGGCCGAAGAACAGATAGGTCAGCGGCGCAAGGATATAGACCAGCCGGATCAGCGGAAAGAACCAGAAGGACATCGAGTTGATGTAGCACAGCCGCTGCAAGGGCTTCAGTCCGCGCCGGAACAGCGGGTTCTTCAAGACCAGCATCTGCACCATGCCCGAGGCCCAGCGGCCGCGCTGCTGGATGAACGAGACGAAGGTCTCGGGCTGCAAGCCGGCGATCATGGCGCGGTCCAGATAAAGGCTGCGCCAGCCCTGCGAATGGATCTCCAGCGCGGTTTCGGCATCCTCGGTGATGGTCTCGCCGGCAAAGCCGCCGACGCTGTCCAGCGCCTTCCTGCGGATCACCGCAGCCGAGCCGCAAAAGAACGCCCCGCCCCAGCGATCCAGCCCGCGGTGGATCATGCCGTAGAACATCTCGTTCTCGGGCGGGGATTTCAGGCCAAGGTTGCGCTGGATCGGATCGGGGTTGATGAAATGATGCGGGGTCTGGACCAGAAACAGCTTGGGGTCTTGCGTGAAATAGCCGACCGTCCGGGCCAGGAAATCGCGCGACGGCACGTGATCGGCGTCAAATACCACGACCAGATCGCCGTCCAGACGCGCCAAGGCCGCGCTCATATTGCCGGCTTTCGCGTGTTCGTTCTTGGCCCGCGTCGAATAGATCACGCCCAGATCGGCACAAAGCGCCTGCAATTGCGCGCGCCGCGCCCGCGCCCGGGCGGCCAGCTCGGGGTCGGGGGAATCGCAGCGCTGATCGGTGCCGCCATCGTCGCACAGCACCACCCGGCGCTTCGAGGCCGGATAGATCATGTTCTTGGCCGCCGACAGCGTGATGCTGAGCATCTCGACTGGCTCGTTATAGGACGGCACGAGGATATCGACGGTGGGCAGGTTCTCCAGCTCGACGCGGGGTGGCAGGCCACGGTCCAGCGGGTCGGCAGTGATGAAATCGCCCAGAAAGAACACGAGGATCGAATAGGTCTCAAAGACCAGCAGGATCACGGCACAGATGAACGAGGCGTTCAGCCCCGGATCGGGCAGCGTCGCCGTGACGCGCCAGAACCAGTAGCGCAGCACCACGATGCTGGCGATGGCCACCAGCACCATGCGCGGCACGATATTGCGCGAAAGCGGCTTGAGCAGGATGACCAGCAGCACCGCGCCCAGCCCCAGCATCGCCTGCGCTGCATCCGAAACCGGGATCGCGCACAGCACAAAGACCGGCACCAGCAGCAGTGCCCAAAGCCATAGCAGCGCCGCGCTTTGCATGTTGCGACCGCGGCTCATCGGGCAGCCCCTGGCACGGCGACCAACGCGGCCGAGGGCGCAGCCAAAGGCGACAGCAGCCGGCTGTTGCCCTGTCCGTCGCGCGCAATCGGGGCGATGCCGATGCTTTCGGCCAGAATCGGCGCCAGCGCCTGTTGCGCAGTGCCGCGCAGGCAATTGCGCAGGACGACATCCATCACCCCGCCATCGCCCGGCAATTGCCGCATCCCCGAGTTCAGCCGCCGCATCCCCAGCACGCAGGTGGTGTCGCCAAAATCGCGGCTGACCCACAGATAGGGGCCAAGCGCGTCCTCGGCCGCGATCAGATCGCCCGAAGAGACGGCACCAAAGGGCTGCGGCATGCCGCCAAAGCTGGCCAGCAGGCTTTCAAAGCGCAGCCGGCCAAAGCCCGAGACGCCGTTGCGTGTGCGCAGCATCATGACATTATCGCCCGGCACAGCGCTGTCATTGACCAGACCGATGCGCTGTTCCAGCCCGGTGCGGATGTTGCGTTGCAGCACGCTGCGGATGCCGGGCGCGTTCACCCAGGCCTGCGCCGGCGCGACGCTGACAAAGGCCGTGCGCTCGTCGATCTGGCCTTGGGTCAGGATCAGGTCCTGCGCATCGGGCACACAGGCCCCGGCCAGAATCGGGCCAGCCAGCGCCATGGCCAGCGCCGCGATGCGGGCCGGTCCGCGACGGCGCCGCGAAAGGGGGGGACGACGAAGCTCAGCCTCCATGACAAATCCTCAGCAGGACAGGTCACCGACCCAGCCCATGCGACCGCGTAAAAGCGAAGGGAAATTGTTAACCAAGCACGTTATTCGCGCTGTGATTGTGATAGAATCGACGCCGCTGGCAATCGTCTTTCTGCACCTGCAGTAAGATTTATTACAAAATGCTCACGCACAGGGTGTAGCGTTCGCCTATAATTTGGATGAATTTATCAGTTTAATATATTGTTTTTATACCAATATTTTAGATATTTTGTTCGACGCCTTCAGAACGGGATTCGCTTTATACGTTAACATTCCTGCCACGGCCCGCCGCCCGCCCTCGGACTGTCATTTGTTCGTTAAAACTGAACGGTTCAGGCTGACACCCCCGCAAGCCAGGCCAGAAAAGGAAGCCGGCCCCGCCCTTGCGGGCAGAACCGGGGGGGGTCGACTTGCGATCCGGCACTCAGTCAGCGTCGCGCTGCGCGATCCAATCGTGGTCGGGATGGTTCTTGAAGCGCCATTTGCGCAAGGGCCCGGCCATAACGTTCAGATAATACATCTCATAGCCATAGGGCACGCCGCAGGGATGATGGCCGCGCGGCACCAGCACGACGTCATGGCTCGACACGCTCATCGTCTCATCAAGGCTGCCGTCCTCGGTGAAAACGCGCTGGTGGCCGTAGCCCTGCGCCGGGTTCAGCCGGTGGTAATAGGTCTCCTCCAGATAGGTCATGGCGGGGAAGTTATCCTCGTCATGGCGATGTGGCGGATAGCTGGACCAATGCCCCGGGGGGGTAAAGACCTCGGTCACCAGCAGGCTGTCGGCCACGTCGCGGCCTTCCATGGCGATGTTGTTGATATAGCGGGTATTCGTGCCCTTGCCGCGCGGGGTCAGCTCGATCCCGTCCGGGCCGAGGCGCTGCGCCGGATGGCCGCCATGGCCGGGGGCCGAGCAGACCGCCAGCGTGCAATCGGTCAGCGCCCGCGCCCGCCAGCTCTCGCCGTTCGGGACATAGGCGCAATGCGGCGGCGCCTTTTCAAAGACATTCATGCGTTGGCCCATCTCGCCGAAATCCATCGTGTCACAGGACAGCGCCGCCTTGCCCTCGACCAGCACAAGGATCACCTCGCGGTCGCCGGTCGCCTCGGTGACTTCCTCGCCGGGTTTCAGACGATAAAGGCCAAAGCCGACATAGCCCCAACCGGCGCTTTCGGGGGTGATGTCATGCACCTTGCCGGTGATGCCCGTGGGTTTGCGCAACAGCGTCATGCGGTCTCTCCCTGCGCGGCCATCATTTCAGCCCGATCCCGGCCGCGATGGTTTTCAAGGTTTTCAGCCCAAGGCTTTGATACTGCATCGGCTCGCGAACCGAAGGGTCCTGTTCGGCCTCGATCACGATCCAGCCGTCATAGCCCGCGTCCTTCAGGATCCCCAGCAGCGGTGCGAAATCGACGCCGCCCTCGGGGTCGCCCGGCACGGTAAAGACGCCCGCCCTCACCCCGTCCATGAAGGACAGACCCTGTTCACGCACCTGCACCATCACGGCGGGGCGCACGTTCTTGGCGTGGAAATGCGCCAGCCGGCCGATATGGCGGCGCAGCGCCGGGGCCGGGTCCTGCCCGTTCGAGCCGAAATAGTAATGCCCGGCATCGAACAGCAGCCGCGTCGCCGGCCCGGTCGCCGCCATGAAAGCGTCGATTTCGTCGGGCGTTTCCACCACCGTGCCCATATGGTGATGATAGGCCAGCGCGATGCCCTCGGCAGCGGTATAGGTGGCCAGTTCCTCGACCCTGGCGCCAAAATCGCGCATCTCGGCGGCGGAGAGAACCGGGGCGTCATTCACCGGCCGGTCCAGCCCCTGCACCGAATTCGAGGTCTCGCAGGCAATGCAGACCTTGCAGCCATTGTATTTCAGCTTGTCCAGATGCGCCCGGATCGCGCGCTTTTCATCCTCGACCGAATGGGTCAGCAGGTTCAGCGAATGCCAGCCCGAGATGAACTGCAGCCCATGCCCGCCCAAGAGCGCCTTCAGCGCCGCCGGATCGCTGGGCCAGCGGTGGCCGTTCTCGATGCCGTCAAAGCCGATCTGCGCGGCCTCGCTCAGGATCTGCTCGGTCGGGATATGCGCGCCAAGGGTCTGGTCGTCGTCATTGGCCCAGGCGATGGGATTGGTGCCGAATTGGATCATCTGTCAGTTCCGGTGTTGAAGCGCGGTCAGATAGGCGGCGCGGGCGGTGTTCACCTGCGCGCGGGTGCTGGTTTCGGGAACGGCCACATCCCACCAATGCCCGCCATGCGGGGTCGAGGGATAGGGGTCGGTGTCGATCACCACCACATAGGGGCCAGCGGCGTCGCGGGCGCGGATCAGCGCCGCCTCAAGCTCGGCGATCGAGCTGACATGTTCGGTCTCGGCCCCCATGGCCCGGGCATGGGCGGCGAAGTCGATGGCCGAGGGGTTCACATGCCACGCGTCTTTCAGCAGGTTGTTGAACTCGGCCCCGCCGGTCGCGCGTTGCAGCCGGTTGATGCAGCCGTAACCCCCGTTGTCGGTCAGCACGATGGTGATCTTGATCCCCATCATCGCCGCCGTCGCCAGTTCCGAGTTCGCCATCATGTAGCTGCCGTCGCCGATCATGCAGATCACGTCACGCTCGGGTTGGGCCATCTTGATGCCCATGGCGCCGGCGATCTCATAGCCCATGCAGGAAAAGCCGTATTCCATGTGATAGGCACCGGGGCGCGGCGCTTTCCACAGCTTGTGCAGCTCGCCCGGCATGGTGCCGGCCGCGCACATGACCACGGTATCGGGGCCGCCGCTGCGCTGGACCGCGCCAATGACCTGTTGATCGGTCGGCAGGATGTTGGTGTCGGTGGGCGCATCGGTCAGCGGATCGACCAGTGCGAACCATGCGGCCTTCAGCCCCTTGGGCGGCGGTGGCGCGACGTGATCGCCCAGTGCTGCGTCCAGCGCCTGCAAGGCGACCAGGGCATCGGCGCAGAGCGGGGCCGCGCCGTGCTTCATCGCGTCATAGGCCGCGACATTGACCGAGACGAGCTGCGCGCCGGACCCGAACAGCGTCCATGAGCCAGTGGTGAAGTCCTGAAACCGGGTGCCGACGCCCAGCACCAGATCGGCCTTGGCGCAGATCTTATTGGCCGAGGCAGCGCCTGTCACGCCGACCGGGCCATAGTTCCACGCGTCATCCCAGGGCAGCGCGGATTTGCCGGCCTGGCTTTCCACCACCGGAATGCCGTGGCGGGCGGCAAAGCGCTGCAACTCCGCCGCAGCGCCCGAGTAATGCACGCCGCCGCCCGCCACGATCACCGGACGCTGGGCGTCCCGGATCATCGCGGTGACGTCTGCAAGCTCGACCCGGTCCGGCTCGGGCCGGCGGATGCGCCAGATGCGGGGCGCGAAGAAGGCTTCGGGCCAGTCATGGGCCTCGGCCTGCACGTCCTGACAAAAGGCCAGCGTCACCGGGCCGCAATCGGCGGGATCGGTGAGGACACGCATCGAATGGGGCAGCGCGGTCAGCAGCTGTTCGGGCCGGGTGATGCGGTCGAAATAGCGGCTGACCGGGCGGAAACAATCGTTGACGGTGGCAGTGCCGTCGTTGAAATCCTCAAGCTGTTGCAGCACCGGATCGGGGCCACGCCCGGCAAAGACATCGCCGGGGATCAGGAGCAGCGGCAGCCGGTTCACATGCGCCAGCGCGGCCGCTGTCACCATGTTCGCAGCCCCGGGCCCGATAGAGCTGGTGACAGCCATTGCCCGCCGGCGGCCGGATTGCTTGGCATAGGCGATGGCAGCATGGGCCATGGTCTGTTCGTTATGTCCGCGCCATGTTCGCAGCCGGTCACGTTCGGCGTAAAGCGCCTCGCCGATGCCGGCGACATTGCCATGACCAAAGATTGCCCAGACCCCGGCGATAAAGGGCTCGCCCTCTTCGGTCATCTGGGCGGAAAGCCAGCGCATCATGGCCTGCGCAGCGGTCAGCCGGATCGTGGTCATGCCTTGTCCTCCGTCGCGGCATCGCGGGCCGCGTCCCATATGGCGCAGAGCCGGGCGTAATTGTCAGCCATCATCGCAACGGCCCCCGCATCGTCGATCCGGCCTGCCAGCCAGCGCTCGGCCACCGCGCCAAAGATGGTGCGCCCGACAGCAAAGCCCTTGACCAGCGGATAGCGCGCCGCCACCTGAAAACTGTCGGCCAGATCCGCCTCTTCGGCGGCCAGCCCCAGCACGACGATGCCGCGGGTGTGCGGATCGTTGCGGCTGATCGTGGCGCAGGCCATGTCCCAGGCCGCATCCGAGGTCATCGGTTCCAGCTTCCACCAGTCGGGATAGATGCCCAGATCATAGAAGCGCTGGATGGCGCGCGCGGCGGTGTCGTCCTGAACCGGCCCGGCCTTGGAGGCGATGATTTCCAGCAGGAACTCCAGCCGGTTGCGACGGGCGGCGGCATAAAGCCGGGCCACGGTCGCCTCTTGCTCGGCACGCATCGCGGCATCGTCGTCGGGGTGATAAAAGCACAGCACCTTGACGACATGATCCAACGGCCATTCGGCCAGCGCACCGCAATCGGGGCCAAGCTCGGGCTCCAGCTGCAAGGGGCGAGAGCCCGGCCATTCCGCCGGCCTGCCGATCCAAAGCCCGCGGCCAGCGGCGGCCTGCAAGGCCTCCTGCCCCAGACGGTTGTCGCAAAGCAGACCGTAGCCCGGCCGCCCCTCGGCCACCTTTTCGACCGCCTGCAAGGCCAAGAGCTTGAAGGCGCCGATCTTTTCGGGCGTGGCGCCGGGCAGTTCCTCAAGCTGCATGCGGTGGTCAAAGGCAAAGACCCGCATCACTGGCCAGTCGCCATGCCGGTTGGTGGACCAGTGCAACTGCTCGAGTTCGGCATCCTTGCGCAGGGCGGGGGTTGTCACGCCGCGCTGCAGAAAGAATTGCAGCTCGGTCCAGCTGGGATAGGCGGGGGTGCAGCCATGGCGGCTGACGGCAAAGGCCCCGCAGGCATTGGCATAGGTCAGCGCCGTGACCCAGCCGGCATCGTCCAGCCAGCCCTTGAGCAGGCCCGCCATGAAGCCATCGCCCGCGCCTAGGACGTTGAACACCTCGATCGGGAAACCGGGGCCGCTTTCGCCCGCGTCCAAGTCGTCGGGAATGGCGCCGGCAAAGGCCACCGCCCCCATCGGACCCCGCTTGCAGACCAGCACCGCATCCGAGACGGCGCGCACGGCGCGCAGGGCTGCGATGGTGTCGGTGGTGCCGCCAGCGATGTGGAACTCCTCTTCGGTGCCGACGATCAGGTCGAACAGATGCAGCGTTGATTGCAGTTTGGCGGTCACGGCACCGCTTTCGATAAAGCGGTTCTCGCCATCGCCATGGCCCGACAGCCCCCAGAGGTTCGGGCGGTAGTCGATGTCGAGCGCGGTGCGCGCACCGTTTTCACGCGCCAGCCGCAGGGCCTTCAGCACGGCGGCCTCGGTCTGCGGGTGGCTCAGATGGGTGCCGGTGGCGACGACAGCGCGGCTGCGGGCGATAAAATCCGGGTCGATATCGGCCTCGGTCAGGCCCATGTCGGCGCAGTTCTCGCGGTAAAAGATCAGCGGGAATTGCGATTTGTCGCGGATGCCCAGCAGGACCAGCGCCGTCAGCCGCTCGGGGTCGGTGATGACGCCGGTGGTGTCGACGCCCTCGCGCGCCAGTTCCTCGCGGATGAAGCGGCCCATATGTTCGTCGCCGACACGGGTGATCAGACCGGCGCGCAGGCCCAGCCGGGCAGCCCCGGCGGCAATATTGGTCGGGCTGCCGCCGATGTATTTCTGGAATGAGCCCATATCCTCAAGCCGGCCACCGACCTGCGCGCCGTAAAGATCGACCGACGAGCGGCCGATGGTGATGACATCCAGATCTTTCACACCGTTCCTCCCAGGCTGCCTTCCAATGCGGCCAGTTCCTGGCCCCCCGCCATCAGGTCCTGCAACTCTTCGGGCGTGATCTGGCCGCGCACGGCGGTGCCCAGCGTGCGGCCCCGGTTCAGCACGGTAAAGCGGTCACCGACCGCCAAGGCGTGGCGCACGTTATGGGTGATGAAAACGACGCCGATGCCGTTCTTGCGCACCTTGTCGATGGTGGCGAGCACGTTGGCCGTCTGACGCACGCCCAAAGCCGAGGTGGGCTCATCAAGGATCAGCACCTTGGCCCCGAAATAGACCGCGCGGGCGATGGCCACCGTCTGGCGTTCGCCGCCCGACAGGGTGCCGACGGCCTGACCCGGCTCGCGCAGGTTGATGCCCATGCGCCGCATCTCGGCCATGGTGACCTCATTGGCCTGTTTCATGTCCATGAAGCGCAGCGGGCCGACGCGGCGCTGCGGTTCGCGCCCCATCCAGAAATTGCGCGCCACCGACATTAGCGGGATCATCGCCAGATCCTGATAGACGGTGGCGATGCCGGCCTCCATCGAGTCGCGGGGGCTGGCAAAGCTCATCGGCTGGCCCAGAAAGCGGATCTCGCCGCTGGTGGGTTTGTGCACCCCCGCCATGGTCTTGATGAAGGTGGATTTGCCCGCACCGTTATCGCCCAGCAGGCAGTGGCATTCGCCGGGCCGCACGTCGAAGCTGACCCCGTTCAGCGCGATGACCGGGCCGAACTGCTTGCGGATATCGACCATCTCGATGATCGGCGCGTTGTCAGAAGCAGACATCAGCGTTCCCCCGTGATCATGCGGCGAATATAGGTGTTCAGGATGACGGCAAGGATCAGGATCGTGCCCAGGAACACCCGGAAGAGCGAGCTTTCCGCCCCGGAAAAGAACAGCCCCTGCTGGACCACGCCAAAGATCAGCGCGCCAAGCGCCGCCCCGATGACCGAGCCATAGCCGCCGGTCAGAAGTGCACCACCGATGACGACACAGATGATCGCCTCGAATTCCTTCAATAGCCCCCGGTCGGCCGCGGCCGAGCCGAATTCCATCACCTGACAGGTGGCAAAGACACAGGCGCAGAAGGCGGTGAACATGAACATCAGCACCTTGACCCGGTTCACCGGCACGCCGACATAGCGCGCGGCCTGCGCATCGCCGCCGGCGGCAAAGATCCAGTTGCCGAATTTGGTGCGCGTCAGCAGCACATGGCCAAAGACGATCAGCGCCAGCGCCCAGACCACCAGCATCGAGACACCTGCGACCACCGGCTGGCCCGCCTTGGGCCCCTGGGCAAAGGTCGCGATCCAGCCGTGCTGACCCATCCAGGTGAACAGCCCGGTCAGGATCTTGCCGCCAAAGACCGGTGCCAGCCAGTCGCCCGCCGCAGCCTCCTTGACGCCGCCGATGATGGTCTGGCGCGTGGTGCGGATCGACAGCCAGATGGTCAGGCCGCGCAGGATGTAAAGCGAGGCCAGCGTCACGATGAAGCTGGGCAGGCCGGTGCGGATCACCAGAAAGCCGTTCAGCGCCCCGATGGCGATGCAGATCGCGAATGAGCTGATGATGGCCAGCCAGACCGGCCAGCCCAGCTGCACCGACAGGATGGCGATGATGGTGCCGGCAAAGCCGATCATCGAGCCGACCGACAGGTCGAACTCGCCTGCGATCATCAACAGGCAGGCGCCGACTGCGATGACGGCGAATTGCGCCGAAACGACGGTCCAGTTCTCGATGCCCTGCAGGGCGAACATGCCGCTGTTCCCGGCGATCACCAGAAAAAAGCCAAAGACCAGGATTGCGCCCGCCGTCGCGCCCAGTTCGGGGCGGATCAGGGCACGGCGAAATTTCGAGACTTGCTGAAGGCGCTCGTCCGTCATCACGTTCTCACTTGTGGGAAGGGTGTCCGGGGGGCCCGGGCGGGCGGCATTGGGCCGTGCCTGCCCGGGCGGCGGCGTCAGCGGTAAGTGCCCGCCTGCGCCTCGACTTGTTCGATATTGGCCTTGGTGATGAAGCCCGGGCCCGAGTTGACCGAATTGGGCGGGATCACCCCGTAACGGGCATAGTTGGTCAGAAAGACCACCGGCAGATAGCCTTGCAGGAAGGGCTGCTGGTCGATGGCAAAATCGATGGTGCCATCCTTGATCGCCTTGGAAATCTCGCCATCCAGATCGAAGGTGGCGAAATGGATCTGGCCGGCCTTGCCCATGTCATTCAGGGCAGAGATGGTCGGATCGGCGGCGTTCGGGCCCAGCGTGATGATGCCGTTGGTATCAGGATTGGCAGTCAGATAGGCCGCAACCTTGTTCTTGACCTCGGCCGGGTCCATGCCGCTGTCGATCATCTGATTGCCCAAGGGAACGCCCACGCCATCGGCATAGCCCTGGCAGCGTTCGACCGAGGCCGGGTTGGTGATGTAATGGTTGACGCAGGCGAATTTGGTCACGCCTTCGGCCTTGGCGCGTTCGCCCGCAGCCTTGCCGGCATCATATTCGGGCTGGCCGACATGCAGCAGCGCGCCCAGTTTCTTGGATTGCCCAATGGTGCCCGAGTTGACGGTGATGACCGGGATGCCCTGCCCCACGGCGGCGCTGATCGGCCCCGACAGCACGTTGTAATCGGCGATGGTGACGATGATCCCGTTCGGGTTCGAGGCCGCCGCCTGCTCGACGATCCGCGCCATGTCGGCCAGATCGCCCGTCGGCGGGTTGCGATATTCCACGGTCACGCCCATCTGCTTGCCGGCGACTTCCAGCGAGTTCTTGATGACGTTCCACCAGCTGTCGCTGTCGGGGGCGTGGCTGACAAAGACGAAACGTTCGCCATCGGCAAAGGCCGGCTGCGCCGCGACCAGCAGGGCGGCCGCGCTGACGGCGGTAAGCAGTTTCTTCATGTGATCCTCCCTAGACCTGCCGCCACGGCTCCTCCCGGGCGGATGCCGGGGGAATCAGGTCCCGCGCGGCAATGGTGGAATTATTATTCCATTTTGATCACAATGCAAGCGCGCAGTTCCATTTCATTTCGCCGCATTGCGGCGACTGCCGACCGACACCGCCAGCGTGATTGCCAGCGACAGCGTCGCCGACAGCGCGCGGAACTCGCCGAAATCGACCTCGGCCACCAGCAGCGGCACCACGCCCGGCAGGCGCAGCGGACTCATGGCATTGTCGGTGATGGCGACGACCGGCAGGCCGCGATCACTGGCCGCCTGCGCCAGATCCACGGTTTCTTGCCGATAGGGCGCAAAGGTGATGGCGATCAGCGCGTCGCCCTCGCGCAGGGCGTGGCGGTGATCCATCTGCCCGGTCATATCGTGCAGCATCGAGGATATACCCATCTTCTCAAAGGCATATGACAGGTATGACGCAATCGGGAACGACCGGCGCAGCCCGATCAGATGGATGGTATGCGCCTGCGCCAGCTTGGCCACCGCCTCGTCCAGCGACCGCGCATCGACGGTCGCCGCCAGCCGTTCCAGCGACAGCCGCCCGGCATCGACGAACTCCGCCAGCAGCGCCGAGGGGCTGTCGGCGCCGCGGTCGCGCAGATTGCTCAGCCGGTCCGAATAATCCGGCAAGCTGACGGCATAGACGCTGCGAAACAGCCGCTGCATCTCGGAAAAGCCGGAAAACCCCAGCATCTGACAGAACCGCATCATCGCCGAGGGTTGCACCTCCGCCCCCGCCGCCAGTTCTGCCACGGTGGAAACCGCGATTCTGTCCATGTTTTCTGACAGATATTCGGCGCATTGTCGCATCCGGCGCGGCAGATCCGCCGAAACCGCCTGCAGCCGGTCGTTGAATTCCTCGATGTCGCGGGGTGCGGCAGGGCTGTTCATCTGGGTTCTCGCTTTTCCTTTGACAGCAACCATTGCACCACGCTAGCCGGAATGGAATAAATATTCTATCTCTAACTGCGCATCGATTCGAAGGAGGAGCGAATGGAGCGTCTGCGCGTGGGGCTTATCGGAACCGGATTCATGGGCAAGACCCATGCCTTGGCCTGGCGCAATCTGCGCGCGGTCATGGGCGACGGTCCCGAAGTCCTGCTGGAAACACTATGCGATCAGCCCGCCGACAAGGCCGCCCGGCTTGCCGAGCAGTTCGGCTTTGCCCGCGCCACGGGGGATTGGCGCGCGATGATGGCCGATCCGGGTATCGACGTGGTCTCGATCACCACGCCCAACAACCTGCACCGCGACATGGCGCTGGCAGCCATTGCCGCCGGAAAACATGTCTGGTGCGAAAAGCCGATGGCGCTGACGCTGGAGCAGGCGCAGGAAATGGAGGCCGCCGCCCGCGCCAAGGGCGTGGTGACCATGGTTGGCTACAACTACATCCACAACCCCGCCTTTGCCCATGCCGTGCGGCTGGTGAATGAGGGTGCAATCGGTCGCATCGTGCATTTCCGTGGCTGGGTCGATGAGGATTATCAGGCCGATGGCGAGCTGGCATGGACATGGCGCGCGCGGCTGGCCGATGCGGGGCTTGGCGCGCTTGGCGACATGGGCTGCCATCTGGTGTCGATGACGCTGGCGCTATGCGGTCCCGTCGCTTCGCTGGTGGCCGACATGCAGACCGTGCACGACACCCGTCCCCTGCCCGATGGCAGCGGCCGCGCCCCGGTGGAAAACGAGGATACCGCGACCGCGCTTCTGCGCTTTGCCAATGGTGCGCATGGCTCGATCTCGACCTCGCGCACGGCATGGGGTCGCAAGAACAAGCTGGCATGGGAGGTGCATGGCACCAAGGGCATGATCGCCTTTGACCAGGAACGGCTGAACGAATTGCAGCTGTTCGTGAACGAAGGCCCCAAGGCCACGCAGGGCTTTCGCACCATCCTGACCGGGCCCGAGCACCCGCCCTATGGCCAGTTCGTGCCCGCCGCCGGTCATCAACTGGGCTTCAACGATCTGAAGATCATCGAGGCCGCCGCCTTTACCCGCGCCATCGCCGACGGCAGCCGCCCGCACCCGGATTTCACCGCCGCGCTGGACTTTGAAACCCTGATCCACGCCATCGCCACCTCGGCCCGCGAAGGCCGCCGCGTCGAACTGTAAAGGAACATCCCATGACGAATATCGCCCTTCTGGGCTGCGGCCGCATCGGCCAAGTCCATGCCAAGGCCATTGGCCGCACCCCCGGCGCGCTGCTGGTCGCGGTCGCCGATGCCATGCCCGCCGCAGCCGAGGCCGTGGCCCGGCAATATGGCGCCGAAACCCGCAGCATCGAGGCCATCGAGGCGGCCGGCGACATCGACGCCGTGGTGATCTGCACCCCCACCGACACCCATGCCGACCTGATCGAGCGTTTCGCCCGCGCCGGCAAGGCGATCTTTTGCGAAAAGCCGGTGGATCTGTCCGAGGCCCGCGTCCGCGCCTGCCTGCAGGTGGTCGAGGATACCGGCGCGCGGCTGATGATCGGCTTCAACCGCCGGTTCGACCCACATTTCGTGGCGCTGAAGGCGGCAGTCGATCAGGGCCGCATCGGCACTGTTGAGCAGGTCACCATCACCAGCCGCGACCCCGGCCTGCCGCCGGCGGCCTATATCAAGGTCTCGGGCGGAATTTTCCGCGACATGACCATCCATGATTTCGACATGGCCCGGCATCTTCTGGGCGAGGACGTGACCAGCGTCTATGCAACCGCCGCCGCCTTGGCCGATCCCGCCATCCGCGATCTGGGCGATTTCGACACCGCGACCGTGGTGCTGACCACCGCCTCGGGCCGGCAGGCCACCATCATCAACTCGCGCCGCGCCAGCTATGGCTATGATCAGCGCATCGAGGTGCATGGCTCGAAAGGCATGGTCAGCGCCGAAAACCAGCGCGCCGCCGATATCGAGATCGCTACCGCCGAGGGCTTCCTGAAGCCGCCGCTGCTGGATTTCTTCATGACCCGCTACACCGCCGCCTATGAGGCCGAGCTGACGGCGTTCCTTACGGCGCTGGCCGGAGGCACCGCCATGTCGCCTTCGGGTGCGGATGGGCTGGCGGCGCTGCAACTGGCCGAGGCGGCACTGGAATCGGTGCGCAGCGGGGCTGCCGTCACCCTGTCCTGACATCGGGCCGGGGCGCAGAAAGCAAGTGACAGAAACCTGTCAATATGGCATATATTGCAAACAACCTTGCACGATATGCCATGAACCTGCGCGAAAAACTGACCCAAGCGGCCCAAGGCAGCGGCGCGGCCCCTGCCTTGGCCCGCTATATGCTGAACGCCTTTGCCGAGCTGCCCTTCGTTTCGGCGGCGGAACTGGGCCGCGCCGTCGGCGTCAGCGAGGCGACGGTCGGACGTTTTTGCCGCCAGCTTGGCTATGCCAATCTGCGCGCGCTCAAGGATGAGCTGCGCCATGACATCGGCGATGCGCCCTGGCTCTTGCGCGACCGGCTGGAAGAGCTGCGCGGCGAGGATGGCGAAACCGCGCTGGCCCGTGGGCTGGAGCTGGAAATCGCCGGCCTTGCCCGCATCTATGAACAGGCGCGCAGCCCCGATTGGGCGCGCACCGCCGCCCGTCTGGCCGGCGCCCGGCAGGTCTGGGTCGCGGGCTTTCAGACCGAGGCGGGGCTGGCGCAATATTTCGCCGCGCAGCTGGGTTATCTGCGTCCGGGCGTGCGGCTGGTCGATACGGCGGCGGGCAATTTCGCCGATGTGCTGCTGGCGGGCGAAACCGACGCCTGCCTCGTCCTCTTCGAGGCGCGGCGCTATTCCCGGCTGGCCCGGCTGCTGGCGGCCGAGGCGCAGGCGCGCGCGATCCCGGTCGTGCTGATCACCGACGAACATTGCAGCTGGGACGCCGGCCTGACCGATGCCACCTTGCGCGTCAGCACGGCGACCGGACAGTTCTGGGACGGCACCGCACAGATGGCCAGTCTGGGCAACCTGCTTTTGAACAGCACCTTTCGCGAACTCGGCCCCGGCGTGCGCGACCGGATGGAGGCGATCGCCAGCCTTTACGGCAGCGTCACCGGCCATGTCGGCGGCCCGCCCCCGAAATCCTGACGCCCGATCCCAGATCCAGACATTCCGATGGAGACCCCGATGCCCCCCCTGTTCCCCGGCCTCAAGATCGAATCGGCCGAGCTGCGCCTGATCCGCCTGCCGCTGATCACGCCCTTTGTCATCTCGACCGGCACGATGACCGACAAGCATATCCTGCTGCTGACCCTGCGCGCCGAAGGGCTGGAGGGTTACGCCGAAGGTGTGATGGACCCCTATCCCGACTATCTTGAGGAAACCGTGGCCGGCGCCCGGCCCTTTCTGCGCGAGGTGATCCTGCCCCGCATCACCGGCCAGCGCTTTGCCCATCCCGCCGAGCTCGCTGCCATCCTTGACCCTTGGCGCGGCCATCGCATGTCCAAGGCCATGGTCGAAATGGCGCTGTGGGATCTGTGGGCCAAGGCGCTGAACCTGCCGCTGGCAAAGGCGCTTGGCGGCGTGCGCGACAGCGTCGAAAGCGGCGTCAGCCTTGGCATCGCCGATATTCCCACCACCTTGCAACGCGCGGGCGAGGCCATTGATGCCGGCTACAAGCGCATCAAGCTGAAGATCAAGCGCGGCCACGATCTGGCGATGATCGCCGAGCTGCGGCGGACCTTCCCCGAGGCCAAGCTGACGGTCGATGCCAATACCGATTACCGGCTGAACGACCTGCCGCTGTTTCATGCCATGGATCAGTTCGGGCTGGACTATATCGAGCAGCCGCTGGCATTCGACGACATCCACGACCATGCCCGCCTGCAGGAACGCCTGATCACCGCGCTGTGCCTTGACGAAAGCATCCGCTCGGCCACCGATGCGCGCCATGCGCTGGTCGCCGGCGCCTGCCGGGTCATCAACATCAAGGTGGGTCGCGTCGGCGGCCATGCCTCGGCCCGCGCCATCCATGATCTGTGCGCCGCCTTCGACGTGCCGGTGTGGTGTGGTGGCATGCTTGAGGCCGGGATTGGCCGGGCGCATAACATCCATCTGTCGACGTTGGCGAATTTCACCAAGCCGGGCGATGTCGCCTCGGCCAGCCGCTATTTCCACCGCGACCTGATCAATGAGCCGCTTGAGGTCGTGCAGGGCCGCATGGCGGTGCCGGCGAACGGGCCCGGCATCGGCGTGACGCTGAACCGCGACTTTGTCGAGACCGTCACCGCCGAGCGCGAGGTGCTGCGATGAGCGTCGAGATCCGCGAACTGGCCGGCATCGCCGAGCTCAAGGCCGCCGAGGATCTGCAACGCGCCGTCTGGGGGGCTGCGGACCCGCCCGATGCCTCGGATCTGCTGCTGGTCGTCCAGCACGAGGGCGGGCTGGTCGCCGGCGCCTTTGCCAAAGGGCGGATGCTGGCATTCCTTTTTGCGCTGCCAACGGCGACGCCGGGCGTGCAGCATTCGCACCGTCTGGCCGTGCTGCCCGAGGCGCGCGGGCTGCGGCTGGGCGCGCGGATGAAATGGTTCCAGCGCGACTGGGGGCTGGCGCATGGCGTCGAACTGGTGCGCTGGACCTATGATCCCTTGCGCGCGATCAATGCCGGGCTGAACATCGCAAGCCTTGGCGCGCAGGCGCGGATCTATCACCGCGACTATTACGGCGAGATGGCGGGCATCAACGCGGGCCTGCCCTCGGACCGGATCGTGGCGGAATGGCATCTGGCAGCACCCCATGTCGCGGCCCGCGCGGCGGGCGAACGCCCGGCGCAGACTGGGCGGCGCCTGCCGATCCCGCAAGATATCGACGCGCTGGTCACAGCCGCCCCCGAGGCCGCGCTGCGCGAACGCCTGCGCCTGCGCGCCGCGCTGGAAACCGCCTTTGCCGCCGGCGAGGCGATCACCGGCTTTGACCGTGCCCGCGCGGAATACCTGCTGAGCTGAAGCTGGTGGGGCGCGCTCCAGCGCCCCACCCGACGGGTCAAAGCAGGAAATCGCTGGCGTCCAGCTGCGACTTGCTGAAACTCTCCAGCACGATGCTGCTGTCTGCCGACAGCGTCAGCACCAGATCGCCCCCCTGCTGCCGGGCCGAGGCGATCACCCCGTTCAGCTGCGCGCGGCTGAAATCATCCAGCGCGATCCGATCGAGGCCGTTCTGGAAATCCATGATCCGGTCGCGCCCGTCGCCACGCTCGAATTCAAACACATCGGCGCCCGATCCGCCATAAAGCCTGTCCCGGCCCAGACCACCGTCCAGCGTGTCATTGCCAATCCCGCCCTGCAGCAGATCATCGCCCGCGCCGCCGTCCAGCTCGTCATGACCCAGCCCGCCCAGCAGCCGGTCATTGCCGGCACCGCCGTCCAGTTCGTCATTGCCGCGGCCGCCGTCCAGCAGGTCGTTGCCGGCCCCGCCTTCGATGTCGTCATCGCCGGCCGCGCCGAACAGGCTGTCATGACCCGCGCCGCCATGAATGCTGTCATGGCCGCCCTGCCCATTGATCCAGTCATTGCCCTCGCGCCCGGCAATCCAATCGGCAAAATCGTAACCGCTGATCCGGTCGGCAAGCGAGGTTCCGTTGATCTGTGCCATATGCGTTTCCTTTCCGAAACGGTCTATCCGCGCCGGCGCCCGCTGCGCCGATCCATGGCGCGGTTCTGGCACACGCCCGCTGACAGCGATCTGATTGCGCCTGTCAGGCAATTGTCAGCGCACCCGGGCTATGGCACCGGCATGAGAATGCGACCCTGCCTTGTCCTTGCGCTGATGCTTGCCCTGCCGGCTATGGCCGACGGTCAGGGCGCGCCGGTCGTGCCCGTGGCCCCGGGCCCGGATGTCGAGCTGGCCCGCGATCTGGTCGAGCGCGGCCAGATCCTGCCGCTGGCCAAGGTGCTGGCCCTGCTGCAGGCGCGCCACCCCGGGCAGGTGGTCGAGGTCGAACTGGAATACAGCTACGGCAAACTGGTCTATGAGGTGGACATGATCACCCGCGACGGCCGGCTGATCGAGGTCGATCTGGACGCCGCCACCGGTGCCATCCTTGATCTGGACGAAGAGGACGACTAGCCCCGATGCGCGCCCTGCTGGCAGAAGACGACCCCCGCATCGCCGCCGATGTCGAGCGCGCGCTTGGCGTTTCCGGCTTTCGGGTCGAGCGGGTGTCGGATGGCGAAACCGCATGGTTCCGCGGCGGCACGGAAAGCTATGACCTGATCGTGCTGGACCTGAACCTGCCCCGCCTTGACGGGCTGACGGTGCTGAAACGCTGGCGCGCCGAGGGCTGCGAAAACCCGGTGCTGATCCTGACCGCGCGCGGCGCCTGGACCGAGCGGGTCGAGGGCATCGACGCCGGCGCCGACGATTACCTGCCCAAGCCCTTTCGCATGGAGGAACTGATCGCCCGCGCCCGTGCGCTGGTGCGCCGCGCCGGCGGGCGGGGCACCGGACAACAGCAGTTCGGGCGGCTGGCGGTGGATCTGAACCGGATGACCGCCAGTCTGGACGGCATCCCGGTGCAAGTCACGCCGCTGGAATTCCGGCTGATCGCCTATCTGGCGCTGAACCGCGACCGGGTGATCTCTCCGCCCGAGCTGCTGGAGCATCTTTATGGCGATGACGACGCGCGCGAGGCGAATGCCTTGGAGGCGGTGATCGCCCGGCTGCGGCGCAAGCTGGGGCCGGGGGTGATCGCGACCCGGCGCGGCTTTGGCTATCATCTGGATGAGGCGGGCTAGGGGTGCGGCGCGGCTCGATCCGCTGGCGGATGATGCTGGCCGGCGGCCTCGCGATCCTGACGGCGCTGGCGCTGGCGGCGGCCGGGCTGGCGCTGCTTTTCGATCGCCATGTCCAGCGTCTGGCGCGCGAGGATCTGCAAAACCGCGCCCGCGCCATCGCCGGTCTGGTCGAGCCGGGCCGTGCGCCCAGCCTGCGCGAGGTGCCGCTGGATCCGGCCTATGAGCAGGTGTTTTCCGGGCATTACTGGCAATTGCGGCTGGGCGACCGGCTGCTGCATTCGCGCTCGCTCTGGGACTATTCGCTGCCGATGTCGGACGGGCCGCCGGCACCGGGGACGACGCGCAGCCTGACCCTGCCCGGCCCGCAGGGCGAACCGCTGCTGGTCTTTGAACAGGGCCTGCTGGTCGGGCGCGGCGCCGAGGCCGTGCCGCTGCAAATTCTGGTCGCCCGCGACCGGCGCGAGCTGGACGCCGCGCGGGCCGAGTTTCTGGGCGATCTGCTGCCCTATCTGTCGTTGCTGGGCGCGCTGCTGCTGGCGGCCTCTTATGTGCAGGTGACGGTCGGGCTGCGGCCGCTGGCGCAGGTCGGCGCGCGCGTGGCGCAGCTGGGCTCGGGGGCGCGGCCGCGCATTGGCACCGACATGCCGGCCGAGGTGATCCCGCTGGCGCGCGAAATCGACACGCTGCTGGATGCCCGCGACGACGAATTGGCCCGCGCCCGCCACCGCGCCGCCGATCTGGCGCATGGCTTCAAGACGCCCTTGCAGGCGCTGATGGGCGATGCCCGGTTGCTGCGCGAGAGCGGTCAGGCCGATGTCGCCGGCAGCATCGAAACCATCGCCCTTGCCATGCGCCGCCATGTCGACCGCGAACTGGCCCGCGCCCGGCTGCAGACCGAAACCGGCAACAGCAGCGCCGATCCCGGCCCGATCATCCTCAAGCTGGTCGAGGTGCTCAAGCGCACCCCCTTGGGTGCCATGATCGACTGGCAGATCGACTGCCCGCCCGGATTGCGCGCCAGTGTCGATCCCGACGATCTGACCGAGGCGCTGGGGGCGCTGATGGAAAACGCCATGCGCCACGCCCGGGAACGGGTCGGCGTCTCGGCCCGGCCGACCGGGCGTCGGGTGCTGATCACGCTGCGCGACGATGGCCCCGGCGTGCCCGAGGCCGGTCTGGACCAGCTGACCCGGCGCGGTCTCAGCCTTGACCCGCAGGGGGACGGCCAAGGCATCGGGCTGGCGGTGGCGGCGGGCGTCATCGACGCCGCCCATGGCCGCATGACGATGCGCAATGCCCATCCGGGGCTGGAGGTTCAGTTGGAATTCCCCGCCGCCGGGCCCTGATCCGCGGTCACGATTTCCAGCAGCGCCGCCATGGCGCGGGTGCGGTGGCGGCGCGGATCGCTCAGCACCGAAAACGTGCGCTGCGCCCCGGGCAGGGCGCGGGTGCGCACCCAACCGGCCTGCGCCGCGCTGGCGATGGTGCGATGCGACAGCGCCGCCAGATAACGGCCATGCGTCACCGCGCTCAGCACCGCCTCGTTCGAGGGCAGCGCGATCGCCACCTGCAGATCGGCCAGCGACAGGCCCTGCGTGACCAGCCAGCCCTCGAATTCGGCGCGGGTGCCCGATCCCGGCTCGCGCAGCACCCAGCGCTCGGCCATCAGATCCTCATGCGAGATGCTGTCCTTATGCGCCAGCGGGTGGTCGACGCTGGCGACCAGAACCAGCCAGTCGCGCGCCACGCTTTGGCGCAGCAGGTCGCCCTGACTGACCTCGCCCTCGACAAAGCCCAGATCGGCGGCGCCCAGAGCCACCGCCTCGGCCACGCCGGCGGTATTGCCGGTGGCAAGGCTCAGCTCGATGCCCGGATGGCGCTCGTGCAGCGTCATCAGGCGCTGGGGCAGCCAATGGCTGGCGACGGTCTGGCTGGCATGGACGCGTAGCCGCCCGCGCGGCTCGCGCGCCAGATCCAGCAGCAGCGCCTCGGCGGTTTCGGCCTGATCCAGCACCTTGCGCGCCTCGGCCATGAAAGTGCGGCCGTCGTCGGTCAAAAGGATGCGCCGGCCCAGACGGTCGAACAGCCGCACGCCGTGCCGCGCCTCCAGCCCCGAGATCGCGGCGCTGACCGCCGATTGCGTCAGATGCAGCGCCTCGGCGGCGCGGGTCATGTGCTCGCGTTCGGCCACGGCCAGAAAGATGCGCAATTGTTCCAGCGTCATTGATCACCAAAAGCGAACGATATGATCGTCATAATGCGTTGGATCGATCAAGACGCAAGCGCCATCCTGTGCCCGACAGACAGGAGAGACGCCGTGACCAGCCTGCAATCCCCCGCCCTTGCCGCCGCGCCCAGCCCCGGCTGGCTGGGCCGCCACCTGCCGGGTCTGGGGCTGACCTTTGGCATTGCCGCGCTGGCCATGGCGGCGCAGCGCCTGTCAGGCATCGCGGGGCTCAGCCCGCTGGCACTGGCCATGGTGCTGGGCATCGCTTGGCGCAATGTGATCGGCCTGCCCGCAGCGGCCCGCGCCGGCATCGGCTTTTCACTGCGCCGCATCCTGCGGCTGGCCATCGTGCTTTTGGGGTTCCAGCTGACGCTGGCGCAGCTGCGCACGGTGGGCCTGCCGGGGGTGGCGGTGATCGCGCTGACGCTTGCGGCCACCTTCGTCTTTACCACCTGGACCGGACGCGCCTTGGGCGTGGCGCCGCGCCTGACGCAACTGATCGCCGCCGGCACCTCGGTCTGCGGCGCCTCGGCGGTGATCGCGACCAATACCGTGACGCGCGGCAGCGATGAGGACGTGGCCTATGCCATTGCCATCGTGACGGTTTTCGGCTCGCTTTCCATGCTTGCCATGCCGGGGATCGGCAGCCTGCTGGCACTGGATGCCGCGCATTACGGCATCTGGGTCGGCGCAACGGTGCATGAGGTGGCGCAGGTCGTGGGCGCGGGATTCCAGCATGGCGCCGAGGCCGGACAGGCGGCAGCGGTCGCCAAGCTCAGCCGCGTGATCCTGCTGGCGCCGCTGATCCTGTGCCTTGGCGCGCTGGCCCGCCGGCGGGGCGGCGCCGGGGGCCGGGCGCCGACCCCGTGGTTCGTGCTGGGTTTCGTCGCCGTGGTGCTGGTCAACAGCATCGCCCCCCTGCCCGCCGCCTTGCAGAATGCGGTGGTGCTGGTGACGGGATTCCTGCTGACCGTGGCGCTGGCGGCGATGGGGCTTGAAACCGATATCCGCAAGCTGCGCGCCCAAGGCATGCGGCCGCTGGCACTGGGGGCGCTGGCATGGGTCTTTATCTCGGGGCTGGGTCTGGCGCTGGTCGAACTGATCTGACGTTGAGCCGCGCGGCAGGGCACCCCATATCGGGACGAGCCCTGACGCGAGGATCCGCCCCATGCCGACCCGCCCGACGCCGCCACAGCCCGCCGATCCCCGGCCCCGCACCCGGCGCGAGGCCGAGGTGCGCCGCTTTGTGCGCGCCCGCTATGGCCTTGCCGGCACGCTGCGGCTGCACCGTGCGGCGCTTGGCTGGGATCTGTTGCGCGCGCCACTGAACGTCAGCCTGTCGCCGGTTTTCCTGCTGGTGCGGCTGCTGGCCGCCGTGCTGGGCGGGCTGGGGCTGAAGCGCGGTGCGGGCTGGCTGGCGGGGCGGCAGATCTTTCTGACCTCGGATGTGGCGCGGCAATTGCAGGCCGATCTGACCGGGTTCCTTGAGCATCTGCAGGCGCAGGGGCTGGGCCCGCAGGCCGCGCCCGAGACGGTGCGCGCCACCATTGCCGCCCAGACCGAGACCCGCAATGCCGTGGCCGAGATCACCACCTCGCTGATCGTGCTGCTGTCAGGATTTTTGCTGTTTCACCGCGCCACGCCGGGGGTGATGTCGCTGGCCGGCCCCGTGGCCGAGATGCGCGCGCAGGCGCAGGCGGTGCAGGATTTCGCCCTTGGCTCATGGGCCGGCGGTCTCTGGTATGGGATGTTTCCGGCCAGCCTGTCACCTTGGGAGGTGCTGCTGACCGGGGTGGTGCTGGCGGTGCTGGCCTCGGTGGTGACCACCTTTGCCGGGCTGATCGCCGATCCGGTCCAGCTGTGGACCGGCACCCATGCCCGCCGCCTGATGCGGATGCTGGAGCGGCTGGACCGCCAGCAAGGCCCGGCGGGGCTGGAGCGCGAGCATGTGCTGGCGCGGCTGGGCGATCTGGGCGATGTCGCCTCGTCGCTGTGGCGGGCGCTGCGCTAGGCCGGAGGCGCTAGGCGCGGGCCTGTACGGCAAAGGCGCGGGCCTCGGCCGGGGCGGTGCCAAGCCCACCTGCGGCGGACAGATCCAAATCCGGGAAATCGCGCGCGACGAGCTTTTGCAGCGGTTGATGTTCTGCCTGAGCTTCTTTGCACAACCCTTTGATTTTCACCTGCGCTTCTGGACGAGGCATGTGGCGGGCCAAGGCGAATGTATAGGCCTCGGCATGGATCAGCCCGGTGCCGTCATCCAGCCCGCGCGCCATGGCCTGCGCATCCGGGCTGATGCGCCCGGCCAGATCCAGCGCCAGCGCAATCGCGCGCCCGGTCGAGATACACAGCTGCGGCACAGTCAGCCATTCCACGAACCATGCCGCGCCATCGCGCTGCTGGCGGTGGATGCCGGCGTTCTGGATCGCCGCAGACAGCGCCACCGCTTGCCGCGCCAGCGCCACCAGCACCGAGGGCCCCACCGGGTTCTGTTTCTGCGGCATCGTCGAGGAGCCGCCCGCGCCCTCGAGCCGGATTTCATTGATGCCGGATTGGGTCAGCAGGATCAGATCCTCGCCCATCTTGGCGAGGCTGATGGCAAGGCCGGCCATCCAAGCGGCAAAACCATCCATGCGGTCACGCTCGGCATGCCAGCTGTGGCCGGGATCGGCCAGTTCCAGCGCCTCGGCCAGCGCGGCGCGGACCTCGGGGCCCTCGGCGCCCATGGCCGACAGCGTGCCGGCGGCCCCGCCCAGCGAGACGGTGGCGATCTGGGCGCGGATTTCGGCAAGGCGCGCGCGGTGGCGCATCAGCGGATGACCCCAGCCGGCGATCACGGCGCCAAAGCTGGTCGGCGTCGCGACCTGACCATAGGTGCGCGCCGCCATCGGCAAATCGGCATATTGGTCCGCGAGTTTGCCCAGAGCGGCGATCAGCGCGGCCAGCCGTTCATCCCAGATTTCGGTGACCCGGCGCAGGCGCAGCGCCAGCCCGGTTTCCATGATGTCCTGACTGGTCGCGCCCCAATGCAGAAATTGCGCATGATCAGGCGCGTTCATCGCCTTGCGGAAGGCCGCGACAAGCGCCGGGACCGGCACGCCATTGGTGGCGGTTTCCGCCCCCAGTGCCGCAGGGTCGATCTGCACCTCGCGCGCGGCGCGGTCGATATAGGCGCCGGCGGTTTCCGGGATCAGACCCAGCCGACCCTGCACGCGGGCCAGCGCCCCCTCGACCAGCAGCATGGCGCGAACCTCGGCGCTGTCGGTAAAGAGCGCAGCCGTCTGTTCGTCGCCGAAGAGGTTGCGATAGATGGCGCTGTCGGCGGCGGATGCGGGCATGGGCGGTCCTTGTGGTTGAGCGAAGGACCGGGGGCTTTCCGCCCCCGGACCCCCGAGGATATTTGTCCACGAAAGAAGCGACGCGCCCTCAGGCGGCGCGCAGGCCGAGGATCTGGCGGGCTTGTTGCCAGCTCGCGACGGGGCGTTCGTATTTTTCGCAGAGGTCGGTCACGCGTTTGACCAGCGCCGCGTTCGAAGGCGCGAGCGTGTCGCGGTCGATGCGGACGTTGTCTTCGAGCCCGGTGCGGGCATGGCCGCCGGCGCTGACCGCCCAGTCGTTCAGCACGATCTGGTTCGGGCCGATGCCGGCCGCGCACCAAGGCGTGTTTTCGCCAAAGAGACGTTTGACCGTATAGATATAGTAGTCAAACACCTCGCGATCGACGGGCATCGCGTTTTTCACGCCCATGACGAATTGCACATAGGGCGTGTCCTTGATGCGGCCATCCTTGTGCATTTTCGCAGCCTGCAGAATGTGGCTGAGATCGAAGGCCTCGATTTCCGGTTTCACGCCGTATTTCAGCATTTCCGAGGCCAGCCAGTCGACCAGATCCGGCGGGTTCTCATAGACCCGCGTCGGGAAGTTGTTCGAGCCGACCGAAAGCGAGGCCATGTCGGGCGCCAGCGGCAGCATGCCGCCGCGCGTGGTGCCCGCGCCCGAGCGGCCGCCGGTCGAGAGCTGCACGATCATGCCGGGGCAATGCTGTTCAAGGCCTTCTTTCAGGCGGGCGAAACGCTCCGGGTCCGAGGTCGGTTTGCCCTCGTCATCGCGGACGTGGCAATGCGCGATGGTCGCGCCGGCCTCGAAGGCCTCATGGGTCGATTCGATCTGTTCGGCCACCGTGATCGGAACGGCAGGGTTGTTTTCCTTGGTCGGCAGCGAGCCGGTGATAGCCACGCAGATGATGCAGGGCTTGTCGGAAAGATCGCTCATCTGGGTCCTCACACGTCGAAGAAGACGGTTTCGTCTTCGCCCTGCAGGCGGATCTCGAAGCGGTAAACGGTCACGCCGTCGCGGACCGAACGCTTGCCGATCAGGGTGGCGCGGCGGCGCTCCCATTCGATCATGTTGATGACCGGATCCTTGGCATTCGCCTCGGCCTCGTCCTCGAAATACATGCGGGTGTTCAGGCCGATGTTGATGCCGCGCGCCACGATCCAGAAGTTCAGATGCGGCGCCATCATGCGGCCGTTGCGGCCCATGACCGGACCCGGCTTGACGGTGTCGAACCCCCATTCGCCGGTTTCGAAATCGGTGATGACGCGGCCCCAGCCACGGAAGCCCTCTTCGACCGGACCGCCGCCTTCGGGATGGGCGTAATGGCCTTCGGAGTTCGCCTGCCAGACTTCCAGCAGCACGTCCTTGATCGGGCTGTCCATGCCGTCAATGACGATGCCTTCGACGCGGATCTTTTCGCCCTTGGCGTTCGGGCCGGTGATGTCGAAGCCCAGTTCCTGACGGTAGATGTCAAAGCCTGCCGCGCCCGGCGCAAGGCCGATATGGACATAGGGGCCAGCGGTCTGGGACGCGGTTTCGCGCAGGTATTGCGGGTCTTGGAAAGCCATCTCAGTTCCCCTCCAGGCGGTTTTCGAACAGCGTCGAGCGGCGGCCGCGCAGCACGATGTCGAACTTGTAGGCAATGGTATCAAGCGGGATCGTCGCGTTCAGGTCAAGCCGCGCGACCAGCCGGTCGATGGCATCCGCATCCGGGATGGCATGGACGATGGGGCAATGTTTCAGCAGCGGATCGCCCTCGAAATAAAGCTGGGTGATCAGGCGCTGCACGAAGCCGGTGCCAAAGACCGAGAAATGGATATGCGCCGGGCGCCAGTTGTTGACCCAGTTGCGCCACGGATAGGCGCCGGGCTTGATCGTGCGGAAGAAGTAATAACCGTTCTCGTCCGTCAGCGTGCGGCCGCAGCCGCCGAAGTTCGGGTCGATCGGCGCCAGATAGGTGTCTTTCTTGTGGCGATAGCGGCCGCCGGCATTGGCCTGCCAGATCTCGACCAGCGTATTAGGGACAGGGCGGGCGTTTTCGTCCAGCACCCGGCCATGCACGATGATGCGTTCGCCGATGGGGTCGCCGGCCTTGGCGTAGTTCTTGATCAGGTCGTTGTCGATGGCGTCGATGTCGCTATGGCCAAAGGTCGGGCCGGTGATCTCGCTCATCGAATTCTGCAGGCTGATCAGCGAGAAACGGGGCGAACGCGCCACCGAGGTCTTGTAATTGGGGGTCAGCGCGGGGGGATGGATCTCCCGGTTGCGCTGGTAGAATTCTGCGGGTTTCATTGGCTCTCCTCCTGAGTGGCTTCGGCTGCGGCGCGTTCCATTTCGGCGTAGGTCTGCTTGGCGAGTTTCAGCGCGTGGTTGGCGCGCGGAACGCCGGCATAGATGGCGACATGCTGGAATGCCTCAAGCACGTCGCGCTTGCTGGCGCCGGTGCGGGCGGTGGCGCGGACATGCATCGGGATTTCCTCGAAATTCCCGGTGGCGGCCAGAAGCGCCAGCGTCAGCATCGAGCGCTCGCGCTTGCTGATGCCGTCGCTGGACCAGACCGTGCCCCAGGCCGACAGCGTGATCAGATCCTGAAAGGGCTGGTCGAATTCGGTCTTGGCGGCCTCGGCGCGGTCGACATGGGCATCGCCCAGCACGGCGCGGCGGGTGGCCATGCCCTGATCATGAAGGTCGGTCATGCGGCATGTTCCTTGAGAAAGCTGCGAAGGATCGCGGCATAGGCCGCGGGCTGTTCGACGCAGGGCAGATGGCCCGCATCGGCGATGGTCTCGAAGCCGGCCCCGGCAATCAGATCGGCCGTGGCGCGCACCAGCTCGGGCGGGGACGAGCCGTCCTGATCGCCGGCAATGACCAGCACCGGCAGGTCCAGCCCGCGGGTGCCCTCGGTCAGATCGGTTGCGGCCAGCGCGTGACAGGCGTCGATATAGCCGCTGGCCAAGGTGCGCACGACCATGTTGCGCCACAGCGCCAGTTCGGGCCGGGCGCGGAAGGGCGCGGCAAACCAGCGCTCCATGATCGTGTCGGCGATGCTGGCGATGCCGGCGCCCTCGATGGCGGCGATGCGCTGCGCCCAGCTTTCGGCGGTGCCCATCTTGACGGCGGTGTTCGACAGCACGACCGCGCTCAGCAGATCGGGGCGGCGCGCGGCCAGCGCTTGCGCGATCATGCCGCCGATCGACAGGCCGACAAAGACCACCGGGCCCGTGCCCAGATGTTCGATCAGCGCGGCGGCATCATCGGCCAGATCGGCGACCTGATAATCGCCGGCCCGGTCCGACAGGCCATGGCCACGCTTGTCAAAGCGGATAGCGCAGATCTCGGGCATTTCCGCCAGCAGCGGATCCCACAGCCGCAGGTCGGTGCCCAGCGAATTGGCGAAAACGACCGTCGGCGCCTTGGCCGGTCCATCGACGCGGTAATGCATCGCGCCCCAGGGGCGGTTCAGAACTTGCATGGTGATCTCCCTCGACACATAATTTGCCACAGCACTATTGGCTTGGATAATGCAAAATTCGCCATGATGGATAACCAATCTGCTATGCATCCGGCCGTCAAGCTGCGCCATATCCGCGCCTTTCTGGACATCGCGACCGAAGGCGGGCTGTCGGCGGTGGCGCGGGCGCAGGGCATCACCCAGCCCGCGCTGTCGCGCACGCTGGCCGAGCTGGAGACGCTGCTGGGCCAGCCGATGTTCCTGCGTCAGGGCCGCCGGCTGGTACTGACCGAGGCGGGCGCCCTGTTTCGCCGCCATGCCGGCGCGGCCGTGCAGGCGCTGGAGGCCGGGGCCGCCGCGCTGCGCCCCGGCGTCGGCGGCACGCTGCGCATCGGCGTGCTGCCCACGGTCGCCACCCGTGTGTTGCCGCGCGTCGTGCTGCGTTTTCGCGAGCTGCGCCCGGAAATCATGCTGGCCGCCGAGACCGGGCCGCATTTCCACCTGATGCGGCTTTTGCGCGAAGGCGCGGTCGATCTGGTCATCGGCCGCCTGCCCGGCGCCTCGGAAATGGCCGGGCTGCGCTTTGACCATCTTTACGAAGAGGAAGTGATTCTGGCCGCGCGCCACGACCATCCCGCCGGCCAGCGCCCCGCCCCCGAGGCCTTGGCGGCCTCGCCGGTGATCCTGCCGCCGGCGACTGCGCTGATCCGGCCGGTGGTCGATGACTATCTGACCGCGAACGGGCTGGCCGGGCTGCGGCCGCTGATCGAGACGGTCTCGCTGGCGCTGGGACGCGGCATCTGTCTGGCCTCGGACGCGTTGTGGTTCATCTCGCGCGGGGTCGTCGCCCATGAGCTGGGCACCGGCGAGATGATCGCCCTGCCCACCGGCGCGCGCTTCATGTCGGGCGCGGTCGGCGTGACACGGCGGCAGGAAAGCGTTGCGCCGGGACTGGCCGATTTCGCCGAAATCGCCCGCGAAACCATCGAATCCGAGGCTAATGCGGGTTAGTCTGCGAACAATTATTTCAAAATCTGGCTATCGAATGTGCATTTACGAAACCATGCGACGTTGGTAGGGGCGAAAATAGACGCTGTAGCCAGCGCCGGCCCCAAGGCCGGACATTCGAAGGAGGAAGTCATCTTGGTAACGCAATCGCGACCGCAAGCCGGGGCCGCCACGGTCTGGGTAGCCAGCCTGTGCTGGATCGCCGTGGTTCTGGACGGGTTCGATCTGGTGGTTCTGGGCGCGCTGCTGCCCACGCTGACGGGGGGCGATGTGCCCTTCATGACCAAGCCCGAGGCGACCTTCGTGTCGACCATCAGTCTGGTCGGCATGACGCTGGGTGCGCTGACCATCGGCGCGTTGACCGACAAGATCGGCCGGCGCAAGGCGATGCTTTGGGCCGTGGCTGCGTTTTCGATTACCACGCTGCTGTGCGCCTTTTCGCATAACTGGTGGCAGTTGGCGATCTGGCGCTTTCTGGCGGGCTTCGGCTTGGGCGGCTGCCTGCCGACCGCAATCGCGCTGGTGACCGAGTTCTCGTCGGGCAAGGCCGGCAAGGCCTCGACGCGGGTGATGACCGGCTATCACGTCGGCGCGGTGGCGACGGCGCTGCTGGGACTGGCGCTGCTGCCGCTGTTCGGCTGGCGCTCGATGTTCGTCGCGGGCGCGCTGCCGGGGTTCATCCTGATTCCACTTATGTATCGTAACCTTCCGGAATCGCCTGCATTCCTGCTGGCCAAGGGGCGCCGCGCCGAGGCCGAGGCAGTTGCCGCCGCCCATGGGCTGACGCTGGCCGCCACCCCGGTCGAGCCCAGCCCCGCCGATGAGATCAAGGCCGAGGGGCGCGCGCTGTTCCGTCCGCCCTATCTGCGCAATTCGATCGGCATCTGGGTCACCTCCTTCATGGGCCTGCTGCTGGTCTATGGGCTGAACACCTGGCTGCCGACGCTGATGATCGACGCGGGCTACGGGCTGCAACGCGGGCTGTGGCTGCTGATGCTGCTCAATGTCGGCGCCGTGGTCGGGCTGATCGTGGCCGGACAGGTGGGCGATGCCATCGGGCTGAAGACGGCGGCGGTGATCTGGTTCCTTGCCGGCGCGGTGCTGCTGGCGGCGCTGTCGGTCAAGGTCTCGGTCGCGATGCTTTACCCGCTGGTCTTTGTCACCGGCTGCTTCGTGTTCTCGGCCCAGGTGCTGGTCTATGCCTATACCGCCGCGAACCACCCGCCGGCGGTGCGTGCCACCGCGCTTGGCATGGCGGCGGGCATCGGCCGGCTGGGCGCGATCTCGGGGCCGCTGCTGGGCGGCACGCTGGTGTCGCTGGGCATCGGCCACCCCTGGGGCTTTTACGTCTTTGCCGTCGTGGGGCTGATCGGGGCGATCTCGCTGACCACCACCCACGTCATCCGGCAAAAACTGTGATCTTTCGCCCCGGCGTTCGGCGCCGGGGCCACCCGCCGCGAGGGCAGCATGGCCAAAGCCTCGGATCCGGGCATCCCGCGTTTCTATCTTTATGGCGACAGCGGCGCCGATGTCGAACGCGACTTTCTGCATGTCGAGGCGATCCTGACCCGCAGCGGCCCGCATGGCTGGCGCATCCAGCCCCATGCCCATCCCGATCACGCGCAGATCTTTCTGATCCACAAGGGCGGCGGCACCGTCCAGTTCGAGGATCACAGCGCCGAAATCCCCCTGCCGGCCGTCATGGTGCTGCCGGCGGGTTCGGTGCACCAATTCGCCTTTCAGCCCGGCACCGATGGCTATGTCGTCACCGCCGCTTTGGGCTGGCTGAACGCCGTCACCGCCAGCGACCCCAGCCTGCGCGAGGTGCTGGCGCAGCCGGCGGTGCTGCCGCTGCGCGATTCGGGCCTGCATGTGCCGACGGTGATCGACACGTTCGACTGGCTCTTGCGCGAATTCGTCTGGTCGGCGCCGGGCCGGCGCATCGCCATCATGGCGCTGTATCTGCGGCTGCTGGTGATCCTGCTGCGGCTGCGCATTACCACCCAGACCGAGGATCTGCCCGCCGCCCCCGACCGCGACCAGAACCTGCTCGTGCGCTATCGCGGTCTGGTCGAGGAACATTTCCGCCACCAGCGCGCCCCCGGTTTTTACGCCGATCAGCTGGCCGTCACGTCTGCGCGGCTGAACGCTGCCTGCAAGGCGCGGGCAGGGCGCACTGCCTCGGATCTGGTGCATGACCGGCTGATGCTGGAGGCCAAGCGTCTGCTGCTTTACACCGATCATGGCATCGCCCGCATCGGCAATATGATCGGCTTTGACGACCCGGCCTATTTCAGCCGCTTCTTTGCCGCGCGGGCCGGATGTTCCCCCGCCAGTTGGCGCAAGACCCAGAAAGCCTGACGATCCGTCCAAGTTTTTCGACGGCGCGTCCATTCTTTGAAAGGCGCCGATAGGTCATTTTGCCGCAGCGAAATCGGAGGAGAACATCATGCGCCATCAGGTCTGCATTATCGGAGGCGGCCCCTCGGGCCTGCTGCTTTCACTACTGCTGCGCCGGGCGGGCGTGGATGCTGTCGTGCTGGAGCGCCGCTCGCGCGACTACGTCCTGTCGCGCATCCGGGCCGGGGTTCTGGAGCAGGGCCTGTGCGACATCCTGCGCGAGGCCGGGGTGGGCGAGCGCATGGACCGCGAAGGATTCGTCCATGACGGCACCATCATCACCGCCCATGGCACCACGGTCCATATCGACTTCAAGAAGCTCACCGGCAAGTCAGTGATGATCTATGGCCAGACCGAGGTCACGCAGGATCTGTATCAGGCGCTGGACCGCATCGATGCGCCGGTGTTCCATGAGGCCGAGGATGTGGCGATCCACGATGCCGATGGCGACGCGCCCTATGTCACCTTCCGCCACGACGTGCAGCAGCATCGCATCGACTGCGACTATATCGCCGGCTGCGACGGCTTCCACGGCGTCAGCCGCCAGTCGATCCCGCAGGCGGTGCGGCGCGAATACGAAAGCGTCTATCCCTTTGGCTGGCTGGGCATCCTGTCGGAAACGCCGCCGGTGGCCGATGAGCTGGTCTATTCCGGCCATGAGCGCGGCTTTGCGCTGTGCTCGATGCGCAATGCGAACCTGTCGCGGCATTACCTGCAGGTGCCGCTGACCGATACGGTCGAGCAATGGTCGGACGAGGCCTTCTGGACCGAGCTGAAGTGCCGCCTGCCGTCGCATCTGGCCGAAACGCTGGTCACCGGTCCCAGCATCGAGAAAAGCATTGCGCCGCTGCGCAGCTTCATCTCGGAGCCGATGAGCTGGGGCCGCCTCTATCTGGCCGGCGACGCCGCCCATATCGTGCCGCCGACCGGCGCCAAGGGGCTGAATCTGGCCGCCTCGGATGTCTATTACCTCAGCCGTGCGCTGATCGCGAAATATGCGGGCGAGGGTCAGCTGCTGGCCGATTATTCGGCGACGGCGCTGGCCCGGGTCTGGAAAGCCTCGCGTTTTTCGTGGTCGATGACGCGGATGATGCACCAGTTCCCGGCCGAGGGCGCCTTCCTCAGCCGGATGCAGCAGGCCGAGGTCGAATATCTGGCCAATTCACCCGCCGCACAGACCGCGCTGGCCGAAAACTATGTCGGCCTGCCCTATTGATCCACCACCACCACGAGAAAGGCCCGGAGCATGCTCCGGGCCTTTTTCTTATTGATCCTTGCGGTATTTCGCGCCTTTGGGCCCGAAACCGCCCTTGATCTTGCCCGGCTTGCTGGCGGGTTTGGCCCCGGGCTTGCTGCCCGGTTTCGCCCAGCCTGCCTTGGCGGGCTTGGCCTCGCCACGCGGCTTGGCATCGCGCGGCGCATATTCGCGCACGGCACCTTCGCGCGCCGCCGTCTCGCGCTTGTTGGCGACCTTGTCGGCGGTGGACCAGCGCGCCTTTTTCGGCGCGGCCTCGCGCGGGGCGTCGGCACGGACATCTGCCACAACCGAGGCCAGATCCTGCGCGCCTTCGGCAGCTTCGGGGCGCTTCTTGGGATAGCCTTTTTTCACCGGCGCCTCGCGACGCGGTGCAGCGTCACGACGCGGGCCGGCATTGCCGCGTTCGAAATTCGGCATGCCGTCCAGACGAACCATCATCAGCCCGTCTTCCAGCTCGGTCGCTTCGCCGAACTGGCCGGCGGCCTCGCGGGCAATCTGCACGAAGCTTTCGTCATCGCGCACCTTGATGGCGCCGATCACGTCCTTGGTGACGCTGCCGGCTTCGCAGATCTTGGGCAGCAGCCAGCGCGCCTCGGCACGGCCGGAGTAGCCCACCGACAGCGAGAACCAGACCGAATCGCCGAAATCGCGCGGCGTGCGCGGCACCAGCGGATCGGGGCGCGCGGTCACGGCGGCCAGTTCCTCGGGCGCCGGGCGGCCTTCGCGCCACAGGCGGACAAAGGCGGCGGCCATCTGCTCGGGGCCGAAGCGCTCCAGCAGAGCGGCGGCCTGCGCGGCCTCATCCTCGACGGGAGCATGCAGCGCCGGGTGGTCCAGCATGCGTTCGTCGTCGCGGGCGCTGACCTCATCTGCCGAGGGCGCGGCGGACCATTCCGCCTCGACCTTGGCCATTTTCAGCAGGCGCTGCGCCTTTTTGTAATCCGCCGGCGCCACGATCAGCGCCGAAACCCCCTTGGAGCCGGCCCGGCCGGTGCGGCCCGAGCGGTGCAGCAGGGTTTCCGAATTGGTTGGCAGATCGGCGTGGATCACCAGTTCCAGCCCCGGCAGGTCGATGCCGCGCGCGGCCACGTCGGTCGCGATGCAGACCTGTGCCCGGCCGTCGCGCAGGGCTTGCAGGGCGTGGGTGCGTTCCTGCTGGCTCAGCTCGCCCGACAGCGCCACGACCTTGAAGCCGCGGTTGCCCATGCGGGCCAAGAGATGGTTCACATTGGCGCGGGTCTTGCAGAAGATGATCGCCGTGCGCGATTCATAAAGCCGCAGCAGGTTGAAGATCGCCGGCTCGCGGTCGCGGCCCTGCACCGAGATGCCACGATAAAGAATGTCGCCATGCTGGCGCGCCTCGCCCTGTGCGACGATGCGCAGCGCGTCCTTTTGGAAATCCTTGGCCAGCTTTTCAATGGCCGGCGGCACCGTGGCCGAGAACATCAGCGTGCGCCGGTCCTCGGGGGCGGATTGCAGGATGAATTCCAGATCCTCGCGGAAGCCCAGGTCCAGCATCTCGTCGGCTTCGTCCAGCACGGCGGCGCGCAGACCCGACAGGTCAAGGCCGCCACGCTCGATATGGTCGCGCAGACGGCCGGGGGTGCCGACGACGATATGCGGGCCGCGTTCCAAAGCGCGGCGTTCGCTGCGGTAATCCATGCCGCCAACGCAGGTGGCGATGCGGGCGCCGGCCTCGGCATAAAGCCATTCCAGTTCGCGCGCGACCTGCAGCGCCAGTTCGCGCGTCGGCGCGATGGCCAGACCCAGCGGCAGGTCGGAAGGCTCCAGCCTGTCCTGCCCGGCCAGAATGTCAGAGGCGACCGCAAGGCCAAAGGCCACCGTCTTGCCCGAGCCGGTCTGCGCCGAAACCAGCATGTCGCGGCCAGCGGAATCGGCGGCCAGAACCGCCTCCTGCACCGAGGTCAGGCTGTCATAGCCCTTGGCCGTCAAGGCCGCGGCCAAGGGCGCGGCTATCTTCAGATCGTTCATGTCTTCGCCAGAAAAGGGGGGTGCACGGCACCCGGTGACGGCACCCTTGCCCTTGCGACGGCACTCCCGGTCCGTCGCTCCGGACGTGCGGAGCCAAAGCGCGCTGCCTACCTGTAATCGCCGCCGCTGTAAAGTATGACACCACGTCACTTTGACCGCCGGCGTCCGCGCCATTTCATCTGATTAATCGGATGACAGGCCATGCTCAAGGCCACCCGTACCCGGCAATCAAGAATGTTGACGTGCAATAAATCATATTTTATCTCTGATCCATGAGGGTTGAGGAGAGCCCTCCGGGGAGGAAAAACATGAAACGCACGCTTCTGGCGGCCAGTTCGGCTGCCTGTCTGATGCTGTCCGGCGCCGCCTTTGCCGCGGATGGCATGACCGTCGGCTTTTCGCAGATCGGGTCGGAATCGGGTTGGCGCGCCGCTGAAACCACGGTCACCCAGAACCAGGCCAAGGAACGCGGCATCGACCTGAAATTCGCCGATGCCCAGCAAAAGCAGGAAAACCAGATCAAGGCCGTGCGCGGCTTTATCGCGCAAGGCGTCGACGCCATCCTGATCGCGCCGGTCGTCGCCACCGGCTGGGACGATGTGCTGGCCGAAGCCAAGGATGCCGAGATCCCGGTGATCCTGCTGGATCGCCAGATCGACGCGCCCGATGACCTGTATCTGACCGCCGTCACCTCGGATCAGGTGCATGAAGGCAAGGTGGCCGGCGACTGGCTGGTCAAGGATGTGGGCGACAAGCCCTGCAAGGTGATGGAACTGCAAGGGACCACCGGCTCGTCCCCGGCGATCAACCGCAAGAAGGGCTTCGAGGAAGCTATCGCGGGTCATTCGAACATCACCATCGCTCGCAGCCAGACCGGCGACTTTACCCGCACCAAGGGCAAGGAGGTGATGGAAAGCTTCATCAAGGCCGAAAATGGCGGCAAGGACATCTGCGCGGTCTACGCCCATAACGACGACATGGCCGTGGGCGCCATTCAGGCGATCAAAGAGGCCGGGCTGAAGCCGGGCACCGATATCAAGATCGTCTCGATCGACGCCGTGCCTGACATTTTCCTCGCGATGGCTGCGGGCGAGGCCAATGCCACGGTCGAGCTGACCCCGAACATGGCCGGCCCCGCCTTTGACGCGCTGGCCAAGTTCAAGGCCGATGGCACCCTGCCGCCGAAATGGATCCAGACGGAATCCAAGCTTTACACCCAGGCGGACGACCCCAAGGCCGTCTACGAAAGCAAGAAAGACCTGGGATACTGAGCCACCACACCGGGCGGGGCCCAACCCCCGCCCGCTTTTTCGCAGGAGTGCGCCCATGCGCGATGAACTGCTGACGGCCCGTGGGATCGACAAGTCCTTTTACGGCGTCAAGGTGCTGGATGGCGTCGATTTCACCCTGCATGGCGCCGAGATCCACGCGCTGCTGGGCGAAAACGGTGCCGGCAAATCGACCTTGGTCAAGATCCTGACCGGCGCCTATCGCCGCGATGCGGGCCATATGGCGCTGGTCGGGGCCGAGGTCGAGCCGCGCTCGGTCGCCGAGGCGCAGGCGCTTGGCATCGGCACCGTCTATCAAGAGGTGAACCTGCTCGACAATCTGACCGTGGCCGAGAACCTGTATCTGGGCCGGCAGCCGCGCCGCATGGGGCTGGTCGACCATCGCCGGATGCGGCGCGACGCCGCCGCTCTGCTGGCCCGCTATGGCATCGCGGCCGATCCCGACGAAACCTTGTCGCACTATTCCGTGGCTGTGCGCCAGATCATCGCCATCGCCCGCGCCGTCGATCTGTCGGGCAAGGTGCTGTTTCTGGACGAACCCACCGCCAGCCTTGACGCGCGCGAGGTTCAGGCCCTGTTCACCGTGCTGAAACAGTTGCGCGATCAGGGGCTTGGCATTGTCATCATCACGCATTTTCTGGATCAGGTTTATCAGATCGCCGACCGGGTCACCGTGCTGCGCAATGGCCGCATGGTCGGCAGCCGCGCCATTGCCGAACTGCCGCGCCGCGATCTGGTAGCGCTGATGCTGGGCCGAGATCTGGCCGAGGCGACCGCCCATCGCGCCGCCGGGGATGCGCCCTTAGCCGCCCCGGATACGCCCGCCGCCTTCCAGTTCACCGATTACGGCAAGCGCGGCTCGATAGCGCCCTTCGATCTGGCCATCCGGCCGGGCGAGGTGGTGGGCATCGCGGGCCTGCTCGGCTCGGGGCGGACGGAGACCGCGCGGCTGATGTTCGGCATCGACCGGCCCGACAGCGGCAGC
The DNA here is from genome assembly GCF_009711185.1 of Paracoccus limosus. Lineage (GTDB taxonomy): Bacteria > Pseudomonadota > Alphaproteobacteria > Rhodobacterales > Rhodobacteraceae > Paracoccus > Paracoccus limosus. The sequence goes on from NZ_WMIF01000005.1 coordinate 71,351, forward strand.
GCCATGGTGGACGGCCTGCCCGTCGCCCTGACCTCGCCCGAGGCCGCCATCGCCCAGGGCTTTGGCATGTGCCCGGAGGAACGCAAGACCGACGGCATCGTCGGCGATCTGTCCCTGCGCCAGAACATTGTGCTGGCCCTGCAGGCCCGGCGCGGCTGGGCCTGCCCTGTCCCCCGGCGCGAAGCCGACGCCATCGCCGCGCGCTATATCAAGGCGCTGGACATCCGCCCGCCCGATCCCGACCGACCCATCAAGTTCCTGTCCGGCGGCAACCAGCAAAAGGCCATCCTTGCGCGCTGGCTGGCCACCGATCCGCGCCTCCTGATCCTTGACGAGCCGACGCGCGGCATCGACATCGGCGCCCATGCCGAGATCATCGCCCTGATCCAGCAATTGCGCGCCGATGGCATGGCGCTGGTGGTGATTTCCTCCGAGATCGAGGAGCTTGTCGCCTATGCCACCCGCGTCATCGTGCTGTCGGATCGCCACCATATCCGCGAGCTGACCGGCGATCAGATCAGCGCACAATCCATCGTCGCCGCCATGGCCCTGCCCGGCGACCTGCCAGCGGAGGGCGCGGCATGACAAAGCTTTGGGCGCTGCGCCCGCAACTCATCGCGCTGGCGGTGGTGCTGGCGCTGATCGGGCTGGTTTCGCCCGGGTTTTTCGCGATCACGGTGCAGAACGGGCGGCTTTACGGCAGCCTGATTGACGTGGGCGTGCGCGTGGCGCCGGTCGCGCTGCTGGCGATCGGCATGACGCTGGTGATTGCCACGCGCGGGATCGACCTGTCGGTGGGCGCGGTCATGGCGATCACCGGCGCGGTCGCGGCCAGCCTTGTCGCGCAGGGCCATCCCGTTGCCGTGGTGGTGCTGGTTGCCTTGGCGCTGGGGCTGGCCTGCGGCATCTGGAACGGGGTGCTGGTGGCGTTTCTGGATATCCAGCCGATCATCGCCACGCTGATCCTGATGGTCGCGGGCCGGGGCATCGCGCAGCTCATCACCGGCGGCGTCATCCTGACCTTCAATTCCGACAGCTTCAGCTTTCTCGGCTCGGGCGCGGCATTCGGCATCCCTATGCCGATCCTGATCTGGCTGGCGCTTGGGCTGGCGGTCGGGCTTCTGGTACGGCGCAGCGCGCTTGGCCTGCTGATCGAGGCGGTGGGCATCAACCGCCGCGCCACCCAGCTTGTGGGCGTGCGGGCGCGGTTCCTGATCCTTGCCACCTACGCGATTTCCGGGCTTTGCGCCGCCATGGCCGGCATGATCGTCACCGCCGACATTCGGGGCGCCGACGCCAACAACGCCGGGCTTTGGCTGGAACTGGACGCGATTCTGGCCGTGGTCATCGGCGGCACCTCGCTGGCGGGGGGGCGGTTTTCCATCACCGCCTCGCTGATCGGGGCGCTGATCATTCAGGCGCTGAACACCGGCATCCTGATGTCGGGCTGGCCGCCGGAATTCAACCTGATCGTCAAGGCCGTGGTGATCGTCGCCATCCTGACCCTGCAATCCCCGGCGCTGGCCGACCAGCTGATGATGCTGCGCGGCGCCCTGGCCCGAGGAAAGGCCCCCCGATGATCCGCGCCCGCAATCTGCCCTTTGTCGCGACCGTCGTGATCTTTTTCGCAGCCTACGCGCTTTGCGCCGCGCAGTTCCCCAATATGCTCAGCTGGCGCGTGGCCGGCAACCTGCTGACCGACAATGCCTTTCTTGGCATCGCCGCCGTCGGCATGACTTTCGTGATCCTGTCGGGGGGGATCGACCTCTCGGTCGGTTCGGTCATCGCCTTCACCTCGGTGCTGGTCGCGGTGCTGATCCGGGCAGGCGTGCATCCGGCACTGGCCTTTGGGCTGGCGCTGGTGCTCTCGACCGGATTCGGGGCGCTGATGGGGCTGACCATCCATGCGCTGAAGATGCCGGCCTTTGTCGTCACGCTGGCGGGGATGTTTCTGGCGCGCGGCGCGGCCTTTCTGATCTCGACCGACTCGGTGCCGATCGGGCATCCGTTTCTGCGCACGCTCAAGGGGCTGTTCATCAGCCTGCCAGACAAGGGCAAGCTCAGCTTTCTGGCCATGCTGATGCTGGCGGCCTTTGCCATCGGCGTGGTGCTGGCGCATCGCACCCGCTTTGGCGCCAATGTCTATGCACTTGGCGGCTCGCCGCAATCGGCCGAGTTGATGGGCGTGCCGATCCGGCGAACCACGGTGCAGCTTTACGCATTTTCGGGCTTCATGGCCGGGCTCGCCGGGCTGGCCTATACGCTTTACACCTCGGCCGGCTATTCGCTGGCGACGGTGGGGGTGGAACTGGACGCCATCGCGGCCGTGGTGGTGGGCGGCACGCTGCTGACCGGCGGTTCGGGGCTGGTTCTGGGGACGCTGTTTGGCGTCTTGATCCAAGGTCTGATCCAGACCTATATCGTCTTCGACGGCACGCTGTCGTCATGGTGGACCAAGATCGTCGTAGGCATCCTCTTGTTTTCCTTTATCGTCCTGCAACGGCTGATCCTGCTGGTTTCGGAGCGCCGGGGCGCCGCCCGCAGCGCGCGGGGCTAGCCATGGGGCTGTTGCGCCAGCGCATGTTCGGGCCGGGGCCACGGTCCAGCCATGCCCGCGTGGTCGACGGCCTCGGCCGCGCCATCATCAGCGGCGAATTCCCCGAAGGCAGCATCCTGCCCGGCGATCCGCAGCTTCTGGAACGCTTTGGCGTCTCGCGCAGCGTCCTGCGCGAGGCGATGAAGACGCTGGCTGCCAAGGGGCTGGTGCGCGCCAAATCCCGCGTCGGCACCAGCGTCAGCCCGCGCGAGACGTGGAATTTCGTCGATGCCGATGTGATCTCATGGCAGATGCAGGCCGGCATGGATGTCAATTTCGTCGAGCACCTGCGCGAGATGCGGCTGGCCTTCGAGCCCGCCGCCGCGCGTCTGGCGGCGCTGCACGCCACCGAGGCCGAGATCCTGAACCTCTATAATATCGCCGCGCGCATCGACAATCCGCGCCACAGCCGCGAGTCGGTAGCGCAAGAGGATCTGAACTTTCACCTTGCGGTCGCGGCAATGTCGCGCAACCCGTTCATGCGCTCGATCACCTCACTGATCGAGGCGGCGCTGGCGGTATCGTTCCAGATCTCGTCGCCCGCGCTCTCGCCCGAGGGGATATCGCTTTGCGCCTCGCAGCATCTGCGCATCGCCTCGGCCATCGCCGCCCGCGACCCCGAGGCGGCGGCCAGTGCCATGCGCGTCGTCATCCTTGAGGGCGCGACCCGGGCGACCCGGGCGCTAAGCCGCCCCGAGTGAGCTGCGCGTGGCTGTTTGCGGCAAGGTGACGGGAATATTGTCGATCAGCCGCACGCCTTCCAGCCATGCCGCGACAAGCAGCCGGGCCGGCCGTCCGGGCAGGGGATCGCCCAGGGTGTCGCCATCGCGCAGTTCCAGATATTCCACCGGCGCAAAGCCCAAGTCCGCCAGCCGCGCCCGCGCCTCGGCCAGCGCAGGGGCGGGCGTCGCACCGCGTTCCAGCCGGCCTGCCAGGTCGAATAGCACCCCCGGCAGGGCCGCTGCCTGCGCCCGCCCCTTGGCCGAAAGGCGCTGATTGCGCGACGACAGCGCCAGCCCGTCGCCGGCGCGCACCGACGGACAGGGCACGATCCGGATCGGCAGGTGCAGATCGGCCACCAGCCGGCGCACCACCTGCAATTGCTGCCAGTCCTTTTCACCGAAATAAGCCCGCTCGGCCCGGGTCATGTTGAAAAGGATCGTCACCACCGTCGCCACGCCGTCGAAATGACCAGGGCGATGCGCGCCCTCCAGCGGGCCGCTGACCCCGGCAACCGAAACCGTGGTGGCATGACCCGGCGGATAGACCTCGTCACCCGTGGGCACGAACAGCGCATCGACGCCGTAGGGCGCAAGGATCGCGGCATCGGCCTGCTCGGTGCGGGGGTATCTGGCGAAATCCTCGGGGTTGTTGAACTGGCGCGGGTTGACGAACAGCGTCACGATCACGCGGTCGCATTCGGCTTTCGCGCGCTGGACCAGACTCAGATGCCCCTCGTGCAGCGCCCCCATGGTCGGGACCACGCCGATGCGCTGGCCTGCGGCGCGCCAAGCGTCGGTCAGCGCGTCCAGCGCGTCAAGGCTGCGGATGATCGGCGCGTTCATGACTTGGCCTCGTCGGCGAAACCATGTTCGGGGCCGGGAAAGCGGCGGGCCTGCACGTCCGCGGCATAGGCACGGATGGCGGCGCCGGCATCCTGCCCCAGCTCGGCATAGCGGCGCACGAATTTCGGCCGGAAATCAGTGAACATGCCCAGCATGTCATCGACGACCAGCACCTGCCCGTCGCAGTCCCGCCCGGCGCCGATCCCGATGGTCGGCACCGAAATCTGGCGGGTGATGCGCGCGCCAAGGCTTGCCGGCAGCTTTTCCAGCACCACCGAAAAGGCGCCGGCATCGGCCAGCGCCAGCGCATCCTCGGCTACCAGATCGCCGGCGGCGCCGCGCCCCTGCACCTTGTAGCCGCCAAGCGCATTGACCGATTGCGGCGTCAGCCCGACATGGCCCATCACCGGAATGCCGCGCCGGGTCAGGAAATCGACGGTCTCGGCCATGTGGCGCCCGCCCTCCAGCTTGACCGCCTGACAGTTGGTTTCCGCCATCAGCCGCGCGGCATTGCGCATGGCCTGTGCCGGGCTCTCCTCATAGCTGCCAAAGGGCATGTCCACGACAAGGCAGGCGCGTTCGACGCCGCGCGCCACCGCCTGCCCGTGCAGGATCATCATTTCCATCGTCACGCCAAGGGTCGAGGGCAGGCCATGCAGCACCATGCCGACGCTGTCACCGACCAGCACCAGATCGCAGGCGGCATCGACCAGACGGGCCATGGGCGTCGTATAGGCGGTCAGGCAGGCCAGCGGCAGACCGCCCTTGCGGGCCTTGACGGCGCTGGGGGTTATGCGGATCTGCCGTTCGGGCGTGGCGCTCATCGGTTCTCCTCCCTCGAAAGCACGGCGCTTCAATGGCCCATTCGCCGTCCGTTGTCGCGCGAAAAAGCCGGTGTCGATCCGCTGATTAGCGAAACCGCAGGCGCTTGACCAGCATCCGGGCACACACAGCCCGCGCTAGCGAAAACAAATTAATCTATATATTCTTTTATATAACAATGGCTTGCGATACGAACCTCATTCCATTTCAACCAAAGCTGCGCGTCGGCCGGTCGAACACTTTCTTGCCCATCAGCGAGCCGACCAGATCCACCATCAGCCGCGCCGTGCGGCCGCGGTCATCCAGAAACGGGTTCAGCTCGACCAGATCCAGCGAGGTCATCAGCCCGCTTTCATGAATCAGCTCGTAGGCCAGATGCGCCTCGCGGAAGGTGGCGCCGCCGGGCACGGTGGTGCCGACCGCCGGGGCAATCGACGGGTCAAGGAAATCGACGTCCAGACTGACATGCAGCATGCCGCCGGCCTCGCGCACGCTTTGCAGGAAATCGCGCAGCGGTGCCGCCACGCCGCGTTCGTCCAGCACGCGCATGTCGTTCATCGCGATCCGCGTGCCCAGCAGCGCCGCATGTTCCGCCGGATCGACCGAGCGGATGCCGAACAGGCAGATGTTCTCGCCCGGCAGTGGCGCCGGAAACGGTGGAAAGGCGTCGAACCCCGCGCGCCCGGCGATATAGGCCACGGGCGTGCCGTGCAGATTGCCCGACACCGTGGTCAGCGGCGTGTGGAAATCGCTATGCGCGTCCAGCCACAGCAGGAACAGCGGCCGGCCGATGCGCGCGGCATGTTCCGCCGCCCCCGCGACCGAGCCAAGCGCCAGACTGTGATCGCCGCCCATGATGATCGGCATGTCGCCTTCGGCCAGCGCCCCGGCCAGGGCAGCGCGCAGGGCGCGCGTCCATGCCAGCGTCTCGGGCAATTGGTCGACGGCGGGATTGGGGCTCGTGGCCTCGGGCAGCGGGCCGGGGGTCAGATCGCCGCGATCCTGCACCTGATGGCCCAGCTCGGCCAGCGTGGCGGCAAGGCCCGCGACGCGATAGGCCGCCGGCCCCATCAAACAGCCGCGCCGGCGCTGGCCCGAATCGATCGGCGCCCCGATCAGCGAAAGAGTGGTCATCGGCACCTCCATGGTCGCCAGACTTGTCCGACCCCGCAGGCCCATTTTCAAGCGGATAATGCCCCGGACCCCGCCAATGAAAAAAGGCGGCCCCCGCCGGGAGACCGCCTGCATCCGGGAACGGCCGGGCCGCTCAGACCTCTTCGTGACCCGAGGCCAGCACGCACAGCAGCGTGATCACCGAAGCCGCCAGCAGGTAATAGCCGACATGGCCCAGACCATAGGTCTTTTGCAGCCAGGTCGCAGCATAGGGTGCCAGCGAGGCGCCGAAGATGCCGGCAAAGTTGAAGGTGATCGAGGCGCCGGTATAGCGCACGCGGGTCGGGAACGGGGCGGCCAGCGCCGCGCCGATGACGCCATAGGTCAGCCCCATCAGGAACATGCCAATGGTGACAAAGGCATAGATCCCGGCCTCGCCATGGCCGCCCATCAGCGGACCCAGCAGGAAGGAAAAGCCGCCGATCAGCACCGTCACCACGATCAGGAAGGCGCGCCGCCCGGTGCGGTCGGCGATCTTACCCGCAATCGGGATCGCGATGCCAAAGATCACCGAGCCAAAGATCTGGATCTTCAGCGCGTCAAGGAAGGGGATCTGCAGGACCTTGACGTTATAGGACAACAGCCATGCCGAGCAGATGTAGAACAGCACGAAGGTGACCAGCGCCACGAACGTGCCCAGAAACAGGCTGCGTTTGTAGTTGCGAAAGATCTCGACCACCGGCACCGACACGCGCTGGTCGCGCTTGACCGCTTCGGCGAATTCCGGCGTCTCGGTGATCGACAGCCGCACCCAAAGCCCCAGCACGATCAGCACGATCGAGGCCAGGAAGGGCAGCCGCCAGCCCCAGGCCAGCAGGTCCTCCTGGCTCATGAAATGCAGCAGGATCCAGAAAAAGCCCGAGCTGAGGAACAGGCCGACCGGCGCGCCCAGTTGCGGGAACATGCCATACCAGCTGCGCTTGCCCTCGGGGGCGTTCTCGGTTGCCAGCAGCACCGCGCCGCCCCATTCGCCGCCAAGGCCAAAGCCCTGACCAAAGCGGCACAGCGCCAGCAGCGCCGGCGCCGCGACGCCGATCTGGGCATAGCTGGGCAAAAGGCCGATGATGACGGTCGAGATGCCCATGGTCAGCAGAGCTGCCACCAGCGTGGCCTTGCGCCCGATCCGGTCACCGAAATGGCCAAAGACGACGGCCCCGAAGGGTCGGGCAAAGAAGGCGATCGAGAAGGTCGCGAAAGAGGCAAGCAGTGCCGTGGTCGCGTCCTCGGCCGGGAAGAACAGCGTCGGAAAGACCAGCACGGCAGCAGTTGCATAGACGTAGAAGTCAAAGAACTCGATCGTCGTGCCGATCAGGCTGGCCAGCAGCACGCGGGCGGGCGAGTTGACCTGCTTCCCGCCACCGCGGCAGCGATATTCTGATCAGTCATTTTTCTTGGTCCGCATTCATGGAAAAAAGCGTCGGGAATCACTCGGGATACCGGGCCGCCGCCGGGCGCTAGCGCATTTTGCAGGGAATGTGAATGCCGCATGACCGATGAGCCCCGGCAAAGGACGCGGATTTGCGGCCTGCCGCAGCGGCATCAGGCGCGGGCGATTGGTCTTGCACTTGGCCCCGGCGCGCGGTCTTTCTGGGCGGGCCGGTCCTTGCGACCCCAGCCGCCGGAGACACCCTATGCCGCGCATGGACCTGACCACCGCCCCGATCAACCGCGCCCTGCTGCTTTTTGCCCTGCCGACGCTGGGCTCGTCGGTGCTGCAATCGGCCAATGGCTCGATTGACGCGGTCTGGGTCGGGCGGCTTTTGGGCGAGGACGCGCTGGCCGCGACCACCAACGGCAATCTGGTGATGTTCCTGCTGACGGCCTTTGTCTTTGGCTTCGGGATGGCCGCGACCATTCTGATCGGGCAGGCCATCGGCCGCCACGATCTGGCCGGGGCCAAGGATGTCGTCGGCACCGCCGTCGGCACATTCGCACCGCTGGCGGTGCTGCTGGCGGTGGTCGGCTGGTTTCTGGCGCCGCAGGTGCTGGCGCTTTTGGGCACGCCCGAGCAGATCACACCGCTGGCGCGCGACTTCCTGCGCGTGACCTTTTTCGCCATGCCGGCGATCCTGATGCAGACCATGCTGATGATGGCGCTGCGCGGTGCGGGCGATTCGATCACGCCCCTGATCTTCATGGGGCTGGCGGTGGTGCTGGACGCGCTTTTGAACCCGGTGTTCATCCTTGGCCTTGGGCCGATGCCGCAAATGGGGATCGGCGGCTCGGCCTTTGCCATGGCGGTGGCCAATTACATCAGCCTTGCGGCAATGCTGGCCTATGTCTATCTGCGCCGCCACCCGCTGCGCCTGACCGGGGCCGAGCTGGGGCTTCTGCTGCCTGCCCGGCAGGTGCTGCGGCTGATGCTGGCCAAGGGCCTGCCCATCGGCTTGCAGATGATCGTGGTCAGCTCGTCCATGCTGACGATGATGACGCTGGTGAACCGGCAGGGCGTGGACACGACGGCGGCCTTTGGCGCGACGCAGCAGCTGTGGACCTATGTGCAGATGCCGGCAATGGCGCTGGGGGCGGCGGTCAGCGCCATGGCGGCGCAGAACATCGGCGCCGGGCGCTGGGACCGGGTGGCGCAGATCACCCGCGCCGGGGTGCTGTTCAATTTCCTGCTGACCGGGGGGCTGGTGGTGCTGCTCGTGCTGGCCGACCGCGCGGCGCTGGCGCTGTTTCTGGGCGATACCAGCGCGGCGATCCCCATCGGCCAGCATATCGGCCGGCTGGCGACATGGGGCTTTGTCGCCTTTGGCGTTAGCATGGTGCTGTTTGGCACGATCCGCGCCAATGGGCAGGTGATCGGGCCGCTGCTGATCCTTGCCGTGTCGCTTTACCCGGTGCGGCTGGGGGTGGCGCTGGGGTTGCAGGGCTGGCTGGGCAGCGACGCGCTGTGGCTCAGCTTTCCGGCGGCGATGCTGGCGACAATGGTGATGGCGCTGGCGCTGTATCTGCAGGGCGGCTGGCGCAAATCGCGCGAGCTGACCCGGCTGGACCATCACCCCGCCGAGGCCAGCTCGCTGACCACCGAGGCCGGCCCCCCGGCCAGCCCGCGCAACCCGACCCTGCCGGCCGCGACCGAGCTGCGCCCCTGACCCACCGTCCTCGCGGGCCTTGCCAGCCCCGGAAAACCCCGCTATCAGCGCCGGCTTTCAGCCAGCGGAGCCAGCATGTCCGACGCCATTCTCGCCATCGACTTCGGCACCTCGAACAGCGCCGCCGCCATCCTCGACGCGGGCCAGCTGCGCCGCATCCCGATCGAGGGCGACAGCGAGACCCTGCCAACGGCGGTGTTCTTTCCGCGCCGGGGCGCCATGCGCATCGGTCAGGACGCGGCCGACGCGCTGATCGACGGCGACGAAGGCCGCTATATGCGCGCGCTGAAAAGCGTGCTGGGCACCGCCTTGGTGCATGAACAGCGCCTGATCGGCGGCAGCCGGCGCAGCGTGGCGGGCATCACCGCCGAATTCCTGACCGTGCTGAAATCGCGCGCCGAGGCGGCGACCGGGCTGCGCTTTGACCGCGTGCTCTCGGGCCGGCCGGTGCATTTCCACAGCAACGACCCCGCCCGCGACGCGCAGGCCGAGGCCGATCTGCGCGGCGCCTATGAGGCGGCGGGCTTTCGCAGCATCGGCTTTCTGCCCGAACCCGAGGCGGCGGCGCTGGCCGCACACGGGCTGGGGCGCGGCGGCGCGCTGGGGCTGATCGTCGATATCGGCGGCGGCACCTCGGATTTCTCGGTCTTTGCCAGCGGGCCCGAGGGGGTGCAGATCCTTGCCAGCCACGGCATCCGTCTGGGCGGCACCGATTTCGACCATGCCGTGTCCATGGCCCATGCCATGCCCGCGCTGGGGCATGGCGGCCAGCTGCGCCGCGCGCTTGGCGAAGGGCTGCTGCCGGTGCCGAACGGGCTTTATTCCGACCTTGCGACCTGGGCGCGGATCCCCTTCCTTTACACGCCCGAGACCCGGCGCATGGTGACCGAAATGACCCGGCTGGCCGTGGACCGCCCGGCGCTGGAGCGGCTGGAGACGGTGCTGGAGGACGAGCTGGGCCATGAGCTGGCCTTTGCCGTCGAGCGCGGCAAGATCGCGGCCAATGGCGGGCAGGACGCGGCGATTGCCATGGGTTTCATCCAGTCGGGGCTGAAGCGCCCGGTCACGCCCGCCTCGCTGGCCGAGGCGCTGGCCAGCTATCGCGACGAGCTGATCGCCGCCGGGCGCGAGACGCTGGCCTTGGCCCAGGTCGCGCCCGACCGCATCGGCAGCGTGATTCTGGTTGGCGGCTCCAGCCTGATGGCGCTGGTGTCGGATGCGGCGCGCGCGACCTGCCCGGACGCGGCGCAGCACCGTTCGGACGCCTTTACCGCCGTGGTTGACGGGCTAGCACTGGCGACCGCGCTGCCGGCCTATGCGCCGGCATAGGCATCGTCGAAAAAGGCACGCTCCAACGCCACCGCGCGACCAAAGAAATCATGCGCCAGCGCCGGGTCGCCGGGGCCGACCCGGTCCAGCTCGGCGCGCAGGAAGGCCACGAAATCGCGAAAGAACGGGTTGTCGTGCAGGGTGATCCACTCGGCATGGACGAAATTCGCCGGCAAGGGCTGCGGCGCGCGGCTGGCCCAGTCGAGGTAAAGCCATTCGGCCACGTTCAGCACCGCCAGCACCGCGACATAATCGCGCGTCCGGGCGGCCTCGCGCATCAGCGCCTGAAAGCCCTGCGTGGGTGCACTGTCGGGGATGGCGGCGCGCTGATCGGCACTGACGCCAAGCGCCTCGAAGCTGCGCAGGAAATAGTCGTTTTCCTCGCCCGAGACCATGCCGGCAAAGCGGCCAAAGCGCAGCCGCGCCTCGAAGCGGTCGGCGCTGGCGATGGCCGCGCCCAGCAGGGTCAGGAAGGCGTCCAGAAAGCGGTGATCCTGCACCAGATAGCGCGCCATGACCGCATCGGGCACGGTCCCGGCCATCAGCTCCTCGACAAAGCGGTGGTGGCTGGCGGCGCGCCAGTCGGGCGCGCAGGCGCGGCGCAGGGTTTCGGTAAAGCGGCTTTCGGTCATGGATATGCCCTTGTGATGGGGGCGGGCCCGTCTGTGGTCGTCATCGTCGGCCCCGCCAATGGGGCCGGCACAGGCCGGGCGTCTGGTCCCATCCCTGCGCCGGCATGATCCGGTTCAGGTTCAAAGGGTCGCCGCGCGCCTCCTTGCGGATGCCGTCGGCCTCTCAGCCCCCTGCCGGGACTCCCCTTGGTGCGGGCAGGCTAGAGCCCTGAAACACCGTTGTCACGCCACGACGGTAACATGCCGGGGGATTCACTGCTTGCAGGCGGGCGCGATCTGTTATGAGGTTCGCCAGCACGCTTACAGCCGGAAAGGGACGATGGAGAGCACAGAGCCGCGCGGGCGCCAAACCTCGGCACAGACCTCGGGCGCCACGGGCCGCCGCATGGTGCAGGCGACCGGGCTGCGTGCCCACCGCCAGCCGCTGCTGACCAATATCTCGGCCGCGCGCTGGCTGTTGCTGGCCATCGTCGCCGCCTCGATCTATTTCTTTCACGGCTTTCTGGTGCCGGTGCTGGCGGCGACGGTCATCGGGCTGGCCAGCTGGCCGCTGCGGCACCGCTGCGTGCATCAGCTGGGGCTGGGACGGACGCTGACGGCGGCAGCGATGGTGCTGGTGCTGGTCTGCTTTCTGGTCGTGCCCATCGCCATGGCGCTGGTCTATGCCTTTCGCGAGCTCAAGGAATGGGTGAACTGGATCATCCTGATCAATGCCACCGGCTCGGCCACGCCGCGCTGGATGCTGGATCTGCCGCAGATCGGGTCGTGGCTGGATGAACAATGGCGCGCAACCATCGGTCATCCCGGCGGTATTTCCGAAATCGTGCAGGCGATCTCGGGCTCGAACATCGTCACCATCTACCGGGGGGCGCTGACGGCGGGCTCGCTGGCCTTCCACCTGTTCCTGACCTTGCTGTTCCTGCTGATCACGCTGTTCGTGTTGTATCGCGACGGCGACCGCATCGTGACGCAGCTTGACCGCGTCGGCGCGCGCATCCTGCCCGACCGCTGGGACCGGCTGTCGCGCGTGGTGCCCGCCACCATCAGTTCCACCGTGACCGGCATGACGCTGATCGCCATTGGCGAGGGCGTGATTCTGGGCACGGCCTATTGGATCGCGGGCGTGCCCTCGCCGGTGACATTCGGCGTCATCACCGGCTTCATGGCGCTGGTGCCGGGCGGCGCGCCGCTGTGCTTTACACTGGTTGCGCTTTACCTTGCGGCCAGCGGCACGCCGGTGGCGGGGCTTGCGCTGTTCATCTGGGGCGCGTGCGAGCTGTTCATCGTTGACAAGACCATCCGGCCGATGCTGGTCGGGGGGCCGGTCAAGCTGCCGTTCCTGCCGACCTTTTTCGGGCTGATCGGCGGGGTCAAGACCATGGGCATCGTCGGGCTGTTCGTCGGCCCGGTGCTGATGGCGCTTTTGGTGTCGATCTGGCGCGAATGGCAGCGCGAGATTTCCGAGGATGAACAACAGCAGGCCAGCCTGCCCCCCGGCGCGCCCGACCCAACCCCGATGCCCGCCCCCGGCCAGACGCCGCTGCCCTGACGGGTGCCCGATCCGGGTATTTGCCCGAAATTCAGGCAAATACCACCGATTTCATGCAAAAAGCCGCGCCGCTTTGTCAATCCGCCCGGCAGGCACTGCCGCCGGGCCAGGCCGTATTCCCTGTGCCCATCGGCACTGCTACCCAAGAAGGCAGGCAACCAGGGACAAGCGCGACATGTCGATCAAGGCCGGTATCTATCACCTCACCCATTACAAATACGACAATCCCGTGCTTCTGGGCCCGCAGGTGATCCGGCTGCGCCCGGCCCCCTATTCGCGCACCCGCGTCATCTCGCATGCGCTGAAGGTCAGCCCGGGCGGGCATTTCGTGAACCATCAGCTGGACCCGTTCGGCAACTGGCTGGCGCGCTTTGTCTTTCCCGAACCCGTGCGCGAGCTGAAGATCGAGGTCGATCTGGTCGCCGACATGACCGTCTACAACCCGTTCGACTTTTTCACCGAGGAAAGCGCCGAGCACTGGCCGTTCGAATATCCCGAAGAGCTGCGCGACGAGCTGGTGATCTATCGCCAGCCCGAACCCGCAGGCCCGCTCTTGCGAAAATTCCTCGACAGCATCCCGCGCGACAAGACCCGCACCACCGATTTCATCGTCGCGCTGAACGCCCGCGTTTCGGGTGCGGTGAACTACACCATCCGCATGGAGCCCGGCGTGCAGGAACCCGAGGCGACGCTGGGCCTTGCCTCGGGCTCGTGCCGCGACTCGAGCTGGCTTCTGGTGCAGGTGCTGCGCCATCTGGGCTTTGCCGCGCGCTTCGTCTCGGGCTACCTGATCCAGCTGAAACCCGATCTGCAGGCGTTGGACGGGCCCTCGGGCACCGATCACGATTTCACCGATCTGCATGCCTGGACCGAGGTCTATATCCCCGGCGCCGGCTGGATCGGCCTTGACCCGACCTCGGGGCTTTTGACCGGCGAAAGCCATATCCCGCTGGCCGCGACCCCGCATTACCGCAATGCGGCGCCGATTTCTGGCGGCTATACCGGCGTCGCCAATACCGAATTCGATTTCGACATGAAGATCCGCCGGGTGGCCGAACATCCGCGCATCACCAAGCCCTTCAGCGACGAGGCATGGGAGGATCTGAACGCACTGGGGCACAAGGTCGATGCGGCGCTGGCGGCGGGCGATGTGCGCCTGACCATGGGCGGCGAGCCGACCTTTGTCTCGATCGACGATTTCGAAAGCCCCGAGTGGAACACCGATGCCGTCGGCCCGCAGAAGCGCGCGCTGGCCGATGTGCTGATCCGCCGCCTGCGCAAGCGTTTCGCGCCGGGCGGTTTCCTGCATTACGGGCAGGGCAAATGGTATCCGGGCGAAAGCCTGCCGCGCTGGACCTTCTCGCTGTATTGGCGGCGCGACGGGCTGCCGATCTGGCAAAACCCCGACCTGATCGCGGCCGAGGGCGTCGATCAGCAGGCCACCCCCCTGCAATCGCAAGAGCTCTTGCGCGAGATCGCGGCCGAGCTGGAGGTGCCCGCCGACAACATCGTGCCCGCCTATGAGGATCCGGCCGAATGGCTGGTGCGCGAGGCGAACCTGCCACCCAATGTCACCCCCGAAAACAACAAGCTGAAAGACCCCGAGGAACGCCACCGCATCGCGCAGGTCTTTGATCGCGGGCTGACCACGCCGGTGGGCTTCGTGCTGCCGGTGCAGCCGTGGCAATCGCGCGCGGGCAAGCGCAAATGGTTTTCCGAGGCGTGGCGGCTGCGGCGCGGGCGGGTGTTCCTGACGCCGGGCGACAGCGCCGTGGGCTACCGGCTGCCGCTGAATTCGCTGCCCTATCTGACGCCGGCGCAATACCCCTATGTCAACCCGATGGACCCGACGATCCCGCGCCCGGATCTGCCCACCCCCACGCCGCTGGAACCCGGACGCAAGACGCAGGCCATGGCCAGTTTCGTCGCCTCGTCCCCGCAACAGGTCATCAACCAGCAAAGCACTGTCGAGATCGACGGCTTCGTGCGCACCGCGCTGACGGTCGAACCGCGCGAGGGGCGGCTCTGCGTCTTCATGCCGCCGGTCACCATGCTCGAGGATTATCTGGACCTGCTGCATGCGGCGGAATCGGCGGCGCTGCGGCTGGGGCTGAAGATCCATATCGAGGGCTATGCACCCCCGCAGGATCCGCGCCTGAACGTGATCCGCGTCGCCCCCGATCCCGGCGTGATCGAGGTCAATATCCAGCCTGCCCATGACTGGCAGGATTGCGTCGACATCACCACGGCGGTCTATGAAGAGGCGCGCCAGTCCCGCCTTGGCGCCGACAAGTTCATGATCGACGGCAAGCACACCGGCACCGGCGGCGGCAACCACGTCGTCGTGGGCGGCCATACCACCATGGACAGCCCCTTTCTGCGCCGGCCCGATCTGCTGGCCAGCCTGATCCTGCACTGGAACCGGCACCCCTCGCTCAGCTATCTGTTCTCGGGGCTGTTCATCGGCCCGACCAGTCAGGCGCCGCGCATCGACGAGGCCCGCCACGACGCGCTTTATGAAATGGAGATCGCGCTGTCTGCGATCCCGGTGCCGGGCGCGGGCGCGCCGCCGATGCCATGGCTGGTGGACCGGCTCTTGCGCAACATGCTGACCGATGTGACCGGCAACACCCACCGGGCCGAGATCTGCATCGACAAGCTTTATTCCCCGGACGGCCCCACCGGCCGGCTGGGTCTGGTCGAGTTCCGCGGCTTCGAGATGCCGCCGGATGCGCGCATGTCCCTGGCCCAGCAATTGCTGATCCGGGCGCTGATCGCGCGCTTCTGGGCCAATCCGGCGCAGGGGCCGCTGACGCGCTGGGGCACGACACTGCACGACCGCTTCATGCTGCCGCATTACGTCTGGGAAGATTTCCGCGACGTCTTGCGCGATCTGGCCCAGCACGGGTTTGCGCTGAACGAGGACTGGTTCAAGGCACAGCTTGAGTTCCGCTTCCCCTTCTGCGGCGAGGTGGAATACGAGCGCACGCATCTGGAAATCCGGCAGGCGCTGGAGCCCTGGCATGTGCTGGGCGAAACCGGCGCCATCGGCGGCACGGTGCGCTATACCGACAGCTCGACCGAGCGGTTGCAGGCGCGGCTGACCACCGCCGATCCCGGCCGCTATCAGGTGCTCTGCAACGGCCGCGCCATGCCGATGCGCGATGTGGGCGGCGGACAGTCGGTGGCGGGCGTGCGCTACAAGGCGTGGCAGCCGGCCTCGGCCATGCATCCGGTGCTGCGGGTGGACGCGCCGCTGACCTTCGACATCTACGACACATGGTCGAACATGTCGCTGGGCGGCTGCACCTATCACGTCGCCCATCCCGGCGGGCGCAGCTACGACACCTTCCCGGTCAATGGCAACGAGGCCGAGGCGCGGCGGCTGGCGCGGTTCCAGCCCTCGGGCCATACGCCGGGCCGGGGGGTGCAGCCACAGGCCGAGCGCATTTCACCAGAATTTCCAATGACCCTTGACCTGCGACGGCCGCCGGGCCTCTAGTCGGCAGCATGGAACGTGCAGCATCAGCTTCGGGGGTGGCGGCATCCCGGCCCGGACATTCTGGGCTGGGTCTGGGCGGCTATGCGCCGCCCGCCGGCGTCACCGACGAGATGATCGGCCCCGATGGCCGGCTGCGCCCGGCATGGGCGCCACTGCTGCAGCATCTGGCCGCGCTGTCGCCCGAGGCGATGAGCCGCGCGCTGGCCCGCGCCGACCAGTATCTGCGCGATTCGGGCGTGTTCTATCGCCAATATGGCACCGGCACCTCGACCGAGCGGCCCTGGCCGCTGAGCCATCTGCCGGTGCTGATCGACGAAGACGACTGGGCCGAGGTCAGCGCCGCCCTGATCCAGCGCGCCGAGCTGCTGGAACTGCTGATGGCCGATCTTTACGGCCCGAACCGGCTGGTGGCTGCCGGGCATCTGCCGCCGGCGCTGGTCGCGGGCAATCCGCAATGGCTGCGCCCCATGGTCGGCATCAAGCCGCGTCTGGGCCATTACCTGCATTTCGTCGCCTTCGAGATCGGGCGCGGCCCCGGCGGCGACTGGTGGGTGCTGTCGGACCGCACGCAGGCACCCTCGGGGGCGGGCTATGCGCTGGAAAACCGGGTGGCGACCGCGCGCGCCTTCCCCGATGTGTTTGCGGCGCAGAACGTGCATCGGCTGGCCGGATTCTTTCGCGATTTTCGCGATACGCTGATGAATTACCGCACCGACAGCGATGCCCGCGTCGCCATCCTGACCCCGGGGCCGCTGAACGAAACCTATTACGAACATGCGTGGATCGCCCGCTATCTGGGCTTTACGCTGGTGCAGGGCGACGATCTGGTGGTGGATCATGGCCGGTTGATGGTGCGCACCGTGTCGGGCCTGCATCCCATCGACATCCTGTGGCGGCGGATGGATGGCGATTACACCGACCCGCTGGAGCTGAACGGCGCCTCGCGCATTGGCACGCCGGGCATGGTCTCGGCGCTGCGCCACGGCGGGGTGACCATGCTGAACGCGCTGGGGTCGGGGGTGCTGGAATCGCGGGCCATGATGGCCTTTCTGCCCAAGCTCGCGCCGCTTTTGACCGACGCGCCGCTGGCCATGCCCAATATTGCGACTTGGTGGCTGGGCGGGGCGGCCGAACGCGACCGGGTGCTGGCCGATCCGCAGCGGCTGGTGCTCAGCCCGGCGCTGGACACCGGCCTGCCATTTGACAGCGACCCGCCGCCGGTTCTGGCCAGCAGCCTTGCACCCGGGGCGCTGGCCGGGCGGCTGGCGCGCGACGGCGCCGGGCTGGTCGCGCAGGAACTGGTGACGCTGTCCACCACCCCGGCGCTGGTCGAGGGGCGGATCCGGCCCCGCCCCTTCAGCCTGCGGGTGTTTCTGGCCCGCACCGCCGAGGGCTGGCAGGTCATGCCCGGCGGCTTTGCCCGCATCGGCGCCACCGAAGAGGCGACGGCGCTGGCCATGCAGCGCGGCGGCGGCGCGGCCGATGTCTGGATCCTCAGCCCGGATGACGTGCCCGCCGTCACCATGGCGCCGCCGCCCAAGGGGCCGTTCCGCCGCACGGCGCCCGGCGCCCTGCCCTCGCGCGCGGCAGACAACCTGTTCTGGATGGGCCGCTATGTCGAGCGGACCGAGGACATGGTGCGCATCCTGCGCGCCCGCAACATGCGCTATGCCGAAAGCGGGCGCGGCGCCCTGCCCCTGCAAGAGGCGATGGACGCGCTGCTGGACGATTACGGCGTCACGCCCGGCGATGCCGCCATTCCCGCCGGGCTGATCCATACGCTGTCGCTGGCGGTGGGCAGCGCGGCGCAGATCCGCGACCGGTTTTCGACCGATGGCTGGTCGGCGCTGACCGATCTGGAAAAGACCGCGCGGCGCATGTCGGCGCGCGTGGTCCAAGGCGATGACGCCGCCCGCGCGCTGTCGGCGCTGCTGCGCAAGCTGGCGGGCTTTTCCGGGCTGGTGCATGAAAACATGTATCGCTTTTTCGGCTGGCGCTTCCTGACGCTGGGGCGGATGCACGAACGCGCGATGGCGATGACCGGGATCATGGCGCGGCTGGCCGATCCCGCAGCCCCCGCCGGGGCGCTGGATCTGTGTGTCGAGCTGGGCGACAGCGTGCTGACCCACCGCCGCCGCTTCAGCGTCTCGACCACGCGCGAGACGGTGATCGACCTTCTGGTGCTGGACCCGCTGAACCCGCGCTCGGTCCGCCATCAGGTCGATCACATGACCGCCCAGATCAACGAGCTGCCCGGCGCCGCGCGGCATGGCGAATATTCGGAACTGGGCCGCGCCATGCTGCGCGTGCAGACCGAGGTCGCCACCGCCACACCCGAATCCATGACCACCGACGCGCTGGAACTGTTGGGCGAACGCATCGCCGCACTGTCGAACCTGTTGACCGAGGCATATCTGCGGTGACCATCTATTCGATGCAGGTGACCTTTCGCTATGACTTCGACCGGCCCAGCGGCGCCGGCCGGCAGCTGTTTCGCATCATGCCGGCGACGATTCCCGACCGGCAGACGCTGTTGGACGTGCAGCTGCGGGTCGAGCCGGAGCCGCTGGAATCCAGCCATTTCACCGATTTCTTCGGCACGCAGGTGGTCGAGCTGGTGATGCCGCCCGGCCTGACCCGGCTGGAACTGGTGCTGGAGGCCGAGGTGGAGCGCGCCGCCCTTGACAGTGGGCTGGACATCTCGGCGCCGCTGGCTCAATTGGCGCGCGACATCGCCGCCTATCGTGGTCTGGACCCGGCGGCGCCGCATCATTTCCTTGCCCACACCCCGCGCATCCCGGCCGTGGCCGAAATCGCCGCCTATGCCCGCGCCGCCACCGCCAAGGCGGTCTCGACCCGCGAGGCGGTCGAGATGCTGGGGCTGGCGCTGCATCGCGACATGACCTTCGACGCCGAGGCGACCGATGTGCATACCGCCCCGGCCGAGGCCTTCGCGCTGAAGCGCGGCGTCTGTCAGGACTTTGCCCAGATCATGGTCGGGGCGCTGCGCAGCCTGGCCATCCCGGCGGCCTATGTCGGCGGCTATCTGCGCACCCTGCCACCGCCCGGCCAGCCGCGTCTGGTCGGTGCCGATGCCAGCCATGCCTGGGTCCGGGCGTGGTGCGGGGCGGAAATCGGCTGGGTCGACTACGACCCGACCAATGCCTGCTACGCGCTTGGCGATCACGTCGAGATCGGCTTTGGCCGCGATTACGACGAGGTGGCGCCGGTGCTGGGCATGATGCGGCTGGACGGCAATCAGGCCGGCAGCCACAGTGTCGATATCGAGGAACGGCCGCTGACCCCCGTCGCCCCGCCCCGCCCCGGCGAGGTCGCAATCACCTTGCCCCCCGGCCCACACGCCCGTCTGGCCCGGCCCGCCGCCGATCCCGCCGCGGAACTGGGCGAACCCTGACCCCGACCGACCACGAAAAAGGCGCCCCGCCTAGATGACGGGGCGCCCAAAGCCGTGCCGGATCGCAGGAGCGCCGGCTCAGAAGATCATGCTGAAGATGAAGAACAGACCGCCCGACAGCAGCATCGCCGCCGGCAGCGTCAGCAGCCATGCCAGCAGCAGCGAGCGCACCGTGGCCCATTGCAGGCCCGAGCCATTCGCCGCCATGGTCCCGGCCACGCCCGAGGACAGCACATGCGTCGTCGAAACCGGCAGGCCATACATATCGGCTGCGGCGATGGTGGACATGGCCACCAGCTCGGCGCTGGCGCCCTGCGCATAGGTCAGGTGCGTCTTGCCGATCTTTTCGCCAACGGTGACGACGATGCGTTTCCAGCCCACCATCGTGCCCAGGCCCAACGCGATCGCGACCGCGATCTTGACCCAGGTCGGGATGAACTTGGTGGCGCTGTCCAGCGAGGATTTGTAGGCGCCAAGCGCCTTCATGCCATCGGCATCGACGCCGGTGGCGCTGTTCTTGGACAGGTGGCGGATCGCCTCGGACGCCAGATACATCTGGTTGCGGGTGTTGCCGACCGCAGCCGCCGGCACCTGCGCCAGCGAGTCATATTGCTGCACTTCGGTCTTGAGGCCACCGATCACCGCTTCCAGCGCCGGCAGGGTCTCGGGGGTGACGGTCTTGGTCTTGACGTAATCGGTCAGCGCAGCGCGCGGATCGACGACGGCAACCGGGGCGGTGCCGGTGGCGCGCAGCAGCGCCGCGCTGGCCGCGTCCGAGGTCTGCACAAAGGAAAGGATCGCATCCGCCGGCATCGCGCGGTTCAGCGCATAGGCCGTCGGCATGGTGCCGATCAGGATCAGCATGATCAGGCCCATGCCCTTTTGGCCGTCGTTCGAGCCATGGGCAAAGGACACGCCGGTGCAGGTCAGGATCAACAGGCCCCGGATCCACAACGGCGGCGGCTTGTTGCCCTCGGGTTCCTTGTAAAGCGCGGGGTTCTTGATCACCGCGCGGGCGGCCAGAAACAGCAGCGCGGCGGCGCCAAAGCCGACCAGCGGCGAAATCAGCAGCGATTTGCCGATCTTGATCGCCTGTTCCCAATCCACGCCCGAGGTGCCGCTGGCGCCATGCATCATCGCATTGGCAACGCCGACGCCGATGATCGAGCCGATCAGCGTATGCGACGAGGACGCAGGCAGGCCCAGCCACCAGGTGCCAAGGTTCCACAGCGTGGCGGCGATCAGCAGCGCAAAGACCATCGCAAAGCCCGAGGCCGAGCCGACCTGCAGGATCAGCTCGACCGGCAGCAGGCTGACGATGCCAAAGGCCACCGCGCCGGTCGAGACCAGCACGCCAAGAAAGTTGAAGACGCCCGACCAGACGACGGCGACATGGGCCGGCAGGGCATGGGTATAGATCACCGTCGCGACCGCATTGGCGGTATCGTGAAAGCCGTTCACGAATTCAAAGCCAAGCGCGATCAGCAGCGCGACGAACAGCAGCATGAAGGGCAGCCAGGTCGTCGGCGTCGCGCCGGTGGCGTTCACATCGGCATAGACGCTGTAGGCGATGAACAGGATCGTGCAGGCAATGACCGCGCCAAAGGCCAGAATCGTGACCGGCGACATCGGACGGTCAAGATGCGGCCCGCGCGGGCGGGTTTCCGAGGGGGGAAATGTGGCGTCAGAGGGCATAATGGTTCCGCCTGGTTTCGTTCGCGGCGACGATGCTCCGCAACGATGACAGTTCTGCGACGGAACCGCAGGTTTATTAACCTTTTAGCCGCGGCGCAGCATCCTACGCTGGGGCTGGGTTGCAGTATTGGCGGAGCATTCTATCTAAGCGGTAAAACGGGGCGGGATGAGCCCGCCCCGCGCGATCAGTTCGCCGCCGGCGCTTGCGGCACCACGCTTTTTTCCTGCGGCGGGGTGGCCAGCGATTCCGGCATCGGCGTCAGGGTGACGCCCGCCGCCTCGCCCAAAGGCTGGCCTTCGCGGTCGGTCTCGGTCGGGGCGACATCTGCCGCGACCGGGGCGGGATCGGCCACCGCGCCCTCGATCACCGACAGCGCGGCGGTGGCCGCAGCCGGCACCGGATTGGCACGCTCGGCGCCATCGCTGCGCAGATAGTCGAAGAACTCGCCATCGGGCTTGATCACCAGCGAGCTGTTCTCGCCCTTCAGCGCGCGCTCGTAAGAGGTCATCGAGCGGGTGAAGGCAAAGAACTCGGGGTCGCGGCCAAAGGCGCGGGCATAGATCGCGTTGCGGCTGGCATCGGCCTCACCACGCACGATCTCGGCCTTCTTGCGCGCTTCCGAGGTCAGCTCGACCACGGTGCGGTCGGCGGCAGCACGGACGCGCTGCGCGGCCTCGCCACCGCGGGCGATCTCGTCGGCGGCCTCACGCTCGCGCTCGGCGCGCATCCGGGCATAGGTCGCGGTCAGGTTCTGCTCGGGCAGGTCGGTGCGGGTCAGCCGCACGTCGATCACCCGCACGCCCAGATCCTTGGCGTTTTCGCGCGCCAGATCGCGGATCTGGTTCATCAGCGGCGTGCGGTCATCCGACAGCACCGTGGTCGAGGGCACCGAGCCCAGCACCTGACGGATGGCGTTGGTGACGATATCGGCCAGACGCTGCTGGGCGAATTGCACCCCGCCGGCGGCGGTGGCGCGGCGGAACTGCACCACATCGGTGATCTGCCAGCGCGCAAAGGCGTCGACCACCAGACGGCGGTCGTCCAAGGGCGTCACCTCCATCGGCGGCGTCGGGATGCCAAGGATGCGGGCGTCATAGCGCGCCACCTGGTCGATGAAGGGCACCTTCAGGCCAAGGCCCGGGTTTTCGCGCACATCGACCACCTCGCCAAAGCGCAGCACCAGCGCCTTTTCGCGGACATCGACAATATAGACCGAGGCCATGACCAGAACGGCCACCACGATCAGGAACGGCAGGGCCAGAAGCGAAATCGCACGGTTCATCACTGGGTCCCCCCGGTCTTGGCGTCAGCGGGCGCGGTGCCGCGCAGGCGATCCAGCGGCAGATAGGGCACGACGCCCTGACCGACCTCTCCGTCCAGAATGACCTTGTTGGCCTGACCCAGAACTTTCTCCATCGTCTCCAGATACATCCGGCGGCGCGTGACCTCCGGCGCCTTGATATATTCGTCATAGACCGAGTTGAAGCGCGCGGCCTCGCCCTCGGCGGTGTTCACGGCATCGGCGCGGTAGGCCTCGGCGCGTTCGATCACGGTCGCGGCCTCACCGCGGGCGTTGGCGAGCACGCGGTTGGCATAGGCGTCGGCCTCTTTTTCCAGCCGGTCGCGTTCCTGCTGCGCGGCCTGCACCTCGCGGAAGCTGTCGATCACCTCTTGCGGCGGATCGGCGCGGTCAAGGTTGACCCGCACCACGTTGATCCCCGACTCATAGGCGTCCAGCGTCTGCTGCACGGCCAGCTTCAGATCTTCGCCGATGGTGCCACGATCCCGGTTCAGGATCGGCGCCAGTTCCGAACGCGCCACAATGTCACGCATGGCAGATTCGGCCACCGCGCGGATCGTGTCCTCGGGATCGGCAAGGTTGAACAGGTATTTTTCCGGGTCCGAGATGTTCCAGACCACCTGATAGGCCATGTCGACGATGTTCTGGTCGCGGGTCAGCATCAGCCCCGAATCCATCGGACCGGCGCGGCCGGTGCCGATTTCGGTGGTGCGCTCGCCCGAGACCGAGACGACCTCGGCGCGAACCACCGGCCAGGGGGCAAAGTTCAGACCGGCCTCTGCCGTGGCAAAGGGGCGGCCGAACAGCAGCTCGACGGCGCGCTGGTCGGGACCAACGGTATAGAAGGACATGAAGGCCCAGACCGCGACGACGCCCAGCCCCGCCAGACCCCAGCTGCCGCGCCCCATGTGAAAGCCCGCCCCCTGTGGCCGGCGCGGCCCGCCGCCGGTGCCACCACCGCCGCCCTTGCCGCCCATCAGGACGCGCAGCTTGTCCTGACCCTTGCGGACCAGATCGTCGATTTCAGAGATCTGGCTGCCACCGCGCCCCGGGCCCTGCGGGCGCGGCTTGTTGCGGTCACCGCCTTGGTTGCCCCCGGCATTGCCCCAGGGACGTTGCCCGCCCTGCGGCGGCTCCTTGCCGCCCTTGCCGTCATCTCCGCCGCTGCCCCAGGGGCCTTGTCCTGCCATCCGTCTCTTGCCTCGTCGCTTGTCGATCTGTTTGTAACTGGTGCCGCAAGATTGAAAATCAAGCCGAACCCACGGGATTTTCAGCGATCTTTCCGCCGATATGTCGGGTTGGCCGCCGCATGGTGACCAGTTCCTCGGCCAGCGTCGGATGCACGGCCACGGCGGCATCGAACTGGGCCTTGGTCGCGCCCATGCCCATCGGGATCGCCACCAGCTGGATCATTTCGCCGGCCTCGGGGCCAAAGATGTGACAGCCGACCACCTTGCCGCCGCCGCTTTGCACGATCAGCTTCATCACCATCCGCGCGTCCGACCCCGCAAACAGCGAGCGCATCGGCCGGAAACTGGCGACATAGACATCATGCGGGCCGCTGGCCGCCGCCGCCTCTTCGGTCAGGCCGATCGAGGCCACCTCATGCGGGCGCAGATAGACCGCCGCCCCGACCAGCGCATGATCGACCTTGCGCGGCTTGGCGCCAAAGACCGTATCGGCAAAGCAATGCCCTTCGCGGATCGCCACCGGGGTCAGGTTCACGCGGTCGGTCACGTCGCCCACGGCAAAGATCGACGGCACCGAGCTTTGCGACCATTCATCGACCAGCACCTGCCCCCGGCTGCCCAGACGCACGCCGATCTCGTCCAGCCCCAGCCCCTTGGTATGGGGCGCGCGGCCGGTGGCGAACAGCACCTGTTCATAGACCGCGCTGCTGCCATCGGCAAAGCTGACGCGGATCGCATCGCCCTCGCGCTCCAGCTGCTGGGGCGTGGCGGGCAGGCGCAGCTCGACGCCATTGACGCGCAGCTGTTCGGTGGCGTGGCGGCGCATTTCCTCGTCAAAGCCGCGCAGCACCGCATCGCCGCGATAGGCCAGCGTGACCTGACAGCCCATCCCCTGCAGGATGCCGGCGAATTCGCAGGCGATAAAGCCGCCGCCGACCACCAGAATGCTGCGCGGCAGACGGTCCAGCAGAAAGACATCGTCCGAGACCAGCCCCAGCTCGTCGCCCGGAATGCCGGGCCGCACCGGGCGACCGCCGACGGCGATCAGGATATGCTTGGCGCTGAGCCGGCTGCCATCGGCCAGCTCGACGGTATGGGCATCGACCAGCCGGGCGCGGCTTTTGTGGACATCGACATTGGCCGCGACCAGCCCGCCGGTATAGGCGCCCTCCAGCCGGGTCAGCTCGGTGTCAAGCTTGCGGCGGAATGCGGTCCAGTCAAAGGCGCCGGCCGTGGCGCCGCTCCAGCCATAGCCACGGGCCTCGGCGGCAAATGCCGGCGCCTCTGAGGCAAAGACCATCAGTTTCTTCGGCACGCAGCCGCGGATGACGCAGGTGCCGCCCATGCGGCTTTCCTCGGCGATGCCGACGCGGGCGCCATGTTCGCCGGCCGCGATCCGCGCCGCGCGCACGCCGCCCGAACCGCCGCCGATCACGAACAGATCATAGTCGAAGCTCATTGCAGATCCTCGCGTTCCAGTTCGACCACCGAACCGTCGGCGCGGCCGATGATCGCAAGGTTGCAGATATCCAGAAACAGCCCGTGCTCGACCACGCCGGCGATGGCCGACAAGGCCCGCGCCAGCTGCGGCGCGTCGGGGATCTGGCCCAGATCCAGATCAAGGATCAGGTTGCCTTCATCGGTGATGACGGGCTGGCCGTCCTTTTCGCGCAGGATCACCGGGCGGTCGGCAAGCTCCAGCCGCTCCAGAGCGCGCTCGATCTGCCGGCGCGTGGTCTTCCAGCCAAAGGCGATCACCTCGACCGGCAGCTTGAAGGCCCCCAGCCGGTCCACGACCTTGCCCTGATCGGCCACGACCACCATGCGATCCGAGGCGGTGGCGACGATCTTTTCGCGCAGATGCGCCGCGCCGCCGCCCTTGATCAGGTTCAGGTCGGGGTCCACCTCATCGGCGCCGTCGATGGTCAGGTCAAGCCAGCCGATATCGTTCAGATCCTCGACCACCAGCCCCAGCCCGCGGGCCTGTTCCGCCGTCGCCTTCGAGGTCGAGGCGCAGATCAGGTCCATCCCCTCGGCATGCACCCGCTCGGCCAGACGGTCGACAAAGATATTGGCGGTCGAGCCGGTGCCAAGGCCCAGCTTCATGCCGTTCTGCACCAGCGCCACAGCGGCGCGGGCGGCGGCATCCTTGGCGGGATCGACGGGCGAAGATTGGCTCATGGCGGGGCTCCGATACGCTGGGACCTGGGGTTTGCCCCATCTTATACGCACAAGCCCGGCCGGGGGCCAACCGGCCAGCGCGCAACGTCCCGGCGAAATACGCGTGATCGCCCCCACGTCGCTGCGCCCGCATCGCCCGTTGCCAGCGCCCGGCTGCTGACCTAATCATGCCGCCATGACGACATCCGCGCCCCTTCCCCCGACCTATGCCGCGATCATCACCGCCGCCGGACGCGGCACCCGCGCCGGGGGCGAGACCCCCAAGCAATGGCGCGAGATCGGCGGCCGCAGCGTTCTGAGCCGCAGCATCGAGGCGTTTTCCGGCTTTTCGCGCATCATCGTGACGCTGGCGCCCGAGGATATGGCGCGCGGGGTCGCGGCTCTGGCAGGGCCGGTGGTGCTGGTGGCGGGGGGCGCCAGCCGCAGCGCCTCGATCCGGGCCGCGCTGGAAACGCTGGAAGGCAGCGGCGTGACGCATGTGCTGATCCATGACGCCGCCCGGCCACTGGTCAGCCGCGCGGTGATCGACGGCGTGGTGGCCGCCCTGCAAGCCGGCGCCCCGGCGGCCGCGCCCGCGCTGCCGGTGTCGGATGCACTGTGGCGGGCGCAGGATGGCTTTGTGACCGAAACCGCCGCCCGCGACGGGCTGTTTCGCGCCCAGACCCCGCAGGGCTTTGCGCTGCAGGCAATTCTGGACGCGCATCGCCGCTTTCCCGAGGGCGGCGCCGACGATGTGGAGCTGGCGCTGCGCGCCGGCCTGCCGGTCACGGTCACGCCGGGCTCTGAGGACAATCTGAAACTGACCTGGCCCGGCGATTTCGCCCGCGCCGAAAGGATATTGGGGGAAGCGATGGACATTCGGCTGGGCAATGGCTTTGACGTGCATGCCTTTACCGAGGGCGATCACGTCTGGCTGTGTGGCGTCAGGATCGCGCATGACAAGGCACTTCTGGGCCATTCGGATGCCGATGTCGGCATGCATGCGCTGACCGATGCGATCTATGGCGCGCTGGCGCAGGGCGACATCGGCCGGCATTTCCCGCCCTCGGACCCGCAATGGAAGGGCGCGGAAAGCCATATCTTTTTGCGCCACGCGGCGGAACTGGCGCGGCAGATGGGCTATCAGCTTTCGAACGCCGATGTGACGCTGATCTGCGAGCGGCCCAAGGTCGGCCCCCATGCCGGCGCCATGGCGCTGCGCCTGTCGGAGATCATCGGCGTCGACCCCGACCGCATCAGCGTCAAGGCCACCACCAGCGAGCGGCTGGGCTTTACCGGGCGCGAGGAAGGCATTGCCGCCATCGCCACCGCCACTCTGGTCCGGGGGTGATGGCGATGGACCGGATGATCGCCAGTTTCTTCGGCGCAGGCCACCTGCGGCCCGCGCCCGGCACATGGGGCTCGGCTGCGGCGGTGCTGATCGCGGTGCTGGCCTATGAATATCTGGCGCCCTGGCTGGTGCCGGCAGGCTTTGTGTTGGCAGTGCTCGCCGGGTTCTGGGCGGTGCCGCGCGTGCTGGCGGACAGCGCCGACAAGGATCCGTCCTGGGTGGTGATCGACGAGGTCGCGGGGCAATGGCTGGCGCTATCCTTCACCGTGATCCCGCTGGCCCGGCACGGGGTATCGATCCTGACGGCATGGCCGGGCTATGTCGCGCCCTTCCTGCTGTTTCGGCTGTTCGACATCTGGAAGCCGTGGATCATCGGCCGCGCCGACCGGCGGGGCGATGCTACCGGGCTGATGCTGGACGATCTGCTGGCGGGCTTGTTCGCGGGCGTGGTCTCGGTCATTCTGGCCGGGCTTTACCATGGCCTGCTGGAGCCGATGCTGTGACCAATCCCGCCGATGTGCTGCACCTCGCCCGCCGCCGGGGCGTGATGATCGCCACCGCCGAAAGCTGCACCGGCGGGCTGATCGCCGGGCGGCTGACCGATGTGGCGGGCTCGTCCGACGCCTTTGATCGCGGCTTTGTCACCTATTCCAACGCCGCCAAGGTCGAGATGCTGGGCATCCGCCCCGAAACCCTCGACGCCCATGGCGCCGTCAGCGAGGAAATCGCCGCCGAAATGGCGCAGGGCGCGCTGGCCCGCAGCCAAGCCGGCATCGCGGTTGCGGTGACGGGCATTGCCGGCCCCGGCGGGTCCGAGCACAAGCCCGAGGGCCGGGTCTGTTTCGGTCTCGCCGATCCCTTTGGCACCCATACCGAAACGGTCGATTTCGGCGCCATCGGCCGGGCCGAGGTGCGCGCGGCCACTGTGGACCATGCGCTGGCGCTTTTGGCCGGGGCGCTTCAGCCCTGATCCAGCAGGTGCCGGAAACGGGCCACGTCATCCTCATGCGTGGCCCAAGAGGTCACCAGACGGATCACCACCGGCTCGCCCGCCGCAGGCGGCTGCTCTTGCCACAGCGAATGGCCGACGCCATGGGCGCCCAGCAGGGCGTGGACATGGGCCGGGATACGGGCAAAGACCTCATTGGCCTCGACCGGCACGACCAGCGCGCCGCCCGCCGCCACGATGGCCTGCGCCAAGGCAGCGGCCATGGCATTGGCACGGCGCGCCAGATCCAGCCACAGCCCATCCGTCACCAGCGCCAGCATCTGGGCGGCCAGAAAGCGCTGCTTGGACCAGACATGGCCCGATTGCTTGCGCCGGTAATCCAGCCCCTGCGCGCGGGCCGGATCGGCGATCACCACCGCCTCGGCCGCCAGCGCGCCGTTCTTGGTGCCGCCGAAACACAGCGCATCGACGCCGCGCAGCAGATCCGCCGGGGCACAGCCCAGACCCGCCACCGCATTGGCAAACCGCGCCCCGTCCATATGCAGCGCCAGCCCGGCCGCATGTGTCACATCCGCCAAAGCCGCAACCTCGTCCGGGGCATAGACCGTGCCCCATTCCGTCGCATTGGTGATCGAGACCAGCGCATTGGCGCCGTCGTTCAGGCTGCCCGCCGCACCAAAGCCGATGGCGCCGGCCAGTCCCTGCGGCGCGATCCGCCCGGCCTCGCCCGCCAGCGGCACCAGCTTGGCGCCATGCGAATAGAATTCGGGCGCGGCGCATTCGTCGCGATGGATATGCGCGGCGTCATGGCAATAGATCCGGCCGTAAGAGGGCGCGAATTGCGCGCAGACCAGCGCATTGGCCGCCGTGCCGGTGGCGACGAAACGCACCACTGCCTCGGGCCAGCCCAGCACCTCGCGGATTGCCGCCTCGGCGCGCTGGCTGACCGGATCGGCCCCGTAGGAGGCCATGGCACCTTCGTTGCACTCGACCAAGGCCCGCAGCACCGCCGGATGCGCGCCGGCAGTGTTGTCCGAGCCGAAATTCACGACTGGTCCTCGATGATATACTGCTCCCAGTCATCCTCGGTGATGCTGGCCTCGCTGACAGTCTGGCCGCGCAGGCTGATGCCGGCGGTATGCACCGTTTCGGGATCGCCCGAGATCAGATAGTGCCACGGATACAGGGGCTTGCCCTCGGCCCGCAGGCGATAGGCGCAGGTGGCGGGCAGCCACCAGGCGATTTCCTTCAGCTTCTTCGGCGTCAGCACGATGCAGTCGGGCACATAGTCATGCCGGTTGGCATAGCTGGAACAGCGGCAGGTGTCGTTGTCCAGAAGCCGACAGGCGACGCGGGTGAAATCCACCTCGCCGGTGTCCTCGTATTCGATCTTGTTCAGGCAGCATTTGCCGCAGCCGTCGCACATGGCCTCCCATTCGTCGGGCTTGAGGCTGTTCAGCGGCAGTTCCCAGAAACGCTCACGCATCATCGGCTCGACAGGATTTCGCGCGCACGGGCGCTGTCGCGGTCCATCTGCGCGATCAGCGCCGGCAGGCCGTCGAATTTCTGCTCGGGGCGCAGGTATTCGACCAGCGCGACCGACAGATGCTCGCCATAAAGGCTGGCATCGAAATCAAAGATAAAGCTTTCCAGATTCGGCTGGTTGCGCCCGAACATCGGCCGCACACCCAGACTGGCCACGCCCTTGTAGCTGCCCTGTTCGGGCCCGGTGAGCACATCGACCAGCACGGCATAGACGCCGAGCTTGGGCAGATGCAGCCCGTCCACCGCCATATTGGCGGTCGGATAGCCCAGCTCGCGGCCGCGCTTTTCGCCGTGGATCACCTCGCCGTCGATGCGGTGCCAATGGCCCAGCATCCGCTCGGCGTCGCGCATCCGGCCCTCGGTCAGGGCGGTGCGGATCGCGGTCGAGCTGTATTCGTTCTGCCCGTCGCCGATCAGCGGCGCCACGGTCACATCAAAGCCCAGCTCATGGCCCAGCCGCGTCAGCACCCGCACATCGCCCGAGCGTTTGCGGCCAAAGCAGAAATCGGCGCCAACGGTGACATGGCGCACGCCCAGACCCTGCGACAGCACCTGCCGGGCAAATTCCTCGGGCGAAAGCCCGGCCAGAACCGCGTCGAAGGGCAGTTCGTAAAGCTGTTCCACCTGCAACCGCGCCAGCCGGTTGGCGCGCGATTCGGCGTTCATCAGCCGAAAGGGCGGCGCGTCAGGCTGGAAATATTCGCGCGGATGCGGCTCGAACGTCAGCACGCCCAGCGGCGCGGCGCAGGCATTGCGCGCCAGATCGATGACGGAACGATGTCCCAGATGCACGCCGTCGAAATTGCCCATGGCGATGCTGGCTCCACGGGCGTCCGGCGGCAGAGCTGTCCAGTCGTGATGGATGCGCAATCAGGCCCCCGATGGGCCGCAGGCCGGCCCGGTCAGTCGAATTTACGGCTTGGCGCCAGAACGACGGCCTCACCTTTCAGGACGACCGTATCACCGACAAGACAGCGGGTTGCAAGGGTAACGCGCCGTTTGGCGTGGTCGATCGCCTCGACGACAACCTCGGCGCGCACCATGTCGCCCGGGCGCACAGGTGCCATGAATTTCAGCGTCTGGCCCAGATAGACCGTGCCATGACCGGGCAATTGCTCGCCGATCACCGCCGAGATCAGGCCGGCGGTCAGCATGCCATGGGCAATGCGCCCCTGAAAGATGGTGTCGCGGGCATAATCATCGTCCAGATGCACCGGATTGCGGTCGGTCGAGATCTGCGCGAACATCTCGATATCCTCATCGGTGACCAGCTTTTGCAGATGGCGCATCATTCCGACTTCGAGATCCTCGATGACGATCGTGCCACGGGGAAGATTGTCCAGCATCATTCAATGCCCTCGGTTGCCTTCATGCTGCATAGCAGCAAAAAGACCTTCGAGCAACAAAATAACGCCGAACCTATACCAAACGACTATTTGTTACCGAGCCATTCAGCGCAAGCGGCCAATGCTGTAGCGCGGATTTTCCGAGCGCGTGGCCAGCCATTCCGCCAGCCGCGCCGGATCGGGGTTTTCGACATCATCGCCGAACTGATCGGCCGCCAGACCGCCCGAGACGAACAGCGCGTCGATCCCCTCGCCCGCGGCACCCCGGATATCGGTGGCAATCCCGTCGCCGATGGCAAGGATGCGGGCGTCGTCGCTGACGCCCAGCTTGCGTCGCGCCAGATCATAAATCGGCGGATGCGGCTTGCCGAAATACAGCGACGTGCCCCCCAGATCGTCATAGAACTCGGCCAGCGCGCCGGCGCAATAAAGCCGGGTCTCACCCAGATCGACCACCACATCGGGATTGGCGCACAAGAGTTTCAGCCCGCGTTCGCGCGCCAGCATGAACCGGGCGCGGTAATCCTCGGGGACCTCGTTCACCTCGTCGAAAAGGCCGGTGCAGACGATGCCCTCGGCCTCGTCCAAAGGAACCCTCTGGATCGGCGGCGCACCCTGCCATTCGGGCGGCACGTCGGCGAAAAAGCCCTCGTCCTTGTCCATCATGATCGCCCAGACCTTGCGGCCGACGACGCCGGCAAACATCGCGTCCTGCGCCGCATCGCCCGAGCTGACGATCAGGTCCCAGGCGTCGCGTGCGACCGCCATGCGGTCCAGCTGGGCCGCGACATATTTCCACGGGCGCGGCGCATTGGTCAGCAGGACCACGCGGCCACCACCGGCGCGAAAGCGTTGCAGGGCGGCGACGGCGGCCGGAAAGGCCGCCACGCCATTGTGCAGGCAGCCCCAGAGATCGCAGAACACCACGTCATAGTTCAGCGCAACCTCGTCCAGCGAGGAAATGATCTGCGTCATCTGGGTGCCTTTCGGATCAGACGGCCAGCGCCGGGATGATCTGTTTCTTGCGCGACATGATGCCGGGCAGGACCACGGTGTCACCGCTGACGGTGGCGTTGAAGCTTTTCTCGGCCACGGCCTTGACGAAATCGTTCGGGACCAGCAGCGTCGCTTCCTCGTTCAGGATGTCGACCACGAACAGCAGCACCTCATCGGCACCATCGGCGGCGGCAACGCCCGGCATCGCGGCCATCAGCGCATCCTTGCGGTCCAGCACGACCTTGGGCGCGGTGGTTTCCAGAACCGAGACGCGCAGCTGCTTGCCGCCCAGCTCGTATTCCTTGCTGTCCATGCGCAGCAGGGCTTCCTCGCTAAAGGCCGACACGTCGGATTTCGCGGCAAACATCTCGGCGGCATATTCCGGGATCGAGACGCCCAGATCGGCAGCGACCTTTTCGGCGACCCAGCGGTCATGCGCGGTGGTGGTCGGGCTGCGGAATTCCAGCGTGTCCGACAGGATGCAGGTCAGCATCGCGCCCTTGATGGCTTTCGGCGCGCGGGCATAGGCCTCTTCGCCCATCAGGTCGAACATGATGGTGGCGGTGCAGGCCAGCGGGCGGATGGTGATGTTGATCGGCAGGCGCGTCTTGATGCCGCCGGCCAGCAGGTGGTGGTCGATGATCTCGATCACATCGGCATCATTGATCGAGGCGGGCAGCTCGGCCGGGTTGTTGGTGTCAACGATGACGCATTTGTCGCCGGCGGCCACGTCCGAAAAGATCTCGGGCTTGGGCAGGTCCCATTTCGCCAGCATCCATGCGGCCTCGGTGTTCGGCTCGCCTTGCAGCAGGGCGACGGCTGGCTCCTTGCGCACCTCGGTCAGATACCAGGCCCAGACGATGGGCGAGCCGGTCGAGTCGGTATCGGGGGCCTTGTGGCCAAAAACCTTGATCATGGGCATACCTTATGAGGATCGGAAATTCGCGCGCCTTATAGGCCGGACGCCCCGCATTGTCTATTGACCCAAGCTGACCGCCGCATTGACCGCCAGCGCCAGGATCACCGTGTTGTAGAAGAACGACAGCGCCGAATGCAGCAGCGTGACGCGCCGCATCGCCGATAGCGTCACCGCCGTGTCCGAGGTCTGCGCGGTCATGCCCAGCGTAAAGCTGTAATACAGAAAATCCCAGATCCCGGCCTCGTCGCCCTCGCCAAGGCCGGGAAAGCCCAGCCCGCACCGATAGCCCGTGCCCTTGGGCACATACCACAGGCTGGCATAGTGAAAGGCCATGACGGTGTGGATCATCGCCCAGCCCAGCGGCACCGCGATCAGCGCCATCACCGGCCGCGCCCAGACCCCGCCATGCGGATCGCTGAGCGTCATCACATTGGCCACCAGCCCCACCAGAACCGAGGAAACCGCGATCAGCACGATCAGCCACATGCCCTCGTCATCGTCATCGGCATGGGCGCGCAGCTCGACCGTGGTCATCCGGCGCACCTGCCACCATGCCAGCGCCAGATAGGTCAGGAAAAAGCTGTCGGCGAACACCAAAAGCCGGTCCACCCCCGGCAGCCACCATGTCAAAAGCCCCGCAAAGGCCCCCAGCACAAAGGCCGCCAGAAAGCGGTAATGCCGCCGCAGATCGGGGATCACGCGGAAACCGGCGTCTGCTGATGCTGCAGGATGCGCCAGTCGCCGTCGCGGCGGATCCAGCTGGTGGTGCACAGCGCGCGATAGGTGTCCGCCCCCGCACGGCGGGCGGTGACGCGATAGGCCAGCACGCAGATCTCGTCGGTCTCGATCGAGGCGCGCTCGGCAAAGCCTACCTCTTGCCAGCGGGCGCAGGCCGAAAGATGCTCGACGATCTTGCGCCGGGTCAGGATGCCCAGGGGCGCCAGCGCCATCAGGCAACCGTCATCCAGCCGGCGCGCCGCTTCGGCGGCCCCGGCCAGCCAGAAGTCGCGTTCCTCTGTCCAAAGCTCATCCGCCATCCTGACCTCCCTCTGGGCTGATCGGGCTGATCGTCCAGCCACGTTGTTGCAGCAGCGACAGAACGCCGCTCTCTCCTGGAAGATGCAGGGCGCCGAAGCCGACGACAATGCCCTTGTGCAGACGGGCGGCCTCGGCGGCGGCAGTCTCGATGGGGGCGATCCATGCGCGGTTGCGCTGATCCATCAGCTTGTCCTGCGCCAGCCGCATCTGGTCATCGACCTCGGCCCGGCTGAGGCCGGAATTGCGATAGGCGTCCTGACGGCCGAATTCCCAGATCAGCCAGCTGTCGCCCGAGAAATAGGCCTCGGTCAGGGTGACGGTATAGTCGTCGGCATATTCCGCCGCCGGCATGGCGGCACGGATCATGTCGATTTCCTCTTTCGGGGTCATGCCCGCGAACAGGCCAAAAACGGTGTCCCAAGGCTCCAGCGCGCGGATCGCCACGCCCGAGGCGCGGGCGCGCGCGATCAGCTGATGGTCCAGCCCGCCGGTGTCGCCGGCCGCCTTGATGTCGCGCAACATGCAGGGCGACACCGCCAGCACGACCGAGACATACCATGGCCGCAGCCGGCTGGTCACCACCGCCGGCATGCCGCGCGCCTGCATCGCCTGCCAAAGCGCGCTCCATTCCGCAGCCGACATGCGTTCGGGCAGGGTCGGGCCCTTGGCGTCCATGATCAGCGAAGGATCGTCGCGCATCGCCTGCGCCAGCCGCTTTTCCTCGTCCGGGCCGGCCTCGACCAGCAGGGCGGCGGCCCCGTCCAGTTCGGGGCCGAATTGCGCCATGACCTGCTGATGGCGCGGATCGGCAAAATGATAGGTGCCCAGCAGGGTGACGTGCTGATCGCCCTTGGTCGCGCGCCAGAACAGCCCCTGATGGAACGGCACCCGGGCGCTGGCCTCGTGGATCGCCTGCAAATCTGCGGGCGCCATGTCCTGCAACAGGTTCCGGCCCCGGCATTCCGCCAGCACCGGCGCCGCCGCCAGCGCGGCGGCAAGGCCCAGGCCACAGGCAAGGATCAGGGATTTCAGGCGCATCGGGCATCCATCAGCTTGTGGCGCGCCAGACCGCGCCGGGGTGGGTGCCAGCATGGCACGGCGGGCCGCCGCTGGCGAGGCCGCCTGCCCTAGCGGCGGCGCGGCAGCTCTTGCGGCAGGGGCTGGCCTGCCAGCACCGCGCGCCAGATGCGTTCGACCTGCGCCGCCTTGGCCGGCCATGTGAAATCGCGCATCACCCGCGCCTGCGCCGCCCGCGCCATGCCGGGCAGGACCGAAGGATCCGCCGCCAGCCCCTGCAGGCAGGTGCGCAGCCCGGCCACGATCTCGGCCCGCCGGCCCAGCGGGATGCGCAGGCCGGTGCCCTCCTCGACCAGTTCGCCCGGCCCGGCGTAATCGACGATCACCGGCACCACACCAAGCGCCATCGCCTCAAGCACGACGCCGCCGCCGAATTCGCGCACCGACGGAAACACCAGCAGCTGCGATTGCGCGGCGACGGATTGCACCTCGTGATGCTCCATCCAGCCGTGGAAGGTGACCGCCGCGTCCACGCCCTCGCGCGCGACCAGCGCATGCAGATCGCCGGCCTGCGGTCCGTCCCCGATGATGTCGAGCGTCAGCGCCCCCGAGCGCAGCAACGGCAGTGCCGCCTCGATCGCCATGTCGGCGCCCTTGTAGGGCACCAGCCGGCCGATGAAGCAGCCGCGCAGCGGCAGCGTGCCCGGCTGCGGCGCGGTCAGGCTGAAGCGCGCCGGGTCGATGGCGTTTTCCGGCAGCCAGACGCATTTGCCCTGCAACCGGCGCGGGATCTCGGACAGGGTATGTTCGCTGCCGCAGATGATGGCGCTGGCGGCCGCCAGCGTGGCGCCGCGCCCCGGCATCGCCTTATAGGCGCCCCGGATATAGGACAGCCATTCCTTTTCCCGCCGCCGCTCGCTGTCAAAGCCCGCAGGCCATGGCACGCCGCCATTCAGCGGCCCCATGACAAAGGGCACGCCCGCGCGTTTGCAGCGCGGCGCGATCAGGCTGTTGGCGGTGGGCGTCAAGGGCGTGACGCGATGCACGATGTCATAATCGCCGGCCCGGATCGCCGCGCCGAAGCGGCGCCAGACCAGCCGCTCGAAATAGCCATAGCCCAGCGTGGTGACGGCGGTCTTCATCGTCCAGCCGACGCCCTTGCCCATGCTGAGCCGCTCGGCCAGCTTCCACAGCGGCGCGGCCAGCTTTTCGCTGTCGATGGCGGTAAAGTCGCGGCCTTCGACCAGGCCTGCGCGCAAAAAGGCGTCGCGATTGCGGATCTGGGTGACGATATGGACATCGGCCACCGCGCGCAGCGCATTGGCCAGCGACCAGCCGACCAGCGGCACCGAGACCCATTCGGGATTGGCCGCCTCGGCAATGACAAGGGCCTTGATCCGTCGTTCCTGCATCGGCCCCGCCATGCTTGCCACCACCTCTGGCCTAGCCGGGGGCAGGAAATGCCGTCAAGCGCGAATGCGCGGAAAATTTTCTTTGCCGCCATCGTTGACAGACTTCGGGAGCGGGCCTAGATCTGCGGCACTGGCACTCATCAAGATCGAGTGCCAACAACATACAGCAACCTGTAACACCGGAGTGTTCACATGGCTTTCAAACCGCTGCACGACCGCGTTCTGGTCCGTCGCGTCCAGTCGGACGAGAAAACCAAGGGCGGCCTGATCATCCCCGATAGCGCCAAAGAAAAACCCGCCGAAGGCGAAATCGTTTCGGTCGGCGAAGGCGCGCGCAAGGATTCGGGCGAACTGATCGCCCCCGCGGTCAAGGCTGGCGATCGTGTCCTGTTCGGCAAATGGTCGGGCACCGAAGTCACCGTCGATGGCGAAGAGCTGCTGATCATGAAGGAAAGCGACATCCTGGGCATTATCGCCTGATCGTCCTTCCTTTCTAACCCATTCAAGGAGCAGAACAAATGGCTGCGAAAGAAGTCAAGTTCAACACCGATGCCCGCGACCGCATGCTGAAAGGCGTGAACATCCTCGCGGATGCCGTGAAAGTCACCCTCGGCCCGAAAGGCCGCAACGTGGTGATCGACAAGTCCTTCGGCGCCCCGCGCATCACCAAGGACGGCGTTTCGGTCGCCAAGGAAATCGAACTGTCGGACAAGTTCGAAAACATGGGCGCCCAGATGGTCCGCGAAGTCGCTTCGCGCACCAATGACGAAGCTGGCGACGGCACCACCACCGCCACCGTCCTGGCCCAGGCCATCATCAAAGAAGGCATGAAGTCGGTTGCGGCCGGCCTGAACCCGATGGACCTGAAACGCGGCATCGACCTGGCCACCGCCAAAGTCGTCGAAGCGATCAAAGCCGCCTCGCGCCCGGTCAATGACTCGGCCGAAGTCGCGCAAGTCGGCACCATCTCGGCCAATGGCGAAGCCTTCATCGGCCAGCAGATCGCCGAAGCCATGCAGAAAGTTGGCAACGAGGGTGTGATCACCGTCGAAGAAAACAAAGGCATGGAGACCGAAGTCGAAGTCGTCGAAGGCATGCAGTTCGACCGCGGCTACCTCTCGCCCTATTTCGTGACCAACGCCGACAAGATGGTTGCGGATCTGGAAGACGCCTACATCCTGCTGCACGAGAAAAAACTCTCGTCGCTGCAGCCGATGGTCCCGCTGCTGGAAGCCGTGATCCAGTCGCAAAAGCCGCTGCTGATCATCGCCGAGGACGTCGAAGGCGAGGCTCTGGCCACGCTGGTCGTCAACAAGCTGCGTGGCGGCCTGAAAATCGCTGCCGTCAAGGCTCCGGGCTTCGGCGATCGCCGCAAGGCCATGCTGCAGGACATCGCGATCCTGACCGGCGGTCAGGTCATCTCGGAAGATCTGGGCATGAAACTGGAAAACGTCACCGTCGATATGCTCGGCCGGGCGAAAAAAGTTTCGATCAACAAGGACAACACCACCATCGTCGATGGCAATGGTGAGAAAGCCGAGATCGAAGCCCGCGTTTCGCAAATCCGTCAGCAGATCGAGGAAACCACCTCGGACTACGACCGCGAGAAACTGCAAGAGCGCGTGGCCAAACTGGCCGGTGGCGTTGCCGTCATCCGCGTCGGCGGCATGACCGAGATCGAAGTGAAAGAGCGTAAAGACCGCGTCGATGACGCCCTGAACGCGACCCGTGCAGCCGTGCAAGAAGGCGTTGTCGTCGGTGGCGGCGTGGCGCTGGTGCAAGGCGGCAAGGCGCTGGAAGGTCTGACCGGTGCGAACTCGGATCAGGACGCCGGCATCGCCATCGTCCGCCGCGCTCTGGAAGCTCCGATGCGCCAGATCGCTGAAAACGCCGGCGTCGATGGCGCTGTCGTGGCCGGCAAGGTCCGCGAGTCGACCGACAAGACCTTCGGCTTCAACGCCCAGACCGAAGAATATGGCGACATGTTCAAATTCGGCGTGATCGACCCGGCGAAAGTCGTCCGCACCGCTCTGGAAGACGCGGCGTCGGTGGCTGGCCTGCTGATCACCACCGAGGCGATGATTGCCGAAAAGCCCGAGCCGAAAGCCGCTGCCGGCGGCATGCCCGACATGGGCGGCATGGGCGGCATGATGTAATCATCCGCTGTCGCAAGACTGCAGAGAGGGCCGTCCCGAAAGGGGCGGCTTTTTTGGGTTTGGAGGGCATTTTGCATAGTCGTCGACGAACATTTGTGAAGATGTCATGCTCGTCATACCAAAAATTTGACTGGCACGCTTCTCTCATTATTCTTGACGAAAATTTTCCGCGCTGTGAGAGCTACCTTGACTGACGCACTTCCTGATACACTCTGCCACTATACTACCTACTCTGGATTGGCAGGAATTCTACAATCCAAAGAGCTGTGGTGCACTCACTTACATTATCTTAACGACAGCCAGGAACTCTTTCATGGCGCAGGTGCGCTCGGAAGAGTTTTTTCAATGGGTGGACTTGGACCGATAGAGGGGATAAGTATTGATGAAATCGAACTTGAAATTTCAAGATCGAATATATTTGCTGGATCATTCTGCAAAAACGACGATCTCTTGAGTCAATGGCGGGGCTACTCAGGCGGCAGCGGCGTGTCAATTTCATTTGACCCCCAGTCCCTGAAAGAGAACGCGATCTCTCAAGGCTTTACCCTTAAGGAATGTCTTTACGAATTTAACAGCCAAGGCACTTCCCTTCAGGGCCTTTCCGTCAGCCACATGACCAATCGTAAACTTGACATGAGAGACGAGGGGAAGAAAGAAAAATATATCCGTCAACTCCTCGATTTTATAGCTAGGTGCAAACACCCATCTTTTAGCGAAGAGCAAGAATGGAGGATTCTAAAAAATGCAGAGAGCAAAACCAACGATATATGCGTAAGTCCTCAACCGAATGGACTTAGGCCTTACGTAAAATTCAGTCTCGATAGAAAAGATACAGGCGGAAGGAACGACCTGTGCATAAAGTCAATCAGGATTGGACCCCACCCTCATCAAGATCTGCAGGCGAATGCCGTCAAAAAACTGGCCCGGCAGCACGGCATTTACCTACACGAGGACCCGAAAATATCCGAGATTCCGTTCCGCCAAGTATAAGTATACACTACATGTGAAAGCATAAACGCTGGTCGGAAGCATAGGTTCTTTGTAGAAACTGAAAGTAGGGACAAATGACCACCGCCTCCTGCCTCTGCACCGCCGTCCGCGTCATCGCGCAAGGCGCGCCCAACCGGGTGGCGATCTGCCATTGCATGGATTGCCGCAAGCATCACGGCGCGGTCTTCTACGCCGCCGCGATCTTTGCGCGCAGCGCCGTCGCGATCACCGGTCCCACCGCCTCATGGCAGGGCCGGCATTTCTGCCCGACCTGCGGCAGCTCGGTCTTTGCCGAGACCGGGGACGAAATCGAGCTGCATCTGGGCGCGCTGGACGCGCCCGATCAGTTCCGCCCCGATTACGAAAGCTGGACCATCCGGCGCGAAAGCTGGCTGCCGCCACTCGCAGCCGTGCAACATCCCCGCGACCGCTGAAACCGCCCGCGCCACATGGCCGACACCCGGTGTACGCGCGGTGTACGGCCGCTGCACGTCCGGATCAGAGAAAAACCCGGCAAATGCCGGGTTTTCCGCCGTTTCACGCCGGACGCTGCATCACGCAACGCGCGCCGCCGTTGCGCGGGCGTCAGCGCAGGCTGCCCACCGCGCGATCCAGATGCGTATAGCCGCCGTCCGGGAACAGCCATTGCCCGGTGGTGTGGCTGGCGCGGTCCGACAGCAGAAAGGCGCAGGTGTCGGCGATCTCGCGCGCGGTGGTCATGCGTGCCTCCAGCGGGATGCGGCGGGTGATCGCCTCCAGTGCGGCCTCGGGGTCGGGCAGCGTCTCCAGCCAGCGGCTGTAAAGCGGCGTCATCACCTCGGCCACGACGATGGCATTGACGCGCACGCCATAGGGCAGGAACTCGACCGCCCATTCGCGGGTCAGGCCCAGCTGCGCCGCCTTGGCCGCGACATAGGCCGAGGTGCCGCCCTGCCCGGTCAGCGCGGTTTTCGAGGTGATGTTGACCACCGCGCCCCGGCTGGCCTTGAGATCCTCGGCCAAGAGATCAAGCATGGTATAGTAATGCACCAGATTCTGGTTAAGGCTGGCGCGGAACGCCTCGGGGCCGCAGCCCAGACCGACGCCATCATTGGCGCCGGCATTGTTGACAAGACCATGCACTGCGCCATGCCGGTCCCGGATCGCCTGAACCGCCGCGCGGCAGGCGGCATCATCCGCCAGCTCGGCCTGATGAAATTCGGCACCGACGCGCGCCAGCCAGCCGGCATCGGGCCCGCTGCGCGAGACGATGGCGACGCGCGCGCCCTCTTCACGCAGCACCTCGGTAATCCCCGCGCCGATGCCCGAGCCGCCGCCCGTCACCACCACCAGCCGGTCTTGCAGATGCAGATCCATCACAGCCCCCGAAAGCGATAAGTTTCAAGGCTCTCCGGCCGCATCTCGATCGAGAACCCCGGCAGGGACGGCGGCATATAGGCCGCATTCACAATGGTGCAGGGGTCCAGGAAATGCTCGTGCAGGTGATCGACATATTCGATCACCCGGCCCTCGCGCGTGCCGGCGATGCACAGATAGTCGATCATCGACATGTGCTGGACATATTCGCACAGGCCCACGCCGCCGGCATGCGGACAGACCTTCAGCCCGTATTTCGCCGCCATCAGCATCACCGCCAGCACCTCGTTCAGGCCGCCCATGCGGCAACTGTCGATCTGCACGACGTCGATGGCGCCCTCCATGATGAACTGCTTGAACATGATGCGGTTCTGACACATCTCTCCGGTGGCGACCTCGACCGGGGCCACGCCCGCGCGGATGCGGCGGTGGCCGGCGATGTCGTCGGGGCTGGTCGGTTCCTCGATGAACCACGGCTTGGCGAAGGCCAGCTTGCCGACCCAGTCGATGGCCTGATCCACCTCCCAGACCTGATTGGCGTCGATCATCAGCTTCACATCCGGGCCGATCTCGTCGCGGGCGATGGTCAGGCGGCGGATGTCGTCATCAAGATCGCGGCCGACCTTCATCTTGATATGGCGAAAGCCCGCATCGACCGCTTCGCGGCAAAGCCGGCGCAGCTTGGTGTCGTCATAGCCAAGCCAGCCGGCGCTGGTCGTGTAACAGGGGTAACCTTCGGCCCTGAGCGTGGCGATGCGATCCGCCTTGCCCGCCGCCTGCGCGGTCAGAAATTCCAGCGCCCATTCCGGCGTGATGCAATCGGTCAGGTAGCGAAAGTCGATGCAGCGCACCAGTTCGGCCGGCGTCATCTCGGCCACCAGCTGCCAGACGGGCTTGCCCGCGGATTTCGCCCACAGATCCCAGGCGGCATTGACCACGGCCCCGGTCGCCAGATGGATCGCCCCCTTGTCCGGGCCGATCCAGCGCAGCTGGCTGTCGCTGGTCATATGCCGCCAGAACCGGCCCATGTCCTGTGCGATCCAGCCCAGATCCAAGCCCACGACCAAGGGCCGCAGCGCCTCGATGGCGGCCACGCAGATCTCGTTGCCGCGCCCGATGGTAAAGGTCAGCCCATGCCCCTGATGCGGCCCATCCGTTTCAAGGATCACATAGGCCGCCGAGTAATCGGGGTCGGGGTTCATCGCATCCGAACCGTCCAGCTGCGCGCTGGTGGGAAAGCGCACATCCACGGTGCGCAGGCCGGTGATCTTGGTCATGGTCTTGCCTTGTCATGCTGGACCTCCGCCCCGGCCACGCGCCGGGGCGGAGGCAGGGTCATCAGTCGTAGAGCACGGCGGCGATCTTGGGATCGTCGATATTGCTCTTGTCATACCAGTAAAAGCCGGTGTCGATCTGCTTGGGCACCGCCTCGCCCTTGGCGGCGGCGACGGCGGCCTTGACCGTCTCATAGCCGATGCCGACCGGGTTCTGGGTGATGGCGCCGGCCATGCTGCCGTCGCGGATCGCATCCTTTTGCGCCCTGCCCGAGTCAAAGCCGATCACCACGATCTTGGCGCCCATCTCGCGCACGCCGTTCAGGACGCCGATGGCCGAGCCCTCATTGGTGCCGAAGATGCCCTTGATATCGGGATTGGCGGCAAGGATCGCCTTGGTGATCTCGGTCGATTTCAGCTGGTCGCCGTCGCCATATTCGGTCGCGATCACCTCGATCTTGGGGTATTTCTCCTTGATCTCGTTCAGGAAACCGTCGCGGCGGTCGATGCCGGTGGTCGAGGTCTGGCTGTGGCCGACGACGGCGATCTTGCCCTCGCCGCCCAAGAACTCGGCCATCTTGTCGGCGGCCAGCGCCGAGGCGGCAAGGTTGTCGGTCGAGGCGGTGGCGACGGGAATGTCGCCCTCGACCCCCGAGTCAAAGGCGATGACCGGGATCTTGGCCGCCTGCGCCTGTTTCAGTTGTGGGATCAGCGCCTGACTGTCCAGCGCCGCCAGCCCGATGGCCGAGGGCTTTTTCGCCAGCGCCGCCGCCAGCATGTCCATCTGCTTGTCGACCTGGGTTTCGTTGTCGGGCCCGTCGAAGCTGACATCGACGCCCAGATCAGCCCCGGCCTTGTCGGCGCCCTGCTTGACCGCCTGCCAGAACTGGTGCTGGAACCCCTTGGAGATCAGCGCCACATACATCTTGTCCTGAGCCATGGCCGCATGGCCGCCGCCCAGAAGCGAAAGGGCAGCAACCGCCCCCATCAACGCGCGTCTAGTGAACATGTGTTCCTCCCTGATGTTCACGGTGAATCAGTGGCTGCCGCGGCGACGCAGCTGGTCGGCATAGACCGCGACGATGATGATGACGCCGGTGACGACCGTCTGCCATTCCGGCGCGACCGACAGCACCCGCAGCCCGTTGGTCAGCACCGACATGATCAGCGCCCCGATCAGCGTGCCAAGGATGGTGCCGCGCCCGCCCGACAGCGAGGTGCCGCCGATGACCACGGCCGCAATCGCCTCCAGCTCATAGCCCAGCCCCAGCGCCGGCTGCGCCGAGTTGAGCCGGCTGGAGATCAAAAGCCCCGCAATGCCGCAGATGCCGCCGGCCAGCGCATAGATCGCCATCTTCCAGCGGTCGGTATTCACGCCCGACAGGCGCACCGCCTCTTCGTTCGATCCCAGCGCGAATGTATAGCGCCCCAGCACCGTGCGGCCGAGGATCCATGCGACCAGACCCGCCACCGCAAACAGGATCAGCACCCCGTTCGGGACCGGAAACGCCGGCAGCATCCGGCCGATGACCGAGCCCTGCGAGATCAGCGTATAGCCCTCGGTGCCGTTGAAATAGATCGGCTTGGTGCCGGTCACGATCAGCGACAGTCCCTTGAGCACCAGCATCATCCCCAGCGTGGCAATAAAGGGCGGGATGCGCGCCTTGGCGACCAGCGTCCCCGAGATCAGCCCGCAGGCCGCCCCGGTGCCGATCGCGGCCAAGATGCCCAGCGGCAAGGGCATCCCGCCCCAGGTCAGCACCACCCCGGTCATCACGGCGGTAAAGGTCATCATCGTGCCGATGGACAGGTCGATCCCGCCGGTGATGATGATCATGGTCACGCCGACGGCCAGAACGCCGTTGACCGAGGTCGCCTGCAGGATCGACAGGATATTGTCGATCTGGAAAAAGCGCGGGCTGGCCAGCGAAAAGCCCGCCACCAGCACGATAAGGCTGGCGAATGCCAGCAGCTTTTGCTGTGCGCTGCCCGAACGGCGCGCCTCTTGCCGCTCGATGCCGATATCGGTCATGCGGTGCCCCCCTGCCGCTCTGTGGCCAGTTCCATGATCGCCTGCTGCGATGAGGCCGCCGGCAGGATGCCTGTCAGCCGCCCCTCGCACATCACCGCGATGCGATGCGACAGGCGCAGCACCTCGGGCATCTCGCTGGAAATGACGATGATCGCCTTGCCCGCCGCCGCGAGATCAGTGAGCAGGTGATAGATTTCCGCCTTGGCGCCGACATCGATGCCGCGCGTCGGCTCGTCAAAGATCAGGATGTCGCAATCGCGCAAAAGCCATTTCGCGATCACC
This sequence comes from Paracoccus limosus, assembly GCF_009711185.1. Lineage (GTDB taxonomy): Bacteria > Pseudomonadota > Alphaproteobacteria > Rhodobacterales > Rhodobacteraceae > Paracoccus > Paracoccus limosus. Next base: position 116,041 of record NZ_WMIF01000005.1, read on the forward strand.
ACCTTTTGCTGGTTGCCGCCCGACAGGAAACGCACCTCCTGCCGGTCGCCGGGGGTACGGATGCGCAGCCGCGCGATATGGTCGCGCGCCACCTTGCGCAGCCCCGGCTCATCAAGCCGCCCCAGCCGGTCGGTAAAGCGCGCCAGACTGGCCATGGCGATATTGGCGCGCACATCCATGCCAAGCGCCAGCCCGTAATGCTTGCGATCCTCGGAGAGATAGCCGATCCCGGCCCGCACCGCGTCATGCGGGCTGCGGATGCGCGCCGGGCGGCCATGGATCAGGATCTCGCCGCCATCAGCAGGCTCGGCGCCAAAGATGGCGCGGGCAAGCTCGGTCCGGCCGGCACCCATCAGCCCGGCAAAGCCCAGAATCTCGCCCTTTTTCAGCGAAAAGCTGATGTCGCGCAGCTCGGTCCCGCGCGTCAGGCCGCGCACCTCCAGCGCCACCGGCGCCTGCGCCAGATCGGGGACCACCACCTGTTCATCGCCGATCTCGCGCCCGACCATCATTGCGATGATGCTGCCGATGGCGGTGGTGGCGGCATCGACGGTGGCGACATGGGCGCCGTCGCGCATGACGGTGATGCGGTCCGAGATGCGCTTGATCTCGTCCATCTTGTGGCTGATGTAGATGATGCCCACGCCCTCGTCGCGCAGCTGGCGGATGATGCTGAACAGCTCGGCGATCTCGGCATCGTTCAGCGCGGCGGTGGGTTCGTCCATGATCAGCACGCGCGGGCGATAGCTCAGCGCCTTGGCGATCTCGATCATCTGCTGGCGCGCGATGGACAGGCTGGCGACCGGCGTGCGCGGGTCCAGCCGCAGGTTCATGCGCGCAAAGATCGCGGCGGTATCGGCGTTCTGGCGCGCCTCGTCGATGCGGCCCAAGGACAGGCGCGGCTCGCGCCCGATCCAGATGTTCTGCGCCGCCGTCAGGTCGCGCATCAGCGCCAGTTCCTGATGGATGATGCCGATGCCAAGCGCCTGCGACGCGCGCGGATCGGCGATCTGGACCTCGGCCCCGTCGATCAGGATGCGGCCGCCATCGGGGCGATAGACGCCGGACAGGATTTTCATCAGCGTCGATTTGCCGGCGCCGTTTTCGCCCATCAGCGCGTGAACCTCGCCGGCGCGCAGCTCGAAGCCCACCGATTTCAGCGCGTGGACGCCGGGGAAATGCTTGTCGATCCCCTGCATCCGCACCAGTTCGCGCCCGGCCGTCATGGCGCCACCCCGTAGAAACGCGCGCCATTGCCGCCCATGATCGCGGCGCGCTCGGGCGCGGCCAGCCGGGCCAGCAGGCTGTCGGTCAGCTCCAGCCAGTCGCCATGGCTGGCCGCCAGCGTCAGCACCGGCCAGTCGCTGCCCCAGATCAGCCGCTCGGGCCCGAACCAGTCCAGCAGCGGCGCAAGGATGGCGTGCAGCGCCGGCAAGGGATCGCGCAGCGCCTCGGGCGGCAATTCGGTCATCAGGCCCGACAGCTTGCAATGCACACCCGGCAGCGCCGCCAGCACCCGCATCCCCGCCGCCCATGCGGCCTGTTCGCCCGGCTGCGGCTTGGCGGCATGGTCGATCACCACCGGCAGGCCGGGATTGCGGGCGATGAACTGCGCCAAAGGCCCCAGATGGCGCCGCGTCACCAGCGCGTCGAAGCGCAGACCCAGGGCCGGCAGAGCGGCCAGCACCTCGGGATGCGGCGCGGTCAGGATCCAGTCATCCTCGGCAATGTCCTGCAACATCGGGCGGATGCCGACCAGCCGGCCCGCGCGGGCGCGCAGCGCCGCGACCGAGTCGGGATCGGCCAGATCGGCCCAGCCCACCACGCCGCGAATGCGCGGATCGTCCAGCCCCAGCAGGAAATCCGTCTCGGCCAGCGTGGGCGCGGCCTGCACCGCGATCACCGCAATATCGGCGGGATAATCCGGCGGCAGGAAATCCCGGCGGATCGGTGCCAGCGGGCTGCCGCTTCCGGCCAGCCAGCCATAATCGCCCCGATCAAGGCGCCAGAAATGACAATGGGCATCCAGTTTCTGCATCGCCGCCCCTCCCCTGGCTGCGGATGAGACGGATCAGATGGTCACGCCTCCGTCGACAAGCAGCGCCTGGCCGGTGACGAAACGGCTTTCATCCGACAGCAGGTAGACGACCATCGGCGACATGTCGTCGACCGTGGCCAGCCGCCCCATCGGCTGGCGGGCGATAAAATCCTTTTCCGCCTGCACCGGATCGGCCGAGGCGGCGATGCGGCCGCGCAGGCTGGGCGTGTCCACGGTGCCGGGGCAGAGCGCGTTGCAGCGGATGCCCTGTTTCACGAAATCGGCGGCGATGGCCTTGGTCAGCCCGATCACCGCCGCCTTGGTCGTGCCATAGGCGCAGCGGTTCGGGAACCCTTTCACCGACGAGGCCATCGAGGCCATGTTCAGGATGGAGGCGGTGCCGGTGTCGCGCGCCCGCTGCAGCATTCCCGGCAGGCAGGCCCGCGTCAGCCGCATCATCGCGGTGACGTTCAGCGCCAAGGCGAAATCCCAATCGGCGTCGGTCAGCTCCAGCACCGAGCCGTTGTGCACCACGCCCGCGCAGTTGAAGAGCCCGTCGAGCGGCCCGACTTCGGCGGCGATCGCGGCGACGGCGCTGGCATCGGTCACGTCCAGCACGGCGGTGCGGATGCCCTCCAGCCCCTGCAACAGCGCGCCGTCGCGGTCGGTGGCGATGACCGTCGCGCCCTCTTGCGCCATGGCAATCGCGGCGGCGCGGCCCATGCCCTGCCCGGCGGCGGTTACCAGAATGGTCTTGCCCGAAAGCCGCATCCGACCCTCCCCTGTCGTCAGCAATTCTTATATGAATAGTCTATTCATCTATGAATACTTGACGCAAGCAGATTCAGGCGCAGGATTTGCGAAACCGGCACGAAGGGGGCGGCACGATGCAGACGGGCACAGAGGATCCGGCCGAGGGCCGTTATCGCGCGCCGGCGCTGGACAAGGGGCTGGACATTCTTGAGGTGCTGGCCGAGCAGGCGCGCGGCCTGACCCGGACCGAGATCGTCAAGGCGCTGGGACTGAGCCCGTCGCAGATCTACCGGATGCTGGAACGGCTGGTGGCGCGTGGCTATGTGACGCGGCTGGACGGCGACCGCTATGCGCTGACCATGCGCATGTTCCTGCTGGCGACGCGCCACCCGCCGCTGCGCCGGCTTTTGGCCGAGGCGCAGCCTCTGATGGACGAATTTTCGGGCCGGATCGGGCAATCCTGCCATCTGGTGGTGCCCGAACGCGGCGCGGGTATCGTGGTGGCGCAGGCCAGCCCCATCGGGCATTGGGAATTCCGGGCGCGGCTGGGCGCGCAGCTTGACCTGTTCACGACCAGCTCGGGGCTGACGCTGCTGGCATTTCAAGACCCGGCCGGGATCACGCAGACGCTGGGCTGCTGGGGCATCGCGGGCGCCGACGAACGGCTGGCCGGGGTGGCGCCGCATCTGGCAGAGGTGCGCGCACGCGGCGCGCGTGTCGCCCCCTCGGGGCAGCTGGCCGGCGTCACCGATATCAGCGTGCCCGTGCCGGGCCCGGGCGGCATGGCGGTGGCGGTGCTGACCTGCGCCTTTATCGACCATCCCGATGCGGCGCAAATCCATGACCGCGACTCCGCGCTGGCGGCGCTGCACGAGGTCGCCCGGACGCTGGCCGCGGCCGAGGCACCACCTGCCTGATACGGCCCGCCGGACGTTTCGGCACAATCGCAAGAAGAACAGCCGCGCGCCGCAGCGCCACGCCGCAATCATGGGCAGAACGGCCCTGCCCCGGCCGCAGGCGGCGGCAATGGGCAAGATCCCGCAGCTTCTGGGATTTTCGCGCTTTCCTTTGTATTTTGCTTGCCATTCCGGCCTGTCAGGCCCTAGCGATGACTCCGTCCGGGCTTGCTTGGCCCGCGTTCCGATCCGACCGAACGGAGTTTCGATCTTGCGCCTTCGCAGACCCGCCCCCTTGCGCGCCACAGCCCTTGCCCTGATGCTGGCCCCGCTGCTGTCCGCACCTGCCGCCCTTGCCCAGGACGGTGCCGGCACGACCGCCAGCACCGCCACCGCCGCGCCCGCCGCCGAGCCCGCCTTTGCCCCCGTGCTGGGTCAGGCGCAGGTGTTCAGCTTTGACGTGCTGACCCAGCGCGCCCGCGATCTGGCACGCCAGCCGTGGCAGGCGCCGGTGGTCGAACAGCCCGATGTGCTGGAAAAGATCGACTATGACGCGCATTGGAAGATCCGCTTCCGCCCCGAGGAAACCGTGCGCGTCGGCGATGTGCCGGTGCAGTTCTTTCATCTGGGCACCTATTTCCGCACCCCGGTCAAGATCAGCACGGTCGACGACGGCAAGGCCCGCCAGATCCAGTATGACCCGCGCTTCTTTGACATGCCCGCCGACAGCCCGGCGCGGCAACTGACGCGCGGCACCGGCTTTGCCGGCTTCCGGCTGATGGACCCGGATCTAAAGACCGACTGGATCAGCTTTCTGGGCGCGAGCTATTTCCGCACCTCGGGGCCCTTCGGGCAATATGGCCTGTCGGCGCGCGGGCTGGCGATCGATTCGGGCATGTCCACGCCCGAGGAATTCCCGCTGTTCACCGAATTCTACATCGAAAAGCCCAGCGATGGCCGCGCCGATGTGACGCTTTATGCGCTGATGGACAGCCCCTCGGTGTCAGGCGCCTATCGCATGGACATCAGCAAGGGCGCCACCGGCGAGGGGCAGGTGATGCAGATCAGCTCGAAGCTGTTCTTCCGCAATTCGGTCGAACGGCTGGGCATCGCGCCGCTGACCTCGATGTATTGGTATTCGGAAACCAACCGCGTGCTGGCCTTTGACTGGCGCCCCGAGGTGCATGACGCCGACGGGCTGATGATGGTCATGGGCAATGGCGAACAGATCTGGCGCCCGCTGATGAACCCGCCGCGCGTGGTCACGTCAAGCTTTGCGACCGAAAACCCGCAGGGCTTTGGCCTGATCCAGCGCGACCGCGACTTTGACAATTACGAAGACGACGGCGTGTTCTACAACAAGCGCGCCTCGGTCTGGATCCAGCCGCAGGGCGATTGGGGTCAGGGTCAGGTTCAGCTGATCGAGATCCCGACCGATGACGAGGTCTATGACAATATCGTCGCCTTCTGGAACCCGGCGCAAAAGCCGCAGCCGGGGCAAGAGATGGACTTTTCCTATACCCTGTCATGGGTCGATCAGCCGCCGGTCGCGCAGCCGCTGGCCCATACGGTGGCGACCCGCATCGGCGCCGGCGGTGTGCCCGGCCTGCCCCGGCCCGATGACGAGCTGAAGATCGCCATCGATTTTGACGGCGGCCAGATCGGCAAGCTGGGTCAGCAGGATGGCGTGACCCCGGTGGTCAGCGTGCCCGATGGCGTCAAGGTCGTGCAAAGCTATGCCCTGCCGGTGGTCGGCACCACGCGCTGGCGGCTGATCTTTGACATCGCCGCCCCGGGGATCGAGACCGCCGATCTGCGCGCCTATCTGGAAAAGGACGGGCAAGCCCTGACCGAGACATGGCTGGGTCAGGTCCATCCCGAACAGTTCGCTCGCGCCCGCCCCGGCTACAACCCGCCCGATCCGCAACCAGCGGCGGCGCAGTAAGAAACGCACCCTTCGCGCGGACCAACCGCGCGGAGGGGATCTGACCGGGCCGCGCCTAGCCCTGTTCGCTGCCGTCCAACCGCTCGACACGGCGCAGCTGCGGGAACAGCCGCATCCACAGGATGACGACGCCGATGGTGCCGATCCCGCCCAGCACCGCCGTGGCGACCGGCCCGATGGCCCCGGCCAGCATCCCCGATTCGAACTCGCCCAGCTGGTTCGAGGTGCCGATGAACAGCGAGTTCACCGCATTGACCCGACCGCGCATTTCGTCCGGGGTCATCAGCTGCACCAGCGAGCTGCGCACCACGACGCTGACATTGTCCGCAGCCCCGGTCACGGCCAGTGCCGCAATCGACAGCGCGATATTGCGCGACAGCGCAAAGACCACGGTGGCAAGGCCAAAGACCGCGACCGCCATGAACATCTTGCGTCCCGCGCCCTGCGTGATCGGCCGCCGCGCCAGAACAAAGGACATGAGCAGCGCCCCGACCGCCGGCGCCGCCCGCAACAGCCCCATGCCCAAAGGCCCGGCCCTGAGGATGTCGCTGGCAAAGATCGGCAACAGCGCCGTCGCGCCCCCCAGCAGCACCGCGAACAGATCCAGCGAGATCGTGCCAAGGATCGCCGGGCGCGAACGGATGAAGCTGATGCCGGCGAAGACGCTGCCAAGGCTGATCGGCGTGCGCGCCACCGCCCGCACCGCCAGCCGGATCGAGATGACATTATAGGCCGCGACCGCAAACAGCAGCGCCGCGACGATAAAGGGCACCCGCTCGCCCAGACCATACATCAGCCCGCCCAGCGACGGGCCGACGATAAAGGCGGTCTGCATGAACGAGGTCGAGGTGGCGATGGCGCGCTGCAACATCGACACCGGCACGATATTGGGCAAAAGCGAGGCCATGGTCGGCCGCTCAAAGGCCTGACAGGCGCCCATCACCCCGGCGGCCAGCAGCATCAGCACCGGCGTCAGCACGCCCAGCCAGACCCCGACCGCGACGGCGGCCACGGCCAGCGCCTCGATCCCCTGACAGGCCAGACCGATGCGGCGGCGGTCGAAACGGTCCACCACCGGCCCCGCCACCAGCGTCAGCACCGCCATCGGCGCGAATTGCGCCAGCCCCAGCCAGCCCAGCATATAGGCGTTCTGGGTCTGGTCATACAGCATCCAGCCAAGCGCCACCGCCAGCGACTGGAACCCCAGCTGCGAGCAGACTCGGGACGAGATAAAATGCCGGTAATTGCCATTGGCCAGAACCCGGTCCTGTCCGGCCGGATTGGCTGTGCTGTCGTCGCTGGTCATGCCTGTCGCCCCCGCAAGGCGGCGCTCGCCATCACCGGACACGACGCGCCGCGCCGGCAGGCGGCGGATGGCCGCGCGCCGGTCCAATTCCATGCGCCGACCGGCATCGGCGCCCTCGTCCGGCGAACTGCCATACCAGCCGCCTTCACCGCGCCCTAGTCCCGCCGGCGGCCCCTGTCAAGCCAGCCGGCAGGCGCCGGTTACTCGGCGACGCAATCGGCGTAGAAATGGATCCGCCCGTCCGGCCCGACCTCTTGCACCAGACCGTGGATATCGGTTTCGAAACCGGGGCACTCCTGCGCGAATTCGCGGTTGAATTTCAGGTATTGCACGATCTTTTCGTTAAAGACCTCGCCCGGGATCAGCAGCGGGATGCCCGGCGGATAGGGCGTGACCAGACTGGTGGTGATGCGCCCCACCAGATCGTCGATCGGCACGCGCTGGGTGGTGCGCTGCGCGATATGGGCGAAGGCGTCGGTGGGCTTCATCGCCGGGGTCAGGTCGCTGAGATACATCTCGGTCGAGAGCACGGCGACATCGTATTTGGCATAAAGCGCATGGACGTGATCGCACAGGTCGCGCAGGCCCATCTGCTTGTAGCGCGGCTGTTTCTGGCAGAATTCCGGCATGACGCGCCACAGCGGCTGGTTGCGGCCGAAATCGTCCTTGAACTGTTGCAGCGCGGTCAGCAGCGTGTTCCAGCGGCCCTTGGTGATGCCGATGGTGAACATCACGAAGAAGCTGTAAAGCCCGGTCTTTTCGACCACGACGCCATGTTCGGCCAGATATTTGGTGACGATGCTGGCCGGGATGCCCCATTCCTCGAAGCGGCCATCAAGGTTCAGGCCGGGGGTGATGATCGTGGCCTTGATCGGGTCGAGCATGTTGAAGCCCGGCGCCATGTCGCCAAAGCCATGCCAGCTGTCCTCGCCATCGCGCTGCACGCCCTCGGCGTCGGTGCGGCGCAGCACCCAGTCCTTGGTGCGGCCGATGCCCTCTTCTTCCAGCTCTTCGGGGCCCCAGACCTGGAACCACCAGTCGTCATCGCCGAATTCGGCATCGACCTTGCGCATGGCGCGGCGGAAATCCAGCGCCTCAAGGATGGATTCCTCGACCAGTGCGGTGCCGCCCGGCGGCTCCATCATCGCCGCCGCCACATCGCAGCTGGCGATGATCGAATATTGCGGACTGGTCGAGGTGTGCATCAGATAGGCTTCGTTGAAGAGATGCCGGTCCAGATGCGTGGACTGGCTGTCCTGCACCAGAACGTGGCTGGCCTGACTGATGCCGGCCAGCAGCTTGTGGATCGATTGCGACGCATAGACCATCGATTCCTTGGTCCGCCCGCGCTTGCGGCCCATGGCGTGATAGCTGCCATAGAAGGGGTGGAAGGCGGCGTGCGGCAGCCATGCCTCGTCGAAATGCAGGTTCTCGACATAGCCGTCCAGCAGGCCCTTGATGACCTCGGTGTTGTAAAGCACGCCGTCATAGGTCGATTGCGTCAGCGTCATGATGCGCGGCTTGACGGAGTCGGCATCGACCCCCTGCAACAGCGGGTTGGCGCGGATCTTGTCCTTGATCGTCTCGGGCTCGAACTCGCTATAGGGGATCGGGCCGATGATGCCGAAATGGTTGCGCGTCGGTTTCAGGAACACCGGGATCGCGCCGGTCATGATGATCGAATGCAGGATCGACTTGTGGCAGTTGCGGTCGACGACCACGACATCGCCCGGCGCCACCGTGTGGTGCCAGACCATCTTGTTGCTGGTCGAGGTGCCATTGGTGACAAAGAAACAGTGATCGGCGTTGAAGATCCGCGCCGCATTGCGTTCGGATTCGCCGATGGCGCCGTTGTGGTCCAGAAGCTGGCCCAGTTCCTCGACCGCGTTGCAGACATCGGCGCGCAGCATGTTTTCACCATAGAACTGGTGATACATCTGGCCGATGGGCGACTTCAGAAAGGCCACGCCGCCGGAATGGCCGGGGCAGTGCCACGAATAGGACCCATCCTCGGCGTAATCCAGCAGCGCCTTGAAGAAGGGCGGCTGGATGCCTTCCAGATAGCTCTTGGCCTCGCGGATGATGTGGCGGGCGACGAATTCCGGCGTATCCTCGAAGGCGTGGATAAAGCCGTGCAGTTCGCGCAGGATGTCATTGGGCAGGTGGCGCGAGGTCTTGGTCTCGCCATAGACATAGATCGGCACATCGGCGTTCTTCCAGCGCACTTCCTCGATGAAGTTGCGCAGGTTGACGATCACCGGGTCCAGTTCCGGGCCGGGGCTGAATTCCTCGTCGTCGATAGAGAGCACAAAGGCCGAGGCGCGCGACTGCTGCTGCGCGAATTGCGACAGATCGCCATAGCTGGTGACGCCCAGCACCTCGAAGCCCTCATCCTCGATGGCCGTGGCCAACGCCCGGATGCCAAGCCCGGACGAGTTCTCGGACCGGAAGTCTTCGTCGATGATCACGATGGGAAAGCGGAATTTCATGGGCATCCTCGCAGGGTGCAAACAGCGGGCGGCAGGGCAGACCGTGCCGGACGAGACGAACCCCCTGCCCGCTTGCGCCGGTCAAGGATCGGATGCTTTCTTTCCGCTGATCCGCGCAAGGTCAAGGGCCGCCATGCCGCGGAACGCCGCTTGGGCGCGATTGTGACCCAAGGGCGCGGTCAGGGTGCCAGAGGTGTCACACGATCGTCAAGTTGCAGTTGCAAAAACGTCAGATCCAGCCATTGCCCGAACTTGGCGCCGACCTCGCGCATCTCGCCCACGCGAGCGAATCCCAGCGACTCGTGCAGCCGGATCGAGCCGGTGTTGCCCGCCTCGATGGCCGCGACCATGACATGCCTGCCCTGATCGCGCGCCCGGCCGATCAGCGCCTGCATCAGGGCCCGCCCGATGCCCGCGCCGCGCCGCGCCTGATCGACATAGACCGAATGTTCGACCGTATGGCGATAGCCGTCAAAGGCGCGCCATGCCCCGAACGTGGCATAGCCCAGCACGCCATCCTGATCATCGACCGCCACCAGCACGACATAGCCCTGCCGCTGACGCTCGGTCAGCCATGCCAGCCGGTTGGCGGCGTCCACCAGCGTCTCGTTCCAGACCGCCGTGGTATGCGCCACGGCATGATTATAGATCGCGGCAATCGCCGCAGCGTCGCGCCCTTCGGCGTCGCGGATCCGCATGGTCCTGCCCCCGTTCCCGTCCGTCAATGGCCGCCGCAGTCACAGCCGCCCTGCCAATGCGCCTTGCGCGAGGTCTGGCCGATGCCGGGGTTCATGGTATTGGTCGGATCGAGCGCGCGATAGAACCCGGCCAGCGCCGGCTTGGCGTGATAGAGATGGCCGACGTTATGCTCGGCCGGGTATTCGGCGCCGCGCCGGTCCAGCAGATCCCACATCGCATGTTCCAGCGCCAGACAATCCTGACCCTTGGCCACGACGTAATCCTGATGGAAGACATGGCAAAAGAAATGCCCGTAATAGAGCTTTTTCAGGATGGCGCCGTCGATCTCGGGCGGAAGGTGTTCGACCCAGTCGCGGTCATTGCGGCGCAGCGCGATGTCCAGCGCCACGATATCCTCGACCTCGCGGGCATGAATGGCACGGTAGCGGTTCGCGGCCCCCGCCACGGCAAAGCGGTGCAGAAAGGCCGCTGCGCCCTCGTCGGGGGTGCATTCGAAAAAGCCGCCCTGCGCGGTCGGGAACATCGCCGACAGCAGCGCCCGCGCCTCGGCGATGCCGGGGCCGGCCATGCGCAACAGCAGGTGATGTTCATAGCGGTCGCGGAAATCGTTCATCCGCGCCGGCAGGTGCTGCGGCATCAGCCCGGCGATGCCCTGCGCGATCCGGTCCGACAGGGTGGTGCCCAGCCGCAGCCTTTCGGTCAGCGCGTCGATGCGCGCCTTGGTGGCAAACAGCGCCGGCACCCGCTGCGCGCCCAGCTTGCGGATGAACAGGAACGTGTCCTTGCCATAGCGCGCCGCCACGTCATAGGCATCGCGGTGGATATATTCCCCGGCCACCGGCAGGTTCTGGAAATCGGCCAGAATGGTGCGGCGGATCGCGGTCAGCTCGGCCGGGTCGTTGCTGCCGATATAGAACACCGCCGTCTCGCGCTCGGCCTGAAACGTGTCCAGCCGCACGGCAAAGACCGCAAGCTTGCCGGCGCAGCCCGCCACCTCGCGCAGCCGGCGCGGGTCGGCGTTGAAGCGCGCGGGCGTGTCGGCATCGACCTGACGCACATGGTCCTGATATTCGTGGTCCGAGGCCCAGGCCTCGGTCGGCGCGGGCACGGGCAGCTGGCCCGCCTCGACGCGCTGCAGGATGGTTTCCGGGTCGTCGCCCAGATCCAGCCCCAGATGGTTGACCAGCGCGACCGAGCCATCGGCGCGCACCTCGGCATAAAGCGACAGCTCGGTATAGGCCGGACCACGCCGGATCAGCGCCCCACCCGAGTTGTTGCAGATCCCGCCCAGAACCGAGGCGCCGATACAGCTGGAGCCGATCACCGAATGCGGCTCGCGGCCCAGCGGGCGCAGCGTGCTCTCCAGCCGGTCCAGCGTCGCGCCGGGCAGACACAGCACCTGCTTGCCCGCCTCCAGCAGATGGATGCCGGTCAGACGCATGACGCTGATCAGCACGATCTCGCGGTCATAATCCTCGCCCCAGGGGGTCGAGCCGCCGGTCAGCCCGGTATTGGCCGCCTGCACGATCACCGCCCGGCCAGCCGCGACGGCGGCCTGCAGCACGCGCCACATCTCGACCAGCGAACCGGGGCGCACCACGGCCGCGACCGGCCCGCCGCCAAAGCGGATGCCGCGGGTATAGCGCCGGGTGGCGCGCGGCGCCGTCAGCACCTCGCCCGGCCCGACGATTGCCGCAAGCTGGCGCAACAGATCCTGCCGGTCGGGAAGAGAGGGGGTCGTCTGAGGCATCATGGCATGGTCCTTGTTGGCCGGGCGCGTCGATCCTAACGCGCGCCCGGGCGAATGTCAGGGCCGTGCGGCAGATGACATTTGGCCGCAGCCCTCACAGATACCGGCCGCCGCGTTGCAGGACTTCGATCTCATAGCCATCGGGGTCCTGAACAAAGAAGAACCGCGCGATCACCTCGCCGCCGGGGGCGAAATCCACCAGCTTGCGCGGCGCAAGGCCCAGATCGGTCAGCCGGGCGTGTTCGGCCGCCACATCCTCGACCGAGACCGCCAGATGGCCATAGCCATTGCCAAGCTCATAGGGCAGATCGCGCCCCTTGTTGATGGTCAGCTCCAGCTCGAAACCGCTTTCGGCATTGGACAGATAGACCAGCGTGAAACTGTCGAAATCCAGCCGCTGCGCCACCTTCAGCCCGAAGGCGCGGTCGTAGAATGCGACCGAGCGCGCCTCGTCCTGCACCCGGATCATCATATGGATCATCTTGGCCATGGGGGGCCTCCTTTCTCATCGCGACCAGCCCTGTCGGGCCGGGGCGGCGCTGTCAAGGCACCCTTCAGGCGGCGGTCTGGCGCAGCGGCTCGGGCAGGCGGCTGTTGCGGATGAAATGCGCGACCCGGCGGCCAAAGGTCAGCTCGAACACATGCTGGGCGGCAAAGTCGCGCGCGGCACGGGCATGGGCGGCCAGACTGTCGCGGTCGCTGGCCAGCGCGGCGATGCGGCGCGCCAGCCCCGGCGTGTCGCCGATCGGCACCGTCCAGCCCGAGCCCGATTGCGCCACGATGCCGCGCAGCGCGTCATTGGCATAGCCGATGATCGGCACGCCGCAGGACATGACCTCGGGATAGGTGCTGGACGGATCGCCCTGCGGGTGGCAGCACAAGAACAGATCGGCGCCCCGGCGCAGATGCGGGATCCAGCCGGTCTGGAAATCCAGCACGCCGCCCAGCCGCACCCGGTCCTGCAGGCCGCGCGCGGCGATCTGGCGGGCCAGCTCTTGTTCCAGGGGGCCGCCGCCATAGATCTCCAGCCGGAAATCGACGCCCAGCCGGACCAGCTCGGCCGCGACCTTGGGCAGATCGTCCACGCCCTTCATCGCCACCAGACGGCCGCCAAAGACCAGACGCAGCGGCCCGCCGCCGGCGATCTGCGTTTCCTTGTCATGCAGCGCCTCGGCCGAGATCACCTCGCCGCCCCGCACGCGGTTGTCAAAGAACAGCAGCGTGTCGGGACAGATCCCGTGATAGGCCTCATAGGTGGGGGTGCCGCTGCATTGCAGCCCGTCGACATGGCGCAGCATGCCGCGCCGGATGCGTTCGGTCCGCCACAGCCAGAGCAGCCGGCGCAGATGGCGCGGCAGCGACAGGTGCTCGGCGGCCAGAATCTGACGCTCGGTGCGCGCGGAATATTCCGACACCAGAACGACGGGCAGGCCCAGCCGGTGGCACAGCGCCAGCGTCGGGCGTTCGTTGCGGGCCAGAAACCCCACCACCAGCGCCGCATCGGCCAGCCGCGCGGCCAGCGCCTCGGGGCGGTCGGGGCGCAGCTCCAGCCCGGTCTCGGCATCGCCGGGATGATATTCGACATGGTCCATGTCGGTGGTCGGATGCGTGTCCAGCCGCAGCAGGCTGGTCACCGGCCCGGGCCAGCATCTGGCATATTCCGCCGCCCCCTCGACATATTTGCGCGTCAGCACCAGACCGCCGTTCGGCCCCCGTTGCGCCGTCAACGAAGGAAGCAGGATCAGCTCGTTTCCCATCTCGCCGCTCTCCTAAAGCAGCCGGTCCAGCATCTGCGCGATGTCGTCAAGATCGACGGCGAACCCGCCCGGCTCGGCCCGGCCAAGAACAAAGCCAAAGCGCATCTCCATGCAGTCGGCAAATTCCTTGTAGGGCATGGCAAAGCGGTCCGGCGGTTGGATCACCAGAAAGGCGCCGGCCTCGGCCAGCGTATAGATGGCATGGCCCAGATGGCTGCCCTCGACCGCGACCACGACCGGCGCATCCAGTGCGCGGCGCGCGATCTCGGCCGGGGTCAGCGCCTCGGGGTCCAGAATGTCAAAGCCCAGCCCGGCCAGATAGGCGGTCAGCGCGGCCTCATTGGTCAAAAGGCGCTCTGATCCGGTGCCGCCCCGGCGCAGAAAGATCCCCGCCGGTGGCTGGCCCGGACCCAGCGCCGCGCGCAGCCGCGCCCGCAGCCGGCGATAGCGTTCGACCTTCAGCGCATTCTGGGCAAAGTCGCGATACAGCGTCAGCCGCCGGATCAGCACATGCTGGGGCATCTCGGGTTGCGGCAGGTCCAGCAGCGCGCGATAGCCCGGCGCATGCTGATAGGGCTTGACCGGGGCGCCGATGCGCGGCGCGCCCTCGGGGGGCAGCATCTCCAGCGCCAGACTGTCCTGCATGAAATTGCCGAAGAAATCGGCGCCGGTCCATGTCGCCACCAGATGCGCGTCGGGCAGCTCGCGGCGCGGCGGCAGGCGCTGGCCGGGGCGCGAGTCGCCCAGACCGACACGCGCCCGCGCCCCCTTGCGGTAAAGCCAGCCGGTGGCCAGCACCACATCGGGAATCTCCAGCGCCTCGGTCGCGGCATGTTCGCCGCCGCGACCCTCGATCAGCGCCCATTCGGTGTCGCGGTCACGCCAGGGCGACAGCGCGGTGATCCGTTCCAGCGCGCCGGCCGGATAAAGCGCGGGCTGCGCGCGATAGGGCACCGCCGGGCACAGTACCCGGCGCGCGGTGGCATGACGCTCCAGATCGGCCGGGCCCAGACGCAGCGCCCGATGCGCCAGGCGCAGCAGGCTGGCCCGGTTCATGCGACCGGCCTTTGGATGATCCCGATGATCCGCGCCTGATCGGCGGGGTCCAGATCGGGATAGATCGGCAGGCACAGGATATGGTCGGCCACATCGCGCGCCACCGGCAGATCCTGCGGCGCCGCCGAGGCCAGATCGCGATACATCGGCATGTCCGAGATCAGCGGATAGAAATAGCGCCGGGCAAAGATCTGATCCTGTCGCAGCCGGTCGTAAAGCCCGTCGCGGTCCAGCGGATAGTCGGCCCCGACCCGGATCGGGAAGGCATAGGAATTGTGCCCGTCCCGCGCCGGGCACAGGCAATCCAGCCCCGCCACCCCGGCAAGCCCCTCGCGGTAGCGGGCGGCGACCGCCGCGCGCGCGGCCAGCGCATCATCCATATGCGGCAACAGCGCCAGCCCCATGGCGGCATGCAGCTCGCTGATCTTGGCGTTCAGCCCGGTCTCGGTCACCGTCAGCTCATCGACGATGCCGTAATTGCCCATTCGGTCCAGCGCCAGCTTTGTTTCCAGATCCGGCGCGACGATGGCGCCGCCCTCGAAGCTGTTGAAGACCTTGGTGGCGTGAAAGCTCAGCACCGACAGATCGCCCTCGGCCACCAGAGGCTTGCCGTCCACGCGCACGCCAAAGGCATGGGCCGCGTCATAGATCAGCCGCAGCCCGTGGCGGCGGGCGACATCGGCCAGCCCTTCGGTGTCGCAGGGGATGCCATAGCAATGCACCGCCATGATGGCCTGCGTGCGCGGCGTGATCCGCGCCTCGACCGCCGCCGGGTCAAGTCCCATGCTGCCTGCCTGAATATCGGCAAAGACCGGCTCGGCCCCGGCCCAGCGGATGGCATGGCTGGTCGCGACAAAGGAAAACGGCGAGGTGATGACCTCGCCGGTGATGCCGTAATGACGCAATGCCACGACCAGACTGATCGAGGCATTGCATTGGATCGACAGGTGTTCCACCCCCATCCATGCGGCCAGCTCGGCCTCGAAGCGTTTCAGCATGGGGCCGCCGTTCGACAGGATGCGGCTTGACCAGATCTGCTCCAGATAGGGCATGACCTCGGCAAGGGGCGGCAGAATCGGACGGGTGACGTAGATCGGGGAATCGACGGCCGGAGAATCAGTCATTTCGGAACTCGTTAACCGGTGCCTTGCACCTAATTCCCATAGATTAGCGACATTCCCGGCGCCGTCACCCGCTTTCAGCAAAAGCGGCACAAAAGGGCAGATTCCGCGCATGTTCCCGCTGAAAAACTCTACCGTTGCGCGATAATGGTGACATTTCTCACATTGCGGCGCGGCAGGCGCTGCGGGGCCCTGCCGCAGTCCTGCGGCGGCGGCGTCGCGCGCATGGCTGGACAGGCCGGGGCGCACTGGTGCATCAGCGCCCCATCCCGGCAATGAAAGGGCAATCGGCGATGATCCTTGTGGAAGACGGGCCCGAGGGATCGGCCGCGCTGTTCACCGCCCCGCAGCGGCTGGTGGCGGCATGGACGCCCGAGGCCGTCGCCCCCGCCCTGACCGAGATCGAGGCGGCGCGCGCCGCCGGCGCCTGGGTCGCGGGCTGGATCGGCTATGAGGCCGGCATGGCGCTGGAACCGCGGCTGCGCCCGCTGATCCGCCATGACGCGCGCACGCCGCTGCTGGTCTTCGGGATCTATGACGCGCCCCACCCGGGGGATGCCTTTTTGCGTCAATGCGCTGCCGAGGCCGGGGCGGCGGCGCTGGCCCCGCCCGTGCCCATGATCACCAAGGCCGATTACATGGCGGCATTCGCGCGGCTGGCCGATTACATCGCGCAGGGCGATTGCTATCAGGTGAACCTGACATTCCCGATGCAAAGCCGGCTGCTGTCGGGGACGGCGGCAGGGCTTTACGGGGCGCTGGCCGCGCGCCAGCCGGTCGGGCATGGCGCCTTTGCCGATCCGGGGCTTGGGCCGGTGGTGCTGTCACGCTCGCCCGAGCTGTTCTTTCGGCTGGATGCCGATGGCCGCATCGAAACCCGCCCGATGAAGGGCACAGCGCCGCGCGACCCCGATCCGGCGCGCGACCGCGCCCTGGCCCAAGAGCTGCACGACAGCGAAAAGACCCGGGCCGAAAACCTGATGATCGTCGATCTGCTGCGCAATGACATCGCGCGGCTTAGCCGGCCCGGCTCGGTCAAGGTGCCGGAACTGTTCCGCGTCGACAGCCTCAGCACCGTGCATCAGATGATCTCGCGCGTGGTGGGCCAGCTGGAGCGGCCGGCGCGCTTTGACGATCTGATGCGGGCGCTGTTTCCCTGCGGCTCGGTCACCGGCGCGCCCAAGATCCGCGCCATGCAGATCATCGCCGAGCTGGAGCCGCATCCGCGCGGCGCCTATTGCGGTGCCATCGGCTGGATGGCCCCGGACGGCCGCGCCGCCTTCAACGTCGCCATCCGCACCTTGCGGCTGTTCCCGGATGGCGAAATCCTGATGAACGTGGGCGGCGGCGTGGTGATCGACTCTACCGCCGAGGGCGAATGGGAGGAGGCGCTGTGGAAGGCACGCTTTGCGGATCTGCACCCGGGCTTGAACTGATCGAGACGCTGGGCTGGGACGGGCACGAGCTGATCCGGCTAGACCGGCATCTGGCGCGGTTGGACCGTTCGGCCGCGCGGCTGGGCTGGCCCCGGCCCGAGGGCGCGGCCGAGGCGCTGCGCGCCGCCTGCCCGCCGGGCCCCGCGCGGATGCGGCTGACGCTGGATGCGGGCGGCCGGATCGCGGTCAGCCACGGGGCGCTTGCGCCGGTGCCGCCGGTCTGGCGGCTGGATCTGGCGCCCACGGCCCTGAATGCAGACGACCCCTGGCTGCGGCTCAAGACCAACCGCCGGGCGCTTTACGACGCCGCCCGCGCCGCCCTGCCCGCCGGCATCGACGAGCGCATCTTTCAAAACCAGCATGGCGAAATCTGCGAGGGCACGATCAGCAACCTGTTCTTCGACCTTGGCCAAGGGCTGATGACGCCGCCGCTATGCTGCGGACTTTTGCCCGGTATCCTGCGCGAAACCCTGCTGGCCGAGGGCCGCTGCCACGAGGCGGTGCTATACGTTCACGACCTGCCGCGCGCCCGGCTTTGGGCCGGCAATTCGCTGCGCGGGCTGATCGCGGCCCGCATGGCCTGAGCCGCTTGCGACATTTCGCGACAAAATAACCGCCCGCAGCGGATTGATGCCGGGGCCGACAAATGCTTGAAGCGGGCAAGCCCGCGTTCGTCGCCAGCCAATCCCCGATCATTGTCACAGGATCATGCGATGGCGACGCCTTTCCCGCGCCCGGCCACGGGCACCGCACTTTGTCTTGTCCTGTCGCTGCCGGCCCTTGCCGGGGCGACATTCGCGCAAGACGCCCCGATCCCCGAAACCCCCGCCGGAACCGTCGTGCTGGACACGGTGGTGCTGACGGCCGAACAGCAGGCCAAGCAGGCGCTTGGCGCCTCGACCGTGACGGCCGAGGATCTGGACAAGCAGCCAGTGCGCAACGACATCTCGGAAATCGTGCGCAAGATGCCGGGCGTCAACCTGACCGGCTCGACCGCGACCGGCCAGCGCGGCAACCAGCGCCAGATCGACATTCGCGGCATGGGCCCGGAAAACACCCTGATCCTGATCGACGGCAAGCCGGTCATGTCGCGCAATGCCGTCAAGATGAGCCGGGGCGGCGAACGCGACTCGCGCGGGGATTCCGGCTGGGTGCCGCCCTCGATGATCGAACGGGTCGAGGTGCTGCGCGGCCCGGCGGCGGCGCGCTATGGCTCGGGCGCCTCGGGCGGCGTGGTCAATATCATCACCAAGCGCCCCGACACCTTTGGCGGGCAAGTGTCGATGCACATGAACCGGCCCGAAAACAGCAAGGAGGGCGCGACCAACCGCGCCGGCTTCATGCTGGGCGGCCCGGCAGCCGAGAACCTGACCTTTCGCGTCATGGGCAATTACAGCGACACCGAGGGCGACGCCGCCGACCTGAACCCGCCGCTCTGGGATCCCGAAGATCAGGTCTGGACGCCGCCGCTGGCCGGCAACGAGGGCGTCATCTCCAAGGATCTGGGTGTGCTGCTCAGCTGGGCCGTCGCGCCCGGCCATGTGCTGGATTTCGAGGCCAGCGTCTCGCGGCAGGGCAACCAATATGCCGGCGACACCCGCAGCGGCGCCATCGACGATGCCTCGGTCGATCTGGTCGGCAGCGAGACCAGCCGCATGTATCGCCGCACCTATGCGCTGACCCATCGCGGCGAATACGGTTTTGGCGAATCCAACAGCTACATCCAATGGGAAAACACCCATAACACCCGGCTGTGCTCGGGGACGGCGGGCCGGGTCGAGGACAACTATATTCCCTGCATCGACAGCGACGGCGACGGCGAAAACGACGCCTTCCGCTATGACACGATCGTGCTCGACACGGTCTCGGCCAAGTCGGAATGGATCCTGCCGCTGCAATTGGCCGGCAAGGACAGCCGCGTGACCTTTGGCGCGGAATATCGCGGCGAGTTCATGGACGACCCCTTCAGCATCACCAACAGCCTGCCGCCGGGCTGGGGCGGTGGCACCGATCCCGACCCGGAAAACCGCGATCCCAAGACGCATCAGAACACCATCGGCCTTTATGCCGAGGCCAATATCGAATGGAACGACAGCCTGACCCTGACGCCGGGCCTACGCTATGACCATAACGACAATTTCGGCTCGAACTGGTCGCCCAGCCTGAATGCCACCTATCGGTTCGACGACGCCTGGACGATGAAGGTCGGCATCGCCCGCGCCTTCAAGGTGCCGAACCTGTTCCAGCTGAACCCGAATTATGTCTACAACACGCGCGGCAACGGTTGCCCCTGGGTGGGTGGCGTGCAGCTGTCTGGCCCCTGCTATGTGCTGGGCAACCCCGATCTGGAACCCGAGCGCAGCGTGAACAAGGAAATCGGCGTGGCCTATGCCGGTCAGAACGGCATCGAGGCCAGCCTGACCTATTTCCACAACGATTACGACAACCGCATCGGCTCGGGCTTCGTGCAGTATAACGACGACATCGAGAACGGCCGGCTGTTCCGCTGGGAAAATCAGGGCAAGGCGGTGATCTCGGGGCTGGAGGGCAATTTCTCGACCGAGCTGGGCGAGCGCTTTGGCTTCAACGCCAATTTCACCAAGATGATCAAATCCGAAAAGGACGACGGCCAGCCGCTGAGCTTGGTGCCGGAATACACGCTGAATGCCGCGCTTGACTGGTATGCGACGCCGGATCTGACGGTGACGCTGTCGGCCACGCGCTATGGCAAGATCAAGGCGGCGACCGCCAGCTCGATCACCAATGCCGAATTCGATGAAACCAATACCCGCGATCCCTATACGCTGGTCAACCTTGGCACGAGCTGGCAGATGAACGATCGCGTGCAGATGTCGGCGGGGGTCACCAACCTCTTTGACAAGACCGTGCTGCGCACCGATTCCAGTTCGGGCGCCAATACGTTCAACGAGCCGGGACGGGCCTTCTACCTGTCGCTGACCTCGACATTCTAGGCCGGGCACGGTCCACTTGGCCGACCCTGCGGGCGGCGGTGCTGCACGGCGCCGCCGCCCCGACCCGTTCCCCCCTTTCAGCCCAAGGCGATGCCATGTCCGACAATTTCGAGCCGCGCATCCTGATCGTCGATGACGCCCGCGACATCCGCGAACCGCTGGGCCAGTTCCTGCGCCGGCATGGCTATCGCACCCGTCTGGCCGCCGATGCCGCCGAGGCGCGCGCGTTGCTGATGCGCGAGCCGGTGCATCTGGCGATCATCGACGTGATGATGCCGGGCGAGGACGGGCTGAGCCTGTGCCGGGCGCTGGCCGGCGAGCGCCGGCTGCCGGTGATCCTGCTGACCGCCCGCACCGGCCATGACGACCGCGTGGCGGGGCTGGAGCTGGGCGCCGACGATTACGTGATCAAACCCTTTGACCCGCGCGAATTGCTGGCCCGCATCCGCGCCGTGCTGCGCCGTGCCCCGCCCGCCATGGCCCCACCCGCGACCGGGCCGCGCCGCTTTGCCGGGATGATCCACGATCCGGGCGGGCAGCGGCTGATCCTGTCCTTGGGGCAGGAAGTGGCGCTGACCTCGGGCGAAAGCCGGATGCTGGGCCTGTTTCTGGACGCGCCGGGTCAGGTGCTGAGCCGGGCGCGGCTTTTGGAACTGCACGCCGGGCGCGAGGCCCGCGCCTATGACCGCACCGTGGACAACATCATCAGCCGCCTGCGCCGCAAGATCGAGCCTGATCCGCGCGCGCCGCGCCTGATCGTCACCGAATGGGGCGGCGGCTACCGGCTGGTGGCCGAGGTCGAGGCGCCATGACCCTGACCCGCCTGCTGCCACAGGGCCTTGCCGGGCGGTTTTCGGCGCTGCTGGTGGTCGCGCTGCTGGCCGTCAATCTGATCGCCGCGCTGCTGCTGGCGCGCGAGGGCAGCACCTTTGACCGCGCCATCCGGCTGGAGGGCGACCGGCCGCGCCTGCAGGCGCTGATCACCGCGCTGGAGGCCGCCGACCGCGCGACCGGCCTGATGCTGCCCGGCTACAGCAGCACCGGCTTTACCCGCTTTTCGGTGGGACCCACGCCGCTGGACCTGCCCGGCAGCCAGCGCCTACCCGCACTCGAAGCGCGTCTGGCGCTGGAGATGGGCACGCATCCGGTCGAGCTGCGCGAAGGCCCCGGCCCGCTGCCGGGCGAGGCGCGCGAGCCGCTGCTGATGGTCTCGGTCCAGTTGCAGCGCGGCGGGCTGGCCGGGCAATGGCTGAATGCGCTGTCCTATCCGCTGCCGCAGCCGCGCGCCTGGGTCTGGAAGGCGGGGTTCTTCGTGCCGCTGCTGGCTTCGCTGATCGGCACGCTGCTGGTCGGGCTGGTCTTTGTGCGGCGCATGACCCAGCCCCTGCGCGCGCTGGCCGAGGCGGCGCGGGCAGCAGGGCGCGGCGACCGCAGCGCCCGGGTCACCGAATGCGGTGCCAGCGAGCTGCGCGACGCCGCCGCCGCCTTCAACGACATGCAGCGCCGCATCGCCGGGTTCGAGGCCGAGCGCCTGCGCATGCTGGCCGCCGTCGGCCATGACCTGCGCACGCCGATCACCGGGCTGCGCCTGCGCGCCGAGTTGCTGGACGATGACAGCCAGCGCGGCGACATGATCCGCATGCTGGACGACATGGCCGCCATGGCGCAGGGCCTGCTGGACAGCGCCAGCGCCAGCGCCGAACCCGAGCCGCCGCAGCCGACCGATCTGGACGCGCTGATCGGCCAGCTGTGCCGGGATCGCGGGCTGGCCCATGTCGCGCAGGGCCCGGTGATGGCACGGGTGCCGCCCGTTGCGCTGCGCCGCGCGCTTGGCAATCTGGTGGACAACGCCCTGCGCTATGCCGGCCCGCCCCGGCTGCACCTGCAAGCGGGGGCCAGCGACATCCTGATCACGGTCGAGGATGACGGCCCCGGCATCCCCGAACCCCTGCTGGCCCGCATGACCGAGCCTTTCGTGCGGGGCGAGGCCAGCCGGTCCGCCGCGACCGGCGGCGCCGGGCTGGGCCTGTTCATCGCGCGCGACATCCTGCGCGCGCATGGCGGCAGCCTGCGCCTGCGCAACCGGCCCGAGGGCGGGCTGTGCGTCGAACTGCGCCTGCCGCGCGTGCCCTGACCGGCATATTCGACCTCTGGTCTGACCATCGGTGCAGGCCACGCCGAATCAACCGCGTTCCGGGGATTCGACGACGCAGAACCGGCGCCGGACGCCCGATATTCCGTTGCGTCACTTGCGACCTTTGTGCCAGAGGCATCGCGCCATTTCCGCCGTTCCGCCAATCTTTTCCATGCCTTGCGGCCTGAATTCGCCCGCCTGCGCATCTTGGTCTGACCACAATATGCGGCATTTCGTCCAAATTCATTTGACGGATGCCGGAATCACAAGGATATGCCACGCAGAAGAACGCATTTATGGTCATACCAAACCTCGGGAGGAATCGATGGTCTGGGCTCAGAATTACACACCGCTGGGGAATATCTGGCTATCCAGCCTGATCGCCGCAGTGCCGATCCTGTTCTTTTTCCTTGCCCTGACGCGCTTGCGCCTCAAGGGCTATCAGGCGGCCACGATTACCGTGCTGCTGACCCTGCTCATCGCCATCCTCGTCTATGGCATGCCGGTTTCGGCGGCGCTGGCCGCCTCGGTCTACGGGTTCTTCTACGGGCTCTGGCCGATCGCATGGATCATCATCGGCGCGGTGTTTCTTTACAAGATCTCGGTCGCGACCGGCCAGTTCGAGATCATCCGCCGCTCGATCCTGGGCATCACCGAGGACCAGCGGCTGCAACTCCTGCTCGTCGGCTTCTGCTTTGGCGCCTTCCTTGAAGGGGCGGCGGGCTTTGGCGCGCCGGTGGCGATCACCGCGGCGCTGCTGGTGGGTCTGGGCTTTCGCCCGCTTTACGCCGCCGGCCTGTGCCTGATCGCCAATACCGCGCCGGTAGCCTTTGGCGCCATGGGCATTCCGATCATCGTCGCCGGTCAGGTCACCGGGATCGACCCGTTCCACATCGGCCAGATGGCCGGCCGGCAATTGCCGCTGCTGTCGGTGCTGGTGCCCTTCTGGCTGATCATGATCATGGACGGCTGGCGCGGCGTGCGCGAAACTTGGCCCGCGATTCTGGTCTGTGGCGGCTCTTTTGCCATCGTGCAATTCCTGACCGCCAATTTCATCGGCCCGGAACTGCCCGACGTGACCGCAGCCATCGCCGCGCTGATCGCGCTGCCGCTGTTCCTGCGGGTCTGGAAACCCAAGCGCATCTTCCGCTTTGACCCCGAGCCGGGCACCCCCGTCGCTGCCCCCGTCGAAACGGCCACGCATTACACCAAGGGCCAGATCGCCCGCGCATGGTCGCCCTTCGTGATCCTGACGATCTTTGTCACGATCTGGAGCCTGATGCCCTTCAAGAACCTGTTCGCCGCCGGCGGCGCGCTGGAAAGCTGGGTGCTGAAACTGCACGTGCCCTATCTGGACAATCTGGTGCAGAAAACGCCGCCGATCGTGGCCGAGCCGACGCCCTTTGCCGCGCTCTACAAGTTCGACTGGTTCTCGGCCACCGGCACCTCGATCCTGTTTGCCGCCATCGCGACCATCCTGCTTTTGGGCATGAAACCCGCCAAGGCGGTCGGCGTCTTTGCCGAAACGGTCAAGGGCCTGCTGATCCCGATCTATTCCATCGGCACCGTGCTGGCCTTTGCCTTCCTTGCCAACTACTCGGGGCTGTCGGCGACGCTGGCGCTGGCGCTGGCCCATACCGGCCATGCCTTCACCTTCTTCTCGCCCTTCCTGGGCTGGCTCGGGGTCTTCGTGACCGGCTCGGACACCTCGTCGAACGCGCTCTTCTCGGCGCTGCAGGCGACGACGGCGCATCAGATCGGCGTGCCTGACGTGCTGCTGGTCGCGGTCAACACCACCGGCGGCGTCACCGGCAAGATGATCTCGCCGCAATCCATCGCCATCGCCTGCGCGGCGGTGGGTCTGGTCGGACGGGAATCGGATCTGTTCCGCTTTACCGTCAAGCACTCGCTGGCGCTGGCGGCGCTGGTGGGGGTGATCACCACGCTGCAGGCCTATGTCCTGCCCTGGATGATCCCGTGACCACGCTGGCCGGCCGCAGCCCCACCCGGGCGTCGCCCAGCCGCAAGCCGGTCGCCGACCGCGTCGCGGCCGAGATCGAGGCGCTGATCCGGCGCCGCGATCTGCGGCCGGGCCAGCGCCTGCCCTCGGAGCGGGCGCTGTCCGAACAGCTCGGCGTCTCGCGCACCAGTCTGCGCGAGGCGATCACGCGTCTGGCCACGCGCGGCGTGGTCGAGGTGCGCAAGACCGGGCTGGTCGCCGGCCAGACGCGGCCGGGCGACTGGGCGCAGCGCACCATCGCCGCACCCCTGGCGCCGCTGGTCACCGAACATGTCGGCTATGGCCATGACGTGATGGAGATCCGCCACGCGCTGGAAGGCGCCGCCGCGCAGGCCGCCGCCACGCGCGCCGATGCCGAGGATCTGGCCCGCCTGCGCATCGCCTATGAGCGCATGCGCGAAGCCCATGGCGGCACCACGCCGCCGATGGACGAGGCGCGGCTGGATGCGGCCTTTCACCTTGCCATCGCCGAGGCATCGCATAACGCGATCCTCTACCAGGTCATGTCCAGCCTGTTCGGCCTGTTGCAGGCCAGCATCTCGGAAAGCCTGGAAAAGCTCTATCTGCTGCCGCGCGACTTCGAGGCGGTGTCCCAGCAGCACGACCGGCTGTATCACGCCATCCTGGCCGGCGATGCCGCCGAGGCGCGCCGCGCCTCGGACACGCATCTGACCTTTGTCGAAACCACCATCCGGCAGATCGACGACGATCTTGCGCGCAAGGCCCGCGTCAATGCCCTGCGCGCCGCCGGCATTTCCCCTGACGAACCGGAGCTGAACAGATGATCATTTCGTCGATTTCCGACTATCGCGAGGCCGCGCGGCGCAAGGTGCCGCCGTTTCTGTTCCACTATCTCGACGGTGGCGCCTATGCCGAATACACGCTGGGCCGCAACACCGCCGACCTGTCGCAGATCGCGCTGCGCCAGCGCATCCTGCGCGACGTGGCCGCGCTGAGCCTGGAAACCGAGGTGCTGGGCCGGAAAATGGCGATGCCGGTGGCGCTGTCGCCGGTGGGGCTGACCGGGATGTATGCCCGGCGCGGCGAGGTGCAGGCCGCCCGCGCCGCCGCCTCGCGCGGCATCCCCTTTACGCTGTCGACGGTTTCGGTCTGCCCGATCGCCGAGGTGCAGGCCGCCTCGTCGGCGCCGATCTGGTTCCAGCTTTACGTGCTCAAGGACCGCGGCTTCATGAAGGACGCGCTGGAACGCGCGCAGGCGGCAGGGATCAACACGCTGGTCTTTACCGTGGACATGCCGGTGCCCGGCGCACGCTACCGCGACGCCCATTCCGGCATGTCGGGCCCGAATGCCAAGTTCCGCCAGATCTTTCAGGCCGCGACCCATCCGCAATGGGCATGGGACGTGGGCATCAAGGGCAAGCCGCATGATCTGGGCAATATCTCGGCCTATCGCGGCAAGACGACCAAGCTTGAGGATTACATCGGCTGGCTGGGCGCAAACTTTGACCCCTCGATCAGCTGGCGCGATCTGGAATGGATCCGCGATTTCTGGAAGGGGCCGATGGTCATCAAGGGCATCCTTGATGTCGATGACGCCCGCGACGCCGTGCGCTTTGGCGCCGATGGCATCGTGGTGTCGAACCACGGTGGCCGGCAGCTCGACGGCGTGCTCAGCTCGACCCGGGCGCTGCCGGCGATTGCCGATGCCGTCAAGGGCGATCTGACCATCCTTGCCGACAGCGGCGTGCGCTCGGGGCTGGATGTGGTCAGGCTGCTGGCCCTTGGCGCCGATTGCGCGATGATGGGACGCGCCTTCATCTATGCGCTGGCGGCGGCGGGCGAGGCCGGGGTGCAGAACATGCTGGACCTCGTGGCCAAGGAGATGCGCGTGGCCATGGCGCTGACCGGCGTCAAATCCATCGCCGAGATCGACCGCAGCTCGCTGGTCATCTGAAGCTGCCCCGGCCGGCGGGGCCGCAGGGAACCCGCCGGCCGGGCATTGCACAAGATTGCACTGATGCGCCGTTGCTGGCAGGCTGCGGTGCCATGGAGATCGACGCCTCTGGTCCCGCCCCCGCCTCTGGCCCCGCCCGCGCGCCGCTGCGCCGCGTGCTGATGCTGGCGGCCCTCGCCGGGCTGGTGGTGCTGCTGTTGGCGGCGGGCAACCGTCTGGCCCAGCAGCGCGCCTTGGGTCAGGGGCATCTGCGCGCCGAAACCGCGCTGCGGCTGACGGTCAATGCGCTGCAGGCCGATCTGGCGCGCTATGAAATGCTGCCGCAGCTGATCGGCGATCTGGACCTGATCCGGCAACTGGCCGCCGCTCCCGGTGATCCGGCGTTGCGCCGGGCCACCAACCAGTGGCTGGCGGCCCAGAATGCGGCGCTGCAAAGCTCGAACATCTATCTGATGCGGCCCGACGGGCTGACCATCGCCGCCTCGAATTTCGGCACGGCGGTCAGTTTCCTCGGCCAGAATTTCGCCTATCGGCCCTATTTCATCGACGCCATGCGCGGCCATCCGGCGCGGTTCTATGGCGTCGGCACCACCTCGGGCGTGCGTGGCTATTTCTTTTCGGCGCCGGTGCGCGATGCGGCGGGCGGCATTGCCGCCGTGGTCGCGGTCAAGATCGGCGTCGACCGGATCGAGGAGGCATGGCGCGGCGGCGACTATCAGGTCATGGTCACCGATCCCGACGGCACCGTGTTTCTGGCCTCGGATCCGGGCTGGCTGTATCACAGCCTGAACCCGCTGACACCGGTGCGGCTGGCGCGGACGCAGGCCGCGCGCCGCTATGCCGACACGGCGCTGACCGAATTTCCACAGGCGGCGCTGCACCGGGCCGGGGTAGAATTGCTGCGCCTGCCCCATGCGGGCGGCGGCACGCGCGATTTCATTGCCGCCACCCAAGCCATGCCCGGGGCCGGCTGGCGGGTGCATGTGCTGCTGGACAGCGCCGAGGCCATGGCGCAGGCGCGGCTGATGCTGGCCAGCATGGTTCTGTTGCTGGCGGCGGGGCTTTCGGGCGCGCTGATGCTGCGCCAGCGCCGCGCCCGCATCGCCGAAAGGCTGGCCGCCACAGCCGAGCTGGAGCACCGCGTCATCGCCCGCACCGCCGATCTGGCCCGCGTGAACCAGCGCCTGCAACAAGAGATCGCCGAGCGCCGCGCCACCGAGGCCGAGCTGCGCGCCGCGCAGGCCAGTCTGGTGCAGGTCGGCAAGCTGGCGGCGCTGGGGCAGATGTCGGCCTCGCTCAGCCATGAGATCAACCAGCCGCTGGCGGCGGCGCGCAACTATGCCGACAGCGCCGCCATCCTGATCGAGCGCGGCGACTATCCCCGCGCCCGCGAAAACATCGCCGAGATCCTTGCGCTGGTCGACCGCATGCCCGCCATCGGCAAGCATCTGCGTCAGGCCGCGCGCCAGCCCGGCGATGGCACCGGCGCGGTGGCGCTGGCACCGCTGCTGCGCGAAACCCGCACCATCGTCGCCCAGCGGCTGGCCGCCAGCGGCGCCACGCTGGAACTGGACATCCCCGCCGACCTGCCGCCGCTTTGCGCCGGCCCGACCCGGCTGCAACAGGTGCTGGTCAACCTGATCAGCAATGCCGCCGATGCCGTCGAGGGCAGCGCGGACCGCCGCATCGAACTGGCCGCGCGCGCCGGCGACGGCCGGGTGACGATCACCGTGCGCGACCACGGCCCCGGCGTGCCACAGGCCATCGCTGCGCGCATTTTCGATCCGTTCTTCACCACCAAGGGCATCGGCGCCGGTCTGGGCCTTGGCCTGTCGATCACCGCCAATATCCTGCGCGATCTCGGCGGCCAGATCAGCCTGACCGATGCCCGCCCCGGCGCCTGCTTTCGCGTCAGCTTGCCCGCCTGCCCGCCCGAGGCCGCGCCATGACCCCGCGCGTGCTGCTGATCGAGGACGACGCCCAGATGCGCGGCTCGACCGCGCAGGCGCTGGAACTGGCAGGCTTTGCCGTCGAGGCATTGGCCTCGGGCGAGGAGGCGCTGGCGCTGGCCGGGCCCGGCTTTGCCGGCGCGGTGGTCAGCGACATCCGCATGCCGGGCATGGACGGGATGACGCTGCTGGGCCGGCTGCACGAGGTCGATCCCGAACTGCCGGTGATCCTTGTCACCGGCCATGCCGAGGTGCCGCTGGCGGTCGAGGCGATCCGGGGCGGCGCCTATGATTTCATCGAGAAACCCTTTGTGGTGCAGGAGCTGGCGACGGTGATCCGCCGCGCCATCGACCATCGCGCGCTGGTGCTGGAAAACCGCCGGCTGCGCGCCGTGGCCGGCAAGCGCGACGACATCGAGGCCCGCCTGCCCGGCCGCACCCCGGTGATGATCGACCTGCGCCACCGGCTGCGCGCCATCGCCGCCTCGGATGCCGATGCGCTGGTGATCGGCCCGACCGGCGTCGGCAAAGAGGTGGTGGCGCGGGCGCTGCATGACATGTCGCCCCGGCTGGGCCGGCCCTTCATCGCCATCAACTGCGCGGCGCTGCCGCAGGCGCTGATTGAATCCGAGCTGTTCGGCCATGAGGCCGGCGCATTCCCCGGCGCGCTGCGGCCGCGCTATGGCAAGTTTGAACACGCCCGCGGCGGCGTGGTGCTGCTGGACGAGATCGGCTCGATGCCGCTGGAACTGCAGGCGAAACTTCTGCGTGTGCTGCAGGAACGGGTGATCACGCGGCTGGGCTCGAACGATCCGGTGGCGCTGGACCTGCGCTTTATCGCCACCAGCAAGACCGGGCTAGCCGATCTGGTCGCCAGCGGCCAGTTCCGCGAGGATCTGTATTGGCGGCTGAACGTGGCCGTGCTGCATGTGCCGCCGCTTTCGGCCCGGCGCGAGGATATTCCGCTGCTGTTTCTGCAACTGGTCCGCGAATCCGCCGCCCGGCACAAGACCGCCGAACGCGCGCTGCCGCCGGCGCTGTTGTCGGGGCTGGCGGCGCGCGACTGGCCCGGCAATGTGCGCCAGCTGCGCAATCTGGCCGAGCGTTTCGTGCTGGGCCTCGACACCGGCGAGATCGTCGCCGCCAGCGGCGCGCGACTGGCCGATCAGGTCGCCGTATTCGAACGCGGGCTGATCGCCGGCGCCATCGCAGCCCATGGCGGCCGGCTGCGCGCCGTCTATGAATCCTTGGGCATCTCGCGCAAGACGCTTTACGAAAAGATGCAGAAATACGGGCTCGACCGCCGCCTGCTGGCCGATCCCGCCGAGGATGAACAGCCCTGATCCGGGCGGAATGGGTGGAAATCCACCCATGCCCGGGGCCAGCTGTCACCCTTTCCACCCATTTCCACCCCAACCGGCGTGGAAATCCCGCGCCATGGCCCGGTTTCGCATTTGTGACACGCCCGGCCGCGCGCAGGCTGTTGGCCGCCGCGGGGGAGCGCGGCCCAACTGCCATGGGAGGAAAGAATGGCCCATCCAAAGCTGGCCGCCGCGCTTGCGGTGGCACTGACCCTTGCCGGCGCGGCCTCGGCACAGGATTATCCGACCCGCCAGATCACCATGGTGGTGCCCTTCTCGGCGGGCGGGCCGACCGATACCGTGGCGCGGCTGGTCGCCGAACGCATGTCGGGCGATCTGGGCCAGCAGATCGTGGTCGAAAACGTCGGCGGCGCCGGCGGCACACTGGGCGCGGGTCAGGTCGCCAAGGCCGCGCCCGACGGCTATACCCTGCTTTTGCAGCATATCGGCATGGCGACCTCGGCCACGCTGTATCGCAAGCTGGCCTATGACCCGCTGACGGCCTTCGACTATGTCGGGCTGGTGACCGAGGTGCCGATGGTCGTGGTCGCGCGCAAGGATTTCGAGCCGGCGGACTTCAAGGGCTTTACCGCCTATGTCAAGGAAAACGCCGACAAGCTGACGCTGGCCAATGCCGGCATCGGCTCGGCCAGCCATCTGTGCGGGATGCTCCTGATGCAGGCGCTTCAGGCGCAACTGGTGACGGTGCCCTACAAGGGCACGGGCCCGGCGATGACCGATCTGCTGGGCGGGCAGACCGACATCATGTGCGACCAGACCACCAACACCACCCAGCAGATCAAGGGCGGCACGATCAAGGCCTATGCCACCACCACCGCCGAACGCCTGCCGCTGTTCCCCGACCTGCCCACCGCGACCGAGGACGGCTTGCCCGCGCTGCAAGTGGGTATCTGGCACGGCATCTACACCCCCGCCGGCACCGCGCCCGAAATCAACGAACGCCTGTCGCAATCGCTGCAAAAGGCGCTGGCCGATCCGGGCGTGACCAAGGCCATGGCCGATCTGGGCACCGCGCCCGAGCCCGCCGAAAACGCCACCCCCGCCGCGCTGAAGGCCAAGCTCGGCGCCGAAATCGCGCGCTGGCAGCCGGTGATCGAATCCGCCGGCGTCTATGCCGACTGATCCCTGACCCGCCCCGCCGCACCCCGGCGGGGCCACCCGAGCAAGGGGAACCCCCATGTCCACAAGACCCACGAAACCCCGCGACACCACCGATCTTGCCGCCGGCCTTTTGCTGATGGCGGCGGCGGCCTTCTTTGGCTGGCAGACCCGAGAGCTGGAGATCGGCAGCTCGCTGCGCATGGGGCCGGGCTA
Organism: Paracoccus limosus; assembly: GCF_009711185.1. Classification (GTDB taxonomy): domain Bacteria; phylum Pseudomonadota; class Alphaproteobacteria; order Rhodobacterales; family Rhodobacteraceae; genus Paracoccus; species Paracoccus limosus. Next base: position 146,973 of record NZ_WMIF01000005.1, read on the forward strand.
TTTTCCGATGCTGCTGTCGGGGCTGCTGTTCATCCTTGGCGCGCTGGTGGCGCTGAAATCGCTGGGCCGCGAGGACGAGCCCTTTGGCCGCATCGCCTGGCGCGGCATCCTGTTCATCCTGCCGGCGCCGGTGTTCTTTGGCCTGACGGTGCGCGGGCTGGGCTTCGTGCCGGCGCTGTTCGTCACCACGCTGATCGCGGCGCAGGCCTCGGTGCGGATGCGGCCCCTGCCGGCGCTGGGGCTGGCGGTGGCGGTCACGATCCTGTCGACGCTGATCTTCAGCTACGGGCTGGGCCTGCCCTTCCGCCGCTTCGGGCCATGGCTGGGGATGTGAGGACAAGATGGATCTTCTGAACAACCTCGCCATGGGATTTTCGGTCGCCTCTTCGCTGGCGAACCTGCTGTTCTGCCTGATCGGCGTCATTCTGGGCACGCTGATCGGCGTGCTGCCCGGCATCGGCGCCACCGCGACCATCGCCATGCTCATGCCGATCACCTTCCAGCTGGAGCCGGTCAGCTCGCTGATCATGCTGGCGGGCATCTATTACGGCGCGCAATATGGCGGCTCGACCACCGCGATCCTGATCAACATGCCGGGGGAAAGCTCGTCCGCGGTGACGGCCATCGACGGCTACCAGATGGCGCGCAAAGGCAAGGCCGGCACGGCGCTGTCGGTCGCGGCGCTGGGGTCGTTCTTTGCCGGCACCGTCTCGACCTTCCTTGTGGCGCTGTTCGCGCCGCCCTTGACCGCCGTGGCGCTGAAATTCGGCGCGGCCGAATATTTCAGCCTGATGGTGCTGGGTCTGGTGATGTCGGTGGCGCTGGCGCATGGCTCGGTGCTGAAGGCGCTGGCCATGGTGGTGCTGGGGCTTTTGCTGGGCATCGTCGGCACGGATATCTATACCGGCACGCCGCGCTTCACGATGGGCATCACCGAATATGCCGACGGGCTGAATTTCGTGGCGCTCGCCGTCGGCGTCTTTGGCATCGCCGAGATCCTGCGCAATCTGGAAGACGAATCCGACCGCGAGGTGATGACCAAGAACATCAACCGCCTGTTCCCGACGCGCGAGGAATTCCGCGAGATGATCGGCCCGGTCCTGCGCGGCACCGGCATCGGCTCGGTCCTCGGCATCCTGCCGGGCGGGGGCGCGATCCTTGCCAGCTTCGCGAGCTATACCGTGGAAAAGAAGATCTCGAAGCACCCCGAGGAATTCGGCAAGGGCGCGCTGGCCGGGGTCGCCGGACCGGAATCGGCCAATAATGCCGGCGCGCAGACCAGTTTCATCCCGCTGCTGACGCTGGGCATCCCGGCCAACCCGGTGATGGCGCTGATGATCGGCGCGATGATCATTCAGGGCATCGTGCCGGGGCCGAACGTGGTCAGCGAACAGCCGCAACTCTTCTGGGGCATCATCGCCAGCATGTGGATCGGCAACCTGATGCTGGTGGTGCTGAACCTGCCGCTGATCGGGCTATGGGTGAAACTGCTGAGCGTGCCTTACTACGTGCTGTTCCCGATCATCATGGCGATGTGCTCGATCGGGGTCTACTCGGTCGCCTCGAACACCTTCGACCTTTATGCCGTCGCCTTCTTCGGCCTGCTTGGCTACCTGATGTCCAAGCTGCGCTGCGAGCCGGCGCCGCTGCTGCTGGGCTTTGTCCTTGGCCCGCTGCTGGAAGAAAACCTGCGCCGGGCCATGATCCTGTCGCGCGGCGATCCTTCGACCTTCCTGACCCGTCCGATCAGCCTTGTGATTCTGGTGATGGCGCTGGCCGTGCTGGTGCTGGTGTTCCTGCCGCAGATCCGCAAGCGCCGCGACGAAGTCTTTACCGAAAGCGATGCGTGAAATGGAGAACACCATGACAACCACCCTGACCCGCCGCCTGCTGCTGGGCGCGGCCCTCGCGCTGGGGCTGGCCGGCACCGCCGCCGCCTTTCCCGACCGCCCGGTGACGCTGGTCATCCCCTTTGCCGCCGGCGGCTCGACCGATGTCGTGGGCCGCATCGTCGCCGACAAGATGGGCGCGGCGCTTGGCCAGCAGATCGTCGTGCAGAACGTCGGCGGCGCCGGCGGCAGTCTGGGCGCGCAGCAGGTCGCCAAGGCCGACCCGGACGGCTATACGATCCTGATGGGCACAGTCGCGACACACGCACTGAACCCGCTGATCCTGAAACAGAAACCCTATGACCCGGTCGCCGATTTCGCGCCGGTGTCGCTGCTGGTTCTGGTGCCGAACGTGCTGGCGGTGAACCCGCAGCTGCCGGTCAACACCGTGCAAGAGCTGATCGATCTGGCGAAAAAGGAACCTCTGGCCTATGCCTCGTCGGGCAATGGCACGCCGCTGCACCTGTCGGGGGCGCTGTTCAACTCGATGGCCGGAACCGAGATCACCCACATCCCCTACAAGGGCTCGGGCCCCGCGCTGACCGATGTGCTGGGCAATCAGGTGCCGATCATCTTTGACAACCTGCCCTCGGCCTCGGGGCATATCGCCTCGGGCAAGCTCAGGGCGCTCGGGGTCACGACCAAGGAGCGCGCGCCCAGATTCCCGGACGTGCCCGCCATCGCCGAGACCCTGCCGGGATATGAGACCTACAGCTGGAACGCGCTGTTTGCCCCTGCGGGCACACCGCCCGAGGTGATCGCGGCGCTGAACAAGGCTGCCGTCGCCGCCATGGCCGATCCGGCGGTGGTCGCGCGGATGAAGGATTTCTCGGCCAGCATCGTCGCCTCGACGCCCGAGGAACTGGGCGCCCATGTCGCCGCCGAGATGGCGAAATGGGAACCTGTCGTGCGCGAGGCCAACGTCAGTCTGGACTAAGCCGTCAGCTCTGGCGCAACAGCCGGCCCAGACGGGCGATGCCCTCGTCGATCTGGGCGTCGCTCGCGCAGGAAAAGCTCAGCCGCAGCGTGTTGCGCCCCGAGCCATCGGCAAAGAACGCCCCGCCGGGGACAAAGGCCACGCGTTCGTCGCGCACGGCGCGCGCCAGCAGCTCGGCCGCGTCGATCGCAGGGTCCAGCGTCAGCCAGACGAACATGCCGCCCTCGGGCCGGGTGAATTCGACACCGGCGGGCATCTCGCGCGACAGCGCCGCCAGCATGCGGTCGCGCCGCCCGGCATAGACCGCCTTGATGCGCGCGACATGGGCGTCGAATTCGGCGCGGGCGACGTGATTGGTCGCGATCTGGTTCAGCGTCGCCGAATGCAGATCGGCGGCCTGTTTCATCAGCACGAGCCGGCCGATCACCTCGCGCGCGGCGCAGACCCAGCCGACGCGCAGCCCCGGCGCCAAGGTCTTGGAAAAGCTGCCGCAATAGATGGTGCGGGTGTTTTCGATGCCCCCGCTGCGCGCCACATCCAGCGCCAGAATCGGCGGCACCGGGGTGCCGTCATAGCGCAGCTCCTGATAGGCGGCGTCCTCGATCACCGCGATGTCCAGGGCCGCGGCGCGGTCCAGCAGCGCCTCGCGTCCAGCACGGCTCAGCGTCTCGCCGGTCGGGTTGGCGAAATCGGCGGAAAGGTAGGCAAACTTGATGGCACTGCCGGCGTCCGCCGCCTCGGCGGCCAGCGCCGCAGGTTCGGCATTGCGCATCGGGTCCAGCCGGGCATAGCGCGGCTCATAGGCGTTGAAAGCGCCAAGCGCGCCCAGATAGGTCGGCGAGGTCACCAGCGCCGTATCGCCCGGGCTCAGCATCAGCTTGCCCAGATAATCCAGCGCCTGCTGCGAGCCCGAGGTGATCAGGATATTGTCGACGCCGCAGGGCACGCCCAGACCCGCCATCCGCGCCGCGATCCATTCGCGCAGCGGCTTGTAGCCTTCCGAGACGGAATATTGCAGCGCCACCCCCGCCTCGCCGGGACGCATGGCATCGGCAAAGGCGCGGGCAAAGGCATCGGCAGGAAACAGCGCCGGATCGGGAATGCCGCCGGCAAAAGAGATGATGTCGGGCTGATCCAGCAGCTTGAGCAGCTCGCGGATTTCGGATGCCTTCATCCGACCCATCCGCGTCGCGAAAACCTGGCTCCAATCCATTGCGCGTCCCCCATCTGGCTGTGGCGCCCCCTTGCGCCCAACCGGCGGGATTGACAATCCCCGTCATGCGCCCGCCCGACGAATGCCGGACATGAATGGGGGCGCCGACCCGCAAGCCCACGCCCCCGATGCCGCCCCGCCCTTAGCGCAGGTCGAAGCGGTCGGCGTTCATCACCTTGGACCATGCGGCGGCAAAGTCGCGCACGAACTTCTGGGAAGCGTCGTTCTGGGCATAGACCTCGGCAATCGCCCGCAGTTGCGAGTTCGAGCCGAACCCCAGATCCACCCGCGTCGCGGTCCATTTCGGCGCGCCGCTGGTCCGGTCGGTGCCGTCAAAGACGATCTGGTCGTCGGATTGCGCCTTCCAGACCGTATCCATGCTGAGCAGGTTGACGAAGAAGTCGTTCGTCAAGACGCCGGGCCGGTCGGTCAGAACGCCATGCGCGGTATGGCCCCAGTTCGCATCCAGCGCCCGCAGCCCGCCGATCAGCACGGTCATTTCCGGCGCGGTCAGCGTCAGAAGCTGCGCGCGGTCGATCAGCAGCTCTTCAGCCGGGACGTTGAATTGCTGGCGCTGATAGTTGCGGAAGCCGTCGGCCTTGGGCTCCATCCAGTCAAAGCTTTCCACATCGGTCTGCTCTTGCGTGGCGTCGCCACGACCGGGGTGGAAGGGCAGCGCCAGATCATGGCCTGCCGCCTTGGCCGCCGCCTCGACCGCCGCATCGCCCGCCAGCACGATCAGATCTGCCAGCGAGACCTTTTTCGCACCCTTGGCGTCAAAGCCGGCCTTGATGCCCTCCAGCACCGACAGCACGCGGGCCAGTTGCTCGGGCTGGTTCGCCTCCCAGTCCTTTTGCGGCGCAAGGCGGATGCGCGCGCCATTGGCGCCGCCGCGATAATCCGAGCCACGGAAGGTCGAGGCCGAGGCCCAGGCCGTTGCCACCAGTTCCGGCGCGCTGAGCCCCGATGCCAGCACCTGCGCCTTGAGGTCGGCCACGTCGGCTGTGTCGATCAGCGGCTGCTGCGGCGCCGGGATCGGGTCTTGCCACAGCAGATCCTCGGCCGGAACCTCCGGGCCCAGATACAGCACCTTCGGTCCCATGTCGCGGTGGGTCAGCTTGAACCACGCGCGGGCAAAGGCATCGGCGAACTGGTCGGGGTTTTCGTAGAAGCGACGCGAAATCGGCTCATAGATCGGATCAAAACGCAGCGACAGGTCGGTGGTCAGCATGCCGGGCGCAATGCGTTTGGCGGGATCATGCGCGTCGGGCACACTGCCCGCGCCGGCATCGCCCACCGGCTTCCATTGCCAGGCGCCGGCGGGGGATTTGGTCAGCTCCCATTCGAATTCGAAGAGGTTGCGGAAAAAGCCCATGCCCCATTGCGTGGGCGTCTGGGTCCAGACCACTTCCAGCCCCGAACCGATGGCATCGCCGCCAATGCCGGTGCCATGACCGTTGACCCAGCCCAGACCCTGCAACTCGATGGCCGAGCCTTCTGGGTCGGCGCCGACATGGCTGGCATCGCCCGCGCCATGCGTCTTGCCAAAGGTGTGGCCGCCGGCGATCAGCGCCACGGTTTCTTCGTCATTCATCGCCATGCGGGCGAAAGTGTCGCGAATGTCGCGCGCGGCGGCCTGCGGGTCGGGCTTGCCGTCCGGACCTTCGGGGTTCACGTAGATCAGCCCCATCTGCACGGCAGCCAGCGGGCTTTCCAGCTCGCGGTCGCCGGAATAGCGGCTGTTGGGATTGTTGCTGGCGGCCAGCCATTCGGTTTCCGAGCCCCAGTAGATATCCTCCAGCGGCTCCCAGACATCGGGACGCCCGCCGCCAAAGCCGAAGGTCTTGAAACCCATCGATTCCAGCGCGACGTTGCCGGTCAGGATCAGCAGATCGGCCCAGCTGAGGTTGTTGCCGTATTTCTGCTTGATCGGCCAAAGCAGGCGCCGGGCCTTGTCCAGATTGACGTTGTCCGGCCACGAGTTCAGCGGCGCAAAACGTTGCGCCCCGGCCCGCGCGCCACCACGCCCGTCGGCGGTGCGATAGGTGCCGGCGCTGTGCCAGGCCATGCGGATGAACAGCGGGCCGTAATTGCCCCAATCGGCCGGCCACCAATCCTGGCTGTCGGTCATCAGCGCGCGCAGGTCTGCCTTGACCGCGTCGAGGTCGAGCTTGCGGAAGGCCTCGGCATAGTCAAAGCCGCGCCCCAGCGGGTTCGGCAGGTCGTTGTTCTGGTGCAGGATCTTCAGGTTCAACTGGTTCGGCCACCATTCGCGGATGCTCCGCGCCTTGTGGCGCACATTGGGATTGCCTCCGTGCATCACCGGGCAGCCGCCCGTCTTGGGATTATCGCCGTCCATGGCCTTCTCCTTGGCTGGTTGGCACCACGGGCGCCGAAGCGCGGGTGGCGACTTGCTGTGCCAGACAAGTGTTAGCCCCGCAGAATCATCATTAAAATTTGATATTTGTGATGGAGGCGATAATCTGGAATTATGATCGCGCGGCGACCCGTCGCGCAGCCCGCCCGGCGGGATCTCCGGGCCCGCCCGGATCCGGGTTCCACCATGCGCCGCAAGCGGCTATGAGGGGTCATGCTCGTCGATCCCAAACACCCGTTCTTCAATGCCCTGTGGGTGCGCCTGCTGTGCACCATTGCGCCCTTTGCCTGGTCGCTGGTCGAAATCTCGACCGGCTCTTACCTGTTGGCAGCGGGCTTCATCGCGGCAGGGCTTTACCTCGTCTATGCGCTGTTCTGGCTGCGCAACCGCTAACCGCCGGCGGTCCACAACCGAAAGCGCCGCGCGCCGGTGACCTCGCGGATCAGGCCCATGGCCTGCAGCCGCGCCAGCAGGCGCTCGGCGGTGTCGCGGCTGATGCCGGTTTCCGCCTCGACCATGGCCGCGCCCAGCAGCGGTTGCGCGGCCAGCGCGGCGATGACGCGGGCGGGGTTGTCGCCCTTGATCGCGGCTGTGGCGCGGCGGGCGCGCTCGGCCCAGTCCAGCACGCGCAGGATCTCGCGCCGCGCCTCTTCGGCGCCCATGGCCACGGCCTCCAGCTGGCGCTGCATCCGCGTCACAGCCGGGCCGCCGTCGATCCAGACCGCGCGCCCATGCCGACCCAAAGGCACAAAGACCAGCGCCTCGCAGCCCGCCGCCATGTCGCGCGCGCTCCAGCAGCCCGGCTCGACCAGACATTCCGGGGCCGAGAGTTCCGCGATGCGCCATGCCGCGCGCAGCGCGGGGGCGCGCGCCGCGGGCTCGATGCCCGCAAGCATGCCGGCCGTGGCCAGATATTCGGCCGCGCCGGCATCAAAAGCCTCGCCCACCGGGCGCTGCGCCAGCCCCTCGGCCAATCCCGAAACCTCGCTGCGATAGAGCCCCAGAAAGGCGCGCAGGTCGCCCAGGCCCCCCTGCCCCTCAAGGCGCCGCAACCCCCAGCGCGCCAGCCGCATCGCCTCAAGATCCGAACCCGCGCGCGCATCCATCGCCTCGCGGCCGATTTCCTCGCGCCGGACCGGGGTGCCTTGCGCCCACAGCATCGCCTCCAGCTCGATCAGCGCCAGCCGGCGCGTCGCACCCGCGCGCGCCTCGGGGGCCAGCCCCGCCAGCGTCGCGTCCAGCCGCCCGATCATCGCGCTGGCGCGGGCCAGCGCGCCCGAACAGGCCTGTTGCGCCGCCAGCCAATCCTCGGAGCTGGGCGAGACGGCGGCGCGGGCACGGTCGGGAATCATCTGCATATCGGCAGCCTAGCCGATCCGGGCGCGCCGCCCCAACCGCAGATCGCGATCAGCGCCGGGTGATGCCCTCAAGCGGCGCGGGCGGCGCCGGCTGGGTCACCAGCTCGCGCTTGCGCCGCTCGTAAAAGGCGTTGCCGCCCGTCACCAGCACATAATGCATGTTGTCATAGCCAAAGCGGTGCCCGGCGGTGTGAAAGAACATCGCCCGCCCGATCAGCGGATGGCGCTCGCCGCGCATCACCGAACGCGCCGCCTCGCGCACCATCGGCAGGGATCGGTCGTCCATGCGCTTGGTCATGATGCCGGGGGCGAATTGCCCGCGCTGGCCGACCACGCCGCAGATCGAGCGCGGATATTGCCCGGATTCGACCCGGTTCATCACCACGCTGCCGACCGCGATCATGCCGTCGCGGCTGGAGCGGTTCGATTCGAAATACATGGCGCGGGCCAGACATTCCTCGGGGCTGTGACGGCGCAGCCCCGAACAGCCGGCCAGCCCCGCCAGCGCCACCACCAACGACACGGCCAGCCGTGCCCTGCGATTCCAGATTGCCATGATTCTGCCTGATCTGCTGCCCAAATGGATGTTTTCATCCTTGGCACGCAGATTAGCAGCAGCAGCCCCCCCGCATCAACTGTCGCTCGTCACGCATCATCCAGCGTCGAGATGCGGGCGATCTCGGCCCGGCCGCCGTTCAGATGCGTGGCCAGCGCATGGCCGATGGCCACGGCCGCCAGACACAGCAGCACCGACAGCGCGATGTTCAGCCCCGCGCGCAGCATGGCGCCGGCACGCATCAGCTCCAGCGTTTGCAGGCTGAAGGACGAAAACGTGGTAAAGCCGCCGCAGATCCCGACCATGACGAACAGCCGCGCCCCCTCGGACAGCGGATAGCGGCCCTGGGCAAAGCTCAGCGTGCCGAAAAAGCCGATGACGAACGAGCCTGCGACATTGATCAGGATCGTGCCCCAGGGCAGGTCGCGGCTGACCGGCTGGGCCAGCACCGACAAAAGGTAGCGCGCCAGCGTGCCAAGGGCGCCGCCGGCCATCACGATCAGGCAATTCAGCAGCGACATCGCCCGCGCCCCCTTAAAGCTGCGGCGGCCACCACGGCAGTTCAGGCCCCTTGGGCACAATGCCGACCGGGTTCAGCGCCTTGATCGAATAATAGCCGCGCTTGATGTGGTCGATGCTGACCGTCGGCGCCACGCCCGGCAGCGCCAGAATGCGCTGCATATAGGCCTGCAAGGCCGGGTAATCGGCGATGCGGCGCAGGTTGGTCTTGAAAAGGCCATGATAGGCCGCGTCAAAGCGCACCAGCGTCACGAACAGGCGGATATCGGCCTCGGTGAACGCGGGGCCGGTCAGATAGGGGCCGCCCGCGGCCAGCCCGGCCTCCAGCAGGTCCAGCTCGGCAAAGACATCGGCAAAGGCCTCGTCATAGGCGGCCTGCGTGGTGGCGAAACCGGCGCGATAAACGCCATTGTTCAGCCGGGGATAGATGCGCTCGTTCAGCGCGTCGATGCGCGCGCGCAGGGCTTCGGGATAGAGATCCGGCCCCGAGGCCAGCGCGCCGAAGCCCGCGTTGAACATGCGCAGGATATCGGCCGATTCGTTGTTGACGATGGTGCCGGTTTCCTTGTCCCACAGCACCGGCACGGTGGCGCGCCCGGTATAATGCGGATCGGCCTGCACATAGATCTGATGCATGAATTCGGCGCCGTTGACCGGATCGGCGCCGGCGGCAAAGGCCCAGCCCTGATCGCCCAGTTCAGGCTCGACCACGGAAACCGAAACGACGTCTTTCAGCCCCTTCAGTGCCCGCCCGATCAGCGTGCGCGAAGCCCAGGGGCAGATCAGCGCGACATAAAGGTGATAACGCCCGGCCTCGGCCTTGAAGCCGCCCTGCCCGGTCGGGCCCGGCGCGCCATCGGCGGTGATCCAGTTGCGAAAGCCCGAGACCTGACGGACAAAGCCGCCCTTGTCGTCCTTGGCCTGCACCGGCTGCCAGTTCTCGACCCATTTGCCATCGACAAGCATGTTCCGCCCCTTCTGGCCCATTTCCATGATTACCCGACCGGGTATAATCCGCGCCGGTCGGATTGCAACGCCGCGCGAAGCGGGGGTCAGCCCTGCGCCGCACCGGGACAGCGCCCGGCCAGAAACCGGCCGACACGGGCGCGGGTATGTTCGGTGATCTCGCTCTCGGACAGCGGCGGCATCATCAGCAGCGCGCGGCGTTGCAGCCCCGAAACCACCAGATCCATGAATTCGCCCGCCGCCGCCTCGCAATCGCCGATCAGCAGATCGCCCGCCTCGACGCGCCGGCGAAGGTAATCGGCAAGGATCCGGCGCGTGCGCATCGGGCCCGCATCATAGATCTGGCGCGCCAGCTCGGGGAATTTCTCGCCCGCGCCGATGGTCATGCGCATCACGGCCAGCACCTCGGGCTGCAACAGCCGGGTCAGGATCTGGCGGGCGACGGCCAGAAGCTCATCCCCGACCGCGCCGCTGCCGCTGGCCAGCCGCCGCACGCTGTCCTGCAACAGGCCGCATTCCTGCCGCACCAGCGCGCCGAACATCGCCTCCTTGCTGTCGAAATAGACGTAAAGCGTGCCCTTCGACACGCCGGCGCTGCGCGCGACATCCTGCATCGAGGTGCCTTCGAAGCCATTGGACAGGAACATGCGCCGGGCGCCGTCCAGAATCTGTCGGCGCTTGGGGGTGTCCGCTTCGGCGCAATCGGTCGAGCAGTCGGACGAAGCTTCGGGTTGGGCGTCGGCTGCGGTCATTTCGTCTCCTCGCTGCCGGCTTTTATATTGACCGAACCGTTCGGTCAATATACATCCTGCCTCAAACCGCCGCCGGATTCGCCGGCCCGCGGCTGCCCGGTTTCCGGCGAACATTCTTGATAAAGGTGCAACATGGCTTCCGACCAACAGGCCGCCCCGGCTGCAACGGGGCGCGGTGGCAAGGCCAAGCGGGTGCTGGGCATCCTTGCCGTGGTCGTGCTGGCGCTTGGCGCCTATGAGGGCTGGCACTGGTTCAGCTATGGCCGCTTTCACGAGGAAACCGACGACGCCTATCTGCATGCCGATCTGATCACGCTGCAGGCCCGCGACAGCGGCTATATCGCCGAGGTGCTGGTCGGCCCCAATGCCGCCGTCACCCGCGATCAGGTCATCGCCCGCATCGACGCCGAGGATTACCGGCTGGCGCTGGAAAGCGCCCGCAACGCGCTCGCCAGCGCCGTCAGCGCGCAGGCGCAGCTGGCAGCGCAGGTCGTGGCCGGCGGTGCCGGCATCGCGCAGGCCGAGGCGGCGCTGGCCGCCGCCAATGCCACCAATGACGGCGCCCAGAAAACCTATCGCCGCGCGACTGAACTCAAAACTAGTTCGGCCGGCACGCAGGCCGCCGTCGATGCCGCCGAAGCGACCGCGAAATCCGCCGCAGCTCAGGTGCAAAGCGCGCAGGCCGCGCTGGCACAGGCCAAAGCCGAGCTGACCGTCCTGCAGGCCCGCGCCGACATCGCCCGGCTGGACGTGCGCGCCGCCCAGACCAAGGTCACCCAGGCCGAGCGCGATCTGGCCTTTACCGAGATCCGCGCCCCCTTCGACGGCATCCTGACCCAGCGTCAGGTCGAGGTCGGCTCATTCGTCAACACCGGCTCGCGCATCGGCACGCTGGTCCCCGTCGCCGACATCTATGTCGAGGCGAATTTCAAAGAGACCCAGATCGGCGGCATCCGCCCCGGCGCCAAGGTCTCGATCACCATCGACGCCTGGCCGGGCAAGGTGCTGTCGGGCACGGTGGACAGCCTGACCGCCGGCACCGGGCAGGTGTTCAGCCTGCTGCCGGCCTCGAATGCGACCGGCAATTTCACCAAGGTGGTGCAGCGCGTGCCCGTGCGCATCAACATCGACCCCGCCGACCGCGCGCGCCTGCCGCTGCGCCCCGGCATGTCGGCGGTGACCACGGTCGATATCCGCACCGGCAGCGACGCGCCGCTGGCCCCGGCGGCGCCCGCAGCCACCCCGGCCCCCGCCAGATCCGGTGCCGCGACCAGCGCCCTGCCCACGGCGGACGCGGCCCAGCCCAACCGGGAAGGCTAGGACCATGGCGGGCGCCAGCGCAGCCCCTGTTTCGACCCCGGCCGCGATCCCCGCGCCGGCCGACGACCGCATCGACCCGCGCAAGCTCATCACCTTTCTGCTGATGGTGCTGGGCATGTTCATGGCGATCCTCGACATCCAGATCGTCTCGGCCTCGCTGTCGGAAATTCAGGCCGGGCTCTCGGCCTCGGGCGATGAGATCCCGTGGATCCAGACCGCCTATCTGATCGCCGAGGTCATCATGATCCCGCTGTCGGGCTATCTGTCGCGGATGCTCTCGACGCGCTGGCTGTTCACCATTTCCTCGGGCGGGTTCACGTTGATGAGCCTGCTTTGCGGGCTGTCGAATTCCATCGACGAGATGATCCTGTGGCGCGCGCTGCAGGGCTTCATCGGCGGCGCGATGATCCCGACCGTCTTTGCCAGCGCCTATACGATCTTTCCGCGCTCAAAAATGCATATCGTCTCGCCGATGATCGGGCTGGTGGCGACGCTGGCGCCGACCATCGGCCCGACGCTGGGCGGCTATCTGACCGAGCTGATGAGCTGGCACTGGCTGTTCTTCATCAACGTCATCCCCGGCATCATCGTCACCACGGCGGCCGTCACGCTGATCGATTTCGACAAGCCCGACCTCAGCCTGCTCAACCGCTTCGACTGGTGGGGTTTTCTGGGGCTGGGCCTGTTTCTGGGCGCCATGGAATATGTGCTGGAAGAGGGGGCCAAGGACGACTGGTTCGCCTCGGGCACCATCGCCGGGCTGACGGCGGTGATGCTGTTCGGCGGCTTTCTGTTCTTCTGGCGCGCCTTCACCGCCGAGGAACCGGTGGTGCGGCTGGACGCCTTTGCCGACCGCAACTTTGCCATGGGCTCGATCTTTTCCTTTGGCATGGGCATCGGGCTTTACGGCATGATCTATGTGATCCCGGTCTATCTGTCGGGCGTGCGCGACTATACCGCGCTGCAGACCGGCGAGGCAATGATGGTCACCGGCATCGCCATGTTCGTGACCGCGCCCATTGCCGGGCGGCTGACCCAGACCATGGACCCGCGGCTGATGATGGGCATCGGGCTGGCGCTGTTTGCATGGAGCTGCTGGGATCTGTCGCGCATCACCGCCGACTGGGACTATTGGGAGATCTTCCTGCCGCAACTGACGCGGGGGGTGTCCTTGATGCTGTGCATGGTGCCGGTGTCGAACATCGCGCTGGGGATGCTGCCGCCCGAAAAGGTCAAGAACGCCTCGGGGCTGTTCAACCTGACGCGCAACCTTGGCGGTGCGGTGGGCCTTGCGCTGATCAACACCATCCTGACCAACCGTCAGGCCATGCATTTCGAGCGCCTGTCCGAGGCGGTGAACCCCGGCCGCGACGCCACCTCGGCGGCGATGGCGATGCTGGAACAGGCCTATGCCCCCTTGGGCGATGCCGCCCCCACGGCGGCGCTGTCGGCGATCACCGGCATGGCGCGGCAACAGGCGCTGGTGATGTCGCTGGCCGATATCTTTGTCCTGCTGGCCGGGGTGTTTCTGGCGCTGGGGCTGATGCTGATGCTGGTGCAAAAACCGGCCATGGCCGGGGGTGGTGGCGGCGGGCACTAAAGCGCGCCCAGCCCCACGCCCCCCGCTGCCCCCGCCAGCACCACCAGCCATGGCGGCGCCCGCCACAGCACAAGCGCCACGAAACAGGCCAAAGCCAGCGCCAGATCACCCAGATCGGCCACCGCGCCCGTGAACACCGGCGTATAAAGCGCCGCGCCAAGGATGCCGACCACGGCGGCATTGGCGCCGCGCATCGCCGCCTGCGCCCCGGCCCGGGCCCGCAGCCGGTCCCAGAACGGCAAGGCGCCGATCAGCAGCAGGAACCCCGGCAGAAACAGCGCCAGCAGCGCGATGCCCGCGCCCGCCAGCCCGTTCGGCCCCGGCTGCAACACCGCGCCCAGATAGGCCGCCAGCGCAAACAGCGGCCCCGGCACTGCCTGCGCCGCACCATAGCCGGCCAGAAACTGGTTGGGGCTGACCCAACCCGGGGCCACGACCTCGGCCTGCAACAGCGGCAGCACGACATGGCCGCCGCCAAAGACCAAAGCGCCGGCGCGAAAGAACCGCCCGAACACATCCAGCCCCGGCGCCAGACCCGCCAGCAAGGGCAGCCCCAGCAGCAGCCCGGCAAAGACCGCCAGCGCCAGCGCCGCCTGTCCCCGCGTCACCGGCAGCGCCAGATGCCCGCTGGCTGGCGCCGGCACGCCGCGCCCGCCCAGCACCCCCAGCCCGGCCCCCAGCGCAATCGCCGCAATCATCGCCACCGCCGCCGGTAGCACCCCCAGCAGCGCCACCGCCAGCACTGCGATGCCCGCGCGCAGACGGTCCGGGCACAGGCTGCGCGCCATGCCCCAGACCGCTTGCGCGACGATGGCCACCGCCACCAGCTTCAGCCCATGCAGCGCGCCCAGACCCACCGGCCCCGAGATCGCCCCCGCCCCGCGCGCAAAGACGATCAGGATCAGCGCCGAAGGCAGGGTAAAAGCGATAAAGGCCGCCAGCGCCCCCAGCCAGCCGGCCCGCATCATGCCCAAGGCAAAGCCCAGCTGCGACGAGGCCGGCCCGGGCAGGAACTGGCACAGCGCCACCAGATCGGCATAGGATTGCTCGGACAGCCAGCGCCGGCGCTGCACCAGCTCGGCGCGGAAATAGCCCAGATGCGCGATGGGTCCGCCGAAACTGGTCAGCCCCAGCTTCAGAAAGGCGGCAAAGACCTCGCCCGGTGACCCCTTGGCCGCCGCGGCCGGCCCTTTTTCTGGCCCCGTTTCTGGCGCAGTCCCCGTTCCCGTCTGCGCGTCCTGCCGGTCGGTCATCCCGCCACCCTGCTTGCGACCCCTGTCCGCCCGCTTATACGACGCGCCGCGCGCCGCGACAGGGCCCGACGACCGGCGGCAACGGAAAAAGGCGGCCCTTGCAGGCCGCCTTTCCCAGGGAAACTCTGATCCGGCCGGCCTTACGCCGCCAGGATCCCATGCGGGTCGAGCACGTATTTGCGCGCAACACCGGCATCAAAGCTTTCATAGCCCGCAACCGCCTGATCCAGCGGGATGATGGTGGCGTTCACGATGTCGGCGATGGGCAGACGGTCGTGCAGAATGGCCTGCATCAGTTGGCGGTTGTATTTCAGCACCGGGGTCTGGCCGGTGTGGAAGCTTTGCGCCTTGGCCCAGCCCAGACCGAAGCGCATCGACAGGCTGCCCTGTTTGGCAGCGGCATCGACCGCACCCGGGTCCTCGGTGACGTAAAGACCCGGAATGCCGATCTGGCCGGCGGCGCGGGTGATTTCCATCATCTGGTTCAGCACGATGGCCGGCTGTTCGCCGCCCGAATGGCCGCGCGCCTCAAAGCCCACGGCGTCGATGGCGGCATCGACCTCGGGGGTGCCGGTGATCTGGGCGATCATGTCCCCCAGACGGTCGCTGGCCGACAGGTCCACCGGCTCAAAGCCGACGCGGCGGGCGTGTTCCAGACGTTCCTTGTTGAAATCGCCGATCATGACGACGGCGGCGCCAAGAATGCGGGCCGAGGCCGCAGCGGCCAGACCCACGGGGCCGGCGCCCGCGACATAGACGACCGAGCCGACGCCGACGCCGGCCTTGACCGCACCGTGAAAGCCGGTGGGCAGAATGTCCGACAGCATCGTCAGATCGCGGATCTTGTTCATCGCGCGGTCGCGGTCGGGGAATTTCAGCAGGTTGAAATCGGCATAGGGCACCATGACATAGCGCGCCTGACCACCGATCCAGCCGCCCATGTCGACATAGCCATAGGCACCGCCGGCGCGCGACGGGTTCACCGTCAGGCAGACGCCGGTATCGCCTTCACGGCAGCAGCGGCAGCGGCCGCAGGCCACGTTGAACGGCACCGAAACGATGTCGCCGATTTCCAGCATCTCGACATCGGCGCCCTTCTCGATCACTTCGCCGGTGATCTCGTGGCCCAGGACCAGACCCGGCTCGGCGGTGGTGCGGCCGCGCACCATGTGCTGGTCCGACCCGCAGATATTGGTCGAGACCACTTTCAGGATCACGCCATGCTCGATCTTGCGCCCGTCGGGCGATTGCAGCTTCGGATCGCCGATGTTCTGCACTTCGACTTTGCCCGGCCCGATATAGACCACACCCCTGTTGCTCATGAAGCTCCCCTCCTCAATGCATAGGTCCCGGGCAGTGCTGCCCGGCTGTCCGGCAAGGTTATCCGCTTGCGACCGGGCAGATGCGTCAATTGCGACGATTGGACGACTGAAACAGACAGCCGCCCTCGCCGCGACGCCACCGGCAAGGGATTGCCGGGCGGGTTTGGCGCGTTATTCCACATTGTGGAACTATCCGGACCGGAATCGGCAATTTGACGGGGGCGCCATTTTTCCCTCTTGCATTTTTGACGCGAATCCCGCGAAGTTTGCGCCATCATGCGCCAGACGGCCCGTCCATATCGTGGACCGCCGCCAGGGGAAGGGGAGAGCCCCGGCGCCAAGGAGGAAAAACGGATGCAATTGACCGACACGCAGGCGGATGCCGAGCTGGCGCTTGGCGGCGTCGAGGCCTTGGCCGAGCCGAAACGCGCCGAGCGCTGGATGCGCCCGGTCGAGATCGTCGCCGCCGGGCTTTTGTCGGTGATGATCGTCACCGTGCTGGCCAATGTCTTTTGCCGCTATGTGCTGGCCAAGCCGCTGATCTGGGGCGACGAGGTTGCCTCGCTCAGCTTCATCTGGATGGCGATGCTGGGCGCGGCGCTGGCAGTGGACCGGCATGAACACATGCGCCTGACCGTATTCCTGCCGCTGCTGCCCGAGCGGGTGGCGCGCGTCGCCGATGTCACCGGGCAGATTCTGGTCTGCGTGCTGTTGCTGCGGCTGCTGCCGGTGGCGGTGGAATACGCCTATGAGGAAAGTTTCGTCACCTCGCCCGCGCTGCAGATCCCGATGTCATGGCGCGCCTCGGCGCTGCCGGCGGGGATCGGGCTGATGGCGCTTTTGATGGTCATTTCGGTGCTGCGCACGCGGGAGTGGCGGGTGATCGGCACGGTGGTGCTGGTGCTGGCCATCGTCGCGGGCGCGCTGTGGCTCTCGCGCCCGGCGCTACTGACCCTTGGCAACTGGAACCTGCCGATCTGGCTGGGCCTTCTGGTCGCGGGGCTCTTGTGCATCGGCGTCCCCATCGCCTTTTGCTTTGCGCTGGGGACGCTGGCCTATCTGACCTTCGCCAGCCACGCCCCGGTCTTTGTCATGCTGGGCCGCATCGACGAGGGCATGTCGGCGCTGATCCTGCTGTCGGTTCCGGTCTTTGTGCTGCTGGGCTGCATCCTTGACGCCACCGGCATGGGCAAGGCCATCGTCAATGTGCTGGCCTCGATGTTCGGGCATGTGAAAGCGGGGATGAGCTATGTGCTCTTGGGTTCGATGTTCCTTGTCTCGGGGATCTCGGGCTCGAAGGTGTCGGACATGGCGACCGTCGCCCCGGCGCTGTTCCCCGAGATGCGCCGGCGCGGCCATTCACCGTCCGAGATGACGGCGCTGCTGGCGACCGGCGCGGCCATGGCCGATACCGTGCCGCCCTCGATCGTGCTGATCGTGCTGGGTTCGGTCGCGGGCGTGTCGATCGCGGGGCTGTTCACCAGCGGTTTCGCCATCGCCATGGTGCTTCTGGTCATGCTGGCGATCCTGGCGCGTTGGAAGGCGCGCAAAGAGGATATGTCCAACGTGCGCCGCGCCAGCGGGGCCACCATCCTGAAAGCCGCCGTGATCGCCACCCCGGCGCTGGTGCTGCCCTTCATGATCCGCAGTCTGGTCGCAGGCGGCGTCGCCACGGCAACCGAGGTCTCTACCATCGCCGTGGTCTATGCCTTCGTGATCGGGGTCGTGCTTTATGGCGGCATCCCGCTGCGCAAGCTGGGCGCGATGCTGATCGACACCGCCGCCATGTCGGGCGCGATCCTGCTGATCCTTGGCGCGGCCAGCGCCATGGCATGGGCGCTGACGCAATCGGGCTTTGCCCGCGATCTGATGACCATCGTCACCGGGCTGCCGGGCGGCTGGGTGGTGTTCATGCTGGCCAGCATCGTGATCTTTCTGGTGCTGGGCTGCTTTCTGGAAGGTCTGCCGGCCATCGTGCTGCTGGCACCGATCATGTTCCCGATTGCGCGCGGCCTTGGCATCCATGACATCCATTACGCCATGGTCATCGTCACCGCGATGAACATCGGGCTGATGGCGCCGCCGGTCGGCATCGGCTTTTACATCGCCTGCAAGATCGCCAATGTCCCTGCCGACAAGGTGATGCGCGACATCTGGCCCTATCTGGCCGCGCTGATGGTCGGACTGCTGGCGATTGCCGCCGTGCCATGGTTCTCGACCGCGCTGCTCTAAGCCTAAAACAACACCCATTCGGGGAGGAGGAAACCCAATGATGACCACCCGCCGCCACATCCTGCTGGGCGCTGCCGCAGGCGCGCTGGCCGCGCCCTTCATCCGCCCGGGCATGGCCCGCGCCGCCGAATTCAGCTACAAGATCGCCAACAACCAGCCGCTGGAACACCCCAGCAACGTGCAGCTGACGCAGGCGATCAAGGCGATTGCCGAGGAAACCTCGGGCGCGGTCGACATCCAGATCTTTCCCTCGAACCAGCTCGGCGCCGATACCGACGTGCTGGGGCAACTCCGCGCCGGCGGGGTCGAGTTCTTCCAGCTCTCGCCGATCATCCTGTCGACGCTGGTGCCTAAATCCTCGCTGAACGGTGTGGGCTTTGCCTTCCCCGATTACGACACCGTCTGGAAGGCGATGGACGGCGCGCTTGGCGCCTATGAGCGCAAGGAGATCGAGGCCGCCGGCCTGATCGTCATGGACAAGATCTGGGACAACGGCTTCCGCCAGATCACTACCTCGACCAAGCCGATCACCAGCCCCGCCGATCTGGAAGGGTTCAAGATCCGCGTGCCGGTCAGCCCGCTGTGGACCTCGCTCTTCTCGGCCTTCGGTGCAGCGCCCGCCTCGATCAACTTTGCCGAGGTCTATACCGCGCTGCAGACCGGCATCGTCGACGGGCAGGAAAACCCCCTCGCTATCATGAAGGTCGCGAAACTGTGGGAGGTACAGAAATACCTGTCGCTGACCAACCACATGTGGGACGGCTTCTGGCTTCTGGGCAACCGCCGCGCCTGGGCGGCCCTGGGCGAGGCCAACCAGCAGATCGTCGCCAAGCATTTCAACGAAGGCGCCATGCGCCAGCGCGCCGATGTCATGGCGCTGAACGCCAGCCTGCGCGGCGATCTGGAAGGCCATGGCTTTGTCTTCAACGAGGTCGATCCCAAGCCCTTCGAGGACAAGCTGCGCGAGGCCGGCTTCTACGCCGAATGGAAGAAATCCTTTGGCGACGAGGCATGGGAGATCCTTGAAACCGCCATCGGGCGCAAGCTGGCCTGATGCGCGCCCCGGCCGCCCCCCAAACCGACCCGCAAGGCGGTCAAGGCGCGCAGGCGGTGGCCCGTGCGCTGTCGCTGTTGTCGCTGGTCGGGCGGGGCGGCGGGCCGGGGCTGACGCTGGCGGCGCTGGCCGAGGCGGCTGGCCTGCCCCGCCCCACGGCGCGGCGGTTGCTGCTGGCGCTTTGCGCCGCGCGGCTGGTCGAACAGGACCGTGACAGCCGTCGCTATCACCTTGGCCCCGAGGCCTATCTTCTGGGCAGCTTCGCCGAGGAACGCCACGGCCTCTTGCAACACGCCCGCGCCTCGATGCTGCGGCTGGCCGACCAGACCGGCGACACCGTGTTGCTGACCGTGCCGCAGGGCGACCATACGCTGTGCCTCGACCGCGTCGAGGGCAGCTTTCCGGTCCGCACCCATGCGCTGATGAAGGGCGACCGCAAGCCCGCCGGCATCGGCGCCGGCGCCATGGCGATCCTGGCCGCCCTGCCCCCGGCCGAGGCGCAGGCGGCGCTGCTGCGCACCCGCCCGCTGATCGCCGAATTCGGGCCGGGGCTGGTCAATGATCTGGCCGCCGATCTGGCGCTGGCGCGGGACACCGGCCACGCGCTGAACCCCGGTCGCATCGTCGCAGGTTCATGGGGACTGGGCGTCGCCATCCTGTGGCCCGACGGGCGGCCTGCGGGCGCGCTGTCCATCGCCGCCATCGAAAACCGTATGGGCTTTTTGCGGCAGGCCGAGCTGGTCGCCGCCCTGAACCGTGAATGTCATCTGATCGGGCGCAGCCTTGCCGCCCTTGAACCGCAAAGGAGATCCGCATGACCGACCCCCTGATCGTCGGCTGGGCGCATACGAAGTTCGGCAAGTCCGAGGCCCCGGACACACTCGCCCTGATGGCCGAGGTCGCGCGCCCGGCGCTGGACCACGCAGGCGTCCCGCCCGAGGCCGTCGATGGCATTTTCGTCGGCGTCTTCAACAACGGCTTTTCCCGGCAGGACTTTCAGGGCGCGCTGGTCGCCATGGGCACGCCGGAACTGGCGGGCGTGCCATTCCTGCGCACGGAAAACGCCTGCGCCACCGGCTCGGCCGCGCTGTATGCCGCCGCCGATTTCATCGCCTCGGGGCGCGGCAAGGTGGCGCTGGTGATCGGCGCCGAAAAGATGTCGGCCACGCCCAATGCCGAAGTGGGCGACATCCTTTTGTCCGCGAGCTTTGTCCCCGAAGAGGGCCAGATCCCCGGCGGTTTTGCCGGCGTCTTTGGCCGTATCACCGAGAATTATTTCCAGCGCCACGGCGACCGCTCGGAAGAGCTGGCGATGATCGCGGCCAAGAACCACGAAAACGGCATGCGCAATCCCTATGCGCATCTGCGCAAGCCCTTTGACGTGGCCTTCTGCAACACGCCCTCGGACAAGAACCCGCTGGTGGCGGGCCCGCTCAGGCGCACCGATTGCTCGCTGGTCTCGGACGGGGCGGCGGCGCTGGTGCTGGTCGCGCCGGAACTGGCCGAGGGGCTGGGCCGCGCCATCCGCTTTCGTGCCCGCGCGCAGGCCGGCGACTATCTGGCGCTGTCGCGGCGCGATCCCATCGCCTTTGACGGGCCGCGCCGGGCCTGGGCCTCGGCCTTGGCGCAGGCGGGCGTCGGCATCATGGACCTGTCGCTGGTCGAGACGCATGACTGCTTCACCACCGCCGAGATGATCGAATACGAGGCGATGGGGCTGGCCGAGCCCGGTCAGGGCTGGCGCGTGATCCGCGAAGGCACCACCCGCTTTGACGGCGCGCTGCCGGTGAACCCCTCGGGCGGGCTGAAATCCAAGGGCCATCCCATCGGCGCCACCGGTGTCTCGCAGCATGTCATGGTCGCGATGCAGCTGGCCGGAGAGGCAGGCGAGATGCAGCTGGCCGATCCCGGCCTTGGCGGCATCTTCAACATGGGCGGCGCGGCGGTCGCGTCCTATTGCTCGATCCTGGAGCGGCTGAAATGAGCGATCCTGCGGGCGGGCTGGCCCCGGTCAGCACCCGGGTGATGAACCTTGCGACCTTCCTGACCCAGGCCGCGCGCCGCGATCCGGGCGGCGTCGCGCTGGTCATGGGCACGGCGCGCTGGTCATGGGCCGAATTCGAGGCCCGCACCGATGCACTGGCCCATGTGCTGCAAACCCGCTACGGTCTGCACAAGGGCGACCGGGTGATGTGCCAGTCGCAGAACTGTCTGCAGATGATGCAGGCCATGTTCGCGGTCTGGCGCGCCGGCGGCGTCTGGGTGCCCGCGAACTTTCGCCAGACGCCCGAGGAAGTCGCCTATCTGACCGCGGCCTCGGGCGCGCGGCTGATGTTTTGCAACGCAGGCTTTCCCGATCATGCGGCGGCCTGCGACGTGGAAACGCTGGTCTTTGGCGAGGCAGCTTTCGGGCCTTCGGTCGATGCGCTGACCGAGGCGGCGATGGGCAACCGCCCGCAGGTGGCGCCGGTGGATCGCGACGATCCCTGTTGGTTCTTCTTCACCTCGGGCACCACGGGCCGGCCCAAGGCCAGCGTCCTGACCCATGGCCAGATGGCTTTTGTGGTCACCAACCATCTGGCCGATCTGATGCCCGGCCTGACCGGGGATGATGCCTCGCTGGTGGTGGCGCCCCTGTCGCATGGCGCGGGCGTGCATCAGCTGACGCAGGTGGCGCGGGGAGTAAAAACCGTGCTGCTGCCGGGCGAGAAATTCGACGTGGCGCAGGTCTGGGATCTGGTCGCGGAATGGCGCGTCTCGACCATGTTCACCGTGCCGACCATCGTGAAGCTGCTGGTCGAACATCCCTCGACCGCGACGGCCGACACCTCGTCGCTGCGCTATGTGATCTATGCCGGCGCGCCGATGTACCGGGTCGATCAGCAAAAGGCGCTGAACGTGCTGGGCCCCGTGCTGGTGCAATATTTCGGGCTGGGCGAGGTCACCGGCAATATCACCGTGCTGCCCGCGCATCTGCATCAGGCCGAGGACGGTCCCACGGCCCGCATCGGCACCTGCGGCCATGCCCGCACCGGCATCGAGGTGCAGATCCAGGACGATCAGGGCCGTGAAGTCGCCCCCGGCCAGACCGGAGAGATCTGCGTCATCGGCCCCGCCGTCTTTGCCGGCTATTACCAGAACTCGGCGGCCAATGCGAAAGCCTTTCGCGACGGCTGGTTCCGCACCGGCGATCTGGGCCATATGGACGAACAGGGCTTCGTCTATATCACCGGCCGCGAAAGCGACATGTTCATCTCGGGCGGCTCGAACGTCTACCCGCGCGAGATCGAGGAAAAGATCCTGACCCATCCCGCCGTGACCGAGGTCGCGGTGCTGGGCATGCCCGACCCCTTGTGGGGCGAGGTCGGCTGGGCGGTCTGCGTGACCTCGGCCCCGGTGACCGAGGCCGAGCTGGCCGCGTTCCTTGAGCCCAAGGTCTCGCGCTACAAGCTGCCCAAGCGGTTCCTGATCTGGGAGGCGCTGCCGAAATCGGCCTATGGCAAGATCACCAAGAAGATGATCCGCGACGAGATCATCGCCCGCGGTCTGGTCACGCCCCCGGACGAGGCAAGGCGGGCATGAGGATGATCCACCCCGGCCCCCGCCACCCCGACCGCGCCCAGACCCGGCGCGCCGATCTGCTGCCCATCGCGGGCGTGCTGCCCGCAGGGCAAAGCGTCATGCAGGCGGTGGGCGATCTGTTCGCGGCACATGGTTGCAAGGGCGGCACCCTGTCGCTTGCGGGTCTTGTCTGCGATCCGATGCGCTATGTGCTGCCCGCGCCCGCGACCGACGGGCTGCATGCGGCATGGTATTCCGACACCCACGCCCCCGCCGGGCCCTGGACGCTCGAATCCGCCAGTGCCAGCATCGGCTGGCGCGACGGCGCGCCCTTTCTGCATTGCCACGGCATCTGGAGCGACGGCACCACCCGCGCCATGGGGCATCTGCTGCCCTTTGACAGCATCATCGCCCGCGACACGCCCGTGACCGGCCTTGGCGCGCGCGAGACATGGTTCGAGGCCCTGCCCGACCCCGAGACCGCCTTCACCCTGTTCACGCCCGAAGGCGCGGACCATGGCGCGGGGCTATTCGCCCGCATCCGCCCCGGCGAGGATGTGGTCAGTGCCATCGAGGCACTGGCCGCCCGCCACGGCATGACCGATGCCCGGCTGCACGGCGTCGGCAGCATCGACCACATCCGCTTTGCCGAGGGCCATCGCATGGATTGCCACGCGACCGAGCTGCGCCTTGACGGCGCGCGTCTGGCGGCGGGCCGCGCGCATATCCCGATCGAGGTCGTGGACATTCACGGCCATATCGCACGCGGCACCCTGACCCGGGGCGAGAACCCGGTCGGCGTGACGCTGGAACTGATCTTTGAACCGACAGAGGACCACCCATGAGCCAAACCGCGCAAAAAGTTGCCATCGTCACCGGCGGGTGCCGGGGCATCGGCCTTGCCGCAACCGAGATCTTTCTGGAACAGGGCTGGGCCGTGGCCGTCGTCGACCGCGACACCGAGGAATTGCACCGTGCCTGCGACCATCTGACCGACGTGCTGCCGGTCGAGGCCGACATTTCGGACCCGCAGGCCGTCGACGGGGTGATCCGCAAGGTCGTCGCCCGCTTTGACCGCGTCGATGCGCTGGTCAACAACGCGGGCGTGGCGCTGTTTGCGCAAACCGGCCAGACCAGTTTCGAGGCGTGGCGCGAGGTGATGGCCACGAACCTTGACGGCGTGTTCCTGTGCACCCAGGCCGCGACCGAGGAACTGGCCAAGACGCGGGGCGCCATCGTCAACATCGCCTCGATCTCGGGGCTGCGCGCCTCGACCCTGCGGGTGGCCTATGGCACCTCCAAGGCCGCCGTCATCCACCTGACCAAGCAATTCGCCGCCGAACTGGGCGAGCGCGGCATCCGCGTCAACTGCGTGGCCCCCGGCCCCGTGCGCACCAAGCTGGCCATGGCGGTGCACGCGCCCGAAATCATCAGCGCCTATTACGACGCCATTCCGCTGAACCGCTATGGCGAGGCGCGCGAGATCGCCGAGGCCATCGTCTTCCTGTGCTCGGACAAGGCCAGCTTCGTCAGCGGCCAGACGCTGGCCGTCGATGGCGGTTTTGACGCGACCGGCGTGGGCCTGCCGGCGCTGCGCCGCGTGGCGGAAACCGCCTGAACCCGTTCCCGCCGCGCGGCCCATGGCGGCGCGGCGCCCCCCGATGCCGACCCGCACCAGCCCGGATGCAGCATCCGCAAGGCAGCTATGCGCGCAGGATATTGTCATCGACATATCGCACAAATGACCCTAGGTTCAGGCCGCGCAATTTCGTGATCGGTCTAAGTTAGTTGGTTAATGCGCAGGCTGGCCAGCAGGTCCAAGGCTCGCTGTCCAGCCGTCGTATGTTCCGCCTGATCGGCCGCGCCGGGCGATGGGCCGTCCCGGGATCCCGCCCTCAGCCCAGCCCGTGACGCTGGACGAATGCGATGAGCTCGGCGGCCGAGCTCATCGCGGTCTTTTCCAGAATCCGGGCGCGGTGGTGATCGACGGTGCGCGGGCTGATGCCCAGCTTGGCGGCGATCTCCTTGCTGGAAATCTCGGCCGGATGGCCGACCATGTGCCGCACGATCTGGCGTTCGCGCGTGGTCAGGCTGGCCAGCCGGGCAGTGTTGCGGCGCAGCGCCTCGCGCTGGCTGATCAGGTCGCGCAATTGCGCGAATGCCGCGTCGATCCGCTCGACCAGCACCGATTGCCGGAACGGCTTTTCCAGAAAATCGACCGCGCCGCCCTTGATCGCCTGCACCGCCTGCGGCACCGCCCCATGCCCCGAGATGAAGATGATCGGCAGCGGCCGGTCCTGCCGGTTCAGCACCTGCTGCAGCTCCAGCCCGTTCATGCCCGGCAGGCCGTAATCCAGCACCAGACAGCCCGGCCGTTCGGGATGCGGCCGCTCCAGAAAGGCGCGAGCCGAGGCATGGCTTTCCACGACATAGCCGCGCCGCTCCAGCCCCAGCGTGATCGCCGCGCGCACATCGGCATCGTCATCGACGACAAAGACGGTCAGCTGCGGCACGGGATCGACGGATTCTGCGGTTTGCTCGGTCATCATGCCTCCTCTGCGGCGCCGGCGCCGCCCTGCGGCAGGGTGAAATGGAACCGTGACCCGCCTCCGGGCCGCGGCTCGTGCCAGATGCGGCCGCCATGCGCCTCGACGATGGACTGGCAGATCGACAGGCCTAGCCCCATGCCGCCGGGCTTGCTGGTCTCGAATTGCGAAAACAGCGTCAGGCCGGGGGTGACGCCGGGGCCGTCATCCTCGACGGTGACGGTCAGGGCGCCCGCGCCGGCGGTGACGCGCAGCCAGATCCGGCCCGGCCGCCCGGCCATGGCCTCGACGGCATTGCGCAGCAGGTTCAGCACCACCTGCGCGATCTGCACGCGATTGCCCTCGACCAGCAGCGGCTCGTCGCAGACCTCGGGCCGGATGCAGATGCCGGCATCGCTGGCCTCGCCGCGCACCAGCTTCAGGCTTTGCTCCAGAAGCGGGCCCAGTTCAAAGCGGCTGCGCTCGCCCGCGTCCTTGTTGATGAAACTGCGCAGCGCCCGGATGATGCTGCCGGCGTTCAGCGACTGTTCCTCGATCGCCAGCAGCAGCCGGTCCAGCACCGGGTCGACATCGGGATGCTCGGACAGGATCAGCCGCGCGGTGTCGCTGTTCTGGGCGATGGCGGCCAGAGGCTGGTTCAGCTCATGCGCCAGACCCGCCGCCATCTCGCCCATGGTGCTGACCCGCACCAGATGCGACAGGTCGCTGCGCAGCCGGTCCAGCTCGGCCTCCATCTGCTTGCGGGGGGTGATATTTTCGGCCAGCATGACGCGGTGACGGGGCCGGCCGGCATCGTCATGGATCAGCATGCCGTTCAGCGCCACCCAGATCAGGCTGCCATCAGCGCGCCGCCACAGCCTTTCGCCATCGGCCAGATCGTCCTCGCCACGATCACCCGGCGCGCAAAGATCGGCCAGCGCCATCGCGGTCAGGCTGTCGCGGTCATGGCCGGTCAGCAGGCAGAACTGCCGGTTCACCCGCTCGATGGCACCGCTTTCCAGCGCGACCCGCGCAATCGCCGTCGGCGAATTATCCAGCGCCTGACCATATTCCAGCTCGGTCTGGCGGCGGGCGACGATCTCGCGCACCAGCGCGTCATTGGCGCGGGCCAGTTCGCGATAGGTGCGCGGCGGCGGCGTGTCCGGGTCCATCTCGCCCTGCGAGATCAGCGCGCTGCGCACGGCAAAGGCCCGCACCGGGCGATGGATATATTCCGCCAGCGCCAGCCCCAGCAGCCCGGTCAACAGCGACACCAGCGCCGCCAGCACGATATTGACCGTGCGGTTGCGCTTCAGATCGCCGATAAAGTCGTTCTCGGGCGCATAGACGCCGATGATCCATGGCAACTGGTCGCTGTCCAGCGGTTGCAGCACCGACAGGTAATTGCTGCCCTGATGCACGAATTCGCGTTCCAGCGATTGCGCGCCGGGCAGCGCCACCACCCCGTCATGCCACGAGGCGGCAAAGGCCGCGCGCGAGATCGGATCGCCGATCTCGTCCAGATTGGTAAAGCGCAGCCCGCCATCGGCGGCGCGGGTCTTGATCAGCTGCGGCTCGGGATGGGCCAGCACATCGCCATTGCGGTTCACGATCAGGGCGCGGCCATGCTTGCCGATGGTCAGCCGGGCCAGAAAATCCGACAGGCTGGAGATCTCGATATCGACGCCGACCACGCCGCGCAGCACGTCATTGCCCCCCATCACCGGCGCGGCCAGCGTGATGCCCGGCTGCTGCGAGGTGAAAAAGATATAGGGATCGGTCCAGATCGTGCCGCGCGCCGCCTTGGCCTTGGCATACCAGGGCCGCAGGCGCGGATCATAGGCATCGTCCTGCAAGCTGCTGCGCGAGCGCAGGCGAAAGGCGTCGTCGCGCCACAGCACCTCGACCTGACGGCGGCCCCCGCGCTGGGTGATGATCTTGGTGCGGAACGGACCGGCGCTGTCGCCGCTGCGCATGACATAGACAAAGCTGCCGTCCTGACCGCCGAAATAGAGACCGGCGAATTGCGGCGCCAGTTGCAGCTGCTGGAACAACAGCTTTTCCAGCGCCGCCGGATCGTCGCTTGCGACCACATCGCTTTGCGCCAGCCTTGCCGCCAGCTCGGCCGCGCCCTGCGCCGGGCTCAGAAAGCCCATGCTATGCGCGCCGGTATTGACGCCGACATCGCGCAACAGGTCGCGGGCATGACGCACCAGGGCGCGCTCGGAGGTGACATAGGACGAAAACACCACCGCCAGCACGGCCAGGAACTGCAACCCGGCCAGGCCCACAGCCAGCAATGCCCCAAGCGATCTGTTCATGGCGTCCTGCGCGCTATCCGTGATCTGCGGCGCGACCGGCGCCGCGAGACGCGGGGCCGGTCCCCACCGAATCCCACGTAAAAAGCAGCTTTTGCCGCCTTGCGCCGGCAAAGGACAGCCGCAACCCGGCGCAGCCTGGCGTTTTCCCGGCAGCTGTTACAGGGCTGCATAGGCAGTTTTGCCTAGGTAATGACGGCAATTTACCCTGTCCGGGGATCATGGGAAAAGCCCGCCGTCCGGCTCGCGCCGGAACCTGCCACGGGTGGTGGCAGGGGGTTCAGTTCCCGAGTGCGGCGTCCTGGGGCGCCGAGGTTGCGATCATGGCGCCGGGGCAGCATCCCGGCGCCGGTCGACCGCCATGCCACCCCCGGTCCCCCGCGCCACACCGCAGCCCATTCGCGCGGCAGTTTCCCGCCGACGCCCATAAGGCCCCGCGCGGACCTTCGTCACCATATTTAAACGCGAATACAATTACTTGCCTCAGATCCGCGACCCCCGCGCCCCGGCCCTGCCCCGCCAAGGCGCGGCAACCTGCAATTGTATCGTCGGCGAGGCGCTTTTCCTTTCCGCCGCACTCGGCTAGATCGCAGCCCGAGGCAACAAGAGAGACCGGCAGATGACGGGGCAGATGACGGGCACGCCGCAAGCCATGACCGCAGAGCGCATGACCGCCGCCCATATTCAGGGCGAAGTGGCCGAGATCCGCGCCATCTATGATCTGCTCTATCCCGATCAGAACCTGACCTACCTGTTCCGCGCCGGCAAGGATGCGATCTGGGGCGCGCCCGAGGTCACGCATGGCCCCCATACCTTCCGCCCCGGCGAGGTCTCGGCCAATTACATGGGCATGCTGCGCCGCCCCGGCCTGCATCCCGCCGCAGCGGAGGTCACGGTCGATGTCGCGATCCCGCGCCGGCCACTGCCGCATGAGACGACCGAGGCCGAGGCGCCCTGGCGGGGGATCCGCCCGCTGCGCCCGCTGCAGCGCGTCTCGCCCTTGGCCTATGAACAGATCCGCTATCTGGCCGAGATGATCCGCAAAAAGCGCGCGCATCGCCACAGCACGCAGGCCCTGCCGCTTGGCGAAGGCGCCGCCAGTTTCCCGCGCCCGGCCGAACCCGCCAGCGACAAGCGCCCGGCGGTGCTGATCGGCATGCATTGGCTGGAACATGGCGGGGCCGAGAAACTGGCCTTCGACTGCGTGAACTGGGCGCTGGAATCCGGGCTGCGGGTCTTTGTCGTGGCCGGCGTCGCCTCGGTGCAGCGGCTGGCGGGGCGGCTGCCCGATCACCCCGACCTGCGCCTGATCCGGCTGGACCGCTACCTGCCCTATGAGCTGTGGCCGCGCTATGTCGAACAGCTGGTGCGCAGCGAAAACATCCGGCTGGTGCATATCCACCATTGCCGCCAGCTTTACGATTCCCTGCCGCATCTGCGCATCTCGACGCCTTGGGTCCGCGTCATCGACAGCACCCATATCGTCGAATATGCCGATGGCGGCTATCCGCGCATCTCGGGCGTCTGGTCGGAATTCATCGACCTGCACCATGTCATCAGCGGCGAGCTGGTGGATTATTTCCGCGACACCTTCCACCTGCTGGGCAAGGTGCGGCTGGGCCGGATGCTGGATCGCGCGGCCGAGCCGCGCAGCCTGCCGCCGGTCCGCATGCAGCCCGGCCAGAAGCAGCTGCATGTCGCCTTTGTCGGTCGGTTGTTCTACCAGAAACGCCCGATCGTCGCGGCGGAAACCGTGGCGGCGCTGGCGAACTGGGCGCGCAACAATGGCGTCGCCTTCCGCGCCAGCATGGTTGGCGAGGGTCCCTTCCTTGGCGCGATGCGGCACCTGCTGCAACGGCGCGGACTGGCCGAACAGGTGGCCCTGCTTCCGGCCAATACCGACGTGCCGGCGCTGCTGCGTCAGGCCGATGTGATGATCCTGCCCTCGAACAACGAAGGTCTGGCGCTGGTCTGCTATGAGGCCATCGAACAGGGCTGCATCCCGATCTCGACCGATGTCGGCTCGCAGGATGAGGTGGTGCCGGCCGACCTGCTGGTGCCGCTTGCGCCGCGCAAGACGGTGCAGGCGACGGTGGCGGCGGTGGACGACCTGTGGCGCGACCCCGCCTTCAACGAACGCCAGCAGGCCGAGATGCGGCGCCTGTGGACCCGGCTGGGCGAGGATCCGACCGCGCGCGAACTGCTGTCGCAGGTCTATCGCCGGGTCGCCGCCGGGGGCGCGGGTTTCGAGGGTGACGGTTTCGACAAGGATATTCAGGCATGACCGCATTGACCAAGACCGCAGCCGTCATCGTGACCTTCAACCGCTCGGGCAAGCTGATGAATGTGCTCGACGCGCTGGCCGGCCAGACATGGCGGCCCGACATCGTGCTGGTGGTGGACAATGCCTCGACCGATGACACGCAGGCGCTGGTCGAGGCGCGCGGCAAGACCGATCCCAGCCTGCGCTATCTGAAACTGCCGGTAAACATCGGCGGCGCCGGCGGCTTTCACGCCGGGCTGAAGGCGGCCTATGGCATGGGGGCGCATTACTTCTGGATCTCGGATGACGACGCCTATCCCCAGCCCGACGCCATCGAGAAACTGGTCCGCGCCATCCAGCAATTCGAGGCCGACAACACATGGCGGCCCAGCTTTGCCGCCTCGCGCGTGGAATGGATCGACGGCACGCTGTGCGAGATGAACACGCCGCGCACGGTCTGGGACTGGCCGCGCTTTGTGCGCCCGGATGCGGCATGGGCGCTGGTCGATAGCGCCTCTTTCGTGTCGATCCTCGTGCCCCGCTGGGCGGTCGAGGCGCATGGCCTGCCGATCCCCGATTATTTCATCTGGTTCGACGATGCCGAATATACCCGCCGGCTGTCGCGCAGCTATCCGGGCATTTTTGTCCCCGAAAGCCGGGTCGTGCACGACACGCCCGACAACCGTGGCGTGAACTTTGGCCTGATCGACGCAAAAAGCCTGTGGAAATTCCGCTATGGCGCCCGCAACGAGGCCTCGTGGCGCCGGCGCGAGGGCGGCTGGCCCAGCCTGATCAGCTATGCCTTCGGCGTGCGCCAGCAGATGGTGCGCGGCAATGTGCCGGGCAAATACCGGCGCGAGATCTACCGCGCCATTCTGCGCGGCGCGACCTTCCGCCCGCGCATCGAGCAGGTCAAGGCCGACTAGCGCACATCACTGAGAAACGCCCGACAATGCAAAACCTCTATATCCATATCGGCACGCACAAGACCGCAACCACCTGGCTCCAGCACTATCTGGGCAAGAACAGCGACAAGCTGAACGATCACGGTTTCTATTACCCTTGGATCGGCCGGATCACTCAGGCCCAGCATCGGCTTGGTCAGGCGATCTTCGCGCGGCCTAATCCGCACGAAGCGCTCGACAACCTGCCCCTGTGGCAGAAATTCCGCCACGAACTGGCGATGACCGGATACAAGAATATCGTCATCAGCTCGGAGGAGTTTGAATGGGTCAAGCATCCCGAACTGATCAAGCGCTTCCTGCCCGATGTTACCATTCACACTGTGCTTTATCTGCGCCGTCAGGACGACTATCTGGAATCGCTTTACGGCCAGCAGATCCGCGATTTCAGGCCTCGGCTGACGTGCACGATCCATGAATATCTGGCACAGCGGAACCTGAACTTCCTAGATTATAGCCGGCTCGTCGCGCGCTGGCAGGCGGCCAGCGACCAGATGACCCTCAGGATATTCGATCGCAAGCTGATGAAGGGCGGCGATATTGGCCATGACTTCCTTGATGCCCTTGGGATTGGCAACACTGGGGGGTTCGAGGAACCAACCGCAGCCGTTATCGACCACAAGGCCAGCCTTGACCTGCGGGCACAAGAATTCGTGCGCCAATGCAATACGCTGCCGCTGGACGAAGGCGTACACAACCAGTTGGTCGACAAGATCGTACGCCTGAACAAGATAGTGCCCAAGTCTAAGGCCCGCCTGCTGTCGGTGGATGAGCGCCGCAAGCTGATGAGCCAATACGAAAGTAGCAATCGCAAGATCGCGCGTGATTACCCTTCGGCCTCACCCCTGCCCGAGCTGTTTGCCCCGATTGCGGATGGCGCACCTACTATTGCCCAAAGCGATACACCCGACCCGTTCGAAACGCTGCTCAAGGTGAACAACCTCCTGCAACTAGTCTGAACTAGCGTTTGGCCAGCAAACGGTTTCGGGCCGCGTCCATTGCCTGCAAGGCCAAAATAGGACGCCCGGCAGCAGCGAGCGCAATGGCCCGGGTTTCACGAAGATCACTGTCAGGAAACTTCCTGATCCGTAAGCGCGACGCTGATCCCCTCCTGCCGCTGGTGATCTGAACGGGCCAATCTCCGTGCGCATGAACGTCGGAGGTGTTGGCTTGGAACGAGACGGCAAAATGGGCGGCCATTTGGACGGCTTCTCG
>NZ_WMIF01000050.1 GCF_009711185.1 Paracoccus limosus
TCGAGCCGATCAGGGAAAAGAACCGTCTGCCCGCGTGCAACGCCTTCGATGAACCCCGACATGCCGATCCCCCAACGCCATGCCAAAGTCTATCACAAGACCGAGTTTTTACACAGGCTCGGCTCAACCCACCCATCCCGCCAGTAAAAAGGGGGCCTTTCGGCCCCCTTCCAATCATTCCGCCGGGACGGCTGCCAGATCGTTCACCTCGGCGATCGGGTGTTTCAGATGCGGCAGCATCTCTTTCGGGCAGACCTGCAGGAAGTTGGCCTTTTCCTCGGCCCAGTTCTGCAGGATCTCCTCGGCGCGGCGGGACCGGGTTTCGCGCGCATGACGCTCGACCAGATCTTTCAGCTGCTCTTCCCAATGCGCCTGCGTCACCGGGCACAGGATAAGCGTCTCGGGGTTGATGTAATCGCGCGCCAGACCCTCGGGGTCGTAAAGATAGGCCATGCCCCCGGTCATCCCGGCGCCAAAGTTGGCCCCGATCCGACCCAGGATTACCGCCACGCCGCCGGTCATGTATTCACAACCGTTCGAGCCGCAGCCCTCGATCACCACCTTGGCGCCCGAGTTGCGCACCGCAAAGCGTTCGCCCGCGCGCCCTGCTGCGAACAGGTAACCATCGGTCGCACCGTAAAGCACGGTATTGCCGATGATGGTGTTGTCCGCTGCAACCAAGGGCGAGGACATCGGCGGGCGCACCACGATGGTGCCGCCCGACAGGCCCTTGCCGACATAGTCGTTGGCATCGCCCGAGACCTCGATCTTCAGCCCCGGCGCGGCAAATGCGCCCAGCGACTGGCCCGCGCTGCCGGTCAGCCGCACGGTCAGATGGTCCGGTTGCAGGTTGTTGCGCATGCCAAAGGTCTGCACGATCATCGAGGACGTCCGCGTGCCCACCGTGCGCAGCGTGTTGCGCACCGCATAGCTCAGCTGCATCTTCTCGCCGTCCGAGAAGAAGCGGCTGGCGTCGCGGATGATTTCCGCATCCAGCGTGTCCGGCACGGCATTGCGCGGCTTCGAGCGGTCGTAGACGATTTTTTCCGACCCATCGACCGTGATCAGCAGCGGGTTCAGGTCCAGATCGTCCAGCGACTTGTCGCCCCGGCTGACCTGGGTCAGCAGATCGGCGCGGCCAATGACCTCGTCCAGCGAACGCGCGCCGATGCTGGCCAGAATCTCGCGCACCTCGGTCGCATAGAAGGTGATCAGGTTGACCACCTTGTCCGCGCTGCCGGTGAACATCGCGCGCAGCTTTTCATCCTGCGTGCAGACGCCGACCGGGCAGGTGTTCGACTGGCACTGACGCACCATGATGCAGCCCATGGCGATCAGTGCGGCGGTGCCGATGCCGAACTCCTCGGCCCCCATCATCGCCGCCATGACCACGTCGCGCCCGGTGCGCAGGCCCCCGTCGGTGCGCAGCGTCACGCGGTCGCGCAGGCGGTTCATCGCCAGCACCTGATGCGCCTCGGTCAGGCCCATTTCCCACGGCAGACCCGCGAACTTGATCGAGGTCGCGGGCGAGGCACCCGTGCCGCCATTGTGACCCGAGATCAGGATCACATCGGCCTTGGCCTTGGCCACACCCGCCGCAATCGTGCCGACGCCCGAGGACGCCACCAGCTTCACCGTGATCTTGGCGCGCGGGTTGATCTGTTTCAGGTCATAGATCAGCTGTGCCAGATCCTCGATCGAGTAGATGTCGTGGTGCGGCGGGGGCGAGATCAGCGTCACGCCCTTGGTCGAATGCCGCAGCCGCGCGATCAGATCGGTGACCTTCATGCCGGGCAGCTGGCCGCCCTCGCCGGGCTTGGCGCCCTGGGCGACCTTGATCTCCAGCTCTTCGCAGGCGTTCAGATATTCGGCAGTGACGCCGAACCGTCCCGAGGCGACCTGCTTGATCTTGGCGCAGGGATTGTCGCCATTGGGCAGCGGGTGGCTGTGCGCCGGGTCCTCGCCGCCTTCGCCACTGTCGGATTTCGCACCGATGCGGTTCATGGCGATGTTCAGCGTCATATGCGCCTCGGGCGACAGGGCCCCCAGCGACATACCCGGCGTCACAAAGCGCTTGCGGATCGAGGTGATCGATTCCACCTCCTCGATCGGCACGGGTTTCCCCAGCGCCTTGATGTCCAGAAGATCGCGCAGATGGATCGGCGGATTGGCCCGCATGGTCGCGGTGAACTGCTTCCAGACGTCATAGGAGGCCTTGTCGCAGGCGATCTGCAACAGCTTCATCGTGTTGGCTTCCCAGGCGTGTTTCTCGCCCGAGCGGCGCGCCTTGTAGAAGCCGCCCACCGGCAGCAGCTCCGCCACATCGCTGTGGAAGCCCTTGTGGTGGATGTCCTCCAGCTTGGCTTGCAGCCCGTGCAGACCCATGCCGGAAATCCGCGACTGCATGCCGGGGAAATATTCCGCCACCATGGCCCGGGACAGACCCACCGCCTCGAAGTTCAGCCCGCCGCGATAGGACGACAGCACCGAAATCCCCATCTTGGCCATGATCTTCAGCAGACCGGCATCGATGGCATCGCGGTAGTTGCGCATGTTACCGATCAGCGAGCCGGTCAGCAGCCCGCGCTCGATGCGCTCGGCGATGGTGTCCTGCGCCAGATAGGGGTTCACCGTGGTCGCGCCGCAGCCGATCAGCACCGCAAAATAATGCGGGTCGATGCATTCCGCCGACCGCACGTTGACCGAACAGAAGGTCCGCAGCCCCTTGCGCGTCAGCCAGCTGTGTACCGCGCTGGTCGCCAGGATCATCGGCAGGCCGATGCGGTCGGTGCCGACCCGTTCATCGGACAGTACCAGATGTCCGGCGCCCGAGCGCACGGCATCCTCGGCCTCGGCGCGGATGCGGGCCAAAGCCTCGCCCATCGCCTCGGGACCGGCGCCATCGGCGAAGGTGCAGTCAATCTGCGTCACCGTCTCGCCGAACATGCGGATCATCTCGGCGAATTCGCCGTTCGCCACGAAAGGCGATTCCAGCATCAGGATCTCGGTCTGGGCCGAGCTTTCGTCCAGCACGTTCTTGAGGTTGCCGAACCGCGTCTTCAGGCTCATCACGCGGGTTTCGCGCAGGCTGTCGATCGGCGGGTTGGTCACCTGGCTGAAGTTCTGCCGGAAGAAATGCGACAGCGGCCGATATTGGCCCGACAGCACCGCAGGCGGCGTGTCGTCGCCCATCGAGGCCAGCGCCTCCTTGCCGTCCTCGGCCATGGGCGACAGCATGTTCTCGATTTCCTCGACCGTATAGCCGGCCGCGATCTGGCGGCGGCGCAGCGCCTCGCCGGTGAACACCAGTTCCTCGGGCAGATCGCGCATGGCTTCGGACAGGTGGACGACCTTTTCGATCCACTCCTCAAAG
This sequence comes from Paracoccus limosus, assembly GCF_009711185.1. Taxonomy (GTDB): domain Bacteria; phylum Pseudomonadota; class Alphaproteobacteria; order Rhodobacterales; family Rhodobacteraceae; genus Paracoccus; species Paracoccus limosus. Next base: position 3,374 of record NZ_WMIF01000050.1, read on the forward strand.
GGTTGGCTGGCGGCCAGATGGTCCTTGATCTCGCGGTCGTGGTACAGCTTGCCCTCGGCCATATCGACGGCGATCATCTGCCCCGGCCCCAGCGCGCCCTTTTCGCGCACGTTGGATTCGTTGACCGGAACCATGCCGGCCTCGGAGCCCGCGATCAGCAGGTTGTCGCCGGTCACGACATAGCGCAGCGGCCGCAGTCCGTTGCGGTCCAGACCGCCGCAGACCCAGCGCCCGTCGGTCATCGCCAGGGCGGCCGGGCCGTCCCACGGCTCCATGACCGAGTTGCAATAGGCGTACATGTCCGCCCAGGCCTTGGGCATGTCGGTGGTGGCCTTGGACCAGGCCTCGGGCACCAGCATGGTCTTGGTCATCGGCGCATTGCGCCCCGAGCGCACCATCACCTCGAAGACCGCATCCAGCGCCGCCGAATCGGACGAGCCGCCGGGGATGATCGGCTTGATGTCCTCGGCCATCTCGCCAAAAGTGCGGCTGGCCATGCGGATCTCATGGCTCTTCATCCAGTTGGTGTTGCCCTTCAGCGTGTTGATCTCGCCGTTATGGGCCAGCATGCGGAAAGGCTGCGCCAGCCACCATTGCGGGAAGGTGTTGGTGGAATAGCGCTGGTGATAGATGGCAAAGGCCGATTCAAAGCGCTCGTCCTTCAGGTCGGGATAGAATTCCGCGACCTGCTCGGCCAGCATCATGCCCTTGTAGATGATCGAGCGGCAGGACAGCGTGCACAGATACAGCCCCCCGATCTGCGCGGCGATGGCGGCTTTCTCGATGCGGCGGCGGATGATGTACAGCTCGCGCTCGAACTGCTCCTGATCGATGTCCTTTTCGCAGCGGATCAGGATCTGTTCGATCTCGGGGCGGGTGGCATTGGCCTTTTCACCCAGAACCGAGGTGTTCACCGGCACATGGCGCCAGCCATAGATATAGTGGCCCATGCGCAGGACTTCGGATTCCACGATGGTCCGGCAGGCCTCTTGCTGCGCAAAGTTGGTGCGCGGCAGGAAACACTGGCCGACGGCGATCAGCTTGTTCTGATCGGGCTCGTGCCCGGTGCGGCGCACCTGATCGTAAAAGAAGCGGACGGGGATCTGCACATGGATGCCCGCGCCATCGCCGGTCTTGCCATCGGCGTCGACCGCGCCGCGATGCCAGATCGCCTTCAGCGCGTTGATGCCGGCGTCGACCACCTTGCGGCTGGACTGACCGTCCAGGTTGACCACCAGGCCCACGCCGCAGGACGAATGCTCGTCCTCGGCACGATACAGCGAATGCTGGTCCATCCAGTCGCGGCGGGTCTGTTCCTGCTGTTCCCAGTTCTGCATGTCGAAACCGTTCACGTCCGTGCCTCCTTCAAAAGCTGCCTCAGGATGTCGGCCCCACGGCCCTTCACCATCTGCAGGTCGCAATCATATTCCGGCACGGTCGATCCGAAGCCGGGTTGTCCGGGGAACGCGAACGTCACCGGGCTGTCATTGGTGTCTTCCTTGGCGCCGGTCCAGTCGGTGGATTGCTCCACGCCGCCATAGAACCGGCCCTGGCTGCGGCTGATGAACTGCTGGCCCTGACGCCGGATCAGCACATCACCGCTTTCGCTGAAGGTGGTCAGCTCAAAGCGCGTCACCTCCAGGGGCACGCCGTCGATCTCGACCTTCTCGCCGGTCAGCTCGTCATGGCCGACATGGTGCAGGCGCTCGTTGTCGTTCGAGCGGGTCCAGAAATCGAAATCGTCGCGGCCCGTTTTCAGCAGCGCGCTGAACGAGGCGTCGTCCTTGGCGCCCTCCTCCAGCACGTCGCTCACCCCGTTCTGCAGGTTGGTGCTTTCCATCCAGCGCGTCTCACGGTCGATGCGCGACTGATAGGTCGCGCCCTCGCGGGTGAAATAGGTCACGCGCTGGTCACCCGGCGCATCGGCCGAACAGCGGTAATGCTGCGAGACGGTGCAGCTGCGGTTCTGCACGGTGATCTCCAGCTTGCAGCCCTGCGGCGGGGTGAAATTCGCGGCCTGCGCCGGGGTGGCATGGGTCAGCAATGCTGCCATGACCGCGCCCAGCCCCGAAACGGCGGCAACGCGCAACGTGCGCAGCCGGTGTACGCACGGTGTACAGGCGGTGGCTGCCTTGTGCACCATGATCACAGCCCTATTCCGCCGCGACGCGGGCGGCGCCGGTCAGGAAATCGGCGATGCTGTCGGCGGCCTCGCGGCCGTCGCGGATCGCCCAGACCACAAGGCTGGCGCCACGCACGATATCGCCCACGGCAAAGACGCCGGGCAGGCTGGTCTGATGCGTCTGGTAATCGGCCTTGATCGTGCCCCAGCGGGTCACGTTCAGCCCCTCGACGCCCCAAAGACGCGGCAGTTCCTCGGGCTCAAAGCCCAGCGCCTTGATGACCAGTTCAGCCGGCTCGTCGTAATCGGCCCCCTCGATCAGTTCGGGCGATTGACGACCCGAGACATCGGGCGCGCCCAGCCGCATCTTCTGGATGCGGACCGAGGCGATGGCGGGCAGGCCGTCCACGTCGCGTTCCTGCGCCTGCATGGCCTCGCCGGTGACATGGCCGGCAAAGGCGCCCGGCGCCGAAAGCCACACGAATTCAACGCCTTCTTCCTCGGCGTTCTGCACTTCGCGCTGGCTGCCGGGCATATTGGCCCGGTCGCGGCGATACAGGCATTTCACCGATTGCGCGCCCTGACGAATGGCGGTGCGCACGCAGTCCATGGCAGTGTCGCCGCCGCCGATAACGACGACGCGCTTGCCCTTGGCGTTCAGCTCGCCATCCTCATAGTCGGGGATCTCGTCGCCCAGATCGACCCGGTTCGAGGCGGTCAGATAGTCCAGCGCCCGCACGACGCCCTTGGCCTCGGCATTGTCGATGTCCAGATCGCGGGTCTTGTAGACGCCGGTCGCGATCAGCACCGCATCATGCTTGCCGCGAATGGCGTCAAAGCTGATGTCCTCGCCGACATTGCAATCCAGCACGAATTCGACGCCGCCATCGCGCAACTGCTGCGTGCGCCGCTCGACCACGTCCTTTTCCAGCTTGAAGCCGGGGATGCCATAGATCAGCAGCCCGCCGGCGCGGTCGTGGCGATCATAGACCGTGACCTGAAAGCCCATGCGGCGCAGGCGGTCGGCGGCGGCAAGGCCACCGGGGCCGGCACCGATGATGCCGATCGATTCCATGCGTTCGCTGGCGGGGGCGGCGGGTTGGACCCAACCCATCTCCCATGCGGTATCGGTGATGTATTTCTCGATGGCGCCGATGGTGACGGTGCCATGGCCCGATTGCTCGATGACGCAATTGCCTTCGCACAGCCGGTCCTGCGGGCAGATGCGGCCGCAGATCTCGGGAAAGGTGTTGGTTTCCTGACTGCGCAGATAGGCTTCCTGCGTGCGCCCCTCGGCGGTCAGGCGCAACCAGTCCGGAATGTTGTTATGAAGCGGGCAATGGCTCTGGCAATAGGGGACACCGCATTGGCTGCAGCGGCTTGCCTGCTCGGTCGCCTTGGCGGCGGCGAATTCGCGATAGATCTCGTGGAAGTCCTCGGACCGCGATGCGGCGTCACGCTTTTCAGGCATCTCCCGCCCGATGGTGACGAACTTGAGCATCTTCTGCGTGGCCATGGCTGCGCGTCCTTCATTAGCGAGGCTGTCACAGCCTGATAATTCAGGGCGAAACCGATTAAAAGTCAGCTTTGTTGACCTAAATGGCGTTTTTCACCTGCGGGCATGAAAATTTCCGCCCGCAGGTGTCGGAAATAGGTCAGCAACCGTTACCAACCAACCGCCAGAGCCAGCATGGCTGCCAGCCCGACGATGATTCGCCACCATGCGAACACGGCATAGCCATGCGCCGAAACATAGTTCAGCAGGCCCCGCACCACGACCAGCGCCGCCAGAAAGGCGCAGACAAAGCCGATGACGATATTGCCGGCGGATGCCGCATCAAGGATGTCGCGGTTCTTGTAGAGATCATAGGCGAAAGCGCCCATCATCGTCGGCATCGACAGGAAAAAGCTGAATTCGGCGGCAGCCCGCTTGTCCGCGCCCAACAGCAGGGCACCGACGATGGTCGAGCCCGACCGCGACACGCCCGGCACCATGGCCAGACATTGGAACAGGCCGATGCCCAAGGCCTTGCCGACCGGGATTTCCTCGGCGCTGTGATAGCGCGGGCGCTGCGCCATGCGGTCCACAAACAGCAGCACCACCCCGCCCAGCACCAGCATCGAGGCGACCAGCATCGGCGTCTCGAACAGCACGTTCTTGATCACGTCATGCGCCATCACGCCAATCACCACGGCGGGCAGAAACGCCACCAGCACCGCCAGAATAAAGCGGCGCGCCGCCGGATCATGCGGTGCGCTGGAAAAGATGCGCCACAACCGCCCGGCATAGACGCCCAGAATCGCCAGAATCGCGCCCAGCTGGATCAGCACCTCGAACACCCGCCCGGGCGATTCGAAGCCCAGAAAATGCCCGGCCAGCAGGATGTGGCCGGTCGAGGACACCGGAATGAATTCGGTCAGCCCTTCCAGCAGACCAAGAAGGGCGGCGATGATCGTATTGTGTTCCATCAGTCCTGACGCAGGTTCTTGGCGGTGGCCGTCAGCGCTTCGTATTGGCCCGAGACCCGGAAGCGCCACAGATATTCGGCGATGACCGCCGGAGCGGCGGTCGGCTCAATGCCCAGATCGGCAAAGCCGCGGGCGCCGGCGGCGACGCGATTGGCATGGCCCAGCGTGCGGACCTGATCGCGGGTCAGCACCCGGTTGGTCAGCAGCCCGCCGGTGACGGTCTGCACCGCGTCCAGCGCGCTGCCCATCAGGCCGGCCAGCCAGCCCGGCAGCCCGATGACCAGCCGGCGGCGGTCGATGGTCGACAGGACCAGCCGCGCGGCCTCGCGCATGGTCATCACATCCGGCCCGCCCAGTTCATAGATGCCCGGCGCGGCCTCGCCGGTGGCGCCCAGCACCGCTGCACGCGCCACGTCCGAGACATAGACCGGCTGCACCTCGCAAGAGGCGCCCGGCACGGCCAGCACCGGACCCAGCCGCGACATGCCGGCGATGCGGTTGAAGAACTGGTCATCCGAACCGAAGATGACCGAGGGCCGCAGGATCACGGCATCGGCGCGATGCTTCAACACCTCGGCCTCGCCCCGGCCCTTGGAGGCGGCGTAATGGCTGTTCGAGGCCGGATCGGCACCCAGCGCCGAGACATGCACGAAATGCGGCACGCCGCGTTCGGCCGAGATGCGGGCGATACGGCCGGCGGCCTGTTCGTGGATGGCCTCGAAGGTGTTGCGCCCCTCGCGGACCATGATGCCCACGCAGTTGATCACCGCATCGGCATCGGCCATGCAGGCCGTGACCGACAGATCGTCGCGCACGTTGCAGGGCACCGGCTCGATCTGGCCGGGGGCGCCATAGGTGCGCACGATCCCGGCCTCGTTCGGGCGGCGGACGGCGACGCGGACGCGCCAGCCCTGCTGGGCCATTTGCCGGGCTATCTGGCGACCCAGAAAACCCGAACCGCCGTAGATCGTGACAAGCTTGGCTGCGGACATGGCTTTCGCTCCTTCGTGCCCAGAATGCGTGCCCATTGGCGTGCTTTATGTTCCCTTACCCAAGCTGGCCCGCAGCGGCAAGCCGAGGGCGCAGCCCGGCGACAATCGCATCGGCCACGCGCAGGGCGTTGGCGGCGATGGTCAGGCTGGGGTTCACGCCGTTCGAGGTCGGCATGAAGCTGGAATCGGCGACATAAAGATTGTCCAGCCCATGCACCCGGCAGTCGCGGTCCAGGACGCTGGTCTTGGGATCGTCGCCAAAGCGCAGCGTGCCGCAGGGATGGGCAAAGTTCAGCTCGGGCGCCTGACCCATGAACATGGCGCGATTGGGGCGGAATGCCGCACGCAGCTCCTTGCGAAAGGCGGCGCGGCGGCGATGCAGCTCGGGCGAGATGTCATAGTGAAAGCGCAGCAGCTCGGGGTTTGCGGGGTCGGGCAGCACCCGGTTCGTGGCATAGGGCAGGTCCTCCAGCACGCCGACGAACAGCTTGGCCTGACCCAGAACCTGCGCCGCGATCCGCGCCGGCAGCCGCAGCCCGTGCCGCAGCGGCCGCAGCCGGCGCAGAGCCGAGCGGTTGAAGCGGCTGTGCATGGCATGCAGGATCTCGCCATAGCCGGCGACCAGCCCCATGGATTGCACGGTGCCAAAACGTTCGCCCTGCATGTAATAAAGATCGCGCATGCTGATCGAACGCGAGGCGCCGTTCTCGCCTTTGCTGTTGCCGGCCCAGATTGCGATGATCTCGCTCAGGTGGAACATCAGGTTGCGGCCCACCAGATCGTGGCGGTTGCCCAGCCCCTCGGGCCAGTATTCATTGGCCGAATGCAGCATCAGAGTGGGCGAGCCCAGCCCGCCGCCCGCCAGCACATAGCGCCGGGCGCGCAGGGTCAGGGTCTGGCCGTCGCGGCGGCAGGTCAGGCCCGCGACGCCGCTGGCATCGGTTTCGATCCGGGTCACGCTGCAATTGGCCACCACCTCGGCGCGGCCGGTGTCCAGCGCGGGCAGCACACCGGCGCTGCGCCCGTCCATCTTGCAGCGGCGTGGGCAGCGCCGGCCAAAACAGCCCTCGCAATCGGGAACAAAGCGCACCGCCATATGCGTCTGATAGGGGTGCATGCCGGCCCGGCGCAGGTCCTCCATCAGGGCGGCGTCCGATTTCGGCAGCACACGGGGCGGGGCGGGCAGGTTGGCGGGCTGCGGGTCCAGCGGGTCCGATTCGCCGCTGATCTGATAATAGCGCTCGGCCAGCTCGAACCAGGGCCGCATCGTCTCGTAATTCACCGGCCAGCCGCCGGTCGGATGCGGCCGTCCGGGGGTGTCGTCCAGATCATGCGGCTCGGGCCGTTCCAGTGTGGCGGCGTAATTGGCCGAGGTGCCGCCGACGCTGGCACCGATCATGCCGTCGATATCGCACCAGCTGCCGTCCAGCTCGGCCGAGATCATACTGGGCCATGCGCCGCGCGCCAGTCGCGAATCGGCGTCCTGCAATTCGACCTGACTGGCCGGCAGTCGGGAATCGCCAAGGTCGGGGCCTTTCTCGACGAAAAGCACCGACAGGCCCTGTTCGGCCAACCGCCGCCCGACCGTGCCGCCGCCGATACCGGTGCCAATCACGATCGCATCCCATATCCGGTCCGTCATCTCATCCATCGGGGGAACCTGCTTGCAAAGGGCACATACGCCGAACGGGCGCTTCCTTAGATCTGCCCCGATCTTCCGGCAAGCCGGTTGAAACTTCAATTTGTCTTTCCCGGCATGGGCGGTTTTTTCTGCGGCGCGGCGATGGGGACGAGAGGTCCGCCGCGAGGGCCATCACGGGCGGTGCAAAGAAAAAATGACGGTGAAGCGAAATTTCTTCGTTGTGCCCATTGACGGCCCCCGCCAGTCCCTTTATTGACCCGCCTACACCACCTGCCCAGGTGGCGGAATTGGTAGACGCGCACGGTTCAGGTCCGTGTGCCGCAAGGCGTGGAGGTTCGAGTCCTCTCCTGGGCACCAAATGTCCCTGTCAAAGGGTGACATACCGGGTCAAAACCCAAAAAATGCCAACAACCGCTGGACTTCGGTCCGGCGGTTGGTGTCATTTCGGGCCACGTTGTGCCACTGATGTGTTGGCATGGATGTTGGCAGTCTGGGGAGGTGTTGGCATTGGCTCTGAATCTCACGCGCGTGAAGGCTCTCGTATCAGAGGGCGGCAAGCCGAAGCGGGAATCCGACGGCGGCGGCCTGTATCTGGAGGCCACGGCGTCCGGTTCCAAGCTGTGGAAGATGGCCTACCGGTTCGGCGGCCGCCAGAAGACCCTGTCGTTCGGAGCTTGGCCCGCCGTGTCTCTGGTGGACGCCCGCTCGATGCGTGAGCAGGCCAAAAAGATGCTGGCGGATGGGCAGGACCCCGGAGCCGCCAAGCGCGCACTGAAAAGCGGCGGTAACGAGAAGACCTTCGACGTGTGGGCCGGGGAATACATCGCTTTCCGCAAGTCCAACGCCCGCAAGCCCGTCGCCGAGTCGACCGTGGACAAGTTCGAGTGGTCCAGGGCCGCGGTTCGCCGCCAGTTCGGCGGGACGCCCATCACCGACATTAAAGCACCAGAGATCATCAACGCGCTGCGGGGCATCGAGGCGACCAGGAAGCTGCACAAGAGCGCGAAGGTTAAGGCGTTCGTCAGCCAAGTCTTCCGATACGCGGCCGCGCACGGCGTCGAGGTCATGGACCCCGGGCCCGTCGTGAACGACGCGGTCCTGAAGCCGGTCGTCCGGCACCACGCCGGTCTCACTGACCCCCGCAAGGTTGGCGAGCTGCTGCGGGCGATCGACGAGTATTCCGGGGACGCGTCCACGCGATACGTGTCAATCGGCATCCAAACGGCCCCCCCGATCGGCGCCCAAAAGTGACCCCTTTGGCGCGCGGTTGAGCAGGCCCGTGGCGGCGTAGCTTTCCAGCTGGCGCAGCCGACGCGGGCCTGCGTTTCGG
>NZ_WMIF01000051.1 GCF_009711185.1 Paracoccus limosus
AAGCCCTCGAAGAAGGCCCACTCATCGTCGGATATCAGGTTGCGCGCCAAGCCCATCTCCCAAGCAGAGATGAGCTTGAATCATAGGACGACTGCCAACGGAACCCCTTTTGTCAACACGGCCTAGCGAGGAACCGAAGCCCTTCAGAATCTTCGGATTTGGTAACGACATGGACCTCGTGTCCGCAATCGCGGCAGAACCTGGTTGGATACAGGCGACTTCCTGGAGCATCCGGATCCTCAAGCTGCCCCTCGAACATGACAGTTCGGGGAGCCTCGGTCAGCGTGGTGTGAAGCTCTCCCGCACCAGAAATGAACCGATGAAGCTTGAACGCCAGGAAAGCGCCTGAAGCTGCCCCGCCACGGTCAGCCTCGGGAAGGCTCACCCGGGTCAGGAATGTCGACAACGCCTCCCGACAAACCTCCGGCGAAACACCGCTGGCCTCTGACAATCTGGCCACCGCATCGCCAAACGGTGTGGGTTTCTTACGGGTTAGTTCTTGGCCATCTTCAAGTCCGATTTCCAGTTCAGCCCAGACAGCGAGGGGGTTCGACCGCAGATCGTTATCTGTCAGCACGTCTGGTAGCGGCGCGGTCAAAACGGATGCGAGGCGTGGGCGCACCATATCGAGGGTCAGTCCATCATCTGTGGCCCTCTGCAGTGTTTCATCTATGACTGCGTCCGGGCCGATCGTTGCCCCAAACAGCCGCGTCGCAACTGTCGCCACGGCATGAGCGCGACTTTCGCCCGAGCCTTCGCTTGCCATTGTCGCCGAGGTGCCTATACAAATCGGTGCTTTCAGAGGCGCGCAGCGGTTCCGTAGACGCCGAACAAGAATCGCGACATCCGTCCCTTGCCTTCCACGGTAGGTGTGAAGTTCATCAAGGACGATAAACTCCAGGCCAGATGCATTCCCGATAACTTTGGCGTCCAAATCCTCTTGGCGAGTCAGCAGCAGTTCCGCCATCATAAAGTTGGTCAACAAGATATCCGGGGGATTGTCGGCGATTCGTTGGCGCTCTTCGCGGCCTTCCTGTCCGGTATAGCGTTTCACAATCGGCCTGTGGGCCTCGGGCAATCCAGACTGCGAGATGAACTTCTCAATCTCCTTGATCTGGCTGTTTGCAAGGGCGTTCATCGGATAAACGATGATCGCGCGCGTGCGCCGTGGTTGGCCAGATTTCAGCGCCCGAACAATTGCATCGACCACGGGCACAAAGAAACACAGCGATTTCCCCGATCCTGTCCCGGTGGTGACGACGAAACTCTGCTCCATTTGCGCTTTCGAGATCGATTGCGCCTGATGCCGGTGGAGCCGGATTGGCTTGCCGTCAATGCGGAAGATCTGTCCCGTAGCTGGATCAAGATCACCGGAGGTCACCAACTCGTCAACGGTGGGACCCCGCCGGTAGCGCGGGTTAAGCGACAATAAACTCTCTGGCCAGAAACGGCCGGCGCTATACTCAGCCGCGACCTTTCGCCGAAGGTCATTGGCCCGAATTGAAATGAATGAATGTGAAAACTGCGAATATGTGTCAATCAGATCCTGATCGAATTCAAAGGCCTTCATAAAATTATCCTCGGATCTTCTCTTCGAGCATGAATACCCTGCCAACCTGTTGTTCATCAACAAAGTTGCAGCCACGCTTGGCCAACTTGTCGGAAAAATCGGGCATTCTTGTGGTTGAGTTCGCCACAACGAGGCCCGCATGCCGGGACTTGGTCCAGTGCATCAGGTGTCCTTTATCTTTCCGGGAACAGGTTCGGCATCCAGGCTGAGGAAAGCGTCGCCGGAAAATGCAGCCTGAACGGTGCCTTTGGGCTGTCCGAGGCCAAGGCCTCCAACTCCAATAGCCGCGCGGTGACTTTCCGCGCCTGACGGTCGCTGACGCCCAGCATGTCCGGGATTGCCCCTCTCTCCACCTCGCCCTCCATCAAGATGGCACGCAGCACGCGGTCGCTGCCTTTGATGACATTGCCGCGCATTTCTTCGCGCTGCGCCCAATCGATGATGCGGCCCCGTAAATCAGCAGGGCGCATCAGGCTGGACATGAAGGAAACCTGATCGATGCAGGATCGCAGAAAGAACCGGGCGAACTCGGCCAATCGGGCCTCTGACAGAGCGCCGCGGCCATCGGCACCTCCCGGGCGTTTGGCATCGGCGGCCGCGAGGCGGGCCTGGTAATCCTCGACACTGCGGGCGAGACCACGCGAGGCGGACCACAAGCCCTCGGATTTCACGGTGTCGCGCAGCATGGCATGCGCCACCATCCGAGACACGCGGCCGTTCATATCGGTGAAGGGGTGAACCCAGACAAGACGATGATGCGCACAGGCGGTCGCGAGCACGCTGCCGATCCGGCCCTGCATCCGATACATCCGGTGCATATGCGCCAGCATGCGGGGCACGGCGCCGGGGCTGGGCGGCACATGCTGGCCAACCTTCGCGTAACCCTCGCGAAACGTGCCGGGCACAATCCGGACTTCCTCGCCGTCCGGCCCCTTTTGCATCAAAAGGGCCTCTGGCAGACCGTCACAGAACCGCCGATGGATTTCGCGCAGAGTGTCAGGCTCCAGCGGGTGGCCGATCAACCCGCCCTCGTCGATCCATTTCTGAACCTCGATATGCGCCACCGCCTCGATCTGCAGATTGCGCTTCACCGGATCGGCGCTGAAATCCTGTCGCATCGCCCGTTCGATATCGATCGGGTGGGTGTCATGACCCTCGATCAGGTTCGAGTAGTAACAGTTCATCGAGCGCACGAGGCCGGCCAGTGGCGCCCGCACCGCTGCGGGAAGCGAGGCGGTCAGCTCGGCGGATGCGGTGGCCAGCTCCAGAGCCAGATCATTGAGCTCGGGGCGGTGGCGGGAAGCCTCCTCTGGGATGAGAGGTTCCATCAGATCGGGCGTCTCGCCGTCGTCACGTATCTGGGTCATGCCTGCGTCATCCGTTCCGTTTCGAGTTCCGCTTTTCATGCCACTACATCAATGACGATCAAGGTCAACTATCGTCAATTAATACTGGAGAAATATGCGGATGTGGCAGATATAAATCAATCGTCGAGTCCGCATTTAGTTCCGCTTATATGACCGCATCCTCGCGGCTTGCTGTCAAGCGCCGTATCAATGCAAATCGGCGGCGGGCCGCCCTCCAAAGAACGGCCCCCCCCAATCCGCGCTCGGCCGCAAAAAGCCACGACTTGCCTCTGAGTCACTTCGAGGCCCTGACAAGAGCCTGTAGGTCGATCAGCCCTCGCCGGACCCGATCTCCGATATCTGCGCTGCGGAATTCCTGCTCATACCCGACCGAGACGTTCCGCAGCAGGGTGCCGCCAGGCATTCGCAGCTCTGCGGGACGATGGGTATGGCCGAAGATCCAGGCGTCAGGCCTGTAGCGGTCGATCAGGTCATCCAGATCGCTGGTGAAACAGGGCGACAGCGGCGACATTGCGCCAGACACCGCCGCTGAAGGGGCGTGGTGCGTGATCACCACGGTCTTGCCGGGCCAGGGCTTCGCCAGTTCCGATATCAGCCATGATTTTTGGCGCTCGTGAACGGCAACCGTGTCTTCGGGCTGAAGCTCCCGTTCCGGGTCGCCGATCAGGATCGCACCATAGCCATAATCCGGCATCATCCGAGCGCTCCAGAGCGAGTCCTCGACGGCCGCTTCGCCCTCGGCCTCGAACAGGCGCAGGTCGGTCCAGAGCGTGGTCATCAGGATCCGGGTGTCGCCCAGTTCGATGCGGCGGCACGGGCCAAAGGCACATCCTGCCTCGCGGCAGGTGCGGTCCAGATCGGCGTCGAGGGTGTCGAGATTGCCGCCGTAATAATCGTGGTTTCCCGGGATGATGACAGTCTTTTCTGAGGGATAATGTGCGCCCAACCATGTGATTGCCTTTGGCCACCTGTGCGCCGCTTGCTCCGTCAGGTCGCCCGCAACGATCAGGGTATCGGCCTCCTGGCCAGCAAGCGCGATCTCCTCACCCAGGCGGCGCAGCACAGCCTTGTCAGAAATTTCATCGAGGTGCAGATCGGCGAGGACGAGGATCTTCATAGGGCATCCGCTTAGGTGTGGAAAGAGGGCAAGCTCAGGGCTTGCACGGGTGTGGCAGGGCGCGGAGGCTGCGGATCACGCACCCCGTCAGATCGTCAGGATGCATCTGATCGGGGTAACCAACCGAGACATTCTGCACCAGCGTTCCGCCGCGACCAAATCCCTTGTTTTGCAAATGGGTATGACCGAACAGCCAGGTTTCGGGTCGGTATTTCGTCATGAGCGGTTCAAGATCCGAGCCATAAGCGAAATCCATCTCGTCGCGAGGACCCTCGCTGATCAGGCCCGGCAGCGGGCAATGATGCGTCACGACTACGGTCGGTCCATCATACGGCACGGCCAGGCGGCTTTCGAGCCAGGCCCGGTGGTCGGCATGAACCCGGACCGTGTCGGCGGGCCGGATCTTGCGATAACCCTGTGAGGCGAGGCGAATATAGCGATAGTCGTTCATCTGGCGCTCCACGACCTCCATCGCCCATTCCGGGGCCTCGTCCAGTTGGAAATCAGTCCAGAGGGTCGCGCAGAGAAACCGCAGGCCGCCGATGAAGAATTCGGACTTCTGCGCAAAATGGACCCCGGCCTCGGCGCAGATGGCGGCAAGGCGGTCGTCGCCATCAAGGACGTGATCGTAATAATCGTGGTTCCCGGGCACGATGTAGATCTTCTCGGCTGGCATGTAGCGCTTCAGATGCGCGATCATATGCGGCCAGCGCACCTTGGGCTTGTTCGAGAGATCGCCAGCGATGATCAGCCCGTCGAAGGCGTCATATTGGCCGTAGGCAAGCCATTGGAACGGGTCGATCCCGACTTCAAGCCACATGTCGAGATGAAGGTCAGCAAGCACGAGGACGGACATCAGATTTGCCTTCGGAAGAGAAGCTAATTCTTGACCAGAAGCCTGGCTAATTGGGGCCAAGGAGTTTCGGCACATCGGCAAGGCATCGGACCTGCCCCGGGCCTGGTGCTGTCGCTCCGGGAACCAGGTGCAGCGCAGACATGCCCGCCGCCCTAGCGCCCTGAACATCCGAGACGAGGCTGTCACCGACCATCAGAATCTCGACGGCGGGAAGCCCGATCTTGCGTTGCAGCGCAGAGTAAAAGGCCGGTTCCGGCTTCACTGCCCGGATCTCGGGAGCGCAGGAGAGGCAAGCCGTGTCGATGAAATCCCGCAGCAACTCCAGTGCCGGCTCGACGTAGGCCGGGGCCAGATTACTGGCCAGTGCAAGCCGGAAACCTGCTGCCCGGAGCGTAGACAGCACCGCAAGCGTATCGGTCATCGGTTCGATGCTGGCGATTTCGCGGTCCAGATCGGCGCGCCATTCTGAGCGGAACGCCACTCCACAGGCCTCAGCGAATTCCTCGATCGTTGCGATGGGTTCGCGGCGCGGATCGAGACGCTGCGCGCCCGGCGTTCGGCTGGCCTCCGCCAGCAGGGATCGCCAAGGGTTGGTTGGCGCGGTGATCCTCAGGAGGGTGTCGAAGCAGTTGAAGGCCACAGCCTGTATTTTTGGTGTTCCCATTTCAGTCCTCCGCCGCAGTAGGCACGGGACAACCGGGCTCGACCTCGTCCCAATGCCTGTTGACCGGCAGACGTCTGGCGCGTTCCTCGATCTCCGGCAGGGTGATCGGGAGGAAATTCCGCATGTCGACGCCGACATTGATGCTGTTCCGCGTCCCGGGCCAATTCTGGTGAACATGGCCGAACAATTGCAATGCGCCGCGCCTCGCGCCGGGGAAGGTGATCATCGGATAATGACAAAGGAACAGGCGCCGCCCATCGACGATGATGTCGGCCATCGGCGCAACACCGTTCCACGGCAGCTCCCGGATCCACGACCGGTCATGGTTGCCGACGACAAGGTGTTTGCGTCCAGGAATGACGTCAAACATCTCGCGCACCGATGCCCTTTGAGCAATGGTCGCCTTGCTGGCCGCAAAATCCCCCAAAATCCAAAGGTCATCGTCAGGGCGAACGCGCGCCTGCAACTCGGCGACCATCCTTGCATTCATAGCCTTCGCATCCGGAAACGGCCGATTGCAGAACCGGATGATGTTCTCATGACTGAGATGCAGATCGGCTGTGAACCAAATGGTCATGTTGCTGGTCCTTTCGAGGCTGCCTCTTGCCGCAGGTGTGAGAGCTCCTGTGGCGAAGGCATGCGCGAGCTGCCGGCAAAAGCCCGGCAACCGCGGTGCGGTGGTGATGCAGTTCAGGGTAGTTCAGCTACGCCGCGGGGGCGCACCAACGGCATAGCGATCTGATCCTGATGAGCGCAAGATATATTTTTTATCTATTTCAATAGGTTATAAATTTTTCAGAAGCTAAATCTATCGCTAGGTCATGTTGACAAATGGCGGAGCCAGAGCCTGATGCAGGCGACGTCTACGAAGCCGAGGAAACTGTCTGCGGTTTTGTCGTAGCGGGTTGCCAGCCGGCGGCTGTTTTTCAGTTTGCTG
>NZ_WMIF01000052.1 GCF_009711185.1 Paracoccus limosus
GCCGTAATAGTTCGAGAACTCCATGCCCGAAACGCGCGCCCCGGCCTCGGCCGCCATCAGGACGGAATCGCCGGTGTTCACATGCCCGCCAAGGCAACCGCTGCGAAACGTGCAGCCGCCGGCTGCGCGACGACCCGCGGTAGCATCTCACGCATCTGCGGCCACCCTGCGCATCGGCCAGAGGGGTCGCTTCCCGGCGCCACTCGGGAGTGATCTTCACCGCTGATCAACGTTTTGAAGTATTATCATTTGATTTATTTATATATTTTTCAATAACCGCACAGCAGACGGAAAACGTGTTGCGACCGCAACAAATAAGTTGACCGATTCTTTCGGCCGGTTTATCGACATCCCAGTCGCGGAGGAGAGAGCGACTCGATCAACCATGGAATGGCCCGGAACGCGCCCGCAAACCTGTGTTTGCGGCCTGGTCCCGCTTTATCCAAGCTTCGGGAGGACATATGGCATATCACATCCAGACGGCAGATCAGGCGGCGCCCGCTGAGCGAGAGCGTTGGACGCCGCTGCGAATTGCCGTGATCCTGATCTGCTTTTTGCTGAATGCCATCGACGGCATGGACATCGTGATCATGTCCTATATCTCGCCCACCCTGAAAGCAGAATGGGCGCTGAGTCCCGAGGCGCTTGGCACGGTCTTCAGCGCCTCGCTGGCGGGCATGGCCGTAGGTGGGCTGTTCATCGCGCCCTTGGCCGACAAATGCGGTCGCCGCCCGTTGATCATCGCGCTGCTCAGCATCATCACCGCCACCATGCTGTTGAGCAGCCGGGCGCAGGACATCACCCAACTGGTCATTCTGCGGGCCGTCATCGGCGCCTCGGTCGGAGCATTTCTGGCCAGCGTGACCGCGATGGCTGCGGATTACGCACCGCGAGGACAGCAGGGCATGGTGGTCGCCGCCGCGATCTCGGGCTATGCACTGGGCGCGGTGGTGACCGGTCTGGTGGTGGCGCATTACCTGCCCGAGCATGGCTGGCGCATGATGTTGAAGGGCGCGGGTTTCCTGTCGCTGGCGCTGCTGCCTCTGGTCGTGCTGATCCTGCCGGAATCGCTGGACTTCCTGAAACGCAAGCAGCCTCGTGGCGCACTGACGCGGCTCAATCGCGTGTTGCGCCGGCTGGGCGAAGCGCAGCTGGCGGCCCTGCCGCCCAAGGTCACGACACGGCGCGCCTCAATCGCGGCGGTTTTCCGCGATGGGCGTCTGCGCGGCACGCTGTGCCTGTGGCTCAGCGTCGTCATGGGCTTCATGACCTTCTATTTCCTCGTCTCGTGGATCACCCAGCTTTCGGTGCAATCCGGTCTGGCGGTGGAAAATGCCATCTATGCCGGCGCGCTGTTCAACTTTGGCGGCTTCACGGGAACCTTCGCGATCGGCGCACTCGGCTCGCGCTTTGGGCTGCAACGGGTCACCTGCATCGCCATGCTGTGTGGTGCGATCGTGGTCGCGGCCTTTGGTTACCTGTCGGTGACGCTGGCGCTGACCTTGGTGCTGGCCTATCTTGCCGGCTTCACCACCAATGGCGGCTTCAACGCCTTTTACGCGCTGGCCGCAGCCCTTTACCCCGCCGAGATCCGTTCGACCGGGATCGGTTGGGCCATGGGGATCGGCCGCATCGGTGCGGTGATCGGCCCGATGCTGGGCGGCATCCTGATCGGCCAGGGGCTGGGACTGCCCTCGCTTCTGGCGGTCTTTGCCGTGCCATTGCTGATCGCGGGCGTGTCGGCGCTGTTCATCCGCGCCACCTTCGTAAAACACAAACAGAACTGACCCGAGGACATCGGATATGAACATCAACGACACATATGATGTGGTGGTCATCGGTTCCGGCGCTGCCGGGCTCACCACCGCGATCACCGCCAGGAAGAACGGCCTGTCCGTGATCGTCCTGGAAAAGGCGCCCGTGTTTGGCGGCACCACCGCCTTTTCGGGTGGCGTGGTCTGGATCCCCGGCAACCCGCATTTCGAGGACCGCCCCGAAGCCCAGGGCGGCACCAAGGTCGACCGCGCCGCCGTGCATGAATATATGAGCCATGAGGCCGGCAACAATTACAACGCCGCCTTCGTGGACGCCTATCTGGATTACGGCCCCGAGATGCTGCGCTTTCTGGAGGCGCAGACCGAGGTCAAGTTCACGCCCTCGATCTATCCCGATTACCACCCCGAGGCGCCGGGTGGCGTGCAGATCGGCCGCTCGATCACGGCGGCGGCCTATGACGGCCGGCGGCTGGGCAAGGAGTTCAAGCGCCTGCGCCCGCCGCTGAAGACCATCACCTTCATGGGAATGATGTTCAACTCGTCGAACAACGATCTGAAGCATTTCTTCAACTTCACCAAGTCGCCGGTCTCGGCCGCCTATGTCGCCAAACGGCTGGGGATTCATATGACCCATCTGGCGCGCTATGGCCGTGGGGTGCAGCTGACCTCGGGCAATGCGCTGGCGGCCCGCTTGGCGAAATCGGCCTTTGACCTGGGGATCGAGATCGTGACCGACGCGCCGGTGCAGGAGTTGACGCAGCAAGCGGGGCGCATCACCGGCGTGGTTGCCAGCATCGGCGGCAAGCCGCGCCGGATTTCGGCCACGCTTGGCGTCGTTCTGGCCGCCGGGGGCTTTGCCCGCGATTTGAAGCGGTTGAAAGACCATTATCCGCATGTTCAGGAGGGCGGTGAGCATTTCACCCCCGTCCCCGAGGGCAACACCGGCGACGGCATCGCCTTGGGCGAAGGTGCAGGCGGGCATATGTCGCAGGGCCTGCCCAATGCGGCGGCCTGGATGCCGGTGTCCAAGGTGCCTTATGCCAGCGGCGCCATCGCCTTCCCGCATCTGGTGGACCGCTACAAGCCGGGTTTCATCATGGTGGGCCCCTCGGGGCGGCGTTTCGTCAACGAAAGCCAGTCCTATCACGATGTCGGCGCCGCGATGATCCAAAGCTGTCAGGGACTGGGCAAGACCGAGGCTTGGCTGATCGCCGATCACCGCACCATCCGCAAATATGGCATCGGCTTCGTAAAGCCCTATCCGATGCCCCTGAGCACGCATCTGCGCAATGGCTATCTGAAGCGCGGCAAGACGCTGCAGGACCTTGCCCGGCAGATCGGCGTCGATCCGGCCGCCCTGGCCGATGAGGTCGCGACCTATAACCAAGGCGCCCGTCAGGGCGAGGACCGCCAGTTCGGGCGCGGCACATCGGGTTTCAACCGCTATCTGGGCGATGAGGGCCACCAGCCCAATCCCAACGTCGCCCCGGTCGAGGTCGGCCCCTTCTATGCGCTGCATATCGTCATGGGCGATCTGGGCACCTTCCCGGGTCTGGTGACAGATACGCGGGCGCGGGTGCTGGATGCCCGGAATGCACCGATCCCCGGCCTTTACGCGGCCGGGAATGACGCCGCCTCGATGATGGGCGGGGCCTATCCGGGCGCCGGCATCACCATCGGACCGGCCATGACCTTTGGCTATATCGCCGGGCTGGCGCTGGCCGGACGGCTGCCCGAGACGACCACCAACGCATGAAAGGCGCAGAGATGTTCACCGCCCCCGCCGACCGTCCGCTGGTCAACCTGCGATATTACACCATCGCCCCGCGCAAGATGGGGGAATTTCTGGAGGTCTTCGACCGGCTGGCCATGCCGGTGCTGATCCGCACGCTGGGCGCGCCCATCGGGTTTTACACCAGCACAGTCGGCACCTTGAACCAGGTCGTGCATCTGTGGGCCTATCGCGATCTGGCCGATATGGAGGCACGCTGGCAGGCGCGCGACACCGATCCGGACTTCGCGGAATATCTGCGCGCTTCGGGCCATCTGATCGTCGCGCAAGAGGACCGGCTGCTGCGCGCCGCCCCCTTGCCGTCGCTGGCGGTCTAGTCGTCTTGGCCGGCGCGGCGCTGCGCGTCTTCCTCGACCTTGGGAAGATTGGCGATCAGGCGATGAAAATAATCCAGCAACTGCTGGGCTTCCTGAGCGTCGAACCCGGTCAGCAGCGCCGCCTCGCGGGCGCGCGCGACCGGCAACACCTCATGATGCAGCGCCAGCCCCTCGGCGGTCAGGTTCGCCTCGCGCGTGCGGCGGACGCCGTCACGCATCTCGACCAGACCGCGCGTCTTCATCTCGGCCAGCGCGCGGCTGACCGAGCTTTTGTCCAGTCCGATGGAATTCGCCATGGCGATGACATTGGACCAGGGCTCGACCGCCAGATGGCAAAGGATGCGCCATTCCACCACGCCGATCTGAAAGCGCTGGTGATATTCCTGCGAGGCGCCGCTGCCCAGCCGGCTGGAAAAGCGGGTGCTCAGCGCGCCGATGCACCGATTGAGGTCGAAAAGGTCGATGGACATACGGATCTCCTTAGGTCCGACCTAGCCGATTTTTCGGATGAGCCAAACCCCCAGATTGTCGCGGGCCGCCACCGGCACCCGCATCCCGATATGAGAGAGAGGAGAAGAACATGAACTGGCTGCAACTTGATGGAAAGATCGCCGTGGTCACCGGCGCGGCGGGCGGTATCGGTCAGGCGCTGGCGCGCGCCTTTGCGGACCAAGGCGCGCGGGTCGTGCTGCTGGACCGCGATGCCGTGGCGCTGGACGCTTTGGCGGGTGAGCTGGGGAACGGGGCATTCGGCATGGCCTGCGATATTGCCCGGACCGAGGACATCGCGGCCGCAGCTGCGCGGGTCGAAGCCGAGGGTGGTGCCGATGTGCTGGTCAATAACGCCGCCATCCTGCGCCCCGGTCCCTTGGAAAGCGTCGCCGAGGCCGACTGGTCTGCCATGCTGCGCATCAATCTGACCGGTTATTTGATGATGTCGCAGGCCTTTGGCAAGGCCATGCTGGCGCGCGGTCAGGGCGCGCTGGTGCATATCGCCTCGATCGCCGGCACCCAGCCGCAGCCGGCGTCGGGCGCCTATTCGGCCAGCAAGGCGGCAACGCTGATGATGTCGCGGCAACTTTCCCAGGAATGGGGGCCACGCGGCGTGCGCTCGAATTGCGTCAGTCCCGGCCTGGTGCGCACGCCCCTGTCCGAAGCCTTCTATACCGATCCCGAAACCAAGGCCCGGCGCGAGGCGATGGTGCCCCTGCACCGCATTGCCACGCCCGAGGATATGGCCGATGTCGCCTTGTTCCTCGCCTCGCCCCGCGCCTCATATGTGACCGGACAGGATATCGTGGTCGATGGCGGCCTGTCGCAAAGCCTGATGGGACTGGTGCCTCGCCCGGGCTATTCCGCCTGAGATCAGCGGCGCGGCGGTCCGCAGGATCGCTGCGCCAATCTCTCGATACTGACGACTTGGGCATTCAAACGAGCCGTGATGATCGCCTTCTTTTCACTGGCGACGACACTGGAGGCGTCCTTGCCAGAGAGCATGTAGGCGAACATGCGCTTCCGCGCCGTCTCATCAAATCCTCCCCGTCCAAGAACGGGTGACTGCTCTTCCATCACGGAGACTTCATCGACGATTATCGTCGGCAAGAATGTACGGATGGTGAGCCGCTGCACTTTCCCATCGTTATCTTTGCGGAGCATGGCTTCCTTGATGTCCGCGAAAGAAAACAGAACCGATGTTACGTCATCAGCCTTACTTTTCCCATGCCGTCTATACGCGATCGCCTTGCAAACCGGCACCCGCAATGAGCGCTTCGCTCCCAGCAGCATCGTGAGGCGCGATACTGCGGCCCAAGCCGATAGTCGACGCGATCAAGCTTCTTGAGCGGCCGCAGGCCGCTCGCAGCACTATCGCGGTATATTTCAATGGCTTATGTGGATAGAGTTTACTGCAAGAGGCAACTTTTATGATCAAAAAGGCAGAACTATCTGCCTCTTTTCATCGGGTGGCCATAATTACAAAGATTTGCCGCTGGCGCGGAAAACGTCTGAACAATATCAATGGCATGCCGAACAGGCCGGCAGTTCGCCCTGCCCTTTTTCTCAGATAGCGTTGCTTCACCGTGCACATGACAAAGCCGGCGCGTAGCCGGCTTTTTTAGATCATGGGTTTACACGACGTCGGCGCGTCGAAAGATCATTGTGCTCTGCAATCCCAACGGGAGCGGCAGCGCGCCGTTAGAGATCTGATGGTTGAACTCGTCGTCAGCGGATCGACCCGATCGTTCGACTAGGCCGTGTTGACAAAAGGGGTTCCGTTGGCAGTCGTCCTATGATTCAAGCTCATCTCTGCTTGGGAGATGGGCTTGGCGCGCAACCTGATATCCGACGATGAGTGGGCCTTCTTCGAGGGCTT
>NZ_WMIF01000053.1 GCF_009711185.1 Paracoccus limosus
GAAACGCAGGCCCGCGTCGGCTGCGCCAGCTGGAAAGCTACGCCGCCACGGGCCTGCTCAACCGCGCGCCAAAGGGGTCACTTTTGGGCGCCGATCGGGGGGGCCGTTTGGATGCCGATTGACACCCAAGGCCTGGCGCCGTCCGCAGCGCCGGGCTTTCGCTATCTCACGGCCGCGGCTCCGGGTTGGTCAGCGGCACCACGACGCCCGGCGCGGCCTCGGCCTGGCCCGCGCCGATCAGCTGGCGCGCCTCGGACCAGGAAACGCGCACCCGCTCGCCGCCAAAGCGGGCCTGGCCGTCGATCATGACGCCGGTGCGGCGCCGGCGCAGGCCGCCCAGAGACAGGGTGTCGCGGCCCTTGATGATCAGGTCGAACTTCATTTCGGGCGATCCGGGTCTTGGCTGGGCAGCGTGACGCCGGGGGCGAGTTCCGCCCGGCCGCGCCAGACCAGGTTCTGGGCCGTGGCCCAGTCCACGCCGACGCGGGTGCCGGGCGCCGCATAGCCGCCATCCAGCATCACGCCGCCGGCGCGGCCGGGTTTGACCGCCACTGTCACCTCGACCTTGCCCGGTCGGACCGCCAGACCGCGTTCCAGCAGATCCACGGCCTGCGCCAGGTCCATGGTGACGCGCTCGCCGTCCTGGACGGGGCGGCCATCGACGCGGATCTCGGGCGCGGGCCGGGCGGGCTCGCCGGTGATGATTACATCGAAAAGCGTGGGCATCAGAGTTCACCTCGTGAGAAGGGCCAGCCGATCAGCCAGCTTTTGCGCGCCAGCCGGCGGGTGCGGCGGGCGGATGGGTTCTTGCCGGTGGGCATGGGCGCCTCGACCATGCCGGGCAGCGCCAGTTCCTTGGCCAGCCGGCGCAGCCGGGTGGGCACCGGGGATCTGCGGCGGCGGGCCATCAGCCCCGCCCGCGCAGGTCAAAGCCCAGCGCCGGGGTGGCATAGCGCAGCGGGCTGCCATCCGGCCCCAGCAGCGCACTGGTCACCGGCCGCTCTGCCTCAATGGCGACATGGGCAAAGGGCGCCTCATCGCCCCAGGGGCTTCGCAAGATCAGCAATGCAAATGGCACTGGCTGGTCAGCTTTCCAGTCGGGCATCACCAATCCCACACCCAAGGGCGGCGCTTCCGCTTTTCTACTCCTGCCATCGCCACGTCGGTGACGGTCGCCTCTAGCAGCTGCGCCGCGCGGACGCAGAGGGCCGGCGCCAGTTCGGGCCACAGGACTGCAACCCGATCGGCCGCGTCCTCGAGCCCCAGCCAGCGGAATTCGCCGAACGCCGGCGCGCGCAGCTTGATGATCGGGTTGCCCTCGTGGTCATCGCGCCGGGAATGGCGCACCCGGGCGCGATCGACGCAGGCCAGCAGATCGGGCGGCAGCTGACGATCCGAGGCGGCGGCAGTGGGCGCGACCTGATCGCCAGACCGGCCACGCCAGGCGCCCAGCAGGTCGATCATCATGGCGTCACCGCCGGCGCCTGGAACACCCAGGCAAAACCATCGTCCGGGATCACGGTGCGCAACTCGCAAAAGCAGGTCAGGGTCACGCTGCCGTCGGCGGCAGTGCGTTCGACCAGCAGGGTGATTTCCGGGCCTGCCGAGATGCCGAACTTGTCGAAGGCGGCGATGACAGTCCGGTCGGCGGCTGAAGCCAGCTCGGCCGGGATCGAGTTCAGGAACAGCTGACCCGCCGCGTCGCCATAGCCCGGGCCGGGGGTCAGGCCTGCGCCGGGTTCATCGGTGCCGACGATGGCACGCAGCTCGCCGAACGTCAGGCCCTTGGCCGCCGCCCGCCCGAGGGTGAACATCCCGGGATCGGACGCCAGGATCGCGCCCAGCAGCTCACGGTCGACGGCATCGGCCAAGCCCAGGATGATCGCGTGCAGCACGATGTTGATCAGCTCGTCATCCGGCCGGTCGTTGATCTCGCTGCGCTTGAGCGAGACCCGGAAGGCGTGGGTTGCCAGATCATCGGGGCGCTGCACCTTGTCGGTGACCATCACGGCCGAGAGGGGCGAGACCGGCACCGGGCTTTCGTCCAGATCGGGGATCAGGGCAAAGGGCGCCGGGCGGGTCAGGGTCAGCCCGACGGGAACGGCTTGCAGCGGGATCTCGGCGGTTCCGGCGCGGGTGGTGCCCGGCTTCGGCGCCACCACCAAATGCGCGCCGGCCCGCATCACGCGCGA
Organism: Paracoccus limosus; assembly: GCF_009711185.1. Taxonomy (GTDB): domain Bacteria; phylum Pseudomonadota; class Alphaproteobacteria; order Rhodobacterales; family Rhodobacteraceae; genus Paracoccus; species Paracoccus limosus. The sequence goes on from NZ_WMIF01000053.1 coordinate 2,193, forward strand.
CCGGGCCAGGACAGCTTCGGAGACGGTCAGCCGCTCGCTGCTGAGGTTCGCGGCCGGGGCATCGAAATTCGACAAGTGATCTTCGCCGATCTGGAGACGCATGATGTCCGCGGCCGGCTTCGGCCTGCGATAGCCCCGACCGTCGCCGGTGCCGTAATCCACGTCAACGAAGGGCATCGCTCTGCGAGCCTTTTGCAGCACTTCCAGAAAGCGTTTCTCGGTGCCCGGCGGCCTCTGCGGGGCTAACATGGTCAGTGCCTTCAGGTTCCGCTCTGCCGCAGCGCGCTGCGCAGCATCGAAGGCATGGACCAGCGTTTCATTGGCCCATTGATCGGCGGCCGGATGGGCCGCATTGCGTGTCAGGTATTGCCCCACAACGCTGCGAAGGCAACTGGCTTGGCGGTCGAACATGCTCATGCCGATTTCGCCTTACCTGCGGTCAGGGCGCGCCGCAAAACCGTGTTGATCGCACGGGCGTTTGATATCTCACGCAGACCAGCAGCGCGGGCAAGCCGAGCCTTCTCTGCCATCAGCATCGGCAACAGGTCATCGTCAAGGGTGACGGAAGTTCTCATGATTTCAGAGCCTTGATTTTCCACTGCCACCAGACTGCATCAAAGCACATCAGCATTCCTCTGGCGCGATTTCAGCGCGCTGGTGCGGCGGGGAGAAGTAATAATAAAGTCCAGAAAAAATGCCCTCGCACATGTGGATATTTGCGCGGGAAATCCCCCCGCAGGCGGTAGGGGCCTTGGAAGAACCTAGGGAAGCCAGCCGCTTGCCTGCCCGTCGGCGCACCGACCCGGCCGCACCGCGCGCGGCTGGGCGATGGCATCCGCCCAAGGCCCGAACGGCAGCAGCCAGCCTTTCCGGGGCGAGCCAGCCGCGCAACCGGACCATCCGCAGAAGGCCGGCAGGTTTTGGCGCCTGGCTCATATTGCCACCCCGACGCGGCGCAGCTCTGTCTGACTGACCAGCCCCCGATTGAGCATGTGCCGCGCCAGCGCAGCACTGATGGCCGAGGCAGGCACGTAACTGCCGGTGGTCACCTTGGGCGCCCAAAGAGCCGCGAGCGCGTCCAGATCCACCAAGGCCGGCCTCGGCGCCATCGCCACCACGCCGCTCGGCCGAGCCTTCTCCGGGCGAGGGCTGGCAGGCGCCAGCGGCGTCCTGGCCGCGTCCAGTTCGGCACTCATCCGCTGCATCTCGGCGGTGAAATATCCCAGGCTGTGCGGCGGCTCGCCACCTTTCCGCGCCATCACCGCCCGAATCTGTTTGCAGGCCAGATCTTCACTGACATGCGGCAGGTCGAGCCAGCGACGCGCCTCGGCCATCTCGGCCGGCCCGACCAGCGCCGTCCGGGCACTAGGGTCGAGCCCAATCGCTTCGAGGATCTTACCCCGAAAATCGTCTCGCTTGCCCGCGCGGTCATCATCATTGTTCAAGGATGGTTCAAGGACGGTTTGGGGTCCGCTCTGGACCGGGTCACCGTCCGTTCTGGACCGGGTCCACCATGGACCGGCGAGGTTCGGCACGGCGAGATAGTTTCCACTCGGGCAGGGCCGCAATTGCACCGACAACCATATCGTAAATGATGGTGTGCCCGTTCGTGCAAGGCTTGGCCCCAGCCTCGACGATCAGACCTTTTTCGAGCAGTTCGTTGATTGCGCGCTTGACCGTCGTCAGGCCCATTTCCGTCTCGGCCGCGATGGTTGCCTTGCTGGCAAAGACACCCTCGCCACCGTCGCTGGCTTTGTCTGCCATGTTCGTAAGAACCGCCTTTTGAGCGGCGCTACCGACGACGCGGCTGCAAACGAGGGTCACAACCTTGTGGCTCATTCCGCCACCCCGCCCAGAATGCGGTCGCGCAGGTCGCGATAGCCGTTCGCGATCCATTCCCCGAGCCCGTCACAGGACCTGGCTGGGGCCGCGCCCAGAGCCGCGCCAGATGTTTTACAGCCACGCGCTTTGTTCTGGTTTTGTTCGCCATTTGTCGCAGAAGGCTTGGCAACAGGTTTTCCTTGCGGATCAGGCGCCGGGCACCCTGACCGCAAAATCCTACACCTTCCCCCTCCTCCACCCTTTCCGCTGGAAATCCAGCCCTTGCCTGACTATCTCGGGGGCATCAAGGGGAATGATGCCATGAAAGACCTGACCACTTCTGATGCCGATGCGCTGATCGCCGAACTGGGGGCGGCCGCCCGCGCCGCTGCCGCCGTGCTGGCCGAAGCTACAGCAGAACGCAAGCACGCCGCATTGGTGGGCGCGGCGGATGCGCTGATCGGCTCGGAACAGGCGATTTTGGACGCTAATACCCTAGACATGGATTTCGCCGAGAAAAAGGGCCTCAGCCCGGCCATGCTGGACCGGCTCAAACTGGATCCCGCCCGCATCCGCGCCATGGCTGACGGGCTACGCTCGGTTGCGGCGCAGGCCGACCCGGTGGGCCGGGTTCTGGCCGAATGGGACCGGCCGAACGGGCTGCATATCCAGCGCGTCGCCACCCCCTTGGGCGTCATCGGCGTGATCTATGAAAGCCGCCCGAATGTCACTGCAGATGCGGCGGCCCTGGCGCTCAAGGCCGGCAATGCCGTGATCCTGCGCGGCGGCTCGGAAAGCATCCACAGCTCGACCGCGATCCATCAGGCGCTGGTCACCGGCCTGCGTCAGGCCGGCCTGCCCGAGGCGGCGATCCAGATGGTGCCCACCACCGACCGCGAGGCGGTGGCGGCGATGCTGCGCGCCCAGGCCTATATCGACGTCATCGTGCCGCGTGGCGGCAAGGGGCTGGTCGGGCTTGTCCAGAAAGAGGCGCGCGTGCCGGTCTTTGCGCATCTGGAGGGCATCTGCCATGTCTATGCCGATGGCGAGGCCGATCTGGAAAAGGCGCGCCGCGTCGTGCTGAACGCCAAGACGCGTCGGACCGGCATCTGCGGCGCCGCGGAATGTCTGCTGATCGACCGCGCCTTTTTTGACAAGCACGGGCCGGTGCTGCTGCAAGATCTGCTGGATGCTGGCGTCGAGGTGCGGGCCGATGGCGTGCTGGCCGATCTGCCCGGCACCGTGCGGGCCGAGGCTTCGGATTTCGGGCATGAATTCCTGGACAAGATCATCGCCGTCAAACTGGTCGATGGTGTCGATGAGGCCATGGCCCATATCCGCCGCTATGGCTCGGGCCACACCGAGGCCATCCTGACCGAGAATAACGCCACAGCCGACCGCTTCTTCAAGGGGCTCGACAGCGCCATCCTGATCCGCAACGCCTCGACCCAATTCGCCGATGGCGGCGAATTCGGCATGGGCGCCGAAATCGGTATCGCCACCGGCAAGATGCACGCGCGCGGCCCGGTGGGCGCGGAACAACTGACAAGCTTCAAATATCTGGTCACCGGTGACGGCACCATCCGCACCTGAGCGCGTCCCTATCGGATAGCCACGGCTTGGGCGCAGGTTTGAGTGGTCGTCTGTCCAGCAGGGGCGCTTCCGTTACAGCTGACCGACATTCGCCCGGTACGATGGCCAGCTGGTCGGGCAAAAAAATCCATCCAAAGGCGTAAGCGCGACGCTGATCCCCTCCTGCCGCTGGTGATCTGAACGGGCCAATCTCCGTGCGCATGAACGTCGGAGGTGTTGGCTTGGAACGAGACGGCAAAATGGGCGGCCATTTGGACGGCTT
>NZ_WMIF01000054.1 GCF_009711185.1 Paracoccus limosus
CGAAACGCAGGCCCGCGTCGGCTGCGCCAGCTGGAAAGCTACGCCGCCACGGGCCTGCTCAACCGCGCGCCAAAGGGGTCACTTTTGGGCGCCGATCGGGGGGGCCGTTTGGATGCCGATTGACACCCTGTTCTGGGCCTGGGGCGCCGACGACGACATCATCGCGCGCCTGGTGAAGAAGACGATCTTCGTCGGCGTCTTCGCCTATATCATCGCCAACTGGAACAATCTCGCCCGCATCGTCTTCGAGAGCTTCGCCGGCCTCGGCCTCATGGCCTCGGGCACGGGGTTTTCTGCCGCCGATCTCCTGCGCCCTGGCCGCGTCGCCCAGATCGGCCTCGATGCCGGGCGCCCGCTGCTCGAATCCATTTCCGATCTCATGGGCTGGATCGCGGTCTTTGAAAACCTCGTGCAGATCCTCTGCCTGTTCTTCGCCTGGGCACTGGTGATCCTCGCCTTCTTCATCCTGGCGATCCAGCTCTTCGTCACCCTGATCGAGTTCAAGCTGACGACGCTTGCAGGCTTCGTGCTGATCCCCTTCGGTCTCTTCGGCAAGACCGCCTTCATGGCTGAAAGGGTCCTGGGCAATGTCGTCTCATCCGGCATCAAGGTGCTGGTGTTGACCGTCATCATCGGCATCGGCTCGACGCTCTTCGGCCAGTTCACTGCAGGCTTCGGCGGTGCGACCCCGACCATTGACGACGCCATGGCCATCGTGCTGGCCGCCCTTTCTCTTCTCGGCCTCGGTATCTTCGGTCCCGGTATCGCCACCGGCCTCGTCTCGGGCGGCCCGCAACTCAGCGCAGGGGCGGCGGTTGGAACCGGCCTCGCGGTCGGCGGTGCTGCTGTCGCGGGCGGTGGCGTGACCATGCTTGCGGCGCGTGGTGGCGGTGCCGCACTTTCGGGCGGTGCTGCACTTGCCCGCGGCGGGGCCTCGGCCGCCGGTGCGGCCTCGTCGGCCTATACGCTCAGTTCCATGGGCGGGTCCGGTGCAGCCGGTGTCGCGTCCGGCCTTGGTGGCGTGGCGCGCACCGGAGCATCCGCAGCCATCTCGCCCCTCAAGCGTGCCGCGTCTCGCTCCGCCGACAGTATGAAATCCAGCTATTCCGACGGCGCAAAAGCGGGGTTCGCGGCGTCCGGCGGCAGCTCCTCAATGGGCACGATCGGCGGCGCCCCATCGCCTGATCCGTCAACGCCCTCAGCCGCAGATAGCCCGCCGGCCTGGGCGCAGAACATGCGCCGCAGCCGGGCGATGAGCCATGGCGTCACCGCTGCCGCCCATGCCGTCCGGTCCGGCGACAGCCATGGTGGCGGCTCCTCCGTCAGCCTTTCCGAAAGTAACCGCACATGAACATCTTCAAACGACCGACGACCCATTACGGCAAGATGCCGGAACCCGAAACGCCCTATCAGCGCGCCGCGCAGGTCTGGGACGACCGCATCGGCTCGGCCCGGGTCCAGGCAAGGAACTGGCGCTACATGGCGTTCGGCTCCTTGATCCTCGCGGCAGGTTTCGCCGGCGCTCTTGTCTGGCAATCGGCGCGTGGGAGCATCGTGCCATGGGTCGTTCAGGTGGACAATCTCGGCCAGGCGCAAGCCGTCGCGCCGGCAGCAGCCGATTATCGGCCGACCGACCCGCAGATCGCCTTTCACCTCGGCCGTTTCATCGAACAGGTGCGCGCGCTCCCGGCCGACGCCATCGTCGTCCGCCAGAACTGGCTCAGGGCTTACGAGTTCACCACCGACCGGGGCGCGGCCGCATTGAACGACTATGCCCGCTCCAACGATCCCTTCACGCGCGTCGGCCGCCAGCAGGTAGCCGTCGAAGTATCGAGCATCATCCGGGCGTCGCCGGACAGTTTCCGTGTGGCCTGGTCTGAGCGGCACTACGAGAACGGCCAACTCTCCACCACCGAGCGATGGACCGCGATCCTGACGGTCGTGATCCAGACCCCGCGCAATGCCGAGCGGCTGCGCACCAATCCCCTCGGAATCTATGTCAACGCGATCAACTGGTCGCGGGAGATGAGCCAATGACCGCCACGACTTTCCGCAAAGCCGGGCTTCCGGTTTTCCGCAAACCCGCCTTCGCGGCTTTGCTGCTTTCCGCCGCCATGCTGGCCGGCTGCGCCACCAACCGGACGCCGCAGTTCAGCTACGACGCCGATGTGCCGCCGGTGCCGACCGTGCAGGCCGCCGCAGCCGACACAACGCCCCGGCCGCTGCACGTCCCGCCCGCCTGGACTGTGGCGCGGGGCGGCGAGGCTGCCGGCACGGCGACGGCCCGCGTCGAGAACGCCAATGCCGCCGCCCGCGTCGAGCCGCGCCGGGAAGGCTACTATAATGCCATCCAGATTTATCCCTGGTCGGAAGGCGCGCTCTATCAGGTCTATGCCGCAGTCGGGCAAATCACCACCATCGCGCTGGAGCCGGGCGAAAGCCTGACCGGCGCGGGGCCGATTGCCGCCGGAGACACCACCCGCTGGATCATCGGTGACACGGAGAGCGGCAGCGGCCCGACCCGCCGGGTGCATGTGCTGGTGAAGCCGACCCGACCGGACATTTCGACCAACCTCGTCATCACCACCGACCGGCGCATCTACATGATCGAACTCCGCGCCCGCGAAGCTCTCTATATGCCTGCTGTGGCATGGGCGTATCCGACACCACCGCCGGGAAGCCGCGTGACCACGCCCTCAGCCCCCGTCATCCCGGCCGAGACCGCGCGCAACTATCGTTACGGCTTGCAGGTGCAGGGCAGCAGCCCGCCATGGCGGCCGGTTTCCGTCTTCGACGACGGCAGGCGCGTCTATGTCGTCTTCCCGCGTGGCATCGTGCAGGGAGAGATGCCGCCTCTGTTCGTCCTTGGATCGGACGGCGAACCGCAGATCGTCAATTCCCGCATCCATCGGAACGTCCTGATCGTGGACCGCCTGTTCGGCGCAGGGGAACTTCGCCTCGGCAGCGGCGACCGCCAGCAGGTCGTCAGGATCGTCCGCGTCGAGCAGACGCGGGCCGCAGCCCAGCCAGCCGGTGCGACCACGGGAGGATCACCCTCATGAGCGATACCGACACCGCAGCCCCCATGCGGTTGCGCGCCGAGCCGCCCCGCGTCACCCGCCTGTCCCGCAAGGTGCTGGCAGGCGCCGGAGCCGTTGCCCTTCTCGGCATTGGCGGGGCACTGATCTACGCTCTCCAGACCCGCGATGCCGGGCCGGGCGGCGGCGAACTCTATTCGACCGAGAACCGCCCCACAGCAGATGGGCTTGCCGGCCTGCCGCGCGACTATACCGGCCCGGTCCTGGGACCGGCGTTGCCGGGCGATCTTGGTCGCCCGATACTTGAGGCGCAGAATCGGGGGCAGCCGGTCGCGCCACCGACCATCACGGCGCCCGCCGTTGATCCAGATGAGCAGCGTCGTCTCGCCGAGGAAGAAGCCGCTCGTCTGAGCGGCGTGTTCTTCCAGTCTGGCCCGCGGGCTGGAGCGACGCCGGGAACGACCATGCCCGGGCTCGCGGGTCTCGATCTCGGTGGTCAGGCTCCAGCGCAGGATCGCCATACCGCTTTTCTCAACGGGCCTGTGGACCGGCAAACCGTCGCCCCGGATCGCGTCGCACCACCGGCATCGCCCTATATCCTTCAGGCCGGGGCGGTGATCCCGGCGGCGCTTATCACCGGCATCCGTTCCGATCTGCCCGGCCAGATCACGGCCCAAGTGACCGAGAACGTCTATGACAGCCCGACCGGCAGCTTGTTGCTGATCCCGCAGGGAACGCGCATCATCGGCCAATATGATGACGGTGTGACCTTCGGCCAGCGCCGCGTCCTGTTGGTCTGGAATCGCCTGATCCTGCCCGGCGGCCGCTCCATCGTCCTGGAGCGCCTGCCGGGTGCGGACGCTTCCGGTTACGCCGGGCTTGAGGATGGCGTGGATTACCACTGGTGGGATCTGATGCGGGCCGCTGGCCTCTCGACCTTGCTTGCGGTCGGTGCGGAATTGGCCAGCAGCGACGAGGATCGACTGATCCGCGCCATCCGCGACGGGGCGCAGGATACCATCAACCAGGCGGGTCAGCAGATCGTCCAGCGCCAGTTGCAGGTCGTACCGACACTGACGATCCGTCCTGGCTACCCGGTCAGGATCATCGTCACCCGCGATCTGGTATTCGAGCCGGCAGGAGGTTGACCATGACAAAGCTGAAACTCGGCCCGCTCCCCGACGACAAGCCCGTGAAGGTGACGGTGGAACTGCCCGCGTCGCTTCACCGCGATCTGGTCGCCTATGCCGAGGTACTGGCCCGCGAGACCGGCCAGCCCACCGCCGATCCCGTCAGGCTGATCGTACCGATGTTGGAGCGGTTCATCGCCACGGATCGTGGCTTTGCAAAGGCGCGAAAGATCCGCTCATGACGTGATCGGGTGTTTGGCCGGGCCGGTTGCCGCGATCATCTCCATGAGCGCGTCTATCACGCTCTGCGTCGAGTCCCACTTCGCCGCGTGGTCCAGCAGGCGGTTCTGAATGTTCAGACTGACCGCTCCATGGATCGTTGACCAGAACATGAAGCCGTAGCGTTGCAGGTCAGCACCCGGCAAGTAACCATGCTCCTGAGATGAGCGCAGGCCTGTCAGCAGCAGACTCAGGACCTGACGACCTGCTTCGCTTGACCACGGATCATCGCTCACCCCAAGCTTCGGGGGCGGTGAGAACATCAGCCGGTACAGAGTGGGGTTCTCCAGGGCGAAGCGCGCATAGGCATAGCTGCCATCGCGCAAATAGCCGAACGGATCGCCTCGCATCTGTTCGAAAACCGCGAACTTCTCGTTGTAGAGGCGTCCAAATCCTTCGTCGCGCGCCGCGCGCAGTAAAGCATTCTTGTTGCGGAAATGGCCGTAAAGGGCCGGCGCCGTGCAGCCCACGGCCTGTGCCACCGAGGTCAGTGGAACATCGAAGTCGCCTTGCTGTGCCAGCAGACGGATCGTTTCCTCGACCGCACGGCGAGCAATATCAAGTTCCTGCTCTTTTCGGGGGCGAGCCATCGAGATCCCTGTTGCGACTGTCCGCTGAAACTGAATACGATTTATTTTTTTCGTTGACGGAGCCGATGTCAAGCAGCACCATCTGGGAACTGAATGGTATTAAGTTTGAGGTGTGGAGGACGGGAGATGGTCGCGTATGAACCTGGCCATCACGGCACGTACCATCGCCTTCGCTGGCAGGCCGCGACCGAGCGCTGGCCAGAAGACGACTGCGGTTCGGGATGATGTGCCATGCCTATGCACCGAAACAGGGACGCCCCATCTGGTAGCTCCGTCCTCGCGCGTATTGTCGAGGGCAGCGCTGGTAAGAGCACAATCCGGTTGCGCCAGTTGCGGCATTTCCTTGCTGCGGCCGACCACGGGAGCTTCCGCAAGGCTGCAATCGCCTTGGACATCAATGAATCATCGGTCAGCCGCCAGATCCGCGACCTTGAGGATGAATTGGGTGCCTCACTATTCATACGACATTCGGGCGGGGTGCGGCTGACGGTCGCCGGGCAGGAGTTTCTGCGCAGCGCCCGGCATGCTCTTCGGCAGATCGACATCGGCGTGACCAAGGTTGCCGCGGTCGGTCGGGCTGACCAGGGACTGCTCAAGGTCGGGATATTTTCTTCGCTGGCGTCGGGATTTCTGTTTAACTGTCAATCGGCATCCAAACGGCCCCCCCGATCGGCGCCCAAAAGTGACCCCTTTGGCGCGCGGTTGAGCAGGCCCGTGGCGGCGTAGCTTTCCAGCTGGCGCAGCCGACGCGGGCCTGCGTTTCG
>NZ_WMIF01000055.1:0-2500 GCF_009711185.1 Paracoccus limosus
GACCTTCAGGTTATGAGCCTGACGAGCTACCGGGCTGCTCTACCCCGCGCCATTGCATCGCGTGGTCTGCGGTGCTTGCTTTTCATCGTTTCGAGAGATGCTCTCGCTTCTTTTCAGGTCTGGCGGTGACCTACTCTCCCACGTCTTGAGACGCAGTACCATTGGCGCGACGGCACTTAACGGCCGAGTTCGGGATGGGATCGGGTGTTTTGCTCGTGCTTTGGCCACCAGACCGGAAAAGGAGCGAGATCGGCGTTTCCCCGAGGGGATTTGTTGTCCAAGGATGCTTTTGGAAGAAGATCTGTCTTCTTCCGGATCAAATCAAGCCAATCGAGCCATTAGTACCGGTCAACTGAATGCATTACTGCACTTACATCTCCGGCCTATCGACGTGGTGGTCTTCCACGGCTCTCAAGGGATACCTTGTTTTGAGGGGGGCTTCACGCTTAGATGCCTTCAGCGTTTATCCTGTCCGTTCATAGCTACCCAGCACTGCCGTTGGCACGACAACTGGTCCACCAGTGGAACGTTCACCCCGGTCCTCTCGTACTAGGGGCAACTCCTCTCAAGTATCCTACACCCACGGCAGATAGGGACCGAACTGTCTCACGACGTTCTAAACCCAGCTCACGTACCTCTTTAAATGGCGAACAGCCATACCCTTGGGACCTGCTCCAGCCCCAGGATGAGATGAGCCGACATCGAGGTGCCAAACGATGCCGTCGATATGGACTCTTGGGCATCATCAGCCTGTTATCCCCAGCGTACCTTTTATCCGTTGAGCGATGGCCCTTCCACTCGGGACCACCGGATCACTATGGCCGACTTTCGTCTCTGCTCGACTTGTCAGTCTTGCAGTCAGGCTGGCTTCTGCCATTGCACTCAACGAGCGATTTCCGACCGCTCTGAGCCAACCTTCGCGCGCCTCCGTTACTCTTTGGGAGGCGACCGCCCCAGTCAAACTACCCACCACGCAGGGTCCCGGACCCGGATAACGGGCCGCGGTTAGACATCAAGAGTGCGAAGGGTGGTATCTCAAGGATGGCTCCACCGGAACTGGCGTCCCGGTTTCAATGCCTACCACCTATCCTGCACATCACAATCCTGATGCCAGTGCGAAGCTATAGTAAAGGTGCATGGGGTCTTTCCGTCTAACCGCGGGAAGTCTGCATCTTCACAGACAATTCAATTTCGCTGAGTCCACATTTGAGACAGCGGGGAAGTCGTTACGCCATTCGTGCAGGTCGGAACTTACCCGACAAGGAATTTCGCTACCTTAGGACCGTTATAGTTACGGCCGCCGTTTACCGGGGCTTCAATTCAATGCTTGCACATCTCCTTTTAACCTTCCGGCACCGGGCAGGCGTCAGACCCTATACGTCGCCTTACGGCTTCGCAGAGCCCTGTGTTTTTAGTAAACAGTCGCCACCCCCTGGTTTGTGCCCCCAGCCACTGCTTGCGCAGCAACCGGGCCTCCTTCTCGCGAACTTACGGAGGTATTTTGCCGAGTTCCTTAAATGTGGTTCTCTCAAGCGCCTTGGTATTCTCTACCAGTCCACCTGTGTCGGTTTAGGGTACGGTCTTGTGGAGGGCTATTTCCAGGAACCCCTAAGCAGCCCGATCAATCCGATAAGATCGAACTACCTTTGGGATCCGTCACCATCTCCTGGCCCAGGAATATTAACCTGGTTCCCATCGACTACGCCTTTCGGCCTCGCCTTAGGGGCCGGCTTACCCTGCTCAGATTAGCTTTAAGCAGGAACCCTTGGACTTTCGGCGACAGGGTCTCTCACCCTGTTTGTCGCTACTCATGTCAACATTCTCGCTTCTGATCACTCCACCGGATGCCTTACAGCCCGGCTTCACAGTCAGAACATTGCCTCCAATGTATCCGAGGATACTAAGGAGGCAGCGTTCTATATCACAGAACGCTCCGCTACCGCGTGCATAAATGCACACCCAAAGCTTCGGCTCGTGGCTTGAGCCCCGTTACATCTTCGCCGCAAGACCTCTTGATTAGACCAGTGAGCTGTTACGCTATCTTTAAAGGATGGCTGCTTCTAAGCCAACCTCCTGGTTGTTTTGGAAGTCTCACATGCTTTCCCACTTAGCCACGAATTGGGGGCCTTAGCTGTTGGTCAGGGTTGTTTCCCTCTCCACGACGGACGTTAGCACCCGCCGTGTGTCTCCCGGATAGTCCTTCCTGGTATTCGGAGTTTGCTTAGACTCAGTAAGGCTGTGGGCCCCCATCATCCATGCAGTGCTCTACCCCCAGGAGGATACGTCCGAGGCGCTACCTAAATAGCTTTCGCGGAGAACCAGCTATCTCCAGATTTGATTGGCCTTTCACCCCTAGGCACAAGTCATCCCGACCTTTTTCAACAGGTGTGGGTTCGGACCTCCAGTTGGTGTTACCCAACCTTCATCCTGCTCATGCCTAGATCATCTGGTTTCGGGTCTGATCCGTCTAACTAAGTCGCCCATTTAAGACTCGCTTTCG
>NZ_WMIF01000056.1 GCF_009711185.1 Paracoccus limosus
TACCTCGCCGATACCCTCCGGGCCATCCTCGACGGACACCCCAGATCCCGCATCGAGGACCTCATGCCCTGGTGCTACGACCAAGCGTCAAGCCTCGCTGCATAGGGCCTCGTCGTCGCGCTTACGCATAGGCTGATTGCGAGACAGAAGTGTGACAAAAAAGCGTGACATTTCCGGGACAAAAAGCGTGACACAAACTTCCGGCTCCGTGGTTCAGGTCATGATGATGTCTATGAGACGCTTTAAGTCGATAATCCCAGCATGTCGCGTATTATCGGTGCACGAAAACACGCAGAATGCGCAAACAATTCGATTTATCGGAACGCACAAGCCATTGGCCTGAAACGGAAAAAGGCCGTTTTGGATTTATTTGTGGTGGTGCACCCCCCTGGGGCCCAAATACGCTGTTTTACCGGGGTTCCACGCCCCCCCGGTTGACAGGGATCCCCCGGAAGGACCCGCGCACCCACGGGCCCCGTAGACCGGGTGCGCGAAATGGGGTGACGTCTACCTGATTGCGGCCATACGGATCTCGAACAGGGCCCGCAACGCGTCGTAGATGCGCTCTCGGGGCGTTTCGATACCGAATTCTTTAAGAACCACGTCATCGAACGCTTGGCGATCCGAAGCTTCCAGCTCATCAGCCACCTTCATGATGTCGCGCTGCAACAGCGGCTGGAACGCGGCCAATATGCGGTCGGCTGCTGCGTCATCCAGCACAGTGGGATCCAACACATGCAGCGACGACTCCATCCGGTCCTTGTTCAGGTCCAGAACCCCCAATCCGCGTCCGAATCCCAACCCCTCGATTAAAAACATCGAGATGGTCGAGTTCAGGAGCGCGTGTAGCAGCTTATCGTCGATGTCCGGAGCAGGCTTAATCGGGACGAGACGCTGATCGCAGAACGCAGGAGGGTCTAATCTTCCAACGAAAATTCGCTCTCCATACCCCACCGATGCGACGAGCGAGCTCAGATCGTCCGTGTCCATCTGATACCAGTGCTTCCCGGCGCGGCTCAGCTTTTTAATCACTGCCGGTGTGGCGAAAGCGTTGATCCAATCCAGAGCCCCAATGTGGCCCATGCGTTTCAAATCTCTGGTGGTCTCTGCGCACGAGAAAGCAACACCTTGCGCCTGGCCTGATAGCCGGCGCAACTCGGTCATATTCTTGGCCAACGGGACCAGATACTCGTCCTCGATCAGTTCTGGCTTTCTCGGATAGAAGAACTCGTTCATCCCGCGCCTCTCACCGCGCCGGATGAACGCGACTTTTGCAAGCGGAATGAGCGGCAGGTCCAGAGCCCAATCACAGTCCACGAACTGGGCACTTCCGGAGAGCCCGAGAGATCGAAACCGCTCCAAGGCATCCGGCATTACGGTTCGCAGCGTCATCACGTCATCAAGGGGACGGGCCGCGACGATTTGCCGGGCGATGTCGCGCACATCCTCGACGCTTTGGAGATCCTCAATGCGTCTTTTCAGGGTGACAAACTTTATGGGTCCTCGCTGCTGATCGGGATCTTCGATCCGTTCAGCGATCAGAATGTTGGTCACGACCTCGCTGTTTCCGAACCAGCGACCAGAGCCGGATGTAATGACGGTTTTCAGTTCGAAGCGCTTTGACAGCTCTCTGTAAAACGCGTCACCCCAATCCGTTCCCAACCATGAGTTCGTGATGATCATCGCCATGCGCCCGCCGGGTCGGATGATCTGCGCCAGAGATAGCGGTAGGTAAGCGGCAACGTCGGAACGTCCCGTGAAAGTCTTCCCGTCTTCGCCCATGGCCTCCTTAACCCGGGCGAGAGCATTGCCATACTGCTTCCTGCCAGCCTGCGCGATGAACGGCAGATTGGTTGTCAGCGCGTCAAACTCCCCAAGATGCTCCGTAATCACGGTCCCATCAGACGGGTCCGTGAAGTCGACTTCGGTCTCCGGCGTCAGGGTGAAGGCGTCCCGGCGGAAGACGCGGATCGGGGAATGCATCATCGCCGGATTTGTCATCGCGAACGTAGCGATCTGAACCGCCTGCGGGTCTTGATCACTGGCGTAGACCTGCGCGGAGACTGTCGCTGCCGGGAGTTCGCCTGTTACGAGTTTTAGCTCCGCGTTGGCGCGCGCGATGGTCCCGCTCCCGCAACACGGGTCGATGACGCGGTCTTGCGAGATGTCTTTTGCCGCAAGTCGAGCAAGCAGCCGAGCTAATCCGAGGGGCGTGGGATACTGACCCCGCAACTTCCGGGTGGTGACCTCGACCGTGGTCTCGAGAATATCCGAAAGCTGTGCTTGGTCCACGGATCCGACTCGCAGATCGCGTAGCAGCCCGTTAAACTGCAGCAGGTGATCCCAAGCTTGCGGCGTAACCTTCTCCAGCCCGATGAAGTCAGAGAATATCGTCCAGAAATTTATCTCTTCGGACAGGCGCTTAAAGATTTCCAACGCTTCGTCTGGTGTCGTTTCGTCCTCGACTGTCTCGATTGTGCGAGCCCTGTCGTCCTGCTCCCGCAAGATATTGGCGAACATGAACTTGGCGATCCAGTTCGATAGAATAGCCTGCGCAAGAACCGCCTCGCGAGTTCCCTTGAAGTATTCTGCGCCGTGGCTGATCCACCACTGCTCCATCTCGGCATCGAAATCGGTGTCTGAGATAGATGCTTTTTTGAGCGATGCCTCGAGCTCCGGCGCGTTCGTCAGCAGCAGGTTGGTGATCCCGCCAGTCCGGTAAGATTCGATAAACGGCCTACCCTGAATGTATCCGTCGGACAGCAGGTCGTTCAGTTCGACCAGTATCTTTTCAGCTAACGCTTCCCACCGGGCCTTGTTCGGAACGACCATCTTTCTGGTCGTTATGTCAGACAGGTCATTCCACTCGCGATATATCGTGAACCTGTCAGAGGTCGGGTCGAGCCGATAAAGGCGAGCAATCGTGACGTTCCAAAGCAAATAACTGTCCAGGCCCAGTATTCTGGCCTTCATTTCAGCATTTTCGCGGAAATCGACGTCATCAATGCTGGTGTCGGGCATCTTCAGCTCCCACCCCTGCATAATGACCGCGTTAGATCGGTCACCGAACAACAGCACGTCCGGGAACAGGCTTCCGCCCTCTCCAGACACTGTGTGCTCACCGCCCGCGTCCTTAACGGGTCGGTTCACCTTAGATATCGCGATTTTAAGATGTCCAATCAGATCGATCGCGAAGGATCTCTCATTATAGCGCGCAGCCAGTTTCAACCGACTTTCCTCGACTTGTTAATGACCGCGTCGACATCAACCATGCCGACTCGGCTCCCTTGACCAGCGCGCGCACCAGGCTGCAACGCCGAAAACAAAGCTGGCGGCCTAACATTATTGGCCATCATGCTTTTGACTTCATCCAGTCGCAATTGCGCGACCTCCATGTAGTCAATTCGCTCGTCCTTAAAGAGATGGACCTCTTGGTTTTTCTCGATGCCGATATACCGTCGGCCCTCGATTGCTGCCGCAACTAAAAAGCTCCCGCTGCCGAACGCGTTGTCCAACACGACGTCACCCGGTCTGGTATACATCCGCACAAAATATCGCCCGAGCGCCACCGGCTTCTGCGTAGGGTGCCAAACACGTCCACCCGCTTCGCTCTCCGCCGTCTTGCAATACAACGTGTCGGTAGGGAAACGCTCCCCGTCGCTTTTGACCTGCACGGGCCGGAAGTCGCCGTAGCTACCAGTGTATTGTGCCTTCCGGACACCCTTGTCATAGGGTTCTCCGGGCGACATCACTTGATCATACATGTAATCGGGCTGCTTGCCGTAGAACACGCAGATGTCCTCGTGCTGTCGCAGAGGCTGGCGGCGCGCGTTCAGGAAGTTAGTCGGCTTACTCTTCACCCACGAGAACTTGTATTTGAACCAAGCCTCATTGCTGAGCATCAGCTTTGCTGTGAAAATGCCTTGTGACGACAGGACGATCACACCGTTCGGCTTGATCACCCGGCGATACTGCTTCCACAGCTTATCGAGCGGGATCACGCTGTCCCACTTGTTCTGTGTCGTGCCGTAAGGAAGGTCGCACAGGACCAAGTCCACCGAGCCGTCGGGGATCCGGCTCATGATCTCGAGGCAGTCACCTTCGTGCAGTTCTCCCCCAAGAAACCTCATGTTTGCCCTGTCCGTAGCCTGCTTCGTGGGCTGACATTGACCGGCCCGGTTTCGGGTATTCTACCGATTTTTCCGGAGGAGGCAACTTCATAGCTGCCTCAACTGCATCGAGTCGCCCAGAAATGTTCCACTTTCGTTCACGTGCGGTCGAGCGGCATACCAAGACCATTCCGCCAACGATCCTGCTGCGCGGACGGCAGCAAGCCCCATCTCGGGGGCTCGTAATGATTCGAATCACGTCCCGATGATTCGCTATCAAGCTTTCTCAAAATCCAAAAAATTAGATCAGCCAATAACATTTTTTGGCGGCCCTATTCCGAACGGTGAGTTAATCCAAAAAAATATCCTTGTGTGATTGAATATTTTCTCCTGCAATTTGAAATACCCATCAACATTACCTGAATCTTGATGGTGTTTTTTTATTTGATTTCAGCACATTAAGATCATATCACGATTTCACAGAGAGGCGGCAATAAACAAAAACCGCCGACCTGGGCCTCGCGAATATCGGGCAATCGCGGGGGAAACTTGGGGCCCGGAAAACTTGGCAAAAACAGGAGAAACGCCATGACCAACCTGAAAAACACCACCGCTGCAGCCGCCGTTCTTTCCGCTTTCGAGATCGAAGAGATCATCGCGAACATGTCCGCGAAGACGATGGAAAACCCGGCTGACGGTTTCGAGTTCGACGCGACGAAGCTGCTGTCGGACCCTTGCTCCCTCGATGCGGGCACGGTTCACGCCGACGCCGAGGACGCGGCCGGGCACATCGCTTCGATCATGTATGACGAGATCGATGAACTGATCGAGGTCCGCGACGAGAGCCAAGACAACGAGGACGACAAGGATGACGAGGACGACCAGGACGACGAGGACGACCAGGACGACGAAGACGACGAGGACGACCAGGACGACGAAGACGACGAAGACGACGAGGACGACCAGGACGACGAAGACGGGATCGAGAAGTCATTCGTATGGTCCGTCCGCAAATACCGCGTGATCAAGGGCGGCAAGGAGGTCCAAAAAGTCGTCAGCTACCTCGCGCACGAGCACAGCGGGGCCTGCGGGAACGAGATCACAGTGGGCGAGCACGACTGCCGCGACACGACTGCGGATCACATCACCGCGAGAATCGAGGACGAGGGAGACGAGTCCGAATTCGACGAATACGCCGACGCTTTCGAACGCGACGCGGACACCATCGCGTATCTGAACATCGAGGACCTGACCGAAGAGCACCTGATGAGCGGCGATTTCCAGATCGAGACGGACGACGGCATCGACATGCTGCGCAAGCACATCAGGAAGCTGATGTCCCAGTCCGCCGCGTGATCCAGTTCGGGCCGGCCGCGGGGGGGGGGGGGGGGCTGGCGGGATCGTGATGACCCGGAATCGACCAAATTCGATGAGATAAAATGAAAGCCCC
>NZ_WMIF01000057.1 GCF_009711185.1 Paracoccus limosus
TCAGCATCCCGTGCTCGGCCTCCGATAATCATCGAAGGCACAATGGACCCAACCCCCGGTCGGTGGGGTCCCTTTTGGACGCCGATCACCCCAGAAGCGGGGTCCTTATTGCAAGCCGTTCAACACGGATGGCCTTTGGATACTTCGCTCCCCATTCCTTGTGGCGAAGCTGTTCGTCAATGTCTGACCAGCTTACCCATTCGCCATCGTCGTAAAATGCCCGATCTGACCAATCGACTTCTGCCATAAAGTTTAACCCGCATCCTTCCGCCCAACGATATGGTCATCGTAGAGGTGCAGCAGATACTGGTCCACCAGACGCATAAGGTTTCTCATTCAACCTGCTAGTTTTCGGACAGGCCTGGCCTCGAAAGCCATCGCTTCTCGCGCGGTGAGAGGAATGCTGCTATGCTGTGATTGCGCCATGGTGGTGGTGGAAGGCGCAGCCGTCCGACCTTTTGCACGGAGTCACCACCATGATCGTTCTCGGAATTATTGTTTCCATTGCAGCCATCGGGACCATGTGCTGGCTGCTGTTCAATCTCGCCGTTTTTGCCCTGCCGTTCTTTATCGGCCTGAACGCAGGCATATGGGCCTATGGCACGGGCGCTGGCTGGCTTGGCGGCATCCTCATCGGTCTTATCGCTGCGGGTCTGACAGTGGCGGTCGGTCAGGGCCTGCTCATGCTGGTTCGTCCGATCTGGGCACGGCTGCTGATCGCTTTGACCTTCGTTGCCCCGGCGGGCGTGGCAGGGTTTTACGCTACGCTCGGGATCGTCAAACACATGATGCCGTCCGAGACGTGGCAGATCATCTTTTCGGTAGTCGGTGCGGTCGCGGTGGGCGTGACGGCGTTCCTGCGCGTTGCAGGCATGGCGGCAACCGGCCCTGCGGACGGGAACCTTGCACGCACCTGAACTGGAGTGACCCGTAGAGGCAGGACCAGAAGCGGATACGGATCATCTGCCGTCTTCGTCAGGAGGCGGGTGGGTAGATAGCGTGTGGATCCCAGGGCAGCGTGAGGCACAGGCACGGTCCATAGGAGCGCAGGACGGTCAGTGCCAGCATTCGAGGACTGACCGAAAACCGGTTGGGGCAATGCCGATAGCACAGGCCGGAGAAAAGGATGTGCACGACCTGAAACGCGGGGGACCAGACAAGCCGGTGCGCCGGTCTGGTCATCCTGATGGAGCCTCGAGGTTGCCACCGTCCCCGTTCACCCCCGTGTCTCGACCGCTCCAAACGGCCTCTTCAATGGCCTGATCTGGCCGAAGAACAGCGCGATGCGCTTCGACCGCTTTAGCGCAACAGCGTCGTCACAACTTTCTTCCCCTGCCGGCAAAGCCGCCATTCCGCGCGGAACAAGAAAGTTCCTCCTGTGCTGTCCAGCCCCTTTGGGGTGCGCCAGCGTTCGTCTCCGGCCGGTCGATCGCCATAGAGGCCGCAATGGTGCGGGCTCGGAAACGGAAAGCGGAGACTTAAAATGGCAACCATCGGCACCTTCAAGAAGACCGGCTCGAACGAATTCACCGGCGAAATCGTCACCCTCAGCGTCCAGGCCAAGGGCGTGCGCATCATCCCCGACCTGCGCGCCACCGGCGAGAATGCCCCCAGCCACCGCGTTCTGGTCGGTCGCGCTGAAATCGGCGCCGCCTGGTCCAAGCGCTCCAACGAGGGCCGCGACTATCTGGGCCTCAAGCTGGACGATCCAAGCTTCAACGCTCCGATCTACGCCAACCTCTTCGACGAAGAAGACGGCGAAACCTTCTCCCTCATCTGGTCCCGCCCCAACGGTCGCCGCGGCGACTGAGGCGCGGAACAAAGGCTCCGACCGCAAGGTCGGGGCCTTTCCCGTGCCCGCGGGAAAGCCGCCAGGCCCGGTGACCTGACCGGGCTGGAACTGCTCAGCCGGTCAGGATCGGGATCATGGTTTTCACATGGGCGTCGATCCGTTCCAGCACGGGCGGGGGGACCACCTCGCGTTCCGGCAGTGTCCACCATTTCGCATCGATGCGTTTCACCGTCTCGACAACGGCCTTGAGCACGGCAGGCTCGGGAAGCCTTGCCCGATTGGCAAACGTCTTCCAGCGGGCCGGGGCCAGGCCCTTGAAGGCCCGCTCGCCGCCCAGAGACAGCGCCAGCCCATCTGCCGGAATATAGGGAATGGTCGAAAGCATGTCGTAGATCGGTGCAAGAGCGGGCGTGTCGCCGTCGCCCGGATAGATCAGTGACCAGTTCTTGAGGTGCATGTCGCCATTGCCCATGACCACCGAGAAGGTCAGCCGCCGGACAAACTCCAGCGCGGCGAACGGCGAGATTGCCACATTCAGCACAGAGGCGATGTCGTGGGAGGCGGCGCCATCATATTTGCGTGCCGGGTACAGGCCGAAAACCTGCGCGAAATCCTCGATATGGATGCGCTGCCCGTCTGCCCCGCGATCAAAACGCCGCACGAGCAGGACCAGCCCCTCGGCAAGTGTTTCGAACTCTTCGGGAATCCCCTCGAACTGCCCTCGGCTGACCAGTTCCCGCTCGGGCACGTCCATGCCGATGGCTTCGGCAAGCGCGAGGTTCGCGAACTCGTTTTCCGACACACCCGGAAAGGCGGTCGAGGGGAATTTTGCAATATACTGGCCCTCGTCATCCCCGAGCGGCAAGGTCAGCCCCCCGCCTTTGCCCGTGTTCTTCATTACCGAGAGCTTCATCTGCACGCCCGCCAGCGAGAAGCGGGCTTTGGGCCGCCCTTGGGCGGGCGCCGCCCCGATGCCCGGTTGACCGTCACTGGGCACCACCCGAACGGCACCCGGCAGGTCCGCGCCCAGAGCTGCCAGGAGATCGAAATCATTCCCCGGCCGCACATTGCCCGCATGGTGTCTTTCCATCGCCTCGCGCAGCCGGTCTTCGGGCAGCAGGTTGGCAAAGAAGGGCGGCAGGCTGCCTGCGACAGGTCGCGGATCCTTGCGTAGCCCCCCTGATGCCGCGCGCAGCGACAGGCTCAGAACCGGAATGCCGCCGGTCGCGCGATAGGCCGGATCAAGGCTGAAGGCGTTGAAATCACCCGGCGTCCTGACGATCATGCCAACCTTCGCACTGTTCAGGAACACGTCCAGCGCGGTGATGGTCTCAGCGGTACGGACGGCTGTCATCGTCGCTCTCCGGTTGCGGGCTGAAGGCCGGATGATCATCCTCGGCCTCGGGGCGCAAAAGCGCCTCGATGGCGGGCACCATCGCCTGCGGGACCAGCATCATTTCCAGCCCAAGCGCCCTGGCAATGTTGATCAATGTCGTGGTGCGCGCAGCCGCCGCCCCCGTCTCGATGTCGCGGTAGCGCGGGCGCGAAATGCCCGCAAGATCGGCCACCTGCTCCTGGGTCAACCCCGCTGCAAGACGCGCGCGGCGAAAATGGTCGCCGATCAGCCTCAGTGTTTCTTCTTCCGCCTTCATGTGATGCCTTTACGGATCAATACTGTCGCATTGATCTGAATAGGTATCATATCCAGTGTAGAATGCAACGACAATGATCTCCAAACATATCACGATCATTTCCCGTGGAGCGTTTGGAGATCATCTTGCGCTGGTCGGCGCTACGGCCAGCACAAGCGCTGCAATTGTGACATACAGGCGAATCAGTCGGCTGCATGCTCAGCCGTGCAGATAACGCCCTGGCCCGATTCGACGATTTCGTATGGCGTATCAGGCGAAGGCGACTAAAATAGCCGTAGTTCTGGAATGCGCGCCGGTCGCGATGGGAGGTGATCATGCATGATCACCGCTCGACAGTCGCGGGCCGCACGCGCGTTGCTGGGTTGGACGCAGGAGACGCTCGCTGACAAGGCCCGAATATCGCTGACTGCCCTGAAACGCCTTGAGTCCGAGAACCGGCTCGAGGTGTATGAGACAACGCGGGATCAGGTGCGCCGGGCGCTTGAAGCAGCAGGGATTGTTCTCCTGTCCACGGATCGCGGGCAAGGAGTATTGCTGGTTCATGACCAAGACGAGAAGAGATACCGACAGATCCGTGACGCCTGACCGGCGCCGGCGACATCATCAATCCGCTGCGGCGGCCTATGCTCTGTGGCGACCCGCGACATGACATCTCCGGTTCCTCCCTTCGACGATATTGCACCTGTTAGCGACGAGCTGACCAAATATTATCGCGCGCATATCAAGCTCTATATGCGGCTGCTCGATGCCGCCGGTGATGGGGCGGAATGGACCGAAGCCGTCAATGTGCTGTTCGGAATTGACCCTGTTCGGGAACCTGAACGCGCCCGGCAGGTCCATGACAGCCATCTGGCACGGGCGCGCTGGATGACACAGAGCGGCTATCGTCAGCTGCTGCGTCATCCGACAGATCGGACCTGACCTCGCCGCCGTCGCACCAGTGATGCCTTCAGAGCATCACCCCATGTCTTTGTCCCGGCTTCCATCTCGGTAGAGGCGCCGCAATTCTTTCACGCTCCACCTGTGCAGTTTCAACCAGGAGCGGAGCAATGAAGCCGGATACATCCCGCTGGCGAGACCAGAACCAGTATGAATTCTACGATGCGCTGCCCGTTGAGGGTGTCGCCTGGGAATGCCTGCGGCGTAACGCCTCCTACCAGTCCAGTTTCGATGATCTTGTAGCGCAAGGCGCCGGGCATCTTCCCTTTGCGGATGATGTCCAACATCGCTGGGGGTTGCGATTTCCCGGCAGACCCCGGCTTTTCCGCGCTCGACCAACCGGTCATCTGGTCGCCTGTTGCCAATCCGGACATGCTGATGCTCGGGGCAGCGCCCGATTTTCTTCCGCCTTCTCCGTCCGCCTTATCGGTAGATCTTGCTGATGCCATCTGCGGACCAGAGGGGACATATGGTGTCTGCGACGCCAGAGACGGCGTTCAATATCTGATCCTCGCCGACACCGATGCCAATTCGCAGCCGGCGATCATTCTGCCACTTGACGAAAATCTGCCGGATCGGCTCGAAGCCATTCTCAGGCTCTGGCACATGCTGGCCGGGAAACCCGCGCGCCGCGACCCCAGGATGACGCCGTATCAGCGCCGGCGGTTTCGCCTGATGATGCAAGCTGCCGACGGAAACGCCAACCACGCGACCTATCGTGAGATTGCCATCGCCATCTACGGAGAGGCGCGCGTTCGCGCTGAGCCGTGGAAGACATCGGCTGTCAATCGGCATCCAAACGGCCCCCCCGATCGGCGCCCAAAAGTGACCCCTTTGGCGCGCGGTTGAGCAGGCCCGTGGCGGCGTAGCTTTCCAGCTGGCGCAGCCGACGCGGGCCTGCG
>NZ_WMIF01000058.1 GCF_009711185.1 Paracoccus limosus
GAGAAGCCGTCCAAATGGCCGCCCATTTTGCCGTCTCGTTCCAAGCCAACACCTCCGACGTTCATGCGCACGGAGATTGGCCCGTTCAGATCACCAGCGGCAGGAGGGGATCAGCGTCGCGCTTACGTTTCCACAGCCGATTGGTGCTGATCGGCATGCCGGCGTTCTTGCGGCTGTCTTGCAACAGAAACGGCCCGGGGCGCCGTTCCCATGTCTGCATCTCGGCCGCCAACTCGGGAAAGATCGGGCAGACGGGGCGCACGCCGGTCTTTTTCTGCCGCAGCCTGATCGTGTCGCCATGCACGTCATCCCAGCCCAGCGCACCACATCGCTGGCCCGCTGGCCCGTGTAGAATCCGAGGAACCATGCCCGCCGCAGCATCCCGGTCATGTTCGCTTCGGCAAAGGCGATTTGGGATGGCGTCCAAGGTTTGTGCCCATCTCCGGGCTCATAGGTTCCCACGCCCTGCGTAGGGTTGCGCGTCAGATGCCCGATCGGGCCGGTGGCCCAGCGGCACATGCTGCGCAACGCGTAAAGGACATTGTTCGCAGTCCCGGGCCTGTCCGCGCCGATCTTGGTCACCAGCGCTTCCACATCGGCGGGGGTCAGGTCGGCCGCAGGCAGGTTGCCCCAGACCTTTTTGACCATGGCAAGATGGCCCCGATAATACGCCTGCGTCGAGGGCGCCAATTTCCTGCGCAGGCCGGGCCATGCCGCGATATAGGCGTCGATCAGGGTGCCGATCGTATCCGTGCGCTCGGGCGTGCCTTCAAGCCTGCGGATCGCCGCCCAGAACTCGGGCGTGCGGGGATCATCGGGCAACCGGATGCGCGGCCCCTGCTGGGGGGTGCCCCCTGCCCGCCTGCCAGTAGAAATAGGGCCGCCCGCGTGCCGTGACCTTATGCACGCCGCGAGGCAAGTCGAACTTAAGGGCCATCGCGCAGCGCCTCGATGAAGGGGCTCGCCCGGTCCTGCGCACCTGGGGCCAGATGGGCCTCGACCTCGCGCCAGCACCAGCGCAGCGAACCGCCCGGCCGCCGGGGCTTGGGCAGCAAGCCGCGCTGCACCAGCCCGTCCAGCGTCGAAACGCTCATGCACAGCTCGGCCGCCAGTTCCTGTTTCGAGGGATAGGCCGGCGGCCGGTCACCAAAGACAGCGTGCTTCGCCATGCTCAAACCTTCTCGGCAATGGCTTGCCAGCCCTCGGCGCGCGCCTGGGCGGCCGTGGGGGCGGCAAAGTCGGTCATGATACCCCAGAGCCAGGCCCACGCGGTCTGCTGGGCCAGAAGCGCGCCCAGAGCCACCGCAAGGCAGGTGGCGAGGATCAGGACGGCGACGGTGAAGATGCCCAGCGTGGCGGCCAGAGCACGCATTACAGGCCTCGTGCTGGGCACCAGATCGGAACTCTTGCGTGGGTTCGCGGCCGCTCGCATCAGCCCATCCCCATCAGACGGCGAACGGTCAGCGCGTCGCGCAGCTCCTTGCCCAGCGCGGCCCGGCTGGGGTCGGCGCTGGCCTGCATCTCGGCAATCAGGCGATCCTGCTCGGCGCGGGATAGCGCGTAGATCCGTTGAATGGCCTTCTCGGCCTCGGCGGCAATGTCAGGGGTCATGCGTAACGCTCCAGGAAGGTGCGGGCCTGGGCGACCAGCGCGGCGCCCAAGGTGCAGGTGTTTTCGATGATGTCGCCGTCATTGGCGTTGAGGATCTTGACCGCCCAGGCGAGCGGCGTGGCAGCCGGGGCGGCGGCGATCTGGTCTTGCAAGGTGGTCAGTCGCCCCGCGCGCGCATCCCATGCCGCAGGATCATCCGCACGCTCGACCGCGTTCAGGGCGTCGATCAAGGCATGCGCCTGATGCCACAAAGCGAGAAGTTCCAAACCAGGGTCTGCGGCTGCGCCCAGCGCCGGGGCGTCCGCGCAGCGGCAGCCTATTGTCTGGGAAAGCTCAGTCCAGAACAGCGTCAGGTGCGGATTGTCCGCGCCCTCAAGATCACCCTGCCCGTAATTGGCCCAGGCAGCGGCCTTTCGCAGCACATCGTGGGGCGTGACGCTTGGCACCTGCATCAGGCGTTCCTCGACCGCCCAGCGCGCCTGCCAGGCGGTGGGATGGCGCGCGTCGTCGTCGCTGCTGGCATAGACGGCATTCTCGGCCCGCTTGGCAGCCTCCCAGCGATGAAACAGGCGCTGAACCGGTGTCGGGGCGAGCGCGCCCAGCGCTGCGCCAGGAAGCGCCACCATGACGGCGGGCATGGCGATCACGGTGCGACGGTTCATTGCGCACCCCCGATCAGCCGGGCGGTGGGCGGGATCAGCTTGGCCAGCACGGCCATGCCTTTGCCGGTGACAACAGCTTGGGTTTCGACGCGCTCGGAACCGTCCGGGCGGGTGAATGTCCGAAGACGGTGCGCCATGCGGCCGTCGGTGATCTTGTCGCTATAGGCTTGCAGTGGCGCGCTGGGAGCCTGCCGATAAACCCAGCGATGATTTTCGAGCCACTCGACCAGGGCATTCTGCCCGATGCCCAGCGCCTTGGCGGCCTCTCGAACGCCCAGCGTGCCCTCGGCCGAGGCAATGCGCTCCACGACCTGTTCGGCGACACGGGTGCGCTGGTCCATCGCTTGCAGGGTCGCCTTGGCTTCGATCAGCGCTGCGGCCATCAGCTGCGAGCCGGTCAGCGGCGCTGGAGCGCCGTCGGCGCGTTCCTGTTCCAGCTGCCGCCAGCGGTCCACCAGCCGGGCCGTGAACTCGGGGCAGAGCTGTGCGACCACCACGAAGCTATCGCGCTTGTTGACGAGGTAGACCGTGCCGGGACGCCCGCCCGATGACTTTTCACCCACCGGGGTAAAAGTGATGACGCTCTTCTCGGCCAGCCGTTCCATCGACTGCTTCACCTTGTCGTGGCGGCTGTCCACCAGATCGGCGATTTCACGGCTGCTCATCGTCAGCGGCCCGGCCGAGGGGACATTGAAGGATCCACCGTTCATTGCGCACCGCCGATCTGGCGAAGCTCGCCCAGCGCGATTTCAAGGCCGAGGATCGGCAGGCCGATGCGCTGGGCAGCCAGCATATCGAGGTGGGTCTGGATCAGCCGCGCAGCATGGGATGCACGCGCTTTGCTGGACCGGGACCGCGGGCCGGCTGCCGAAACCGGCAGGTTGCGTTTCTGGGAAGTTTCGTGGATATTCATGGGGAAATCCATTGCTTGTGGGCTTCAACATGGCCGGTGTCAGCGCGCCAACGCTGCCCGGCCGCTTTCATTTCAGGATTGCGGGCGATGGGCGTCGGCGGCCTGCATTTTCTCGCGAAGACACGCCACGATTTCGGCTCCTTGCGAGCGCAAATTCGCCAACGCCTTTTCTTCGACCCACGACTTCACATCCGTGGGGATATTGAGCTTGAATTGCACTTGCTGTTGCATCGTGAACCTCTTGGACAAGATATGTCCATTGGGATATTAAATGTCCGTTGCATCAAGGACAAATTCTGTCCAGATGGCACACATGCATGACGAGACGCCCCTTGTTCAGTTCAAGCTGCTGTTGCCCGCGCGCCTTAAGGACGCGATAGCAGCGATCGCCCAAGTGAAGCGCCGCAGCTTATCCCAGGAAATCGTCGCCACGCTCGAAGAACGATATCCTGGGGAGCAACAAGAGAGCATGGTAGTTGATCTTCCTTCAGGCATGTTGGAGCAGATCAAGCGTGCGGCTGACGCTCGTGGCAACTCAATCAACCAAGTCGTTGTTGATGTTCTGGAAAGAGAGTTTCCCCCACCCCAGCCCGATAGGGATATTCTTGGAGTTGCGATTGATCTTGCCCTTCCTGGCGTCCGGGCGGCATCGTCAGATGAAGAAGCGTTGCAAGCAATCGAAGCGGGTAACCGCGTGCTAGCCAAGACAAACCTTGGATGGCGCTTGGTCCTTACCCATGTGGGAGACAAAAGGGCTATCGGGTTCGCCGATGCCTGACAGCCCTCGTCTCGCCTGAAGCCCTGACGGCCAATTTCTGCATATACAAATATTGCACTGCGCCCTGAATTATCGTATATACAAATCATGATCATCGTCTGGGACGAACCGAAGCGACTGGCCAACATCGACAAGCACCGCCTGGACTTCGCCGATCTGGATGCCCAGTTCTTCGCATCCGCCACGGTGGTGCCGGCCAAGAGCGGGCGCTATGCCGCGATCGGCGTGCTGGCTGACGGGACCGTCACCACGATTTTTGTAACCTTGGGCACGGAAGCCATCTCGATCATCTCGATGCGCCGCGCCAGCAAGAAGGAAAGGGCGATACATGAGCAGGAAGTTTGACCCCGAACACGCGGCGGCCCAAGGTTACACCCGCGCCGATTGGGACGCGGTGGACAGCCCCGAGTTGACAGCCGAAGAGCTGGCCCAAGCGCGCCCATTCGCCGAGGTGTTTCCCGCGCTGGCCGAGAAGATCCATCGCGCCGGGCGCCCCCGGTCCAGCAATCCCAAGGTTCCGGTATCGCTGCGGCTGGACCAGGACGTGATCGAAGCCTTCAAGAAGCAAGGGCCGGGCTGGCAGTCGCGCATAAACGCCGCCCTGCGCGCGGCGGCCCACCTGCGCGCCACCGAATAGCAATCCCATGCCGACCGATCCTGATGACGCCCGGGATCTGGCGATGGCCTACTGGGAAAAGGGCGCCGCCAAGGCCAAGGTCCAGCCCGCCGACCAAGCAAAAGCCCCGGGCGGCGATCACCGCACCGGGGCGTTGGCGCCGCGCCGAGAGGATGATCCGGCCGCGCCATGACGGGGTTTTGGGGCACCGCTCCCCGGGCACTCGCCGTCTGATCCCGGATGCTTTGCGGGAGAAAACCGAACCCGCCGGGCGCATCCCGCCCAAGGTGTTGAACGGCTTGCAATAAGGACCCCGCTTCTGGGGTGATCGGCGTCCAAAAGGGACCCCACCGACCGGGGGTTGGGTCCATTGTGCCTTCGATGATTATCGGAGGCCGAGCACGGGATGCTGA
>NZ_WMIF01000059.1 GCF_009711185.1 Paracoccus limosus
AGCCGTCCAAATGGCCGCCCATTTTGCCGTCTCGTTCCAAGCCAACACCTCCGACGTTCATGCGCACGGAGATTGGCCCGTTCAGATCACCAGCGGCAGGAGGGGATCAGCGTCGCGCTTACAGATGTTCGTAGAGTTGGCCGATCCGCTGCGCATAGAGTGCCGCCATGTTCGGGTGCAGAAGGGGAGGCGGCTCGTCCGCGTTGGCCAGTTTCTCCGTCAGTTCAGCTTTGCGGGCTTCCAGCTTCTCGGACTTGTCCTTCAGCTTCGATAGCGGGAAGCCTTGCACGATCGCGTCGACGATCTTGTCCAACTCCTTGTCGACACGCTCCAGTTCCCGTTTCCAACCCTCCAGATCGGTGCCGCGCTCGATGCGCAGCCGATTCACCTCCCTGGTGAACTCGGTACAGAACTCCCTGAACAGCGCAGGGTCCATCAGATGCTTGCGCAGCCCGTTCAGGATCGACGCTTCGAGGGCGTCACGTCGGATGTTGAGCCGGTTGTCGCAAGTGCCCTTGTTGCGCGCCGTCGCGCAGCCGAGCAGGTCCTTGGAGATCATCGTATAGCCGCCCCCGCAGCAGCCGCATTTGACGAGGCCGGCAAAGAGATGCTTCGGGCGGCGCCGGTCGTTCAGGGGATTGGGACTGGTCTCGACCACATCATAGGCAAGGCGGCTCTGCCGTGCCTTGACGGCATCCCAGATGTCTTGGTCGATGAGGCGCAGGTCAGGCACCTCATGGACGACCCATTCGCATTCCGGGTTCAGGCGGGATACGCGCCGGCCGGTGTCGGGATCCTTGATATAGCGCAGCCGGTTCCAGACCAGCTTGCCGACATAAAGCTCGTTGTTCAGGATGCCGGTGCCGCGCTTCGGGTTGCCGTGGATTGTCGATGGCCCCCATTCGCTGCCTTGCGGCCCCGGTATGCCATCGCGGTTCAGGGACATGGCGATGGTGCGCGATGATTTCCCGTCGAGATAATCCGCATAAATGCGGCGCACGATCCCGGCTTCGGCCTCGTTGATGGTCCGGTCGCCCCGGACAGCTTCCCCACGATCATCGAACCTCTTCACCACATCATAGCCGTAGCAGAGTCCGCCGCCGGATTTGCCATCCTCGACCCGACCGCGCAGCCCACGGCGGGTCTTGTCGGCCAGATCCTTCAGGAACAGCGCATTCATCGTGCCCTTCAACCCGACATGCAGATGGGTGATCTCGCCCTCGGACAGGGTGAACATCTTCACGTCGGCATAGGTCATGCGCTTGAAGATGCCGGCGATATCCTCCTGGTCGCGCGACAGCCGGTCCATCGCCTCGGCCATGATCATGTCGAAGCGACCGCGCAGGGAATCGGAGATCAGGGACTGGACGCCCGGTCGCAGGATCATGCTGGCGCCGGAGATGGCGTGATCAGTATATTCCTCGACGACGGTCCAGCCTTCCTTTTCGGCGCGCAGGCGACACATGCGCAGCTGATCGGTGATCGAGGCGTCGCGCTGGTTGTCGGACGAGTAGCGGGCGTAGAGCGCGACCTTCATGCGGACAACTCAGTCGGGGAGGCGGTCGCCCGCCAAACGGGCCGTCTCCTGTTGAATAAGGTCGCGCGCTGCCTGCCGGGCGAGTTGCCGGACGAGATCGGCGAGGCGGGGGTCGGGTTTGCGGGTGCCAGCAACGCGCGCAATGGCTTCATCCGTGGTCTCGGTGACCAGCCGAAGCTTCGATGGGGTGGTTTGTCGTTGCCGTGCCATTCCCGTGCCGATCCCTGAAGAGCCTGCACAAAGACTACGCCGCATTTACAATGCGTTACAGAGAAGCGCCCGGCGGCGTTTGGCGGGGAATGGAGGGCTGGGTCGGGCATTGGCGTATTCCTGAGCAGCATGGCGTCGCAAAAATACTGGCGCGACGATGTGCGAATTTGCGGCTCGCCAGGGGATTTGAACATCTGCTCGCACAGCAAGACGTTCCAGCCATGTCCTGAGATCAGTCTAACGCGGAGACGCCGCGCATGGCAATGCGGGAAAATGGGCCGCGCCGATGGTGGTTGCTGGTCTCGATGGTGAACCCCTCAGCCCTCTCCGTTCCTCACAGGTCCGGCAGGCCGAGGCTGAGTTGCCGGGCAGCATCGTCAGAGGTGGTTCGGGAAATCTGACAGCCAGGATGAGCGGCTCTTTGCTGCGACCATCGCACTAGGTGACAATCCTCATTACTCTCAAAGAAGCGGTGCCCAAAGCCGCGCAAGAGGCGAACTGATCCGGATGTGAAGCGGCTGATCGACAAGCGCGCTGATCAGTTCATCGCTCTGTACAAAATCGTCAGACAGCATGCGCTCCACGTCGGACGCAAAGGCCCCGTCTGCGACGAAGACCATGCTCTCGAAATTGAGCCGGAAGGAACGGTTGTCGAGGTTCGCGGTCCCGACCGCTGCCAGATCGTCATCCACGAGAATGACCTTCTGGTGCAAAAAGCCGTCGCAATAGCGGAAGAACCGCACGCCTGTTGCACGCAATTCGTCGAAATAGGCGTGCGAAGCGAGCCACGGCAGATAATGGTCGATCGTGGAGGGGAGCAGAATCCGCACATCCCGACCTGCAAGGGCCGCAGAGACGAGCGCGGACATGATGTCGGTGTCCGGTACGAAATAGGGCGAGGCGATCCAGATCCTGTCCCGGGCAGCCGTGATCGCGGTGAAGAACATCAGGCTACCGCTGTCGATCGGGTCTCCGGGCCCCGTTGGCACTAGGGCTGCAAGCGTGGCGTTTTCCGGGTCCGTCGCGTCACCCGCCTCCCATGGCAAATCGTCCGTCAGGGACTCGCTGCTGGCCCAATGCCAGTCCTCCGCGAAAACGGCTTGTATCTGCCCCGCGACCGGCCCCCGGATCTCGACATGTGTGTCTCTCCAGCGGCCGAACTGCGGGTCAAGGCCGAGATACTCGTCGCCCACGTTGTGCCCGCCGACAAAGGCCACGTCACCGTCGACGACAACCGTTTTGCGATGATTACGAAAGTTGATCTCCAACCGCGATGTTGGACCTCTGGAGTGATCCGGGTTCAGCACGGCGACACCGGCGTCGCGCAATCTGGCGGCCCAGGCCTCCGGCAGTTTCTGGCTGCCCACCCCGTCATACATCACGCGGACCTTCACGCCGCGCGCGGCGGCAGCAACGAGGTGATCCGCCAAGCGCCGTCCAAGCCCGTCGTCTCGTATGATGTAGAACTGCACACATACGCTTTCGCGCGCGCTGTCGACCACTGCGCAGATGGCATCGAAGGTCGCGCCGCCGTCGATCAGCAGCCGGACCTCATTTCCGCCGGTAAATGGCAGTCCCCCGATGCGTTCGAGCGCGCGCAGCGTTTTCTCCCGTTCAAACGGGAGGGTGCCTCTGCTCGCTTCGGTATCTTGTATGCTGAACAGGTCATGGCTTTCTCGCCATGCCGCGCGATAGTCGCGGACTTTGCGGCGACCGAGCACAAGGAAGGCTGGAACGCCGAACCACGGCGATGAAACGAGAAAGACGACCCAAGCGGCTGCACCCTGTGGCGTGCGCGCCGATGCAATCGCGGCCCAGACGCAATAGGCGACTGCCAAGGCGCCAAAAACAGCCAGTATTGTCGCAAGAACTGTCGTCACCTGGCGAGCGGCTCCCGAGTCAAAGAGTAAAATAGCGCGCTTATCGTAGCAGCGATTTTAGAAACGGAAATGGTCGTGTCGCGAAGGTGGTGGAAATTGCCGAGCAGCGGGCTCCGGGCATGTAACGTTGGCTCCAGTCAGGGGCGTTGATGATGTGACCGCCCCCCGACGGCGTCGCTGTGCCAAGGTGGGTCTGCGAGGATCCACAGAGAGGAGTGTTGAACGGCTTGCAATAAGGACCCCGCTTCTGGGGTGATCGGCGTCCAAAAGGGACCCCACCGACCGGGGGTTGGGTCCATTGTGCCTTCGATGATTATCGGAGGCCGAGCACGGGATGCTGAT
>NZ_WMIF01000006.1 GCF_009711185.1 Paracoccus limosus
TCCGATAATCATCGAAGGCACAATGGACCCAACCCCCGGTCGGTGGGGTCCCTTTTGGACGCCGATCACCCCAGAAGCGGGGTCCTTATTGCAAGCCGTTCAACACCCTAAGCGGCCCCGGAGCGATTCTTCCATCCAGAACAAACGAGAACGTGGCCCCGCTTCGGCGGGGCTTTTTGCATTGGAGCGCCAATGGCAACCATCCTGAACCTGAACCAAAACCGAGCGGTGGACGTGAACGGCATCGCTGCGCCCGGCGCGCTGGCCTATTTCTACCGATCCGGCACGAACACGGCGAAGATCGTCTATTCCGATCCCGCCTGCACCACGCCGCACCCAACGCCGCTTGCTGCTGACGGCGCGGGGGTGTTCCCGCCGATCTACACCCTCGGAGATGGCGATATTCGCGTGCGCATCACGACTGCCGCAGGCGCCGTTCTGGCAGGCTACCCCATCGACCCGGTGCAGCTTGTCTCGACCGATAATGTTGGCGCCGCTGGCGTCTCGTTCCGCCCGACAGAGGCGGTCCCGGAAAAGACGGTCCAGAAGGCGATTGAGAGGGTGCAGGCGAATATCCTTGCCCCTCTGGCCGACTTTGGCCTTGGCGTCACCGGCAATGCCACCTTGCTCAGCAATATCGACAACATCGAAATCGCATCCGGTGTCTATCGCTACAACGGCGATAGCTACGGCACATTCCCGACGGGGCTGGTGCCGGACGCCGGCGGCCTGATCCAGTTTTGGCGCGTCTCAGCCAATGCGGCCTTGATGACGCTCTCAGCTGTTGGAAGTCGTAGGCAGCACGTCCGGGTTTTGGCCGGCGGGGAGTGGGGCGCGTGGGCTTGGCTCATGCAGTCCAGTGACACCGCGACTGATGCGATCTGGGCTGCAGGAACATCCGAGACGCCGGCCGTCCTCTCGCCGAAATCGCTCAAGGCCGCCAAGGGCGCCGATGATCGCGTCTGGTCGGTCGTCACTGCCGACCGGGCGCGGAACATCAACTACCAGAATGCCACCGGCCGCACGATTCAGGTCATCATCCAGATGGGGGTGAACGTCTCTGGCGATATCCTGTGCGGAGCATCATCCACGACCATGGCGACGATTTGCAGCGTCGGTGATTGGGACGGGTGGCCGGTCACGTTCGATGTTCCCCCCGGTCATTATTACAGGATCACCTCGACGGCCGCGCCCGTCCGCTGGTCGGAGTTCCGCTGATGCAGGATGTTGTTTCCGTTCCCCCGCTGACCCTCTGGCCCACCCAGGAGACGCGTCAGTCATGGCGCTACCTGGAGGCTGAAACCCCGGTCGATTTCACCCAGACCGTCGATGGGGCTGCCTATTCCGCCGAGCTGCTGATCCTGCGCAAGAAGGTGGTCGAATACCGGGTGCCGCTGGCGCTGGACGGCGACGGATACCTGACCGCCACCATCCCCGCGCAAGTCGGGCAGGACATGCGGTCCTGCAGGCGCATCGACGCTGCATACCAGATCACCATTACCGCGCCGCTGCCCGACCTCAATGTCGTCTGGCAAGGGCCCGTCATTGTTCAGGAGATTGCAGCATGAGCTACATCAACAGGACCATCGTCGTGCAGTCCGACAGCCGGTATCTGACCCAGCGCGTCACTGCGATGATCGCTGGCTACGATCAGGCGATGGCGACCATCGGCGGCATTCAGCAGGCGGCGGATCGCGCCAATGCTGCGGCAGACCGGGCAGAGGATATCGCCGAATCTGTATCTGGGATGGTCCTCAGCTATGCCGACATGCAGGCGCTGCGGGACAGCACGAATGCGTTGATCGCGGGCACGACCGTGAGCGTGCGGACCAACGGGGCGTGGAAGGTGGCGCCGGCCGCCGCCACGGATACCCACTTCTCGCGGCTCGACGGGGTGAGGTTCTATGAGGCTGGCCCGATCTTCACGACTCGCGCGCGGATGGCGCAGGCGGTGGCGCGTGGCGATCTGGCCGAGGGCGACATTCGCATGGTGCGTCGGATGCGGTATCAGGTGGACCCCACCGGCCCGGACGGCTTGCTGGCGCTGGATATGGACTGGCGCGGCGGCATGGACCGCTGGGTAGCGCGCATGAAGGCCGGCGGCGCGGTCACAGCCGCCGCGTTCGGCGACAGCCTGATCGACGGCAATGGCTCGACCGGCTGGACCCCGAACCCGACCAATGGTGACGGGACGGCAGTCGGGTCGACGGCGCATGAGCCGCCGAACGCATGGCCGGCGGTGCTGCAAACTACCCTGCGGGCGATGCACGCGAACAGCGGGATCACGATCTGGAACGCAGGATATGGCGGCAAGACGGTCATCGACGGCTGGGCGCGCAACAACCTGCGGCGCGCGATCATCGACAACCCGGCTTATGGCACGCCGAACCTGCTGCTTATCGGATTCGGGGTCAACGACGTGGTGCATCCCAGCTTCACGGTCGAGGGCTATTACACCCAGTTCAGATACATCCTGAGCCAGTGCGATTATTGGGGGATCGTCCCGGTTATCCTGACCCCGGATCCGGTGGCGGCTCTGAACTTCGGCCGGCAGGCTGGCAACGCCACGACCGTCACCGAGGTGCTGCGTCGGCTGGCCGGCGAGTTCGGTGTTGATGCGATCGAGGTTCACGACGCCATGACCGAGGTGATGGACGCCATTGGCGGCAACTCCCGCTGGCGCATGGCGCAGCCAGACGGCACCCATGGCGGCGACAGCTGGCATAGCGTCAAAGCGGGCTATATCGCAGCCCGGCTCAACCCGAACACGCTCTGGTTGGGAGACGACGCAGTGGCTAACGTCGCCAGTTGGTCGCGCCACGCCAACACCCACCGCCTGACCTATGACCTGACGGCGGCAGAGGGTGCATCCCCGATCAACAATGCGGTCGGCGCCTCGATGAACGTGCAGGCCGGCACCTATGCGGTGAGCCAGCGCCTGATCGATATGTGGGTGTGGTCGGTGCATGACGCGCGGCGGATCTTCTGGAACAGCGTGGACGGAGATGGCTTCTACAGCCCCCGCGCCTTGGCCGACGCTCCCCGGCTGACGAATTACAGCTATCTGACCCGTGTCGCATCGAACATCCCAAGCCCCACAGCGGGACAGGCTCAGGGTGCGGCTGGGCGGCGGGCGGCGGAAACGCCGGCTTTTGTCGGCACGCTCTATCCCGGCCTGTCCCGCATCTCGTTCCTCGCACCGGCGGACAACAACACTTCGGCCGTATTCCTCGGCTATTTCAGCTTCTGCGAGCGGGCCACCTTCGCCAATTTCGCCCAAGCGATTCCGGCCAGCGGTGCGGGACTGGTGGTTTACGACAGCGACCAATACGGCGCGTCGCCGCTGATCGGCGGCTATGGCATGGGGCGATCGCTCGACATGGTTTTTGAGGCGTCGCTGCCGCCCGGATCCGGCGTCATGCTGCTGGCCGAGCGCATCTTCGGCGGGTCAAGCTACATCACCGACAATGGCCGGCGCGGGCTGGCTCTGTTCCGCTCCGGCGCCAATACCGCAGTGCTCTACCACATGACGTTCAGTGCCGGCGGCGCGGCGGTAGTGGGGGCGGCTCTGGCGACCGCCTCGCTAACATGGGGCGCCACGAACCAGTTCCGGGCGCGGTTCCAGATGAGCGCGGCGGGCGAGCAGCAGGTCCTGATCTTCTCGGGATGGGACAGCAACACGCCGCTCCTGTCGGTCAATGTGGCGCGCGGATCCGAGATGCTGCCCTTGGGCGGGCGCCCGGGGCCGATCTTTAAGCAGTTCGACATCGCCGGTGGCGGGGCCGGCGTGTTCCGCGTCCTTGACATGAGCCAGTCGTGAGGGCCGCAGCATGAGTGATCCGAGCCCCTTTCGCAGCATGGATTTCTGGATCGCGGTCGGCGTGGCGCTGATCGTCAAGGTCAAGACCAGCGCCAGCCTCGGCCCGGCCAAGGTAATCACCACTATCGCGGTCGCCGTCGGCGCGGCGTGGATAGGAACCGACTATGTGGCCGAGGTCATCGGCGTGCCGCAGCCCGTGGCGGCCGCAATCGTGACGCTGACGGCCGAGGGCGTGATGCGCTGGCTGCTGATCGCGTCAGAGGATCCGAGGCAGGCGCTGGATCTGTGGAAATACTGGAGGAAATGATGGCCATCGCAAAAGAGACGCTGGAGCACGTCAAGCGCTGGGAGGGGCTGCGCCTTGAAGCATATCCCGATCCCGGCAGTAAGGACGGCAACCCGTGGACCATCGGCTACGGCCACACCTCGGACGCGTTCATGAAGGTCTACAAGGGCCAGAAGATCACCCAGGATCAGGCCGAGGCGGCGCTGGAATACGACCTTGGCGAGGCGGAAGCTATCGTCATGCGGCTGGTCAAGGTGCCGCTGTCGGACGGCCAGCGCGGTGCGCTCACCAGCTTCGTGTTCAACGTGGGTCAGGGCAATTTCTCGAAATCGACCCTGCTCAAGCGGCTAAACGCGGGCGATTATGACGCTGTGCCGGGCCAATTGGCGAAATGGGTAAAGAACGACGGCAAGACCATGCAGGGGCTGGTCAACCGCCGGGCGGCCGAGGCCGGCCTGTGGGCAAAGGGCAGCTTCGTCGCATCTCGGACAGTCGACGCGGCCGCGCCGTCGCCGTTGACCAAGCTGGCAACGCCCGAAGGGCTGACCGCCGCCGGCGGTCTGCTGGCGGGCCTGACCGGGACGCTGCAAGGCTCGGGGCCGGTTTCCTATGCGCTGGCCGCGCTGGTGCTGATGGCTGGAGCCTATGTGCTGGTCCGGCTGCTCAAGCGGGCGCGCTAATTTTCATCAACCAAGGAGAAATACCATGCAAACTAAAGGTGAATTCCGCGTCGGCATCAGCTTCAACCCCAGCGCGTCTGGCCTGGTGAACGACATCAAGCGCAAGGCTGCCGACCTGATCGACCTGATCGACAGCATCTCCAGCGATCGCGACAGTGAGCGCGGTAATGAGGCTGGACGCCTCAAAGCATTGGCCCAAACCGCAGTCGAAGAAGCGGCTATGTGGGCTGTGAAGGCGGCCACAAAGCCAGAGCGCGAATGATCTCCCGCATCCAAGCATGGCTCGCCGCCCTCGGCGTCGCCCTCGCGGCCATCCTCGGGGCATGGCTCCGGGGCCGGTCGGCAGGCAAGGCCGACGCTCAGGCGCGGCAGGACAAGGCATATCGCGAAACGCGGGGGAAGATCGATGCGGTGGAAGATCCTGGCAAGCTGTCTGATGCTGATGTGCGTGAACGCCTGCGCAAACACGCAGGCCTCTGACGCGGCGATCTGCGACGGGACGCGCACGAGCCGGCAGGCGCTGGCCGCCGCGCTGGTCGAGGACGGCGGGCCGCAGAGCCAGCGCGCCGGGCTGCTGGTGCTGGATAAGATGCGGGCAGGGTGTCTGAATTAACCGCCGCCCCAAACACCAGCCATCAGTCCGACCAAATCAGATCAACCTCAACGCCCTCTTCGTCCAATATCGCAGCGGCGGTATGGGCTGCAATCTGAAATGGCCCGAGAAACCCTCCTGCCGCTTTGCCACGCCCTGGCCAGTGCGGCCACTCAGCACGCAGCGCCTCTATAGTGCGCGGGATGCGAATAGCAGCCTCACCACTTTCGAGGCGCTGCACGAGCTCGTCGGTTATGGATTCTATGTCGTCATGCACGTCCTGAATGGCGCGCAGGGCATCAGCCGGGCAAGGCCGGGTGCCACTCATAATGTGCTGCGCCATCCTCAGGCCGCTCCAGCCGCCGATTTCGGCCAGGTCGTTGGCAGTCAGCCCGAGAGCGCGGATCAAGCACGAAGCGAAAGCATCGGTTGGCATATCGGATTGTATCCTAATCTTGAAGCAACAGCCCGACAGTATTTTTGAGCTTCCGCTGGGCTGTGGCTTCCTCATGGTCCGTGAAGTAATCTCCGGCCTTTATGCGTTACAACCCCGCGAGCTGGCGCCACCGCTCCTGAGCCGCTTCCCGGCTGTCGAACTCATCTATCACCATATAAACAGGCGCCTCGAACTTGATCTGGCCGCCGACATCCCCCGGCGCGTAGGCAGGGGACCACGGGGCTGCAATGCCGTATTTCCCGCCAGGAATGGCGATGATAATCTTGCGGCCAGCGTCGCTAAACTCCGGATTTTTGGGGAAAAAGTTGATGTTTTGCATCTGTCTGTCTCCTTGAGAGGCGCGGCCCATGCCGTCTGCCTGTGAGATGACACTAAGTTCGCTTCGCGAACTACGCAAGCGAAAAATGCGGATAGGCGAGAAATAATCGCCGGCAGCTTAACACGTCCCGCCGCTCATGTTCGCAGATCAGCGATCTGATGACACGTCAGCCCCGATGGCGGGCGCGGTGCTGGGAGAGGGCAGCCACAGTATCGACGTGCCCGCAGTCGCAGAACATTACTTCTCGGTAAGTTTGGTAGACGCGGCAGTCCCCGTCATGCGCGCCACCATCGCGATCCTCCAGCACCGCCGCCAGTTCATCCCCGTGCCGGCGCTCGTCGGTTAGGGCGGCCCGCAGCCTCTCGCTTTCCTCGACCTCTGCCGCCAGTGAGGCCGTGAGGCGTTCAACGTTGACGCGGAGGCGGGCGATTTCGTCGAAACTGCTGCCCTCGAAATATCCGGCGGTGGATGCAAGGTCCGCGCTCTCCGGCATGGCGCAGAAGGCATCCACCAGCTTGTGCTGGTATTCGCGCGCCTCGTCCTCGCTCTCGAAAGCGTAGACGATCAGGCGCACCGACCAATAGCGGTCCTCGTCACTCATCGCGCGTCCTCCGGGGGCTGAATTGGCTGCCACTTCAAGGCGTCTTCCGGCCAGATCTCTACTTCCTTGGGGTCTGTCGCGTATTCATTCAGGATGCGCCAACATCCCGTATTGTCTGGTCCACCCTGCGCCCATTGTGCAGGCCAAGGAAGCGCGGTTGCTTTATCCCAAATTAGCACGGGGGGACCGTAAAATTCCCCCGCAGGGTTCTTCGGCGCGGTGCTTATCGGTTGCCAGTCGCTCATGCTGTCGTTCCTCCGTGGATGGCGTTTCCCACTCTCATGATTCGTTCATGATATGTCCGTGGGACAAAAACCGCCTTGTGCGTTGATAAACGTTGCTTTCTGGCTGATTTGTAATCAGAAGGTCGCGGGTTCGATTCCTGCAACCGGCACCATCCCTTATCGCAGTCGCCGCAGCCTTTCGGCCAGTTCGTCATGCAGCGCGACGCGTTCCTCGGGCGCGAGGAAGGCGCCCAGTTCGATCTCGCGCTGGCCATCGGTCAGGGTCAGGTAGTCCTCGACCGGGCCATCGGCGTGCAGGGCAAGGCGCAGCCAATAGGGATTGGCCTGCCAGACCCGGTCGGGGCGGCCGGGATCGCTGCGGCGCAGGTGCAGAGAACGGGCGTCCATGACCAGCTCTTCGCGCGGGGCGGCATAGCTGCGCCGTATCGCCACCCAAAGCGCCCAGATCGCCAGCAGCGCAAAGGGCAGCAACCCCCAAAGCTCGGTCGTTCCCAAGAGCGCCAGCAGCGGCAGCGCAAGCCCGGTCGCGGTCAGGCCGATCACCCAGACAAAGCCGCGCGCCGGCAACGAGCGGTGCGGCCAGATCTCCAGACGGAAAACGGCCCCGGATTGCTCCGGGGCCGTGTCATGCCAGCGATAGGGCATCGCGATCAATGGGCGTGGCTGTGGTCCCAGTCCTCGCGCTTGGGCAGCGTCTCGAACGTGTGTTCGGGCGGCGGCGAGGGCAGGGTCCATTCCAGCGTGTCGGCGTGCTCGTTCCAGTAGTTCGGCACGTTCACGCGCTTGCCGGCAAACAGCGTGTAAAACACGATGCCGAGGAAGAACAGGAACGAGGCGAACGAGATATAGGCGCCGATCGAGCTGATGTTGTTCCAGTAGGCGAATTCCACCGGATAGTCGATGTAGCGGCGCGGCATGCCCTGACGACCCAGGAAGTGCTGCGGGAAGAAGATCAGGTTCGAGCCGATGAACATCATGAAGAAGTGCAGCTTGCCGGCCCATTCCGGGTATTGCCGGCCCGACATCTTGCCGATCCAGAAATAGACGCCGGCAAAGATCGCATAGACCGCGCCCAGCGACATCACATAGTGGAAGTGGGCCACGACGTAATAGGTGTCATGATAGACCCGGTCCAGCGGCGCTTGGCTCAGCACCACGCCGGTGACGCCGCCGACGGTGAACAGGAACAGGAAGCCAAAGGCCCAGAGCATCGGCGTCTTGAACTCGATCGAGCCGCCCCACATGGTCGCGATCCACGAGAACACCTTGATGCCCGTGGGCACGGCGATGGTCATGGTCGCCAGCATGAAATAGGCCTGCTGGGTCAGCGACAGGCCCGCCGTATACATGTGGTGCGCCCAGACGACAAAGCCCAGCACGCCGATGGCCGCCATGGCCAGAACCATCGGCAGATAGCCGAAGATCGGCTTCTTGGCGAAGGTCGAGATGACATGGCTGATGATGCCAAAGCCCGGCAGGATGATGATATAGACCTCGGGGTGGCCAAAGAACCACAGGATGTGCTGATAGAGCACCGGGTCGCCGCCGCCGGCCGGGTCAAAGAAATGCGTGCCGAAGTTGCGATCCATCAGCAGCATGGTGATGGCGCCCGCCAGAACCGGCAGCGACAGCAGGATCAGCCATGCGGTGATGAAGACCGACCATGCAAACAGCGGCACCTTGAACAGCGTCATGCCCGGCGCGCGCATGTTCAGGAAGGTGGTGATGATGTTGATGGCGCCAAGGATCGAGCTTGCCCCCGAGACGTGGACGGCAAAGATCGCCAGATCCATCGAATAGCCGCTTTCGGAGGTCGAGAGCGGCGGATAGAGCACCCAGCCCACGCCCGAACCCGGCTGGTCCGAGCCGCCCGGCGCCAGAAGCGAGGCGATGCCCAAGGCCACGCCGCAGACATACATCCAGTAGCTGAGGTTGTTCAGCCGCGGGAAGGCCATGTCCGGTGCACCGATGTGCAGCGGCATGAAATAGTTGCCGAAACCGCCGAACAGCGCCGGGATGACGACAAAGAACATCATCAGCACGCCGTGATAAGTGATCATCACGTTCCACAGATGCCCGTTCGGGGTGCATTCCCGGCTGGCGTCAGCGATGAAGCGCGCGCCTTCGAGGCACATGTATTGCACGCCCGGATGCTGCAGCTCCATCCGCATGTAGACGGTGAACATCACCGAGATCAGGCCGACGACACCTGCGGTAAACAGGTAGAGGATCCCGATATCCTTGTGGTTGGTTGACATGAACCAGCGGGTAAAGAACCCGCGGGTGTCATGATGGTCGCCGTGGCCGTGGGCGGCTGCGTCTGCCATGCTGAACTCCCTAAACATGCGGCTGACCGGCCCTGGGGCCGGCTGACTCGGATCAAGTAGTAGAACACAAACTCGCGACCGGCAATCACACCAAGGGCGTGGGGGCGCCCTCCATGCGCCCCGTTGCCGGTTCGCGACAGGATGCGTCTAGTTCGAGGCCGGGGCAGCGGCGGGGGCGTCGGCCGCCGGGGCCGCGCCGCCCTCGGCCGAGTGCTGCGCCAGGAAGGCCGCGACATCGGCCTGGTTCTTGGCCAGCTTGAAGGTCATCTTGGTTTTCAGCGACGCGTCGCCGACCTTCTCATCGACATATTTGTTCGGGTCGGTGATGTAGCTGGCCAGATCCTCTTGGGTCCAGACCTCGCCGGCTTCGCCCAGCTTGAGCAAGGCGTCGGAATATTTGAAGCCCTCTTCGCTGCCGGCCTTGCGGCCGATCACGCCATAGAGGTTGGGCCCGGTCTTGCCGCCCTTGACCACCGCCGTGCCGTCCGGCGCCTCGATGGTGTGGCAGGCCTTGCATTTCTTGAATTCCTTTTCGCCGTTGGCGGCGTCCTGCGCCATGGCCTGCGAGGCAAGCGCAACAGTGGCGAGCGAGAAGATAATGCTGATCTTCATGGCTTTTCCTTTGGGGCATTTTCCATTGACGGGCGGGACCTTCCCCGCCTTCCGGCGCCAAGGCGTAGCATGGCCCACGCCCGCCGTGATACCGGCAAAAGGTCGCATAGGGACGAAGACAGTTTATGGTTTTTGCGCATAATCGCCAGTTCTGGCGAGGGGCGTATTCAGCCCGCAAGCGGCGGGAAACGCCCCGGAAAGGTCTGGCGCAGGGCCAGATCCAGATCGGTCATGCCGACCGGCAGCCCCATGTCGACAAGGCTGGTAACGCCATGGCCCTGAATGCCGCAGGGCACGATGCCGGCGTAATGCGTCAGATCGGGTTCGACATTGATCGAGATGCCGTGGAAGCTGACCCATTTGCGCAGCTTGACGCCGATGGCGGCGATCTTGTCCTCGCGCATCGATCCGTCGGACAGCGGTGCCTTGTCGGGGCGCGCGATCCAGACGCCGACGCGGCCTTCGCGGATTTCGCCCTTCAGGTTGAACTCGGCCAGCGCGTCGATGACCCAGTTTTCCAGCGACTGGACGAAGGCGCGCACGTCGCGGCCGCGGCGGTTCAGGTCCAGCATGACATAGATCACGCGCTGGCCGGGGCCGTGATAGGTATATTGGCCGCCGCGCCCGGTTTCGTGAACGGGGAAGCGGGCCGAAAGCAGATCCTGCGCCTTGGCCGAGGTGCCTGCGGTGTAAAGCGGCGGGTGCTCGACCAGCCAGATCAGCTCGTCCGCAGTGCCTGCGGCGATGGCGGCGGCGCGCGCCTCCATGAAGGCCGTGGCCTTGGCATAGTCGGTCAGGTCGGGGGCGGTGATCCATTCGGTCATGAAAGGGGAAGTATTCCCGTGCGGCAGGGCTCGCAAGGGGCGGCGTTGCGATGGGGGCGCAGCGCGGTGGGGGCGCTGCCCCCACACCCCCGGGGGTATTTGGGAAATGGCGAAAGATGAATCCGCTGCAAGATCATTCTGCGGATGTTGAATTTCACTAATTGAAGAATTGCCCTTATATAGGCGTTTCACCAAAGCCCGGATGCTGTCATGACCCTGCCGAAATCGCCCGTCTTCGAAGCCCTGAATGCCGCTGC
This sequence comes from Paracoccus limosus, assembly GCF_009711185.1. Taxonomy (GTDB): domain Bacteria; phylum Pseudomonadota; class Alphaproteobacteria; order Rhodobacterales; family Rhodobacteraceae; genus Paracoccus; species Paracoccus limosus. The sequence continues at coordinate 11,021 of NZ_WMIF01000006.1, forward strand.
GCGCGAGCGGATCCTGATCCTGGATGGGGCGATGGGCACGCAGATTCAGGGGCTGGGGCTGACCGAGCCGGATTTTCTGGGGCAGGGCTCGGGCGTGCCGCTGGCTTTTGCGACCAGCCATCCGCAGCAGGGCAACAATGACCTGCTGATTCTGACCCAGCCCGAGGCGATCGAGAATATCCACTACCGCTATGCAAAGGCCGGCGCCGATATCGTCGAGACCAACACCTTCAGTTCCACGACCATTGCGCAGGCCGATTACGGCATGGAGGCGGCGGTCTATGAATTGAACCGGCAGGGCGCGCAACTGGTGCGCCGGGCGCTGGACCGCGCCACCGCCGAGGACGGGCGGCCGCGCTGGGTCGCGGGGGCGCTTGGGCCGACGAACCGCACGGCCTCGATCAGCCCGGATGTTAACAATCCGGGCTATCGCGCCGTGACCTTCGACGATCTGCGCCTGGCTTATGCCGAGCAGATCCGTGGGCTGATTGATGGCGGCGCGGATCTGATCCTGATCGAGACGATCTTTGACACGCTGAACGCCAAGGCCGCGATCTTTGCCTGCGAGGAGGTGTTTGCCGAAACCGGGCTGCGGCTGCCGGTGATGATCTCGGGCACGATCACCGACCTTTCGGGGCGCACGCTCTCGGGGCAGACGCCTACCGCCTTCTGGCATTCGGTGAGCCATGCCCAGCCGGTCACCATCGGCCTGAACTGCGCCCTTGGGGCCGAAGCGATGCGTCCGCATCTGGCCGAGCTGTCGAGCGTCGCCGATACGCTGATCTGCGCCTATCCCAATGCCGGCCTGCCCAACGAGATGGGCCAATATGACGAATCGCCCGAGGATATGGCGGCGCAGGTCGCCGAGTTCGCGCGCGAGGGGCTGGTCAATGTGGTCGGCGGCTGCTGCGGCTCGACGCCCGAGCATATCGCGGCCATTGCGCGCGCCGTCGAAGGCATCGCCCCGCGCGAGATCCCCGAGATCGAGCCGCGCCTGCGCCTGTCGGGGCTGGAGCCCTTCGTCAAGACCGACGACATCCCCTTCATCAACGTGGGCGAGCGCACGAACGTCACCGGCTCTGCCAAGTTCCGCAAGCTGATCACCCATGGCGATTACGCGACCGCGCTGGATATCGCCCGCGATCAGGTTGAGAACGGCGCCCAGATCATCGATGTGAATATGGATGAGGGGCTGATCGACAGCAAACAGGCGATGATCGATTACCTGAACCTGATCGCGGCGGAACCCGATATTGCCCGCGTGCCGGTGATGATCGACAGCTCGAAATGGGAGGTGATCGAGGCCGGGCTGAAATGCGTGCAGGGCAAGGCGGTTGTGAACTCGATCTCTCTGAAAGAGGGCGAGGAGGCCTTTATCCATCACGCCGATCTGTGCCGCCGCTATGGTGCCGCCGTCGTCGTCATGGCCTTTGACGAGACCGGGCAGGCCGATACCGAAAACCGCAAGGTCGAGATCTGCGCGCGCGCCTATGACATTCTGGTCAACCGCGTCGGTTTCCCGCCCGAGGATATCATCTTTGACCCGAACATCTTTGCCGTGGCGACCGGCATCGAGGAACACGACAATTACGGCCTTGATTTCATCAACGCCACGCGCCGCATCGTGCAGACGCTGCCGCATGTGCATGTCTCGGGCGGGGTGTCGAACCTGAGCTTCAGCTTCCGCGGCAATGAACCGGTGCGGGAGGCGATGCATGCCGTGTTCCTGTATCATGCCATTCAGGCGGGCATGGACATGGGCATCGTCAATGCCGGTCAGCTGGCGGTCTATGACCAGATCGAGCCCGCGCTGCGCGAGGCCTGCGAGGATGTGGTGCTGAACCGCAAGCCCGCCAATGGCGGCACCGCAACCGAGAACATGCTGGAGATCGCCGAGCGGTTCCGGGGCGAGGGTGGCGCCAAGGGCCGCGAAAAGGATCTGACCTGGCGCACCTGGCCGGTGAACCAGCGGCTGTCGCATGCGCTGGTCAATGGCATCACCGAATATATCGAGGAAGACACCGAAGAGGCGCGGCTTGCCGCTGCCCGTCCGCTGCATGTCATCGAAGGCCCGCTGATGGACGGGATGAATGTGGTGGGCGACCTGTTCGGCTCGGGCAAGATGTTCCTGCCGCAGGTGGTGAAATCGGCCCGCGTGATGAAGCAGGCCGTGGCGCATCTGCTGCCCTATATGGAGGCCGAGAAGGCCGGCGGTGGATCCAGCGCGGGCAAGGTCTTGATGGCGACCGTCAAGGGCGACGTGCATGACATCGGCAAGAACATCGTCGGCGTCGTTCTGGCCTGCAACAATTATGAGATCATCGATCTGGGCGTGATGGTGCCCGCGACCAAGATCCTTGAGGTAGCCAAGGCCGAGAAGGTCGATATCATCGGCCTGTCGGGCCTGATCACGCCGTCGCTGGACGAAATGGTCCATGTCGCCTCTGAAATGGAGCGGGAAGGTTTCGACATTCCCCTGCTGATCGGCGGGGCGACGACCAGCCGCGTGCATACCGCCGTCAAGATCCATCCGAAATATGCCAAGGGGCAGGCAGTCTATGTCACCGATGCCAGCCGCGCCGTGGGCGTGGTGGGGAACCTGCTGTCGGGGCAAAAGACGGCCTACGTCGACAATGTGCGCGCCGAATATCTGGACGTGGCCAACAAGCACGCCCGGGCCGAGGCCGACAAGAAGCGCCTGCCCTTGGCCAGCGCGCGCGACAATGCCGTGAAGATCGGCTGGACGGGCTTCGAGGCGAAGGTGCCGGAATTCCTGGGCGCCCGCGTGATCGACGACTTCGATCTGGCCGAGATCGCGCGCTATATCGACTGGACGCCTTTCTTCCAGACTTGGGAGTTGAAGGGTGTCTATCCGCGCATCCTTGAGGATGAAAAACAGGGGGAGGTGGCGCGCCAACTGTTTGCGGATGCGCAGGCCATGCTGAAGCGCATCATTGATGAGCAATGGTTCAAGCCGCGCGCCGTGATCGGCTTCTGGCCCGCGAACCGGGTTGGCGACGACATCCGCCTTTTCACGGCCGAGGATCGCGAGCATGAACTGGCGACGCTGCATACACTGCGCCAGCAGGTTGCAAAGCGGGATGGCCGCCCGAATGTGGCGCTGGCCGATTTCGTCGCGCCCGAGGGGCATCGCGATTATGTCGGCGGTTTCGTGGTGACGACCGGGGCCGAGGAACAGGGCATCGCCGACCGCTACAAGGCCGCGCACGACGATTTCTCGGCCATTCTGGTGCAGGCCCTGGCCGACCGCTTTGCCGAAGCCCTGGCCGAGATGATGCATGAGCGTGTGCGCAAGCAATACTGGGGTTATTCGACCGAAACCTTTGCCCCCGAGGAACTGATCGCCGAGCCCTACTCCGGCATCCGTCCCGCGCCCGGCTATCCGGCGCAACCGGACCATACCGAAAAGACCACGCTTTTCCGCCTGCTGGACGCCACTGCCGCCACCGGAGTCGAGCTGACCGAGTCGATGGCGATGTGGCCGGGCGCCACGGTCTCGGGGCTCTATATCGGTCATCCCGAGGCCTACTATTTCGGGGTCGCCAAGGTCGAGCACGATCAGGTTCTGGACTATGCCGCGCGCAAGGGAATGACGCTGAGCGAGGCCGAACGCTGGCTGGCCCCGGTTCTGAACTACATCCCGCAGGGCGCTGTCGCGGCCGAGTGAAAAAGGCGTCGGGCGGATGAAAATCACTCTTTTCATCCGCCCGGCAACCGTCTAGAAGGCCCGAGCCTACAGACGTGCGGTCGTGGCGGAATTGGTAGACGCGCAGCGTTGAGGTCGCTGTTCCTTAACCGGAGTGGAAGTTCGAGTCTTCTCGACCGCACCAGTAGCCTTCCGGCTTGGCCCGGACGCTGCAATCAGGCAAATCCCTGCATCATCGGATGGACTTGGCGGCATTGCTGCCGCGTGCTGATCTATGGTTTTCGCACGACGGTGGGGCGGGTGGCCCGCCCCGTGGCCGGCTCAGCCCTTGCCGGGACCGAGCGTTTCGTAAAGCGCGATATCGGGCGCCATGATCTGGCGCAGCGCGGCCTCTTGCTGGTCATCCAGCGAGACATCGACCGCCGGCGGCACGTTCACGCGCGGCAGGCTGATCGCGCAATCCAGACGGTCCTCGAGGAAATGGGTGAAATCCTCGATTTCCTCATAGCGGAAGATGCGGTCGATTTGATCCGCGCCATGGGTCAGGAAATCGGACTGGCGGCCGATGACCCGGAAATCCTTGCCTTGGGGATCGGCATAGCTGCGGGCGAAATTCGAAAAGCTGACGCCGGTCATGGCATGGTCGGGGTCGTCGATATCGTCGCGCAGGCGAAAGCGATACCAGCTGCGCAGCCAGCCCAGCGGCTCGCGCATCAGGGCGACGGTGGTGAAGTGATCGCCGGTCGCCGCATGCAGCCATGGCGCGATATGGGCGCGATAGCCCTGCAGGTCGGTATGCTTCAGCGGTGCGGGACGTTGCACGGCGACATTGGCCAGGGGTTCCAGAGCTGCCTCGACCGCAGTCGATCCGGCCTTCGGGGTTGCAAGGAAAACCAGTCTTTTATCCCAAAAAATCAACAATTTAAAGGCGTTCCCATTTAAAGTACCATTCGTTGAGGGGATAAACCCCGGCTCGGACGCTGTAAACCTATTCTTAACCATAGCCTGTCAAGCTGGGCAGGCGTCGGTCGCGGGCCGCGCATCGTCGATGGAAGGGGTTCTTGCAATTTGCTTCGATTGCAACCAGATTGGAACAACCCGTGAACATTCGGCGGGTGGGCAGAGTTGCCCCGGCAGTCGGGGTGTGAAATAAGCATGAGGACGGCATGGCAGGGGCGACACTTTTCGACATGAACGACAAGAAATCGGCTGACAAGCAGAAGGCCCTCGACAGCGCGCTGGCCCAGATCGAACGCCAGTTCGGCAAGGGCTCGATCATGAAGCTGGGCAAGGACAGCCCGGTGGCCGAGATCGAGGCGACCTCGACCGGCTCGCTGGGGCTGGATATCGCGCTGGGCATCGGCGGCCTGCCCAAGGGGCGCATTATCGAGATCTTTGGGCCCGAAAGCTCGGGCAAGACCACGCTGACGCTGCATGTCGTGGCCGAAGAGCAGAAAAAGGGCGGGGTCTGCGCCTTTGTCGACGCGGAACATGCGCTGGACCCGCAATATGCCAAGAAGCTGGGCGTCAATCTGGACGAGCTGCTGATCAGCCAGCCCGACACCGGCGAGCAGGCGCTGGAGATTGTCGATACGCTGGTGCGTTCGGGCGCGGTCAGTCTGGTCGTGGTCGACTCGGTCGCGGCGCTGACGCCGAAATCCGAGATTGAGGGCGACATGGGCGATATGCAGATGGGCAGTCAGGCCCGTCTGATGAGCCAGGCCATGCGCAAGCTGACCGCCAGTATCGGGCGCAGCAATTGCATGGTGATTTTTATCAACCAGATCCGCATGAAGATCGGCGTGATGTTCGGCAGCCCGGAAACCACGACCGGCGGCAATGCGCTGAAGTTCTATGCCTCGGTGCGTCTGGACATTCGGCGCACCGGCTCGATCAAGGACCGCGACGAGGTGGTCGGCAACTCGACCCGGGTCAAGGTGGTCAAGAACAAGGTCGCGCCGCCCTTCCGGCAGGTCGAGTTCGACATCATGTATGGCGAGGGCATTTCCAAGGTCGGCGAGTTGATAGATCTTGGCATCAAGGCCGGCGTCGTCGACAAGTCGGGCAGCTGGTATTCCTACGGCGATGAGCGCATCGGCCAGGGCCGCGAGAACGCCAAGCAGTATTTGCGCGACAATCCCGAGGTGGCCTATGCCATCGAGGACAAGATCCGGGCCAGCCACGGTCTGGATTTCGGTGCCACGGATGACGGCGACGATGCGCTGACCGAGGATTGATCGCGCAAGGCGTGATCTCGGTCGCGCATGGGCGTGATATTCCGGCGCGGGGCCATGGTCCCGCGCCTTTTTCATTGGGGGCTTTGCCCCGCCCGGCCTTGCGGCCGGACTCCCCAGGATATTTCTTCACGAAAGAAGGCCTGGCCGGGCCAAGCCTGCCGGGATTGCTGGACAGCCGCCGTCGCCGGGGCTAGACCGGGCGGCAAACCGGCCTGGCCGGTAGGACCGCTTTGCGATGAAGGCCCGACATGCCCAGCTTGAACGATATCCGCTCGACTTTCCTGAACTTCTTTGAACGCAATGGCCATCGCGTGGTCGACTCCAGCCCGCTGGTGCCCAGAAACGACCCCACCCTGATGTTCACCAACTCGGGCATGGTGCAGTTCAAGAACCTGTTCACCGGGGTCGAGACGCGCGATTACAACCGCGCCACCACCGCGCAGAAATGCGTGCGGGCGGGGGGCAAGCACAACGACCTGGACAATGTCGGCTATACTGCGCGGCATCACACCTTCTTTGAGATGCTGGGCAATTTCAGCTTTGGCGATTACTTCAAGAATGAGGCGATCCCGTTCGCCTGGGAATTGCTGACCAAGGATTTCGGTATTCCGAAAGACAAGCTGCTGGTCACGGTTTACCACACCGATGACGAGGCCGCGAATATCTGGAAAAAGGTCGCAGGCCTGACGGATGACCGCATCATCCGCATCCCCACCAGCGACAACTTCTGGCAGATGGGCCCCACCGGGCCCTGTGGTCCCTGCACCGAGATTTTCTTCGATCACGGCGATCACATCTGGGGTGGCCCGCCCGGCTCGGCCGACGAAGACGGTGATCGCTTTATCGAGATCTGGAACCTCGTTTTCATGCAGAACGAGCAGTTCGAGGATGGCTCGATGCGCGCCCTCGACATGCAGTCGATCGACACCGGCATGGGGCTGGAACGGATTGGCGCGCTGCTGCAGGGCAAGCATGACAACTACGACACCGACCTGATGCGGTCGCTGATCGAGGCCTCGGCCCATGCGACCAGCGCCGATCCCGATGGCCCGGGCAAGGTGCATCACCGCGTCATCGCCGACCACCTGCGCTCGACCAGTTTCCTGATTGCCGATGGCGTGATGCCGTCGAACGAGGGTCGCGGCTATGTGCTGCGCCGGATCATGCGCCGCGCCATGCGCCACGCCCACATGTTGGGCGCAAAAGACCCGGTCATGTTCAAGCTGGTCCCGGCGTTGGTGCGCCAGATGGGCGCGGCCTATCCGGAACTCGGCCGCGCGCAGGCGCTGATCGAGGAAACGCTGAAGCTGGAGGAAACCCGCTTCAAGCAGACGCTGGATCGCGGTCTGCGCCTTCTGGACGACGAGCTGTCGCACCTGCCCGAAGGCGCCAACCTGCCCGGCGAGGCGGCGTTCAAGCTTTACGACACCTATGGCTTCCCGCTGGACCTGACGCAGGATGCGTTGCGCGAAAAGGGCCGGGCGGTCGATACGGCGGGCTTTGACAGCGCCATGGCCGAACAAAAGGCCAAGGCGCGCGCGGCCTGGGCCGGTTCGGGCGAGACCAAGGATGCCGCGATCTGGTTCGATATCGCCGAACAGCATGGCGCGACCGAATTTCTGGGCTATGACACCGAAATCAGCGAAGGCCAGATCCTGACGCTGGTGCAGGACGGTGCTGCCGTTGAACAGGCGGCCGAGGGCCAGCAGGTTCAGATCGTGGTCAACCAGACGCCGTTCTATGGTGAATCCGGTGGTCAGGTCGGCGATACCGGCCTGATCAAGACGGAAACCGGTGCTGCCCGCGTGACTGACACGAAAAAGGCCAATGGCGTCTTCATCCATGTGGCCGAGGTCACTTTGGGCACGATCAGCCGGGGGCAGGGCGCGCAGCTGTCGGTTGATCACGACCGCCGCAGTGCCATCCGCGCCAACCACTCGGCCACGCACCTGCTGCATGAGGCGCTGCGCCGCGCGCTTGGCGATCACGTCGCCCAGCGGGGCAGCCTGAACGCGCCCGACCGTCTGCGTTTCGACTTCAGCCACGGCAAGGCGCTGTCGGCCGAGGAAATCGCGCAGGTCGAGGCCGAGGTGAATGATTTCATTCGTCAGAATACCGCAGTTGATACCCGCATCATGACGCCCGACGACGCCCGCGCCCTTGGCGCACAGGCGCTGTTTGGCGAGAAATACGGCGATGAGGTTCGCGTCGTTTCGATGGGGACGCTGCCCGGCTCGGGCAAGGGCAATGAGGGCGAGACCTATTCGCTGGAACTGTGTGGCGGCACCCATGTCGGTCGCACCGGCGATATCGGCATGTTCGCCCTGACCGCCGAGACGGCCTCGGCCGCCGGCATCCGCCGGATCGAGGCGCTGACCGGTCAGGCCGCGATGCAGGCTCTGCGCCGCACTGATGCCGAATTGTCGGAAATCGCGGGCATCCTGAAGGCGCAATCGGGCGATGTGGTCAACAAGGTCCGTGCGCTGGCCGAGGAACGCAAGGCGCTGGCCAATGAGGTCGCGCAGCTGAAACGCCAGTTGGCCATGGGTGGCGGCGCGGATGATGCGTCCAAGGAAATCAATGGCATCAAGCTGATCGCGCGCAAGGTCGATGGCGTTTCGGGCAAGGAGCTGGGGCCGCTGGTCGATGAGATGAAGGCGAAACTTGGCTCGGGCGCCGTGGTCGTGCTGGCCGAGGCCGATGGCAAGGCGACTGTCGCCGCCGGTGTCACGGCGGATCTGACCGCGCGGGTTAGCGCGGTGGAGCTGGTGCAGGCCGCGACGGCAGCCCTTGGCGGCAAAGGCGGCGGTGGCCGTCCCGACCGCGCGCAGGGCGGGGCGCCCAGCCTTGATGCTGCCGACAGCGCCATTGCCGCCGTCGAGACCCTGATCGGAGAGAAAGCATGACCGCGCTCTGGATTGCCCATGTCAACGTGACCGACCCCGAGGCCTATGGCAAATATGCCAAGCTGGCGGGGCCGGCCATCGCGGCGCATGGCGGCGTGTTTCTGGCGCGCGGCGCGCGCTATGTGCAGCTGGAAGGCAATGATCGCGCCCGCAATGTCGTGGCGCGTTTCCCCAGCCTTGAGGATGCCGTGGCCTGCTACCGCTCGGCCGAGTATCAGGCGGCGCTGGAACATGCCAAAAATGCAGCAGAGCGCGACCTCGTGATCGTGGAAGAGACCCCGGCCTGAGACTTTGGGGTGATTTTTTAAGCTTTCCGTGCTAGCCGTAGGAAAACGCAGGGAAAGGGACAGCGCAATGTGCCGTTGGGCAGCCTATGTCGGCATGCCGATCTATCTTGAGGATGTCATCTGCCGTCCGGGCCATTCGCTCGTGCGGCAAAGCCATGGCGCCACGCGCTGCATGACGCCGGTCAATGCCGATGGCTTTGGGCTGGCGTGGTATGGTGATCGCGACGAGCCGGGGCTTTATCGCGACATCATGCCGGCCTGGTCGGACAGCAATCTCAAGAGCCTGACGGCGACGCTGAAATCGCATCTGTTTCTGGCCCATGTCCGCGCCTCGACCGGCACCGCGACCAGCCGCAACAATTGCCATCCCTTTGTCGTCGGCCGCTGGAGTTTCATGCACAATGGCCAGTTCGGCGGTTATGACAGCTATCGCCGTCATGCCGATGCGCTGATCCCCGACGAATTCTATGCCCATCGCAAAGGCGCGACCGACAGCGAGGCGCTGTTCCTGATGGCTCTGGGCGAGGGGCTGGAGACCGACCCCGCCGGCGCCATGGCCCGCGCCACCGCCAAGTTCGAGGCGCTGGCGCGCGAACGCGGCACCACGCCCTTTGTCCGGCTGACGGCGGCATTTTCGGATGGGCAGCGGCTTTATGCCCTGCGCTATGCCAGCGACGATATGGCGCCGACGCTGTATCACCGCTGGTCTGATACTCGCGGCGGCCGCGCCGTGGTGTCCGAGCCGCTGGAAAGCGACGAAAGCGACTGGCAGGAAGTGCCGACGCAAAGTTTCTGTATCTTCGATGGCGATACCGTCGTGATCCAGCCGTTCCAGCCGGGGCAATTGCGCGAGGCCGCCTGATCCGGGTATCGCGGCCCGGTCACGGGCAGGCCGACACGCTGGTGCAATCGAAAAGTCGGCGGGCACTCACGCCCGCCCGAAGGGCCGCGTCAGGCGGGTGCGGCCAGCGCCAGCCCGCCCTCGCGCACCAGAAAATCCACGACCGCCGCGACGCCCTTGCCGTGTCGCAGCTCGGCCATGACAAAGGGCAGCGCGCCGCGCGCCGCGCGGGCATCGCTTTCCAGCAGCGCCAGATCGACGCCGACATACGGGGCCAGATCGGTCTTGTTCACCACCAGGAGGTCCGAGCGCGCCAGCCCTGGGCCGCGTTTGCGCGGGATGTCCTGCCCGGCGGCGGTGTCGATGACATAGATGGTCAGATCGGCCAGCTCGGGCGAAAAAGTCGCCGCCAGATTGTCGCCGCCCGATTCGATCAGGATCAGCTCCAGATCCGGGATCGCGGCGCGCAGATCGGCCACGGCGGCCAGATTGATGCTGGCATCCTCGCGGATTGCGGTATGCGGGCAGCCGCCGGTCTCGACGCCGCGGATGCGTTCCACGGGCAGGACCTGGGCGCGCATCAGCGCCTCGGCGTCCTCGCGGGTATAGATGTCATTGGTGATCACCGCCATCGACAGGCGCGGCGCCAGCGCGCGGGCCAGTTGCTCGGTCAGCGTGGTCTTGCCGGCGCCGACGGGACCGCCGATGCCGACGCGCAGGGGGCCGTTCATCATGTTCGAAAGATCCTCACATCCAGGGTTTCGTGCCGCATCGCCGCCAGATCCGCGCCAAGGCAAGAGACGGCCAGATCCTCGACGCCGGCTTCGGCGGCACGTTCGGCGGTCTCGGCGATGCCGCCGTGCAGGCCCGCCAGCAGGCCCTGCGCCTCGGCCTGACCCAGCGGCAGAAAGCGCGTCGCGGCCGAAACCAGATTGCCGGCAAAGCCATGCAGGTAATGGGCGATGATCTCGGGCGCGGGCAGATCCAGCCGCCGCGCGGCCATGCCCACCGCCACCGGCAGCGGCAGGGCCGGCACCGGATTGCCCAGGGCCGAGACCGTGGCGGCAAAGGCGCGGCCCTGATCCAGCGTCTCGGTCAGGCGTTCGGCCGAGCCGGCCAGCGCCCGTGCCAGATCCGCCATCTCGGAGGCGTCCGCACCGCGCAGGGTCAGCGCCAGCAGCACCGCATCGCTCCAGCCGCCGCCATGTTCCAGCACCGCCGCGATCCATGCCGCGACCGCCGTGCCGTTGCGGGCGCCATCGACCATCGCCTGTTCCAGCCCATGCGAATAGGCAAAACTGCCGGTCGGAAAGGCCGGCGACAACCATTGGATCAGGGTCAGGCGATCATGCATGGCCGGTCAATGCGCGTGAATACCGGGGCCATGGTCATGACCCAGCGTGCGGCCATGGCCATAGGCGCCGCCCTCGGGGGCAAAGGCGGCCATGGTTTGCGTCACCTTGGCGCCCAGACCGCGCAACATGCCTTCCAGCACATGGTCGGCGCGGATCAGCAGGTGATCGGCCGCGATCTGACAGGGGGTGTGGCGGTTGCCGATATGCCATGCAAGGCGCGGCAGCGTGCCCTCGACCCGCAGGCAGGGTTCCAGCGCCGCCTCGACGCCGATGCGCCGGCCGTCTTGCAGCACGAAGGCATCGCCGGGATCAAGGCTGACGGTTTCAGGTAGATCGACCAGAAAGGACAGGCCCGAGCGCGCCACCAGTCGTTTGCGGCGCAGGAAGCGGCCCTCATAGTCCAGCACCACGGCGTCGGTCGCGGGCGTGGCGCGCAGGATGGCAGTCGCGCGCAAAGGCGCGCTGTGCAAGAGCAGGGGATCGCTCATGGCCGACCCCCTGCGAAAGTGCCTTGGTGCCGGATCAGACCCAGACCATGTCGCGAAAGACGTAATGCACGATGCGGTCGCGGCTGATGCCCATCTTGGCCAGCTCTTCGTCCGATTTCGCCTCGAGCGCGGCAATCTCGGCCCGGCGCGAGCGCGTTTCGATGTAGCTGTTCAGCCCTTGGCCCAGTTTGGCAAAGAAGGCGTCGTAGGCCGCCGGCAGCCAGGGCGAATAGGCGTTGGTTTGGATAGCCATTGGAAACCCTTTCGGTTTTGGCGAACGGTTTCCTCCCATGGCTGGCAATATAAGTCATCTTTGCTGTCATAACTACTTCCGAAACTGCAATGCTGCGTTGCGGCATCAGAACAGGAAATACCGCTGGGCGAGCGGCAGTTCGGTGGCGGGTTCGCAGGTCAGCAGCTCACCATCCGCGCGCACTTCATAGGTTTCCGGGTCCACCTCGATATGAGGCGTGGTCGCGTTCAGCCGCATGTCGGCCTTGCCGATACCGCGCGTGCCCTTGATCGGAACCGCCGCTTTCAGCATCGCCTCACCCACGCCCGCCTCCAGCCCGGCTTGGCTTACGAAGGTCACGGAACTCGCCTGCATCGCGCGGCCCATCGCGCCCCACATCGGGCGCATATACATCGGCTGCACGGGGATCGAGCCGTTCGGATCGCCCATCTGCGCCCAAGAAATCATACCGCCGACCAGCACCATCTCGGGCTTGGCGCCGAACATTGCCGGATCCCAGATCACCAGATCGGCGCGCTTGCCCGGCTCGATCGAGCCGATCTCATGCGCGATGCCATGGGCGATGGCGGGGTTGATCGTGTATTTCGCGACGTAGCGGCGGGCGCGGATGTTGTCGTTCTGGCCGGTTTCATCCGCCAGCCGCCCGCGCTGCACCTTCATCTTGTGCGCGGTCTGCCATGTGCGCGTCACCACCTCGCCGACACGGCCCATGGCCTGACTGTCCGAGGAAATCACCGAAAACGCGCCCATGTCATGCAGGATGTCCTCGGCCGCGATGGTTTCGCGCCGGATGCGCGATTCGGCAAAGGCCACATCTTCGGGGACGCGGTTGTCGAGGTGATGGCAGACCATCAGCATGTCCAGATGCTCTTCCAGCGTATTGCCGGTAAAGGGCCGCGTCGGGTTGGTGGAACTGGGGATGACATTGCTTGCCCCCACCAGCTTGATGATGTCGGGGGCGTGGCCGCCGCCCGCGCCCTCGGTATGAAAGGCGTGGATGGTGCGGCCCTTGATCGCGGCCAACGTATTCTCGACAAAGCCGGATTCGTTCAGCGTATCGGTGTGGATCGTCACCTGAACATCCATCGCATCGGCGACCGACAGGCAGCAGTCGATGGCGGCGGGGGTGGTGCCCCAATCCTCGTGCAGCTTCAGGACAGAGGCCCCGGCGCGGACCATTTCCTCCAGCGCCTCGGGACGCGAGGCGTTGCCCTTGGCCGAGATCAGCATGTTCACCGGCACCGAATCCATCGCCGCGATCATGCGCCCAATATGCCATGGCCCGGGGGTGCAGGTGGTTGCCAGCGTGCCATGCGCGGGGCCGGTGCCGCCGCCCAGCATGGTGGTGATGCCGGAGGAAATCGCATCCTCGACCTGCTGGGGACAGATGAAATGGATATGCGCGTCCATGCCGCCCGCCGTGACGATGCGGCCTTCGCCGGCGATGATCTCGGTCCCCGGCCCGATGATCAGCGTGACACCCGGTTGGGTGTCGGGGTTGCCGGCCTTGCCGATCCCGGCGATGCGCCCGTCGCGCAGCCCGATATCGGCCTTGTAGATGCCGGAATGGTCGAGGATCAGCGCATTGGTGATCACCGTGTCCATGGCGCCCCCGGCGCGCGTGACCTGGCTTTGGCCCATGCCGTCGCGGATGACCTTCCCGCCACCGAATTTCACCTCTTCGCCATAGATGGTCAGGTCGCGCTCGACCTCGATGATGATCTCGGTATCGCCCAGCCGGACGCGGTCCCCGGTGGTGGGACCATACATCTGGGCATATTCGGGGCGGGAAATGGTCAGGGCCATTCAGTCCTCCTTGAAGCGGGGGTCGGTGGGCACCTGCAAGGCGGTCGCAAGCGCATTGGTCTGGCTGGCCATGCCGATCACGGCCAGCAATTCGGCATGTTGTTCGGGGCTCATGCCCCTGGCGCGGGCCGCCGCAGTATGTGAATGCACGCAATAGGAACAGCCATTCACGGTCGACACCGCGACATAGATCAGCTCCTTGACCAGCGGATCCAGCGCGCCGGGGGCCATGACCTGACTCAGCCGGTCCCATGTCGCGCGCAGCAGTGCCGGATCATGCGCCAGCGCGCGCCAGAAGTTGTTGACGAAATCCGTCTTTCGCGCGGCGCGGATCTCGTCAAAGATGGCCCGGCTTTCCGCCGGGGCATCCTCATCTGACAAAAGCGGAACCGTCGCCATCAGACCAGCGCCAGAATACGCGCCGGGCCGCCGGTGCCGCGCGCATGTTTCGGCGCGCCGACAAAGATCGTGGCGCCTTTGGCGGGCAGCTGATCGACATTGGCAAGGTTCTCGATGCCGTAATGGCCGCTGGGCAGCCACGATTTATGCACCGCGAAATCGGCGGAATTGCCGGGGTCCAGCGACAACGTGTCGCTGGCGATGGCCGCGACCTCCATCTGGGCCAGCAGATCGGTGGCCGATTTGCCAAAGCCAGGGAAGGCGAACTTGCCATCCGGCGTGTTGCGGAACTCGGGCGAGCCCACCTTGGCGCCCCAGCCGGAGTTCATCGCAACGCATGCCCCCTTGGGGATGTCGCCATTCTGCTTGATCCACGCCTCGACATCTTCGGCCTCAAGCGCCGCATTGGCGTCGTCACGCGCCTTGGCGGTGATGTCGATCACGCAAAGCGGGCAAACCAGCGTCTCGGGCGCCAGCTCTGCGACCGAGGTGCCGTCTTTCGAGAAATGCAGCGGCGCGTCGATATGCGTGCCGGAGTGTTCGTAAAACGTGATCTTCCACAGCTGATAGCCGGCCTTGTCAAAGTTCACCGCCTCTTCATAGGCAATGCCCGGGACGCCGTCGAAGGTGGGGAAGGCCTCGTCAAAGACATAGGTCAGGTCGATCACCTTGCCGCTGGCTTCGGCCATGGCGGGGCGGGCGCTGATGGCGCTGGCTGCAATGGCGGCGGCGCCGGTGGCGGCGGCCCCCATGAACAGCTTGCGCCGGCTCATCATCGTTTCCTTGACGCTTTCGATCACACAGGCATTGCACATGATTCTTGCTCCGATTGCTGCCGGCGGCTGCCGGTCAATCCAGTGATCCCATGACTTGCGCGTTGAAGCCAAAGACTTTTCGATCCCCGGCCAGCGGGATCAGCCGGACCTCGCGCCTTTGGCCCGGCTCAAAGCGCACGGCGGTGCCGGCAGCGATGTCCAGCCGCAAGCCGCGCGCGGCGGCGCGGTCGAAATCGAGACCGGGATTGGTCTCGGCGAAATGGTAATGGCTGCCGACCTGCACCGGACGGTCGCCGGTATTGGCGACCATCAGGGTGATCGCCTCGCGGTCGGCGTTCAGCGTGATGTCGCCCTCGGCCGGAAAGATCTCGCCCGGGATCACGGCATCACCGCCAGCGCGACACCTGCCGCCGCCGTCAGCCCGCCCAGGATCCGCGTCAGGCCCAGACGGCCAAGGCCGATGCCCGCGAGATGCAGCGCGCCCGTGGCCAGCAAGAACCCTGCCGCATATGCGGCCAGACCCGTTGCCGGCCCTTCGGCGCCATGCGCATGGCCATGCATCACGCCGAATGCTGCCACCACCGGCAGCGCCACGCCCAGAGAGGGCCGCAGCGCCAGCGCCACCGCCAGCCCGAGAATGACCGAGGAGGCAAGGATCATCGGCTCGACCGCCGGCAGCTGCACGCCTGCCGCGCCCAAGACGCCGCCCAGCACCATCGCCGCCATGAAGCTCAGCGGCAGCGCCCAGATGCCGCGCCGGTCGGTCGCGGTCGCAGCCCACAGCCCCACGGCCAGCATGGCCAGCACATGGTCCGAACCGCTCAGCGGATGCGCCCAGCCCGCCGCAAAGGGACTGCCCGCGACATGGCCGGGATGGGCAAGGGCGGCGGTCGGGAACATCAGCAAGGGTATCAGCTTTTTCATGGTAGCCTCTCAGCGGATGGGATCGTGGACGGTGACGAGCTTGGTGCCGTCGGGGAAGGTGGCCTCGACCTGCACGGAATGGATCATCTCGGGGATGCCGGACATGCATTGATCGCGGCTGATGACATGGGCGCCGGCCTCCATCAGATCGGCGACCGTGCGGCCGTCGCGGGCGCCCTCGACCACGAAATCGGTGATCAGCGCGATGGCCTCGGGGTGGTTCAGCTTGACGCCGCGCGCCAGCCGGCCCCGCGCCACCATGGCGGCGACCGAGACCAGCAGCTTTTCCTTTTCGCGGGGGGACAGGTTCATCTTTCTCTCCTCAGATCTGCCAGACGCGGGGCAGGGGGCCGGGCCGGATGGCGCGGATCAGCCGCATCAGCGCTTGCCGCAAGGGCCAGCCGTCGCCCGCCATCAGCCGTGCGACCAGCTTGCCGTCAAAGGCGCTGGCGGCGCCGTCGGATCCCAGCGCTGCGCGGGCGCGCGCCAGCCTGTCGCCGGCGTCGGGCGCCAGCAGCACCAGCGTCGCAAAGGCGCGTGCGCCCGCCAGCAGCGCCGGCCCGCCCTGCGCCAGCACCGCGTCGGTCAGGCGCAGGTTTTCGACAAAGACCGGACGCCCGTCGCGGCTGATCCGCCGCCGGTCGGTCAGGTCCAGCTGCGTGACCACCTCGCCCATGGCGGCACGGCCCAGAATCAGGCTCTCGCACCACAGGCAGGTGGCATCGCCGCTCAGCGTGATCTCTTGCTCGCGCGCGAGTGCCGCGCGGTCGAACAGGATCGTTTCCTGCGGCAGCAGGTCCAGATGCGCACCCGGCGCGACCTCGTAGCGGGCGCTGACATGCGCGCGCCCGGTAACGCTGCGATAGGCGCGTTCGGCGGTCTGGGTCGTGACCAGCAGCCGCGTGCCTTCATCCTGAGCGACCAGAATCTCCATCCGGTCGCCGCCGGTCAGCCCGCCCGAGGTGTTCAGAAGCACCAGCTCGCAGCCCGCGCCCGGCGGCAGCATGGCCTTGCCGCTGCCCGCCTGATGCAGCCTCGCCAGCCGCGTAGCGCCGTCGCGCAGACCGAATCCGGCGCGGATCCGACCTGCGGCGCGCGGAAGCTGGCTGGGAATGGTCTGGTGCAGCATCGGGGGCCTCTTTGCCCGAAGCATCGGCAGATCGGCCGGCGAACTGCAAGGAAAGGCATCAGCGGGGGTGACCTCTTTCAGAGGGTGGTGAAGTTTCAAGCAATCAGCCCGAAAAACGATCAGGACGGAATGCGCTTTCCCCGCGCGGCTTCGGCCATTATACCAACTGCGGCATTCATGACCGCGGAAGGGAACCAATATGGCCAATGTGGTGGTCGTCGGCGCGCAATGGGGCGACGAAGGCAAGGGCAAGATCGTCGACTGGCTCAGCGAACGCGCCGATGTGATCGCGCGGTTTCAGGGCGGTCACAACGCCGGCCACACGCTGGTCATCGGCAATCAGGTGTTCAAGCTGTCGCTGCTGCCCTCGGGCATCGTGCGCAAGGG
This sequence comes from Paracoccus limosus, assembly GCF_009711185.1. Lineage (GTDB taxonomy): Bacteria > Pseudomonadota > Alphaproteobacteria > Rhodobacterales > Rhodobacteraceae > Paracoccus > Paracoccus limosus. Next base: position 28,476 of record NZ_WMIF01000006.1, read on the forward strand.
CAAGATGGCGGTCATCGGCAATGGCGTCGTGCTGGACCCCTGGGCGCTGTTTGCGGAAATCGACAAGCTGTCGGCGCAGGGCGTGGAAATCAGCCCCGAGAACCTGATGATCGCAGAGAACACACCGCTGATCCTGCCGCTGCATCAGGATCTGGACAAGCTGCGCGAAGAGGCGGCGGGTGCCAGCAAGATCGGCACCACCGGTCGCGGCATCGGGCCCGCTTATGAAGACAAGGTCGGCCGCCGCACCATCCGCGTCGCCGATCTGGGTGATCAGGAGACGCTCGATTCGCGCCTTGACCGCCTGCTCGCGCATCACGACGCGCTGCGTCAGGGTCTGGGCGCCACGCCCATCGACCGGGCCGAGCTGCGCGCCAAACTGCTGGAGATCGCGCCGAAGCTGCTGCAATACGCCCAGCCCGTCTGGAAGGTGATGAACGATTACCGCAAGGCCGGCAAACGCATCCTGTTCGAGGGCGCGCAGGGCTCGCTGTTGGACATCGATTTCGGCACCTATCCCTATGTCACCTCCTCGACCACCATGTCGGGCATGGCGGCCTCGGGCACCGGCATGGGCCCCTCGGCGATCGGCTTCGTGCTGGGCATCGTCAAGGCCTATACCACCCGCGTCGGCTCGGGCCCGTTCCCGACCGAACTCGACGACGCCGACGGCCAGCGACTGGGCGAGCGGGGCCATGAATTCGGCACCGTCACCGGGCGCAAGCGCCGCTGCGGCTGGTTCGATGCGGTGCTGGTGCGCCAGACCTGCGCCATCTCGGGCGTGGACGGCATCGCGCTGACCAAGCTGGACGTGCTGGACGGGTTCGAGACGCTGAAGATCTGCACCGGCTACGAAATCGACGGCACCTTCTATGACCACCTGCCCACCGCCGCCGCGCTTCAGGCCAAGGTGACCCCGGTCTATGAGGAAATGCCGGGCTGGCAAGCATCGACCCAAGGCGCGCGCAGCTGGGCCGACCTGCCGGCCGAGGCGATCAAATACGTCCGCCGCATCGAGGAACTGATCCAGTGCCCGGTGGCGCTGCTCTCGACCTCGCCCGAGCGTGACGACACCATCCTCGTCACCGATCCCTTCGCCGACTGATGGATCTGAAAGCCCGCAAGCGCTGGTCGCTGGTCATCCTGCTCATCGGCCTGCCGCTCTATATTATGGTGGCGGTCTCGCTGGTGAACTGGATGGACCGCGCCTGGGGCCGCCAGCCGATCCTGATCGAGCTGGCGGTCTATATCGGTCTCGGCATCCTCTGGATCATGCCCTTCCGCCGCGTGTTCCGCGGCATCGGCAAGGGCGAATGATGCTGACCAGCCGCCAGCCGGTCACGCTGATCGGCGGTGGCCCGGTCAGCCGCGCCGATCTCGATGCGGCATTGCCGCTGGCCCCGACCCTCGCCGCCGCCGATGGCGGGGCCGATGCGGCGCTGGGCTTCGGCCTGATGCCGCAGGCGGTCTGGGGCGATTTCGATTCGATCTCGGATCGGGCGCGGCAGGCGATCCCGACGGAAAACCTGCATCACATCGCCGAACAGGACAGCACCGATTTCGAAAAATGCCTAACCCGGATCCGGGCGCCGCTGGTTCTGGCCATCGGCTTTTCTGGTGCACGTCAGGACCATTTCCTTGCCGCGCTGACCACGCTCGCCCGCCGCCTCGGCCCGCCCACCATCCTGCTGGCCGGGGATGACGCCATCACGCTCTGCCCGCCCCGGATCGCGCTGGACCTGCCCGCAGGCACACGTCTTTCGCTCTATCCGATGGGCGCAGCCAGCGGCCGCTCGACCGGGCTCGAATGGCCGATCGAGGGGCTTCACTTTGCCCCCGACCTGCGCACCGGCACCTCGAACCGCACCACCGGCCCGGTCGATCTGACGATCACGGGGCCGATGCTGCTGATCCTGCCCCGCGACCAGCTTGCCCTGCTGGCGCAGCGCCTGCAGTTTCACCATTTTCCAAATACCCAGCCGCGCTAGCCGTCAGCGCGAACCGCTCCGCGGGTCCAGCGCCTCGCGCAAACCCTCGCCGACTGCATTCACCGCCAGCACCGTGACGGCGATCATCAGCCCCGGTAACAGCGCCCGCAGCGGATATTGCTGCATCTGGTCCATGGCATCATGCAGCAACCGGCCAAGCGTCGGATAATCCGGCGGAAAGCCCAGGCCCAGAAAGCTCAGCGCGCTTTCGGTGGTGATCGCGGTCGCCATGCCCAGAGTTGCTGCGACCACCACGGGCGAGGCGACATTGGGCAGGACATGGCGCCACAGCATCGCGCCGGGGCGGGTGCCGATGGCGCGCGCCGCCTCGATAAAGCCGCGCTCCTTCAGCGCCAGCACCTCGCCACGCAGGATGCGCGCCACCGCCATCCACGAGGTCAGCCCGATCGCCAGCACGATCAGCACGAAACTGCCGCCCGGCGGCCCCAGATGCCGTGCCAGCGGCTCGCGGAACAGCGTCACCATCAGCAACAGCAGCGGCAGCAGCGGCAACGCCAGAAACAGCTCGGTCAGCCGCATCAGCACGCCGTCCAGCCGCCGGAAATAGCCGGCCAGCAACCCCACCAGCCCGCCCAGCCCCAGCGTGATCGGCATGACCGCCATCGCCACGGCCAGCGAAATTCGTCCGCCCGCCATCAGCCGCGCCATCATATCCCGGCCCAGCTGATCTGTGCCCAGCGGATGCGCCCAGGACAGGCCCTGATTGCGGGCGCGGATGTCGATATGTGTGGGCGCGATCCGCCACAGCCACGGCCCCAGCAGCACAAAGACCACAAGCAGCGCCAGCACCCACAGCCCGATCATCGCGCCGCGCTGCGGGCGCAGTCGCTGCCACAGGCTGGCCCGTTCAGCCATGGCGGATCCTCGGGTCCAGCATTCCGTAAAGCAGATCGGCCAGCAGCGTGCAAAGCACGATCAGCAGTGCAAAGACAAAGGTCAGCGCCATGACCATCGGCAGGTCATGGGCGTTGATCGCAAGGATCAGCAACTGTCCCAGCCCGTTCACCTTGAACAATTGCTCGGTGATGATGGCGCCACCGAAGACCGTGGGCAGGCCAAGGGCGATCACCGTCACCATCGAGCTCAGGCTGTTGCGCAGCACATGCCGGCACAGCACCGCGCCTTCGCCCAGTCCCTTGGCGCGGGCGGTGCGCACATGGTCCTGACGCAGATTGTCCAGCATGGCCGCGCGCAGATAGCGGCTGATCTGCGCCGCATTGTAAAGCGTCAGCACCGCGACCGGCATCGCCATCTGCCGCAGCTGACGCAGCAGCGATGCCCAATCCGTCACCCGCAGCGTGGTGTCATAGACCGAGGGCAGCCATTTCAGCCAGATCGCCAGCACCCAGATCAGCACCAGCCCGGTCAGAAATGTCGGCAGCGAATAGCCCAGCATGGCAAGGCTGCCGGCGATGCGGTCAAACCAGCCCTGCGGGTGCCGGGCCGACAGGATGGCGACGGGCAGGGCGACCAGAACCCCCAGCAGATAGGACAGCCCGACCACGGCCAGCGTCTGCGGCAGCCGCTCGGCGATCACGTCAAAGACCGGCGCGCGGCTTTGATAGCTGATCAGCCGCTGCTGGCCGGCGCCAAAGTCGGTGCCCAGCAGCCGGTCCAGCCAGTGCAGCGGCTCGACCCAGAAGAATTGCTTCAGAAACAACAGATAGCGCAGCGGCCATGGCTCACCGACCCCCAGCGCGGCGCGCATCCGCTCCTTGACCTCGGGCGGCACGGTCAGGGGCATCTCGCCCAAGGGATCGCCCGGCGCCGCCTCAAGCAACAGAAAGATCACCAGCGAGATGCACAGCAGCGTCGGCACCGCCATCGCCAGCCGGCGCAGGGCAAGGTTCAGCATGGCGCCACCCCGGCTAGCGGGTGCGATGCCAGTCGGCGACGTTCCACAGCTCGCTGTCCCATGCGTTCAGCACCACCCCGCCCAAGGTATTGGCATAGGCCGAGCTGGTGCCGCGATAGACCAGCGGGATGATCGCATCGCTGTCGCGCGTCAGCATATCGTTCAGCCGCCGGCCCATCGCGCCGCGTTCGGCGGGATCGACGGTCTGCGACATCTCGGCCAGCAGCCGGTCGTATTCCGGGTTGCAATAGCGACTGATGTTTTCGCCCTGCCACTGATTGTCCGGGCCCGGCACCTTGTCGCAGCCTTGCCGCGCCAGATAGGGCTCGGGGTTCGAGCCTTCGAAATTATTGGCAAACATCTCCAGATCGGCATGGAATTTCTGGAACGTGTCGGGCGAGCCGGCATCACCGCCGAAGAACACCGAAGGATCGACGCTTTTCAGCTCGGTCTCGACGCCGATCTCTTGCCACCATTGCTTGATCAGCGCCTGAAAATCCTGACGCACCGCGTTCACCGAGGTCTGGAACAGCAAATGCAGCCGATGGCCGTCCTTTTCGCGGATGCCGTCGCTGCCCGGCACCCAGCCGGCGCCATCCAGCAGCGCCCGCGCCCCGGCGATGTCCTGCGTCAGGCAGGCGGTATTGTCCGAGGCCCATGCCGCCGGCGCCGGCACCAGATTGCAGGTCGGCTGGCCGGCGGGGCCATAGCCGATATCGGTCAGCAGCGAGCGGTCGATGGCCAGCGACAGCGCGCGCCGCACGGCCGGGTCGGACAGGATCGGATGGGGATGTTTCAGGGTCGAGCGCTCGGCCTCGGGCAGATCGGGCGAGGGATCGGACAGGTTGACGTGGATCAGCTCGACCAGACTGCCAAAGGCGGCCTCGACCCGGCCCAGCCCCTTGGCCTCCATGCCGGCGATAACATCGGGGGCCAGCTGCGTGTTCCACGCATAGTCATATTCGCCGGTTTCCAGCACCGCACGCGCCGCCGCCGCCGCATCGCCGCCGCCCTTCAGGACCAGCGTGGCAAAGGCGGGCTTATCGGGATCGCGATAGGCGGGATTGGCCTCAAGCAGCACCGCGTCATTGGTGCGAAACCCGGTCACCCGGAACGGGCCGGTGCCGATGGGCTGGAAATTCTGCTGCGTGCAGCCCGGCGCCGCCGCGCCGGTGCAGCCCCGGAACTGCGCCTGTTGCAGCACCGGCGTCTGCGCGCCGACAAAGGCCGAGAACGGATCGGGCCGGGGCGTGGCAAAGCTGATGCGCAGCGTCAGCGGGTCCAGCGCCTCGACCTTGTCGATGCCGTCGAACTTCGCCAGCTGCGCGCAGCCGCCGGCGGGATCCATGCAATAGGCGGCGGTAAAGGCCACATCCGCCGCCGTGACCGGGCTGCCATCGGACCAGATCAGCCCCGGGCGCAGCTTCCATGTCACGCTGCGCAGATCGGTAGCGATGCCGCCATTCGCGACCGAGGGGATCTCGGCTGCCAGCCGGGGCGCCAGCGCGCCATCGGGCACAAAGACCGCCAGCGGCTCCAGCACGGCGCTGGCGGCGATGATGTCCTTGCTGCCGGTCGACAGATAGGGGTTCATCGTCGAGGGCGCCTGCCACATGATGACATTGACCTGCCCGTCCACGCCCCGCTCGGCCCGGGCCATTCCCGTCATGGCCGCCCCGCAGGCGGCCCCCATCAGCAAGACCTTGATGCGCATCGTCTGCTCCTGTGCCCTGTGGGTCTGCGGACTGTCGGACGGAACCGACGAGAAAATCAAGTTCTTGCATCAGCGCCGGGGCGGGCTAGCTTTGGCGCCAAACCCGCCCATGCCGCGCGAGGCCGCATGTCCGACGGAAATCTCGTCTCGGTCCGCGATCTGCGGGTCACGTTCCAGACCCGCGCGGGCGAGGTGCAGGGCCTGCGCGGCGTCGGCTTTGACATCGCGCCCGGCGAATGCCTGTGCGTGACCGGCGAATCCGGCGCCGGCAAATCGGTCAGCGCGCTGGCCTTGATGCGGCTGGTCGAATTCGGCGGTGGCCGGATTCGGGGCGGGTCGCTGGTCTTTGACGGGCGCGATCTGGCGCGGGCCGATCCGGAGGCGATGCGCCGGATCCGGGGCAATCGCATCGGCATGGTCTTTCAAGAGCCGGTGGCGGCGCTGAACCCGGTGCTGAGCATTGGCCGCCAGCTATGCGAGGGGCTGATCGCGCATCGCGGCCTGTCGCGCGCCGCCGCGCAGGCGCAGGCGCTGGAACTGCTGCAGCAGATGCGCCTGCCCGAGCCCGAGCGCCAGTTGCGGCAATATCCGCATGAGCTGTCGGGCGGAATGTGCCAGCGCGTGGTGATCGCCATGGCCATGGCCTGCCGCCCGCAGCTTTTGATCTGCGACGAGCCGACCTCGGCGCTGGACGTGACCACGCAGGCCGGGATCCTGACGCTGATCGACCGGCTGAAGCAGGAAACCGGTATGGCGGTGCTGTTCATCAGCCATGACATGGCGGTGGTGGCGCAGATGGCCGACCGCATTCTGGTCCTGCGCCGGGGGCTGCCGGTCGAAGAGGGGCCCGCCGCCCGCATCCTTGCCGCGCCGCGCCATGCCTATACCCGGGCGCTGCTGGCGGCCATGCCCCGGCTGGGCGCGCAGGCGGACGGGCCGGCGCCGGGTCCGACGGGGCCGCCGCTTTTGCAGGTGCGCGGGCTGGTCACGCGCTTTGCCCTGCGGCGGGGGCTGTTTCGTCGCAGCACGGGGCCGCAGGTCCATGCCGTCGAGGATCTGTCGCTGGATCTGGCGCGGGGCGAGACGCTGGCGCTGGTCGGCGAATCCGGCTGTGGCAAGACCACCGCCGCCCGTTCGATCCTGCGGCTGATCGAGCCTTGCGCCGGCTCGATCCGGCTGGACGGGCGCGAGATCATGGCGCTGGACGCAGGCGCGCTGCGCGAGGCACGGCGCGACATGCAGATGATCTTTCAGGACCCGCAATCCAGTCTCGACCCGCGCATGTCCTTGGCGCGGCAAGTAGCCGAGCCGCTGGCGAATTATGGCATCGGCACCGCGGCCCAGCGTCGGGACCGGGTGGCGGCGCTCTTCGACCGCGTCGGCCTGTCGCGCGCGCTGATGGACCGGCTGCCGCATGAACTGTCGGGAGGTCAGCGCCAGCGCGTAGCCATCGCCCGTGCGCTGGCGCTGGAGCCGCGGCTGATCGTGGCGGATGAGCCGGTTTCGGCGCTGGATGCCACGGTCCGGGCGCAGGTGCTGGATCTGCTGGCCGGATTGCAGCGCGATCTGGGCATTGCGCTTTTGTTTATCAGCCATGACATGGCGTTGGTCGAACGCATCAGCCATCGCGTCGCCGTCATGCATCAGGGCCGCATCGTCGAGACCGGTAGCCGGGCGCAGCTCTTTGCGGCGCCGGCGCATTCACAGACCCGGCGCCTGCTGGCCGCCGTGCCGCCGCTGGCTCGGGGGTGGCGCCCGCCGGACGATTCCGGCGCCCCGGTTGGCGTGATCCATCCGCCGGGCCATGCCCCGGCCCCGGTGCGCTGGCGCGAGGTCGCGCCGGGCCATCAGGTGCTGGACGGGCCCGCCTGAGCCGCGACGGCGGGAAGGGCTGCGACGGGCCGGACCCTTGCGGGGCGCGGGCAAAAGGGCCAAGCTTTGCCGCGAAGGAGAAGTCCCATGCCCGTCAAGAACCGCTTTGCCGAATTGCTGCCCGAGATCACCGCCTGGCGCCGGGATTTCCATGAAAATCCCGAGCTGGATTATGCCGTGCACCGCACCGCCGGCCGGGTGGCGCAGCTTTTGCGCGAATTCGGCGTCGATGAGGTAGTCGAGGGTATCGGGCGCACGGGCGTGGTCGGTGTCATTCGCGGCCGCAGCGACAGCCGGGGCCGGGTGATCGGTCTGCGCGCCGACATGGACGCCCTGCCGATCCGCGAGATCACCGGGCTGGACTATGCCTCGAAGGTGCCGGGTGTCATGCATGCCTGCGGCCATGACGGCCACACCGCCATGCTGCTGGGGGCGGCGAAATATCTGGCCGAGACGCGCAATTTCGACGGCACCGCCATCGTCATCTTCCAGCCCGCCGAAGAGGGCGGCGGCGGCGGCAAGGCGATGGTCGAGGACGGGCTGGTCGAACGCTGGGGCATTCAGGAATTCTACGGCATGCACAATATGCCGGGCTATCCGGTCGGCAGCTTCGCCATCAAGGCCGGTGCGATGATGGCGGCCACCGACCAGTTCGACATCACCATTACCGGCAAGGGTGGCCATGCCGCCAAGCCGCATGACTGCGTCGATACCACGCTGATCGCGGCGCAGGTGATCGTGGCGCTGCAATCGGTGGTGGCGCGCAATGTCGATCCGCTGAAAAGCGGCGTCGTCTCGGTCTGCGTGGTCGAGACGGATTCGACCGCCCATAACGTCATCCCGCAGGTGGTGGTGCTGCGCGGCACCGCCCGGACGCTGGCCCCCGAGGTGCGCGACCTGATCGAGGCCGCGATCAGCCGCGTCGCCGTCAACACTGCCTTGGCCTTTGGTGGCCATGCCGATGTGCATTACGAGCGCGGCTATCCGGTGACGATGAACCACCCCGAGGCGACCGAACATGCCGCCGAGGTGGCGCGCCAGATCGCGGGCGATGTCACCACCGATATGCAGCCGCTGATGGCGGGCGAGGATTTCAGCTATATGCTGAACGCCCGGCCCGGCGCCTATATCTTTGTTGGCAATGGCGACACCGCCATGGTGCATTCGCCGGAATATAATTTCGACGATGACGCGATCCCCGCCGGGGCCAGCTGGTATGCCGGCATGGTCGAGGCCCGGATGCCCGCCGCGGGCTAGGCCCGTCGCGCCGCCCGTCCCGTGGGGCGGCACCGGCAAGGGTTTGCGTGGCCACCCGCCGGCCCCCGTTTCGACGGTTGCCGGTCGGGGGTGGGCCGGTCTATCCTGCCGCGCGAAGACCTTGGAGGGTGTCGATGAACCAGACCATTTTCCTGTTGCTGGGGGTGCTTGGGCTTGCCGGGATAGGCTCGCTCGTCGCCAGCAATGACGACGATCACGCACCCGACGCGCCGCCCGACGATCCCTATGGCGGCCGCGATGTCACCGAGGGCACCGATGACGCCGACACGATCATCGGCACCGATGGCGACGATGCCATCCAATCCTATGGTGGCGATGATTCGGTCGATGCGGGCGCGGGCGACGATCTGGTCTGGACCGGCTATGGCAATGATACCGTCGCCGCCGATCCCGGCGATGACGAGATCTATCTGGGCTATGGCGATGACGTCTATGGCGGGCTGGATCTGGGCGCCGATCAGGGCAATGACACCATCGACGGCGGCGAGGGCAATGATACGATCACCGTCAATCCCGGCGAACATTCGATCACCGGCGGCGCCGGCGACGACAGCATCACCGACAATGGCGCCACCGTCTATATCGACGGCGGCAAGGATGACGACCTGATCCTGTCGGCTGATGATTCCACCCCGGATGCGCAGGACACGCTGCTGGGCGGCGATGGCAATGACACCATCTATGCCGGCGGCCATGACATCGTGGACGGCGGCAAGGGCAGCGACCATATCGTGATCTCGGACGCGGTCTCGGGCGCGGTGGATGTCACCTATGGCAGCGCGGACACCATCACCCTGTCGGTGCCCAAGGATTACACCGGCGCCGACAAGCCCGATCTGGTGCAGGACGGCGACGATGTGCAGGTGGTGCTGAACGGCAAGGTGCTGGCGGTGCTGCGCGACACCGAAGTCAGCGGCGTCGGCCCCATCAATATCGAGCGCGCCACGGCCTGACCGGCGGCCCGACGGATCAAAGGCGCGCCGGGGGGCGCGCCTTTTTCATGCTCAGATCGCCGATTTCAGCGATTCTTCCAGATAAAGCTCGCGCAGGCGCGTGGCGACCGGCCCGGCACTGCCGTTGCCGACCTTGGCGCCGTCGATCTCGACCACCGGCAGCACGAAGGCCGAGGCCGAGGTAAAGAAGGCCTCGTCGGCGGCCTGCGCCTCTTCGATGGTAAAGGGGCGTTCCTCGATCTGCATCTGCGCCTCGGCGGCATAGCGCAGAAGCGAGGCGCGGGTGATGCCGTGCAGGATGTCCTGCGACAGCTGCCGGGTGATGATCTTGCCATCCTTGACGATATAGGTGTTGTTCGAGGTGCCCTCGGTCACGAAACCGTCCTCGACCAGCCATGCGTCATCGACGCCGCGATGCTTGGCCTCCATCTTGGCAAGCGAGGGGTAAAGCAGCTGCACCGTCTTGATGTCGCGGCGCGACCAGCGCAGATCGGGGACCGAGATCACGCGCAGCCCGGTCTTGGCCTGCGGATTGGCGGCAAGGCCGGGTTTGGACTGGGTGAACAGCACAACGGTCGGCGGCGTATCCTCGGCCGGGAAGGCAAAGTCGCGGTCGCCGGCATTGCCGCGCGTCACCTGCAGATAGATGATGCCCTCGTCGATGGCGTTCAGTTCGACCAGCTTGCGGTGGATGGCCAGCCATTCGTCATCCGACAGCGGATTGCCCATCTGCAATTCCGACAGCGAGCGCGCCAGCCGCTTCAGGTGGCCGGGAAAGTCCAAGAGCTTGCCGCCCAGAACGCTGGTGACCTCATAGACGCCGTCGGCCATGACAAAACCGCGGTCGAAGATCGAGACCTTGGCCTCGGCCTCGGGAAGGTATTCGCCATTCAGATAGACGGTGCGGCTCATCGTGCTTCTCCTGTCGCAATCGCTTCGTGGCCGCGTCCTGCGCCCAAAGCGCGGGGGCGTCAAGCGCAAGCCTGCGCTGCATATGCAGAATGCGCTTGCTGCAAGCGCAGCAACTATCTATCACTTTGGCAGCTCATGTTGAAACATCCTTACCGAAAGGCTGCTCATGTCCTTCCGCACGCAACCCGCCGCGCCGGCCCGCCTGAATCGCTGCCAATTGTTCGGCCCCGGCTCGCGCCCGGCCCTGTTCGAGAAGATGGCCGGCTCGGCCGCCGATGTCATCAACCTTGATCTGGAGGATTCGGTGGCGCCCGACGACAAGGAGCAGGCGCGCAAGAACATCATTCAGGCCATCGGCGATGTGGATTGGGGCGGCAAGACCCTGTCGGTGCGCATCAACGGTCTGGACACGCCCTATTGGTATCGCGATGTGGTCGATCTGCTGGAACAGGCCAGCGACCGGCTGGACCAGATCATGATCCCCAAGGTCGGCAATGCCTCGGATGTCTATGCCGTGGACGCGCTGGTGACCGCGATCGAGACCGCCAAGGGCCGCAAGAAACGCATCAGCCTTGAGGTGATCATCGAATCCGCCGCCGGCATCGCCCATGTCGAGGAGATCGCCGCCTCATCGCCGCGCCTGCAGGCGATGAGCCTTGGTGCCGCCGATTTCGCCGCCAGCATGGGCATGGCCACCACCGGCATCGGCGGAACGCAGGAAAACTATTACATGGCGCATCAGGGCGCGAAATACTGGTCCGACCCGTGGCATTGGGCGCAGGCTGCCATCGTTGCGGCCTGCCGCACCCATGGCGTGCTGCCGGTCGACGGCCCCTTTGGCGATTTCAGTGATGACGAGGGCTTCCGCGCGCAGGCGCTGCGTTCGGCCACATTGGGCATGGTCGGGAAATGGGCCATTCACCCCAAACAGGTGGCGCTGGCCAACGAAGTCTTTTCGCCCAGCGAAAAGGCCGTGACCGAGGCGCGCGAAATCCTTGCCGCGATGGAAGAAGCCGCGAAAACCGGGGCCGGCGCCACCGTATACAAAGGTAGACTAGTTGACATTGCGTCAATCCGTCAGGCACAAGTGATCGTGCGGCAGGCAGAGTTGATCACCGCCTGAGCGACGATGGAATACCTGGGCGGCCATTCGGGGAGGCTTGGCCGCCATGACAGGGGAGGAGCAACAGGCCTTGCGCAAGCGAGGCCTGTTGTTTTTTCGGCGACCCGGAATTGGGGCCGCCGCTAGCCTATTGATAGTCTGTTGCAATTTCATGACGCCCGGCGCCGGCTGCGCGACGATCCTGCGGATTTGTCGCCTTCAGACAGGGCATGGGCGTGGTCAGTTACCGCCTTCAGACGGCCGTCCGGCGCCCGCGATCCGGTCGCGCGACAGCGGCAGGGGCGATTCGACCACGGCCGGAACGCCGCGCGCGCCATCTGCCGCAGCCGGGACCTGCCCACCGATCCATGCGGTTTCGTCAGCCATGTCGATGGCCGCGTTCATGGCCATGTCTTTCATTCCTCGGACCTCGTCCTTGCGTGAAGCGGCAGGGATTTAGGGGCAAAAGAACAAATCCGCAAGTGGTCTGACCTAAATGTGAGCATTCTCGCGTATGCTCAGACGCGGCGTCGCCGCCAGCAGCGTCCGGGTATAGACATGGGCGGGGTTTTCCAGCACGGCGGCGGTCACGCCCTCTTCGACGATTCGGCCGGCCTGCATCACCAGCACCCGGTCGGTGATCTGGCGCACCACGCCCAGATCATGGCTGACGAACAGATAGGCCAGCCCGTGGCGCAGCCGCAGCCGCGCCAGCAGGTCCAGGATCTGTGCCCGCACCCGCAGGTCCAGCGCGCTGACCGCCTCATCCAGAACGATCAGGCTGGGCCGGATGATCAGCGCCCGCGCCAAAGCGATGCGCTGGCGCTGCCCGCCCGAGAATTCGTGGATATGGCGCGACATGGCATCGCCGGTGATGCCCACGTCATAAAGCGCCTCGGCGACGCGGCCACGCCAGTCGGCGGGGCGCCCGGTCAGGTGAAAGGGCTCGGCCACCAGCCGCTCCACTGTCCAACGCGGATCAAAACTGCCGAACGGGTCCGGAAACACCGCCCCCATCCGGGCGCGCAGGGCGGGGGGCAGGGTGGTGCCGACCTGCTGCCCGTCCAGCTGGATGCTGCCGCCCTGAACCCTGTCCAGCCCCAGAATGGCACGGGCCAGCGTGGACTTGCCGCAGCCGGATTCGCCGACCAGCCCGACGGATTCGCGCTCGTGGATGGTCAGGTCGACGCCATCGACGGCGCGCAGGCGCGGCGGTAGCGTCGCATCGCTGCCGCGTGGCCGGGGATAGTCGCGGATCACGCCCCGCACGGTCAGCAGCGGCGCGGTGGGGCCGGTCAGCACCAGCCGGGGCACATGGCGGGCAGCGTCGATCAGCTTGCGGGTATAGGTCTGGGTGGGGCGGGCAAAGACCTGCGCGACCGGCCCCTGTTCAACGATGCTGCCGCGCTTCATCACCGCCACCTCGTCGGCGAGCCCCTGCACCACCGCCAGATCATGGGTAATCATCAGCAGCGCCATGCCCTCGTCGCGGACGAGATCGCGCAGAAGGTCCAGAATCCGGGCCTGCGTGGTGACATCCAGCGCCGTCGTCGGCTCATCGGCGATCAGCAGGTCGGGGCGCAGCGCGATGGCCATGGCGATGGCGACGCGCTGGCGCTGCCCGCCCGAAAGCTGATGCGGATAAAGTCCCAGCGGAAAGCGTGGCGCGGGCAGGCCGACCCGGTCCAGCCGCGCCCGCGCCTCGGCCAGCGCGGCCTTGCGCTCCAGCCCCCGATGCTGGCGCAGCACTTCGGCCACCTGCTCGCCGATGCTCATCAGCGGGTTCAGCGCTGTCATCGGCTCTTGAAAGATCATGCCGATGCGCTGGCCCCGGATCTGGCACAGGGCGCGCTCGGGCAGGGTCAGCAGGTTCTCGCCCTGCAGCAGCACCTCGCCCGAGGCGGCCATGCCCGGGGGCAGCAGCCCCGCCACCGCCAGCGCCGTCAGCGACTTGCCCGAGCCGCTTTCGCCGACCAGCGCGGTGATGCGCCCCGGCGCCAGTTCCAGCGTCACGCCATGCACCAGAATCTGCCGGCCAAGGGTGACGCCCAACTCACGCGTCTGGATCACGCCCGTTCCGGACACGGTCGCCCCGGTCACGCGCGCCTCCGCAGCCGGGGATCGAGCGCGTCGCGCAGCCCGTCGCCCAGCAGGTTCAGTCCCAGCACGGTCATGAGGATCGCCAGCCCCGGCACCAGCGCGACATGCGGTGCCAGCGAGATCATTGTCTGCGCCTCGGCCAGCATCCGGCCCCAGCTGGGCGTCGGCGGCTGCGCGCCAAGCCCGACATAGGACAGGCCTGCCTCGGCCAGGATGCCAAGGCTGAACTGGATCGTCGCCTGCACGATCAGCAGGTTGGCGATATTGGGCAGGACGTGCTGCAGGCTGATCCGTGCTGGCCCCTTGCCGGCCAGTCGCGCCGCGCGGATATAGTCCAGCGTCCAGATCGGCAGTGCCGCGCCGCGCGTGACGCGGGCAAAGACCGGGATGTTGAAGATGCCGATGGCGATGATCGCATTCAGCGCCGAGGGGCCAAGTGCGGCGGTAATCAGGATGGCGATGACGAGGCTGGGGAAGGCAAAGACCAGATCGTTGCCGCGCATGATCGCCTCGTCCAGCCAGCTGCCAGAGCGGGCGGCGGCCCACAGGCCCAGCGGCACGCCGACCCCCATGCCGATGCCCACCGCCACCAGCGCCACTGCGATGGACAGGCGTGCGCCGACCATGACCATGGCCAGCATGTCGCGGCCCAGCTGATCGGTGCCCAGCCAATGCGCGGCCGAGGGCGGTTGCAGCTTTTGCGCGACGGCGATCTGCGTCACATCGCCCGGCGTCCAGACATAGCTGAACCCGGCCGCCAGCAGCGCAAGACCGGCCAGCACGGCGCCAAGGGTCAGCGACAGCCTCATCCGCGCAGCCTCGGGTCGATCAGAGCATAGGCCAGATCGACGGCAAAGGCGATCAGGATGGTCGCGGCCACCAGCACCAGCACCGCGCCCTGCACCAAGACCAGATCGCGCTGGCCGATGGCCTGAAAGATCAGCCGGCCAAGGCCGGGCAGGTAGAACACGTTTTCGATGATGATGGCCCCGGCCAGCAGAAAGGAAAACTGCATCCCCAGAATGGTCAGCACCGGGATCAGCGCATTGCGCAGCGCGTGGCGGCGCAGCGCCTGCGCCCGGCTCAGCCCCTTGGCGCGGGCGCTGCGGATATAGTCCTGCCCCAGCGTCTCGATCAGGGCCGAGCGCAGGGTGCGCGCCAGCACGGCGGCCTGCGGCAAAGCCAGCGCGACGGCGGGCAGGATCAGCGATTTCAGCGCCGCCAGCGGATGGCCCCAACCGGGGAACCCGCCTGCCGGCAGCCAGCGCAGGTTCACGGCAAAGACCATCACAAGCAGCATGGCGAACCAGAAATTCGGCAGCGCGATGCCGATCTGCGCCGCCCCCATCAGCGCGGTGTCGGCCGCCGTGCCGCGCCGTGCGGCGGCGGCCATGCCGATCGGAAAGGCCAGCGCCACCGCCAGCATCAGCGCCATCAGCGCCAGCGGCAACGAGACCTGCAGCCGTTCCATGATCATGCCGGCCACCGGCGTCTTGTAGGCAAGGCTGGTGCCCATGTCTCCGGTCAGGATGCCGCCGAGCCTGCGCAGGTAGCGCACCGGCCATGGCAGATCCAGACCCATCTGCTGGCGCAGCGCCGCCAGCGTGTCGGGCTGCGCGCCGGTGCCCAGCATGTAGCTGGCCGGATCGCCCGGTACCATGTCCACCACCGCGAAAATCACCAGCGTGGCCACAGCAAGGCTGAGGCCAAGCGACAGGGCGCGGGTGATGATCAGGCGACGCATGGCCACAGGCTAGACGCCGCCCCCGTCGGGGTAAAGCGCCGGCCGGCTGTCCTTCACGGCAGTTCCAGCT
Organism: Paracoccus limosus; assembly: GCF_009711185.1. GTDB lineage: Bacteria > Pseudomonadota > Alphaproteobacteria > Rhodobacterales > Rhodobacteraceae > Paracoccus > Paracoccus limosus. The sequence goes on from NZ_WMIF01000006.1 coordinate 44,085, forward strand.
TGCCGATCAGCGGCAGGTCGTCGCTGGCATCGACCGTGTGGCGTTCAATCATGCGATGCACGACCGGCGGGGTCTCGTTGCGATGCAGCCGGTGCAGCGCCTCATAGCTGGAGAAATCGGCCTTGGTCCGGCGCAGGTTGTGGCGGACATATTCGTCCCATGTGGCGATGTGATAGCTTTCGCTCCACATCTCGGGGTGTTCCAGATCGCGCAGCAGCGCCCAGTTGCGCGCGCCGTCGCGGCGGCGGATGTCGCGGCGCTGGGCCATCAGGCGCAGGAATTCGGGCACGTCCTCTTGTGCGATGTGATAGTCGATCAGCACCTGAATCGGGCCCGAGCGCCCGCGCAGGTCCAGCTTCAGCTCGGGTTCGCGGAAGCGGTTCACCGGGTCCAGATCCAGCGTGCCGAACTCGGGCACCCGGAACCAATGGCCCAAAATCGCGCCAAGCAGCAGCGGCACCGCCGCGCAGGCCAGCGCCGTGTCGATGCCGTGCTGCGAGGCGATGCCGCCCCAGACCCAGCTGCCGATCGCCATGCCGCCAAAGGTCGCGGTCTGGTAAAGCGCCAGCGCCCGCGCCACCACCCAGCGCGGCGTCGAAAGCTGCACCGAGACATTGAACAGCGACAGCGCCAGCACCCAGCTGGCACCGGCAGGCAGCATGGCCAGCGCATGCAGCCAGACCGGCTTGGTAAAGGCCAGAATCAGCGCCGCGCCGGCGAAACCGGCAAAGGCCAGCTGCACGATGTTTTCATTGTTCAGCCGCTCGCGCATGCGCGGATTGACCAGCGCGCCCGAAATCGCCCCCAGCCCGTAGCAGCCCAGAAGCAGGCCGAACAGCAGCGAGCCGCCCTCGGGGTGGCTTTTCGCCACCAAGGGCAGCAGCGCCAGAATCGCGATGGCCGAGAAGCCGAACAGCGCGCCGCGCGCCAGCACCCGCAAGAGGTTCGGCGACAGCGCCACATAGCGCAGCCCGGCACCAACGGCGGCGACAAAGGGCTCGCGCGTGGTCAGCCGCTCGGGCGTGCGGGGGTGCCAGCGCAGCAGCGCGCCCAGAAGCGGCGCATAGCTGGCGGCGTTGACCGCAAAGGCTGCGGCGGCGCCAAAGACCGCCGTGATCACACCGCCCGCCGCCGGTCCGACGCTGCGCATCAGGTTGAAGCCGACCGAGTTCAGCGACACCGCCGCCGGCAGATCGGCGCGCGGCACCAGATCGCCCATGCTGGCCTGCCATGGCGGGTTGTAGATCGCCTGCCCAACCCCGATCAGAAAGGTCAGCGACAGCAGCAGCAGCGGCGTCATCCAGCCCTGCCAGGTCAGCAAAGCCAGCGCCAGCGACATCGCCGCCATGAAAGCCTGCGCCCCCAAAAGCAGCTTGCGGCGGTCGAAATTGTCGGCCAGCGCCCCCGAGGCCAGCGCAAACAGCATGATCGGCAGCGTGTTCGAGGCCTGCACCAGCGCGATCAGCGTCGCCGAATCCGTCAGCTGCGTCATCATCCATGCCGCGCCGACCGATTGCACCAGACCGCCGAAATTCGAGATCAGCGTCGCGCTCCAGAGCAGGCGGAAATCGGCGTGGCGCAAAGGAGCGAAGGCGCTTTTGCGGGCATGTTCGGGCATGGGAATGGTCACCTGTGCGTGGCGCGGCCAGCTTAGGCAGGCGGCAGGGCAGGGGCAACCGCTGTTGCCCGGCACCCGGCGCCTGCACGATTCCGTGGCGCGCGCCGGCATATCTTTCGGGCATCGTGAAAACAGTCGAAGGAAATTCGTCATTCCAGCGCAATGATCGAAGAGAATTGCGATATCCTGCGACAAAGCGCCGCTAATCGGGATTTCATTTCCGGTTCTGGCGCTATGCTTCGCAGGATCTCCTCCGAAAAGGGCGCGGACATGAAGATTGTTGTTCTGGGAGCCGGTGTCATCGGCGTCACGACCGCATGGTATCTGGCCAAGGCCGGCCACGAGGTCACGGTGATCGACCGCCAGGACGGTCCGGCGTTGGAGACCAGCTTTGCCAATGCCGGCGAGATCTCGCCCGGCTATTCCTCGCCCTGGGCGGCGCCGGGCATTCCGATGAAGGCGCTGAAATGGATGTTCCAGACGCATGCGCCTTTGGTCCTGCAACCCCGGCTGGACGCGCAGCGCATCGGCTGGATGCTGCAGATGCTGCGCAATTGCACCCATGACGCCTATGTCGTGAACAAAAGCCGCATGGTGCGCATCGCCGAATACAGCCGCGACTGTCTGGCGGAACTGCGCGCCGAAACCGGCATCCAGTATGACCAGCGCACCCAAGGCACGTTGCAGGTGTTCCGCAAGCAGGAACAGCTGGACGGCGCCGGCAAGGATATCGAAGTGCTCAAGGCCGATGGCGTGCCCTTCGAGGTTCTGGACCGCGCCGGCTGCGTTGCCGCCGAGCCCGGGCTGGCCAGCGCAGCCGAGCGTATCGTCGGCGGTCTGCGCCTGCCCGGCGACGAAACCGGCGATTGCTTCAAATTCACCAACCGCCTGTCCGAGATGGCCGAGGCGCTGGGCGTGACCTTCCGCTGGGGCGTCTCCGTCAAGGCGATCGAGGCCGAGGGCGGCCGCATCTCGGGCGTGGTGACCGATCAGGGCCGGCTGACCGCCGACCGCTATGTTCTGGCCATGGGCCCCTATTCGCCGCAGATGGTGCGCCATCTGGGGCTGAACCTGCCGATCTATCCGCTCAAGGGCTATTCGCTGACCATCGACATTCAGGACGAAAGCCGGGCTCCGGTCTCGACGGTGATGGATGAAACCTACAAGGTGGCGATCACCCGGCTGGGCGACCGCATCCGCGTCGGCGGGCTGGCCGAGATCGCCGGCTATGACCTGAGCCTGAACCCGCGCCGTCGCGCCACCCTGACAAAATCGGTCAGCGAGATGTTCCCCGGCGGCGGCGATCCCGAACAGGCGCTGTTCTGGACCGGGCTGCGGCCGATGACCCCCGATGGCACGCCCATCGTCGGCGCGACGCCGATCCCGAACCTGTTCCTGAACACCGGCCATGGCACGCTGGGCTGGACCATGTCGGCGGGCTCGGGCCGGCTGCTGGCCGATCTGATTACCGGCCGCACCCCCGAGATCGAAGCCGGCGATCTGGGCTATGCGCGCTACCTCAAGGGCGGGGCCGCGCAGGCCCGTGCCGCGCTGCAGCCGGCGCGCGCCTGACACCCGCCGGGCGGATCGCAATGAGGACGAGGCCGGGACTGCCATCCCGGCCTCGTTCCGTATTCCGGGCCGGGAATCGGTGCCCTGCCGGTCGGCCCCGGCCTTGGCGATCCGGTCGCCGCAGGCAGGTGCGGGCGGCGCGACGGGGGCAGGACAACCTTCTGATCCGGCTGGCGGTTCCCGGCGGCGCAGGCTTTCCCGCACAGGTCGTCCGCGGCCGATCAATCCGCAACAGTGCGGGACGGAATCCCCCGTTCACAAAGGGTTGTCCTTGACCCTTTGGCCTTGCGCAGGACTGTTGTAGGCATCCGAATCGTGGCCGCCTCTGCTCGGCACCCGCCGCGATCTCCCGAAAGAACTGTTGCCACGGCCATGCCTCGCGCTGGCCGCGTTACTGAAGGATGAACCCATGCGACTTGTTTCGCTGATGCTGGCGGTTGGCCTGGGCCTTGCCGCTTGTGCCCAGACCCCTCCGCAAACGCCTGCGGTGTCCTCGGTCGGCTCCGGCCCCTATGGCGCGCGGACCGATAGCGGGCCGAACGGCGAACCGATCGAGATTCAGGCGGTCCGCAAAGCCTATCTGACCGATCGCAACACCCGCCAGACCGTGGCCTATAATGGCACGGAAGCGCCCGGCACCATCGTCGTCGATCCCTATGCGCGCTTTCTCTATCTGGTGAAAGAGGGCGGTCAGGCCGAACGCTTCGGCGTCGCCGTCGGCAAGGCCGGCAAGACTTTCCAAGGTAATGCCACCATCCGGCGCAAGCAGGCATGGCCCAGCTGGACGCCCACCGCCAATATGGTGCGCACCCAGCCCGAGCTTTACGGCCCGCTGAAAAACGGTCTGGGCGGTGGCATCAACAACCCACTGGGGTCGCGCGCGCTGTATCTTTACCAAGGCAGCCGCGACACGATGTATCGCATCCATGGCACCATGGACCCGTCCTCGATCGGCAAGGCGACCTCGGCCGGCTGCATCCGGCTGTTCAACCAGGACATCATGGATCTGTTCGACCAGATCCCGATGGGCACCCCGGTCCGCGTCCGTACGCAAAGCGAAAGCATCGCGCTGGAAGGCCCGCTGGTCGAAACGCCCGATGGCTACATGACCTCGGTTGCGCCCGACGCGGTCGCCTCGGCGCAATAACCTGCCGCTGACTATGCCATGATCCCGCCCCGGTCCCTTGTGGTCCGGGGCGGTTTCATATGGCGTCGGTGCGGACGGCGTGGCAATCTCTGCCGCAAAACCAGCACCTACAGGAGTTGACGATGGTCGAGCAGACCTCTGGCGCGGCAGCAGCACCCGGCCTTGACGCGGTCAAGGCCCAGACCCGGCCCGAAGCCCTGCGTCAGCTTGAGGACGCGCCCTTGGCCGCCCTGCTGCGCGAGCTGCGCCGGATGAAGGCCGAGGCCGCCGATCCCGCGACGCAAAAGGCGCTGGGACAGGCCGTCCGCCGTGCCGTCGCCGAAAAGCGCCAGCGCCAGCCGGGCGCAGAGACTGCCCCGGCCGCCGCCGCGCCGGCCGACAAGGCGCAGGCCCGGCAGGCCGCCCAGGCTGCAAAGGCCGAGGAAAAGGCCCGCAAGCAGGCCGAGCGCGCCGAACGCAAGCAGGCAAAAGAGGCCGAGCGGGCCGAGAAAAAGGCCGCCAAGGCCGCGCGGCAGGCCGGCGCTGCTGAACTGGCCAAGACCCGCGACAAGGCGCGCGGCAAGAAGCTGGAGAAACTGGGCAAGCCAGGGTCTGCCGGCCCGGCCGGTGCCAAGGCCGGCAAGGACAAGCCTGCCAAGGACAAGCCTGCCAAGGACAAGCCCGCCAAGGAGCGGCCCGGCAAAGAGCGGCAGGTCAAGGCGGGGCAAAATGGCCGGAAACTGGTCAATGCCCCTGCGGATGACGATGACGAGGCGGTCTCCTGATCGGAAAGCCGCCGTCAGGCGGTTCCCATCGCGGGGCGATCTTGCTATCGGCAAACGGCGAACCGTGCCGTTTCCGCCCCGAGGCCCCGTCATGCGCTTTCTGATTCTTGCCCTGTTGACCCTGCTGGTGCCCCTACCGGCGCCGGTGCCGGCCTATGAGGCGCTGGACGCGGTGCAGGGCAAGCCGGCGCCGCGCCCCACGACACGCAGCCGCTGCACCGATGACGGCGTCAGCTGCATCTCGCTGGCGAATTACGTGCCCGACGTCTGTCAGGCCATCGAACGCTCGGCCGACCGCAACGGGCTGGACCCGCATTTCTTTGCCCGCCTGCTGTGGAAGGAAAGCCTGTTCGAGGCCAATGCCGTCAGCCCGGTCGGGGCCATGGGCATTGCGCAATTCATGCCCGGAACCGCCGATCTGGTCGGCCTTGACGATCCGTTCAACCCGGCCAAGGCGATTGCCGCCTCGGCGCGCTATCTGCGCAAGCTCTCGGACGGGTTCGGCAATGTCGGCATGGCCGCCGTGGCCTATAACGGCGGCGAGAACCGCGCCGCCCGCTACCTGGCCGAGGGCGGCAGCCTGCCTTGGGAAACGCAGGATTACGTGCAGGCCATCACCGGGATGACGGCATCGAACTGGCGCGACAAATCGGTGCGCGCCCCGGACCTGCGGCTGGACAAGGAGCGCCCGTTTCTGGCTGCCTGCGTCGATCTGGCGGGGCGGCGCAAGCTGCGCGAGTTCCAGACACCCGAACATGCCTGGCCATGGGGCGTGATCGTTGCCACCCATGCGACGCAATCGGGGGTGAACAGTCAGGTCTCACGGCTGAATACGGTGCTGCGGCCGATTCTGGGCGGCAAGCGGGTCAGCTATGTGCGGCGCAAGGTCGCGGGCGGGCCGCGCAAGGTCTTTACTGCGCAGATCGGCTACAGCTCGCGCGGCGAGGCTTTTGCGTTCTGCACCCGGCTGCGCAGTTTCGGTGGCCGCTGCATCGTGCTGAAGAACTGAACCGCAGGTGCTTGTTGCAGCCTTGCATGGGTATTTGTGAAATGGTGAAGAGCTAGTCGCTCCAGCGCAGATCGGACAGGATATTGGCCGGCATCGGCGCGTTCTCCCACAGGCCCTGGATCGGGGCCTTGGCGACGCCGGTTTTCGGCAGCTGGAACAGGAAGGCATTGGCGTAGTCGCCGGCCAGAATCTGTTGCGCCTGTTTCAGCAGGGCCGAGCGACCTGCCGGATCGGTGGTGGCATCCTGCCGGGCCATGGTATCGTCAAAGGCCGGGTTGTCGTAATTGAAGTAATAGGGCTTGCGGGCATAGATGCCGATGTCCATCGGTTCGACATGGCTGATGACGGTCAGGTCGTAATCCGAATTCTTGAAAACCTGCTCAAGCCATTGCGCCCATTCCATATTCGTAATCCGGGTCTGGATGCCGACGGCGCGCAGCTCGGCTGCGATGATCTCGCCGCCGCGGCGGGCATAAGAGGGTGGCGGCAGGGCCAGCCGCAGGGTCAGGTCCGTCGCGCCGGCCTCGGCCAGAAGTGCCTTGGCGCGCTCGGGATCATGGGCCGAGAGCGCGGTCAGATCGACGTAATCGGGATTGTGCGGCGCGAAATGCGTGCCGATGGGGGTACCATAGCCGAACATGGCGCCGTCGATCAGCTCGTGACGGTCGATGGCATGGGCAATCGCCTCGCGTACACGCTTGTCGGCCAGCGCCGGGTTCTTGTGGTTCATGGCCAGAATCGTCTCGCCCTCGGTGGTGCCGATCAGCACCTTGAAGCGGGGATCGGCCTGCAACTGGGGCAGGGTTTCGGGCGCGGGATAGATCGGAAAGGCATCGACGTCGCCGGCCATCATCGCGGCAAAGGCGGCGCTGGGGTCGGGGATGAAGCGAAAGGTGGCGCTGTGTAGGGCCGGTTTCGCGCCCCAATAGCCGTCCCAGGCGTCCAGACGGATATGATCGCCCTGCCGCCATTCGCCCAAGGTATAGGGGCCGGTGCCAATCGGATGGGTGGCGATCTGCGGAATATTGGCCTGATCGACCATGACTGCATCGCCCCATGCCAGCTTGAAAGGCAGGCCGCTGTCGGGAGCCTTCAGCGTGATGCGCACGGTCAGCGGGTCGATGGCCTCGACCGAGGTAATGCCTTCGAACAGGCCCTTTTGTGCATTGGTGCTGTCGGCCGCGCGGGCGCGGTCCAGCGAAAAGATCACGTCCTGCGCATCGAAGGCGCTGCCGTCCTGGAAGGTGACGCCGGGGCGCAGGTGAAACACATGGGTCTGCGCGTCGCTGCTGTCCCAGCTGCTGGCGAGGCCGGGTTGCACGCGGCCATCGGGTGCGATCCGGGTCAGCCCTTCGAAGATATTGCCATAGACCACCTCATCGACGGCGGCGGCGGCTGAGCTGGTCGGGTCCAGCACCGGCGGTTCCAGCGCCATGCCCAGCGTGATGTTGTCGGGTGCGGCCAGCGCCGGGCCCGCGATCAGCGCAACCAGCGCGGCCTTGAGAAAGGTCTGGGGCATCGGGCTCTCCGCAGGCAGGGTCGGGGCAGATTGCGGGGCGCGGCGGGCCGGCGCAAGGCCGTGTCTTAGCCGCGCCTTTCGGTCAGTTGCTGGGCAAGGCCCGCGAACATCAGCCAGAGCGAGGTCAGCAGCAGACCCCAGCGCGCCACGCTGTCGGCGTGGAAATCGTCCATCACCGCCCAGACCGCGAAGGCAACCCAGGCGGCGCAAACAGGCAGCGAGATCCAGCGCCAGCGCTCGGTCCGGACAGGATGGATGAATTTCACATTGCTGAACATGGTCGCGGCCAGCGCCACGACGATCAGCAGGATGATCCAGAAATTCGGCTTGAGCGCGAAGAGCACCAGCACGACCATGTTCCAGCAGGCCGGAAAGCCCGCAAAGGAATTGTCCTTGGTTTTCATGCGCGTGTCGGCGAAATAGATTACGCTGCCATAGGTGATGGCAATGATCGCGATCCAGCCGGTCCAGCCCGGCAGCAGCCCCGACATGAAGAGCGCATAGGCCGGGATGAACACATAGGTCAGGTAATCGATGATCAGGTCCATCAACACGCCATCATATGTCGGCCAGTTGAGCTTGACCTGATAGCGGCGCGCCAAAGGCCCGTCGACGCCATCGACGATCAGCGCGATGACCAGCCAAAGGAACATGTTCGACCATTGCGCATTGGCAGCGGCGAGCAGGGCAAGCATCGACAGGACCGCGCCGGTGGCGGTCAAGAGATGCACGGAAAGGGCTTTCATGCGCAGCTTCATGCAGATGCTTCTGTCATTGAACGGTCATCTTCGCAAGTTCGTGAACGCAGGCCGCGGGCCGCGTCACAGGGTTATTCGACGAATTCGTCGGCGCCGTAGCCTTGCAGATACAGCAGCGCGGTCAGGTCGCCGTGGTTGATTCGCAGATCGACCTGCGCCGCGACGGCGGGTTTGGCATGCAGCGCCACCCCGGTGCCGGCCAGTTGCAGCATGCCAAGGTCATTGGCGCCATCGCCCACCGCGATTGCGTCGCCGGGCGTCAGGCTGCGGTCGAGGGTGATTTCCTGCAGCGCCTCGATCTTGGCCTCGCGACCAAGCACCGGCAGGGCGACATGGCCGGTCAGCACGCCGTCATCGGCCAGAAGCGTGTTGGCGCGATGCTCGTCAAAGCCCAAAGCGGCAGCCACCGGACCGGTAAAGACGGTAAACCCGCCCGAGACCAGCGCCGTATAGGCGCCTTGGGCGCGCATGGTCGCCACCAGCGTCTTGCCGCCGGGGGCCAGCGTGATGCGGCTGTCCAGCACTTCGCCCACCACCGATTCCGACAGGCCCGCCAGCAGGCCGACGCGGGCGACCAGCGCCTCGTGGAAATTCAGCTCGCCGTTCATGGCGCGGGCGGTGATCGCCGAGACGCGGGCGCCGACGCCGGCGAAATCGGCCAGCTCGTCGATGCATTCCTGCTGGATCATGGTCGAATCCATATCGGCCAGCAGCACCGCCTTGCGCCGGCCCAGCGTCGGCTGGATCGCGAGGTCGAGGCCCTGATCCTGCAAGTCCTGCCAGACGTCCCAGAAATCGCCCGGCACCGCATCCAGCGGAAATTCGGCGGCAATGCCGGGGTTCAGCCAGATGATGTGGCCAGCATTCCAGCGCTGGCGCAGGGTTTCGAGGCGGGACTGGCTGAGGTCGGCGCGCGCGGGGGCGGCAAGGATCGTGACGGTGAACATGGGGCCTCCGGGCGGCTTTGGTCGCGGCAGCACTAGCTAAAGCGCAGGCCGGGATCAATTGCGCGGAATGGTGCTGCCAGAATGTCGCAAACATGCCTTGAAAATTTCTCTTGCGGGAATCTGTGACGCGTCGTAGATGCATTCCCGGGACACGCCGCCCCAACGCGGCGCTATCTAGCTGGAAGGCTACACAAAATGAGCATGACTGCTCCGGCTGCGCGCCCGGTCAATCCGCGCTTCTCTTCTGGCCCCTGTGCCAAGATCCCCCAATTTTCGCTGGACATGCTTGCTGACGCGCCGCTGGGCCGCTCGCATCGTGCCGCCGTGGGCAAGGCGAAACTTGCCGAAGCCATCGACCTGACCCGCGCGGTTCTGGACGTTCCGGCCGATTACCGCATCGGTATCGTTCCTGCCTCGGATACCGGCGCCGTCGAAATGGCGCTGTGGTCGCTGCTTGGCCCGCGCAAGGTCGAGATGCTGGCCTGGGAAAGCTTTGGCGAAGGCTGGGTCACCGATGTGGTGAAGCAGCTGAAGATCGACGCCGTGACCCGCAAGGCGCCTTATGGTCAGATCGTGGATTTCGCCGAAGTCGATTTCGACAATGACGTGGTGTTCACCTGGAACGGCACCACCTCGGGCGTGCGGGTTCCCAATGGCGATGCCATTCCGGCCGACCGCGCCGGGCTGACCATCTGCGACGCGACCTCGGCCGCATTCGCGATGGAGCTGCCCTTTGACAAGCTGGATGTGGTGACCTTCAGCTGGCAGAAGGTGCTGGGCGGCGAGGGTGCGCATGGCATCCTGATCCTGTCGCCCCGCGCCGTCGAGCGGCTGGAAAGCTATACCCCCGCTTGGCCGATGCCGAAGATCTTTCGCATGACCAAGGGCGGCAAGCTGATCGAGGGCATCTTCAAGGGCGAGACGATCAACACGCCCTCGATGCTGTGTGTCGAGGATTATCTGGTTGCGCTGAAATGGGCGCAGGCTTTGGGTGGCCGCAAGGCGCTGATCGCCCGGACCGAGGCCAATGCCAAGGCCATCGCCGATTTCATCGCCGATAAGGATTGGATCGCGAACCTGGCCGAAGATCCGGCCACGGCCTCGACCACCTCGGTTTGCCTGAAGTTCACCGATCCGCGCATCAAGGACGGTGCCGCATTCGCCAAGGCCGTCGCCAAGCGGCTGGAGAAAGAGGGCGTGGCGCTGGACGCCGGGGCCTATCGCGATGCGCCGGCCGGTCTGCGCATCTGGTGCGGCTCGACGGTCGAGACCTCGGATGTGGCGGCGCTGATGCCGTGGATCGAACATGCGTTCGAGACCGAGCTCGCGGCGCAGGCCGAGACGGTCTGAAAAAGGGCGGGGGCTCTGCCCCCGCACCCCCCGGGATATTTAAACACGAAAGAAGCATTGCGTGAGGGTCGTGCTGCCCCCGGATGCCTCATGTCCAAAAGGATGAAGAAGATGCCCAAGGTTCTTGTTTCGGACAAGCTTTCGGAAACCGCCGTCCAGATCTTCCGCGATCGCGGCGTCGAGGTGGATTACCTGCCGGATCTCGGCAAGGACAAGGAAAAGCTGGCCGAGGTGATCGGTCAGTATGACGGTCTGGCGATCCGCTCGGCGACCAAGGTGACCGCCAAGCTGCTGGAAGCGGCAACCAATCTGAAGGTGATCGGCCGCGCTGGTATCGGCGTCGACAACGTCGAGATCCCGGCCGCCTCGAAAAAGGGCGTGATCGTGATGAACACGCCCTTCGGCAACTCGGTCACCACCGCCGAGCACGCGATTGCGCTGATGTTTGCCGTGGCGCGTCAACTGCCCGAGGCGAGCGTCTCGACCCATGAGGGCAAGTGGGAAAAGAACCGTTTCATGGGCGTCGAGGTCTTCAACAAGACGCTGGGCATCATCGGTGCGGGCAATATCGGCTCGATCGTGATCGACCGTGCGCTGGGGCTGAAGATGAAGGTGCTGGCCTATGACCCCTTCCTGTCGGAAGAGCGGGCCAAGGAACTGGGCGTGAAAAAGGTCGAGCTGGACGAGCTGCTGGCCAAGGCCGACTTCATCACCCTGCATGTGCCGCTGACCGAGAAGACCAAGAACATCCTGTCGCGCGAAAACCTGCTGAAGACCAAGAAGGGCGTGCGCATCGTCAACGCCGCGCGCGGTGGCCTGATTGACGAGGAGGCGCTGGCCGAGTTGCTGAAATCGGGCCATGTCGCCGGTGCTGCTTTGGACGTGTTTGCGGTAGAGCCCGCGACCGAAAGCCCGCTGTTCGGTCTGCCGAACGTCGTGGTGACGCCGCATCTGGGCGCTTCGACCACCGAGGCGCAGGAGAATGTCGCGCTGCAGGTTGCCGAGCAGATGTCGGATTACCTGCTGACCGGCGCGGTGCAGAACGCGCTGAACATGCCCTCGGTCACCGCCGAAGAGGCCGCGACCATGGGGCCGTGGCTGAAGCTGGCCGGGCATCTGGGCACCTTCATCGGCCAGATGACCGACGAGCCGATCAAGGCGATCAACGTGCTTTATGACGGCACCGTCGCCGAGATGAACCTGAAGGCGTTGAACGCTGCCGTGATCGCGGGCGTGATGAAGGCCGCGAACCCCGAGGTCAACATGGTCTCGGCCCCGGTCATGGCGGCCGAGCGCGGCATGCAGATCCAGACCACGACCCAGGCCAAGACCGGTGTCTTTGACGGCTATATCAAGGTGACCATGGTCACCGACGAGCGCGAGCGTTCGATCGCCGGCACGGTCTTCAGCGATGGCAAGCCGCGTTTCATCCAGATCCGGGGCATCAACGTCGATGCCGAGATCGGCGCGCATATGCTGTATACCCGCAACAAGGACGTGCCCGGCGTGATCGGCGCCCTTGGCTCGACGCTGGGGGATCTGGGGGTGAACATCGCCAACTTTACCCTGGGTCGCACCAAGAGCGGCGATGACGCCATCGCCATCCTGTATCTGGACGAGGAACTGAAGCCCGAGGTGATCGATGCCCTGCAGGCGACCGGAAAATTCCTGCAGGTCCGGCCGATCAACTTCGAGGTCTGACGGTTTCCATTGCCCGGCCCCCGAGATAACCTCTCGGGGGTCTTTCTTATTGGAGCAAGCATGCGCAGCTATGTGATCGGTGACATTCACGGCCAGTTGGAACTGTTGAAGGCGGCGCATGAGCGGGTGGCCCGCGATGACGCGGCCCATGGCGGCGATGGCCAGCTGATCCATGTCGGCGACCTGATCGACCGTGGCCCCGATTCGCGCGGCGTGGTGGATTATCTGATGCGGGGGCAGGCCGAAGGGCAGCCGTGGACGGTGCTCAAGGGCAACCACGACCGCTTTCTGACCCGCTTTGCCTATCAGCCGGAATGGCGCGATCCGGGGCTGGCCTCGGGCAAGCACTGGCTGGACCATGTCAATCTGGGCGCGGCGCCGACGCTGGCCTCGTATGGGATCGAGCGCGGCGAGCGCAGCCATGCCGAGCTGCATGGCGAGGTTCTGGCCAAGGTGCCCGAGGCGCATCTGCGCTGGATCGACGGCCTGCCGCTGTGGCAGCGCATTCCGCAGGCGCTGATCGTGCATGCCGGCATCCGGCCGGGCGTGCCGCTGGAGGAGCAGACCGAACATGACCTGCTGTGGATCCGGCAGGGGTTTCTGGACGATGCCACCGATCACGGCGTGCTGGTGGTGCATGGCCATACCGTCGTCGAACGGGTGACGCATTTCGGCAATCGTCTGGCGCTGGACACCGGCGCTGCCTATGGCGGGCCGCTGAGCGTGGTCGTCTTTGACGAGGCGGGTATGGCCGTGGTCACCGACACCGGGCGCCAAGAGATTGAGCACGCACCCGTGCCGGTCTGAGCGGCGCTTGCCGCGGCCGCCGGTCCGACGCATCCTTGCGGTGCGCGGGGATCAGCAACTGGAGAATGCGATGAAACGGACAATTCTGACGCTGATGCTGCTGGCCGGTCCGGCGGCGGCGGATGTCGTGGGCAAGGTCGGCGTCGACTGGGTCGGCAACGATATTCTGGTCGAGGCGATCGCCGATCCCAAGGTGCAGGGCGTGACCTGTCATCTGGCCTATTTCGACCGCTCGATGCTGGATAGGCTGCAGCAGGGCAACTGGTTCGAGGATCCGTCGAATTCGGCCATCCAATGCACGCGCACCGGGGCCATCGCCATCGGCGACATCAAGCGCGGGCCAAAGGGCGAGGATGTGTTCAGCGCCTCGCGTTCGCTGATTTTCAAGACGCTGCGGGTGCGGCGGATCTATGACGAGGCAAATCAGGTGCTGATCTATCTGGCCTATAGCGCGCAGGTGAATCAGGGCTCGGCCAAGATGGCGCTGTCGACTGTGCGGCTGGAACAGGGCGAAGGGCTGCCGGCGCAATAGCCGGATCGGGCCGGGCTGCGCGAAACGGCGGCAGGATCTGGCCGCCGGCGCAGAGGATTTGCCCGAAAGGTGGACAGCGAAGCCGCGCCGCGATAAGAGCGCGGCGAAACAGGAAGCAAACGATGCGGATTCCCGCCAAAACCGCAAAATACTGTCTGGGCCAGCTCGTCCGGCACCGCGAACATCCGTTCCGGGGCGTGGTTTTCGACGTGGATCCGGAATTCGCCAATACCGAGGAATGGTATGAATCCATTCCCGAAGAGGCGCGCCCGTCGCGCAACCAGCCGTTCTATCACCTTTATGCCGAGACCGAGGCGACCTATTACGTGGCCTATGTCTCGGAGCAGAATCTGGTGCCCGACAGTTCGGGCGAGCCGCTGGAACATCCCGAGGTCGATGAGATGTTCGGCGAGTTCGAGGATGGCCGCTATCCCCTGCAATTCGCGCTGAACTGAAGCCGGGCCGCGCGGCCGGTTCTGGCGCGGGATCACCGGGCAGGGCGGCCGGGGCAGCTAGAACGGCAGATTTCCGGGCATCGCCTCGGCCTTGTCAACGGGGACGATGAAGACCAGGAAATTGCGCCGGCCTTCGCGGAAATAGCTCAGCGAGGCGGTCAGATCCTGAATCAGATACCAGCCGAACCCGCCTTCGGGCAGCAGCAGGATGTCGTGGTCGATCCCTTCGGCCTCGTCGGTGATATGGGGCAGGTTGCGCGGGTCGAGGCATTCGACGGGCAGGGGGCGGCCGTCATCCGTCACCGCGCAGGCGATGCCGCCGACATGACGCACCACGAAAAGATGTACCAAGGGCGAATGCGGGCGGTGCAACGGGTCTGGCTGTGGCGTGCCACCATGTTCGCAGATGTTGTTCAGCACCTCGGCCAGGGCCAGTTCCAGCCGCGACAGCACCTCGGTGCCGGCGCTGCCGTCAAACCGCTCGCGCAGATACAGCAGCGCATCGCGCACTGTCGAAGGATCGGCGCGAAAGATCCGATGCAGCATCGGCTGGCGATTGTGCGGCGCCAGACGCAGCCGGCGGCGCAACTGCTCGACCGGCAAGGGCTGATGGGGCAGGGTTTCGGCAGACAGCGCGTCGGGGGGGCGGGGGTCTGGTGGCCGGGATTCAGGCGGCAGGGTCATGGCGAGGCCTCACCCAGTTGCGCGCCATCCGTCGGCGGTTGCGGGCGGATGGTCAGCACCGTGTCCATCCGGGTCAGCCGGAACACCCGCGCGACATTGCTGGACAGCCCGGTCAGTTCAAGGCTGCGCCCCTTGGGCATGGCCTTGTAGATCGCGATGATCGCGCCCAGACCCGAGCTGTCCATGAAATCCACCGCGCTGAGGTCCAGCGTCACCCGGGTGCCGGCATGGGCGACCAGATTGCGCACGCGATCCTTGAACGCGGTGGCGACGGCGGCATCCAGTCGCCTTTCATCGACCCGGATGGTCACGCCGTCATCTTTGGCCAGCAGGGTCAGTTGCATCTTGTTTTCCCGGTCCTTGGATCCCTTGAGGTCGTTCCTAGCGCGGAACCGTTACGTTTCCGTAAGCGTGCCCGCTTTTACGCGATCCGGGGAGAGCGCAAATCATTCGCCTTTTCATAAATTTACTTCGGTCCCGCGCGGACCTGTCTGTTTGAACAGCTTGCCGGGGGTCGCGGGAATGGTGCAATCCTGCTTGATGCAGCCTGTGGATGAGGCGATGCCATGCGCATGATCCTGACTGTCGCCGGCCTGCTGTCGGCCCTTGCTGCGGGCGAAGCGGGCGCCGCGACCTCGCACCCGGTCCGGCTGGAATGCCGTGGCGGTGCCGTGGCCGAGCCGCTTTGCGCTGCGCTGCGGGCCGAGCTGTTGCGGCGAGGGCACAGTCTGGCTGAGGATGCGCCGCTGCGTCTGGTGCTTTGGGCCGAGGCGCCCGATCCATCGGCGCTGGTGGCGCGCCTTGATCTTGAGGATGACGGCCAGTGGCGACAAGGTGAACCGGGGACATTGGCGGTGATCGACCGCCGCGTTTTGCCCGGTCGCCAGTTACAGGACTTTGCCGCAGCCCTGCTCGACCGGGCCGGCCCCGGGTTTCAATAGATTTGACGATTGTCTTTGGTAAAAGGTGTGCAAACCATGGTCGCAGATGCCGCATTTTCGCAGCTCCGCTCGCAGACGCTGCAATCGGATCCCGCGCTGACCGAGCGCGACGATGCCGCGCCAGACACGTCGACCGAATACACGCTGGCCGTGGGCGAAAGCTTTTCGGGCGAGTTGTCGGGGTCGCATGACATCGACTGGGTCAGGGTCGAGCTTGAGCCCGGCGACTATCTGATCTCGTTGAAGGGCAGTGGCGCTTCGCCGGTGGCCGACACCTGGCTCGGCATCTATGATGCCGCGGGGAACCTGCTCGCCAGCAATGATGACAGCGGCGAGGGGCTGAATTCGCAAGTGGGGCTGCACGTGACCGAAAAGGGCGCTTACTATCTGGAAAGCACCTCCTATGCCAATGTGAACCCGGGCGGCTATACGCTGGCGGTCAGCAAGATGACGGCCTTTACCGTGCCGCAGATCGCGGCGCAGCTGACCGATGGCTATTGGAACAGCCACGGCTACAGTCGCCGCTCTTTTGACGTGGCCCCCGGTGGCACGCTGAACGTGGATCTGTCGGGGCTGACCGCCGCTGGACAAAAGCTGGCCAAGGCGGCGCTGCTGGCATGGACCGATGTGACCGGCATCCGGTTCAACACCGATCCCGGCCCCAATGACAAAGTCCATATCGTGATCGACGACAGTGACTCGGGTGCCTATTCGCAGTCGATCACCTTTGGCGAGGAAATCACCAAGTCCTATGTGAATGTCTCGACGGCTTGGATTGCCTATTATGGCGGCAATTTCGACAGCTATTCCTATCAGACCTTCGTGCATGAACTGGGTCATGCGCTGGGGCTGGGCCATGCCGGCAATTACGACGGCAATGCCACCTATGGCGTCGATAATCATTACCTAAACGACAGCTGGCAGGCGTCGATCATGTCCTATTTCAGCCAAAGCGAAAATAGCTACGTCAACGCCAGCCATGCCTATGTCATGTCGCCGATGATGGCCGATATTGCGGCCATGCGGGCGCTTTATGGCGCGGCCAGCCTGCGCGTGGGCGATACGGTCTATGGCGAGCACAGCAATGCCGGTGGCAATTACGAGATGATTTCCCGACTGCTGGAAACCGGGGCGGGTGGCAATATCGCCTTTACGGTCTTTGACAGCGGTGGCAACGACACGCTGGACCTCAGCGGTGACAGCCAGGCGCAGCGGATCACGCTGGCCTCGGGCGGGATTTCGGATGCCTATGGGTTGATCGGGAATATTTCGATCATGCAGGGCACCGTGATCGAGAACCTGCGCGCCGGATCGGGCAACGATGTGCTGAGCGGCAATGCCGCCAATAACCGCATCTGGGGCGGGGCGGGCGACGATCGCATCACCGGCATCGCCGGCGACGACACGCTGGCCGGCGGGGCCGGGCGCGACACGCTGATCGGCGGGATGGGCAATGACAGCTATATCACCAATAGTCTTGACGTCATCATTGAGACGGCTGGCGCCGGGCGCGACAGTGTCTTTCTGACCGCCGGGCATATGGTGCTGGGCGCCAATCTGGAAAACCTGTTCCTGATCGGCACGACGGCACAGAACGGCACCGGGAATGCGCTGTCGAACCGGCTGGTCGGAAATGCCATGGCCAACCAGCTTATCGGGCTGGCCGGCGCGGACCGGCTGGAGGGCAATGCCGGCAATGACTCTCTGGCCGGTGGACTGGGCAATGACACGCTGATCGGCGGGGCGGGGGCGGATGTGTTCCTGTTCAACCACGGCAAGGACGTGATCACCGATTTTCAGGACAATATCGACGCCATCCGCATCGACGATGCCGTCTGGGGCGGCGGCACGCGCAGCATCGCGCAGGTGCTGTCGGCGGCGCGTGTCGTCGATGGCGATGTCGTACTAACCTTTGGCGCGCATAGCCTGACCATCGACGGGCTGACCAATATCCGGGCGCTGGCCGACGATCTGGTCATCGTCTGAGACGCGCGGGTCGCGGCCCGGACCGGCTGCCCCGACATCGCGGATGCTTTCCCGCGACGTGCTGACCCTGCGCGGGGTGACCGGCCGCCGGGCGCGCGTGGACGATATCGGGATCGCCCCGATGCCCTGGCGCGCGGGCAGGCTGCCGCTTGCCTGTCCAACCCGGCCCCGCCGGTTCCGCACCGCCCGGAATTGATGGGCGACAAGGCAGCCATTGCCTGATTTTGCGTCAAATCGGAACTTGCTTTCAGCTATTTCTGTTGGCCCTGTGGACAGTGCCCGCCCGATTGCGAAGATCATGGGCAGAGGTGAGGGAAGCCGGGGTCAAGATGTATTACAATGAAATGATGGACGGCGCGGCGGTGCGGGCGCCCTATGCCATGCTTTCGGATTGGGTGGCGACGATGCCCTCCGAGATCAGACAGATGAAACAGGCCGAGGCCGAGGCGCTGTTCCGCCGCATCGGAATTACCTTTGCCGTTTACGGCGAAGGCGGCGACCCGGACCGGCTGATCCCGTTCGATATGATGCCGCGGGTTTTCCTGCAAAGCGAATGGCGCAAGCTGGAACGCGGCATCAAGCAGCGCGCCCGCGCGTTGAACGCTTTCCTGCGCGATGTCTATTCACGGGGCGAGATCATCCGCGCCGGCCGTATTCCCGCCCGGCTGGTCTATCAGAACGAGGCCTATGAAAAGGCGGTCGTCGGTTTCGTGCCGCCGCGCGGGGTTTTTTCCCATATCGTCGGCATCGACATCGTGCGCACCGGCCGCGACGAATTCTTTGTGCTCGAGGATAACTGCCGCACGCCCTCGGGTGTCAGCTACATGCTGGAAAACCGCGAAATCATGATGCGCATGTTCCCGGCGCTGTTTCGCAACAACCGCATCGAGCCCGTCGACCAATATCCCGAGCTTTTGCGCCGCACGCTGGCCTCGGTCGCGCCGGCGAAATGCGAAGGCACGCCGACAGTGGTGATCCTGACGCCGGGCCATTTCAACAGCGCCTATTACGAGCACAGCTTCCTTGCGAACCTGATGGGCGTCGAGCTGGTCGAGGGCAGCGACCTGTTCGTGGATGGCGGCTTTGTCTATATGCGCACCACGCAGGGGCCAAAGCGGGTGGACGTGATCTATCGCCGGATCGACGATCCCTTCCTTGACCCCTTGTGTTTCCGCAAGGATTCGATGCTGGGCGTGCCGGGCCTGATGGACGTCTATCGCTCGGGCGGCGTCAGCATCGCCTCGGCGCCGGGCGCGGGCGTGGCCGATGACAAGGCGGTCTATACTTTCGTGCCCGAAATGATCCGCTTTTACCTCGGCGAAGAGCCGATCCTGCAGAACGTCCAGACCTGGACGCTGTGGAAAGACGAGGATTACAAATACGTCATGGCCAATCTCAAGGATCTGGTGGTCAAGGAGGTGCATGGCTCGGGCGGCTATGGCATGCTGATCGGGCCCAAGGCCAGCACCGAGGAAATCGAGCATTTCCGCAAGCTGATCGAGGCCAATCCCGGCAATTACATCGCCCAGCCGACGCTGGCGCTGTCGACCAGCCCGACCTTCGTGGACGAAGGCATCGCGCCGCGCCATGTCGATCTGCGGCCATTTTGCCTGTGCGGTGATCGGGTCGAGCTGGTGCAGGGCGGGCTGACGCGGGTGGCGCTGCGCGACGGCTCGCTGGTGGTGAACTCGTCGCAGGGCGGCGGGGTCAAGGATACCTGGGTTCTGTCGGAATAAGGGGAGGTCGCCAGTCATGCTCAGCCGCACCGCCGCCAACCTGTTCTGGATGGGCCGCCATCTGGAACGCGCCGAAACCGCCGCCCGTCTGCTAGACGTTGGCGCCCGCATCACGCTGTTGCCCAATACCGAAGAGGGCTATCGCAACGAATGGGAATCGCTCTTGCGCGCCTCGGGGGCGCAGGGGCCCTTTGCCGAACGCTATGGCGACGCGATCACGCAAGAGAATATCGAAAGCTGGCTGTTTTTCGATTGCGACAACCCGTCCTCGGTCGCCTCCTGTATCGAAAAGGCCCGCGAGGGCGGGCGCATCGTGCGCACCGCGCTGACCAGTCAGGTCTGGGACGCGCTCAATACCGCCTATCAGGAATTGCGCCAATTGCGCACGGCCTCGCGCGCCAAGCTGGATATGGCGATGCTGACCGATTTCACCACGCGCCACAGCTCGACCGTGCGCGGGGCGATCAATGCCACGCAGCTGCGCAACGACGGCTGGCATTTCATCAATCTGGGCTATTCGCTGGAACGGGCCGATGCCACCTCGCGGCTGCTCGACGTGAAATATTTCGTGCTGCTGCCACGGGTCGAATTTGTCGGCTCGGGGCTCGACAATTACCAATGGCAGGTGATCCTGCGCGCGCTTTCTGCGCATCGGGCGTTCCATTGGGCCTATGGCGGCGACATCACCGCCGCCAAGGTCGCCGATTTCCTGATCCTGAACGGCGAAAGCCCGCGGTCGCTGCTGACTTCGCTTTACGAGGCGGTCTGGAACCTTGACGGGCTGGTGCGGCGCTATGGCGACAGCGCGCCGGCCACCGCCTCGGTCAAGGCGCGGCAGGTGCTGGAATCGCTGATGGCGCGTGACATCGAGGCGATCTTCGACGAAGGTCTGCATGAATTCCTGACCTGGTTCATCGGCGAAATCTCGGCCGTCTCGAACGCCGTCAACGAAGACTATTTCAGCGGCCGGATGTGAGGGGGCGATCATGAAGCTGAAAATCACCCATGAAACCAGCTACAGCTATGACACGCCGGTCGCGGCGCTGGTGCAAAGCCTGCGGCTGACGCCTTCGGTCTATGAGGGGCAGCGGGTCGGCGAATGGCGCATCAGCGTGACCGGTGGCCAGCGCGGCACGGCATTTCGCGACGGCGCCGGCGACTGGATCGAATCCTGGACCGTGCGCGGCCCGGTCGATGAGGTCACCGTCACCATTACCGGCGTGATCGAGACCCGCGACACGGCCGGTGTGCTGCGCGGCCACCGCGAGACGGTCAATCCCATGGTCTATCTGCGCCCGACCCCGGCGACGCGCGCCGATGCGGCGCTGCGCGAACTGGCGGCTGCGGTGCAGGGCGACGATGCGCTGGATCTGGCGCACAAGCTGGCGGCGGCGGTGAACGAGGCGATCGAATATGTCCCCGGCGTGACCGAGGCCGCGACTTCGGCCGCCGAGGCGCTGGCGCTGGGGCAGGGGGTCTGTCAGGACCATGCCCATGCGCTGATCGCCTGCGCCCGCGAACGCGGCCTGCCGGCGCGCTATGTCTCGGGCTATCTGCATTCCAGCGACGACGGCAAGCCGCATGAGGCCGCCCATGCCTGGACCGAGATCCATGTCGGCCCGCTGGGCTGGGTCGGGTTCGATGCCGCCAATGCCTGTTGTCCCGATGACCGCTATGTGCGCCTTGGCTCGGGGCTGGATGCGCAGGACGCGGCACCGGTGCGCGGCATGGCCTTTGGTCAGGGCGTCGAGGCGCTGGCCGTGCGCGTCCATGTCGAGGAGGTGCCGCAGGGTCAGTCGCAGTCGCAGGGCCAGCAGCAGGCCGAACAGGCCAGCCAGTCGCAGGGCCAGCGTCAGCAATAGGCTGTCGTGCTTGGTTGCCAAGGGTCAAGCCGGGTCCTATGGTCGCTGCGATTCTCCGTGAGTGCTGACGATGACCTATTGTGTCGGTTTGAAACTGAACGCTGGGCTGGTGCTTTTGTCCGACACCCGCACCAATGCCGGGCTGGACAACATCTCGACCTATCGCAAGATGTATTTCTTCGAGCAGCCGGGCGAGCGGGTGATCGTCATCCTGACCGCCGGCAGCCTGTCGGTGACGCAGACCGCGCTGGGCCGCCTGCAAGAGGCGGTGGACGATCCCGAAGCGGACGAGACCAGCTCGATCATGAAGGCGACGAGCATGTTGCAGGTCGCCACCATCATCGGCGACACGCTGAACCGCACCCGGCGCGAGATCGCCGAGCAGACCCGCGACCTGAACCAGCAGGCCAGCGCCAGCTTTATCGTCGCCGGCCAGCGCAAGGGCGGCGAGATGCGGCTGTTCCTGATCTATCCGCAGGGCAATTTCATCATGGCCACCGATGACACGCCCTTCCTGCAGATCGGCGAGCATAAATACGGCAAGCCGATCCTTGACCGGGTGGTGACGCCGGAAACCTCGCTGGCCGACGCGCAAAAGGCGGTGCTGTTGTCGATGGATTCGACGCTGCGCTCGAACCTGTCGGTCGGTATGCCGCTGGATCTGGCGGTGATCGAACGCGACGCGCTCTGCATCAGCAGCCGGCGCCGGATACTGGACGGCGATCCGGCTTTCATGGCAATGTCCGCGGCATGGTCGGCCGCGCTGCGGGACAGTTTCGTCAAGGTCAAGATCTAGTCCGGGCCCTTTCGCGCGCATCCCGCACCTCAGGAAGGAAGCGCCCACACCATGTCGCTGGATCTGCGCCGCGAGCCGCTCGACGCCTTTTACATGCCTTCGATCCATCGCGGCCTGTCCTATCTGCCGCCGCGTCCGGGCTGGGTGATCCGCCCGGCGCCCTCGGCCCGGATCGGGCTGCATGCCGCCAGCGACCGCGACGAGGTGCTGGAGATGCAGCAGACCCAGATCGACACCCAGCAGCGCCGGCTTTTGGGCACAGTGATGGAGATCAACGCCTGCCCGGTGGTGCTGGAGCGGGTCGAATATGCCGACGGGGTGGCCGCGATCGACGGGCGCTTCGTGCTGAACGGCGCCGCCGGCGACCGGTTGCGCACGCGCTACGACGTGCAAAACAGTGCGCCGCGCGTGCAGGAACGATTGGCCATCGCCCTGCGCCAAGGCCGCTTTGGCGGCCCGTTCCAGCCGCCGGTCTGGCACGCCGAAAGCGATCATCTGCCCATCGCGCTGGAGCTGCGCAACGGCTTCAACTATTTCCATTTCACCATGGAGACGCTGGGGGCGCTGGCGCATTTCGCCGATGCTCCGGGCCAGCAGCCGATCCATCTGCACATGCGCAAGCCCGAGCTGCGCGACTTCATGCCGGCCTTTGTGCGCGCGCTTTACCCCGAGCTTGCGCCACGGCTCAGCTTTGAAAGCGCGCCGCGCCGCTATGCGGCGGTGCGGTCGGTGTTCAATCATCGGCACTATCTTTATCAGGTGCAGGACAGCCGCATCGACAAGGCCGCCGAGGCGGCGATGGCGCCCGATTGGGCCAATCTGCGCGGCGATATGGTGACGCGGCGGGCGGTGCTGCTGGCGTCCTTTGACAGCTCGCAGCGGCTGTTGCGCGACCGCGCGCTGCGCGTCCTGCCGCGTGCCCTGCTGTCGGGCATGCCCCGCCTGGTCTGGATGGGCCGGGCGCAGGATGGCGCGGCGCGGCAGCGCGAGCTGGCCGGCGCCGGGCCGCTGCACGAGACGCTGCGCGAGCGCGGTTTCGAGACGGTGCTGTTTGAACATCTGCAACCGCTGGAGCAGAT
Source organism: Paracoccus limosus (assembly GCF_009711185.1). Lineage (GTDB taxonomy): Bacteria > Pseudomonadota > Alphaproteobacteria > Rhodobacterales > Rhodobacteraceae > Paracoccus > Paracoccus limosus. The sequence goes on from NZ_WMIF01000006.1 coordinate 67,348, forward strand.
CGCCGCCATGCAGGCCGCCGACATCGTTCTGGCGCCCCATGGCGCGGGGCTGGCCAATATGATCTACGCCCGTCCCGACACGCTGGTGATCGAGATCGGCAACAGCCAGACCCAGCTTTACCGCTGGGGCGATTTTCTGGCCGCCGCCCATGTCGCGCGCTGCAATTACGAGACGGTGTTCTGCGACCTGCCGGGCGTCGAGGAACCGGGCAGCCTGCCCACGGTGCGACAGGGCATGCTGGGCATCCGCATCGGCCAGCGCGGCGTCGACACCATCCTGCGGCTGATCGACCGCGACCTGCGCCGGCGTCAGCGCCGTGCGGCGCGTTCGCGGCAGGCCGGGCTTGACGCCTCAGCCTGAGGCCAGCAACCCGCGCAGCTCATAGACCAGATCCAGGGCCTGCCGCGCTGTCATCTGGTCGGGGTCGATGTCGCGCAGCCGCGTCTCAAGCGGCGAGGTCTTGGGCGCGGCCACGGGGGCAGGGGGTGGCGGTGCGGCGCGAAACAGCGGCAAGTCATCCAGCAGCGCCGCCGGCCGGGCGCCATCGCGGGCACCGCTTTCCAGCTGGTGCAGGATCTCGCGCGCGCGTTCCACGACGGCGGGCGGCAGCCCGGCCAGACGCGCCACCTGCACGCCATAGCTGCGGTCGGCAGCACCCTTGCGGACCTCGTGCAGGAAGATCACCTCGCCCTCCCATTCGCGCACGGCGACGGTGGCGTTCTCGACCCCCGGCAGCTTGGCCGACAGCGTGGTCATCTCGTGATAATGCGTGGCGAAAAGCGCGCGGCAGCGGTTGGTGGCATGCAGATGCTCCATCACCGCCCAGGCGATGCTGAGCCCGTCCCAGGTCGCGGTGCCGCGCCCGATCTCGTCAAGGATCACCAGCGCATGGTCATCGGCCTGGTTCAGGATCGCGGCGGTCTCGACCATCTCGACCATGAAGGTCGAGCGGCCGCGTGCCAGATCGTCGGCGGCGCCAACGCGGCTGAAAAGCTGGCTGACCAGACCGATATGGGCGCGGCGGGCGGGGACAAAGGCGCCGGCCTGCGCCAGAATGGCGATCAGCGCGTTCTGGCGCAGAAAGGTCGATTTGCCGGCCATGTTCGGACCGGTCAGCAGCCAGATCGCCGGGGTCGGCCCTTCGGTCAGCGCGCAATCATTGGCGACAAAGGCCTCGCCCTTGCGCTTCAGCGCGCGCTCGACAACCGGGTGGCGGCCGCCCTCGATGACAAAGGCGCGGCTGGCATCGACCTGCGGCTGCACCCAGCCCTCGCCCGAGGCCAGATCGGCAAAGCCGGCAGTCAGGTCGATCTCGGCCAGCGCCCGGGCCGCCTGACCGATGGCGCCCGAGGCGTCCAGCACCGCCTGCCGCAGCCGGGCAAAGATCCCCCGCTCGATTTCCAGCGCGCGGTCGCGGGCGTTCAGGATGCGGGTCTCCAGCTCCGACAGCGCGACCGTGGTAAAGCGGATCTGGTTGGCGGTGGTCTGGCGGTGGATGAAACGTTCGTTCAGCGGCGGCGCCAGCATGCGTTCAGCATGGGTCGAGGTGGTCTCGATGAAATAGCCCAGCACGTTGTTGTGCTTGATCTTCAGGCTGGTGACGCCGGATTCTGCGATATAGTCGGCCTGCATCCGGGCGATGACGCCACGGCCCTCGTCGCGCAGAGCACGGGTCTCGTCCAGTTCGGGATCAAAGCCCGGCGCGGTAAAGCCGCCGTCGCGGGTCAAAAGCGGCGGCTCGGCCACCAGCGCCTCGTCCAGCAGGTCGATCAGATCATCATGGCCGGTCAGGTCGCGGGCGGCCTCGGCCAGCACGGCGATCTCGTCATCGCCCAAGAGCGCGGCAATGGCCGTCCCTTGCGTCAGCCCGGCCCGGATCGCGGCCAGATCGCGCGGTCCGCCCCGGTCCAGCGCCAGCCGCGACAGCGCGCGGTCCATGTCGGGGGCGCGGCTCAGCGACTCGCGCAGATCGGCGGTCAGGCGCGGATCGCCGGCCAGATGCGCCACCGCCGCCTGCCGGGCATGGATCTGGTCCAGATCGCGCGAGGGTGCGCTGATGCGCCGCTCCATCAGCCGTGCGCCGCCCGCTGTCACCGTGCGGTCGATCGCCGCCAGCAGCGAGCCTTCGCGCCCGCCCGACAGCGCTTGCGTCAGTTCCAGATTGCGCCGGGTGGCGGCGTCGATCTGCATGGCGCCGCCGGGGGATTCGCGCAGCGGCCGGCGGATCAGCGGCATTCGCCCCTTTTGCGTCAGTTCGAGATAATCGGCGATGGCGCCCATGGCCGACAGCTCGGCGCGGGAAAAGCCGCCAAACCCCTCCAGCGTCTCGACCCCGAACATCGCGCACAGCCGGCGGGTGGCGCCGCCGCTGTCGAAACTGCCGGCGGGCAGTTCGGTCAGGGCCGCGCCGGCCTCGCGGGCGGTCTCGTCCAGCCGGCTACCTTCGGCGGCCAACAGCTCGCGCGGGGCGTGGCGGGCCAGTTCGGGTGCCAGTCGGACCGGAGGGCAGGGCATGACGCGGAATTCGCCGGTCGAGATATCGACCCAGGCCAGCGCGGAATCGTCGCGCACGCTGGCGAAACTGGCCAGAAAATTGTGCCGCCGCGCCTCAAGCAGCGATTCCTCGGTCAGGGTGCCCGGCGTGACCAGCCGCACCACGTCGCGGGCGACCACCGATTTTGCCCCGCGCTTGCGGGCCTCGGCCGGGTCCTCCATCTGCTCGGCGATGGCGACGCGAAAGCCCTTGCGGATCAGGGTCAGCAGGTAGCTTTCGGCGGCATGGACCGGCACGCCGCACATCGGGATCGGCTCGCCCAGATGGGTGCCGCGCTTGGTCAGCGCGATGTCGAGCGCCGCCGAGGCCGCCATGGCATCATCGAAGAACATCTCGTAGAAATCGCCCATGCGATAGAACAGCAAAGCGCCGGGATTGGCCTCGCGGATCGCCAGATATTGCGCCATCATCGGGGTCGGTTGGTCGCTCATGTCCTGCCCTGTTCTGTCGGGTAAGCCCTTCTAGGGGATGGGGCGGGGGATGCAAACCGTCTTGGCGCATAGGCAAAAATTCCGCCGTGACAGCGGCTGCGGCTTGCGGCAACGTCTGCGGCTGAAACTTTTGCAGGAGCGGCGGATGAGGGTGTCGATCGCATGTGCCAGTCTTGCCCTGCTGGCGCAGCCGGCGCTGGCGGCCTGCCCGGACGTGTCGTTGATGCAGAACGCGGCGCGGGGCTGGATCGCGGGACAGCGGCTGGTCGATCCGCTGGTCTGGAACATGCAGGACGCGCGCTGCGCCTATGACAGCTTTCGCGGTGTGCTGCAGGCGCAGCTGGGCCCGCCGGTGGGGGTCAAGATCGGCATGACCTCGACCGAGGCGCAGCGCCGCTATGGCATCGCCGAGCCGATCGCCGGCGCGCTGTTTGCACCGATGCTGCGCCCCGATGGCAGCCGGCTGAGCCTCGCCGGCAGCCGCAACCCGCTTTACGAGGCCGATCTGGTGGTGACCGTGGCCAGCCCCGCGATCATGCAGGCCCGCACCCGCGAGGATGTGGTCCGGGCGCTGCGCGACGTGCGCCCCTTTATCGAGCTGCCCGATCTTGCATGGCCGCAGGGGCAGGTGCCGACGGCGCCGCTGCTGGCGGCCTATGGCGGCCTGCCGTGGCGCGGGGTTCTGGGCAAGCCGGTGCCGATCTCGGAACTGGCCGATCCGGTGGCCGATCTGGCGCAGATGCAGGTGGTGCTGAAGGTCAATGGCACACCCGTGGCGCGGGGGCGGGGCGATCAGATCATGGGCCATCCGCTGGACGCGCTGCTGTGGCTGGTCCAATGGGGCGGCTATGATCTGGGCGAGGGCTCGGTGGTGTCGCTGGGGTCGCTCAGCAGCCTTGGCCGCGCCCTTCCGGGGCAGCGGATCGAGGCCGAATACATCCTGGGCGGGCACCCGATGCGGGTGGCGGTGACGCTGGTGCCGTGACCCTGCGGCAATCCGGGAAAATCCTTTGCTTTGCTCGCGTTCCTGTCGCAACACTGTCATTGGGCATCGCTAGGGGGCAGGTCATGCCGCCCATCGCGGCCAATACGCAACGGAGTTTGACAATGACCATCCAATCAACCGCCGCCGGGCTTGCCGCCATCGGCCTGCTGAGCGCCTCGGTCGCCTCGGCGCAGGACATGGCCGCGCTGGAGCAGGCCGCCAAGGCCGAGGGCATGCTGACCACCATCGCGCTGCCGCATGACTGGTGCGGCTATGGTGCGGTGATCGATGGGTTCAAGGCGAAATACCCCGAGATCAAGGTCAACGAACTGAACCCCGATGCCGGCTCGGCCGACGAACTCGAGGCGATCCGCGCCAACAAGGACAACAAGGGCCCGCAGGCGCCCGACGTGATCGACGTCGGCCTGTCCTTTGGCCCGCAGGCCAAGGCCGAGGGGCTGATCCAGCCCTACAAGGTCGCGACCTGGGACACGATCCCCGAGGACGCCAAGGATGCCGAGGGCTATTGGTATGGCGACTATTACGGCGTCATGGCCTTTGGCGTGAACTCGGACCTGATCGAGCAGGCGCCCAAGACCTGGAAAGACCTCAGCAAGCCCGAATACAGCAGCGCATTCGCGCTGGCCGGCGATCCGCGCGCCTCGGCGCAGGCGATCATCTCGGTCATGGCGGCCGGCATTGCCAATGGCGGCGAGCCGGGCGAGGCCTCGGGCCAGAAGGGCATGGAGCTGATGGCCGCCGTGAACAAGGCCGGCAACTTCGTCCCGGTCATCGGCAAGTCGGCGACCATCGCGCAGGGCGCGACCCCGATCGTCACCGCCTGGGACTACAACCTGCTGAGCTGGCGCGACGGGCTGAAGGGCAACCCGCCGGTCGAGGTGATCATCCCCGAGGACGGCGTCGTCGCGGGCGTCTATGTGCAGGCGATCTCGGCGCATGCGCCGCATCCGAACGCCGCCAAACTGTGGATGGAATACCTGTATTCGGACGAGGGTCAGCTGGGCTGGCTCAAGGGCTATTGCCACCCGATCCGCTTCAACGATCTGGTCAAGAGCGGCAAGGTTCCGCAAGAACTGCTGGACGCGCTGCCGCCGGCCGCCTCTTATGAAAAGGCGATCTTCCCGACCCTGGCCCAGCAGGAGGCCAACAAGAAGGTCGTGACCGAGGGCTGGGACAAGGTCGTCGGCGCCGCCGTCAAGGAATAAGCCAGGGGCGTCCCGCCCCCTTTGCCGGGGGCGGGGCGATCCGGCAGGGAGACATGATGAAGACAGGCTGGAACTGGTTGGGCGTCATGCCCTTTTTTGCCTTTGCGGCGCTGTTTCTGATCCTGCCGACGATGAACATCGTCATCGGCGCGTTCCAGAACAGCGAGGGCGGCTTTACGCTGGCCAATCTGCAGGGGCTGACCGCGCCGCGCATCGTCGACAGCTTTGCCATCTCGATCAAGGTCTCGCTCGCCTCGGCGATCCTGGGTTGCCTGATCGGGTTCGCCATGGCGGCGGCGGTGGTGATGGGCGGCTTGCCGGGCTGGATCAAGGCGCCGCTGATGACGTTTTCGGGCGTGGCCTCGAATTTTGCCGGCGTGCCGCTGGCCTTTGCCTTTATCGCGACGCTGGGCCGCGTCGGGCTGGTGACCATGCTGCTCAAGCAATGGTTCGGCATCAACATCTATGCCATGGGCTTCAACCTGCTGTCCTTCTGGGGCCTGACGCTGACCTATCTGTTCTTCCAGATCCCGCTGATGATCCTGATCATCACCCCCGCGCTGGAGGGGTTGAAGCGGGAATGGCGCGAGGCGGCCGAGGTGCTGGGCGCCAGCACGTCGCAATATTGGCGCATGGTGGCGCTGCCGATCCTGTTCCCCTCGCTTCTGGGCACTTTCGCACTGCTCTTTGCCAACAGCTTCGGCGCGGTGGCCACGGCCTATGCGCTGACCGGATCGTCGCTGTCGATCGTGCCGATCATGCTGTTTGCGCAGATCCGCGGTGACGTGCTGCAGGATCCGCATCTGGGCTATGCCATGGCCTTTGGCATGATCCTGGTCACGGGGCTTGCCAATCTGGCCTATGTCATCATGCGCACCCGCGCCGAGAGGTGGATGCGATGAAACGCCTGTGGTCATGGGCGGCGCTGGTCATCGGCGCGCTCTATTTCCTGCTGCCGCTGATCGGCACCATCGAATTCTCGCTGCGGATGCGGCGGGGGGCATATTCGCTGGACGCCTATCGCTCGGTTCTGGCCGATCCGGCCTTTCGCGCCACCTTCGGCTATTCGGTGATGATGGCGCTGTTGACCATCGTGCTGGGCGTCGTGCTGGTGGTGCCGACGGCCTACTGGGTGCGGCTGCGCCTGCCGCGCCTGCGCCCGGTGATCGAATTCGTCACCCTGCTGCCACTGGTGATCCCGGCCATCGTCGTGGTCTTTGGCTATATCCGGCTTTACAACACCAGCTCGATCCTGCCGCTGACCGGCACCGCCGGCGGCACCAATATTCTGCTGCTGTGCGGCTATGCCACGCTGGCGCTGCCCTATATGTATCGCGCCGTCGATACCGGGCTTTCGACCATGGACGTGCGCTCGCTGACCGAGGCGGCGCAATCGCTGGGCGCGGGCTGGGTGCGGATCATAGGCCGGCTGATCCTGCCCAATGTGCTGGGCGCGGTGATGTCGGGCGCGTTCCTGTCCTTCGCCATCGTCATCGGCGAATTCACCATGGCCGCGCTGCTGAACCGGCCGGCCTTCGGCCCCTATATGCAGCTTCTGGGCGCCAACCGCGCCTATGAGCCCGCCGCTCTGGCCGTGATCGCCTTTGCCGTCACCTGGGGCTGCATGGGCGTGATGCAACTGATTTCCCGCCTTGCGGGTGTGCGAAAGACCGCGACATGAGCTTCCTGACCCTTGACCATCTGCAGAAATCCTTTGGCGACACCAAGGTCGTGCATGACTTTGACATGCGCGTCGAAAAGGGCGAGTTCATTTCCTTTCTCGGCCCGTCGGGCTGCGGCAAGACCACCGTGCTGCGCATGGTGGCCGGGTTCGAGACCCCCAGCGCAGGACGCATCCTGATCGACGGTCAGGACGTGACCGGGCTGCGCCCGAACCAGCGCCAGATCGGCATGGTGTTTCAGGCCTATGCGCTGTTTCCCAACCTGACCGTGGCCGACAACGTGGGCTTTGGTCTGAAGGTCGCGGGCGTGCCCCGCGCCGAGCGCGGCCCGCGCGTGGCCGAGATGCTGGATCTGATCGGCCTGCCGCAGATGGGCGGGCGCTATCCGTGGCAGTTGTCGGGCGGCCAGCAGCAGCGTGTGGCCTTGGCCCGTGCCCTGGCGCCGCGTCCGCGCGTGCTGCTGCTGGACGAGCCCTTGTCGGCGCTGGACGCCAAGATCCGCGTCAGCCTGCGCAACCAGATCCGCGAGATTCAGCAGCAACTGGGCATCACCACCATTTTCGTCACCCATGATCAGGAAGAGGCACTGTCGATTTCCGACCGCATCGTGGTCATGCACCGCGGCGTCGCCGATCAGACCGGCACCCCGCGCGAGATCTACAACCACCCCACGACCGATTTCGTCGCCAATTTCGTCGGCACGCTCAACCGCTTTCCGGCCGAGGTGCTGGATGCGGCCACGGGCCGGCTGCGCGTCGGCGGCACCGAAATCGAGCTGGGTCGCCCGGTCGGCCCGGGCCCGCTGGTGCTGGCCGCCCGCCCCGAGGGGCTGGTGCTGGCCGAGACCGGCATTCCCGCCGAGGTGACCGGGGTCGAGTTCCTTGGCTCGGTCCAGCGGCTGCGCGCGCGCGCAGCCGGGCAGTCGATCGTCATGGACCGGTTCAACGCACCCACCGCAGCCCTGCCCGCGCCGGGAGAGACGGTGCATCTTTGCCCGCTGCGTTCGCATTGGATGGTGCTGGCCCAGCCCGAGGCCGAAATTGTCTGACCGGCCGAGGAAACTGTCCAAAAGGACAGCTCATCCTTACCCTGTCATGTCGTTTAAATCGGCATCAAGGCCGCGGTTCCGAATCGCCTTGTCCTGAAGGCTGTTGTTCGCGCGCTTTTGGTAAAACTGTATATTTGGAGAGCGATTTAGATGAGCGTTATTGACGGAACCGATGGCAACGACAGCCTGTCCGGCACCAGCGCCGACGACACCATTCTGGGCGGTGCGGGCGACGATACGATCAACGGCGGCGGCGGCAATGACAGCATCGACGCGGGCACCGGCGCCGATCGCGTGTTCTGGAACGAAAGCGCCGGCGGCGGCACCTCCAGCAATCTGAACGGCGGCTATGGCGACGAGAATTTCAACTCGGACCCCTATTCGCACAATGGTGGCGACACGCTGAGCCTGAACCAGTCGGCCGGCCCGCATGACGGGCTGAACGTCACGCTGACCGACAGCGAATCCGGCACGGCGACCAATGCCCAGGGCGACCATGTCTCGTTCACCGGCTTCGAGCGCATCCAGACCGGCGGCGGCAATGACAGCGTTGACGCCAGCGGCGCGACCCATGCGCATCTGGACTGGGACAATCACGGCATCGGCATCCGCGTCTATACCGGCGCCGGCGATGACACCGTGGTCGGCAGCAACATGACCGATTACATCAGCACCGGCGACGGCGACGATCTGGTGCATGGCGGCGGCGGCAATGACGTGATCGAGACCGGCTCGGGCAACGACACCGTCTTTGGCGAGGGCGGCGATGACGGCATCCGCTGGGGCAACGGCAACAGCGACAGCCCGGTCGGCAATGATGTCTATGACGGCGGCACCGGCCACAACACGCTGAACGCCTGGCAATCGACCTGGAACGGCGATGGCGTCAAGATGGTGATCAATGCCGGTGGCAGCGGCACCGTCGATGCGCAGGGCGGCGTGCAGGGTCATCTGGATTTCAGCAATTTCCAGAACTTCCTGACCGGCTCGGGCAATGACACCATCGACGCTTCGGGCGCTGATGGCATCAAGATCTTTTCCTCGGACGGCAATGACTCGATCATCGGCAGCGATGGCAATGACACGCTGGAAGGTGGCTGGGGCGCCGATACGCTGATCGGCGGCAAGGGCGACGACGTCATCTCGATGAACGGCGACTTCTTCCGTCTGGACGGCACTGCCTCGCTGGATTCGCAGGCCGATACCGTGGTGCTGGAGGATGGCTTCGGCAAAGACACGCTGATCGGCTTTTCCTTCGGCGACAGCGTCGATGGCTGGGGCGGCCCGGCGCAGGCGGATGTTCTGGATGTCAGCGGTCTGCATGATGCAGATGGTAATCCGATCTCGATGTCCGATGTCGGCGTGCGCGAAGATGTCGATCAGTTCGGCAACCATTTCGCCGTCATCAGCTTCCCGAATGGCGAAGAGCTGTGGCTGCCGGGGGTCGATCCCGACACGCTGACGCCTCATCGCCTGCATCAGATGGGCATTCCCTGCTTCTGCCGCGGCACCCGCATCCTGACGGTCTCGGGCGAGGTGGCGGTCGAGGATCTGCGCGTCGGTGATCTGGTGCGGACCCGCGACCATGGCCTGCAGCCGGTGCGCTGGATCGGCGGCCGGGCGCTGGATCGGATCGATCTGGCGGTTTCGCCCAAGCTGCGCCCGATCCGCATTGCCGCCGGGGCGCTGGGTGATGGCATGCCGGCCAACGATCTTCTGGTCTCGCCGCAGCACCGTATCCTTGTCCGTTCGGCCATCGCGCAGCGCATGTTCGGCTCGGACGAGGTGCTGGTGGCGGCGCGGCAACTGCTGGCGCTGGACGGGATTGAGGAGCTGACGGTGGATGCGGTGGAATATTTCCACATCCTGTTCGACCGGCACGAGATCGTCGTCTCGAACGGTGCGGAAACCGAATCGCTGTTCACCGGCCCCGAGGCGCTGAAGGCCATTGGCCCGGAAGCCGCCGAAGAGATCTTTGCCCTGTTCCCGGAACTGCGCGCCGAAAGCGCCCAGCCGGTGCGACCGCTGATCCCCGGCGCCAAGGCGCGGCAGATGGTCGAGCGCCATCAGCGCAACGGCAAGAAGCTGGTTCACGGCTAAGAACAGATCCCCGGGGTGGGTCCAGTGGATTCGCCCCGGCATCCGTTCTGCGTGGCGTTCCTGTCGGCCGCGTTGGTGAGCAGCCCGCGCAGGGCGCATGTGTCACCAGAAAAACAATCCCCGGAAGAATATTGCAATTGTGATCGTGCGCACCTGCCCACATTCTGTATGAATGTGCCTGTGCTGGCAGTTTTGCAGTCAGGGATAGGGTGAGATGGTTTTGGGTCGGGGTGAATTGACGCTGTTCGCAGCGGTTCCGGCAGCGCGGATGCCGGATGGCCGGCTGCTGATGGACGAGAAATTCGTCTCGGGCATGACGCTGCATGCGCAGCGCTGGGACGGGCCGGTGCGCGCGGTCATGCGCGATCTGGGCAAGGGCGCCTTGCCCTTTGCCGCGCCGGTCGATCCGGCGACTCTGCCCTTTGCGGTGACGCTGCTGGCGCAGGACGCACCGCTGGAAAGCGCTCTGGGCGATGCGCCCGGTGTCATCCTGGCCTCGGCCGATATGGTCGATCAACTGGCGCTGGGGGCTGCCGCGCGGGCGCGGGGGCTGCGCGTCGTCTATGGCATCGAATATACGCTGGAGACGCGGCTGCGGATCGCCGGGCTGGACCGCGATCGCAACCTGCCGCGCCGGCTGTGGTCGATGCTGTGGAACATCCGCGCCGAGCGCGCGCGCCGACGCGAGCTGCGGCTGGCCGATGGCATCCAGCTGAACGGTTTCCCGGCCGAAGGCGCCTATGCGCGGCTGAACGCGCGGCCGCTGCGCTATCTCGACAACCGGATGAGCACCGGGATGCTGGCCACCCCCGCCGAGATGGCCGCCCGTCGTCAGCGCCACGATCAGGGCCAGCCGCTGCGGTTGATCCATTCGGGCCGGCTGGAGCGGATGAAGGGCGGGCATCTGCTGATCCCGCTGGCGCGGGCGCTGCGCGATCGCGGCATGCCGTTCAGCCTGACGATCTATGGCACTGGCGCGCTGGAGCCCGAGATCCGCGAAGGTATCGCGCGCGAGGGGTTGGCCGGGCTGGTGCAGCTGCACGCGCCGGTGCCCTTTGAAACTGGCCTTGTGCCGGTCTCGCGCCGCGAGGCGGATGTGTTCGTCAGCTGTCACATGCAGTCGGACCCCTCCTGCACCTATGTCGAGGCCATGGGCTGCGGCCTGCCGGTGGTCGGCTTTGCCAATCACATGCTGGCGGCTCTGGCACAGGACAGCGGGGCGGCATGGTGCCTGCCGATGGGCAATGTCGAGGCCATGGCCGGGCGCATCGCCGAGCTGGACCGTGACCGCACCGAGGTGATGGCGCGGGCCGAGGCCGGGCTGGACTATGCGCGGCGCCATGATTTCGGCATCGAATTCGACGCCCGCATGGACCATCTGGCTGCCGTGCTCAGCCCGCGCGATTCCGGCCGCGCTGCCGCAGGGCGGCCGCAGCATGTCCGGGCAGGATCGTGAAGCCACGGGCATAGCGTCCGGCCAGCCGGCGCGGGTTCGACAGCATCCGCCACAGCCATTCCATCTTGACCTGCCGCACCAGTTTCGGCGCGCGGCGCTGATGGCCCGACAGAAAGTCGAGCCCGGCGCCAATCGAGGCAAAGCCGACATTGCCCAAGGCATCGCGGGCGCGGATGGCAAAGATCTCTTGCCGGGGCGCGCCAAGCGCCAGAAAACACAGCCGAGCGCCGGATTGGCGGATGCGCTCGATGATCTCGGCGCCTTCGTCGCCCATCGGGTCAAAGGGAAAGCCCGGCGCATGGGTCAAGGTGACGCGCAGCCCCGGCACGCGTTGTTCCATCGCGCGGGCGGCCAGCGCCAGCGAGGTCTCGCTGCTGCCGATCAGCCCGATGGGCAGGTCTTGGGCTGCGGCCTCGGCCGCCAGCGGCAGCACCAGATCCGAGCCGGGTGCCAGCCGGACCGGCTTGCCGGCCAGCCGCGACAGCCAGACGATGGGGTTGCCATCGGCGCAGACCAGATCCTGCGCCGCATAGGCCCGGCGAAAGGCCGGTTCTTCGGCCAGACGCTGCAAATGATCGACGTTGATCGTCGCCAGAGTAAAGCCTGAATTCTCGTTCAGGTTGCGGCGAACTTGCCGCAGAAGTGAGTCAGAATCTGGACAATTGATCCGAACGGCATTGCCGTCGGGAAAGCTGAACTGCATGATGCAAATCTATCCGGCCTAGGTTGTGGGCAGGATGGGTCGCGCGTGGCCGGAATGCAATCCGCTTTCGCGCGAACCGTCACGAAACCAGTCGTAGTCAGGGGAATGGCTGTTGCCCGCCTTTGCGTTCATGATGCTGCTGCTTTGGCCGGCGGTCACGGCGGTGATCTTTGCACGCATGGACAAGCAGGCGGCGCTGGTCTGCACCATCCTGCTGGGTTACCTGATCCTGCCGCCGCTGATCGACATCGACCTGCCGCTGGTGCCGGGGATCGGCAAGCCGATGATCCCGGCGCTCTCGGCGGCGTTGATCCTGTTCCTGCGCCGCGACATCCCCGACGAGGTGCCGCGCCCGCCCGAATACGGCACGCTGGTCACGGTCCTGCTGGTGCTGGTCATGGTCCAGCCGATGCTGACGGCGCTGACCAATCCCGACACGCTGTATGACGGAATCAACGTCCGGCCCGGCCTGACGATTGCCAATGGTCTGGCCGATACCATGCTGGTCTATATGCAGATCCTGCCGTTCCTGCTGGGCTTTCGCTGGCTGTCGGACCTGCGCGGGGCCGAGTTGCTGATGCGCGGCCTTGTCACCGGCATCCTGTGCTACAGCCTGCTCATGCTGTTCGAGATGCGCTTCAGCCCGCAGTCGAACATCATCGTCTATGGCTATTTCCAGCATGATTTCAGCCAGACGGTGCGCTATGGCGGCTTTCGCCCCATCGTGTTCCTTGAACATCCGCTGTGGGTGGCATTGATCACCATGTGGGCGTTTTTGTCGGCCATCGTGCTGGCGCGGGGCAATCCGACCCGGCGCAACGTGCTGATCGCCTGTTACCTCGGCTGCATTCTGGTGCTGTGCAAGACCGCCGGGTCGCTGATTCAGGCGATGATGGCGGCGCCGCTGATCCTGCTGGCGCGGCCAAGGGTGATGGTGCTGGTGGCGGCGCTGGTGGGTTCGGTTTCGCTGGCCTATCCGATGCTGCGGGCTTCGCCCATGTCGCCGATGCAGGCCATCGTCAACACCGCCATGGCAGTTTCGCCCGAGCGCGGGCGTTCGCTGGAGTTCCGTCTGGTCAACGAGGAAAAGCTGCTGGAGCGCGCGCTGGAACGGCCGGTGCTGGGTTGGGGCGGCTGGGGTCGCTCGCTGTTCTACGACCCGGTGGACGGTAAGCTCAGCGCCATCCCGGACGGGGTCTGGGTGATCTGGATCGGCGCCAAGGGGATCCTTGGCTATATGGCAATCTTCCTGCTGCTGCTGACGCCGATCTGGACGATGATGCGCGCCATTCCGGGCGGGAAGGGCAGCGGTCGGAAATATGAGCTGCTGGTGATGGGCTGCCTGTCGCTGATGGTGGCGATGAACTGTCTGGACCTGCTGCCGAACGCAACGCAGACGCCGATGACATGGCTCGCGGCCGGGACGCTGTTGGGCAATGCCAGGCGGTTGCTCAAACATGCGCCCCAGCCCGATGCAGGGCCTGTCGCGGTGGGCAGTCTGCCTAAAAAGGCAGGCATTCGAACAGTTTTATAGGTTGGTTCAAACCCGCCGAGGCGGTATGCCTGATACGCGCAACAGTTGTTAATGTATTTCGCCTATTCTGGCTTTTGTGAGTTGAAGAGGAATCGCCATGGCCTTGGATCCAAGCCTGGTTTCGGACAGTGATATTGCAATCGTCGGGATGGCGGCGCAATTGCCCGGTGCGGGCGATGTGGCGCAATACTGGGACAACCTGTGCCGGGGCGTGGAGTCGATCCAGCGTCTGCCGCAGGCCGATCTGATCGCGCGCGGGGAAAGCCGTGCCCGGCTTGCCGATCCGAATTACGTCCCCTCTGCCGCGATCCTGGCCCAATTCGACGAATTCGATGCCGAGTTCTTTGGCCTGTCGCCGAAAGAGGCGGCGATCATGGACCCGCAGCACCGCAAGTTTCTGGAAACCTGCTGGCACGCGCTGGAGGATGCCGCCCATGTGCCCGAGCGGTTTGCCGGCAATATCGGCGTCTGGGCCGGCTGCGGCATGGGCAGCTATTTCTACTGGAACGTGTGCTCGAACCGCGATCTGGTCGATGGCGTCGGGCATTTCCTGCTGCGCCATACCGGCAATGACAAGGACTTCCTGTCCACCCGCGTCAGCCATGTCTTTGACCTCACCGGGCCGTCGATCAACATCCAGACCGCCTGCTCGACCTCGCTGGTGGCGATCCACATGGCTTGCCAGTCGCTGGTCTCGGGCGAATCCGACATGGCGCTGGCCGGTGGCGTCACCATCGAGATGCCGCATGGGCTGGGCTATCTCTACAAGGAAAATGAAATCCTGTCCCCGGACGGGCATTGCCATGCGTTTGATCACCGGGCGCAGGGCACGGTCTTTGGCAGTGGCGCCGCCGTGGTCGTGCTGCGCCGGCTGAAGGATGCGATTGCCGATGGCGACCATATCTGGGCGGTCATCAAGGGCTCGGCCATCAACAATGACGGTGCCGCCAAGGCCGGCTATCTTGCCCCCAGCGTCGAAGGGCAGGCGCAGGCCATTGCCGAGGCGCTGGTGATGTCGGGCGTGGCCTCGGACGGGATCGGCTATGTCGAATGCCATGGCACCGGCACCGCGCTGGGCGATCCGATCGAGGTTGCGGCGCTGAATCAGGCCTATGAGCGGGTCGCGGACGGCAGCCGGCAGGGGCCGTGCCGCATCGGTTCGGTCAAGACCAATATCGGCCATCTCGATACCGCGGCGGGCAGCGCCGGCCTGATCAAGACGGCGCTGGCCGTGCATCACGGCCGTATTCCGCCCAGCCTTGGCTATGAGGCGCCGAACCCCGCCATCGACTTTGCCGGCGGCCCGTTTCAGGTCAATGACCGGCTGTCGGACTGGCCGCTGACCGGGCTGCGGCGGGCCGGGGTGAACTCCCTGGGCGTCGGCGGCACCAATGCCCATGTCGTGCTGGAACAGCCGCCCGCGCCGCAGGCGGGCGAGGCTGCCGACTGGCCCTTCCAGATCATCGCGGTTTCGGGGCGCAGCAAGGCGGCACTGGACGCCAATGCCGACGCCTTGGCCGAATGGCTGCGGGCGCATCCCGATGCGGATATGGCCGATCTGTCCTTTACCCTGACGCAAGGCCGGCGCCAGTTCGATCGCCGCCGCGTGCTGGTGGCGCGCGATGCCTCTGAGGCGGCGAGCCTGCTGGAAAGTGGCGATACCCGTCTGGTCTTTGATCATCAGTTGGTGGCCGAGGGGGCCGAGCCGGTGTTCATGCTGCCGGGTGGCGGCGCGCAATATGCCGGCATGGCCCGCGACCTTTATGAGACCGAGCCGGTGTTCCGTGACTGGATGGACCGTGGGCTGGACCATATGGCGCAGGCGTATGGCACCGACCTGCGCGCGCTGTGGCTGCCCGAACCGGGCGCCGAGGCCGAGGCGGACCGGCGCCTGCTGCAGCCTTCGTTGCAGCTGCCGCTGTTGATGATCACCGAATATGCGCTGGCGCAGCTGTGGATCAGCTGGGGCGTAACGCCCACGGCGCTGATCGGCCATTCGATGGGCGAGAATACCGCCGCCTGCATCGCCGGGGTGATGTCCTTTGAGGATTGCATCGGTCTGGTTCGCCTGCGCGGGCTGTTGTTCGACCGGGTGCCGGCGGGCGGCATGCTGTCGGTGCCGCTGGAGCCGGCAGAGTTCGCCGATGAGCTGGCGGCGCTGGAACTGGATCTGGCCGCCGTGAACGGGCCGGCCATGTCGGTGGTTTCGGGCCCCGATGCGAAGCTGGACGAATTCGCCGCACTGATGGCCGCGCGCGAGATCGAATGCCAACGCATCGCCATCTCGATCGCCGCGCATTCGCGGATGCTGGAGGGCATCCTGGCCGAATTCCGCGCCTATCTGGCCGGCATCCGGCTGAATCCGCCGCAAATCCCGATCATCTCGAACCGCAGCGGCCAGCCGCTGAGCGATGCCGAGGCGGTCAGCCCCGATTACTGGGTGCAGCATCTGCGCGGCACCGTGCGCTTTGCCGATGGCATCTCGTGGCTCGCGGCGAACCCTGATCGCATCTTCCTTGAGGTCGGGCCGGGGCGCGCCATGCAGGCCATGGCCAAGGCGCATCCGGCGGTGAATGCCGGGCAGGTGATCTCGACCCTGCGCCACCGCGACCACGCGACCTCGGATGACAGCTATTTCATGGCGGCACTGGCGCGGGTCTGGGCCTGTGGTGGCGTGATCGACTGGGATCAGATCTGGGGCGGCGCACGGCGTCTGCGCCTGTCGCTGCCCGGCTATCGCTTTCAGCGCAAACGCTATTTCATCGAACGCTCGACCAGTGCTGCGACCGAGGCCGAGGCCGAACTGGCCCGGATCGAGGAAACCGTCGACTGGGGTTGGCGTCCGGCGTGGAAACTGGCCTCGCCGGGGATCGAGATCGGGCCGCAGGGTCCGGTGGCGCCGCTGGCGCAGGACTGGCTGCTGTTTCTGGACGATCTTGGGATCGGCGAGCGTGTGGCGCAGCGGCTGCGCGATCTTGGCCAGCGCGTCGCGACCGTGGCGATTGCTGATACATTCGCCGATCGCGGTGAGGGCCGCTTTGCCTTGCCGGTCGAGTCCGACCGCGAGGGATATGAAATGCTGCTGGCGGCGCTGGCGGGGCAGGCGCGCGCGCCGCAGCGCATCCTGCATCTGTGGTCGCTGACCGGCGATACCGGCTTCCGCGCCGGCTCGAGCCTGCTCAACAGCCAGCTGGAACGCGGCTATTTCGGGCTTTTGCATCTGGCGCAGGCCATCAGTGCCGAATTGCCGGATGCCAAGCTGGACCTGATCGCCGTCTGCAATGACGCGCTGCGCGTGGCCGACGAGCCGGCGCCGATGCCGGAAAAGGCCACGGCTGCCGGCCCGATCCGGGTCATCCCGCATGAGATGCCCAATGTCACCGCCCGGCTGGTCGATATCCGGCTGACGGGGAAGCGCGGGCTGGACGCCACCGCCGCCATGCTGGTCGAAGAGGCGCTGGCGCCGCCGGGTGCCGCTATCGCCGCATGGCGCGACAATCGCCGTTTCGAGCAATCGCTGGAGCGGGTGGCACTGGCCGATGACGGCATGGCGGGGATCCCGGCGGGCGCGGTCTGTCTGATCACCGGCGGGTTTGGCGGCATTGGTCAGGCCATCGCGATGGAGCTGGCGCCCCGAGGGGTGAAGCTGGCGCTGACCACGCGCGGCGCGGTCGATGACGGCCGGATTCAGGCGGCGCTGCGGCGGTTGCAGGCGCTGGGAGCAGAGGTGCTGGCCGTCCGCGCCGATGTGACCAGCCCCGAGGAAATGACCCGCGCCGTGGCAGAGGTGCGGGCCCGCTTTGGCGGTCTGGATGTGGTGCTGCATGCGGCGGGTCTGGTGCGCGATGCGCTGATCGCGGCCAAGAGCGATGACGACAGCTGGGACGTTCTGGCGCCCAAGCTTCTGGGCACCCGCGCCCTGACCGAGGCATTGGCCGGGCAACCGCCGCGCATGACGGTGCTGTTTGCCTCGACCTCGTCGGTGATCGCGCCGGCTGGGCAGGCCGATTATGTCGCCGCCAACGAATATCTGAACGCCGTGGCGCGTTCGGCGCCGCCGGCTCTGGGCCGGGTCGTGGCGGTGAACTGGGGCGTCTGGGCCGATACCGGGATGGCTGCGCGCGCACTGGGGCTGGATACCGCGGTCGCGGCAGGCGCGCCGGTGGACCGGCCGCTGCTGGATCAGGCCATGCCGATGCCCGCCGGGCGCGAATTCCGCACCGCCCTGCGCATGCAGGACTGGATTATCTGCGGCCACAAGACCGTTGCCGGTCAGGCGCTGATGCCCGGCACCGGCTGGATCGAGCTGATTTCCGAGGCGGCGCTGGAATCCGGGCTGGCGCTGCCCATCGTGATCCGCGATCTGGAGTTCCGCCGTCCGGTTCTGGTCGAGGATACGGCGCTGGTCACCACCCGGGTCGAGCCCGACGGGGATGCCCTGCGCGTCTCGATTCTGGACGACCCGCAGGGCGATCCGAATGTCAGCGCGCTGATCCAGCCGCTGGAAGAGGCGGCACCGGCCCCGCTGACCGTCGCCGGCCCCTGGGATCAGGACGGGCAGGGCGCCGCGCTGGATTCGGCGCAAGAGCGCCAGATGGCCTTTGGCCCGCGCTGGAAAGTGCTGCGCCGGTTCAGGATCTCGGGCAACGAGGGTGTGGCGCAGCTGGCGCTGGACCCGGCCTTTGCCGCCGAAACCGGGCAATGGATGGTGCATCCCGCGCTGATGGACATTGCCACCGGCTGGGCCATGGCGCTGATCAAGGGCTGGACGCCGGACACGCTATGGGTGCCGATGGGCTATGGCGCGATCCGGCTTTACCGGCAGCTGCCGGCCGAGGTGACCAGCCATATCCGCAATGCCGGCGAAAACAGCGATGCGCTGGGTCTGGCGCAGTTCGATATCACGCTGGCCGGGCCGGATGGTGCCATCTGTGCCGAAATCAAGGGCTTTGCCCTGCGCAAGCTGGCGGCGGCGCTGTCCTCGGCCGCGCCGCGTCGCGCAGCCCCTGCCGCGCGCAGCATGTCACCGGCCGAGCGGCGCCTGCACCAGAACATCAGTCAGGGCATCCCGGCCGCAGTCGGGCCCGCGATGCTGAGCCGCGCGATCTCGACCGGACTTGCGCAGGTCTATGTCTCGTCGCTGGACCTGAACGCGCTGATCGCCGAGGCTGGCGTCGTGCAGGATGCCGCCCCCGCCGAGGGCGGGTTCGAGCGGCCCGATCTGGACAGCGATTTCGTCGCGCCCACCCCGGGCACCCAGTTGGAGCTGGCCGCGATCTGGTCCGAGCTTCTGGGCATCGCGCAGGTCGGCGCGGCCGACAGCTTCTTTGATCTGGGCGGGCATTCGCTGATCGCGGTCAGGATGTTTGGCCAGCTGCGCAAGCGTTTCGACGTCGATCTGCCGATCTCGACCCTGTTCGAGGCGCCGACCATTGCCCAGCTTGCGGCTTTGGTCGAAGAGCGCACCGGCCCGCGCGAGGTGGTGGCCGACAATATCCGCCAACTGCCAGTCTCGGACCACGTCAAGCGCCGCTTTCTGGTCGATATGGGCGGGCGCGGCGATGGCACGCCCTTTTTCATGGTCGCGGGGATGTTCGGCAACGTCATGAACCTGCGGCAATTGGCGCAGCGTCTGGGGGCGGATCGCAAGTTCTATGGTCTGCAGGCGCGGGGACTGCTGGGCGATGATCAGCCGCATGGCAGTTTCGCCGAAGCCGCGCGCGACTATATCGCCGAGCTGCGCGAGGTGCAGCCGCAGGGCCCCTACCTCTTGGGCGGGTTTTCGGGTGGTGGGCTGACCGCCTATGAAATGGCGCGCCAGCTGCGCGAGGCGGGGCAAGAGGTGGCGATGCTGGTCATGCTGGACACGCCGCTGCCGCTGCGCGAGCCGCTGAACCGCCAGGACCGGCTGCTGATCCGTCTGGGCGAAATGCGCGAAGGAGGCTTTGGCTTTTTCCGCAAATGGCTGCGCGACCGTCTGGCCTATGAGGTCGGGCGCCGCAAAAAGGCGCAGGCCCTTGAGGCCGGCGCCCCGGCCAGCGAGGGGGCGTTCCACGATCTGGCGATCGAGGCGGCCTTCATCAGCTGGCTACCCGGCATGCAGGTTACGCCTTGGGACGGGCCGGTGGCCATGTTCCGGCCGCCGCTGGACCGGCGCTGGAAAGTGTCGGGCGGTCGCCATGTGACCACCGGGCGCGAATACCTGCTGGAGGATAATGGCTGGACGCCCTTCATGCCCCGGCTGCAAGTGATCGAAGTGCCCGGCGACCATGATTCCATGGTGCTGGAACCCAATGTCCGCCGCATGGCCAGCGTGCTGCGGGATCTGCTGCGCGAGGCCGATGGCGATGCCCCGGCGCGCGCCAAGGCTGCGGAGTAGAGTTGATGAGTGCTATCGTGAACCCGACGGTTCAGGTGGTCGTGCTGAACTGGCGCACGGCCGAAATGTCGCTAGATGCGGTCGAGGCCGCATTGCGCGAGCTTGAGGGCCTCGATGGTGGCGTGACCATCGTGGACAATGATTCCGGCGATGGCTCGTTCGAGCGGATGCAGGATGCGGCGCAGGCGCGGGGTTGGTCCGCCGACCGCGTGGCGGTGGTGCAATCGGGCTGGAACGGCGGCTTTGGCGCGGGCAACAACCACGGCATCCGTCAGGGACTGCCCGATGGCCGGCGGCCGGATCTGGTCTATCTGCTGAATTCGGACGCGATTCCGCAGCCAGGTTCGCTCCGGGTGCTGGTGGACTATATGCGCGCGCATCCCGAAGCGGGGATCATCGGCTCGCGCCTGCGCGGCACCGATGGCGTGCCGCATCGCTCGGCCTTTCGCTTTCCCTCGGCGGCTTCGGAATTCGAATCCGGCAGCCGCAGCGGCCCGGTGACCCGGCTGTTTCGCAACAAGGTCGTGGCCATGCCGTCGCCGACGGTGTCGGGTCCGGTGGACTGGACGGCAGGCGCCTCGATGATGATCCGCAGCGATGTGCTGGATCGCATCGGCCTGTTCGACGAAGGTTTCTTTCTCTATTTCGAAGAGACGGATCTGTGCCGTCGCGCGGCCGATGCCGGCTTTCAGACGCATTACGTCACCGAAAGTCTGGTCCTGCATATCGGCTCGGTCAGCACCGGGATGAAGACCTGGAAGCGGGTGCCGCAATATTGGTATGAATCCCGCCGCCGCTATTTCGAAAAACATCACGGCCGCGCAGGTGCGCTGGCCGCGACCGTGGCCGCGCTGGGTGGCGAGGTGCTGTGGCGCCTGCGTTGTCTGGTCCAGCGCCGCGAAACGGGTGTTCCTGAAGGTCATTTGGGCCAGTTGACGCGCCACGCCTTGCGCCGCCAGCCGACCCCTGTTCATATTGAAAAGGGCAAGCCATGACGCAATTTTCTGCGATTCTGGTTGGGAATGAACTGCTCCTGCGTCATGCGGCGGAAACGCTGCTTGCGCGCGGGCACCGCATCGCCGCCATCGTCACCCGCAACCCCGAACTGCAGTCATGGGCGCAGTCGGCGGGCCTGCGGGTCGAGGATCAGGATGCACCGATCCCCGCCGATGCGCCCTCGGCCGATTGGCTGTTCAGCGTGGCGAACCTGTCGATCCTGTCGCCGCAGATGCTGGCCCGCGGCCAGCGCGGCGCGATCAATTTCCACGACGGCCCCTTGCCGCGTCTGGCCGGGCTGAATGCTCCGGTCTGGGCGATCATCGGCGGCGAGATGCAGCATGGCGTCACCTGGCACATGATCGAGGGGGGCGTGGACGAAGGCGACATCCTGTCCCAGACCCTGTTCGACCTGCGCCCGGACGATACCGCGCTGACGCTGAACGCCCGCTGCTTTGCCCGCGCCGCCGAAAGCTTTGCCGATGTGGTCGCCCAGCTTGAGGGGGCGGGGCTGCAGCGCCAGCCGCAGGACCTGTCGCAGCGCAGCTATGTCGGCAAGGACAAGCGCCCCGAGGCGGCGGGGGTGATCGACTTTTCCCAGCCTGCCGGGCGGATCTGCGCCTTGGTGCGCGGGCTTGATCATGGCGGCTACTGGAACCCGCTGACCGAGGCCAAGGTGCGGCTGGCCGATGGCCGGTTTCTGGCCGTGACCGGTTCGGCCGGGACCGAGCCCAGCGATGCGACGCCGGGCACCGTTCTGGCCCATCATGGCGATATCGCCACCATCGCGGCGGGTGGCGCGGCCATTCGGCTGGTGTGCCGGGGCGAGCTGCCGGGTCTTGGCACGGTGCTGCCGCTGCTTTCGGACCCGGACCGGGCGGCGTTCACTGCGCTTGCCGACGCGGCGGCGCGCCATGACGGCTGGTGGCGCAAGCGACTGGGCCGGATGAGCCCGGCGGTGATCTCGGGCGAAAGCTCGGGGCAGGTTCAGCGGATCGAACTGATGCCGGGCGCCTCGGCCGAGCGGCTGGCGCTGGCGGCGGCCTTGCTGGCCCGGCTGGCGGCGCAGCCCGCCTTTGATCTGGCGCTGGTGCCGGCCGATCTGCCGCGCGATGCGCTGGTCAACGGCTGGCAGCCGCTGGCACTGACGATCGAGCCGGCGATGACGCTGCGCGCGCTGGCCACACAGATCGCCGAGACGCGGCAGGAGGTGGCCAAGCGCGGCTGGTTCATGGCCGATCTGCTGCATCGCGCGCCCGAGCTGCGGGACGCGGCCTTGCCAGATCTGGCGATCAACCTGCGCGATCTGGCGCCGGTTGCGGGCGCGGCGCTGACCATTGCGCTGACCGATCAGGGCGCGGCGCTGCTGCATGATCCGGCGCGGATCACGGCGATTCAGGCGCAGCGCATGGCGCGGGCGCTGGATGCCGGGCTGGTGCTGCCGGGCTCGACCCCGGTGCGCGATATCTCGCTGCTCGATCCCGATGAGCTGCGCGATCTGCTGGTGGCGCGCAACGATACCGCGCTGGACCTGCGGCTGGCCTGTATCCATGAGCTGATCGCGGAAACCGCAGCAGCCAATCCCGATCAGATCGCCTTGGCGTTCGAGGATCGCAGCCTGACGCGCGGCCAGCTTGACCGTGCCGCCAATGCCTTGGCTGCGCGGCTGGTGGCGATGGGCGTCGGCCCGGATCAGCCGGTGGGGCTGTTTGCCAAACGCTCGCCCGAGCTGGTGATCGGTGCGCTGGCGATCTGGAAGGCGGGCGGCGCCTATGTGCCTCTGGACCCGGATTATCCCTCGGACCGGATCGAGCTTTACATTCAGGACAGCGGCGCCCGGGTCGTGCTGGTTCAGGACGGGATCGCCGACCGGCTGCCGGCGCATCAGGCGCAGGTGGTGACGATCCCGGCCGATCTGCCGCATGGCGTGGTGGCCGCGCCGGTGACCGGGGTGGGGCCGCAGAATCTGGCCTATCTGATCTATACCTCGGGCTCGACCGGCCGGCCCAAAGGGGTGATGGTCGAACATCGCAACGTCGCGAACTTCTTTGCCGGTATGGATGCGGTGATTCCGCATGCCGAGGGCGACGCGTGGCTGGCGGTGACCAGCCTGTCTTTTGATATTTCGGTGCTCGAAATCTTCTGGTCGCTGGCGCGCGGGCTGCGGCTGGTGATCGCGGGCGAGGAATCGCGGCTGGCGGTGTCCAGCGCGCCGGCGGTCAAGCCGGCGGTGCGGGACGTGCAGGGCGGGATGGATTTCAGCCTGTTCTACTGGGGCAACGATGACGGGCCGGGGCCGCGCAAATATCAGCTGTTGCTGGATGGCGCGCGCTTTGCCGATCAGAATGGGTTCGTCGCGCTCTGGACGCCCGAGCGGCATTTCCATGCCTTTGGCGGCCCCTATCCGAACCCCTCGGTTTCGGGCGCGGCGGTGGCTGCGGTCACGAAAAACATCGCCGTGCGCGCAGGCAGCTGCGTGCTGCCGCTGCATCACCCGGCCCGCGTGGCCGAGGAATGGGCGGTGATCGACAACCTGACCGGCGGTCGCGCCGGGATCGCCATTGCCTCGGGCTGGCAGCCGGATGATTTCGTGCTGCGCCCGGAAAACGCGCCGCCGAACAACAAATCGGCGATGATTCAGGGCATTGATCAGCTGCGCCGGCTGTGGCGCGGCGAGGCGGTCGATTTCCCGCGCAAGGATGGTTCGCCCTTTGGTGTCGTGACGCAGCCGCGTCCCGTGCAAAAGGAACTGCCGCTGTGGATGACCGTCGCCGGCAATCCCGAGACATGGGCCGAGGCCGGGCGGCTGGGCATGAACGTGCTGACCCACCTTCTGGGCCAAAGCATCGATGTGGTGGCCAGCCGGATCAAGGAATATCACGCCGCGCTGCGTTCGGTCGGGCATGACCCGGCGAATTTCACCGTGACGCTGATGCTGCACACCTGTCTGGCCGAGGATCGCGAAACCGCGCGCGAGATCGCCCGCGAGCCGATGAAGAACTACCTGCGCAGCGCGGCGGCGCTGGTCAAGCAATATGCCTGGGACTTCCCGGCCTTCCGCAAGCCCGAGGGCATGACCAACCCCATGGCCATCGACCTTGGCTCGCTGTCCGAAGAGGAACTGGACGGCATCCTGGAGTTCGCCTTCCTGCGCTATTTTGAGGATTCGGGCCTGTTCGGCTCGCTCGACGATGCCATTGCGCGGGTCGAGCATCTCAAGACCATCGGCGTGGGCGAGGTCGCCTGCCTGATCGATTACGGCATCGCCCCCGAACAGGTGGTGGCCGGTTTTCCGCTGCTGGCGCGGCTGCGCGCCGAGGTGAACCCGCATTCCGATGTGCCCGCCGATGGCGATTTCTCGATTGCCGCGCAGATCCGGCGATGGAAGGTGACGCATCTGCAATGCACGCCCAGCATGGGCCGGATTCTGGTGTCGGACCCGCAGGTGGCCGAGGCGCTGGCCGGGCTGAAATGCGTGATGCTGGGCGGCGAGGCGCTGCCGCCGGCGCTGCTGGCCGAACTGCGCCAGCTGACGTCGGCGCGGGTGCTGAACATGTATGGCCCGACCGAGACCACGATCTGGTCCACCACTGCCGATGTCACAACGGCGGCCGAGGTCACCTTGGGTCGGCCGATCGCCAACACCCAGCTGTATATTCTGGACCCCGAAGGCGCGCCGGTCGCGCCGGGGGCGCAGGGAGAGCTGTGGATCGGCGGTCATGGCGTCACGCGCGGCTATTGGCAGCGCGAGGATCTGACCGAGGCAGCCTTCCGTCCCGATCCCTTCGTGCCGGCCGATCGCGCCGCGCCTTGGGGGGCACAGATGTATCGCACCGGCGATCTGGTGCGCTGGCGCGATGACGGCGGGTTGGATTACATCGGCCGCGCCGATCATCAGGTCAAGCTGCGCGGTTTCCGCATCGAACTGGGCGAGATCGAGGCCGCCTTGGGCGCGCAACCCGGCGTGCGCGAGGCGGTGGCCTTGGTGCGTGAGGATGTGCCGGGCGACAAGCGGCTGGTGGCCTATGTCACCGGCGACAGCAGCCTGTCGGAACAGGCGCTGCGCGAGGCGCTGGTTGCGCATCTGCCGACGCATATGGTGCCGGGGCGAATCATCCGGCTGGACAAGATGCCGCTGACGCCGAACCGCAAGATCGACCGCAAGCAATTGCCGGTTCCCGGCGCGGGGGCTGCTGCGCCGGTGGGCGCGGCGCCTGTGGCGGCGGGAGCGGGGCCGGTCCCGGCCAGCGTCACCGTGACCGAGGATCTGGCGGCGGCGGTGCATGCGCTTTGGGCCGAGGTGCTGGGCGTGGCGCAGATCGGGCCGCGCGACAATTTCTTTGCTCTGGGCGGGCATTCGTTGCTGGCGATCCAGCTGCATCGCACCATGCGCGACAGGCTGGCCGTGCCTCGGCTGGGGGTGACGGATATCTTCCGCTTCCCGGTCATGGCCGATTTCGTCAAGCATATCGCTGGTTTGGCGGGTGCGGCGGGTGTGGCTGCAAACCGGGCCGCCGTTCCCGGCGGCGTGGTGACGCCGCCCCGCGCAGCCGAGCCTTCCCCGGCGGCGCCGGTCGCCCCGGTTGCGGCCGAGCCGCCGGCCGCTGCGGATGATGCCATGGCGCGTCGCCGCGCCCTGCGCGCCCAATTGCGCGGCGGGCGTTGAAAACAAAGGCTGCCGCGGATGATCGCGGCAGCCTTTTTTCGATATCGGGGTGATCTTGCGGGCGAAGCCGATCTGTTGACCGGCTGTCCTGACCGGCTCAGCCTTGCGAGCTGCGGATCAGTTCGTCCAGCAGCCGCGCCGATTCGGCGATGTCATGCCGGCGCAGGACGCGGGCGCGGGCGGCGGTGCCCATCGCCTGCAGCCGCTCGGCCGGGGTTGCCGCCGCAGCCAGCATTGCGCCGGTCAGCGCATCGGCATCGCCGGCGGGAACCAGCCAGCCTTCCTGATCCTGACGCAGCAATTCGGGAATGCCGGCGATATAGGTGGCGATGACCGGGCGCGCGCGGGCCATGGCCTCCATGATGACCACCGGCAGGCCCTCGGCAAAGCTGGGGGTGACCAGCACATGCGCCGCGTCCATCGCCGCGCGCACGCCGGATTCGTCCTGCCAGCCCAGCAGCTTGACCGCCTCGGCCATGCCCTCGGCGGCGATCACCGCCTCGATCGCCGGGCGCAGCTCGCCATCGCCGACAAGGGACAGGCGCAGCGCCGGATTCTGGCGCCAGGCTTGGGCAAAGGCGCGGATCAGCAGGCCAAAGCCCTTTTGCTCGGCAAAGCGGCCGACTGCGACCAGATGCGGCGGGCCGGCGGGCAGGGGCTGCGGATCGGTCCAGCGGCTGAGGTCCAGCCCGCAATGCACCACCTTGACCTTGGCCAGATCCGCCGTTTCGGCCCAGCGATACATCTGCGAACGGCCAAAGCTACTGACCGTGACGCAGAATTCCGACAGCGCCAGCTTGCCAGCCAGATCCAGCGGCTGCGGCTTGTCGAATTCCTCGGGGCCATGCACCGTAAAGCTGAAGCGGGGACCGCCCAAAAGCCGGGAATAGGCCGCGACCCGGGTAGAATTGGTGCCGAAATGCGCGTGGATATGGCTTAGCCCCAAGGCCTGCGACCGCGCGGCGATCCTTGCGCCCTCGGCCAGATAGATCATCTGCAGCGCAAGGCTGGATTCGCCGGCCCGCGCCCGGCGCCGCGCCGTGGCCATGGCTGCGCCAAGCCCCTTGCGCGGCAGGTCGGCCAGCAGGCGGGCGCCGCCGGCCTCAAGGATACGCTCGGTCTGGGCATGTTCGCGTTGGTCGGCAGGGTCGGTCAGGGCGGCGGCATCGCCGCGCATGGCAAAGCGATGGATCTGGTAACCCCTCTGCTCCAGTGCCGCGATCTCGCGTCGGATGAAGCTGTGCGACGGCCGGGGGTAGGTGTTGACGAGATAGCCGATTCGCACCGCGAAAGCCTTTCTTTGGTATGGTGGCCGGGTGGGTGCAGGTATCCAGCTACCCATTTGGCCGATTTGCGCCTGCCCGCTATGCGGAATTGGCAGGATGATTCCTAACGATCCGGTCGTGAAGAAATCGTTGACGATTCCTTTACTGTTCGAGCGTATAGTAAAACAGCAACCAGAGGATGTGTTAAGGAGGCTGCGCTGATCGGTTTGCTCGCCATGGGTGTCGCACTGGCCATGACCTGCGGGGCTGCGGGGTTGTTCCTGCTGGAACTGTCCCTGCTGTCGTGTTTGGGAATTTATGCCCTCAGCGGGGCAGGCGCGGTGCTGATGCTGGCTTGGGCCAAGACGCACTGCCGGGCAGCGGCCTGACATGCAAAAGCGGGGCCTGTGACAGCCCCGCTATCGGATGAAGTGATCAGTAGCCGGTGCAGCGCAGCACGACGCCGACGGTCTTGGCGATGATGCTGACGTCTCCCTTGAAGCTGAGGTGGGCCGCATATTCCGCGTCAAAGCTGGCGCGCGCCGCAAAGGTGCTGTCGTTGCGGTCCGAGATCTGCCACAGGCCGGTGACGCCGGGGCGCAGGTGGTAGTAGTCGGCGCCCGGATAAAGCAGAGTTTGGTCCAGCATCATCGGACGCGGGCCGACGATGCTCATGTCGCCGCGCAGGACGTTCAGCAGCTGCGGCAGCTCATCCAGCGAGGATTTGCGCAGGAAGCGGCCGACCGGCGTGATACGCGGATCCTGTTTCAGCTTTTGCGTCAGCTCCCATTCGGCTTTGGCGGCCGGGTCGCTCTCGAGGTAGTTTGCCAGGCGCTGGTCCGCATCGACGACCATGGTGCGCAGTTTCCACAGACGGAAGCTGCGGCCCGAGCGGCCGACCCGAAGCTGCGAATAAAAGGGCTTGCCGCCCTGAATGGCGATCAGCAAAGCAACGAACCCGACGAGCGTCAGCACGATGGGCGAAGCGAGCAGAACAATCAGAATGTCCAGCGGGCGCTTGACAAAGCGCGCATAGGCCGAGCTCACGCCCACGGGGCTAGTGCTGGTTTCGGCAGGCTGGAGCAGCGAAACTACTGGGTTCAATTCGGCGGAAAAAATGTCCGGGGTGCGCTGCATTTGAGAAAACCTACTGTAATCGGTACGACTGCGAGTATAGCCCCCAGTTTTAATAAAACTAGAACGAAATGCAGGCCTGACCAAAAGGACAGGTTCTTTTTTTTTCAATGGCTTGCTCCGAGCTTCATGGCCGGTGCGAGGGGGCGAGATAACCTGTTTGTGACCCGATGTTATGTTGGGCACAATCATTCGGGTGAGAAGTCGCATTTATGGCAATCTGAAGTTGTTTCTGCTGGCATGTGATTAACCATAAACCTAGGCTGGCCTCAGCTTTTCACATCCGCGAGGATTCGATGTCCATGCTGAGCCTACTCGCCGATGGGTTGTCTGTGTTCTATATGGGGCACAGCCTGGTCAGCCCGACCCTGCCGACGATGATGCAGGATCTGTTGCACGCGCCGGTCGAATATCAGGTCATCAACGGCGCCCCCCTGCAATGGCAATGGGAGCACAGCGCCGAAGCGCAGGGGCAGGACGGGCGGCGCTGGCTGCCCGAGCACCGGCTGGATGCGCTGGTGTTGACCGAACGCGTGCCGATCGCCTCGACCATCGAATATCACGACAGCGGCACCTATGCGCTGGACTGGGTCGAGCTGGCGCGCAAGACCAGCCCTGACCTGCAGAGCTATCTTTACCAGACCTGGGACGACATCGACGATGCCGGGACCGGCAGCGCGCAGGCGTGGCGCGATCGCATCCTGACCGATCTGCCGCTGTGGCAGGGAATCGTCGATCATGTGAATGCCGGCCTGCCGGCGGAGGCCAAGCCGATGCAGTTGATTCCGGCCGGGCTGGGCATGGTCAGCCTTTATGACGCCATCGCGCAGGACCGGGTGCCCGGCGCCAGCACCATCCGCGATTTCTTTCGCGACAATGTGCATCCGACCGATGCCGGTTTCTACTATGTGGCGATGATCCATTACGCGATGCTGACCGGAGAAAGCCCGGTGGGGCTGCCGCGACAGCTGGACGGGGAATGGGGACCTTACCCGGCAGTGCCGGCGGATCAGGCCAAGGCCCTGCAAGAGCTGGCACAGCAGGTGGTGACCGATTTCCGGGCGGGAAAACTGCCGCCGCGACCCTAAGTTGCGCCGTTTAGCGGCCGCGCGCCCAGTCCTGCGAATTGCGCCCCATCCGCACCGCCAGCGATACCGCGACATAGGTGGCAAAGCCCAGCGGATCGGCGGCGGCAAGGCGTAGCAGTTCGGCCTTGTCCGGCCGGACATGGCCTTGGCGGGCCAAGAGCTGGGGAAAGCGCTCGGCGATCTCGGCCACGCCGCGATCCTGACGCCGCCGCACCCGGACCAGCGGGCCGAATCCCTCGACGATGGGCCATTCGAAGGGCTCATCGACTAGAATCCGCTCGGATTCGTCGAATTGCAGCCGGGCGAATGTGTCGTCCGAGATGATCTGCGGGAACTGGCCCCAGCGCGCCCGACCGGCGGCGTTGACGCCCCATTGCCCGGCGCCGGTGACATTGCCGGCGACGAAGGGCAGTTTCTGCCAGAACCGGGCGTAGAGCCGCGAGATGCGGCTGCGCGCCGGTGCCACCACCAGCCGACCGCCGGCATAAAGCGGCCTGTCGCTGTCAAGCGCGGCCACCATCTTGCCGATCAGGCGCGGCGCCAACCGCAGATCGGCGTCCATATACATCCGGATGCCCGGCCGCGCGCAGGCGTCGCCGTGGTTCAGCGCGCCGATCTTGCCGCCCTGCGCCAGTTCCTCGACCCGCAGCTGCCAGCCGCGCGCCGCGAATTCGTCCGCGCGGCTGCGGGCTTGCGCGGCGGTGTCGTCGCTGCAGCCATTGGCGACCACGATCACCTCGGCCGGGCCGGCAAAGTCCTGCGCCAGCAAGCTGTCCAGACAGGCATGGATATAGCCGGCCTCGTCATGGGCCGGAATGATGATCGTGCAGGGGGTCATTTGTATTCGATCAGCTCCGAACGGCGGCCCAGCAGGCGGCGCAGGTGGAACTCCAGCACGCCGCGCGCTTCGGGGAATTTTCCCAGCATGGTGTAAAAGGCGCGGGGCCAGCGGTCCTTGGGATCGGGATCGCGCAGCGCCATGCGCGCCACCTGCAGCGGATAGGCCAGCAGCAGCGCCCCGGTCCAGGGCGTGACCAGCAGGCCCAACAGGATCGCCAGCGGCAAGGCCACCGCCCAGATCAGCGCCCGCCGGGTTTCGCGCTGCCAAAAGCCTTCGGGGCCGGTGCGATGGCGCCACGAGACCTCGGCAAAGGCATGGCCCGCGCGGCGGGTGCGGCGCGACCATTGCCCAAGCCGGGTCATGGCCGCGTCATGCAGCGTCATCGGTGCGTCCAGCCGGCGAATGCTCCAGCCGGCGCGGGCCAGCCGCAGGCACATCTCAGGCTCTTCGCCGGCGATCAGGCCGGGATCATAGCCGCCGACCGACTCGAGCGCCGCGCGCCGTGCCAGCAGGTCGCCGCCGACGGCGCGGGCCGGGCCGACCGGCGTGTTCCATTCCGCATCGCACAGCCGGTTATAGATCGAAGCCTCGGGATGCCGTTCCCGCCGTCGCCCCGCCACCACCGCCAGCTGCGAATCCCCCGCCAGCGCCGTTAGCGCGGTGGCGATCCAGCCCGGCTCGACCTCGCAATCGCCATCGACGAATTGCACGAACTCGGCCTCGGTCAGGCGGGCGAGCCCGGCGTTGCGGGCGCGGGCGGCGGTAAAGGGGCCCGACATGTCCAACTGCACCACCTGCGCGCCCAGTTCTGTTGCACGAATGGCACTACCATCGGTTGAACCAGAATCGACATAGATCACCTGTCCCACCTGCGGCAGCAACGAGCGCAGGCAGCGGATCAGCCTTTCACCCTCATTGCGGCCGATGACGATGGCGGTGACGTCTGCCGGTGACAGGGTCACGGCATTTTGCCAAGCATTCTCGCGATCAGGGCTATTTTCGGTTGTCGTGTTCATGGCCGGGACGTTACCATGGCCCCGCTGGCAAAGTCATCGCCCCGCTGCGGCGACTTGGCTGGTGATGTACCACCAGAGGCAGAGGGGCCACAGGTTTGCAGGCCGACACAGGACAGGAACCCGACAGGAAGCCGGCAGGCACGATTGCGCCGCAGGATGCACGCCAGGTGCTGTCCAGCCCATTCATCCGGCGCGAGGCGGCGCGCGCCGCCGAGGATGCGGAACACGCAAGGGTTGTGGCAAAGCGGTTCGCGCTGCTGCGGACCCGTGTCCTGCGCGAGATGCGCAACCGGGACTGGAAGACGCTGGCCGTGGTGCCGCTGACGCTGGGGGCGGGCGGCAGCTTCGTCTCGGTCAATCTGGCGCTGGCCTTGGCGCGCCAGCCGCATACGCATGTGGTGCTGGCCGACATGGATCTGGCGCGGCCGAGCATTGCCGGCCAGCTGGGAATCCCCGGTTGCGACCCGATTTCGGCGGCACTGGCCGCAGGCCGCGCGCTCGACGAGCTTGCCCCGGTGATCGAAGAGGTGCCGAACCTGCGGGTGATCGCCCCGGCGCAGGCCGAGGACGAGGCGGCCGAGATTCTGCAGGACGAGGCGTTGGCCGCCGGCATGGCTCGGCTGGCGCGCAACAGCGCGACCCATGCGCTGGTGCTGATGGACATGGCGCCACTCTTGGGCGAGGACGAGGCGCTGGCCGCCCTGCCGCTGGCCGATGCGCTGCTGCTGGTGGCCGACGGGCGGCGCGGCACTGCTGCCGACATGGTGCAGGCCGAACGGTTGCTGGTCGGCATGCCGCCGGTCATGGGTATCATTCTGAACAAGTCCGATGATTGACGGGCGAGACGGGATTTAAGGGTTTTGGGTCCATTACAGACATTGCAGGACTTGATTTCGATGCTGTGGCGGCGTTTGCCGCTGGTGCTGACGGTCATGATCCTGGGCACGCTGATTTCGTTTTACTTCATCGTTTCGTCGCCGCGGGTCTATGAATCCAGCGCGGTGATTCAGGTCGATACCCCGGCGGTGACCGAGGCGGGCAGCGATTCGGCGCTGCCGGCTTCGCGCCGGGTGCAGCTGATCGAACAGCGTCTGATGGCGCGCGGCAACATCCGCGAGGTCATCACCGAACTGGGCTTGTTCACGGACACCCCCGGGCTGAGCGAGACCGACAAGATCGCCGCCGTGCGCAAATCGACCCGGATCGACAGCATCCAGGCCCCCGGCGTCGCGACCGAATCCGGCATGTCGCTGGCGGCCATCGTCATCACCTCGCAGGCCGAGACCCCCGACACGGCCGCAGCCCTGGCCAACTATTTCACCAACAGCGTCGTCAACCGCGACCGCGAGAACCGCGAGGCCCGGATCGCCGAGGCGCGTCAATATCTGACCGACGAAGAGGACCGGCTGAGCGACCAGCTGTCACGGCAGGACCGTCAGATCGCCGAATTCAGCTCGGCCAATGAGGATGCGCTGCCCTCGTCGCAGGAATATCTGCAGACCGAGCTGGCGCAGCTGAACGCCTCGGAGGCGGCGCTGGACCGCGAGATCATGGGCCTGCAACGCGGTCGGCTGGCGCTGGAGGCGGGCAGCACCGCCGCCGATGCCCGTCCCTCGGCCACGCTGGTCCAGCAGATCCGCACCGCCGAGATCGAGCTGGCGCAGGCGCGGCGCACGCTGGCCCCCGACCATCCCGAGATCAAGCGGCTCGAAGATCAGCTCAAGCGGCTGAACTCGGGCGGCGAGAGTGTTTCGGATGTGGTCGAGCGTCAGGGCGAACTTTACGACAGCCAGCTTGAACAGTTCCGCCAGCAAAAGGCGCAGATGCAGGACCGCCGCAAAGAGATCGAGCGGGCGCGCGCCAAGGCGCCGCAGGTGTCGCGCGATCTCGACAATATGGTGCGCCAGCAACGCCGGCTGCAGGACCGCTATGCCGAGATCTCGCGCCAGCTTGCGCAGGTCGAGACGCAGCAAAAGCTGATGGACAACGACCAGACCGAGCGTTTCGTGATTCTGGAACGGGCGCTGGCGCCGGAATATCCCGCCGCCTCGAACCGCAAGAAACGCGCGGCGCTGGGCCTGTTTGCCAGCATCGGGCTAAGCTTTGGCCTGGCCTTTATCCTTGAGATGCTGCACCCGGTGCTGCGCCGGACCGAGCAATTTGCCCGCGCGACCGGCACGCGGCCGGTGATCTCCTTGCCCTATCGCCCCAATGCGCGCGACATCCGCCTGAAACGGCTGAGCCTGACCTATGTTGTCGTGCTGCTGATCGCTGGCGCCATCGCCATGCTGTGGCTGATCGGCGGCCTGCCGGGCGTCGCCTCGCCGGGCGTCGTGCCGGCGCCGACTGCGGGTCTGGGCTGATGCAGGATACAGCTGTGGATCCCGCCGGGGCCGAGCCGAAACCACCGGGCAAGAGTTTTGCGTCGCGCGCCTTGGGCAGCGGCGTCTGGACGATGGCGAATTTCGGCGGCGGACAGCTGATGCGTCTGGCGTCGAATCTGGTGCTGACGCGCATTCTCAGCCCGGACGATTTCGGGCTGATGGCGCTGGTGTCCAGCTTCATGATCGGGCTCAGCATGTTCAGCGACATGGGGCTGGGCCCGTCGATCATGCAAAGCAAGCGCGGAGACGATCCGGCTTTTCTGGACACGGCCTGGACGATCAAGGTCATCCGCGGCTTCTTCATCTTTGGCACGGCTTGTCTGCTCGCCTATCCGCTGGCGCTGTTCTACAACGCCCCGGCGTTTGCCTGGGTGTTCCCGGCGGCGGCCAGCTCGATGCTGGTCGGCGGGTTCTTCCCGACCCGGATCGACAGCGCCGGCCGGCATCTGCAGATCGGCCGCCTGACCATGATCGAGCTGTGCAACCAGCTGATCGGCATCCTGCTGACGGTGGCGGCGGCGCTGATCCTGCGCAACGTCTGGGCGCTGGTCTGGGGGCAGGTGCTGGGCGCCTTTGCCCAGCTGTTGATGTTCCATTACCTGCTGCCCGGCCATATCGACCGTTTCCGCATGGAAAAGGCCGCGCGCGAGGAAATCGTCAAATTCGGCAAATGGATCTTTTTCAGCACGATCTGCGGCTTCCTGCTGTTTCAGGGCGACCGGATCATTCTGGGCCGGGTGCTGACGCTGGACCATCTGGGCATCTACAACATCGGCCAGTTTCTGGCCACGGTGCCGGGCATGCTGGGCACCGCGATCGCCGGGCGGCTGTTCATCCCGATGTATCGCGAACATCCCCCGGGCGAGAGTGCCGGGAATTTCCGCACCATGGCCCGCACCCGCGCCGGCTTTACCGGGCTATTGCTGTTTGTGGGCATCACGCTGGCGCTGATCGGGCCGTGGATGGTCGATCACCTTTACGACCCGCGCTATCACCGCGCCGGCGGCATTCTGGTCGCCATCGCCTGCATCCAGATGCTGCTGGTGATCCCGCTCAGCTATGAGACGGCGGCGCTGGCCGGGGGCGACTCGCGCGGGTTCTTTGTCATGCAATGCAGCCGGGCGATGATCTATCTGGCGCTGGTGCTGATCGGCGCATGGTGGGGCGGGCTGACCGGCCTTTTGGTGGGACAGGCGCTGGCGCAGGTTTTCTGCTATCCGGTGTCGGTCTGGATGGCGCGGCGGCAACGCGCCTGGGATCCGCGCCATGATGTCGTCGCCGGCGCGGTTGCGGTCATCGGCGCGGCAATCGCGCTCGGATTGCATGGCGAGGTCGTTGCGGCGGCATTGCTGCACTAGCTGCAGGCATAGCGTGCATTTTCTGCACTTCTTCCCGGCGTCAGCCTCCGCTAATGAGGCTGAAAGCCAGGAGGAACATAATGAGCGACGACAATACGCCCCGCCGGTCCCGGATCACCCCCGAGGAGGCGCTTGCCTACCATATGGAGCCGCGACCGGGGAAATACGACATTGTCGCCTCGACGCCGATGGCCACGCAGCGGGATCTGTCGCTGGCCTATTCCCCTGGCGTGGCGGTCCCGGTGCAGGCCATCGCCGACCGGCCCGAAACCGCCTATGACTATACCGTCAAGGGCAATATGGTCGCCGTCATCTCGAACGGCACCGCGATCCTCGGGATGGGCAACCTTGGTGCGCTGGCCTCGAAGCCGGTGATGGAGGGTAAGGCGGTGCTCTTCAAGCGCTTTGCCGATGTGAACGCCATCGACATCGAGCTGGACACCGAAGACCCCGAAGAGATCATCAACGCCGTCAAGCTGATGGGGCCGACCTTTGGCGGCATCAACCTTGAGGACATCAAGGCGCCGGAATGCTTCATCATCGAGCAGCGCCTGAAAGAGCTGATGGACATTCCGGTGTTCCACGATGACCAGCACGGCACCGCCGTGATCTGCGCGGCCGGGCTCATCAACGCGCTGGAAATCAGCGGCAAGAAGATCGAGGACGTGCGCATCGTGCTGAACGGTGCCGGCGCGGCCGGGATCGCCTGTCTGGAACTGCTGAAATCCATGGGCGCGCGGCATGACAATTGCATCATGTGCGACACCAAGGGCGTGATCTACCAGGGCCGCACCGAGGGCATGAACCAGTGGAAATCGGCCCATGCCGCCAATACCGACGCCCGCACGCTGGAGGATGCGATGCGCGGCGCCGACGTTTTCCTGGGCGTTTCGGCCAAGGGCGCGGTGACGCCAGAGATGGTGCAGGCGATGGCCGACAATCCGGTCATCTTTGCCATGGCCAACCCCGACCCGGAAATCACCCCCGAAGAGGCGCATGCCGTGCGTCCCGACGCCATCGTCGCGACCGGGCGCAGCGACTATCCGAACCAGGTCAACAACGTCCTTGGCTTTCCCTATCTGTTCCGGGGCGCGCTGGACATCCATGCCCGCGCCATCAATGACGAGATGAAGATCGCCTGCGCCCGCGCGCTGGCCGAACTCGCGCGCGAGGACGTGCCGGACGAGGTGGCGGTGGCTTACGGTCGCAAGCTGCAATTCGGCCGCGACTATATCATCCCGACGCCGTTCGACCCGCGCCTGATCCATGTCGTGCCGCCGGCGGTGGCGCAGGCGGGCATGGACACGGGCGTCGCCCGCCGGCCCATCATCGACATGGACGGCTACACGCAGTCGCTCAAGGCGCGCATGGATCCGACCGCAGCCATCCTGCAAGGCATCCATGCCCGCGCCCGTCAGGCGCAAGCCCGGATGATCTTTGCCGAAGGCGACGATCCGCGCGTGCTGCGTGCCGCCGTGGCCTGGCAGCGGGGCGGCATGGGCCAGTCCATCGTCATTGGCCGCGAAGCCGATGTGAAGGACAAGCTGGAGGCTGCCGGTCTGGCCGATGCCGCGCGGGAACTGATGGTGGTGAACGCCTCGAATTCGCGCCATCTGGAACAATATCACGAGACGCTTTACGCCCGCCTGCAACGCAAGGGTGTTGATCGCGAGGATGCCTACAAACTGGCGAACCGCGACCGGCATGTCTTTGCCTCGTTGATGCTGGCGCATGGCCATGGCGACGGGCTGGTGACGGGGGCGACGCGCAAGAACGCCCATGTTCTGGCACAGATCGGAAATGTCTTTGACGTGACCCCCGCTGCCGGCGCGGTCGGCATCACCACCGTGCTGCACAATGGGCGCGTTATCCTGATCGGCGATACGCTGGTGCATGAATGGCCCGAGGCCGAGGATCTGGCCGATATTGCCACCCGGGGCGCGCATGTGGCGCGCGGGCTTGGGCTTGATCCGCGCGTGGCCTTCCTGTCCTTCTCGAACTTCGGCTATCCGGTCAGCGAACGCGCGGTCAAGATGGCCCATGCCACCGATGTCCTCGACGCCCGCAAGGTCGATTTCGAATATGAGGGCGAGATGACCGTCGACGTGGCGCTGAACCCGGCGCAGGCAGCGAAATACCCGTTCTCGCGCCTGACCGGCCCGGCGAACGTGCTGGTGGTGCCGGCGCGGCATTCGGCCTCGATCTCGGTCAAGCTGCTGCAAGAGATGGCGGGGGCGACCGTGGTCGGTCCGATCCTGACCGGCGTGCCGCATCCGATCCAGATCTGTTCGACCGGCTCGACGGTGAACGACATCCTGAACATGGCGGCCATCGCCGCCGGGCGTCTGGGTCAGGTCAGGTAAGGGCGGAAACGCCAGCTCCGGCGGCCGGCATCGGCCGCCGGGTCAAAGAGCGCGAAAGCACGAGGCGGCTGTGACTGGCCCCTCGGTTTCGACCGCGCCGATCTCGGCCAGGGCCAGCAGATGCGCCAGGACGTTGCGGCTGGCGGCGCGCTGCAATTGCGCCGGCACGTCATAGATCCGACGCGCCAGCCCCTCGGCATCATCCGGCGCCTGTCGCAGCGCGGCCAGAATCTGGCCGGTGCGGTCACGCCGGTGCCGCGCCAGCTCGGCCAGACGCGCCGCCGGGGCATCGATCGGCGCGCCATGCGCGGGCCAAAGCTGGCGCGCATCCTCGGCCTCAAGCCGGGTCAGGCTGCGGAAATAATCGGCCAGATCGCCGTCGGGCGGCGAGATCAGCGTCGATGACCAGCCCATCACCACATCGCCGCACAGGATCGCATCCCCCAACCGAAAGCTGAGATGGCCGGCGAAATGGCCGGGCGTGTGCAGCGCGGTCAGCGCCCATTCGTCGCTTTCGATCCGTGCCCCGTCACCCAGCAGCTGATCGGGCAGGAAATCGCGGTCCAGCCCCTCGCCACCGGCGATGCCGCCTTGCGCTGCCAGCCGCTGCATCAGGGCCGAGCGCCCGGCCTCAGCCGGGCCAAAGCCAAGGATCGGCGCCCCGGTCGCCTGCGCCAGCGCCCGCGCCCCGCCGGAATGGTCCAGATGCGCATGGGTGATCAGGATATGGCTGATTTCGGCCCCCGCTACGGCATTCAGGATCGCCTGACGGTGTTTGGGCAGGTCCGGGCCGGGATCGATCACCGCGATCTGCCGGCGCCCGACCAGAAACGTATTCGTGCCCGGCCCGGTCAGGGGCGAGGGGTTGGCGGCAGTCAGGACTCGCAGGGCTTCCGGGGCTTGGGTCATGGCGCTAAGCTAGCCTGCGACAGCCCCCTTGCGAAAGGGGCGCAAGGGGTGGGGCGATGGAATTCGACTGGCTGAAGCGGGTGATGCCTCGCGGTCTTTACGGCAGGGCGGCGCTGATCCTGTTCCTGCCGGTGGTGGTGGTCACGGTCGTGGTGACGGTGGTGTTCCTGCAGCGGCATTTCGAGGATGTGACGCTGCAGATGACCGGCGGCATGGCGCGCGAGATCGCGCTGGTCGCAACCCGCATCGACGCGGCGCCGGATCTGGAAAGCGCCCGCCGTGCCGCGCTGGACGACGCCGGCCCTTTGGGGCTGGAGCTGCACATGCCGGCGCGCGCCCCGGGGCAGGATTGGGTCGGCACTTTCGATCTGTCCGGCCGGGTGGTGATCCGCACGCTGCATGCCGCGATCCCGCAGGTGATCGGCGTCGATCTGACCCAGCGGCGCGAGGTGCGGGCCACGCTGGCGGGCCGTTTTGGGCCCTATGAGCTGGTGTTCCCGCGCGAGCGGGTCAGCGCCTCGAACCCGCATCAATTGCTGGTGCTGATGATCGGCACCTCGCTTTTGATGACCGCCATCGCCACGATCTTTCTGCGCAACCAGCTGCGCCCGATCAAGCGTCTGGCGCGCGCCGCCGAGGAATATGGCAAGGGCCGGATCATCCCCTATCGTCCCGCCGGCGCCAGCGAGATCCGGAGCGCCGGCACCGCCTTTCTGGAGATGCGCGCCCGGATCGAGCGCCAGAACGAGCAGCGCAAGCAGATGCTGTCGGGTGTCAGCCACGACCTGCGCACGCCCTTGACCCGGCTGCGGCTGGGCCTGTCGATGCTGTCACCCGACCTGCCGCCCGAACCCGATGAGATCGCGGCGCTGGAGGGTGATGTCGCGGCGATGGGGCGGATGGTCGACGCCTTTCTGGACCATGCCCGCGATGCGGCGCAGGATGCGCCGCCCGAGACGGTGCTGGCGTTGAATTTCGTGCGCGGCATCGTCGCCGACGCCCGGCGCGGCGGACAGGCAGTGGTGCTGGGCCCGCTGCAGGGCGATCTGGGCGGTAAGGCCACGTTCCGGCAGGACAGTCTGCGCCGCGCGGTCGAAAACCTGATCGGCAATGCCGTGCGCTATGGCGAGCGCGCCGAGGTCGAGGCCGCACTGGGGCCGAGCTATTTCCGCATCTCGGTCGAGGATGACGGGCCGGGCATCCCGCCCGAAAGCCGCGAAGAGGCGCTGAAGCCCTTTACCCGGCTGGACGCGGCGCGCAACCAGAACCGGGGGCAGGGCGTGGGGTTGGGCCTGTCGATTGCCACCGACATCGCCCGCGCCCATGGCGGGCAATTGCGGCTGGTCAAGGGCGAACGGCTGGGCGGGCTGCGCGCCGAGATCGTGATTCCACGCTAGCCGAGCCGGGGCGGAGCCGCTAAGGCTGGTACAAAGAAAAGCAAGAAGGACATGCAGGATGCGGGCTTTCGTATTTCCGGGTCAGGGTGCCCAGGTCGTCGGCATGGGGCGGGCATTGGCCGAAGCCTATCCGGCCGCCGCTGCGGTGTTTTCCGAGGTGGACGAGGCCTTGGGCGAAAAGCTCTCGGCGCTGGTCTGGGACGGCGATATCGAGACGCTGACCCTGACGCAGAACGCGCAGCCGGCGCTGATGGCGACCTCGATTGCCGCGCTGCGGGCGCTGGAGGCCGAGGGCTATGGCATCAAGGATGCGGCCTTTGTCGCCGGGCATTCGCTGGGTGAGTATTCGGCGCTGTGTGCGGCGGGTTCGCTGAGCCTTGCCGATACCGCGCGGCTGCTGCGCCTGCGCGGGCAGGCGATGCAAGAGGCGGTGCCGGTCGGGCAGGGCGCCATGGCTGCCATTCTGGGGCTGGATTTCGCCACCGTGGCGCAGCTGGCCCATGACGCGGCCGAGGGCGAGGTCTGTCAGGCTGCCAATGACAACGATCCGGGGCAG
This sequence comes from Paracoccus limosus, assembly GCF_009711185.1. Lineage (GTDB taxonomy): Bacteria > Pseudomonadota > Alphaproteobacteria > Rhodobacterales > Rhodobacteraceae > Paracoccus > Paracoccus limosus. Next base: position 107,420 of record NZ_WMIF01000006.1, read on the forward strand.
GTGGTGATCTCGGGGCAGAAGGCTGCGGTCGAACGTGCGGCGGCGCTGGCCAAGGAACGCGGCGCCAAGCGTGCGCTGATGCTGCCGGTTTCGGCGCCGTTCCATTCGGCGCTGATGCAGCCGGCGGCAGCGGTGATGGCCGAGGCCCTGGCCGGGGTCGAGATCGTCGCCCCCGCCGTGCAGCTGGTCGCCAATGTCAGCGCCTCGGCGGTGAGCGACCCGGCCGAGATCCGGCGGTTGCTGGTCGAGCAGGTCACCGGCTCGGTCCGCTGGCGCGAGTCGGTCGAGTTCCTGGCGGGCGCGGGCGTGACCGAGTTCTGGGAGATCGGTGCCGGCAAGGCGCTGTCGGGGATGATCAAGCGCATCGCCAAGGATGCGGTGGTGAAGAATATCGGCGCGCCGGCGGATATCGCGGCGCTGAAGGGCTGAGGGCGGGACCGGGGGCCAGCCCCCGGACCCCCGGGATATTGGGACACGAAAGAAGAGGTTTGGGATGTTCGATCTGACGGGCAAGAACGCGCTGGTGACCGGCGCCTCGGGCGGGATCGGCGGCGCCATCGCCGAGGCGTTGCATGCGGCGGGCGCCAGCGTCGTGCTGTCGGGCACGCGTGAGGCGCCGCTGCGCGAACTGGCCGAAAAGCTGGGTTCGCGGGCGCATGTCGTGACCGCGAACCTTGGCGATGCCGCTGCCGTCGAGGCGCTGCCGAAGGCGGCTGCCGAGGCCATGGGCTCGGTCGATATTCTGGTCAACAATGCCGGCATCACCCGCGACAACCTGTTCATGCGCATGTCCGATGAGGAATGGGCGCAGGTGATCGAGGTGAACCTGACCTCGAGCTTTCGGCTGTGCCGGGCGGTGCTGCGCGGCATGATGAAGGCGCGCTGGGGCCGGATCGTCAACATCAGCTCGGTCGTCGGCGCCACCGGCAATCCGGGGCAGGGCAATTACGCCGCTGCCAAAGCGGGTCTGGTGGGCATGTCGAAGAGCCTAGCCTATGAGGTCGCCTCGCGCGGGATCACCGTCAACTGCGTCGCGCCGGGTTTCATCGAGACGGCGATGACCGACAAGCTGAACGATGAGCAGAAGGGCCGGATCCTGACCCAGATCCCGGCGGGCCGGATGGGCAGTGCCCAGGAAATCGCCGCTGCCGCGCTGTATCTGTCCAGTGTCGAGGCGGGCTATGTCACTGGCACAACGCTGCATGTGAACGGCGGGATGGCGATGGTCTGATCGTGGTTTATGCGGTTGCAAGATCACACCTCCGTGCTATATCCCGCGAACAAGGCTGCAGGGGAACCGCCCTGGGCTGACTGTCGGCTGGTGTCGGCAATCTTTTGGGCGGATGCCCGTGAACATGAGGAAAAGACATGAGCGATATCGCTGATCGCGTGAAGAAAATCGTCGTCGAACACCTGGGCGTTGACGAGGACAAGGTGACCGAAAGCGCCTCGTTCATCGACGATCTGGGCGCCGATTCCCTCGACACCGTCGAGCTGGTCATGGCCTTCGAAGAAGAATTCGGCATCGAGATCCCGGATGACGCCGCCGAAACCATCCAGACTTTCGGCGATGCGGTGAAATTCATCCAGGGCGCCGTCTGATCGGATCAGGCGTTTCCAACGCTTTTGGGGCGATGCTTTCCAGGGGGAGGCATCGCCCCTTTTCTTTTGCGCTGTGGCATCCCGTCGCTGGAACCGGTCGCCTGATGCCGGGTTTTTTCACGACCCATCGCAAAGGAGACCCGCCATGCCCGTCAATCTGCAAGGCCTGACCGACAATGCCCGCAAGACCGCCGTGGCCGAGCTGAACGCCCGGCTGGCCGATGCGCTGGCGTTGTCGTCCGCCGTCAAACAGGCGCATTGGAACGTCAAGGGGCGCAACTTTATCGCTGTGCATGAGCTGTTCGACAGTGTTTTTGCCAATCTGCAGCTGCATGTCGACGAGATGGCCGAACGGGTGCAGCAGCTGGATGGCACCGCCATCGGCACGGTCGAGAAGGTGGCCAAGACCAGCAGCCTCAAGGAATATCCGACCGACCTGACCAAGGCCGAGGACCATCTGAAGGCGATTTGCGCGCGGATGCGGGACTATGGCGAGAAGCTGCGCGCGGCGATCGATGTGACCGGCGAGGCGGGCGATGCCGATACGGCGGACCTGCTGACCGCAGCCTCGCGCGCGGCGGACAAGGACCTGTGGTTCATGGAGAGCCATCTGGAATAGGCGCCGGCCGTATCCGGCTGGCGTGCCGGGGCCCGTCTGGGCCCCGGTCTGCGTCGTGCGGGGTTATTTCGGCATCGGCGCCGCGATGCCCTCGACATAGAAGTTCATCGAGGAGAGATCCTTGTCCTCGGCCTTCTGGCCCTCGGCCAGCCAGTCGCTGCCGTCCTGTTTCTTCAGCGGGCCGGTGAAGGGGTGGTATTCGCCCGAAGCGATCTTGGCCTTCAGCGCCTCGGCCTCGGCCTTGACTTCGGCGGGGACGGCATCGGTGATCTCGCCGATCTCGACCTCGCCATCGCCGATGCCCAGCCAGACCGAATGCGATTTCCACGATCCGTCCAGCGCCTCGCCGACGCGCTTGATGTAATAGGGCGCCCAGTTGTCGATGATGGCCGAGACGCGCGGCGTGGGTTTGAAGGCCGCCATGTCGCTGGCCTGACCAAAGCCGATGGCGCCGGCCTCTTGCGCCTTGGCCAGCGGTGCGGTCGAGTCGGTGTGTTGCAGGATCACGTCGACGCCCTCGGCGATCAGGGCGGCGGCGGCGTCGGCCTCTTTCGCGGGGTCGAACCAGGTATAGGCCCAGACCACCTTCATCTCGACATTCGGGTTCACCTTGCGGGCATGGATGAACGAGCTGTTGATGCCCTGAATGACCTCGGGGATCGGGAAGGAACCGATATAGCCGATCTTGTTCGACTTGGTCATCCGGCCGGCGATGGTGCCCATGACGGCGCGGCCTTCGTAGAAGCGGGCGTCATAGGTCGAGACGTTCTCGGCGGTCTTGTAGCCGGTGGCGTGCTCGAACTTCACATCGGGGAATTTCTTGGCGACGTTGATGGTGGCGTCCATGAAGCCAAAGCTGGTCGCGAAGATCAGCTTGTTGCCGGCCAGCGCCAGCTGCGTCAGCGCGCGTTCGGCATCGGCACCTTCGGGGACGGATTCGATGAAGGTGGTCTCGACCTTGTCGCCGTATTTTTCGACCACGGCCTTGCGGGCCAGATCGTGCTGGAAGCTCCAGCCGCCATCGCCCACCGGGCCGACATAGATGAAGCCGACCTTCAGCTTGTCCTCGGCGGCAAAGGACGGCAGGGCCGAGGCGGCGACCAGCGCTGCGGCGCTGCCAAGAAGGGTTCTGCGGTTCATAGTGCTCTCCTGGTGTTTGGCTGCCTCAGCGCAGCGCGTGGAAGGGCCGGCCCAGAGATCCGGGGGCAGCCCCCCCGCCTGAACGGCCGAATTTCTGCCGGGCCGAGATCAGCACCAGCACAAGGATCGTGGCAAGATAGGGCGCCATGGCCAGAAACTGCACCGGCACCGCCACGCCCGCCGCCTGCAGGCGCAGCTGCAAGACGGTGACACCGCCGAAAAGCCAGGCCCCGGCCAGCACGCCCCAAGGATTCCATTGCGCAAAGACCACGATGGCCAATGCGATCCAGCCGGCACCGGCGGTCATGCCCTCGGTCCATTGCAGCACGGTCGCGATGGAAATATAGGCCCCGCCCATGCCCGCCATGGCGCCGCCAAAGGCCAGTGCGGCGATGCGCATGGCGCGCACCGGATAGCCAAGGCCATGCGCCGCATCATGGTTTTCGCCGACCGCGCGCAGGATCAGTCCGGGGCGGGTGCGGACCAGAAACCACCAGACCACCGGCACCATGGCCAGTCCCAGCCAGATCATCCAGTTCAGCCCCAGCGGGCCGGCCATCATCGCGGGCGCCTTGACGCCTTCGTAGGGCTTGCCGAACATCGCAGTCAGGCCCAGCCCGAACAGCGTCAGCGCCAGCCCGGTCGCGACCTGGTTCGACAGCAGATATTGCGTCATCATCGCAAACAGCATCGACAGCGCCGCCCCGGCCAAGGCTGCGACGGCAAAGCCCAGCGCCGGGCTGCCGGTGGCATGGGCGGCAGCGAAACCGGCCAGCGCGCCGCCGACCATCATGCCCTCGACGCCGAGGTTTAGAACGCCCGCGCGTTCGGCGACCAGCTCGCCCAAGGCGGCGAACAGGATCGGGGTGGCGGCGCCCAAAAGCAGGATGAACACGGAAATCATGTGCGCCTCCGAATGCGGTAGCGGGTCAGAAGGTCGAAACCCAGCAGGAAGAACAAGAGCATGCCCTGAAACACCTGCACGGTGGCAGCGGGCAGATTCAGCATCATCTGCGCTAGTTCGCCGCCGATATAGGTCAGCGCCATCAAGAGCCCCGCCAGCAGGATGCCCAAGGGGTGCAGCCGGCCCAGAAAGGCCACGATGATCGCGGTAAAGCCGTAGCCCGAGCCAAAGCTTTCAGTGATCTGGCCCGCAGGCCCCGCGACCTCGAAAAGGCCGGCGAGACCGGCCAGCGCGCCCGAGACGCCCAGACACAAAGCCACCAGCCGCTCGGGGCGGACGCCGGCGAAACGCGCCGCGCGCGGGGCTGCGCCGGCGGTGCGGACCTGAAAGCCCAGCACATGGCGCGACATGATGAACCAGGTTGCGGCCAGCGCGACGATGGCCGCGATGCCGCCCCAATGCAGGCCGGAATTGGCGATCAGTTCCGGGTTCGCGGCGGCGGGATATTGTTGCAGGTTGCGCGAGCCGGGAAAGTTGAAGCCTTCGGGGTTCTTCATCGGACCAAAGGCCATCCATGCGGCGATCTTTTGCGCGACATAGACCAGCATCAGCGAGACGAGGATTTCCGACGCGCCGAACCAGTTCCTGAGCAGCGCCGGGATCATGCCCCAGGCCCAGCCACCAAGCGCCCCGGCCAGGATCATCGCCGGAAAGATCCAGAAGGCCTCGGCCGGATAGGCGGCCAGCGCCACGGCGGCACCGCAGATCGCGCCGATGATATATTGCCCCTCGGCGCCGATGTTCCAGATGCCGGCGCGGAACCCCAGCGCCAGCCCGCAGGCGATCAGGATCAGCGGCCCGGCCTTGACCAGCAGTTGCGGGCGCGAATAGCCGGCGGCGGGCCCGAACAGCGGATCCCAAAAGATGGTGCGGATCGCTGCCACCGGGTCAAAGCCCATGGCCGCGAACAACAGCCCGCCGACGAACATGGTCGCCAGCACGGCAAGGATCGGCGTCGCGATCTGCCAGCCCAGCGGCGCGCTGGCGCGGGGTTCAAGCCGGAACATGGCCGACCTCCATGCCATGGCCGCCGCCCAGCATCAGGCCGATTTCCTCGATGGTCAGGCCTTCGGTCGGGCGGGGCGCGGAAAGCCGCCCTTGGTTCAGCGCGCAAAAACGGTCGGAAAGTTCCAAAAGCTCATCCAGATCCTGCGAAATCACGATCACCCCGGCCTCGTTGCCGGCCAGATCCAGCAGCGCTTGCCGGATCGCGGCGGCGGCCCCGGCATCGACGCCCCATGTGGGCTGGTTCACGACCAGAACGCGCGGCTTGCCCAAGACCTCGCGGCCGATGACGAATTTCTGCAGATTGCCACCCGAAAGCGCGCCTGCCGCGGTGCCGGGACCGGGGGTGCGCACGTCAAAGGCATTGATGACGGCTTCGGCAAAGCGCCGGGCCGCGCTATGATCGACCAGCCCGTGGCGCACGAGGTTCTGGCGTGCGCCGGCGGTCAGCAAGGTGTTCTCGCTCAGCGAAAACTCGGGCACGGCGGCATGGCCCAGCCGGTCCTCGGGGGCCGACAGCAGGCCCAGCCTGCGCCGCGCCTCGGGACCCATGGCCGAAAGATCGGTGCCATCCATGATGACGGTGCCCGGCGCGGTCGGATCCTCGCCCGACAGCGCGGCCAGCAATTCCTCTTGTCCGTTGCCGGCGACGCCGCCGATGCCAAGGATCTCGCCCGCACGCAGCGTCAGGGCCACATCCTTCAGCGCCATCTCGCCGCTGCTCGACAGGTCCTGAACTTGCAGGATCTCGGCCCCCGGCACCCGGCCCGAGCGGTCGATGATCCGCATTTCGGCCCCGACCATCATCGCGGCCAGTTCGCGCGCCGAATGGGCGCGGGGGTCGACGGTGCCCACCACCTTGCCGTGGCGCAGGATGGTGGCGCGGTCGCAATGGCTGCGGATCTCGTCGAGCTTGTGGCTGATGTAAAGGATCGCCGTGCCCTGCGCGGCCAGCTGGCGCAGGGTCGCAAACAGGATCTCGGCCTCTTGCGGGGTCAGGACGCTGGTCGGCTCGTCCATGATCAGCAGGCGCGGGTCTTGCAGCAGGCAGCGGATGATCTCGACCCGCTGACGCTCGCCGGCCGACAGGCTGGCAATGCGGCGTGCCGGGTTCAGGGGCAGGCCATAGGCGGTCGAGACCTCACTGATGCGGCGCGAGAGATCAGCGCGGGGCGGCGGGTTCTCCATCCCCAGCGCGACGTTTTCGGCCACGGTCAACGCGTCGAACAGGCTGAAGTGCTGAAACACCATGGCGACGCCGGCGGCACGGGCGGCGCGGGGATCGGCGGGGGCATGCGGCTGGCCGTTCAGCACCATCCGCCCCTCGTCGGGGCGCACCAGCCCGTAGATCATCTTGACCAGCGTGGACTTGCCGGCGCCATTTTCGCCCAGCAGAGCGTGGATTTCGCCCCGTCCGACCGAAAAGCCGATATCGTCATTGGCGCGCACGCCGGGATAGGTTTTGCCCAGACCCTCGGCCCGGAAAACATCGGTCACTGTCGCGCCCCTGTCGATTTTCCACCCAGTCTTAGCGGATTTCCGCTGGTGGGCAATTGCACAGTTCGGCAGGTGGAGCCTAGATTGACCGCCATGGCCGAGACATCCCCCCGATTCATCCATCTGCGCACGCATTCCGAACACTCGTTGCTGGAAGGCGCCATCCCCGTCAAGAAACTTGCTGATCTCGCAGCAAAAAATGGCATGCCCGCCGTGGCGCTGACCGATACGAACGCGCTGTTCGCGGCGCTGGAATTCTCGATCAAGGCACAGGAATACGGGGTGCAGCCGATCATCGGCTGTCAGGTGACGCTGGCGGCCGACGTAACGGCACCTGTGGTCCTGCTGACGCAGAATGAGGCAGGCTGGCTCAATCTGATGGCGCTGTCGACCTGCCTCTATCTGCGCGAGGGCGGCGCGCTGCCCCATGTCACCCCCGACGAGCTGGCATCGCATGCCGAGGGGCTGATTTGCCTGACCGGCGGGCCGCTGGGGCCGTTGGGGCTGATGATCGCGCAGGGCCGTCTGCCCGAGGCCCGCGCGCTGGCCGAGCATCTGGCCGCGGCCTTTCCGAACCGGCTTTACGTCGAATTGCAGCGCCATCACGATGCCGAAGGCCGGCCTTTGCCCGAAGAACAGGCAGCCGAGGGCGGGCTGATCGATCTGGCCTATGCGCTGGACCTGCCACTGGTCGCGACCAATGACGTCTATTTCCCGACCACCGATCTTTATGCCGCGCATGACGCGCTGATCTGCATTTCCGAACGTGCCTATGTCGATCAGACCGCGCCGCGCCGCCGGCTGACACCGCAGCATTACTTCAAGTCGCCGGCCGAGATGGCAGCGCTGTTCGCCGATCTGCCCGAGGCGATCGCCAATACCGTCGAGATCGCCCGCCGCTGCGCCTTTGCGGTGAAAAAGCACAAGCCGATCCTGCCGCGCTTTGCCGATGACGAGGTCGAGGAGCTGCGCCGTCAGGCATGGGACGGGCTGCGCGCGCGCCTTGCCATCATCCCCCATGCCGTGCCGGTCGAGGAATACGAAGAGCGGCTGCGGTTTGAACTCGGCATCATCGAGCAGATGGGCTTTCCCGGCTATTTCCTGATCGTGGCCGATTTCATCAAATGGGCCAAGGATCACGGCATTCCGGTCGGGCCGGGGCGGGGGTCGGGCGCGGGCAGCCTTGTGGCCTATGCGCTGACCATCACCGACCTTGATCCGCTGCGCTACAGCCTGCTCTTTGAACGCTTCCTGAACCCGGAACGGGTGTCGATGCCCGACTTTGACATCGACTTCTGCATGGACCGGCGCGAGGAAGTGATCCGCTATGTCCAAGAGAAATATGGCCGCGACAAGGTCGGCCAGATCATCACCTTCGGCGCGCTTCTGTCTAAGGCGGCGGTGCGCGACGTGGGTCGGGTGCTGCAACTGCCGTTCGGGCAGGTGGACCGCCTCAGCAAGATGATCCCGGTCGAGGGCGTCAAGCCCGTCAGCGTCACCAAGGCGCTGGCCGAAGAGCCGCGCCTGCGCGAGGCCGCCCGCGAGGAAGTGGTGGGCCGGCTCTTGGACTATGCCGCCAAGCTTGAGGGGCTGCTGCGCAACGCCTCGACCCATGCCGCCGGCGTGGTGATCGGCGACCGGCCCTTGCACCATCTGGTGCCGCTTTACCGCGACCCGGCCTCCGACATGCCGGCGACGCAGTTCAACATGAAATGGGTCGAGCAGGCCGGGCTGGTCAAATTCGACTTTCTGGGCCTGAAGACCCTGACCGTGATCCAGAACGCGGTCGACCTGATCAATGGCGGCGGCCGGCCCTTGCATGTCGCGGCCGACGGGCGGGTGCTGTATCAGCCCGCGGCCGGGGCCGAGAACGAGATCAACCTGATCCCCTTGGACGACAAGCCCAGCTATGACCTGTTCGCCAGCGCCCGCACGGTCGCGGTGTTCCAGGTCGAAAGCTCGGGCATGATGGATGCGCTACGGCGCATGAAACCCACCTGCATCGAGGATATCGTCGCGCTGGTGGCCCTCTATCGTCCCGGCCCGATGGAGAACATCCCGACCTATTGCGAGGTCAAGAACGGTCAGCGCGAGCTGGAATCGCTGCACCCGACCATCGACCCGATTCTGGCCGAAACGCAGGGCATCATCGTCTATCAGGAACAGGTGATGCAGATCGCGCAGGTCATGGCGGGCTACAGCCTTGGCGGCGCCGACCTTTTGCGCCGCGCCATGGGCAAGAAGATCGCCGAAGAGATGGCGAAGGAGCGGCCCAAATTCGTCGAGGGCTGCAAGGCGCAGGAAATCGATGCGAAAAAGGCCGGCGAGGTCTTTGACCTGCTTGAGAAATTCGCGAACTACGGCTTCAACAAATCCCACGCCGCCGCCTATGCCGTGGTCAGCTATCAGACCGCATGGCTGAAGGCGAACCACCCGGTCGAATTCATGGCCGCAGTGATGAACTGCGATATCCACCTGACCGACAAGCTGGCGATCTACAAGCGCGAGGCGGACCGCATGGGGATCGAGACACTGCCGCCCTGCGTCAACCGCTCGATCGCCACGTTCAGCGTGCGGGATGGCAAGATCCTCTATGCGCTGGGCGCGCTGAAAGGGGTCGGCGTCGAGGCGATGAAGCTGATCACCGAGGCGCGCGGCGACCGGCCCTTCCGCGACCTGCACGATTTTGCTCGCCGCGTCGACATGAAGCGCGTGGGCAAGCGGCCGCTGGAGATGCTGGCGCGGGCAGGGGCCTTTGACTGTCTCGAGGAAAACCGGGCCCGGGTGTTGAAATCGCTGGATGGTCTGGTGGCGTGGTCGGCGGCGGTGCAAGAGGCCGCCGCCTCGTCGCAAAGCTCGCTGTTCGGCGGGGGCGAGGACCTGCCACCGCCTCGGCAGGTCGCCGCGCCGATCTGGCTGCCGACCGAAAAGTTGGGCGAGGAACATGCGGCGGTGGGCTTTTACCTGTCCGGCCATCCGCTGGACGATTACCTGCCCGCGCTGCGGCGCAAGAACGTGCAGACCCTGGCCGAGGTGACGCAGGCGGCAATGGACGGCGCGCTGGTCGCCTCGCTGGCCGGCACCGTGGCTTTCCGTCAGGAAAAGAAATCCGCGCGTGGCACGCGTTTTGCCTTTGTCGGCCTGTCGGACCCGACCGGCATGTATGAGGTGACGGTGTTTTCCGACACGCTGGACGCGCATCGCCAGCATCTGGAACCCGGCGCGAATGTGGTCCTGCAGGTGCAGGTCGAGCCGTCGGGCGATCAGGTCAAGCTGCTGGCGCGTTCGGTCGCGCCGCTGGATCAGGCGGTGGCCGATGCTGGTGCCAACCGGCTGGCGGTCGAGATTTCGGGTCTGGATGCGGTGCCGATGATCGCCGAAGCGCTGGCGCGGATTCAGGCCGAGATCAAGGCCCCCTCGCGCGCGCGTGGTCCGATTACCCTGCGGCTGAAGGATGGTGAGGATCTGGTCGATATCGAGATCACTGAGGACGCCCCCCTGACCACCCCGGCCCGTCAGGCCCTGCGCGTCATCCCCGGCGTGCTGGAGGTGCTGGAGGAGTAGCGGCGAAAGCTTATGCCGCGCAACGATATGGGGGAGAAAGGTGAGAGGCTGGACAACGACCCAAGCGGGACTCGTTACGGCTGCTTCCTTCCGGACCTGACCGGGTTGGCGAGGCGCTCGCCCGCGCCAACCTCTCGCGGCCTAGATAGGCGGGCTTGGCCGGGGATGCAAGCGCCAAGCCGCTAAAGCTGCAATCGCAATGTCAGAAAACCGCCACTGTCCAGCCCCAGCGGCTGGCCCGGCATCGGCAGGTGCCGCCACTCGGCCGCAGGGCTGGTCTGGAACATGACACTGGTGCCGGGCATCTCGGCAAAGCGCCAGCCCAGTCTCGCCTCGGGGCTGACCACCCGCCGGTGCGAGACATAGCGCCGCAGCACGTCGCGCGTCCGGGCGATGCCGTTCAGGATGACCTCGCCCCGGCGGATGACGGGGGCGAAAAGCCCGCTGTCCGACAGCCGGTAACTGTTCGTGGCCAGCACGAACAACTGCCCGTCCTGCACCGGCCGGCCGCGATGGCACAGGTCGCGCACGCGCCGGCTGCCCTGGTGCAGCAGGCGGCCGTCGGGCGCATAGCGCGGTGGCCGGGACAGGTCGATCTGCCATTCCAGCCCATCGATCTGGTCGAAATTATAGCCGGGAAACTCGGGGTCCAGCAGCGGCTGGTCCTGACCGCCGGGATGGATCTGCCGGAACAGGCTGGCCGAACGCTCCAGCCAGTCGGCCACATCGGCGCCGGTCAGCACCAGCGCGCAAAGCCGGTTCGGAAACAGGTAAAGATCGGCCAGATTGCGCAGCGTCAGCGGGCCTGCGGGCACATCGGTATAATGCTCGGGGCCGCCACGGCCACCGGCGCGAAAGGGGGCGGCGGCCGAGAGGATGGCGAGATCGCGCCAGCGCGTGCCGGCCAGCGCCTTGCGCACTTGCCAGCGCTGCGCCATGGCCACCAGCCGCAGGCCGGGATCGCGGCCCAGCAGCACGAAATGGCTGGAGAGCGCGCTGTCGCTGCGCCCGATCCGGCGCTGGAAATGGCGCAGCGTCGCGTGATGGCTGGCCATGGCCGGGCGCAGCACCAGCGGTTGTTCCTCATGGCTGCGGGCGGGCTCGACCCGGCTGCCCAGGGCGCGCGGGCGCCAGCTGCGCCCCGCCATGCCCGATGGCTCCAGCTCCAGCTCGATCACGCCCAGATGCGAGCCCCAAAACCCCGGCATCACCGCAGGCTTGCCCGCGAGTGTGCCGGCGGCAATGTCGATGCCCGGCCCGGTCGGATGGTCGGGGCCGGGAAACAGGCGATGGCTGTGACCGGCGATCACCACGTCGATTGCCGGCAGCGCGGCCAGTGCGGTCGCGGCGTTTTCCATCTTGGGCACAGGTTCCAGCGCGCCGATGCCGCTATGGGCCAGCGCCACGATCAGATCCGCGCCCTCGGCCCGCAGCAGGTCCGCCTGCGCCTTGGCCGCGTCCAGAATGTCGCCGATCGCCACCTCGCCGCGCAGGTCGGGCTCCCAATCCGCGGTCTGCGGCGGCAAAAAGCCCAGGACGCCGATGCGCACCATATGGGCATGGCCCGCGCGGTCCAGCATCCGGCGCTGCAACAGGGCGTGGCGCAGCAGCGGCATGCGCCGGCGGCTGGTGGTATTGCTGGCCACCACCGGAAAATCGGCGCCCTCAAGCGTGCGGCGCAGAAAGCCAAGGCCAAAGCTGAAATCATGGTTGCCGATCGTGGCCGCGTCATAGCCCAAGGCGTTCATCGCGGCGATGGCGGGATGGATGCCGCGCGGCCCCAACACGCCCGGCTCGGCCAGAAAATCGCCCATCGGGCTGCCTTGCAGCGAATCCCCGTTGTCGAACAGCAGCGTATTGGTGGCGCAGCGGCGCTCGGCCGCGATCAGCGCGGCCACGCGCGACAGGCCAAAGCCCTCGCTGGGGCGATTCAGAAAATAATCATAGCCCAGCACATGCATGTGCAGGTCACTGGTGGCCAGGATCCGCAGGGGAATTGTCGGGGCGGCATCGCTCTGCGGGGGCGTCGGGGGCATTGGCATGGTGCGCAAGTGATGCGGTCTGGGCAGCGATTATGCAACCTGAGATTGCTTTGAGCGAAAGGATTCCTATCCATGCTGGCTGACTTGCAAGCCTCGGGCGATTAGGCTTTACACGACTGGACCCAGACCAATTCGGTGAACGATGAAATTCTCGACCCGCCAGGATACCGATCTGCCGGCCGATGCGCTGTTTGCGGCCGTCAGCGATTTCCCCCGGATGGAGCGCATCCTGCTGCGGCGCGGCGCCTCGTTGCGCCGGCTGGACGGCCAAGTCGAGCCGGGCCCCGGCCTTGCATGGCAGATCGGCTTTGACTGGCGCGGCAAGGCGCGCGAGCTGCAGCTGAAGGTCACCAGCTGGCAGCCGCCCGAGCGGCTGGGCTTCAGCGGCATGTCCGAGCTGTTCAACATCGTGCTGACGGCGACCGTGGTGGCGCTGAGCCCCGGCAAGTCGCGCCTGATCTTTGAGGCCGAGGTGCAGCCGCGCGGCATGAAGGCGCGGCTGATGTTGCAAACCGCCCGGCTGGGCAAGACGCAGCTGGATCAGAAATTCGCGCTGGCCGTCGGCGATTTCATCCAGAAGCTGGCGGCGGACGCGGCCTGACCGCACCCGCCCTTTCGTCCCGGCCTATTCGGCAGCGGCGGCCTGTTCGGCGCGCAGCGGATCGGCGGGATAGACGCCAAGGATCTCAAGGCTCGAGGTGAAATAGGCCAGCTCCTCCAGCGCGCGGGCCACGGCCGGATCCTCGGGATGGCCCTCGATATCGGCGTAGAACTGCGTCGCGGTAAAGATGCCGTTCACCATATAGCTTTCCAGCTTGGTCATGTTGACGCCATTGGTCGCGAAACCGCCCAGTGCCTTGTAGAGCGCGGCCGGGATGTTGCGCACCCGAAACACAAAGGTGGTCATCATGGTCTGGCCGCCGGCGGGATTGGGGCGGCGCGAGAAGTCCGGCTCGCGCGCCATGACCAGAAAACGGGTGGTGTTGTTCTGCCGGTCCTCGATTCCCGAGGCCAGGACGTCCAGCCCGTAGATCTCGCCGGCGAGCGGGGCGGCCAGTGCTGCCAGCGACTTTTCGCCGCGCTTTGCGACCTCCATGGCCGAGCCGGCGGTGTCGGGACCGACGATGCTGCGGATGCCATGTTGTCGCATGAAGCCCCGGCACTGACCCAGTAGCACCGGGTGGCTCATGGCGTCGGTGACCTCTTCCAGCCGGGTTCCGGGCACCGCCAGCAGGGCGATGCGCACGCGCACGAAGCCCTCTCCGATGATGTGCAGACCGCTTTCCGGCAGCAGGTGATGGATGTCCGCAACCCTGCCATAGGTGGAATTTTCCACGGGAAGCATGGCCAATCGGGCACGTCCCTGACGGACGGCGTCGATGGTGTCCTCGAAGGTGCGGCAGGGCAGGGGCTCCATCTCGGGATGATAGGCGCGGCAGGCCTGATGGCTGTAGGCGCCGGGTTCGCCCTGGAATGCGATCACGTTCTCGGTCATGTCGAAAGCCCATGCTTCTGGCCGTTGCGGGCGGGGCACGCTGAGGCCGGGGTTGCTTGCGGCGCGAGAACTATACCTTGATCGGCCAGAACAAAAGCGCATAGATACTGCCAAATCCACGGACAGACCGCATAAGGGATCCGCAGACATGTTCGACACCATGACCGTCACCAAGGCAGCCGGGGCGCTGATCGGTTCGCTTCTGTTCCTGTTGTTGATGAGCTGGGCGGCGTCGGGCATCTACAATGTCGGAAGCGCCGGCCATGGCGAAGGCGCCGAACATGCCCAGGCCTATACCATCCCGGTCGAGACCGCCGCCGCCGGTGGCGGCGAGGCTGCCGCCAAGGACGAAGGCCCCGATTTCGCCACCGTGCTGGCCTCGGCCGATCCGGCTGCCGGCGAGAAGGTCTTTGGCAAGTGCAAGGCCTGCCACAAGACCGACGGCTCGGACAGCACCGGCCCGCACCTGAACGGCGTGGTCGGCCGCCCGGTGGCCAGCGCCGCTGGTTTCAACTATTCCGACGGGATGAAGGCCCATGCCACCGAAGCGCCGGTCTGGACCCCCGAGGCGATCGAGCATTTCATCACCAACCCCAAGGCGGCGGTGAAGGGCACCAAGATGGCCTTTGCCGGCCTGCCCAAGGTCGAAGACCGCGCGAACCTGATCTCTTATCTGGAAACGCTGAAATAAACTTCGGCTTCGGGAATCGGAAAGGGCGCCGCAGAGGCGCCCTTTTTCATGTCCGCCGCCTTTGCGCCGCAGAGCGCCCTCAGCCGGGCTTGCCGTCGCGGGCGTCCAATTCGCGCAGGATGGTCTGGAAATAGCGGGTGCCGGCGGCGCTGATGCCCAGTTCCTGCGCTGCGGCCTGCAGGGCGGGGGCGAGTTCGGCCATGCGCGCCTCCGTCATCCGCACCGCAGGTCCCGCGATCGACAGGCAGCCCAGCACCGGCCCGCCATTGCGGCTGCGCACCGGCACCGCCATGGCGGCCATGCCGGCCATGTAGCTGTCGACCGCGGTGGCATAGCCTTGAGCGCGGGCGCGGGCGATTTCCTGCACCAGCGTGTTGGTGCTTTCGGGCGCATTCGGCCCGGTGTCGGCCTCGGCCTTGCGCCGCAGGCCCTGCGCCGCGACCAAGGCCAGCGCCTCGTCATCGCCCATGCTGGCCAGCCATGCCCGTCCGCCGGCCGAGCTGGCCAGATGCACGACCACGCCCTGCTCCTGTCCGGGATCATAGCGCAGGCCGCGCGTCGCCCCCTGCGCAACCGCAACCCAGGTCAGTTGCCGGCCGTCGATGACCGACAGGCGCACCAGCTCGCCGCTGTCGGCCGCCAGCCGGTCCAGCACCGGCTGCGCCACATCGGTGATGCCGGCGCGGCCCATAAAGCCCAGCCCGATGGCCGGCAGCTTGATCGTCAGCGTGTAATCGCCGCCGGCCTGCGTCTGGCGCACATAGCCCAGCCGCGCCAGCTCTTGCAGGCTGCGATGGACCCCGCTGGCCGGCTGCTCGGTGGCGGCGGCGATGCTGGTGACCGGCAGGCCCAGCGGGTGCTCGACCAACAGCTCGACGATGGCGAGGGATTTTTCCAGAGCGCTGCTCATGCACTTTTTTCCGTCTTGGAACCGGCGGCCAGAGTCCTATGCCAGCGCCAAGAGGTCAACCGCGACCTGCCGGCCAGTTTTGGCGGCGGGTGCGGATCGCGTCCCGCACGACAGTATTGGCCGCGGCATCCGTGCCCCAACATCGCTGCCTCATGGCGGATGCGTGGCCAAGGACAAGCGCTCCTTTCGGCTTTGGGCGCGCAGGGCTTCCGGAGTGGTTCCGGTCGCGGCGGCAAAGATCCGGGCGAAATGGCCGGGGCCGCTGAAGCCCAGCTTTTGCGCGATCACCGGAACCGGTGCGTCGGTCTCGCGCAGCAGGCGGGCGGCGCGGTCAAGGCGGAACCGATACAGCAGCTCCAGCGCCGGTCGGCCCCGGCTCAGCCGGCAGGCCCGGTCCAGCTGCGCCAGACTGCAGCCCAGATCGCGCGCATATTCGGCAAGCGTATGACCCTGCTGGTGACCCCTCTCCAGCTGGCCAAGAAAGCGCGCGCACAGCCGTCGCGCCCGTGCCAGATCCGCCGGCGCAGGATCGGCCTGCTCATATCGCAGCCGGGCAAGGGAGCCGGGCAACAGCGCCTGCACCCGCGCAAGTCCGGCCGCATCCGGCCCCGCCCGTAGGGCCTGTTGCAGATGCGCGGCATCATCGGGATCTGGGATGCCCTGACGAAAGGTCTGTGGCAGACCACCCGCCTGCGCGGCCGGGATCATCAATGCCCAGCCTCGGGCATCGGCCTGCACCCGCAGGGCAAAGGCGGTCCCGGCGGGCAGATAGGCCAGTCTTGGGCCGGTCAGCGGATAGGCTTGGCGCGGAAAGCACAGCGCCGCTTCGCCCGCCGTCAGCGCGATCAGCAGATGGTCGCTGCGCAGGCGCGGCTCGGGGCCGTCGCCCGGCCGTGGCGGCGCGCGGCCCCAATGTAGCCCGCCCAGATCCTGCACCCGCAGGATCGCCGCCGCCCCGGCGGGCAGGGGCTGCCCGCACGGCGCGGATCGTGCCAGCCATCCGGAGGTCCGCACTGGGGGCGCCGGCTCAGCCTCGGTCGGTCGGGGATCGGGCCAGGCCGGCTCCAGGATGACATCGGCATTGACCGCCGCCCCGGCCAGACGCAGCCCCGGTTGCAGCCGATTTGGGATCAGGCGGCGTCGGGCGAGGCCGAGGCTGTCGGTCATGCGTGCTCCTCGGGCGCACCGCCCGCAGGCGGGATGCCCGGAGGATGCGAGGATCACAGGATAGCGCGCGATTGTTGAGGAATGTTTAACCGCGCCGGGTCAGGCGGCAGCGATCGGCAGTGAAAGCCAGTCCTTCATCCGGCCACGGAAAAAGATCCGCTGCGCCTTGGCATATTGCCGGCTGGCGATGATGGCGCGCTCGATGGCCTGATCCAGCGTGGTTTCGCCGCGCAGATAAGCGATCAGCTCGGGCGCGCCGATGGCGCGGGTCCAAAGCGCGGGCGGCTGCCAATGCGGCAGCATCGCGCGCACCTCGTCCAGGGCGCCCTCGGCCATCATCAGGTGAAAGCGGCGCGCGATGCGCTCGGCCAGCCAGTCGCGGTCGGTGGTCAGCACAAAGCGCTGGCTGATCTCGGGGCCGATCAGCGGTGCCGGCGTGTCGGCCTGCCATGCGACAAGGCCGCGGCCGGTGGCGCGCAGCACCTCCCAGGCGCGCTGGACGCGGGCGGGGTTGCGCAGGTCGATGCGCCGGGCGGTCTCGGCGTCAAGCTCGGCCGCCAGCCCGGCCAGCCCGCCGGGTGCGGCCAGCCTGTGGTCGGCCTCGGCGCGCAGCTCGGGCGGGACCGGCGGGATGACGGCCAGCCCATGTCCCAGCGCATGCAGATAAAGCCCGGTGCCGCCGACGACGATCAGCCGCTCGCCCTGCGCCAGCAGCTCGGCGACCTGTCCCAGCCAGCGCCCCACCGACCAGTCCGCCCCCGGCGCCATATGGCCATACAGCCGGTGCGGCGCTGCGGCCTCGTCCCGCGCCGAGGGGCGCGCGCTGATCACCCGCCAGCAGGACCAGACCTGCAGCGCATCGCCATTCACGATCACCCCGCCCTGCTGCTGCGCCAAGGCCAGAGCCAGCGCCGATTTCCCGCTTGCGGTGGGGCCGGCCAGCAGGACATGCCGGTCCGCCGCGATCTGGGGCAGGATCTGGGCGATGTTCATGCCATGGCTCCTGAACGGTTGAACATGCGCCCTGTTTGCGACATTTTGCGCGGCAATGAAACTGCCCCCCGTGAAAGGTAAGCTCGATGTCCGAACAGTCGCCGAAGTCCGGCAAATACGCGCGCGTGATGCTCAAGATCTCGGGCGAGGCGCTGATGGGGGATCAGGGCTATGGCCTGCATCCGCCGACCGTCGCGCGCATCGCCCATGAGGTCAAATCGGTCCACGCCATGGGCGTCGAGATCTGCATGGTGATCGGCGGCGGCAACATCTTTCGCGGGTTGCAGGGCAGTGCGCAGGGCATGGAGCGCGCGACCGCCGATTACATGGGCATGCTGGCCACGGTGATGAACGCATTGGGCATGCAGGCCGCGCTGGAGGCCGAGGGCATCCACACCCGCGTCATCTCGGCGATCCGCATGGACGAGGTGGCCGAGCCCTATATCCGCCGCCGCGCCGTCCGCCATCTGGAGAAAAAGCGCGTCTGCATCTTTGCCGCGGGCACCGGCAACCCCTATTTCACCACCGACACCGCCGCGACCCTGCGCGCCAACGAGATGAACTGCGAGGCCATCTTCAAGGGCACCAAGGTGGATGGGGTCTATGACAAGGATCCCAAGAAATTCCCCGATGCCAAGCGTTACGACGACGTGACCTATGACGAATGCCTGCAAAAGCATCTGGGCGTGATGGATGCCTCGGCCATCGCGCTGGCGCGGGACAATGATCTGCCGATCATCGTGTTTTCGCTGGACGAGCCCGGTGGTTTCCGCGGCATCCTTGCCGGCGAGGGCACCTATACCCGCGTCCATGGCTGATCCGGGCGCGCGGCTGGCGGCAGTCCTTGCCGCCGGCATCTTCACCCCCTGCGCCGGGGGCGGTCCGCGCCCATGGCTGGGGCCGCGTGGTCAGTGGGCCGGGCGGGCCCGCAACCGACCGGTCATGGCGGCAAGCCGGATGGCAAGGGTGCCGGCACGGGTCTGGCGATAAAGGCCCATCTCGCGCGCCAGCCGCAGGGCCGCCGGGCCCGGCAGGTGCAGCAGCCGCGAAAACTGCGCCAGCAAAGCCCGATTCTCGGGCGTCAGCAGAGGTGCGGCTTCGGTCAGGGCGGCCTCGTTGCGGGTGAGCCAGCCGGCAAAGCTGCCGTCAAACAGCATCGCGAAACGGGCGGCGCGCGCCGCCGTGGTGTCGTTGCGGCCCATGACGTTGCGCGGGTGCTGGCGATACAGCAGCACCTGCGCAGCATCGCGGTAAAGCGTCGCGCCCGCGCCCGACATCAGCTGATAGACCCACCAGTCATGCGCCACGACATCCCGGCGGATCGCTGCGGGGGCACCGGCTTGCAGCAGGGCCAGCGCCTGGGGGTTGGCCACCGTGGTATTGCCGGGCAAGCAGGCCTGAACCAGCGCGTTGCGAAAGCCGAACGGACCGGGAAAATGCGGTGCCGGGTTTAGTGGGCGCAGATCCTGATCGCAGATTGTGGTGCGCGCGGCATAGACCGCTGGCCCGTTCTGTCGGCCCAGCCAGTCCATGGCACGGCTCAGCTTGCCGGGGTGCCAGACGTCGTCCTGATCAGAAAAGGCAACCGGCCCCTCGGGGTCGACCTGCGTCAGCAGATGCAGGAAATTCGCCGTGGCGCCCCGGCGGGGGCCATCGATCACCTCAATCCGGCCGCGTGCCGGGCCTTGGGCGTAATGAGCCAGAATCTGGCCAGTATCATCGCTGGAGCCGTCATCCGATACCAGCAGCCGCCAGTTGCGCCAGTCCTGCGCCAGAAAGCTGTCCAGCTGTGCGGGCAGGTAGCGGGCGCCGTTGTAGCTGGCCATCAGGATGGTAATCGGCGGGGTCACGCTGCTTTCCCGAACAAAGTCGCCGAGCAGCTAGCGCGAACCGCCGCCGTTGGCCAGAGCTACTGGTCCTGACGCGCAAGGTCTTCGATCAGCACGCCGGAAATTTCGGGGCCGCCGGCCTTGCGCGCGGCTGCAAGCAGGGCGCTGCGCAAGGCGTCCATACTGGCGGTCGAGGTGAAGTTGCCGTCGAAGCCGCCGGTATTCGCCTGAATCATCAGCGCATTCAGCAGGGCGTCGCGCAGCCGGTGCTCTTGTGCCTCGATCTTGGCGCGGGATGCGGCGGGCATCTCGATGGTCAGCGACAACACCATTACCGCCGAAGTGCTGCCATTGCGCAGGATCGGCACGAAGAACTGGTCGGGGAAATGGAACCAGTCCTCGGCACTGGCGGCATCCGTCTCGCCTTCCTTCTCGGCCGGTGCGGGTGTCGCCTCTGCGGCGGGTGCGGGGGTGGCCGCAACCTCGCCAGCCTCGGCCTTGGCCGGGGGCGTGGCGCCCCCATCGCCCTTGGCCGCAGCATCCGCCGGCGGGGCGCTGCCATGCAAGAGGTCGCCGCCAAAGGCACCGCCCAGAAAGGCCAGAACCGGCAGGACCATCATCAGGATCTTTTTCATCGGGCGGTCCTCAATAGGGCAGCAGAATGTCGGCGACCTGCTGGCCATAGCGCGGCTGCTGCACGTCACTGACCTGACCCCGGCCACCATAGGAAATGCGGGCCCCGGCGATGCGGTCATAGGCGATCTCGTTGCGCCGGCCGATGTCCTGCGGGCGCACGAAGCCGCTGACGGTCAGCACCCGGATCTCGTAATTGACGCGGACCTCTTGCGTGCCCTCGATGCGCAGCACGCCGTTCGGCAGGCGCTCGATCACGGTGGCGGCGACGCGCAGGGTGATCTTGTCCTTGCGGCTGATATTGCCGCTGCCCTTGAAGGTGGACGAGCCCTTGGCCTCGGCCAGCTCCTCCATGCTGGCGCCGTCGGGCAGCATGTCGTCGATGCGCTGCGGCAGGCCGGCCATGGCCGGGATGCTGACCTTGTCCGAGGACGAACGGCTGCGCCCCGAGCTGTTCTGGATGCTGGCCTGATCGTTGATCTCGATCACCACGGTCAGGATGTCGCCGCGATCCGATGCACGGCGGTCGGCGACCAGCGAATTATGCGAGGTGGTCCAAAGCGAGGCGGCGCTGTCGGGGCGCTGGGGCAGGTACTGCGCCGAATAATCCGGCGTGGCCATGGCCTGAAATTCGGGCCCCTGTTCGGGCGCGCTCAGTTGCGGCACGCGGCCGACCTGACTGACGCGACCACAGGCCGAAAGCCCAAGCCCGGCGGCAAGGCAGCCCAAAAGCAGGAAGCAGGTGGCGGGCGCATTCTTACGCATATGAAAATCCTTCAGTTTTCGCCAATAATCACGCTGCCGTCTGCGGCCACCCGGCCAGAGACGGTCACGCGTGAGCTGTTGTTCATGACGCGGATGACCTGACCGATGCTGCCCGGACCCAGCGCGCGCCCCTCGGCCTCGATGCGCAGCGAGGTGCGTTCATAGGCGATGGTGACGATCTGGTTGCGCTCGACCAGAGTGGGCGCCGACAGGAAGGCCGCCTCGATAGGCCGCCCTTGCGAGACCATCATCCGCAATTGCTGGCCAATGACCTGGGCAGGATCGGCAATGCCGCCGGCCTGACCCGCGACCAGAACCACGTCCGCCTCGGTCAGCAGGGTGCCGGCGCGCAGGGTATGGGCCGCGACTACCGCATCGGCCAGTGCGGGTGCGGGCAGCAGCAACAGGGCAAGGATCAACCGCATCACCGCACCTGCACCGTCGCGCCCAGCATCTGGTCGGCGGCGCTGATCACCTTGGAGTTCAGCTCATAGCCGCGCTGCGCCTTGATCAGTTCGGTGATCTCGCGCACCGGGTCGACCGAGCTTTCCTCGAGATAGCCGGCGCGCAAGGTGCCCAGCCCGTCCTCGCCGGGGTTGGCGACCTGCGCCGGGCCCGAGGCGGTGGTTTCCAGAAACAGGTTCGAGCCGATCGCCTCGAGCCCCTTGGGGTTCACGAAGTTCGCAAGCGTGATCTGGCCCAGATTTTCGGGGGCGACCTGATCGTTGAAATAGGCAAAGACCTCGCCCGAGGCGCTGATCGAGATGCTTTTTGCCTCTTGCGGGATGGTGATGTCGGGCACCAGCGGATAGCCGTCCGAGGTCACGACCTGCCCCTCGGCCGAACGTTTCAGGCTGCCGTCGCGGGTATAGGCCGAGATCCCCGAGGGCATGGTGACCTCAAGATAGCCATTGCCCTCGATCGCGACATCCAGATCGCCATTGGTCTGGATGGGCGAGCCCTGACCCAGCATCACGGTGACCGAGGCCGGGCGCACGCCCAGACCCAACTGGACCCCGGCGGGCACCATGGCGCCCGTGGTCGCGGTCAGGGTGCCGGGGCGCGTCACCTGCTGATATTGCAGGTCGGCGAATTCGGCACGGCGGGGATTGTAGCCGGTGGTCGACATGTTGGCGAGGTTGTTCGAGATGACCTCGACGCGCATCTGCTGCGCGCTCATGCCGGTGGCGGCGATCTGCAGGGCCTTCATGGCGTGGTTCCTTTCATCGCGTCAGCGAGGTGATGGCCTGTCGGATGCGCTGGTCTTCCTGATCCAGGAAGGATTGGCCCAGTTCATAGGCGCGCTGGACCTCGATCATGCGGGCGATCTCGGTCACGGGGTTGACGTTGGAGTCCTCGATGAAGCCCTGGCGGACCTTGGCGTCATCCATCGGCTCGGGCGCGGCACCGGCATCAAAGAGCGTGCCGGCGACATGGCGCAGATCGGCGGGGTCGGGATTGGCGAATACCCCCACCTTGCCCAGGGCCTGACCATCGGCCGAAACGGTGCCGTCCGCGCCGATGCCGACGCTGCGGGTGCCGGGCGGGATCACGATGGGCGCCTGCCCATCGTCCAGCAGCTGATAGCCGTCGGGGTTGACGATCTCGCCCTCGGCATTGGTCTGGAAGGCGCCGGCGCGGGTCAGGCGGTTGCCCTGCGGCGTCTGCACCATGAAAAAGCCGTCGCCCTCGATCGCCAGATCATAGGTGCCGTTGGTCATGGTCATGCCGCCCTGTTCAAGGTCGATCATGCGGCCACGGGTATTGGCCATGGCCAGCGTTTCGCCCCTTCCGTCCAGTGGCACCATATATTCGGAAAACAGCACGCCCTCGCGGCGGAAGCCGGTGGTATTGGCGTTGGCCATGTTGTTGGCGATGGCGCGCATTTCGCGCATCAGGCCCGATTGCCGGGTCAGCGAGGCATAGATCGCGTTATCCATGGCCTAGGACCCCGCGATCATCGGGATCAACTGGTCGGTAAAGAACCCGGCCAGAGCGGCGGTCATGAAGCTCATGCTGACCCAAAGCACCACCAGCATCAGCCCGATCTTCGGCACAAAGGTCAGCGTCATTTCCTGCACCGAGGTCAGCGCCTGAAACAGGCCGATGACCACACCGACCACCAGCGCCACCGCCAGCATCGGTGCCGACATGCGCACGGCGATCCACAGCGCCTGCCGGGTGATGTCAAAGATCAGGTTCTCGTCCATGGTGGATCAGACCGGCATCCGCAGGATTTCCTGATAGGCTTCGACCACCTTGTCGCGGATGGCGACGGCGGTCTCCAACGCGACCTCGGCCTGGGCGATGCTTTGCACCAGCTCGTGCGTATCGGTCTTGCCGGTCATGGCGCCGGTGGCGGACAGGTCGACCTGATCCATCACCTTGGCGAAATCGGCAGCGGCCGAAGTGATGCCCGAGGGGGCGCCCCCTTCGGCCGGTGCGATGGCGGGGCGGGCGCGGTCATAGGCGGTTGCGGCAAGTGTCGAAGCGATCATGGCGGTTTTCCTAGCGGCGGATCAGATCCAGCAGCGCGCTGCTCATCTGGCGGGATTGTTCAAAGACGCGCAGGTTGGCCTCGTAGCTGCGGCTGGCCTCGCGCGCGTCGGCGACCTCGACCACCAGATCGACGTTCGAGCCGGCAAAATAGCCGTTCTCGTCAGCCATCGGGTTCGAGGGGTCATAGACCTGCGGCAGCTCGGACTTGTCGAGGCGGGTCGGGCTGGTGGTGACGGCGCCGGTCTGGCGGCCGAAATCCATCTGCTGCTGAAAGGACACCAGCTTGCGCCGATAGCCGGGCGTATCGACGTTGGCGATGTTTTCAGAGACGTGGCGCAGGCGGATGGCCTGGGCGCGCATCCCCGAGGCGGCCATGTCGGCGGCGGAAAGCTCTGCCATGGCCGGCCTCACGCCCTGCGGCCAAGGCTGGTGCGGATCAGCGACAAGGACGAGCGCGTGACCGCGACGGCGATGTCGAATTCCTTGCGCGCCTGAGCGGTGCGGATCATCTCATCCTCGATCGAGACGGTATTGCCATTGGGCGAGGGCTCGCCCCCTGCATCCAGCGGGCGGTCATCGCCGCCCCAGCTTACCCCGGTGGCATGGCCGGGCCGCGTCGCGCGCAGCGCTGTCGCGGGCTGCGAGCGATAGGTTTCGGCAAAGCGGCCCAGATCGCGCGAGCGAAAGCCCGGCGTATCGGCATTGGCCACGTTCTGCGCGATCAGCTTTTGTCGTTCCGAGGCATGGGCGGTCAGCGAACTGGCCATGCGCAGCGTATCGATCCGGTCAAACATCGAGGCTTCTCCTCAGTTCCGATAACCGGGTCTTAACTCTAACAAGTTTAGAAATGGTTTCGCGGCACATCCTCAGGGTGAAAATCGGAGACCGGCGATGGATAAAATGCGATCGATCACAGCGCGGATACAGCGGATCCGGCCCGCGCGCTATTTCGGCCGGGTCAGGGCGATCCAGGCCGGGCTGATCCTTGTCGAAGGGTTGAATGCCCATGCCTCTCTGGGCGACCGCGTCGAATTTTCAATGCCTTGCGGCGCGACCTTGGCGGGCGAGGTTGTCTCGCTTGCGCCGGGTGTGGCGGCGATCCTGCCCGAGGGGCCGGCAGAGGGGCTGTCCATCGGCTGCGAGGCCGAGCTGCTGTTTGCGCCGCGCCTTGCTCCGGCCAACAGCTGGATCGGCCGAATCATCGATCCCTTGGGCCGGCCGCTTGATGGCCGGCCGCTGGCCGCCGGGGCCGAGGAGCGGGCGTTCCGAAACCCGCCGCCGCCGGCCGCATTACGCAACCGATTGGGGCGGCGGCTCGATACCGGGCTTGCCGTGTTCGACACCATCCTGCCCTTGGTGCGCGGCCAGCGCATGGGCCTGTTCGCGGGCTCGGGCGTGGGCAAATCCACGCTGCTTTCGGCGCTGGCCAAGGGCGTCGATGCCGATGTGGTGGTGATCGGCCTGATCGGCGAGCGGGGCCGAGAGCTGCGTGAATTCGTCGAGGAAACGCTGGGTGCTGCGGGGATGGCGCGCGCGGTGGTGGTGGCGGCGACCTCGGACCAGTCGCCGCTGATGCGGCGACGCTGCGCATGGGCCGCGATGACCGTGGCCGAGCATTTCCGCGATCAGGGCCGGCACGTGCTGTTTCTGGCCGATTCGATCACCCGCTTTGCCGAAGCCCATCGCGAAATCGCATTGGCGGCGGGCGAAAGCCCCAGCTATCGCGGCTTTCCGCCCTCGGTCTCGCATCTGATCATGTCGCTGGCGGAACGTTCGGGGCCGGGACCGCAGGGGGCGGGCGACATGACGGCGGTTTTCAGCGTGCTGGTCGCGGGTTCGGACATGGAGGAGCCGGTCGCCGATATCCTGCGCGGCGTGCTGGACGGGCATGTGGTTCTTGACCGCGCCATCGCCGAGCGGGGGCGCTTTCCGGCGGTCGATGTGCTGCGTTCGGTTTCGCGCTCGCTGCCCCATGCCGCCAGCACCGGCGAAAATGCGCTGATCGCCAAAGCCCGTGCAATGCTGGGGATTTATGCGGAATCCGAGCTGATGATCCGCGCCGGACTCTATGCGCAGGGCTCGGATCCGAAACTGGACGAGGCCGTGCGGATCTTCCCGGCGCTGGATGCGTTCTTTACCCGAGAGAGCCCCGGCGCAAGGCAAAGTTTTGCCCTTCTGGCCGAGGCATTGAACATGGCGCCGCCGCGCTAAGGCGCAGCGCTGCCGGATGGGACGAAAGGGAGAAGGCCATGACCGACCACGCCAACGCACCGATGGGTGCCCGTTGCTGACCGCCCCCCTGTGACCGGAGGCCGGCATGGCGATCACCGAATATTTCGTCCGCTACCTGCAACGTCGCGACCAGCTGTCCGCCGAAGACATCGACCGGCTGCGCGCGACGCCGACCACACATGAAAGCTTTGGCCCCGGCGAGATCATCGTGCCGCAGGGGCGCATGGCCACGCGCAGCTGCATGATGCTGCGCGGCATGTCGGCGCGCCAGCACCGCAATGCCGCCCGCCCCGAGGAGCGCGTCATCACCGCCCTGCATGTGCCGGGCGATTTCGTCGATCTGCACGGTTTCGTGCTGGCGGGGTTGGAACATGATGTGGTCTCGATGGGGCGCTCCGAAGTGGAATTCGTGGGCCATGATGAACTGCGCGAGATCACCGCCCATTTTCCGCATCTGACGCGGCTTTTGTGGATGTCCACGGTGATCGACGCGGCCATTCACCGGCAATGGCTGGTGGCATCGGCCTCGTTGCGGTCCAGCGCGCATCTGGCGCATCTGCTGTGCGAGATCTACACCCGGCTGGCAACGGTCGGGGCGGCGCAGAACCATGTCTTTACGCTGCCGCTGCTGCAAAAAGAACTGGCCGATATCCTTGGCTATACGCCGATCCACATCAACCGCGCCGTGCGCGACCTGCGCGCCAGCGGCCTGCTGCGCTGGACCGGGCAAGAGGTCGAGATCCTCGACTGGCCGCGTCTGGTCAGATTTGCTCGCTTTCGCCCCGAATATCTGGAGCTGGAGCAGGCCAGCCGCTGAGCCGGCCTATTGGCACAGCCGCCAGCCGTTCCGGCGCGCCTTGATGTCCAGATGCAGGTGGTTGTCATGGGCGGCATTGGCGCCGGGTCCCAGAACAGTGGTGAAATGCAGGCAGGCCGCGCCGCGGATGGCGCGCTGGAAGGCCTCGGCCATGTCGCCGCTGTCCTCGCGCGGCGCGATCTCCAGCCGGCTGCCATCCTGAAAGCGCAGGGCGGCGACGTCAAAGGCATTGCCGAACGCATGTTCCGACAGCTTTTCTCCGGCATTGCCGACGGTCTGGCGGCATTGATAGGTCGTGCCCGGCTCGATTGCCGCAAGGCGCGGCTGGCCGGGCAAGAGGTCGGCTGCGGGGCGGACGAAATCGCCCAGCCAATGCGCCAGATGCCATGCGGTTTCGCAACGCATCACCGCGCCGCCGGGGATCTCGACCCCCGGCAGGGGCGCGCGCAACATGATCGGCCGGGCGATGCCGCAATCGCGCTGGTCGGGATCGGTGACGGCGGGAAGTTCGCTGTAATCGGCGCCCATCAGGCTGAGATCCAGCAGGCAGGCGGAATAGTGGAAGTCGTCTTCGCGCAGGGCTTCGAACTGCGGGGGGCCGGGCGGTTCGGCGGGAGTAGTTGCGGCCTTGGGGGCGGTGGGTTCGCCTTGCGGGGCGGCTTTGTCGGCGGATGCTCCGGTGAGAGGATCGGCTGGGGCGGCTGGCCGCGCCTCGGGCGGTTTTGCCTCGGCGTGAGTTTCGGGGCGCGCTTCGGGTCTGGTGCTGGGGGCGTGATCAACCTCGGGGCGCGGCGCAGGCGGGGCCTGCGCCAAGGCCGGCAAGGCGGCCATGATCAGCAGCCCGGCAAGGCCCCCGCGCATCTATTTCGCCGGGGTCGGGGCCGTCCCGGTCGGGGGCGGCAGAACTTGGGTGCTGATCGTGCCGCTTGAGGCGATGGTGGGCGCGGGTTGCTGGTCTTGGGCCAACATCTGGTCGGCCAGAGCTTCGGCGCGGGCCAAAGCCTCGGTCAGCGTTTCGCCGGGGGCGGCCGGGGCTACGGCCGGCGGCGGGGCGGGCTCGATCGCCACTGGTGTGGCCGCAGGCGCCGGGCTGGCCGCTGCCGCAGTCGGCGCGGTTGCAGCCGGGACCGTCACCGCAGGCGCGCTGGTGATCGCCGTGCCGGGCGCGGCGGCAGTGATCGCCGCCGCGCCCGGCGGCAGGGCCGAGGTCGCGGCGCGCGCCAGCACGCTGGCCGAACGCATCGGTGGCCGGCTGGCGGACAGTGCCGTCTCGGCCATGACCTTGGTGGCATCGGGTGCCGGGGCGGTGCCGCTCATCACATCGGCGATGCTGACCCCCGGATCCAGAAATTCGACCGTCGTCACCTTGGCCTTGACCATATGCGCCAGCTCCGCCGCATCCCAGTTCGTCAGCCGCACGCAGCCATGCGACTGGTTGACGAACAGTTGCGAGGGCGTCGGGGTTCCGTGGATGCCATAGGTCGGCTCGCTGAGGTCGATCCAGACATTGCCCACCGGCGCGTTCGGGCCGGGCGGCACCACCAGCACCTTGTCGTTGTTGCCCTGTTTGAAATTGCGCTGCGGGTTGTAGGTATAGGTCGGGTTCAGCGCCACCGCATTGACCACATGCGTGCCATGCGGCGAGGGTGTGTCCGACGAGCCGACGGTGGCGGGATAATCCGCCACCAGATTGCCCTTGGCGTCATAGGCGGCAACGCGGCGGGTTTCCTTGTCGACCAGAATGCGCGTCACCGTGGCCCGGATCGGCTTGGCCGGCAGGGTGACGCTGATCGTCTCGCCCGGTTTGAAGGAAATGCCGGGGTTCATCTTGGTCAGAAATTTCTCGTCCATGTGAAAGCGCTCGGCCAGCTTTTCCAGCACCGAGGTATAACCCTGCGAGGTCATCGCGGCCTTTTCGGCGTAATCGGTCGGGATGCGGTCGACCAGACCCTGCGCATCGGCGTCGGTGATGGTATAGGTGCCGGTCACCGGATCGGCGGCAAAGCCATGCAGCAGATCCCAGACGGCGAAATCCATCCGCCCGGTTATCGGCAGGCCGGCCCGGCGCTGGAACGCCTTGAGCGCGCTTTCGCTCATGCCGCCGCGCCAGCCGTCGACCACGCCGGGCGAGATGCCCGAGCGGTCCAGCAGCACCTGCACCCGCGCGGTCAACGCCGATTGCCCGGGCGGCAGGTCGCCGCCGGTATAGGTCGCCGTGTCGATTTCCTCGGGCGAGATCGAGACCAGCGCCTTGGGCTTGCCATCCGCCGGGGCAGGAGTGGTCGCGGGCGTGGTGCCAAGCACGGTTGCCCGCGCCCGGGGCTGGGTCGCGTTCTGGGCGGGCAGGGTGGCGCTGAGCGTCGCGGCCCGCGCCGGCGGTCGCGCGACGGGGCTGGTTTCGGCCAGACTGGCCGCCGGCACGAGGCCGGTCGTGGCGGCCAGCGCAAGGCGCAGCAGGGCGCCGGTCAGGGGGCGGCTCTGGGGCATGCTCGATCCCGGATTATCGTTGTCGTTTCTTTTTTCGGTAAACGAGGTTTGGCCCGACGGCCGCCGCAAGGCAAGGGCGTCCTGATCAACTTGGCGCCAAAGGCCGTTACATCTCGGCTTCCAGACGGTGCTCTGGTGGGAAATAGCGCCGCGACAGCGAAACCGGCATGTTGTTGAGCCATTCCAGCCGCTCCAGCCGCAGCACCGGCTGGCCTTCGGGGATCGCCAGCGCCGGGGCGATGAAGCGGATATCGGCCACGGCCACCCCGATCGACAGGCTGGCGCGGTTCAGCGGCACATGGCCCAGAAGCCATTCGCAGGCGCTCATTTCGGCCAGAACATCGGCATTCATGCCGGGGGCGGCAAAGCTGTTGGTCCAGCGCTCTTCGCAGCAATAGGGCGCGCCGTTGGCCAGAAACAGTGCCCGGTTGAACAACAGCGGCTCTCCGCTGCGCAGCAGCATGGCCTGCGCCACCTCTTGCGGCGGTTCGACTTCGGTGCAGGAGAGCAGGCGATAGCCATAGCTGTGCCCGGCTGCCTCAAGCTCGCGGCGCAGCAGGCTGCGCACCAGCTGCACACGCGGATGCGCCGCGACACGGGTGCCGACCTTGCGCCGCCGCTCGATCACGCCGGTTTCGGCAAGGGCCTGCATGGCGCGGTTTACGGTGGCCCGGGCGCAGCCGAGTTCGGTTGCCAGCGTGCTTTCGGTGGGGATCAGTTCGCCTTCGCGCCAGATGCCGTTCTGGATGCGGTCCAAAACGACGTCTTGCACGGCCTGCCACGTCATGTTCTTGCGGCGGGCCGAAAGGGCCGCGCCGGCGGAGCTTAGGGGAAATGCGGAAGATTCGAACATGGATGAAATGCCTGGGTGACTGGGGAGCGCCTCGTCCGGAATTGCGGGGAATGTGACATCGGAAGACCGCCAAAGGCGCGAAGACATTCGCGCGCAGCTTCCAGAACAATTTAAACTTTATAGTTTAGTTTCTGCGATTGTCCGAACGTGAGGTCAAGTCCAAACGAACATGACGGCGTTCTTTCCTCTGCACGAGTCCGTGTGCGAGTTGACAATCAAGGCACTGGGGAAGAATGTCCCGGCGGCCCTGCGCAAGGGGTCTGGAGGGGTGGGACATGTCGCAGGCGACAACGGCACGGGGTCAGGCCCCGGTGACGACGGCATGGCTGGTGCTGGTGGGCATCAGCCTTTGCCACATGATCAACGATGTCATGCAGTCGATGCTGGCGGCGATCTATCCGCTGCTGCGGCAGGAATTCGCGCTGTCCTATTGGCAGATCGGGTTGATGACCTTTGCCTTTCAGGTCACGGCCTCGTTGCTGCAGCCGGTGGTCGGGGCGGTGACGGACAAAAAGCCGATGCCGATGTCGCTGGCCATCGGCATGGGATCGACCTTTTTCGGCGTGCTGCTTTTGGCTTTGGCGCATGAATATTGGGTGCTGCTGTCGGGAGCCATGCTGATCGGCGTCGGCTCGTCGGTGTTTCATCCCGAAAGCTCGCGCGTGGCGCGGGTGGCCTCGGGCGGGCGGTTCGGCACGGCGCAATCGCTGTTCCAGCTGGGCGGCAATTTCGGCACGGCGCTGGGGCCGCTGCTGGCGGCCTTTGTGGTGGTGCCGCTGGGCCGGCCCTCGATTGCAATCTTTTCGGCGGCGGCGCTTTTGGGGTCGGCGGTGCTGTGGCGCATCGGCGCCTGGGCCGAAGGGCGGCGCAAGGCGGGCACGGCGCGTCCGGTGCGGTCGCTGAACTTGTCGCGTGGCCGGGTGGCCACAGCCATCGTCGTGCTGGCCATGCTGACATTCACCAAGAATATCTACACCGCCAGCATCTCGAGCTATTACACCTTTTTTCTGATCGACAAGTTCCAACTGAGCACGCAGCAGGCGCAGCTGATGCTGTTCCTGTTTCTGGGCGGCATGGCTGGTGGTGTGATGTTGGGCGGGTTGATCGGCGATCGGGTCGGGCCGCTGAAGGTGATCTGGTTCTCGATCCTGGGCATCCTGCCCTTTACGCTGGCGCTGCCCTATGCGGGGCTTGCCACCACCGGCGTGCTGACGGTGGTGATCGGGCTGATCCTGGCCTCGGCCTTTCCGGCCATCGTGGTCTTTGCGCAAGAGCTGGTGCCGGGGCGGACCGGGCTGATCGCCGGGATCTTTTTCGGCTTTGCCTTTGGCATGGGTGGGATTGCCGCTGCCGTGCTGGGGGTGGTGGCGGATGCCCGGGGCATCGCCTTTGTCTACAAGATCTGTTCGTTCCTGCCGCTGATGGGGCTGCTGACGGTATTCCTGCCACGGATGGAACGGGCCTGAGCGCCGCGCCGGGGGCTGTCTGCCCCCGGACCCCCGAGGATATTTGGACACGAAAGAAACCATGGACATGATCAGGATCCGGCCATTGACGGCCGAGGAATTCGCGCCCTTTGGCGAGGTGCTGGTGGCGCGGGCGGTGCCCAGCAAGATGATCAATGCCGGCCGCTGCGAGCGGCACCATGCCTTGGCCACGGTCGAGCGGTCCGGCGGCGAGGCGATCCTGTCGCTGTTTCGGTCCGAGCCGGTAAGCCTGCCCTATGAATGTGCGCTGCTGGAACGGCACCCGCTGGGCTCGCAGGCCTTTGTGCCCTTGGGGCCTGATCCGTGGATGTCGATCGTGGCACCGGATGAGGGTGGCAAGCCGGGCGCGCCTTTGGCGTTTCTGGTGCCGGCCGGGGTGGGGGTCAATCTGCATGCGGGCACATGGCATGGGGTGCTGACGCCGTTGGACCGCGCCGCCGATTTTCTGGTGGTGGATCGCGAGGGCGCGGGCCTAAATCTGGAAGAGGTGGTCATCGCACCGGTGATCGTCACCGCATGACCGGGCCGGACTATAGTCTGGAGGCTGCGGCGCTGGGTGCTGGCGCGCATCATGTGGCGGGCGTTGATGAGGTCGGGCGTGGCCCGCTGGCGGGGCCGGTGACCGCAGCGGCGGTGATCCTGGACGCGAGCTGCATCCCCGAGGGCCTGAACGATTCCAAGAAACTGACCGCGCGCCGACGGGCCGCCTTGGCCGAACTGGTCATGTCGCGCTGCGACTGGGCCGTCGGCCATGCCAGCGTCGATGAAATCGATGCGCTGAACATCCTGCGCGCCTCGCATCTGGCGATGTGCCGGGCGTTGGACGGGCTGCGCCAGAGGCCCTGTCTGGCGCTGGTCGATGGCAACATGTTGCCACGCGAGCTGCCGATGCCCGGTCAGGCCGTGGTCGGCGGCGATGCGCGCAGCCTGTCGATCGCTGCCGCCTCGATCCTTGCCAAGAATTTTCGTGACGCGATCATGGTGGATTTGGCGCAACAGCACCCCGGCTATGGCTGGGAAGTGAATGCGGGCTACCCGACTCCGGCGCATAAAAAGGCGCTGCTTGACTTGGGCGTGACCCCACATCATCGGCGCAGCTTTGCGCCCGTCCACAACATCTTGTGTAAAGGTTAATTCTCAAGAGGTTGATTCAAAAAAGAATTTGACGGCGAATCGGGTCTGAATCATCATTGGGGCAACAAATCGGCGATGAACGGCCGAAACCCGAGGCAGTGATGACACGACTAGACAGCAAAACCCGCGCTGCGGCGCGACCCCTTCCTTTGAACCAGATCCTTGCCGGCGATTGCGTCGAGATGATGAACGCGCTGCCCGAAAACAGCGTCGATCTGATCTTTGCCGATCCGCCCTACAATCTGCAATTGAAGGGCGAGCTGCACCGGCCCGACAACAGCCGTGTCGATGCGGTCGATGATCATTGGGACCAGTTTTCGGGCTTTGCCGCCTATGACCAGTTCACCCGCGCCTGGATGGCCGCTGCGCGCCGCATCCTGAAGCCGGACGGGGCGATCTGGGTCATCGGCAGCTATCACAACATCTTTCGCGTCGGTGCCGAACTGCAGAACCAGGGGTTCTGGATCCTGAACGACGTGGTCTGGCGCAAGGCCAATCCGATGCCGAATTTCCGCGGCAAGCGGCTGACCAACGCGCATGAGACGATGATCTGGGCCAGCAAGTCCGAGGGCGCGAAATACACCTTCAACTACGA
This sequence comes from Paracoccus limosus, assembly GCF_009711185.1. GTDB lineage: Bacteria > Pseudomonadota > Alphaproteobacteria > Rhodobacterales > Rhodobacteraceae > Paracoccus > Paracoccus limosus. Next base: position 140,440 of record NZ_WMIF01000006.1, read on the forward strand.
GGCGCTGAAATCGCTGAACGAAGGTGTGCAAATGCGTTCCGACTGGGTGCTGCCGATCTGCACCGGCGGCGAGCGGCTGAAGGATGCCGAGGGCGCCAAGGCACATCCGACGCAAAAGCCTGAATCGCTGCTGCATCGCATCCTGATCGGCTCGACTAATCCGGGCGATGTGGTGCTGGACCCGTTCTTTGGCACCGGCACCACCGGAGCCGTGGCCAAGATGCTGGGTCGCAATTTCATCGGCATCGAGCGCGAGGAGGCCTATCGCGAGGTCGCCGAAAAGCGGCTGGCCCGCGTGCGCCGGCTGGACAGCGACGCCATTGCCACGACCAAGGCCAAGCGCGCCGAGCCGCGCGTGCCCTTTGGGCAGGTGGTCGAACGCGGCATGCTGCGCCCGGGCGAAGAGCTGTATTCGATGAACAGCCGTCACAAGGCCAAGGTCCGTGCCGATGGCAGCCTGATCGGCAATGACGTCAAGGGCTCGATCCATCAGGTTGGTGCCGCGCTGGAAGGCGCGCCCAGCTGCAACGGCTGGACCTATTGGCACTTCCGCCGCGAGGGCAAGATGATCCCGATCGACATCCTGCGCCAGCAGATCCGCGCCGAGATGGACGACACCCGGCCGCATTGAGCGGCGGCCCATCCCACGATTTTCCAAGTTCGCCAAGCCCTGCAGCCGCAAGCTCTGGTGCGGACGGGGCCGCCTAGCCCCGCTCGGTTCTGCCGGGCGGGGCCTTTTACTGGCTAAAGCGCGTTGCGCGGCATCGGCAGCTCGCCCCGGTTATAGGGCTGCCAGTCGGTGATCTCGGGGTAGAACTGCCGCCGCCACGCCCGCACACGCGGGTTCATCCGCCGCCGCCACAGCGGGGGCACCATGGCAAGGAAGGTCATTGCCGGATAGCCCAGCGGCAGCTGCGGCGCCTCGTCCGGTGCATAGGTTTGCAGCAGCGGAAAGCGGCGGTCGGGCTTGTAATGGTGATCCGAATGGCGTTGCAGGTTGATCAGCAGCCAGTTCGTTGCCGTATGCGAGGCGTTCCAGCTGTGCCGGGGCAGCACATGTTCATAGCGGCCATCGCCCAGATGCTTGCGGGTCAGGCCGTAATGTTCGACGTAATTGGTCAACTCAAGCTGCCAGATTGCGACAAAGGCCTGCCAGACGAACAGCCCAAGGCCCCACCAGCCGCCCAAGACCAGTGCCAGCGCCAGCATCGCCAGTTGCAGCGCGGCGTAGCGCCAGAACGGGTTGCGCCGATCCAGCGCTGGGCGGCGGGCGCGGGCCAGCTTGCGCACCTCGGCTTGCCACGCGCTGGCAGGACATTCGCGCAGCACGCGCAGGAAATAGCGAAAGAACCCCTCGTTATAGCGGGCCGAGACCGCGTCGCGCGGCGTCGCCACCCATGAATGGTGCACCAACAGATGCTCGGTGCGGAAATGCGAATAAAGCGTCGAGGCCAGCAGCAGATCGCCCAGCCAGCGCTCCAGCGGGTTATTCTGGTGCAGCAGTTCATGGGCATAGACGATGCCGATGGTGCCCGAGGCGACGCCGATGCCAAAGAACAGCCCGACGCTTTCCCAGCCGCCAAGGCCGCCGCGCGTCACCCACCAGATGCCGCCAAAGATCATCGCCGCCTGCAACGGGAACCACAGGATGGTGATGGCGCGATACCAGAACAGTTGCGCTTCGGGCGTTTCGGTGTCGGGGTTTTCCTCGTTCAGGCCCAGAAGGCGGTCCAGCACCGTCATCAGATACCAAGCATAGGCCGGCATCAGCAGGAACCACCAGCCGCCAAGACGCGCCGCGATCAGCGCCAGCGGCACCATGCCAAGTGAAAGCCAGAAGGGCAGCGCGTCGATCAGGCGCGAACGGAATGGAGTCTGCATAGTTGCAACTATGGCGTGTTGGTTGACGGCTTGCCAGCATGACGCATCGTCGCAGGGCTTGCTGTTTCAGGGCGGGCGAGGCTCCATGCCTTGCGCATCAATCCCGGCAGGGCGGTGGGGCGGAAATCATCCAGCGCCACCAGCGTGCCGCGTTCGGCATTGCCGGTCAAGCGCCCCTGCATCACCGCCAGATCCAGCGCGAAATGGGTAAAGACATGGCGCACGATGCCGATTTCCTGCCAATCCGCCGGGGCGGGGGCCGCCAGCGCGCTGCCATCCCAGCCGGTCGAGGGGAAGGCCAGCGTGCCGCCCAGCAGCCCCTTATCCGGCCGCGTTTCGACCAGCACGCGACCGGCATCGAAGCCGATCCAGACCGTGCCCTGACGCAGGGGCTTCGGCTTTTTCGCGGCCTTGCGCGGCAGATCGGCGGCGATGCCGCTGGCGCGAGCCTCGCAATGGGCCATGACCGGGCAGATGCCACAGGCCGGGCTGCGCGGGGTGCAGATGGTGGCGCCCAGGTCCATCATCGCCTGCGCATGATCTCCGGGGCGCTGAGGCGGCGTCAGGCGGGCCGCCAGCGCGGTCAGTTCGGGCTTGGCGGCGGGCAGCGGCGTTTCGACGGCGAACAGCCGCGCCGCCACGCGCTCGACATTGCCATCGACCACCGTCTCTGGCTGGTCGAAGGCGATGGCGGCGATGGCGGCAGAGGTATAGGGGCCGATGCCGGGCAGGGCGGCCAACCCTTCGCGCGTGGCGGGAAAGCCGCCCAGATCGGCCACGGCGCGGGCGCAGGCCAGAAGGTTGCGGGCGCGGGCATAATAGCCAAGCCCCGCCCATTCGGCCATGACCTGCGCATCCTCGGCGCCGGCCAGATCCTGAACGGTTGGCCATAGCAGGGTGAACCGCTCGAAATAGGCTTTCACCGCCGCCACGGTGGTCTGTTGCAGCATCACCTCGGACAGCCAGACGCGATAGGGATCGGCGCCCGTGCCGCCGGGCGGCACCCGCCACGGCAGGACGCGGGCATGGCGGTCATACCAGACCAGCAATTCGGCTGATATCACCAAAGGGTCACGCATATTTCAGTCTCTCCGCTCTGGCATCCGGGCGCGGTCCGGTCCAGACTGCGCGGCAACGTTAACCATATGGTCGCGGCATGGCCCAGAAGAAAGCCGATACACCGCCGCGCCGCCGGATGCGCGGCTTCGAGGCGGCCGCCAGTCTGGTGGCGCACCGGGTGCGGACGGTGGGCGAAAGCCGGGGCTTTGCCGTGGCGCGGCTGCTGACGCATTGGCATGAGGTCGTCGGCCCCGAGCTTGCCGCCCATACCCGCCCGGTCAAGATCAGCCATGGCAAGGGTTTTGGCGCGACGCTGGTGCTGCTGGTTCCGGGTGCGCGCGCGCCGCTGATCACCATGCAGCTGGAACAGATCCGCGCCAAGGTGAATGCCTGCTACGGCTTCAACGCGGTGTCGCGCATCACCCTGACCCAGACCGCGCCGACGGGATTTGCCGAAGGCGGCGGCTTTCGCGGGCAATTGGCACAGGGCTTTGCCGAAGGGCAGACCCCTTTTGCCACCCGCAAAAAGGCTGAACCCGATCCGGGAAAGATGGCGCAGGCTGAGCGCATCGCCGAAAGTTTCACTGATCCCCAGCTATCGGCCGCTATGCGGCAGATGGCGTTGAACATCCTGTCCCGCCGGGACGCCAACGACCGAAAGGCCCATTCATGACCCTGTTCCGCCGCTCCGTGATCGCAGCCGTGGCTGCCGCGATGACCGTCGCCGCGCCTGCCTTTGCGCAGGACGCGAAGCCGGCCGAGACGACCCCGGCACCCGCCCAAGCGCAGGCTCAGGCCGCTGCCGACCAGATGCCCGAAGGCAAGGTGCTGGCCGATATCGTGCTGGGCAAGGCCGAGGCGCCGCTGACCATCGTCGAATATGCCAGCTTCACCTGCCCGCATTGCGCCGCCTTCCATGCCGAGAACCTGCCCAAGCTGAAGGCGGAATACATCGACACCGGCAAGGTCAAGTTCATCCAGCGTGACGTCTATTTTGACGCGGTGGGCCTGTGGGCCGGCATTCTGGCCCGCTGCGGCGGCGACGACAAATATTACGCCGTCTCGGACATGCTGTTTGACGAGCAAAAGACCTGGCTGGACGCCAAGACCGGCGACGAGATCGCGGCCAACCTGCGCAAGATCGGCGCCAAGGCCGGCATGACCACCGAGCAGATGGACGCCTGCTGGGCCGACAAGCAGAAGGTCGCCGATCTGGTCACCACCTTCCAGAAGAACGCCACCGCCGACAATGTCGAGGGCACGCCCAGCTTTGTCATCGGCGGCGAAAAGGTCCAGAACCAGCCTTGGGACGACATGAAAAAGATCATCGACGCCAAGCTGGCCGCCGCCGGCGCCAAGTGATGACACCGCTTGCGGGTCTGAAGGTCGTCGAACTGGCCCGCATCCTGGCCGGCCCCTGGGCCGGTCAGATCCTTGCCGATCTGGGCGCCTCGGTCACCAAGGTCGAGGCCCCCGAGGGCGATGACACCCGCCGCTGGGGCCCGCCCTTCATCGAGCGCGAGGGCGATCGCTCGGCCGCCTATTTCCACGCTGCGAACCGGGGCAAGGATTCGGTTCTGGCCGATTTCCGCAACCCCGAGGATCGGGCCCGCCTGCGCGAGCTGATCCGTGATGCCGATGTGGTGATCGAGAATTTCAAGGTTGGTGGGCTGGCGAAATACGGGCTGGATTATGCCAGCCTTGCCGCGCTGAACCCGCGACTGGTCTATTGCAGCATCACCGGCTTTGGTCAGGACGGGCCCTATGCGCATCGTGCGGGCTATGACTATATCATTCAGGGCATGTCCGGCCTGATGAGCGTGACGGGCGCGCCCGAGGGCCAGCCGCAAAAGGTGGGCGTGGCCGTGGTTGATGTGTTCACCGGCGTCTATGCGGTCGTGGGCATCCTTGCGGCGTTGCAGCAGCGTCAGCAGACCGGGTGCGGCCAGCAGGTCGACATGGCGCTGTTCGATGTCGCCACCGCTGTCATGGCCAATCAGGCGATGAACTATCTGGCCACCGGAGAGGCGCCGCAGCGGCTGGGCAATGCCCATCCCAATCTGGTGCCCTATGCGGTCTTCGACTGCGCCGATGGCTGGATCATCATCGCCACCGGCAATGATGCGCAATATCGCCGGTTGTGCGAGGTGCTGGGCCTGCCGGGGCTGGCGCTGGCACCGGCCTATGCCAGCAATGCCGATCGCATCGCCAATCGTGAGGCGCTGAGCGCCGCGATCTCGGCGGTGACGCGGGGCTGGGCGCGTGACGCGCTGCTGGCGGCGCTGGAGGTGCAGGGCGTGCCGGCGGGGCCGATCAATGACATGGCCGATGTCTTTGCCGATCCGCAGATCATCGCGCGCGGCATGCAGATCGCGCCCGAGGGCATCCCCGGCGTCCGTCTGCCGATCCGGTTTTCAGGGGCCGAACTGGCGCTGGAGCGCGCCTCGCCCCGACTGGGGTCGGGGGGCGCTGCCCCCCACGCCTGAGTGCCCCCGATGGGGGCCCGCAGGCGCTCCCCCCGGGATATTTTTGCACGAAAGAAGCGGGTGGGGTGCGGGGATCAGAGTCCCAGCGCCTGCAGCCGTTCGTCCAGCGGCGCGGGGTTTTCCAGTTCCAGCCGGACCGGCAGCGCCAGCACCTTGGGGCGGAAGCTGCGCGGCAGGCGGGCTGCGTCCTTTTCGGTGGTGACGAGTTGGGCGCCCAGAAGCCGTGCCTCGGTTTCCATCCGGGTCAGCAGGGCCGGGGTGAAGGGCTGGTGATCCTGCAGCGGCTCGGCGCGGGCGATCTCGGCCCCGAGGCTGCGCAGGGTGGCAAAGAATTTGTCGGGATGGCCGATGCCGGCAAAGGCCAGCACCCGCAGCCCCTGCCAGTCCATGCCGGTCTGCAGCGGTTGCAGGGTGCCGCGCAGATGCGGCAGGGTCAGCCGTCCGTCCCAGCGGGCGGAGAATCGCGCCTGCGCCTCGGCATCGCCGATCGACAGCAGCAGGTCGGCGCGCGCCAGCCCGCGATCCACCGGCTCGCGCAGCGGCCCGGCCGGGATGCACAGGCCATTGCCGAAGCCCTTGGCGGCATCGACCACCACCAGCGACAGATCATGTGCCAGACGCGGATCCTGAAAGCCGTCGTCCAAAAGGATCGCCTGCGCGCCATCGGCGATGGCGGCGCGGGCGCCCTCCCGCCGGTCATCGGCGACCCAGACCGGCGCGAAGGCCGCCATCAGCAGCGGCTCGTCGCCGACGCGGGCGGCGGTATGGCGGGCTTCGTCGACGCGGAGCGGGCCCTTTTCGCTGCCGCCATAGCCGCGCGAGACGATCTGCACCGCCACGCCGCGCGCCATCAGTTTTTGCGCCAGCATGATCGTGCTGGGCGTCTTGCCGGTGCCGCCGGCGTTGATATTGCCGATGCAGATCACCGGGACATCCAGCCGGGCGCGGCTGCCATGCGCCAGCCTGCGCGCCGAGCCGCGCGCATAGAGCGCGCCCAAAGGCGCCAGCAGGCGCGCGGTCAGGCCCGGGGGTTGGAACCAGAATTCGGGGGTGCGACGGCTCATTCCACGTTCTCCATCGCGTCGATCACGGTATCGGAGATGCGGCGCAATACCGCCGCGCCGCCGGTGCTGACCGCCCAGGCGTTGCTGGCCAGCTGCGCCGCCTGATCGGCGGCAGAAAGATCGGCCACGGCGCGGGTCAGCGCCTCGCCCCCGGTGACCAGACGGGCGGCGCCGGCCCCGTCGAGCTGCACCCATTCCGCCGCATGCGGACCGGGGCGGGGGCCGTGGATGATCGCCGATCCCAGTGCCGCCGGCTCAAACGGGTGACGCGGCGCAAGGCCGGCACCGGGCAGCAGCGTGCCGCCCATGAAGCAGACCGGGGCGAGCCGATACCACAGGCCCATCTCGTCGGTGTCCTCGACGATCAGCACATGGTCATCGGCCTCTGGGTCCTCGTCCTCGGAGCGTAGCACGGCGGCAAGGCCCAGCGTTTCCAGCTCGGACTGGATTTCTGGGATCATGGCGGCGGGCAGGCCGGCGAGGATCAGCAGCGCGCGGTGATTGTGGTGCAGGGTCGCGGCATGGGCGGCCAGTGCCGCCTTGGCCTCGGGCAGGGTCGGGGTCGCTGCCAGCCAGACATGGCGGCCGCGCAGGATATGCGCGACAGCGGCGCGCTCGGCCTCGTTGGCAGAGAGCGGCGGCAGGATCCCGGCCACCGGGCCGGTGACCTCGATGCGTTCGGGCGGCGCGCCCAGCTGTCGGGCGGCGGCGGCGGCGGTCGGGTCGGGGGCCAGCACATGGCGGATGCGGGTCATCAGGCTGCTGTTGATCAGCCCGCGCCAGGTGCCGGCGCGATCATACGAGACCAGACGCGCCTCGGCCAGGATCACCGGGCGCTGCGCCTCGGCCATGCCGGTGATCAGCGCCGCCGGCAACTGGTCGCCCAGCAGCAGCAGCGCCCGTGGATTGAGATGGTCAATCACGTCCTGCACAAGGATCGGATCGCGCGGCAGGCCCAGATGGATGGCGCGCAGTTCGGGCGTCAGCAGGCCCTCGGGCGCGGGGGCGCCGGTAAAGGCAAAGCGCAGGCCGGGGCGGCGCGACAGCATCGCCTTGATCAGCCCGGCCAGAGGTGGCGGGTCGTCGGCGCGTTCCGACAGATGCACCAGCACCAGCGGCCCCTCGCCGGGGGGCGGTTCGGCCAGGTCTCCGACCGTCTGCGCCAGCGCGGCGCGGCGGCGCAGATGCAGCCACAGCGCCAGCGCGGCGGTTTTCGATCCGGCCGGTGCCATGCGGGCTTAGTTGCCCAGTTCCTCGGTCGGGCTGGCGGCCATTTCCTCGTCGCGCAGCCGGAGCAGATGGGCGATGAAATACCGGGTATGGGCACTGTCGACCGTGCGCTGTGCCTCGGCCTTCCATGCGGAAAAGGCGCTGGCGTAATCGGGGAAGATGCCGACGATATGGATGTTGGCGGTGTCGCGGAATTCGGTCCGGGTCGGGTCCACGAGTTCGCCGCCGAACACCAGGTGAAGGCGTTGCGCCATGCTGCTCTCCTGCAATGCTATTTCGGCGCGACCCTAGCCGAGCCGGTGCGGCGAACCAAGCGCATTTGCCGCGTTCTTGCATCAAATCGCGGATGCTTGGCGTTTGCCGCCGGCCTGCCCGCAGTCTAAGCAGAAGGGGCCGGGACAAGGCGGCGGGCGATGCGCCCGAACGTGGTGGTAAGGGTGTATCGGTTCGACCGGGCAGGGCGCGACGGCGGCTTGCCCAGATGCCTTGTCGCTGTCGCGGGCGGCCCTGTTGCGGGCTGCCCGCCCTTTCCGCAGCGGTCCGGTTCAGGCGGTCAGGACCAGATCCAGGGCAGGGTGAACTGGCCCAGACAGGATTGGACCGCCGCGTCATCCACCACGCCATTGCGCATCAGCACGGCGGTCAGGCCGCGCTTGCGGTCGTCGATCACCTCGGCGACCGAGACCGGCAGACCGGCCGCCGCCAGCGCATGATCATACACGCGCCGGATGGCGAGCTTGCGCAGATCGGGCTTGAAGATCTTGCCCACCGCCGTCTTGGGCAGTTCGGCGAGGATCTCGATATGCTTGGGGATGGCGGCGCGTTCGTGGACATGGGTGCGGGCGTGCTCCAGCAGCGCCTCGGCGGTGACATTGCTGCCCGCGACCAGCTCGACATAGGCGCAGGGCAGTTCGCCGGCAAAGCTGTCAGGCTGGCCGATGGCGCCGGCAAAGGCGACGGCGGGATGGGCCAGCAGCGCGTCCTCGATCACCGCCGGGTCGATATTGTGGCCGCCGCGGATGATCAGATCCTTGGCCCGGCCGGTGATCCACAGATAGCCATCCGCATCGACCCGGCCCAGATCGCCGGTGCGCAGAAAGCGGCCTTCTGCGAACAGGTCGCGGTTCTTGTCGGCCTCGGTATAGGTCGAGCCCTCATAGACGCCGGGCGAGGCGATGCAGATTTCGCCGACCTCGTCGCAGGCACATTCCTGAAAGCCGCTGCCGGTGCGTTTGAGGATGCGCACATGCGTATAGGGCAGGGGAATGCCCACCGAGCCGGTCTTTTTCAGCCCCTCGATCGGGTTGCAGGATACGAGGCAGGTGGCCTCGGTCAGGCCGTAGCCCTCGGCGATCTCGACGCCGGTGGTGGACTTGAAGCGGTTGTAAAGCTCGATCGGCAGCGGTGCCGAGCCCGAGATGGCGATGCGCAGCGACGACACGTCGGCATCCAGCGGGCGCTGCATCAACGCGGCGATCGCGGTCGGCACGGTGATCAGGAAGCTGGCCTGCCAGCGTTCGATCAGCTTCCAGAAATTGTCGAACACCCCCTCGCCGCGATAGCCGGCCGGGGTCGGCATCACCAGCTGCGCCCCCGAGGCCAGACAGGACATCAGCACCGGATAGGCGGCAAAGACGTGGAACATCGGCAGCGGGCACATCAGCACGTCCTGCGCCGTGAACAGCATGCTCGCGCCCAGCCAGCCGTTGTAGATCATGCCCGATTGCTTGTGCTGGGCGACCTTGGGCGTGCCGGTGGTGCCGCCGGTGTGGAAATAGGCCGAGACGCGGTCGCCTTCGGGTTCGTCGAAGGTCAGCCGGTTGTGGCGGTGGCCGCTGGCCGCGGCCTCGAAGTCTAGATATTTCGCCTGATTTTGCGTCTCGATCCGGGGCCGCAGAAAGGGAATGGCCAGCCGTTTCAGCCCCGACAGATAGGGGCGCAGGTCAACTTCGAGCACGGTTTTGACATTGGGGGCCAGCGCCACGGCAGCGGCGGCCTTTTGCGCCACGTCCGATTTCGGGAACGGCTTCAGCGTCACCAGAATGCGGGCGCCGGTTTCGCGCAGGATGCCGGCGATCTGCTCGGCGTCCAGCAGCGGGTTGATCGGGTTCACAATCCCGGCGGTCGCCCCCGCCAACAGAACGATGGGCGCCTCGATGCAATTGGGCAGCAGATAGGCCACGACATCGGTCGGGCCGATGCCGAGATTGCGCAGCAGATTGGCGGTTTCAGTGACGCGCTCGTGCAGCTCGTTCCAGTTCAGCGTCACCGCCTTGGAGCGCGGGTCCGAGAGCAGCTGAAAGCTGATCGCCGGGCGCGTTGGATGGCGTTCGCGCGTGCGGCTGAGCATCCGGTAGACCGTGGCCGGCAGATCGCGCTGCGCATAGGGCATTTCCGCTTCGACCGCGTCTCGGTCGGCGATGGTTGCAAACCTGGCCATGATCCGTCCTCCCACATGCTTGCCGACCGCCACTTCGGCAGTCGGCAGCATGGGCCAGAAAACAGGTCCGGGGCAAGATCGCGATCTGCCCGCGGAACCAGCAAAGAGCTGTCAGCGCTGCATATCAGCCTTGCGCAATACGCAAGGTCTGGCCGGGATAGATCTTGTCGGGATGCGACAGCATCGGCCGGTTCGCCTCGAAGATCTCGCGATAGCGGTTGGCGTCGCCCAGATATTGCTTGGCGATGGCCGAGAGCGTCTCGCCCTTTTTCACGGTATGGAACAGCGGCGGCTTGGCCGGGGCGGCCGTGCCGGGATCGTCGGCCAGCTCGACGCGGGCGATGCCCTTGATGTTGCCGACCGCAAGGATCAGCTTTTCCAGCGTCTCCTGATCGCGGGCCTTGCCCTTGATGACGACGGTATCGCCGCCGCGCAGGGTCAGGTGCACGTCATTCGCGGTCAGCCCCAGCTGCGCCAGCTCGGCCTTGAGCGCGGCGACCTTGCGGTCGGTTTCGGCATCGCTGGCCGCGCCTGCGGCGGGCGCCGGAGCTGCAGCCTTGGGGGCCTCTTCGGCCTTGGCCTCGCCCCCGAAGATCGACTTGCCTGCGTCCTTCACGAAGTCCCAGATCGCCATCGCCAACTCCTTTAAGCTTTGGTTTCAATGACAAACGCTATCCGCCGGTCCGGGTTCCCTGCTGCCCGGCGTTTTGCATTGGTCATGCCTGCCTGCAATGCTACGCTGGCGGGCAGTCGGGCGAAAACCCTTTTCTCAGGGTCGGGATGAAGAAACATATTGCGCAGGGCCCGGCGATCCGGGCGGTCATTTGCGGCATCGCCTGTGCGGGGCTGGCGGCTTGTGCCGCGCCGACGGCGGGTGTGGTCAGCCATCACCCCGACGGTTATCCCGATGTGCAGGCCAGCGCACCGGGCCCCGCGACCTGCCCTGCCACCACGCCGGCCGAGGCCGAAGCGGCCGTCCGGGCCACCAATGCCGCGCGGGCGGCGCGCGGTCTGGCGCCCGTCGTGCCCGATGCCCGGCTGTCGGCTGCGGCGGCCGCACATGCCTGCGACATGGCGCGGCGCGGTTTGATGAGCCATGGCGGCAGCGCGACCTCGGGGCCTTCGCAACGGGTCAAGGCGCGTGGCTATGCGCCGCGCATCACCGCCGAAAACATCGCCGCCGGGCCCTTTGGCCAAGACAGGGTGCTGGCCGAGTGGAACGGCTCGGCCGGGCATCTGGCCAATATCCTGATCCCGCAGCTGCGCGATGTCGGTATCGGCCGGGCCATCGGCACCGACGGCCGCACCGTGTTCTGGGCGGCCGTCTATGCGGCGCCGGGCGTCACGAAGCCAGGCTCTCGGTGAATTGCAGCCGCGCCAGCCGGGCGTAAAGGCCGCCCTGCGTCACCAGCTCGTCATGGCGGCCCTGCGCCACGATGCGGCCATGGTCAAAGACTACGATGCGGTCGGCCTTTTTCACCGTCGCCAGCCGGTGCGCGACGATGATCGTGGTGCGGGTGCGGGTCAGCTCGTCCACCGCCGCCTGCACCAGCCGTTCGGATTCGGCGTCCAGCGCGCTGGTCGCCTCGTCCAGAAGCAGGATCGGCGCATCGCGCAGGATGGCGCGGGCGATGGCGATGCGCTGTTTCTGCCCGCCTGACAGCATCACGCCGCGTTCGCCGACATAGCTGTCGTAACCTTCGGGCAGGGCGGACAGGAATTCATCGGCATGCGCGGCGCGGGCGGCAGCCTCGACCTCGGCATCGCTGGCACCGGGGCGGCCAAAGCGGATGTTTTCGCGCGCCGTGGTGGCAAAGATCACCGGGTCCTGCGGCACCAGCGCGATGGCCTGCCGGAAATCGGCCCGGGCCATGCGGCGCAGATCCATGCCGTCGATGCTGACCGTGCCCGAGGCCGGATCCCAGAATCGCAGCAGCAATTGCACCACCGTGGTCTTGCCCGCGCCCGAGGGGCCGACCAGTGCCACGGTCTCGCCGGGCTGGATGTCCAGCGTGACGCCCTCAAGGGCGGAAACCTCGGGGCGCGAGGGGTAATGGAAGCTGACGTTGCGGAACCCGATCCGGCCTTGGACAGGGCGCGGCAGCGGCAGAGGATCGACCGGATCGGTCAGCGTGTCCTCGGCGCTCAGCAGTTCGGTCAGGCGCTCGGTCGCGCCGGCGGCGCGCTGCAATTCGCCCCAGATCTCGGAGAGCGCGCCGACCGCGCCGGCGACCAGAACGGCATAGATTACGAACTGGACCAGCTGACCCATGCTCATCACATCGGCCCGCACGTCGCGCGCGCCGACCCAGAGCACGCCCAGCACGCCCGAGAAGATCAGAAAGATCACGATCACCGTCATCACCGTGCGCGTCCGCACCCGGCTGAGCGCCGAATCGAAAGAGCGCTCGGTAACTTCGCGAAAGCGGGCGCGGGTCGGGCCCTCATGGGTGAAGGCCTGCACCGTCTGCGCCGACAGCAGGCTTTCCGAGGCCGCGCCCGAACTTTGCGCGATCCAGTCCTGATTTTCGCGCGACAGCACCCGCAGCCGCCGGCCCAGCACGATGATCGGCACCACGACCAGCGGCACCAGAAGCAGCACCAGACCCGAAAGCTTGGCCGAGGTCCAGAGCAGCATCCCCATGCCGCCGATCAGGATCAGGAAGTTGCGCAGCGCAATCGACACCGACGAGCCGATCACCGACTGGATCAGCGTGGTGTCGGTGGTGATGCGGCTGATGATCTCGCCGGTCAGCACGCGTTCGTAGAAGGCCGGACTCAGTGTGATCACACGGTCAAAGACCGCCTCGCGGATATCGGCGACGACACGCTCTCCCAGTCGCGTCACCAGATAATACCGCATGCCGGTGCCAAGGGCGAGCAGCGCCACGATGGCGACCGCCGCCCCGAAATACTGGTCCAGCAGCCGTGCCCCGGCGTCGAACCCGTCGACCACGCGGCGCACCGCCAGGGGCAGCACCAGACTGATGCCGGCGGTCACCACCAGCGCCACCAGCGCCGAGGCCAAGAGCCCGCGATAGGGCCGGATAAAGGGCCACAGCGCCCGCAACGCGCCGATGCGTTTCGTCGTGGGCCGATCGGCGATGATTTTGGGGCTGCGTGCCATGTCGTCTTCCCTTGGGAGTCTGCCTGAGGGGCGGCGCCCGCCGGGCGCGCGCGGATGTTGCTATAGCGGCAGGGTGCCGCCGGCCATTTCAAGGATCGCGTCCCATTCGGCATCCGAAACCGGCTGCACCGACAGGCGCGAATTGTTGACCAGAATCATGTCCCTGAGCCGGGGTTCGGCCTTGGCCTCGTCCAGCGTGACCGGGCGTACCACGCGGGCGACGGCCTTCAGGTCCACACATTCCCATTTCGGATCGTCGGCCGTGGTGTCGGGATGGGCCAGCGCCACCACCTCGCAGATGCCGACGACCTCCTTGCCGATGTTCGAATGGTAAAAGAACCCGCGCTCGCCCAGCTTCATGGCCCGCATGTTGTTGCGGGCCTGATAGTTGCGCACGCCGTCCCATTGCTCACCGGTCTCGCCCTTGGCGATCAGGTCGTCAAAGCTGAAGACATCGGGCTCGGACTTGAACAGCCAATGCGCCATCAGCCGATGACCTTGCGCCATTCGACGATCTCGACCGAGGCAAAGACGCCTGCCTCGGCATAGGGGTCGTAACCGGCCCAGTCCGACACTTCGGCAAGGCTCTCGCCCTCGACGATCAGCAACGAGCCGCAGGGCTTGTCGTTCTCGATGAAGGGGCCGGCGACCAGCACGCCGGCGCGGCGGCCCAGATGGTCCAGATGCCGCTCGCGCACGGCAAGGCGGGTTTCCAACATGCCGGGGGCATCGCGGCAGATCACGGCGAAATAGGGCATTCATTCCTCCTTCAGGGGACGGTTCAGCAAGATGTCCAGCGCATGTTTCATGGCGACGCGACCCTCGGCAAGCCCGGCCACCAGTTGGGAAATCGGCAGTTCGATCCCCAGTTTCGGGGCCAGCGCCGCGACGGCGCGGGCGGTCGCGGCGCCTTCCACCGTGGTTCCGGCGGCAAAGTCGCGCCCCGCACCCAAGGCGAGGCCATAGCGGAAATTGCGCGACTGTTCCGAGGTGCAGGTCAGCACCAGATCGCCCAGACCCGAAAGCCCCGCCAGCGTTTCGGGCCGGGCGCCAAGGGCTGCGGCCAGCCGCGTCATCTCGGCAAAGCCGCGCGTCACCACGCTGGCGCGAGCGCTGTCGCCATAGCCCGCGCCGATGGCGGCCCCGGCAGCGATGGCGATGACGTTCTTCAGCGCGCCGCCCAGTTCCGCCCCGGTCACGTCGGTGGTGCGGTAAAGCCGCAGCGAGGCGGTCGAAAGCTGCGCCTGCAAGGTCTCGGCCTTGTCGGGATCGGCGCAGGCCAGCGTCAGGGCGGTCGGCAGGCCGCGTGCGATATCGGCGGCAAAGCTGGGCCCGGTCAGCACCGCCACCGTCGCCGCCGGACAAGCCGCAGCGATCAGCGCCGAGGGGCCCTGCAGCGTCGACAGGTCGATCCCCTTGGCGCAACTGACCAGATTGCGGCCGTCGAAAAACTGCGCCTGTTCGGCCAGAAACCCGCCCAGCACCTGCGCCGGCAGCGCCAGCAGCACGGTCTCGGCGGCGCAATCCTCGATCCGGTCGGTCAGGCGCAGGGCAGGGGGCAGGTCGATGCCGGGCAGGCGCGGATTCTCGCTCCAGCCGATGTCGCGGCCCCACAGCGTGACCGGGCCCTTGCTGGCCAGCACCACCGCCAATGCCGTGCCAAAGGCACCGGCGCCGATCACCGCGACGCTCATGCCTTGGCCCCCCGCTTGCCCGCGCCCAGCATCGGCGCCGCGCGCTGGTCCAGCGGCCAGCGCGGGCGGGCGGCAAGGTCCATGCCGTCGCGCTGGCCGGCGCGGAACGCCTCGATCCCGGCCCAGGCGATCATGGCGCCATTGTCGGTACAAAGCCGCAGCGGCGGGGCGACGAAGCGCGCGCCGGCGGTCTCGGCCACGCGCAAAAGTGCGGCGCGCAATTCCTGATTGGCGGCGACCCCGCCCGCCACCGCCAGAAGCGGCGCGCCGGTCTGTTCCAGCGCGCGGCGGGTCTTTTCCGCCAGCACATCGGCCACCGCCGCCTGAAAGCCCGCGCAGATGTCGCTGCGGTCCTGTTCATGCAGCCCGCCCTGTTCGGCGACCAACTGGTCGCGCTGGCGCAGCACGGCGGTTTTCAATCCCGAAAAGCTCATGTCGCAGCCGGGCCGGTCCAGAAGCGGCCGGGGAAAGCCAAAGCGGCGCGGATCGCCCGAACGCGCCGCCACCTCGACCGAAGGGCCGCCGGGTTGCGGCAGGCCCAAAAGCTTGGCCACCTTGTCAAAGGCCTCGCCCGGTGCGTCGTCGATGGTGCCGCCAAGCCGGGTGAAGCATTGCGGCCCCTCGACCCACAGGAACTGGCAATGCCCGCCCGAAACCAGCAGCATCAGATAGGGATAGGCCACGGCATCGGTCAGGCGCGGGGTCAGCGCATGGCCGGCCAGATGGTTGACGCCGACCAGCGGCAGGCCCGATCCGGCCGCCAGCCCCTTGGCCAGCATGACCCCGGCCAGCACGCCGCCGATCAGCCCCGGCCCGGCGGTCACGGCGATGCCGTTCAGATCGGCCAGCCCCAGCCCGGCCTGCTCCAACGCCTGCTCGACACACAGATCCAGCTTTTCGGCATGGGCGCGGGCGGCGATTTCCGGCACGACGCCGCCGAAATCGGCATGCAGCGCCGTCTGGCCCGCGACGACCGAGGCAAGGATGGTGCCGTCGCCGCGCACCACGGCGGCGGCGGTGTCGTCGCAGCTGCTCTCGATGCCCAGAAAGATCGGTTCCATGCTCGTCCTTGTCCGCGATGGCCCTGTGGCCTAGGCATGTTCCACTAGCACCCAAGTGGGCCGAATGCCATGCCGCCGACCATCCTGCTGACCCGCCCCGAGGCCGCCTCGCGACGTTTTGCCGCAAGGCTGGCGCCGCTGGGCCTGCCGGTGGTGATCTCGCCCATCCTGTGCATCCTGCCGCTGCCGCATGACCGGGCGGCGGTGGCGCAGGCGCGGGGGCTGGTCTTTACCTCGGCGCATGGCGTGGCCGCCGCCGGTCCGGGGCAGGGGCGGCCGGCGATCTGCGTCGGTCCGGCGACTGCGCGCGATGCCCGTCAGGCCGGCTATGAGGTGACCGAGGGGCCGGGTGATGCGCTGGGGATGCTGCCCCTGCTGCGGGATCTGGGGCCGGGCTGGCTGCATGTCCATGGCGCCCATGTCGCGCGTGAACTGCCGTTGCCCGGCATCGCCGTCTATGACCAGCAGGCCCAGCCGCTAAGCCGTGCCGCGCAGGACCTGCTGACCGGTGCCGGGGCGGTGATCCTGCCGCTGTTTTCGCCGCGTTCCGCCCGCCTGTTGGCCGAAGCGGCGGCGGGGGGGCGCGCGCCCTTGTGGCTGGCGCCGATCAGCCCGGCAGCCGCTGCGGCATGGTCGGGGCCGCTTGCGCGGCAGGTTGTGGCGCAAAGCCCCGATGCCGCAGGGGTTGCGTGCGCGGTCGAAAGCCTGCTGGCTGCGGAACAAACCCGCTGAGGGTGGGTTGAGACGCCGCGAGGCGCCGACTAGAGTGATGCCGAAGGCAAATCCGGCCGTAAGGCGAACCGGGGCGTCACCCACTCCCCGAGCATGTGGTCAAGAGGCTGAAAATTACGGGGAATTTCAGAGTGACAGAGCAAGACAAGACATCCAGCCAAGACCCTGCCACCCCTGCAGCCGATGCGAAACGCCAGCCTGTTGCCGGCGCCGCGATCGAAAGCCGGGCGACCGGGGCGGGTGATGCGACCAAGCCTCAGGACGGTTCGGCCAAACCGGTGATCGACTCGACGTTGGTCGGCAGCCCCGATCCGGCCCGCCCGGCTGCGGCCAAGAAGCCCGCCGGCGATGCCGCAGCGGCCAAGCCCGCCACGGTCAAACCCGGCGACAGCGCCGCCGCCAAGGCCGAAGGCCCGGCCGCGAAACCCGCCGTCACCCACGCTGCCACGCCCTCGGCGGCCCCGGTCAGCAGCATCCCGGTCAGCACGCGCGCCTCTGCGCAGCCCGCGCCGCGCCGCGTCGGCTTTTTCCCGACCTTCCTTGGCGGCGTGGTCGCAGCCGGGCTGGGTGCCGCCGCCTGCTATTGGGTGATCCCGCATCTGCCCGCCGCATGGCAGCCGGTGGTCCCCGAGGCCGCACTCTCGGACTCGCAGCTTGATGCCGCGCGTCAGGCCGGCGTCGATGCTGCCCGCGCCGAGTTCCAGACCCAGGCCGATGCGCTGGCCACCCGCGCGGCCGAGGCCGGCACCGATGCCGCGCGTCAGGTTCTGGCCGATGCCACGCCGGGCGCCGCCTCGGCTACGGGCGATCTGCCGGCCGATCTGGCCGACAAGCTTGCGGCGCTGGAACGCAATGTCGCTGATCTGGGCAGCCGCTTGGGCCAGCAGGCCCCGGCGGGCATCCCGCAATCGGCGCTGGATGCGCTGGCAAGCCGGGTCGAACAGCAGCAGAGCCGGCTGGACGAGCTGGCGGCACGGCCCGCCGTTGATCCGGCCACCGCCGCGCAGGTCCAGACCCTTGCACAGCAGGCCGAACAATTGCAGCAATCGACCGAAGCCGCCAATCGGCGCGCGCAGGCCGCCGCTGCCGCCTCGGCCCTGATCGCAGCCATCGAGAACGGCGCGCCGCGCGATCAGGCGCTGGCCGAATTGCAGGCTTCGGGCGTCGAAGTGCCCGCGGTGCTGACCGCAGATGTGCCCCGCATCGCCGAATTGCGCTCCGAGTTTCCCGCCGCTGCCCGTGCCGGACTGAAGGCCGCCCGCGATTCCGCCAGTGGCGAAGGTACGATGAGCGCTCTGGGCAATTTCCTGCGCGTGCAGACCGGGGCGCGCTCGGTCGAGCCGCGCGAGGGCTCGGACCCCGATGCGGTGCTGTCGCGCGCCAATGCGGCAGTCGAAAGCGGCGATATTGCCGGGGCTCTGGCCGAAATCGGCGCTCTGCCGCAGCCGGCGCAAGAGGCCATGGCGCAATGGGTTGGCCGGGCCAAGACCTGGACGGATGCCAATGCCGCGCTGGCCGCATTGGCCGCAGGCGGGCGCTAGGGGGTCATCATGCTGCTTTCCGCATTGAAGATACTGATTTTCTTTGCCGTCGTTCTGGCGGTCACCTTGGGCGCGGTGCATTTGTCCGAACAGGGCCATGCCCTGCGGCTGGTCTATGGCGGCGTCGAATATTCGCTGGGCCCGGTGCAGGCGCTGATCGGCCTGGTCGTGCTGCTGTTTCTGGGCTGGCTGCTGTTCAAGCTGCTGGGCTTTGGCGTGGCCTTCCTGCGTTTCCTGCTGGGCGATGAAACCGCGATCAACCGCTATTTCGCCCGCTCGCGCGAGCGCAAGGGCTATGAGGCACTGTCCGAAGGTATGCTGGCCGTCGCCTCGGGCGAGGGGCGGTTGGCACTGGACAAGGCGGCGCGCGCGGCCAAGTTTCTGAACCAGCCGCATGTTACCGATCTGCTGGCCGCACAGGCGGCCGAGGTCGCCGGCGACAGCCAGCGCGCGGCCGAGGTCTATCGCCGTCTGCTGGGCGACGACCGCACCCGCTTTGTCGGCGTGCGCGGCCTGATGCGGCAGAAACTGGATGAGGGCGATACCGCCACCGCGCTGAAACTGGCGCAAAAGGCCTATGCGCTGAAGCCGCGCAATGCCGACGTTCAGGACACGCTGCTGCAACTGCAGACCCGCGAGGGTGACTGGAAGGGCGCGCGCGCGGTTCTGAAGGACAAGCGCAAGCAGGGGCTGTTGCCGCAGGACGTGCATATCCGCCGCGATGCGGTGCTGGCGCTGAAAGAGGCCTCGGACGTGCTGGCCGAGGGCAATTCGATCAGCGCCCGCGAGGCCGCGATCTCGGCCAGCCGCGCCAGCCCCGACCTGATTCCGGCCGCCGTGCTGGCCGCCCGCAGCTACATCGCCCAGAACGATCTGCGCAATGCCACTCGCGTGCTGCAAAAGACCTGGAGCGTGCGGCCCCATCCTGCCATCGCCGCGACCTTTGCCGACATCGTGCCGGACGAAACCCCGGCCGCGCGGCTGCGCCGGTTCGAGGATCTGATCCGCAAGAACCCCGACAACGAGGAAACCAAGCTGCTGCAGGCCGAACTGCTGCTGGCAGCCGAGGATTTCCCCGGCGCCCGGCGCGCCTTGGGCGATCTGGCGATCAAGCACCCGACCGTGCGCTCGCTGTCGATCCTTGCCGCCGTCGAACGCGGCGAGGGCGCCGATGATGCCGTGGTGCGCGGCACTCTGGCGCGGGCGATGACGGCCAGCCGCGGCCCGCAATGGGTCTGCGACAAGTGCCACAACATCATGGCCGACTGGAGCCCGACCTGCGACAGCTGCGGCGGTTTCGACACGTTGACATGGCGCGAACCCGAAGGGGCCAGCGGCGGCGTCGTTCCCAATGGCATCGAGTTGCTGCCCCTGCTCGTCGGCGGCAAGGCCAATGGCGCGGCCCATCCGGTGCCGGCGACGGTCCCGGCCCAGCCTGTGCCGCAAGCCGCGCCTCAGCCCGCACCCGAGCCGGTGCGCAAGCCGGCGGCAAGCCCCGGCATGGTCGATGACGCCGAAGAGGAGGTGCCGCCCGCGCCCAAGGCCGAGCCCGCAAAGCCGGCCCGACAAGAGGTGGCGCATGTCGCCCCCGGCATGGTGCCGCGCGAATCGGATTATCGCAGCGTCAACGAGCCGGCGATGACCGTGACCGACCCCGAGCCCGAGCCGGTCCGTACCGCCGCGCCCAAGCCCGCTGAGCCTGCGCCCGAGCGTGCGGCCAGCCGCACCTCGGCGCTTGATGGCGACGTGCTGCCGGTGCGCCCGGATGTCGAGCCGCCCGAAGAAAGTGCCTCGATCGCGAAAAATCGCTGACACCCCTTTTCGCCCGCGCCGGAACCTGCTATCCGGCGCGGCATCAGAAGTGCCGGTGTAGCTCAGCTGGTAGAGCACGTCATTCGTAATGATGGGGTCGGGGGTTCGAGTCCCTTCACCGGCACCAGTTATCCAACTGGTTTTCCTGCGAAAAAGGCCGTCCCTTTGGGGCGGCCTTTTTGCTTCTGGTATGCGTGGAACCGTGGTGGAACCGCATCCCGTTATGAATGTTGCGGCGGGCCAGCTTCCGGACAATGACGCTCTAGCTTCCGGACGGGAAAATATCTGTGGCGGCGGGCCAGCTTTGGCGGAATGATGGACTAGCTTTGGCGGAAAAAAATTTTGTCGGCAGTGTTGGGATCCCCATCCAATGCGTTCAATCCTGACACCGCGAAATCGATAAAAGGGGCCATTGAAGGCCCCTTCAAGGATTACGCCGGCGGTGCTGACAGATACGACCGCAGCGGCTGGCCGTCGTAATCAAGGTGGGCCTCGCTGTCGGTCGGGTGCAGCGCCTCACGCCAGCCGTTGGCATAGCCGTAGGGGTAGACCAAGCGAGCGCCCCGGCGACGGGCCTGCGCCGTTATCGCCCTTGAGCCGCTTCGTCATGCCCCAGCGGGTCGCCGGTACTCCCGAAACTTGATGGACTTCGGTCAATTTGGCGGCTTCGCCAGCCGTAAACCATTTGCAGGCATCCCCATTTTCCGCCGCCATCAATGCCCCTTTATCAGTTTGAGCTTGACCAGCATTTTGGCGGCGTCCTCTACATCGGGCAACGGAACGTGCTCCGGCAGATGGTCGGGCAGCGCGCGCCATGCTTTCGCCAGATCGCCTTCCTGCCGGATCAGCCGCATCAGGGGCAGCACCCAAGCGGGCGTGGCGTTCTCGGCCAGCACCTCGGGCGCGGGCGGCGTGGGCAGGGTGAACAGGGCATCGGTTTCGGCCTCGAGCTCGGGCAGGTCGAGGATGCGGGCGATCAGAGCGTCAAAGGCCCGCGCGGGCAGGCTGGACACATGGAACAGCACCCGGCGGCCCTTGGCGGCGCGCCGGGTCCAGCCCTCGCGGCTGGCCTTCTGGGCGATGGCACTGCGGGATGCTG
Source organism: Paracoccus limosus (assembly GCF_009711185.1). Taxonomy (GTDB): domain Bacteria; phylum Pseudomonadota; class Alphaproteobacteria; order Rhodobacterales; family Rhodobacteraceae; genus Paracoccus; species Paracoccus limosus. The sequence continues at coordinate 161,666 of NZ_WMIF01000006.1, forward strand.
GCAGGCCGGGCAAGCGCAGGTCGGCAAGCTGACCCGCATCGTGCCATTCCGGGAAAGCGGCCCGGTCGCGGACGATCCGCAGCAAGAGCGCCTCGAACCACGCGAGACGCCGTTGCATATACGCCCATTCGTCGGCGGGCACCGACACCGTGAGGTCAAGACGATCTGCCATCTTCATCCCCCAAAGCTCGAAAAACCCGTGTCAGCAATTCACCCAGCAGCGCCGAATTCCTGACAGTCGATAGGTCTAGCGCAGCCGCAGCGGGCGGCCGGGACTTTTCGACACAGGTTGTCGTTTTTGGCGAAGAATTGGGCTCTCGCCACCTGATTGCGCGGTCCAGAATGCTGCGGTGAAACACCCTTGGAGCCCTTCCCTTTGATGCAGGCTGGCACAGGCTCGGATCATCAACAATTCCATGTTTGTTAAGGAAATATTGCATCCCCCGCCTTGTGTGTGGAATGCCCAAGATGTTCTCTGCCTCTGCTAGCCGCGCCAGTTCGGATATGCTCATCCAGTCTTTTTGCAACCCTGTCATGCCGAAGCCCTCCCGCCGTCAGGCTCTGCCAGCAGGCGATCCACAACCCGGCGCACGGTCGCCTCGGCCAGATTGGTATCCCGCGCCACGGCTTCCAGATCAGCGCCGCGCAGCTTGTCTGCCGCTTCGCTCGTCGCGACCTTGGCGCGCAGATCATGTTCCATGCCGGGGCGATAAATCGGCGGCGTAACCCAGCCCTCGGATGGTCCGGAACGGGTCGATAGCTGGTCAAGCCTCGCTTCCAGCCCCTTCATATGGTCGCGGATATACCCGCGAACCTCTTGCAGGTCCTCGATGTTGAACGGCTTGCAATAAGGACCCCGCTTCTGGGGTGATCGGCGTCCAAAAGGGACCCCACCGACCGGGGGTTGGGTCCATTGTGCCTTCGATGATTATCGGAGGCCGAGCACGGGATGCTGATC
>NZ_WMIF01000060.1 GCF_009711185.1 Paracoccus limosus
CAGCATCCCGTGCTCGGCCTCCGATAATCATCGAAGGCACAATGGACCCAACCCCCGGTCGGTGGGGTCCCTTTTGGACGCCGATCACCCCAGAAGCGGGGTCCTTATTGCAAGCCGTTCAACAGCCCCTGCCGCGCGAGGGATGGGTCGGATAGCTCATTCCGTCACCACCCTTGCCGCAAGATCCGTCGCGACCCGGTCGGCCCCGGCCCGGCGCAGGCGCTGCGGCCCCGCCAGCCGGACCCGTGGATCCAGCAACGGATAGACCAGATCGGCCAGCAGGTTGATGACGACGAACAGGGCCGCCGCCAGCGCGACGATGGCCTGCAGCACCGGCAGGTCCTGCGTGGTCACCGATCTTTGCACAAGGCTGCCGATGCCGGTGCGGCCAAAGACCGTCTCGGTGATCAGCGACCCGCCCAGCAGCTCGCCGATGGTCAGCGCGATCACGGTGACGACCGGCAGCGCGGCGGGCTTGAGCAGATGGGCCGCAAACAGCCGCGCCTGCCCCAGCCCCCGGCTGCGGGCGACGGCGGCATATTCCTGCCGCGCCTCGCCGTCCAGATTGGCGATCAGCACCTCGGCGATCTGGGCCGAGATCGGGATGCCCAGCGCCACCGCCGCAAACAGCGTCGCCCAGAAACTGTCGGGCTGGATCACCCGGAACAGCCCCATCTGGAAGCCAAAGACATGGATCAGCACCAGCCCGATGACGAAATTCGGCACCGACAGGAACAGCGAGGGAAAGCCGCGCAGCAGCCCCTGCCCGTATCTGCGCGGCAGGAACTGCGTGCCATAGGCGACCGCTCCGGCCAGCAGCAGCGCCACCACCAGCCCGGAACCCGCAAGGATCAGCGTCGAGGGCAACACCTCGCCGATCAGCGTCGCCACCGGCCGGCCCGAACGCAGCGAATTGCCCAGATCACCGGTCAGGAAACCGCCCAGCGCGCTGCCCAATTGCGCCAGCACGGGCCGGTCCAGCCCCTGCGCAGCGATGATTTCCTGAATCTCGGCCTCGGTGAAACCGTTCTGCGGGTTGCGCAGCACATTGGTCACCGGATCGCCGGGCAGGATGCTGACCACGACAAAGGTAAACACATAGGTCAACAGGACCACGACCCCGGCCTGGGCGATGCGCCGGGCCGCATGGGCGAGATAGGGGTTGCTCATCCTTGCCATCCTTTCGGTGATATGGGGATCACGCGACCAGCCGGGCGGTGTAATAGCTGGCGTAGGCGATGCCGTTGTAGACCTCGCCCTGAAGCTTGGGCGATTGCACATAGATGCGCTGGACGATCTGGGTGCGGGGCACGAAATAGCCCTGTTCCAGAACATAACGCTGCAATTCGTCCAGAAGCGGGTTGCGGATCTCATGCGTGGCGGCGCCGGCAATGCGGTCGCGCAGATCGTTCAGCCGCACATCGCCCGAGCCAAGCCCGAACCAGTTCTCGCCATTGTTGGCATCGGTCAGGATGCCCGCCACCGTGCCCGCATCGATGAAGCTGCGCGTGACCTCATAGGCGGGAACGGTCGGGCTGGCATAGCGGACCTTCTGGCCAAAGGTCACCACGTCAAAGGCGCGGATCTCGACCTTCCAGCCGATGCGGCCCAGCTGCTGGGCGATCAGCTCGTCCACCGCCTTCGAAGTGGCCAGATAGGGGTTGGAATGCAGCACCAGCGACAGGGCGACGCCATCCTTGGTGCGGATGCCGCCCGCGCCCTTGATCCAGCCGGCCGCGTCCAGCAGCGCCTCGGCCCGGGCCGGGTCATGGGCCAGCAGGGCGGCATGGTCGGTAGCGCCGGGCACGTTGCTTTGGATGAACGAGGTCGCAAGCTTCCAGTCGGGGGTATAGACCGTGTCGATGATCTCTTGGCGATTGATCGCGGCCTGCAGGGCCTGACGGACCCGGACATCATCGAAAGGGGCGACGGCGGTATTGATCGCCCAGCCGTTGACAAAGCCCAGATAGCGCGGGGTCGCCACAGAAAGGCCCTCGGCCGCCAGCGACTGCAGTTCCTGCGGCGAGGCGTTATAGGCGACATCGGCCTGTTCGGACTGGACCGAGGCCACCCGCAACGAGGGCTCGCTGACCAGCTTGTAGGTGATCGCATCCAGAAATGCCGGGCCGGTATGGCCGACCGCCGCCGGGCCCCAGTTGTAATCGGCGCGTTTCACCAGCCGGACGAAATCACCCTCTTTCCAGCTTTCGACCACAAAGGGGCCGCTGCCGGCGGTCTTGCCCAGATCGGCCTGTTCGGCGGCGGGGGAGGCGATGGTGGCCGGCGAAATCAGGATCGAGCCGTGATAGCCCAGCGTCGGGATGAAACCCAGCGTAGGCTTGTGGAAATAGACGCGGACGGTGCGGGCATCCACGGCCTCGGCGCGATCATAGGTCTTGGGAAACAGGCCGATCGGGTTGATGCCCTCGGGCTTGCGGCCGGCATACCAGATGTCAAGATTGGCCACGACCGCCGCCGCATCCAGCGCCGTGCCGTCCGAGAATGTGACGCCGTCCTTCAGGTGCAGGGTGAACTCGGTCGCGCTGTCGTTCTGTTCCCAGCTTTCGGCGATCCATGGGCTGACTTTGCCTTGGGCATCGACATAGACCAGCTTGTCGGTGACATGGCCCCAGACATGGCCCTGAAAGCTGGAAATCGCGCTGTTGTTCGGGATCCAGGTATCGCCGAGCGAGTCGATCAGAAAGGTGATCTCGCCCCCGGCGGGGCTGGCGGCGCGGCTGAACCCGGCCGAGGCGGCAAGGCTGGCGACAGCAAGCGCCGCCGATCCGGCCAAGAGACTGCGCCGGGACAGGGTGATCGAAGGGGAAGTTCTGGCCATGGAAAACGGTCCTGAAGGTTTGAGAGGTCCGGTCATCGGCCACGTCCTGCGCGACCCATGCGGAAAGCCGTATTGGTGAGGGAATTCGGGGGTGACAGCGGCAGGCGGGCCTGCCCGCCGGTTATCGGGCGATGCGCCGCAAGCGACGGCACCGACAGCGCTGGCCGGCAGCCGCGCGGCAGACAGTGGCGCTGCAGGACATCGCCCGGCCCGCGGCGGCATCAAGGCTGTCAAATGGCTCGGTCGTCATGTCCTGTGCCTGTCCTGTTTTCGGTCCCGGCCTGCCGGATCGGCCCCGTCCCCAAGGCAGCATTGCCCGCCGGGAAAGAGGGACCGCAGCCGTTGGGCCCATGTGAATTTGCTAGACTGACATGTCTTTCTTGTCCATTTCCTTGTCCCTGCCGAATGGGAAAGCGCATTCCCAATCCGGTCCCGCAAAGAGCATATTTCCGCGCCCCGCCCCCGGATCACGCCCGGCACTGGGGCCGGCGGAATCGGGCGCTCCAGCCTCTTGGTTGCGGACGGTCGGTGGCAAGGGCATGTTCGTCCCATGATGAACCCCGATCACGACGCCTCGTCGCGCGCATCAGATGGGCGCGACGGCGCATCCAGCGCGCCCATCTGAACGCCTATGGCCGTGCGGGCGCGTGCAGGGCATCACTGCCCGGTCTGATCGCCGCGGGTATCGCAGTTCTGTTCGGAATGCTCATGGGCAGGTAGACCGTAAGCGCGACGACGAGGCCCTATGCAGCGAGGCTTGACGCTTGGTCGTAGCACCAGGGCATGAGGTCCTCGATGCGGGATCTGGGGTGTCCGTCGAGGATGGCCCGGAGGGTATCGGCGAGGTAG
>NZ_WMIF01000061.1 GCF_009711185.1 Paracoccus limosus
CGAAACGCAGGCCCGCGTCGGCTGCGCCAGCTGGAAAGCTACGCCGCCACGGGCCTGCTCAACCGCGCGCCAAAGGGGTCACTTTTGGGCGCCGATCGGGGGGGCCGTTTGGATGCCGATTGACACACTTGCAGGCCTATCGCGACGAGGCCGGCGTCCGCCGCGCCCTGCTGATCGCTGGTGGCCGCCGGGCGCCGCTTGGCCGGCTGGCCTCCAGCATGGATCTGGTCGAGACCGGGCATTTCGACCGGCTGGGCTATCAGCGGCTGTATTTCGCCGGTCACCCCGAGGGCAGCCGCGACATCGACCCGCAGGGCGGCACGGTGGCCGTCGATGCGGCGCTGCTTTGGAAACAGGCCTTGGCGCAGCGCAGTGGGGCCGAACTGGGGCTGGTCACGCAATTCCTGTTCGATGCCACGCCGGCAATCGACTGGGCGCGACGGGTCCGGCAGGCCGGGATCGAATTGCCGGTGCGCATCGGTCTGGCCGGTCCCGCCCGGCTGCAAAGCCTGATGCGCTTTGCCATGGATTGCGGCGTTGGTGCCTCGCTCGGGGTCTTGCAGCGCCGTGCCCGCGACATTCGCAAGCTGTTGCAGCCGGTCACGCCCGATGCGGTCATCGCTGAGTTGCAGGCGCATCGCGCGACCGAGCCGGGAACGCTGATCGCGGGGCTGCACCTGTTCCCCTTTGGCGGCATTGCGGGCTTGTCTGGACTGGCTGGCGCAGGCGCGCCTGCGCGGCTGAGAGCCCCACGCCGGACCCTGCCGGCGCGGGGGAATGATGTCAGGCCGGGCGGTGCAGGCCCGGCGCGGCCACCGCCTGCGCCCGGCTGACCAGCAGACCGAAGATCAGCCCGATCGCGCCCCACAGCACCGCCGCAATCACCAGCGATACGCTGCGGAACTGCCACAGCAAGTCACCCGGAAAATCGGCCGGCACCTCGTTGATCGAAGGCAGCACGAATCCGGCCAGCACCATCAGCGCCAGATAGACCAGCCCGCCATGGATGGCCGCGCGCCAGCGGTCGGCACCGCCGCGTGCCACCGCGACCGAGATCGCCGTCGCGATCAGCGACAGCACGATCATGGTGAAATACAGCTGCGTGCGCATGCCGATCGTCTCGCCATGGCCGACGGCGGGCGGGTTGGCCGGGTATTTCAGAAACGGCACCAGCACCACGGCGACATAGCCGATCAGCGCCATGATCGCTGCCGTGGCCTGTGCGCCCAGCTGCGAGAACCGGCCCTGCACCAGCGCAAAGGCCAGCGCGAACAGCCCGCCCAGTCCGGCACCGAACACCGCCATCCCGGTCAGAAGCCCGATCCCGGCCTGCGTGGCGCGGCTGAAGCCGGCCTCTTCGTCATGCGAATGCCCGGCGGCTTCGGCCTCTGGCGCGGGGGCAGGTGCCTCGGTGGCCATGGCGGTATGGTCATGGGCGGCGGGTTCGGCCGATCCGGCCTCTTCGATGGCGATGGCGGCCTCGACCGGAGGCTCGCCCCAGACGCGGCCGACGCCAAAGGCCAGCACACCCGCAATCAGCCCGGCAATCATGCCGAGGAACAGATAACGTCCTGTGGTCATGTCAGGCCCCCTCAGTGACAGGGAAAGCCCAGCAGATGGCGCGCATCATGCACGAATTCATGCACCGAAGTGCCGTCGAACATCGCCACAGCGCCTTGTTCGGTGCTGACGAAATACATCGCAAGCAGCATGACAAGACCGGCAAAGATCGCCCAGGGTGCCCATTGTGCCAGCGGGATCGGCGCAATGCCTTGAGCGTGGGTCGGGGCGGTGTGGCTGATGGCCATGGCAGTTCTCCTTCGGATACGCGTCCGTCTGGGGTTCATGACTGTTGCGGTGCCGGGTCTGACTTCCGCGCATGTGCGCGGTCACAGTGGCGCGACCGTGCCGGGTTTTCACCGGCTTCCTTTATCGCAACATCGCCAAGACGCTGCGCCGCTACCGGTCGTATTGTCAATGGAAACCTGCTGCGGCGCGGCGGTTGCGGGGCCTCGGTCGGGGTCGATTCGCCCGCCTGACCAATTGGACAGCTTCCCCCGAGTCGCGTCAGGGTTTATTGATTGGTCAGTCAAGAAGGGCTGTCACGAGTATCCGGTTGCAGTTCGGGCCCTTGTGTTCACGAGTATTGTGTTGGGACGGAAAGCGGCCGGGCTGGTATGCCCGGCCTTTTTCATGCCCGCAGCTTCGTGCCCTCAGCCCCACCGGCGCTTTTTTGCCGAGCCAAGTTTCGTGATGCAACTTTTGCCCCCGCCGGCGCTATGTGCTCGACAAGCCGCATTCTGAGGATAAGCGATGACATTGATTTCGAAACTGATGCCAGCCCTGGTCATCGCTGTGATTGCCGCCGGGCCGGTCGCCGCCGATCCGGATCACGGCAAGAGGCATGGCCGCGGCAAGGGCCCCGAGGCGCGCCACCACCATCCCCACGAGCGCGCGCCGTGGGAGCGCCGCCGCCCCGAGCCGCGCTATGTCCTGAATTGCCCGCCGGGTCTGGCCAAGCGCAGCCCTGCCTGCATCCCGCCCGGTCAGGTTCGCCGGCATTATGGCACCCGCGTCGGCGACACGCTGCGCATGGGTGGCTATCTGCCGATTCAGGATCACGACCGCTATGGCCTGCAGCCGCGCCGCGACTGGGATTATTACCGCGATGACAACAATATCTACCGCGTCGACAGCGGCACCCAGAAGATCCTTGCGGTCCTGAACCTGATCAACGCCTTTTCGGGGCGCTAGGCTGCGCGCCGCCCGGACGCCTTGCCATGGGGCAGGGCGCCGGGTCCGGGCCACAGCGTGGGCGAACTGTGCACCCTCGACGAATATGTGGACGACAGATGTCGGGACAGTGCCGGCGAAGGGGGCATGACAACCGCCGCCGCCGCCTCACATGCCATCCATGGCAATGCGCAGAGCGACAAGGGCTGGCAAATGCCAACCCAGCATAAGGATGCACATCGAATCATCTCGCTCAGTTCTGGATCGTGATTTTCCGTTTAATTACAATTCTTTATACTGTCATTAAATCGACCTGGGAGCATATGTATGCACACCCACGGCATAAGTATGCATACCTCAACTAGGCCGTGTTGACAAAAGGGGTTCCGTTGGCAGTCGTCCTATGATTCAAGCTCATCTCTGCTTGGGAGATGGGCTTGGCGCGCAACCTGATATCCGACGATGAGTGGGCCTTCTTCGAGGGCT
>NZ_WMIF01000062.1 GCF_009711185.1 Paracoccus limosus
GCTTCAGCAAACTGAAAAACAGCCGCCGGCTGGCAACCCGCTACGACAAAACCGCAGACAGTTTCCTCGGCTTCGTAGACGTCGCCTGCATCAGGCTCTGGCTCCGCCATTTGTCAACATGACCTAGAACTTCATCCCGATGCTGAAGCTGACCTTGTCGGTGCCGATGCCGAAGCTGGCGGCGCCGAGGGAGAGGCCGATCAGGGCTCCGGTCCAGGCTTGCTCGGGGGTGTGGGCGCCGGATTCGATCCGGCTCCAGCCGGTCAGGCCGGCGGCGCCATAGGCGGCGGCTCCGGCCAAGGGTTTGTCATCAAAGCATTTTCCGGCCAGATCGGCGGCGCCGAAGAAGGCGGCGGCGGTATGGCCCGAGGGGAAGCCCTTGCCTTCGCCATTCGGGCGGCGCGAGATCGGCGTGCCGTCGAAATATTCCTTGAGCCCCCAGACCAGCGCAGCCTGCAAGGCACCGCGCACCGCGAAATCCTCCAGCCGGTGCTGGTCGGCGGCGCAGACTGCGGCGGCAAGTGGCAGGCCGTATTTCATCGCGGTGCCGAAGTCCTCGAACGGGTCGGCGGCGGCGGGCGGCGCGGCGAGCGCGAGGCCCAACAGCGCCGCGCAACGGCTGCGCACGTTGCGTGGGGGCGCCGAGCCGCGCGGATTCGGGTCAGACCCAGAAATTGCTGGGGTTTGCGCTGTGACAGCCGTGCAGCGGGCGTACACCGCGCGTACACCGGCTGTACACAGCGCCGGCATCATTCGGGCGCGCCCAGCCGGATCACCCGGTCCATGCGGCCGGCCAGCTCCATGTTATGCGTGGCGATCAGCGCCGAGAGGCCGGTGTCGCGCACCAATGCCATCAGCACGTCGAACACCTTGTCCGAGGTCGCGGGATCGAGGTTGCCGGTCGGCTCATCGGCCAGAAGCAGCGAGGGGCCATTGGCCAGCGCCCGGCAAAAGGCCACGCGCTGCTGCTCGCCGCCCGAAAGCTGCGCCGGGCGATGTTCGGCGCGATGCGCAAGCCCGACCCGATCCAGCAGATCGGCGGCGCGTGCCCGGGCCTGCGCGCCCGGGACGCCGTTCGCGAGCTGCGGCAGCACGATGTTTTCGGCGGCCGAGAATTCGGGCAGCAGGTGGTGGAACTGATAGACAAAGCCCAGATCCTGCCGTCGCGCCTCGGTCCGGGCGCGGTCGCCCTGCCCGGTCATGTCGCGGCCGTTCAGCACCACGCGACCGCTGTCGGGACTGTCCAAGAGCCCCGCGATATGCAGCAGCGTCGATTTCCCGGCGCCCGAGGGCGCGACCAGCGCCACCACCTCGGCCCGACCGACCGAGAGCGACAGATCGCGCAGCACCTCGACCGGGGCCGGGCCGCGCTTGCCATAGGTCTTGCTGACCCGATCCAGAACCAGAACGTCACTCATAGCGCAGCGCCTCAACCGGGTTCATGCGGGCGGCCCGACGGGCCGGGAAGATGGTGACGACAAAGGCCAGCCCCAGCGACAGCAGCACCGATTTCGCCACGTCCCAGGCGCGCAGTTTCGCCGGCAGTTCATAGATGCCGCGCACCGAGGCGTCCCATGCCCCGCCGCCCGTAATCAGGTTCACGAAATCCAGCACATGCTGGACGTTCAGCGCAAACAGCACCCCCAGCGCCACACCGGCCAGCGTGCCGATGACGCCGGTGAAGGCGCCGCAGAGGAAAAACACACGCAGGATCGCGCCTTCGGTCAGGCCCATGGTGCGCAGGATGCCGATGTCGCGGCCCTTGTTCTTGACCAGCATGATCAGCCCCGAGGTGATGTTCATCGAGGCGATCAGCACGAGGATCGACAGGATGACGAACATCACATTGTCCTCCATCGTCAGCGCACGCAGGAAGCCGCCATTGGCGTCTTTCCATGTCCAGACCAGCGCGCGTTCGCCCGCCGTCTGCATCAGCGCCGGCGTCAGGGCATCGACGCGCTCGGGGTCCTTGACGAAGATCTCGATCTCGTCGGCGACGCCTTCGCGGTTGAAGAAGGCCTGCGCGGCAGGCATCGGCAGATAGGCGCGGGTCTTGTCGATGTCATAGCGCCCGGCCGAGAAGATATAGACCACGTCATAGGTCTCGATCCGGGGGGTGGTGCCGACGGCGGTCTGCGCGCCTTGCGGCGAAATCAGCTGCACCTTGTCACCGACCGAGACGCCGAGTTCGCGTGCCAGTTCGACCCCCAGCGCGATGCCATTGACGCCCTCGCGCCCGAAATCGTCGAGGTTGCCCATGGAATTGGCCGGGTCGGCGATGCGAGGCATGGCTTTCAGATCGGCGAGGGTGACGCCATAGACCTCGGCCACGTTATTCTGGTCATTGGCGCTGAGCATGGCCTGACCGCGCACGACCGGGGTGGCGCGCACCACATCGGGCAGCGCGGCGATGCGGGCAGCCAGCGCATCGGCATCCTCGATCCGGCCGGGCGCCGTATAGGTTTCCTCGGTCAGGTCGTTATAGACCGAGGTCGGCGCGTAATAGACCGAACTATGGGCATTGGCGCCAAGGATGGTGTCAACGAATTCCTCGCGAAAGCCTGCGCGCACGGCAAGGGTCGCGATGAGCGCGGCGACCCCCAGCGTGATGCCGATTAGGCTGATCCAGGTCATGACGCTGACGCCGCCTTCGGCACGGCGGGCGCGCAGGTAGCGCCATGCGATCATGAACTCATAGGCGGAAAAGGGGCGCGGGCTGGCCATCGGTCACCTTGGGGCTTGGGCTCGGGGGACTGCTTGGCAAGGATGGGGGGGGAAGGCAAGGCTACAAGGGCGTGAGGGGATGGAACAATATAATTCGGCTTTGGGCGCTGCAGGTCAGAGCCGGTTGCCTTTCTCGCCCATCTCATGTGCGCGAGAAAGAATGCGCTGTACTTCGCCCCTTATGGGCCTAGGCTGTGTGAAAACTCACTGCGGATGATATCTGACGCGTTGCTCGGACCAGATAAGGCGGCCAGCGACAGATTTCGACGGGACGTGGTTTGACGGCCTTTTCAGGCCTTCACCGCTGT
>NZ_WMIF01000063.1 GCF_009711185.1 Paracoccus limosus
GCATCCCGTGCTCGGCCTCCGATAATCATCGAAGGCACAATGGACCCAACCCCCGGTCGGTGGGGTCCCTTTTGGACGCCGATCACCCCAGAAGCGGGGTCCTTATTGCAAGCCGTTCAACACCTTGAAACGCGTCGAGGCGATCGTGCAGGGCGATCCGCGCGATTTCTCGACCATGATCGGCGCGCAGGCCTCGAACGAGCAATTCGAAAAGATCCTGCGCTATTTCGACATCGGTCGCAGCGAGGGCGCGCGGATCCTGACCGGCGGCACGGCCAATGTCCTGCCGGGCGAATTGTCGGGCGGCTATTACATCAAGCCCACCGTGTTCGAGGGGCACAACAAGATGCGGGTGTTCCAGGAGGAAATCTTTGGCCCCGTGACCTCGGTGACGACCTTCAAGACCGATGACGAGGCGCTGGAGCTGGCCAATGACTCGATCTACGGGCTGGCGGCGGGGGTGTGGAGCCGCGACGGCAATCGCGCCTATCGCTTCAGCCGGGGCATTCAGGCGGGTCGGGTCTGGGTCAACAATTACCACGCCTATCCGGCCCATGCCGCCTTTGGCGGCTACAAGCAATCAGGCATCGGCCGCGAGACGCACAAGATGATGCTGGACCATTATCAGCAGACCAAGAACACGCTGGTCAGCTACAATCCCAACAAGCTGGGCTTCTTCTAAAGCGACCATCCCGCGCATCGGCTTCTTGCGATGCGCGGGATCATGACAACGCCGGCGGCCATGGGTTTGGCCGCCGGCGGTTTTCTGCGGGAACGGGGCCGGGAGGTCATTCCCCGGCCCGGCGACACCCCTACTTGTTATGCTTTGTTGCCAGCCATGGGAGCATGGCCGAGAAATCGCGGCCCCGGCCGCCCTCGGCCTCGACGAAGCGGGCGTAGAGGGTTTCGGCCAGCGCCCCCATGGGCGTGGCCGCATCGGCCGCCGCGGCCGCCTGCTGGCTCAGCCGCAGGTCCTTCAGCATCAGCTCGGCCGCGAAGCCCGGCTTGTAATCATTGTCGGCCGGCGATGTCGGCCCGACACCGGGCGCCGGGCAATAGGCGTTCATCGACCAGCTGTAGCCCGACGAGGTCGAGACCACGTCAAACATCTTCTGCCGCTCCAGCCCCAGCTTGTCGGCCAGCGCAAAGGCCTCGCAGGTGGCGATCATCGTCGCGCCAAGGATCATGTTGTTGCAGATCTTGGCCGCCTGACCCGCACCCGAGGCGCCGCAATGCACCGTCTTCTGGCCCATGACCTCAAAGAGCGGCGCCACCACCGCAAAGGCCTCGGCCGCGCCGCCGACCATGAAGGTCAGCGTGCCCGCCGCCGCCCCGCCGATCCCGCCCGAGACCGGCGCGTCCAGCGCCCCAAGCCCCGCCGCCTGCGCCTGTCCGGCCACGGCGCGGGCGCTGTCGACATCCACGGTCGAGCAATCGCACAGCACCGCGCCCGCAGCCATCGCCGGGATCGCCTCGGCGGCGACGGCGCGCAGGATGGCGCCATTGGGCAGCATGGTGATCACCACCCGGGCCGCGCGGACCGCCTCGGCGGCGCTGGCGGCGGGGCGCACGCCCTCGGGCATCGGTGCGCTGGGGTCGTGGCCCATGACCTCATGCCCGGCGCGCGCCAGATTGGCGGCCATCGGCCCGCCCATATTGCCAAGCCCGATAAAGCCGATCTTCATTGCTGGTCCTTTCCCGTGAACATATCCCATGTCAGCTCATCCGCACCCAAGGGCGCCAGCATGGCGCGCACATGCGCCGGGCTGGCATCCGCCGACCAGCGCGGGCTGCGGTCCTTGTCGATCAGCTGCGCGCGCACGCCCTCCAGAAAATCGCTCTCGGCGGTGGCGCGGGCAGTAAAGCGGAACTCGCGCGCCAGGCTGTCGCGGACCGAGGCGTCATGGCGCGCCGCCCGCACCAGCGCCAGCGTCGCCGCCAGCGACAGGGGCGAGTTGCGCCGCAGGATCTGCAGCAGGTCATCGGCGCCCTGCGCCTCGAGCGCGGCGGTGATCTCGGCCATGTCGGCGCCGGCAAAGGCCGAAAGGTCGCGCGTGCCCAGCGGCGCCGGCGGTGCGGGATGGCGCGGGATCAGGCCCGGATCGCCGGTCCGGGCCAGCTGCTCCTTGAGCGCCGGCCAGTCGGCCTCGGGGACGAAGGCATCGGCAAAGCCCGCAAGGATCGCATCGCCCGGCCCCATGCGGGCGCCGGTCAGGCCCAGATATTCGCCGCATTGCCCCGGCGCGCGCGCCAGAAGCCGGCTGCCGCCGACATCGGGGACCATGCCGATGCCGCATTCGGGCATGGCGACCTGCGCCGTCTCGCCGAGAATGCGGTGGCTGGCATGGCCGCCAAGGCCGACGCCGCCGCCCATGACAAAGCCCTGCATCAAGGCCACCACCGGCTTGGGAAAGTCGGCGATGCGGGCATCCATGACATATTCGTCGCGAAAGAAGGCGCGCCCGGCGCGGTGATCGCCCGCCCGCCCGGCGCGATAGACGGCGGCGATGTCACCGCCGGCGCAAAAGGCGCGGCTGCCCTCGGCGTCGATGATGACCAGCGCCACCTCGGGATCGTCGCGCCAGGCGGCGAGGGCGGCGTCGATGCTCTGCGCCATTTCGTGGTCGAGCGCATTCAGCGCCTGCGGCCGGGTCAGGGTGATGCGCCCGGCACGGCGGTCGCGGCGGATCGAAACCCCGCTCATCCGAGGCGGCCAGACAAATTCAGCATAGCGGTCATTCTATCCTCTGAAGCAGAAAAAGCCGGGGGGGTAGGGCGCGAAT
>NZ_WMIF01000064.1 GCF_009711185.1 Paracoccus limosus
GCCGCGCGGATCGCTTTGGCTAGACTTGGGGTGCATCGCATCCACCGAGCCAGCCCGAAAAGGAGCAAGCCAGATGTCGGACGACCCCGTCAATTTCCGGATCAAGGTCACAAAGAACGGGCCCTATCGGGTCAGCGGGCAGCCGCACACGCGTTTGCGCCGCATGGTGGCCGGTTCGGATGGCAACCCGGTTTCCTATCAGGATGGCGCCGAGATGCAGATGCCGGCGGCCGCCTATCTGTGCCGCTGCGGCCATTCGGCGAAAAAGCCGTTCTGCGATGGGAGCCATGCCCGCGTCGGTTTCGACGGCACCGAAACCGCCGGCGGTGAGGTCTATGGCGACATGGCCCGCACCTTCGAGGGGCCGGAGCTGTCCTTTACCGATGCCAAGCCGCTCTGCGCCCGCGCCCGGTTCTGCGACGTCAAGGGCACCGTCTGGGAGCAATATGCCCAGACCGACGATCCCACTGTCGCCGCCGATTTCGTGCAGGAGATCCAGATGTGCCCCTCGGGCCGGTTGCGGGCGGTGCGCAATGCCGACCGGGCCGTGCTGGAGCCGGCATTGGCGCCGGGGATCGGCATTCTCAAGGATGAGGGCAAGGCTTGCTCGGGCCCGTTGCAGATCGAAGGCGGCATCGTGGTCGAGAGCGCCGATGGCGAGGTCTATGAACATCGCAACCGGATGACGCTGTGCCGCTGCGGCGCGTCGAAGAACAAGCCCTTTTGCGACGGCAGCCATATCGGCATCGATTTTCAGGACGGGCTGTAGGCCGGGCCGGGAATCGGGCAAGCTGCGCGGCGCCGGTGGCGGCCCCGCCTAGATCACCAGCACGCCGGAATGCTTGGCCTTGTGCGGCGGTTCGACATGGATCGTGATCATCGCCTCGGGCAGGCGGGTTTTCAGTGCCTGTTCGATGCGGTCGCAGATCTGATGCGCCGCATCGACGGTGGTGGCGCCGTCCACGACCAGATGAAAGTCGATGAAGGTCTTGGGCCCGGCATGGCGGGTGCGCAGGTCATGCGCCTCGATGGCGCCCTCGGCGCTGTCCGAGATGGTGGCGCGGATCTCGCCCAGAGTGTCCTCGGACACCGCCTCGTCCATCAGCCCCGAGAGCGAACTGGCCGTCACCTTCCAGCCCGACCACAGGATATTGACCGCCACCAACGCCGCCAGTGCCGGATCCAGCACCGCCCAGCCGCTGATCACCGCCAGCGCCACGCCGATCACCACCCCGATCGACGAGATCACATCCGTCAGCAGGTGGTGCCCGTCCGCGACCAGCGCCGGGGATCTCAGCCGCTTGCCGCGGTTGATCAGCACCCAGCACCAGCAGCCGTTGATCACGCTGGCCAGAATGTTGATCAGCAGGCCGCTGACCGGGGCGTCCAGCAGGCGCGGGTTCTGAAAGCCGTTCCATGCCTCGCGCATGATCAGCAGGGCGGCGACGATGATCATCACCCCTTCCAGCACGGCGCTGAAGAATTCGGCCTTGTGGTGGCCATAGGGGTGGTCCTTGTCGGCGGGCTTGGCCGCGACCCGGATGGCGATCAGCGCGGCGACGGCCGTCGCCACGTTCACCGTGCTTTCCAGCGCATCCGAGAGCAGCGCGACCGAGCCGGTCATCCACCAGGCCAGCACTTTCAGCGCCAGCACGACGATGCCGACGACGATGCTGCCGAAGGCGATCCTGAGGGTCGCGGACATGGGTGGCCTTCCTTGCCGAATCATGGAATGCGGCCCTTCTAGCCGTGATCCCTGTATGCGCCAACCCTTTTTTCCGACTCAGTTGAGAATGAAACGCATTACTATATATCTGTTTTCATTGATATTTATGGCGGATATTTAGTTGCTGCGGCATGTCATTCGCAACTGGACGCTGCGCTGCGGCATTTCCCCCGGATTTCAGGTGCTTGCCCGGAATTCGCTTGTGGAGCAGGGCAGTACTGTCTGGGCGCCGGGCGAGGGAGAGTATTGGCGACAGGCAGCGAGCTCATCGAGAGTGATGAAACGGGGGATGGCTGGCATGGCAGCTATGCGGGACGGAGCGGACGTTGCGACGTACTATCCGCGCGGCCTAAAAATCGAGGGTGACTGATGGCACGTTGCGGGTTGCGTCGCCTTGATAGACAGCCTCGATGTTGTTGCCATCCGGGTCCAGCACGAAGGCGGCATAATACCCCGGATGATAGGCCCGGATTCCGGGTGCCCCATTGTCGCGCCCACCATGCGACAGGGCGGCGCTGTAAAAAGCATCAACCGTTTCACGATCCTTAGCCTGAAATGCAAGATGGTGCCGCCCGGTCAACTGGCCCGTCGACGTAGGGCTGTCGGCGGCGGATACGGTGAATTCATCCGCAATAAAGTAGCCGTTATCAGTGCTGAGAACCGGTATCCCCAGCACTGACAGCACCGCTGTGTAGAATTTCTCGCTCGCGGGTAGGTCGCGCACAACAAGCTGAATGTGATCAATCAGGCGGCCACGGTGCAGTTGCATTGGTTTCTATTTATTTCTCTGAAGTGCATCGCGCGAAATTACGCACAATTCTGAATGACCGATAAGGGCCTAGGCTGTGTGAAAACTCACTGCGGATGATATCTGACGCGTTGCTCGGACCAGATAAGGCGGCCAGCGACAGATTTCGACGGGACGTGGTTTGACGGCCTTTTCAGGCCTTCACCGCTGTCA
>NZ_WMIF01000065.1 GCF_009711185.1 Paracoccus limosus
GATCAGCATCCCGTGCTCGGCCTCCGATAATCATCGAAGGCACAATGGACCCAACCCCCGGTCGGTGGGGTCCCTTTTGGACGCCGATCACCCCAGAAGCGGGGTCCTTATTGCAAGCCGTTCAACACCGGAAACCAAGGGCAAGCATCTGCGCTGACCGGCCGCACCCCGATAAGCCGGGAGGATTGCCGAGCCCCCCGAAAACACCGAGCCAGACCTTCGTCCGGCTCGGTGCAACAGATTAAAGATGGTCCTCGCGGACGCCGCCGGTATGCGGGTCGAGGTTCTCGAAATGGCCGTGGACCTCGATATCGTCCATCAACCCCTTCCACAGCGAGACGCAAAGCCCCACCATCACCACAAGGAACGGCGCCGCCGCGATGATCGAGGCCGTTTGCAGGCCGTTCAGCCCGCCCATGACCAACAGAACCGAGGCAGAGGCCCCCGCCAGCAGCCCCCAGAGCACGACGATGCCCGGACGCGGATGCGCCGTCCCGCGCGAGGACAGCATCCCCATCACCACCGAGGCCGCATCGGCACCCGACACGAAGAAGATGGCAACAAGGAACATCGCGACCGATGAGGTAAAGACAGCCATCGGATATTGCTCAAGCAGCGCGAACAGCGACACCGCCTCGCCCTTGGCATTGATGGCCTCGACCAGCCCGCCGGGGCCGACCAGTTCGGAATAAAGCGCCGTGCCGCCCATGATGGTGAACCAGACGAAGGTCACCGCGCTGGGGATCAGCAGCACGCCGATTACGAACTCGCGGATCGTGCGCCCGCGCGAGATGCGCGCGATGAAAACGCCGACGAAGGGCGCCCAGCTAATCCACCAGGCCCAGTAAAAGATCGGCCAGCTCGCCAGCCATTTGCCATCACTGAAGGCCGAGGTGCGGAACGACATCGCCACCAGATCGCTGATGTAAAGCCCAAGCGCCTCGATCAGCGTGTCCATGATAAAGACGGTCGGGCCGACCAGCGCCAGAAACGCCAGCAGGATCAGCGCGATGATCATGTTCATGTTGCTGAGGAACTGAATGCCCTTGCCGACGCCCGAGACCGCCGACATGATGAACACCACGGTCAGAACGCCGATGATCGTCAGCGAGATCGTCGAGGATTCACCGGTACTCCACAGAAAGTTCATGCCGCTGTTGATCTGCTGCGCGCCAAGGCCCAGCGAGGTCGCGGTGCCAAACAGCGTGGCGATGATCGCCAGCGCGTCGATGGTGCGCCCGATCGGCCCGTGGATGCGGTCACCCAGAAGCGGGTGAAAGGCACTGGAGATCAGCGTGGGCAGGTCGCGGCGATAGCTGAAATAGGCCAGCGCCAGACCGACGACGGCATAGATCGCCCAAGGGTGCAATGCCCAGTGGAAATAGGCATATTGCATCGCGACCAGCGCCGCCTCGCGGCTTTGCGGCACGGCCAGCCCATGCGGCGGCGAACCAAAGTGTTTGATCGGCTCGGCCACGCCCCAGAACATCAGCCCGATGCCCATGCCGACGCTGAACATCATGCAGACCCACGAGATGGTGCTGAACTCGGGCTTTTCGTCGTCATGGCCCAGCTTGATGCGCCCGAAGCGGCTGAAGGCAAGAAAGACGGCGAAGGCCAGGAAGAACGCCGTCGAAACGACGAAGCTCCAGCCGAAGGCACGGATGATCCAGTTCAGCACAGCGGTCGACGTCGAAGCCAGACTGTCGGGCGACAGCACCCCCCATCCCACGAATCCTGCCGCGACGATCAGTGCCGGCCAAAAGACACCGGGATCCAATCCGCGGTCATCTGAATTTTGCAATTCCCTCTCCTCCCTCAATTTTCGTAAGCGCGACGACGAGGCCCTATGCAGCGAGGCTTGACGCTTGGTCGTAGCACCAGGGCATGAGGTCCTCGATGCGGGATCTGGGGTGTCCGTCGAGGATGGCCCGGAGGGTATCGGCGAGGT
>NZ_WMIF01000066.1 GCF_009711185.1 Paracoccus limosus
GCTTCGCGGGCGAGTTTCCGCGACGGTATCTGGGTTATCGGATCGCGGGATTGTGCCCGGTCTTGCGGTTGTGCTGGTGGGCGAGGATCCGGCCTCGGCGGTCTATGTGCGCAACAAGGGCATCCAGACGCGCGAAGCCGGAATGGTGAGCTTTGAGCACAAGCTTGAGGCCTCGACCGGGCAGGACGCGCTGATGGCGCTGATTGCTAAGTTGAATGCCGATCCGGCGGTGCATGGCATCCTGGTGCAGCTGCCGCTGCCGGGGCATCTGGACGCCGAGGCCGTCATCAATGCCATCGCACCGGAAAAGGACGTCGACGGCTTTACCATCAGCAATGTCGGCCTGCTCGGCACCGGGCAAAAGGCGATGGTGCCCTGCACGCCCCTGGGCTGCCTGATGATGCTCAAGGACCGGCTGGGCAACCTGTCGGGGCTGAACGCGCTGGTCATCGGCAAGTCCAATATCGTCGGCAAGCCGATGGCGCAGCTGCTGCTGGCCGAGGGCTGCACGGTGACGGTGGCGCATTCGCGCACCCGCAACACCGCCGATCTGTGCCGTCAGGCCGACATCCTCGTGGTGGCGGTGGGCCGGCCCGAGCTGGTCAAGGGTGACTGGGTCAAGCCCGGCGCCACCGTGATCGACGTCGGCATCAACCGCATCGAGCGCGACGGCAAGTCGCGGCTGGTGGGCGACGTGGACTTTGGCCCCGCCGCCGAGGTCGCGGGCGCGATCACCCCGGTGCCGGGCGGCGTCGGGCCGATGACCATCGCCTGCCTGCTGGCCAATACGCTGATCGCCTGCTGCCGGATCAATGGCCTGCCCGACCCGGATCTGAGCGGACCCGGACATCCCGCCGGCTGAGCCGCACCCCCCGGGGGCTTTGCCCCCCACGTTTTCCAGACCCCTCGACGGGGTCGGGAAAACGCTCCCCCCAGGATATTTGCACACGACAGAAGCATGGGCTCCGGCCCGCGACAGTGGAGACCCCGATGACCAAATACTGCCTGACCGTCACCTGCCCCTCGACCCGGGGAATTGTGGCCGCGATCTCGACCTATCTGGCCGAGCAGGGCTGCAACATCACCGATTCGAGCCAGTTCGACGATGCCGAGACCGGGCGCTTCTTCATGCGCGTGAGCTTCGTACCCGAGAGCGGCGCGGCGCTGGCGGCGCTGCAGGAGGGGCTGGCCGCGGCCGCGGCCGAATTCGACATGACCTATGCCTTCCACGACGAGGCCGAGAAGATGAAGGTCGTGATCATGGTCAGCCGCTTTGGCCATTGCCTGAATGATCTGCTGTATCGCTGGCGCATCGGCGCGCTGCCGATCGAGATCGTGGCGGTGGTCAGCAACCACATGGACTACCAGAAGGTGGTGGTGAACCACGACATCCCCTTCCACTGCATCAAGGTGACCAAGCAGAACAAGCCCGAGGCCGAGGCCCGCATCATGGCCGTGGTCGAGGATACCGGCGCCGAGCTGATCGTGCTGGCGCGCTACATGCAGGTGCTGTCCGATGACATGTGCCGCAAGATGTCGGGGCGGATCATCAACATCCACCACTCGTTCCTGCCCAGCTTCAAGGGGGCGAACCCCTACAAGCAGGCCTATGAGCGCGGGGTGAAGCTGATCGGCGCGACCAGCCATTACGTCACCGCCGATCTGGACGAGGGCCCGATCATCGAGCAGGACACCATCCGCGTGACCCATGCCCAGTCGCCCGAGGATTACGTCAGCCTTGGCCGCGACGTGGAAAGCCAGGTGTTGGCACGGGCGATCCACGCCCATATCCACCGCCGCGTGTTCCTGAACGGCAACAAGACCGTGGTCTTCCCGGCCTCGCCCGGCAGCTACGCCAGCGAGCGCATGGGCTGAGCCA
>NZ_WMIF01000067.1 GCF_009711185.1 Paracoccus limosus
GGGCCTAGGCTGTGTGAAAACTCACTGCGGATGATATCTGACGCGTTGCTCGGACCAGATAAGGCGGCCAGCGACAGATTTCGACGGGACGTGGTTTGACGGCCTTTTCAGGCCTTCACCGCTGTCATCAGCCCTTGGATCCCGATCAGCGCCACCATCCGCTTAATGTTATAGGCGAGGACGTTCAGGGCGATCTCGGTCTTCACGCTCCTCAGCCTGCGGGTGAGGAAGTGGGTCGTTCCCATCCAGGCCTTGATGGTGCCGAAGGGATGTTCGACCGTGCCGCGGCGGACGGTCATCGGCTCTGTCGGTCCGATCAGTCTAGCCCGTGCCGCTTCGATCAGGTGCTCATGCGCCCACCGCGTGATCCGGCGCTCCTTGCCGGTCGTGCAGCGGGCCTTTATGGGGCAGCCAACGCATTCGTTGGTCCAGTAACGGCGCAATTCCAACCCATCTTCCTCGGTGGTGTAGCGGTAGGTCAACGCCTCTCCGGCAGGGCAGCGGTAAACATCAGCATCGGCCTCGTAGACGAAGTCGGGCTTCACATACATGCCTTTGACCCTGTTGCCGGACGTCTCCGGCTTCGGGATCGTCGTGGTAATCCCCGCCTCGTGGCAGGTCAGGATTTGCCGCCCGCTGAAGTAGCCTTTGTCGGCCAGCACATGCATCTCGTCGCGATCCAGCGCCTCCTTGGCCGCCAGCGCCATCGGCACCAGCAGGTCGCGGTCATGCCCCTGATTGGTGACGTCGTGGGCGACGATCAGATGTGTCTCGGCATCGACGGCGGTCTGGACGTTGTAGCCGACCATGCCGCTGTTGCGGGCGCTGGTGGCCATGGCGCGGGCATCGGGATCGGTTAGGGAGATCTGACCGTCCGGTGCATCGGCCAGCGCCCGATCCATCGCTTGCAGATGCTGGATGTGCTGGCGGACGCGGCCGTAGCGCTTGGCCAGATGCGCGACCTTCTCGGCCCGGACCTCGCCTTCTTCTTGTCGATCGACGCGGACCATCTCGGCGATGTAGCGTTCGACGTCCGCCTCCAGATGGGCGATGCGGCTGGCGATCTTGCCCTTGGTGAAGTTGCGGTCGCGGGAGTTCGCCGCCCGAAACTTGCTGCCGTCGATGGCGACGCAGGCACCCTTCAGCACGCCGATGCGTCGGCAAAGTTCCACGAACCGGGCACAGGTTCGGCGGATACCGGGGCCGTTGTCGCGCCGAAAGTCGGCGATGGTCTTGTGATCGGGGACCAGCCTGCCCGTCAGCCACATCAGTTCGACATTCCGCCCGGCTTCGCGCTCCAGCCTGCGGCTCGACGGGATCCGGTTCAGGTAGCCGTAGATGAACAGCTTGAGCAGAACGGCGGGATGGTAGCCCGGGCGGCCGGTTCGAGCGTGCGCCGCCCGTCCAAACCCCAAGTCTATCAGGTCAAGCTCGTCGACGAAGAGATCAATCACTCGGCCCAGGTGATCCTCATCGATCCAGTCCTCGAGCCGATCAGGGAAAAGAACCGTCTGCCCGCGTGCAACGCCTTCGATGAACCCCGACATGCCGATCCCCCAACGCCATGCCAAAGTCTATCACAAGACCGAGTTTTTACACAGGCTCGGC
>NZ_WMIF01000068.1 GCF_009711185.1 Paracoccus limosus
CAGCGGTGAAGGCCTGAAAAGGCCGTCAAACCACGTCCCGTCGAAATCTGTCGCTGGCCGCCTTATCTGGTCCGAGCAACGCGTCAGATATCATCCGCAGTGAGTTTTCACACAGCCTAGGCCCATTGCGGACATCAGGTCAGCTTGCATCCCTATCCTTCAGCCAAAGCCCGAATTCCTGAACGACTGCTACAACTTTACCCAGACGGCGCCCTTCTTCGGTCAGCGCATACTCCACCTTTACGGGAACTGTGGGGAAAACGGTTCTGGCGACCAAGCGGGCGTCCTCCAATGCACGGAGGTCGAGGCTCAGCATCCTTTGAGAAATGCCAGGTATGAGCCTCCTGAGTTCGTTGAACCGTTTTGGACCATCGATGAGATAGGATGCGATTAGCAAACGCCATCTTCCGCCCAGCAGATGCATTGCGAGCTCAACGGAACAACCGGTGACGGTATCTTTCAAATTCGCACCTCGCGAAGCCAGGTATAATTTATGTACCTAGATGACATTATTTTGCGTTCTTACATTTTTATACCGTCACAAGTAAGTGGGTTTCGGTCCTCGTGCAACATGTCTCGAGGTGCTGAAATCCAAGGAGACGATTGATGAAGCTCTACTACATGCCCGCCGCTTGCTCGCTCTCACCACACATCGTTGCCAATGAACTGAAGTTGGATATCGAGTTTGTCAGGGTGAACTTCAAAGATCATAAGACTGAAGGGGGTCAGGATTATTACGACATCAATCCCAATGGCTACATTCCGGCCTTGGACCTGGGGAACGGCACGATGCTTTTCGAGGGGCCAGCCATCGTCCAGTACATGGCCGATCTGAAGCCTCAATCCGGCCTTGCTCCGGCCAACGGCACTTTCGAGCGTTACAAGCTGCAGGAGATGCTGAGTTTTCTATCAACCGAAATCCACAAGGGCTTCATTCCACTTCTTTATGCGAAACAAGCGGGCGCCTATCTCGAAACTGCAACGCCGAAGCTGGAAAAACGTTACGCATGGATCGCCAATTTGCTGGCATCGCGGCGTTTTTTGATGGGCGAAAATTTCACGGTCGCCGATGCCTATCTGTTCGCTCTCACTAGCTGGGGGCAGGCATCATGGCTGAAGTCATACTATGATGCAGATATCCACTTCGACGACCTTCTTTATCTCAGAGATTGGTATCAATGCGTAAAGGAACGGAGCGCGGTGAAGCAGTCGATACTTGAAGAAGGCTTATCGCTGAGTTGAGTCCATCATTTTTCCAGCACGCTCCATGACCGCTCATGGCGCGTAGCGGACATTGAGCCTTGACCATGCTGCCAGTGCAGCAAACGACTACTTCCGTCACGCAAAGCAGACACTCTGTGCCGGCACAACAGCTTGGACTTCGTGGGCAGTTGAGAGGTAAGCGCGACGCTGATCCCCTCCTGCCGCTGGTGATCTGAACGGGCCAATCTCCGTGCGCATGAACGTCGGAGGTGTTGGCTTGGAACGAGACGGCAAAATGGGCGGCCATTTGGACGGCTTCT
>NZ_WMIF01000069.1 GCF_009711185.1 Paracoccus limosus
ACTACCTCGCCGATACCCTCCGGGCCATCCTCGACGGACACCCCAGATCCCGCATCGAGGACCTCATGCCCTGGTGCTACGACCAAGCGTCAAGCCTCGCTGCATAGGGCCTCGTCGTCGCGCTTACATTCGGGTGTCGGACGGCACGAATGAAGCCCTCGAAGAAGGCCCACTCATCGTCGGATATCAGGTTGCGCGCCAAGCCCATCTCCCAAGCAGAGATGAGCTTGAATCATAGGACGACTGCCAACGGAACCCCTTTTGTCAACACGGCCTAGGGCGCCCGATCCTGACGCACCCGGTCCTGACGCCGGCTCTGCAGCCGCTGGCCATCCGGCGCCGGCTGCTCGGGCAGTCCCGAACCGGCGGCCTCGCGCGCCTCGCGGCGCAGTTGCCGGGCGGCCAGCACGCGGCGGCGGCGCGCCATCTCCAGATTGATCAGCGCCCCCAGCATCACCGAGAACCCGCCCAGATAGAACCACATCAACAGCGCGATCACCGCCCCGATCGAGCCATAGATCCGGTTGTAGCTGTTGAAATTGTTCAGATAGACCGAAAACCCGTAGGAGGCCGCCGCCCATGCGATGGCCGCAAACAACGAACCCCAGGTCAGGATGCCGGTGCGCGGGGTTTTGACGTTCGGCCCATAGCGGTAAAGGATGCCGATCACGATCTGCACGATGACAAAGATCGCAGCCCATGGCAGCGCGCCGATCAGCCCGTTGCGCAGGGGCACGTCGGGCAGAAAGTTGAAGGCGATGGGCACCACGATGATGACTGCCAGCCCAAGGATCACCACCCCCACGATCACCAGCGTCAGCACATAGGCCAGCACGAAGCCCATGATGGTGGAATGCGACCGCACGCCATAGGCGGCGTTCAGCCCGCGAATCAGCGCCTCGACCCCGGCGCGGGCCGAGATGGTGGCGATCACGAACGAGATCGCGGTGGTCCATCCCAGCTGCGTGCGCCCTGCCGCGATCAGCGAATTGATCTGGCCATAGATGATTTCGGCGGCGCCGGTCGGGACGAATTCGCGCGTGCTCTGCACGAACTGCTCGATGTCATGCGGATCCGACCACAGCCCCCATAGCGCAAACAGCGCCGCCAGCCCCGGAAACACCGCAAACATCGCATAGAAGGCCACGCCGGCGGCGATCAGGCTCATGTGGATCTTGTCCATCCGCTCAAAGAGTTCCAGGATGAACTGCCACCAATCCCGTATCACATTCCCGTCCCCGTCTGGTTCTGTCGCCACAGCATTGCAGCCATGGCCGGCAAGGACCAGAGCCAGCTTGCGCCTATTGCGTGCCGGGCGTGGCCGGCTGGTAGCGCAGCCACACTGCCTTTTCGCCCAGCTTCTCGACAAAGGCGGCATGGGCTGCGGCCTCGGCCTCGGTCAGGCGCGGGGCAAGCGGGCGCGGACGCGGCCCACG
>NZ_WMIF01000007.1 GCF_009711185.1 Paracoccus limosus
AAGGTGACCAAGCAGAACAAGCCCGAGGCCGAGGCCCGCATCATGGCCGTGGTCGAGGATACCGGCGCCGAGCTGATCGTGCTGGCGCGCTACATGCAGGTGCTGTCGGACGAGATGTGCCGCAAGATGTCGGGGCGGATCATCAACATCCACCACTCGTTCCTGCCCAGCTTCAAGGGGGCGAACCCCTACAAGCAGGCCTATGAGCGCGGCGTGAAGCTGATCGGGGCGACCAGCCACTACGTCACCGCCGATCTGGACGAGGGCCCGATCATCGAGCAGGACACCATCCGCGTGACCCATGCCCAGTCGCCCGAGGATTACGTCAGCCTTGGCCGCGACGTGGAAAGCCAGGTGTTGGCACGGGCGATCCACGCCCATATCCACCGCCGCGTGTTCCTGAACGGCAACAAGACCGTGGTCTTCCCGGCCTCGCCCGGCAGCTACGCCAGCGAGCGCATGGGCTGAGCCACGACGGGGGCGCCCCTCGCGCCCCCTCATTCTTCCCGACGGGTGGCTTCTTTCGTGCCAAAATATCCCCGCCGGAGGCACCCAAGGCCCGTCCCGGGCGCCCCCCGCGCCGCCTAGGACAAAGGCCCCCGATCATCCCCGCAATGCGATAAGGCTGAACCAATGCTGTCGGCGTGGGCAAGGATCGCCACTAGTTGCATCAGCCAGAGTGGCCGGGCATCACCGGCTGCGGTTCACGCTTGATCCTGCGTAGAAATTGCATGTGTATGAGATGCATGCCGTTCTGACCCCAAAGGGCGCAGGAATATGGATATGCACGCCAGACAGGAACGTGATCCGCCACGACAAGCGGCCGGCCAATGGATCATGGCTGCCCAAACAAGGGCGTCATCATAACAGATCGATCCCGGCGCCATTCCCGTATCGCGGTATTTTCGCTGGTCGCGGCGGTTCTCATCGCTTTGGCCGGTGTCGTGGGCCATGCGCTGGGGCGTGCCAGAGCCACCGAGGCGCTGCGAGCAGATACCGCCCATCGGCTGGACCTGTTCACCAGCACTGCCGTTCTGATGATCAACCGGCTCGCCAGCATCCCCGGCACCATCGAGCTCAATCAGGACACCGTTGCCCTGCTGAGCGGCCGGGGCGACGTCACCACCTCGACCAACGTCAACCGCTTTCTGGCCCGGCTGAACGCGCAGCTTGGCAGCGATGCGATCTTTGTTGCCGACGAGCGCGGCGAGGTCATCGGCTCCAGCAATGCGGCCCAGCAGGACGACAGCCGGCTGGGCGAGGATATCGCCGCGCGCCCCTATTTTCAGGACGCGCTTTCGGGCTTTGTCGGGCGGCATTTTTCCTTGGGCGAGGCGCCGGATACGCCGGGGTATTTCGTCTCTTATCCCGTCCATGACGGCGACCGCGTCGTCGGAACCGCCACGACCAAGATCAGCCTCAGGCCGGTCGTCGAGGCGTTTTCGCTGCTGGGGAAACCGGCGCTGATCGCAGATCGGGACAATGTGGTGATCCTGTCGTCGCAACCCGAGTGGCTCTATACGTCACTGGCGCCGATCACCGTCGCGCAGCGGGTCGATCTGGAGCTGACCGGCGTTTACGGACACCACCGCGTGACCCAGTTCCCCTTGGCGATCCGCCTTGGCATCGACGATCCCGCGCTGGGGCTGGACCGGGTCGTGCCCGCGCAGCGCAGCGGCACGGTGACCCTGCCCGAGCGGCTGGTTCAGGGTCAGGTGCTGAACGGCATGGACTGGAAACTGCTGGTGTTTTCCGATCTTGCCGATGTGCGGCGTCAGGGCCTGATCGCGGCAGCGCTGGCCTCGCTGCTGACCGCCCTTGTGCTGACCTTGGCGCTGTACCTGATGCAGCGCCGCCGCGCCGCCCGGCTGATCCGCGCGGCAAGGGACGCGCTGGAACTGGCCAATGTCAGGCTGGAAATCACCGTGGCCAGACGGACGCAGGCGCTGACACAAACCAACGCCGACCTGCGCCGCGAGATGGATGAGCGGATCCGCACCGAGGCAACCTTGCGCGCGACCCAGGACGATCTGGTGCAGGCGGCCAAGCTGACCGCTCTGGGCGAGTTGGGCGCCGGGATCATGCACGAACTGGCCCAGCCGCTGGGCGCCTTGCAGACGCATGCGGGGAATGCGGAGGAATTCCTGCGCCGGGGCGATGTCGCCAGCGCGCAAGGCAATCTGGCGATCATCGGTGGAATCGTCGAAAAGATCGACGGCATTATCTTTCCGCTGCGCTCCTTCCTGCGCAAGTCCCCTGCCAAGTCCGAGGCGGTCGAGGTTGCGCAGGCGGTGCAAAACGCGCTGCTGCTGCTGGACGCCCGGCTGCGCGCCGCAGACATCACGGTCGAGAATGCCTGCGACGGCTTTGTCACGCCGGTCTGGTGCAACCCAAACCGGATCGAGCAGGTGCTGGTCAACCTGATCGCCAATGCCTGCGATGCGATGCAGGGCAGCGCGCGCCGGACCTTGGGCATTCGCGCCGAACTGCAGGCGGATGGCGATGTCGTCATCACGGTCGAGGACAGCGGCCCGGGCCTTGAGCCGCAGCAGATCGACAGGCTGTTCGTCCCCTTCAATACCAGCAAGCAGACCGGGCTGGGGTTGGGGCTTGCGATTTCGCGCGGCATCGCGCGGGAATATGGCGGCGACCTGATCGCGCAGAACCGCCCCGCAGGCGGCGCCGCCTTTCTGCTGCGGCTGCCGCAAGCGCAATCACGGAGGACCGCATGGACGAGCGGCTGACGGTCATCGTCATCGAGGACGATCCCAACCTGCGGCTGGGCTGCGTTCAGGCGATCCAGCTGGCCGGTATGGAGGTGTTTGGCTTTGACAATGCCGAAGAGGCGCTGCGCCTGATCAAGCCCGTCTTTACCGGGCTGGTCGTCACCGATCTGAAGCTGCCGGGCATGGATGGTCTGGCCGTGGTCCGCCATTGCGCCGAACTGGATTCCGGCCTGCCGGTGATCGTCATTTCGGGCCATGCCGATGTCGCCGTGGCCGTCGAGGCGATGCGCAGCGGCGCCTATGATTTCGTTACCAAACCCTTTGGCCCCGAGCGGCTGATCGAGGTGGTGCAGCGCGCAGCCGAAAAACGGCGGCTGACGCTGGAACTGTCCGATCTGCGCCAGCGGCTGGCGCGGCTGGAAAACGTCGAGCACAATCTGATCGGCGATTCCGCGCAGATCCGCAAGGTCCGCAGTCTGGTCGCCGATGTCGCCGATTCCAATGTCGATGTGCTGCTTTTGGGCGAAACCGGGGTCGGCAAGGAGCTGGTGGCGCGGATGCTGCACCGGCATTCGCGCCGGCGGAACGCGGCCTTCGTCTCGATCAATTGCACCGGCATTTCCGAAGACCTGCTTTACAGCGAATTGTTCGGCCATGAGGCGGGCGCATTCGCCGGGGCGCGCAAGCGCCGGATCGGCAAGACCGAGCACGCCGGCCGCGGCACCCTGTTTCTGGACGAGATGGACGCCATCCCGGCCAAGGTGCAGATCACGCTGTTCCGGCTGTTGCAGGATCGGGTAATCGAGCGGCTGGGCTCGAACCAGCGGATCGGGGTCGATTGCCGGATCGTGGCCGCTGCCGGTCCCGACCTTTTTGAACGGGTGCAAGCCGGCCGGTTCCGCAGCGATCTGTTCTATCGCCTGAACGCCGTCACCATCGAGCTGCCACCCCTGCGCGAGCGGCGCGAGGACATTCCGATCATGCTGGAACATTTCCTGCTGGCCGCCGCCGAGCGGTTCCGAAAGCCCCATCCCACCGTCACGGCCGAGCAGATGAACCGGCTGATGGCGCATGGCTGGCCGGGCAATATCCGCGAATTGCAGACCGTCGCCGAATGTCTGGTGCTGGGCGTCGCCAAGGACGGGCTGACCGGAGAGGCCCCCTCGGAACAAGGGCCGCCGCAATCCCTGGCCGAATGGGTCCGGGATTTCGAGCGCAACCTGATCGCCCGCGAGCTGCGCCGCCATGACGGCAGTCTGGCGCGCACCGCCGAGGCGCTGAACGTGCCCAAGACCACCCTGCATGACAAGATCCGCAAATATGGTCTGACCGAGGGCACACAGGGCTGAAGGCTGCGGCACGCGTCATTCGGTTTTCCGAACGTGAAAATCCCATGACGTTCGGATAACCGAATGGCCTGCCGCGCAGAAATCGACATTCCGGTAACCATTGCAAGGTGTTACCCGATCCCGCCCGTGATCCATTTTTGCTGATGCAATCCTGTCCGACCCCATGGCACAGTGATCGCAACAATAAAGACAACACAGGGGGTTTCCAAAATGCGGTAGGGCATCGCGTCCCGCCCGGCCCCGTGATGTCATCCGCAACAGCGAGGGATATGATGGGCAAATCGCACATGTCCGTTCTCATGGGCGCAGTGCTCGCCGGGCTGACATGGCCGGCATGGGGGCAGGACAGCGCGACTCTGGACCGGATCGCCGCCACTGCCACGATCCGGATCGGGCAGCGCGTGTCCTCGGTGCCGTTTTCCTATTACTCCGACGACCGCCGGGTCATCGGCTATTCTCAGGACATCATGATGCAGATCGTCGCTGCCGTCCGCGATCAGCTGAAGCTGCCGGCGCTGACGATCTCGCTGGCGCCGATCACCTCGCAGAACTGGATCCCGCTGCTGATCAACGGCAATCTGGACATGGAATGCAGCTCGACCAGCCATACCGTGGACCGCGAGAAAAAGGTCGCCTTTTCCAACACCATCTTCGTCATCGGCACCCGGCTGCTGACGCGCGCCGATGCCGGCATCCGCGATTTCGCCGATCTGGCGCAAAAGCAGGTCGTCGTCACCGCCGGCACCACGGCCGAACGCGCGCTGCACCGCTTCAACGAGGAACATGGGATCGGCATGACCATTCTGGCCGTCAAGGAACACGACCTTGCCTTTCAGGAGTTGCAGGCCGGCCGCGCCGCAGCCTTTGTCATGGATGATGCGCTGCTTTACGGCGCGCGGGCCGAGGCGCCCCGGCCCGAGGACTGGATCGTCACCGGAACGCCCCTGACGCGCGAGGCCTATGCCTGCACCATGCGCCGCGACGATCCCGCCTTCAAGGCGCTGGTGGACGCGGCCATTGCCCGGCTGATGACCTCGGGCGAGGCGCGGGCGCTTTACGACAAATGGTTCACGCAGCCGATCCCGCCCAATGGCATGAACCTCGACTGGCCGATCTCGGCGGCGCAGGCCGCGCTTTACGCCGCCCCCAACGATCGGCCGATCGAATGAGCCGGCGAATGCCGCCCCCCGCAGGGCCCGCCTGCCGGGCCGGCATCCGCAGCCGTCCGCCCGACGGCATTCCCTAGCCCCCCGGGCCGCGCCTGAAGGCGAGCCCGCAAACGAAACCAGCCCGGAACGATGATCTTGCCGCCCCGCCGACCCCGGCGCGGGTGCCGGGGAACTGTGCGGCCTCTGGCCGACAAGGATAAAGGAGAACCCATTGACGACGGTAAACACGGAACCCGCGGCAGAGGTCGCCGGACAGCTCGACAAAAGGCAATGGCTTGAATCGCATGAAGAGGGCTACCACAAGACGCTTGGCAATCGTCAGGTGCAGATGATCGCCATTGGCGGCGCCATCGGCACGGGGTTGTTTCTGGGCGCCGGCGCCCGGCTGCAGGTCGCGGGACCGTCGCTTGCCATCGTCTATCTGGTCTGCGGCGTCTTTGCCTTCCTGATCCTGCGTGCCTTGGGCGAGCTGGTGATGCACCGCCCAAGCAGCGGCAGCTTTGTGTCCTATGCCCGTGAATTTCTCGGTGAAAGGGCATCCTTTATCGCCGGCTGGATGTATTTCCTGAACTGGGCGATGACCGGGATCGTCGATATCACCGCCGTTGCCCTTTACATGCATTACTGGGACAGTTTCGCCCATCTGCCGCAATGGGTTTCAGCCCTTGGCGCGCTGGTGGTCGTCGGCTCGATGAACCTGATCGGCGTGAAATGGTTCGCCGAGATGGAGTTCTGGTTCGCGCTGATCAAGGTCGCGGCGATCTCGCTGTTTCTGGTGGTCGGCACCGCGCTGCTGGGCGGCGGTTTCGACGTTGCGGGCCGGGCCACGGGCCTGCATCTGGTCACCGAGAACGGCGGCCTGTTCCCCAATGGCCTGATGCCGGCGCTGGTGCTGGTGCAGGGCGTGGTCTTTGCCTTTGCCGGGGTCGAGCTGGTCGGCACGGCGGCGGGCGAATGCAAGGATGCGCGCAAGATCCTGCCGCGCGCGATCAACAGCGTGATCTGGCGGATCGCACTGTTCTATGTCGGCGCGGTGACGCTGCTGGTGCTGCTCTTGCCGTGGAACGCCTATAAATCCGGCGAAAGCCCCTTCGTGACCTTCTTTGGCGCGCTGGGTGTGCCGGGGATCGGCAGCGTCATGAACATCGTCGTGCTGACCGCCGCGCTGTCCAGCCTGAACTCGGGCCTCTATTCGACCGGGCGGGTGCTGCGTTCGCTGGCCCAAGGCGGTTCGGCGCCGCAATTCCTGTCAAGGATGAGCGCGCAGGCCGTGCCCTATGCCGGCATCCTCGTAACGCTGGCGATCTATGTCTTTGGCGTCCTGCTGAACTATCTGGTGCCCTCCAGCGTCTTCGAGATCGTGCTGAACATCGCCTCGCTGGGCATTCTCAGCACATGGGGCTTTATCGTGGTCTGCCAGATCATGTTCCGCCGGGCCGTCAAGCGCGGCGAGGTCGAGGATGTGCCCTTCAAGATGCCGGGCGCGCCGGTGACCTCGTGGCTGACGCTGGGGTTCCTTGTCGGCGTGCTGGTGCTGATGGCCTTTGACTATCCCAACGGCACCTACACGGTCGCGGCGATCCCGTTTGTCGCGCTGCTCTTGTGGGCAGGCTGGAAGTGGACGGCGAGGCACCGCCAGATGCTGATGCCGACCACCATCCCCTCGGTCGCGCTGACGCAGAACATTCTGGAGTGACGGCGATCTGGCCCGCATTCCAACATGGCGGATGAACCTGCACCATCTGCCTCGACACCGCCGGTCAGCCAACCGGCGGTGTTTCATTTTGACAGACCCGGCCACCGGGGCCGCCGTGTTGGGGCCCCTGCGGCGGGCTTGCAATCCACGGCGGATGTTTCTATCAGCCCCGCACCGGTCGCAGCCTACCCGGTCATCAAAACAAGGGTTCACATCATGAAGACGACACTGGTCTGCTCTGGCGGACTCGATTCCGTTTCGCTGGCGCATGTGCTGGCGGGGGACGGCGCGCTGGCGCGCGTGGTTTCCTTTGACTATGGCCAGCGCCACCGCAAGGAGCTGGGCTTTGCCCGCGCCTGCGCCGCGCGTCTGGGCGTGCCATTCCATCTGATCGACATGCGCAGCATCGGCGCCAGCCTGACCGGCTCGGCGCTGACCGACGACATCGACGTGCCGGACGGGCATTATGCGCAAGAGACCATGCGCATCACCGTGGTTCCGAACCGCAACGCGATCATGCTGGCCATCGCCTTTGGCGTGGCGGCGGCGCAGGGCGACACGGCGGTGGCCGCAGCCGTCCATGGCGGCGATCATTTCATCTATCCCGACTGCCGCCCCGGCTTTACCAAGGCCTTTGCCGAAATGCAGCGCCACGCCCTGCAGGGTCATGCCGATGTGGCGCTGCACGTGCCCTTCGTCCACCGGACCAAGGCCGATATCGTCACGGCTGGCGCCCGTGCCGGCACGCCATTCGCGGAAACATGGTCCTGCTACAAGGGCGGCGATCTGCATTGCGGCCGCTGCGGCACCTGCGTCGAGCGGCGCGAGGCCTTCGATCTGGCCGGGATCGCCGATCCCACCGCCTATGCCGACCCGGATTTCTGGCGCGCCGCCGTGGCCGGCGCTACCAAGCGGGGGCAGGCCTGATGTTTCGCATCTCCAAGGAATTCCATTTCTCGGCCTCGCACCAGCTGGAACATCTGCCCGCCGATCACCAATGCGCCCGGCTGCATGGGCATAATTACATCGTCGTGGTCGAACTGGCCGCCGTCGGGCTGAACCCCGATGGTTTCGTGCGCGATTACCACGATCTGGCCGCGCTCAAGGATCACATCGACCGCGATTTCGACCACCGGCACCTGAACGACGTGCTGGCCTGCCCGGCCACGGCAGAACATCTCGCGCATTATTTCTATCATTGGGCGCGAGAGCGCTGGCCCGAGGTGGCGGCGGCCAGCGTCTCGGAAACGCCGAAAACCTGGGCCGAGTATCGGCCATGAGCGGACTGCGCATCGCCGAGATCTTCGGCCCGACCATTCAGGGCGAGGGCGCGCTGATCGGCGAGCCCACGCTGTTCGTGCGCGCCGGCGGCTGCGATTATCGCTGTGTCTGGTGCGACAGCCCGCATGCCGTGGACAACCGCCATCGCCACGGCTGGGCCATGATGACGACCGCAGAGGTCATGGCGCAGCTGGTCGCGCTGTCGGGCGGGCAGCCGATGCTGGTGTCACTGTCGGGCGGCAATCCGGCGATTCAGGATTTCGGCCCGCTGATCGGGCTGGGCCATGGCCAAGGCTATCGCTTTGCCTGCGAGACGCAGGGCTCGGTCGCGCGCGACTGGTTCGCGGCGCTTGACATGCTGGTGCTGTCGCCCAAACCGCCCTCCAGCGGCGAAGTGGTGGACTGGGCGCGGTTCGATGCCTGTCTTGCGGCGGCGGGCGACGCGCCCAAAGGGCTGAAGATCGTGGTCTTTGACCAGACCGATCTGGACTGGGCGCGCGAGGTCGCCGGGCGCTATCCGCAGCTTGCTTTGTGCCTGCAGCCGGGCAATCCCGACAGCGATCCCGCCATGCCCGTCGATCCCGGCGCGCTGGCACAAAGGCTGGACTGGCTGGTCGCGGCGACCCTTGGCCGCGGCTGGCTGCGCCCGCGCATCCTGCCGCAACTGCATGTGCTGATCTGGGGCAACAAGCGCGGCGTCTAGCCCTGCCTTCCCTTTCCCGAAAGGACCACCGATGTCGGAAAATATCTATGCCGGGCTGCAACAGCTGGGCGCCACGACCGCGCTGCCGGACAGTCCCGAAACCGCCGTGCTGGAGCGCGTGCGCAATCCGCAGGCCGATGTGGATTACAACGTCCGCTTCACCGCACCCGAGTTCACCTCGCTTTGTCCGATGACCGGCCAGCCGGATTTCGCGCATCTGGTGATCGACTATGTGCCCGGCGAATGGCTGATCGAGTCGAAATCGCTGAAGCTGTTTCTGGGCGCCTTTCGCAACCACGGCGCCTTTCACGAGGATTGCACCATCTCGATTGCGCGGCGGCTGGTGGCGGTCCTGACGCCGCGCTGGCTGCGGATCGGCGGCTATTGGTATCCGCGCGGCGGCATGCCGATCGACGTGTTCTGGCAGACCGGCGCCATGCCCGGCAACGTCTGGATCCCCGATCAGGGCGTGCCGCCCTATCGCGGACGCGGCTAGGGCGCGGTCCGGGGCGGCGTCATATCTGGCGCAGGCGCGGATTGCGGCATATGCAACCGGCATGAGCACCCCCTCCGACGCCAGCGGCGATTCCCCCCGTGGCCTGACCCTTGTGATCCTGGCCTATGTCCTCTGGGGCTTTCTGCCCCTTTACATGAAGGCGCTGGCCCATGTGCCGCCGGTCGAGGTGGTCGCACACCGCGTGATCTGGTCGCTGCCGATCGCGGCGGCGGTGCTGATCTGGCAGCGCCGCACGACCGAGGTGGTCGCCGCCCTGCGCAATCCGCGCCTGCTGGCGATGGCGGCGCTGACGGCGGCGCTGATCTCGGCCAACTGGATGATCTATGTCTGGGCCATCGCCAATGGTCACGCGATGGAGGCGGCGCTGGGGTATTACATCAACCCGCTGTTCAGCGTCTTCCTTGGCGCGGTGCTGCTGAAGGAACGGCTGGGGCGGCTGCAACTTGTGGCCATCGCGCTGGCGGCGGTGGCGGTCGTGATCATGACCGTGCAGGCGGGCCGGCTGCCGCTGGTGGCACTGGGGCTGACCTTCAGCTGGGGCTTTTACGCCTATTGCAAGAAAAGCCTGCCGCTGGGCCCCAATCAGGGCTTCACGCTGGAGGTGCTGGTGCTGTGCCCCTTTGCGCTTGGCACGCTGCTGTGGCTGGCGCTCAGCGGGCAGTCGCATTTCGGCCCGGGCGCCGGGCCCGACACGCTGCTGCTGCTGGGCTGCGGCGCGGTCACTGCGGTGCCGCTGATGCTTTATGCCAATGGCGCCAAGCTGGTGCGCCTGTCCACTGTCGGCATCCTGCAATATATCGCGCCGACGCTGATATTCCTGTGCGCGGTGCTGGTCTTTGGCGAGCCCTTCGACCAGTCGCGCCGGATCGCATTCCCGCTGATCTGGGCGGCGCTGGCGCTGTTCTCGCTGGGCCTGTGGCGGCAATACGGCGCCGCCCGGCGCCGGCCCGCCACGCCGGGGCGGGCACGATAGGCGCCGCAACGGCGCGTGCGCGACGGCCGGTTTACAGCAGGAAATCGCCGGCACCCAGCCGCGCGGCGCCGTTGACCTGAATCTCGAAATCAAAGACGGCATCGCCGTTGGTATCGCCCCGGATCAGGGTCACGGCGCCGCTTTGAACTTGCCAGACGGCATGCGCCCGCGCCGTGCTTCCCGAAAATTGCAGCGCCTGCTGGCCCGCGACGGCGGCATTGGCGTCGATCCCGCGCAGGTCCAGATCGTCGATGCCGCGTTGAAAATCGGTGATCTGGTCGCGATAGATGCCCCTGCCGGTGGTTCCGGTGGCAAAGACGAACAGATCGGCGCCGGCCCCGCCAGCCATGGTATCGGCACCAAATCCGCCGTCGAGCGTGTCATTGCCGTTGCCCCCGAAAAGGCGGTCGGCCCCGATCCGGCCCAGCAAAAGGTCGTTGCCGTCCTGACCATACAACATGTCATTGTCGGCGCCGCCGTCCAATGTGTCATGCCCGCCGCCACCAAACAGCGTGTCATTGCCGAAATTGCTGGTGATCCGGTTGGCGAGATGGTTGCCCGTGATATGGTCGTCCAGTCCCAAATAGGCCGCAACCCCCTCGATGTCGCGCAGCACGATGCCGGTGCGGCCATTGATATCCTGCGGGCCGGTCTGCGCAAGATTGACCCGGCCGTCGGCATAGCTCGTATCAAAGCCGGGGCCGCCGTCCAGGATCAGGTTGGACGCCGAGGCGCCCAGAGAGTCATTGCCAGCGCCGCCGCGCAGGATCTGGCCGTCTTGGCCGCCAATCAGGACGTCGTCTCCGCCCATGCCCTCGATCACCTCGATCGAGGTGATCTTGCTGCCGTCGAATGTGTTCCTGCCGTTGTCGCCGCGCAGCGTATCTATCCCCGCTCCACCGTCGACAATATCGCGGTGGAGCGCATAATTGCCTCCCATAATCAGCAGGTCGTTTCCGGCCCCGCCCTGCAGGAAATCCAGATCGCCGCCGCTGATCAGCGTGTCATTGCCGCTGCCGCCCTGCAGGGTTTCGCTGATGCCCCGGCTGCCGCGAATCCAGAAATTCGCCGTCCCGACGGCCTTGACCACTTCAAAGCCGATGATCACATCCCGGCCCTGTCCGGTATCCTGCCGCTGCGTGCTCGACAGATCGATGCGGTAGGTGCCCTGATCCGCCCGGATCAGCAATGTGTCCACCTGCGAGCCGCCATAAAGATCGTCATCGCCCGGCCCGCCCGAGATGGTATCGCGCCCCTCGCCGCCATAGATCGTGTCATTGCCCGGCCCGCCATAAATCAGGTCAAGCCCGCTCAGCCCGTAGATCAGGTCGTTGCCGGCAAAGCCGTTGATCGTTTCGCGGTGGCCCTCGTCGCCCCAGATGTCACGGATGACATCATCGCCGGCGGTTCCATTCAGGGGCATGGTGTATCCTTTCGTCATCGAAAGGGAATAGATGTCCGGGCAGGCCGGCCCATGCAATGTGAAATGGCCAGAACGCGGCATTTTCCGGCCGGCTGTTGCCCATCGTGACAGCCACCCGGCCATTTCCCCGTCGCCATCGTGCAAATCACCCGCCCGGATCGTTCAAGACCCGCCGGGTCGCGCGCCCCTACCCTTGCCCGGCTTCGGGTCATTCCGACGCCACGGAGAGGAGGACTCCGTGCAGGTCTCACAAGGGAGGAAGACATGGAAACAGCGGTCGCTCGGGCACAACGTCAACGGGCAGGCGGACAGCCCGTGGTGCTGGATGCCCTGGTCATCGGTGCCGGTGTGGCGGGGCTTTACGAGCTTTACCAGCTGCGGCGCGACGGGCTGACGGTCGCGGCGGTCGATACCGCCAGCGATGTCGGCGGGACATGGTATTGGAACCGCTATCCCGGTGCGAAATTCGACAGCGAAAGCTATATCTACCAGTATCTCTTCGATGAAGAGCTCTACAAAGGCTGGACCTGGTCCGAACGCTTTCCCGCCCAGCCCGAGATCGAGCGCTGGATGCATTACATCGCCGACCGGCTGGACCTGCGCAAGGATATCCTGTTCTCGACCACCGTGACCTCGGCCGAATATGATGCCGGGCGCGGACGCTGGACGGTGCGCACCAAGGAAGGCGACGTTTTCGACACGCAATTCCTGATCGGCTGCACCGGGATGCACCGCTGGAAGACCGCTTTCCGGGGCAGGCCAGCTTTCACGGCCCGATCTTTCACACCGCCCGCTGGCCGCGCGGCCCGCTGCAATTGCAGGGCAAGCGCGTCGGCGTCGTCGGCATCGGCGCGACGGGGATTCAGGTCATCCAGACCATCGCCGATCAGGTGGGCGAGCTGAAGGTCTTTGTCCGCACGCCGCAATATGTGCTGCCGATGAAGAACCCGAAATACGGCCCCGACGAGGAGCGCCGCTACAAGGCACGTTTCGACGAGCTGAAATCGAACCTGCCCCATACCTTCACCGGCTTCGAATATGATTTCCAACACCAATGGGCGGCGCTGACCCCCGAGCGGCGCCTGGAAATCCTTGAGGAAATCCACGCCGACGGCTCGCTGAAACTGTGGCTTGCGTCCTTTGCCGAGATGTTCTTCGACGAGGCGGTCAGCGAGGAAATCTCGGAATTCGTTCGTGGCAAGATGCGCGCCCGGCTGAATGATCCGGCGCTGATCGACCTGCTGGTGCCCAAGCCCGGCGATTACGGCTTTGGCACCCAT
Source organism: Paracoccus limosus (assembly GCF_009711185.1). Taxonomy (GTDB): domain Bacteria; phylum Pseudomonadota; class Alphaproteobacteria; order Rhodobacterales; family Rhodobacteraceae; genus Paracoccus; species Paracoccus limosus. The sequence goes on from NZ_WMIF01000007.1 coordinate 13,118, forward strand.
CGCGTGCCGCTGGAGACGAATTACCTTGAGGTCTATCACCGTCCGAACGTCACGGCGGTCAGCCTGCGCGACAACCCCATCGCCGAGATCGTCGAGCAAGGCATCAAACTGGCCGATGGCACCGTGCACGAGCTGGACGTCATCATCCTTGCAACCGGCTTTGACGCAGGATCGGGAGCGCTGTCGCGCATCGACATCCGCGGCCGCGACGGGCGCAGTCTGGCCGAGGAATGGCGCCGCGACATCCGCACCACCTATGGTCTGGCCAAAGAGGGCTTTCCGAACCTGTTCATGACCGGCGCGCCGCTCGCGCCTTCGGCGGCGCTGTGCAACATGACCACCTGCCTGCAACAGCAGACCGAATGGATCAGCCGCTGCATCCGCGACCTGCGCGCGACCGGCAAATCGGTGATCGAGCCCACGCCCGAGGGCGAGGCGGATTGGGTCCGCCACCATGACGAGGTCGCCGGCCAGAACCTGATCTCGCGCACCAACAGCTGGTATGTCGGCGCGAACGTGCCGGGCAAGCCGCGCCGGGTGCTGTCCTATACCGGCGGCGTCGGCACCTATCGCCAGAAATGCGACGAGGCCGCGAATGACGGCTATCGCGGTTTCCGCATGGGCTGATGCCGGGGACCGGGGGCTGCGCATCGCGGCCCCCGATGCCGCCGCTCAGTTCAGGGCGCGGCGATAGGCAGCGGGCGTCACGCCGGTTTCGCGCGCGAACAGCCGCGTCAGATGCGCCTGATCGGCAAAGCCGCAATCCACGGCGATCGCCTTGATCGAGGCGCCGGTTTCGCCCAGCAGCCGCCGGGCGCGTTCCAGCCGGCGCGCGGTCACCCAGGCATAGGCCGGAAGGCCAAAGCTGATGCGGAAGCGGCGCGCGAACAGACAGGGCGTCATCCCCAGCTGCGCCGCCATCCCGGCAAGGTCCAGCCGCTCGGCCAGATTGGCGTCGATATGTTCGCGGATGATCCGGCATTGCGCCGGGCTCAGCCCCGAGGACGGCACGGGCCTGTCGCGCGTGATCGCGGCATAGCGGCGCAGCAGATGGATGATCAGCCCGCGCGCCACGGTTTCCACATAAAGCGGCCCGCCCATCGCCTGCTGCGCGGCCTCGTGCCGGATCGCGGCCATCGCGGCGGTCATCACCGGATCGTCGGTGCGCAGCACATCGGCCAGACAGACCTCGGTCACCAGACAATCCATCACCTCGCTGGCGACCTCGGCCATCAGCGCCGCCGACAGATAGACATGGGTGACGTCAATCGGTTCGTTCCACGTCCAATGCGCCTTTTGCGCCCGCGTCAGCAGCGAGGCGGCGCCGGGCGACATCTGTTCGCGCGTCCAGCGCCCGTCGAAGCGCCGCCGCATCGGGGTGATGCCGCTTTGATAGCCGACCAGCATGAAATCGCGCATCGCGGGCACGATCACCTCTTGGCCGGGATAGTGATAGGACCGCAGGCCGACATGGCGCCAGCCCAGATCGTCGCTGGACAGCAGCACGCGGCCCGGCACCCAATGCGGCAGGTCTTCGGGGGGACAAAGCGCGGTCATGGTCTTTCTCCGGTTGGCTGCGGGCGGGAAAGACATCCCCGCCCGCGCTGTCCTGCAACGGGTCACAGGCCGCCGCCGCACCCGCCATGGCGCGGCAAACGGCGGTTTCGAACTGCATGTAGCCCGTGAACGAGACCGGATCGCCAAAGGGCAGGATCTGCGTCGCCCAATAGCCGCCGATGCCATTGCGGCGGTCGATCCAGTAAAACAGGTTCGCAAGCCCCGCCCAGCCAAGGGCGCCGGCAGGCCGGCCGGTGGGGGCGTCGTCCTCGACGGTCATGAAGCTGTAGGACCAGCCCTTTTCCAGCCCCGGAAAGAACTCGGCATCATTCGACAGCGCCGGGATGACGCCCGGCAGCATCCCCACCTTTTGATGCGGCTCCAGCTTGTTCGTTACCGCCATGGCGACGGTTTCGGGCCGCAGCACCCGGCCTTGCGGACCGGCGCCGTCGTTCAGCCACATGCGGATGAATTTCATATATTCCGGCACGGTCGCATAAAGCCCATGCCCACCGCAGTCGATCTCGGGCGCGTCGGGCAGGAAAAATCCCATGTCGGTCAGGCCGCCATCCGCCCCCCGGGCATGGACCGCCGCCGTGCGTTCGCGCATCGAGGCCGTGCGGGTAAAACCAATGTCGACCATGCCCAAAGGATCAAAGACGCGCTCGCGCAGCACCTCGCCCAGACGCTTGCCGCGGATGCCCTCGACTACCTGCCCGACCCAGTCGATATTGGTGCCATATTCCCATTTCGTGCCGGGATCGAACAGCAGCGGGGTTTCCAGCGCGGCGCGCGAACAGGTGACGACGCTGGGCTGGCCATGTTCCTCGGCCAGACGCCGGTAGTTCTCGTTGAAGAAATCATAGCCGAAGCCGGCAGTATGGGTCAGCAGCTGGCGCGTGGTGATGTCGGATTTCGGCGCCCGCAGGATCGGATCGCCCGCGGCGTCGAACCCGTCCAGCACCTGCAAGCCGCCGATGGCCGGGGCATAGTCGCGGGCCGGCGCGTCCAGATCCAGAAGCCCCTCCTCGACGCATTGCAGCGCGGCCGTGCCGGCAATGGCCTTGGTGGTGGAAAAGATGGCAAAGACGGTGTCCTCGGTCATCGGCGCCCCGCCAAGGACGCGCGCGCCGGCCGCGCCGGAATAGATGTCGCGCTGGTGGTCCGTCACCATGGCAACGACCCCCGGCACGCGCGGATTGCCCGAAACGACGCCGTTCAGCACCCCGTCCAGAGTGGTCTTCAAGTCGGTCATGACGTTCCTCCCTTGGTCAGACGACAGGGAAAACATGCGCGGCGGCGATGCCTGCCGCCATTCGGGATCGGCAGGGGCCGTTCGGGATCGGCGGCGAAAGCACGGGTCAACGCCCGACCCGGCCGGCGGCCAGCGTCCGGGCCGGCGTCTCGCCAAAGCGGTCGCGATAGACCTGCGCCAGCGCGCCCAGATTGACATAGCCCCAATCCGCCGCGACCGAGGTCACGCTGTCGCCCGGCCCCGCGCCCTGCAAGGCCGCGCGCAGGCCATCAAGCCGGCGGGCGCGCAGAAACTCGCGCGGTGTCATGCCGCGAAAGCGCCGGAACCCTTCGGAGAGGGTGCGGACCGAAACACCGATGCGCGCGGCGATCTCGGCCATGCTGGGCGGGTCGAGGGCCTCGCTGGTCATGATTTCCTCGGCCTCGCGGACATGGCGGGGGGCGGCCATGCGCGCGCCGTCGCGCAGGCAGATCCCCGCACCCTCGGCCCAGATCTGCAACAGGTCCATGCAGACCAGCTCCTCCAGATGCCGCGCCATCGGGGCCGCACCGCGCACGCGGCCGCTGGCCTCAAGCGCATGCACCACATAGGCCAGCAGCGCCTGCCAGCGCGAGCCGTTGCCGCCAAAGGCCAGCCGCCGCGTCCACAGCCGGTCATCGGGCACGAAGCCCAGCCAGCGCATGGCGATCTCGGCCATGGCATCATGGGGGATGGTCAGGTTCAGCTGCAGGTGATCGCGGTCGCCGTCCAGCCAGTAATCGGTGCGCGAGCAATCGACGACGAAACTGTCGCCGGCGCGGGTGGTCGCCGTTCTGGTGCCGTCCTGCTGGTGGCGCAGCGCGCCGCGCAGGGTGTTCAGCACAAGGATATTGCCGGCCTCGGGGTCGAAGCGGTCCAGATGGATCGGCACGCCATAGGAAAACCGCGTCAGCGTGATGCGCCCGATCTGCGCCATCCGCATGGTCGCCGCCGGCAAAAGCCGCGGCGCGCCGGGGCGGACGCGATAGGGCATGTAAACCTTGCGGCAAAAGGCCTGAACCTCGTCCCAATCGCGAGACGAGGTCGGGCCGCTTTGCCTGATGGGACGGCCTTGGCCATCCGTCAGCAATGCCCGGTCAAGTATCGTGGCGTCCTCCCAGCGCAACAATGCTTGCGCCATGATGACAGGCCCGGCGGCGAATGACAGCACTGCTTTCGTCGCGGTCGGGGGTCGCGGCGATGCCGCCTCGGCCGGTGCCTTCAGGCGTGCCCGGTCCGGCCATCGTCGGGCACGGGCGCATCGCGCGCCCTGCCCCCGCCTCAGCGGAAATGCAGCGCGCCGCCGGCGTCCTGCTGGCGCGACACCGCGATGCCATAAAGCTGCGACAGATTGGCGGCGGTCATCGTTCCGTCCACCGTGCCGCTGGCGATGACGCCATGGCGGCCCATGAGCAGCACCTGATCGGCCAGCGCGGCGGCATGGTCGGGGTCGTGGCTGGACAGGATGATGCCGTGGCCGGCCCCGGCCAGATCGCGGATCGCCTGACCGACCCGGCGGCGGTTGGCAAAGTCCAGACTGGCGGTGGGCTCGTCCATGATCAGGGCGGCGGCCTGTTGCGCCAGAGCGCGGGCGATCAGCACCAGCTGGCGCTGGCCGCCCGACAGCTGGCCGATCCGGGCCTGAGCCAGATCGGCGATGCCCAGCCGTTGCAGCGCGGCCATGGCGCGGGCGGTCTCGGGCGGGCCGGGGCGGGCCAGCGGCCCCAGCCGCGCCGCCGCCCCCATCAGCACGATGTCCAGCGCGGCAAAGGCAAAGGGATTGGCCAGCGCCTGCGGCACATGCGCCAGCCGCGCCGCGATCCGGCGCCGCGACAATTGCGCCAGCGGCGCACCCGCCAGCAGCACCTCGCCCGCGACGGGCGGGATCAGGCCCAGAAGCGTGCGGAACAGCGTCGTCTTGCCGGCACCGTTCGGGCCCAGCACGCAGAGCACCTGCCCCGGCGGCAGCCGCAACTCCAGCCCGGCGATCAGCGCCCGGCCGCCATGGCCGACCGCCAGCCCCCGCGTGGCCAGCAGCGGCGTCATGCCGCCCAGCCGGCGCGGGCGCCCCGCCCCAAGAGACCGATAAAGACCGGCGCGCCCAGCACGGCGGTCAGGATGCCCAATGGCAGCTCGATGCCGGCGATGCTGCGCGCGGCGGTATCGACCAGCACCATGAACCCCGCCCCGATCAGCAGCGCCGCCGGCAGCAGCCGGTCGAAACGCGGCCCGGTCATAAGCCGCGCCATATGCGGCACCATCAGCCCGACCCAGCCGATCACCCCGGCCATGGACACGGCCGCCGAGGTCATCAGCGTGGCGCAGGCGATCACCAGCAGCCGCAGCGCCCGCGCATTGACGCCCATGGCCTGCGCCTCGTCCTCGCCCATGGCGAGCAGGCCGATGCGCCAGCGCAGCACGATCAGCGGCGCAAGCCCGACCAGCACCGCCGGCAGCGCCAGCGCAATGTCGGCGCGCTTGATCCCCGCCAGACTGCCCATCAGCCAGAAGGTGATCGCCGGCAATTGCTGCTCGGGGTCGGCCAGAAGCTTGACCAGCGAAATGCCCGCCCCTGCCAGCGCGCCGATGGCGATGCCGCACAGCACCATGACCAGCACCTGACCGCCGCCGCGCAGCACAAGGCCCAAAGCCAGCACCAGCCCGACGGTGACCAGCCCGGTGGCAAAGCCCAGCAATTGGATGGCGATGACCGGCAGGCCCAGCAGGATGCCCAGCACCGCGCCAAAGCCCGCCCCGGCCGAGACGCCCAGAATATCTGGCGACACCAGCGGGTTGCGGAACACGGTCTGATAGGCCGCCCCGGCCGAGGCCAGCGCCGCGCCCAGAACCGCCGCCGCCAGCACCCGCGGCAGGCGGATGTTGATCAGCACCGTCGCCGCCTGCGGATCGCTGCGATCGCCCGTCAGGATGGCAAGGATCTGGCCGGGCGACAGCCCATAGGGCCCGCTCGCCACCGCCAGAAGCAGCGCCAGCCCCAGCGCCGCCGCCAGCACCGGGGTCAGCACCGGCGGGGTCAGCCCACGCTCAGCCACCCAGCAGGGCCCGGACGGTGGCCTCATCGGGACGCGGGCCATAGAACAGCTCGTAGAAATCGGCGATCTGGCGGTGCAGATCGCCCTTGGCCGCCTGCGGATACAGCTTGTGCGACAGCCAGATCACCCCGGCCAGCCGGTTGACCGAGGGCGGCGCGTCGATAAAACCGAAGGGGGCGGCGGGCGCCAGATAGACCCGGCCGCGTTCGACCGCCGGGATGCCGCGCCATTCCGGCATCTGCCCGACATTGGCGGCAAAATCGCGGTCCAGCGTGATGATCACCTCGGGCGCCCAGGCCTGCACCTGTTCGGGCGAGACATTGGCCAGCCCGTCGCCGGGCGCCTCGACCACATTGCGCGCGCCGACGCGGGCGATGATCTCGGCATTGATCGAGCCGGGGCCGGCGGTCTCGGTCCCCTCGGGGCCGCGCGCCAGATAGACGCCGGGCCGCTCGGCCTTGGGAATAGTCGCCAGCATGGCGTCCAGATCAGCCAGCGTGGTCTCGGCATGGCGGGCCAGTTTCTCGCCACGTTCGGGCACGTCCAGCACGCGGGCCATCTGCCGGATCGCCTGCGGCATGGCGGCAAAGCTGCCATCCACCAGCACATAGGGCACGCCGGCCTGTTCCTGCACGCGGGCGGCCAGATCGGCATAGGTGGCATTGACGCTGCCATAATCGACGATCAGGTCGGGCTTGGCCGCCAGCAGCACCTCAAGGTTCAAGGTATCGCCCTTGCCGGTCAGGCGGCCCAGAACCGGCAGCTTGACCACCTCGGGGCGCAGAAAGGGCAGATCTGCAGGTTTAGGCGCGCGCACCCAGCCGACCATCGCCTGCGGCTTCAGCGCATAAAGCAGCGTCGCAGCCGGGGGCCCGGCGGCAAAGACGCGGCGGGGATCGGCGGGCAGGCGCAACAGCCGCCCGGTGGCATCGGCAAAGGGCGCGCCCTCCTGCGCCAGCGCAGGCGCTGCGGCCAGAGCCGCCAGCAGCAGGCCGGCGAATTGCCGGCGGGTCGGGTGCATCATGCGAGGGCTCCGAAGGCGGCCTTGATGTCGATCAGCGGCGTGCCGTCCAGACAGTCCAGCCCGCGCACGGTCAGGACCGTCCCCTCGACCGCCAGAAGCCGCACCACCGACGAGGCGACGGGATTGGGCCGCACCGGCGATCGCAGGGCAAAGGTGCCGGTGGCGCCCGCGCCGAATTTCGGGTTTTGCAGCACTAGATCGCGGCGCGCCTGATCCATCCAGTAAAGGATCTGCAGGCGCTCATGCGCCTCGATGCCGGTCAGCGCCACCTGCCAGCGGGGCGACAGCTCGATCCGGCAATCGGGGCCGGCCTCGGCATCGCCGCGATGCGGGCAATCGCCGCGCCGGGTCCATGGCGTGCGGATGCGCCCGATGAACCACAACCCGGCGTCGAAGCCCTGCGGCGTCTCGACAGCCAGCTCATGCGGCCGCAGGGCATCGGCGGTCTCACTCATCCACGCCGACCATCACATCCGAGGCCTTGATCACCGCCGAGGCTTTGCTGCCGACTTTCAGCCCCAGCTCCTTGACCGCCTCATTGGTGATCGAGGCCGTGACGGTGCTGCCGCCCAGATCAATGCGGACATGGCTGGTGACGGCGCCGGTCACGATTTCGGTCACGGTGCCGGGAAGCACGTTTCTTGCACTCAGTTTCATGGGATTTCCTTTGCGTTCGGTTGAGGATGTCAGATGCGGGCAAGACAGCTCTGGCGCAGCCAGTCCAGGGCCAGCCCCGCGTCATCGGGCAATGGCAGGGCGGCATCGCCGGCAAAGCCCAGAAAGGCCTCGCGCCATTGCGGGGCGACACCGACCAGCACCGGCAGGCCGCGCGCGCAGGCCTCGCCGATGACCGGCACCAGCGCGCGCCCGGCTGCCTCTTGTTTGCCGAATTTGTTGACCAGCAGCGCCTGCGCGCCCTCCAGCCGGGACTGCACCTCGGCCACCACCTGCTCCAGCGCCCCGGCATCCAGCCGGCACCCGACCGTGCCCGGCGGCAATTCAAGGCTGATGCTGCGGCGCTGGAAATCGGGCAGCAGCGCCAGCACGATGTCGCAATGTCCGGCATCGGGCCGGTCGACCGGCTGCACCGTGCCGCAGAGCCGCAGGCCCAAATCCTCCGCGCCTTCGGCGACGGCGCTCAGCACGGCATCGGTCCTGCGTTCCTCATCGGAACAGATGTAACGGATCTGCATGCGATTCCTCTGGCTGCGGGGCGCGTTCGATGTGAATGATGGAGCATATCGAGGGGCGCTGGCAAGCCGGCTTCGACGCAGTCGCACCGCAGTGCGACGTTTTGCGGCGGGGCGTGAGAAGCATCTTGAAAGGTGGGATTGGGGCGCAGGCCGGGCGGGATCATGCCCCGAGCCCTGTCCCCGGCCTCCGGCAGCGGGCCGCCGAAGGCCAGTGCCGTTACTTTTCGGCGATGCCCTTGATGCCGGCAAGGCCGTCGTCGATGAACTTCTCCATCGCGGCGACAGCGGCCTCGTCATTATATTCCTCGGCCGGCTCGTTGGTGGTGTCGGCGCGGTAAAGGCTCGCGTGCCATGTCACCTCTGACCCGCCATCCTTGGGCGCCACGGTGATGTCATTGGTGTAGAAGCTTGCCGGGAACACGGCGATGTCCTCTTTCGACAGGCGCCAGCGGATGTTCATCTTGCCGGCGTCGATCTTGTCGATGCCATCGACGATGCTGCCGCCTGTCTTGAACTCGACCGTGCGCTTGGCGCCGCGTCCTTCGCCCTGCATGGTGACCTTGGCGATCTCGGGTTGCCACTCGGGCATGCGGGCCGGATCAGAGAGCACGGCCCAGACCTTGTCGGGCGGGGCCGCGATCTGGACCACCTTGGTCAGTTGCTGCGGCGTCGGGCCATGCGCCAGTGCCGCTGTGGCGGCGAGCGTGGCGAAAGCGGTGGCGAGAAATGCTCTGCGGATCATCTCCAGATCTCCTTTCCTGCTGAGCGAGGGGCGGGGGCGCGCCAGCCGGCAAGCCAGGCGGCGGCCAAAAGGATCAGGGCCAGCGCCGCCAGAACAGGCGCAAGGCTGCGGCGGGCGGTGGTTTCGCGCGCGGGCACATGCTGCGCCAGCGCCGCATTCAGCGCCGGCGCGCCATCGGTCAGGCGCTGGAACCCCATGCCGCGCGCCCCGGCCAGCGTGGTCAGATAGTCCGCGCGCAGCGCCGACAGGTGCTCGTTGCCGGTCAGGTCGGATTCGCCATAGGGATTGTTGCGCGGGTTGTAGCCCGGGCGGCTTTCGGCATCTGCGGGCGGCGGGCCGATGCGGGCGGGGGCGTTCTGCACGTCGCCTGCCTCGTAAAAGCCCACCTCGCGGCCCAGATCGTCGAATTTCGGGATCGGTGCCGGGGTGTCGCCGCCGACGCCCAGGATGACCCCGCCGGGGCTGGTGCCGCGCAGCGCATCGGGGCCGGAATAGGGCAGCGGCGGCGCCTCTTGCCCGTCGGTGACAAAGACCAGACCGGCGTGCAGATCGGCGGCGCGGCGCAGGGCGTGGTTCAATCCCTTCGAGATCATGCTGTCGCCTTCCCATGCCATGCGCCAGTCCAGCGCATCCAGCGTGCCGGCAAGGGCGGCGTAATCGGTGCAGATCTCGACCGGGTCGAGCAGGGTCAGGCTGCGCCGCTCGGTGAAAAAGCCAAGGCCGACACGGCTGCCGCAGGGCAGGCCTGCAATCCAGCCTTTCAGCATGGCGCGCGCCGCATCCAGCCGCGAGGCGCTGTCCATGTCGCGCACATTCATCGAGCGGCTGATGTCAACGACGACCAGCACATCGCGCAGCGCCTGCCGGCTGGTCACACCGGGGCCGATCGCCGCCAGCAGGGCCAGCGCGCTGGCCGCCAGCGGCAGGATCAGGCGCAACTTCATGGCGCGCCCCTCATGGTGCACCCCGCGGCAGGCCCGGCAGGTCGGTCCACAGCCGCTGCGGCTGGACCTCGGGGTCTTCCTCGCCGTTGCCCTCGCGCGGGAGATCGCGCACCAGCCGCATCGCAAGATCGAGGTTGACCTTGCTGTCGTAATGCCCGGGCAGCGCGTCCAGCGCCTGACGATAGGCGGTCTTGGCGAGGTTCACCTCGGTCGTGGCATCGTCGATGCGGTTGGCTTCGAGCTGATCAAAGGCGCGGCGCATGCGGGCATTGCCGATGGCATAGTGGAATTCCGCCTGCAAAAGCGGGCTGGCGCGGTCCAGTCCCCCAGCCTGCGCCTCGGCCTCGGGGATGCGGCCGCGCCATGCAAGGTAAAGCGCGCGCGCCTCATGGGCGCGGGGGTCGGCGCCCGCACGCAGCGGCAGGTCGGTGCCGGCGGCAAGGCTGCGGATGGCGCGGTTGTCCTGCACCTGTCCCCAAAGCATCAGCCCGGCCTGCGCCAGTGCCGCAAGGCCCGCCAGAACCCAGATCAGCAACAGGGCAGGGAGAAGCCGTCTCATGGCAGCACCAGCAGGGGTTTCACCCGCGCCTCGGCCCAAGGGCGTTCCAGCGCGCGGGCGGCGGTCAGGCCGGCGGCGGCCAATGCGGCGATCAGGTAGCACAGCCAGCCCAGCTCGCGGCGCGGCACCGGGCGGCGGGTCAGGATCGGGCGCGATTCCATGCGGCCTATTTCCGCGACGGCGGCCTCGACTGCGCCGGGGCTGTCGGCCTCGAAAGCGTGATAGGGCAGGCGCAGGCTTTGCAGAAAGATGTGCAGATGCCGTTCGGGGCGCAGTTGCGGGGTGTCGGCCTCGCCCGGCTGCGGCTGCTCGAAAATGCCTTTCGAGCCCTTGCTGCGCAGGTAAAGCCAGTAAAGGTTCATCGGCTGCTGCGCGGCAAGGTTGCGCAGCATGACCTGTACCTCGGGCGAGATCACGGCAGCGCCGTCGCTGACCAGCACCACCGCCCGCGCGCCGGTCGCGGCTTCCTGCGCGGCCATCCCCATGGCCAGCGTCAGCCCGCGCCCGACATCGGTCTGCGACAGGCCGGGCTCGGCCAGCGCCGAGACGGCAGAGGCGATGGCGCTGCGGCTTTCGGTCATCGGCAGCACCAGCATGGGTGCGGTCGAAAAGGCGGCGATGCCGATGCGGTCATCTGGCCGCCCAGCAATGAAATCCATCAGGATGCGCCGGGCCGCGCTGGCCTTGCTTTCCTCGGCCCCCGAGGGCGAGCGGCCGGCGAACGTGTCATCCATGCTGGACGAGCGGTCGATCAGCAGCACGAGATTGGTGCCGATGCCGCGATGCACCACGCTGCCCCCGCGCAGATAGGGCTGCGCCAGCCCCAGGACCAGCGCGCCGAGACCAAGGATGCCGAGCGCCTTCAGCCCGTGATCGACCGCGCGCGAGGCGCCGTCCACCGGGCGCAGGTCCAGCCGCGGCACCGCCGAGGCGCGCAGCCAGCGCAGAAACAGCGGCAGCGCCGCCAAGGGCAGCAGCGCCAGAGCCCATGGCTGTGTGAGGCCGATCATCGCCGCCCCCGCTCGATGGCGCCAAGGTCGCGGGCCAGCGCGGCAATGTCCTGATCGGGCGCGCTGCCCGCGCCGAAGAACCGCGCGTCCGAGGCGGCAAAAAAGCCGCGCAGCCGTTCGGCCAGGGGTGCGAATTGCGGCTTTTGTGCCAGAAACCTGTCCAGATCGGCGCCGATCAGCACCCGGCCAAAGGCCGCGTCAAAGGCGCGGTGCAGGCTGCGGCGGGCCTCGGGTTCGGGCAGGCGGCGCAGGCGGCGGGCGGCCCGGGTAAAGGGGCGCGCTGCGCGGGCATGGAACGGGAACCAGCCCTGATGCCGGCTGAGCATCAGAAGCCCGGCCAGCAGGGCCACGCCCGAGAGCGCCAGCCGCATCAGCGTCGGGCGGCTGTCGATCAGGTGATAGGGCGGATCGGGCTGCAACTGATCGGGCCTTGAGGGCGCAAGGATCGGTCGCAGCGGCGAGGTCACATAGCTGAACCCCGGCAAGTCCAGCCGGCTGCCATCCATCAGCCGCATCGGAAAGTGCGGCACCTGACGCGTGCTGGGCTCGAGCGCCGCATAGAAGTTCTGATAGCGCAGGGTCAGGCTGATGCGGTTGCCGTCGTCCTGCCGCTCGACCGCGCGCAGGTCCAGCCAGTAATCGACCGCGCGGGCACGCGGCAGCGAGGCCGGGTCCAGCGCCGCGCCGGGCGGCAGGGTGACCTGCACCTGCTGCACCAGCTCGTCGCCCAGCCACCAGCCATAGGCGCGCGGGTTCTGCACGCTGATGTCTTGCGCCATGGCGGGCGCGGCCAGCAGCAGGATCGGCAGCGCGCGGATCACAGCGGCGCCTCGTCCAGACGCGCGGCAAGCTCCGCCACCTCGATGCTGTCGGCGATCTCGACCGGGCGCAGGCCATGTTCGGAAAAGACGGCGCGCAGGGCGGCGCGGGCGGCGGTGGCGGCTGCGGCCTGTCGCGCAGCCCAGCGTCGGGCGGCCAGCTGCGTGCGGCGGCGGCCGGTTTCGGGATCCTGCGCGTCGATCAGGCCAAAGCGCGGCGCGGGCTGTTCCAGCGCCCGGTCGCGCAGCCAGATCGGCAGCACCGGGCGCGGGCGCAGTGCGGTCAGGATCTGTTGCAGCTCGGCGGGCGTCAGTTCGAAATCCGACACCAGCACCACAAGGATACGCTCGGTCGGCAGTTCTGCCGTCGCGGCCAGCAGGGCGTCGATGCCGCGCCCCTGCGGGTGCAGGCCGGAAAGCGTCGCCAGCAGCTCTTGCGCCAGACCGGGGCGGCGGCTTGGCGGTTCCTGATGGGCGATGCCCGCGCCGCAGCACAGGCTTGCCGCGCACAGATCCTGACCGCGCCGCGCGGCCTGCGCAAAGCCCGCCGCCAGAAGCCGCATCAGCCCCCAGCGGTCGGCGCTGCCCGATGCGGCAAGCGAGGCCGAGCCGTCCAGCAGCAGATGCAGCCGCAGATCGGTGCGGGCCTGAAAACGGCGGGTGCTGAGCGTGCCGAACGGGTCGCTGATCGAGCGGCGCAGGTCCAGCCGCCGGGGATCGGGATGCGCCAGAAGCGGGGCCACATCGGCAAAGATCTCGCCCGCGCCGCGCATCCGGCCCAGATGCCCGCCCGAGCGCAGCCCCGGCAGCGCCCGCGCCAGACGCCAGGCCAGCACATCGAAAAGATGCAGCCCGGCGGCGTCCAGAGGCGCGTCAAAGCTCATGCCGCAGGCACCGGAACTCGGGCGAAGGCCGCCTCGATCAGCGCGGGCACCAGCGTGTCGCGGCGTGGCTCATGCGCCGGGGTCAGAAAGATGCGATGCGCCATGACCGGCACAAACACCGCGCGCACATCCTGCGGCAGCACGGCATCGCGTCCCTCGGCCCAGGCGCAGGCGCGGGCGGCGCGCACCAGATATTGCATGCCGCGCGGGCTGAGCCCGCCCCGGATCAGTCGCGCGGTATCGGCGCCCTCGATCTTCAGATCGTGCGGGTCACGGATAATCTGGCACAGATCGTAGACATAGCGTTGCAGCGCCGGGCTGGTATGGGTGCCGGTCTGGATCGCCTGCGCCAGATCGTTCAGCCCGCGATAGGGCAGGACGCCCGGCACCACGTCCGAGATCAGCCGGGTGGTGTCGTGAAAGCGCGGGTCAAAGGCCAGCGCCATGCGGTCATCGGCCGTCTCGGGCGCCTCGACGCTGATTTCCATCAGGAAACGGTCGCGGGCGGCGGCGGGCAGCTCGAATGTCTCGTCGCGCTCGATCTGGTTGCGGTCGGCAAAGACCTGAAGATGCGGGAAATGCCATTCGCGCCGGAATGCGGTCAGGCTGCGTTCGGCCATCAGCCGCAACAGCAGCGCATGGACCTGCGGGCGGGCGCGGTTGATCTCGTTGAAAAAGAACACCGCCAGATCCTCGCCCTGCTCCAGCACGGGGCCGGGTTCGATGCGCGGGCGGCCATCCTCGGCGATATGGGCGGCGTAGATCAGATCGGTCGGCAGCAGGTCCACCGTGCCCTCGACCCGGGCATAGGGGCCGCCAAGGGCACGGGCCATGGCGCGCAAAAGCGTGGTCTTGCCGGTGCCCACATCGCCCGCCAGCAGCACATGGCCCCGGCACAGCGCCGAAAGCAGCAGCAGGCGGATGGTGCGGGACTGGCCCAGCACGACGTCATTCAGCCGGGCTTCGGCCTCGGCAAGGCGCGCGCGCCAATCGGAAAGGGGCAGGTCAGTCATGATCTGGTCCGGGCTGGTGCGCTGCGCGTGGTCTGGAGTGCACGCGCAGCGCCTCGCGACCACCCTTAAAGGGCGGGCGGAGCCTTGGTTTCGTCGTAGCCGTCGATCTTTTTCACGTCATATTCGAACGTGCCGGTCTTTTTGAAATTATAGGCGCGCCAGGCGTTGCGGGCTTCCATCGCGGTCAGGGACTCGCCTTGTTTCGACAGCTCGGCCGGATCGTGCTGCGGGTCGTATTGCGAGCCCTCGACCTTTTCGGGGTAGCCGGGCTTGGGTTCCCAGCAATTGCCGGGCGCCTTGCAGTTGGTGCCGTCATAGGCCAGCGCCGGGCTTGCCAGCGCCAGGGCGGCGATCGTCAGGGTCAGGATGCGTTTCATGGTTCCTCCTCCACTCGCTCCCAGCCGGGGGGCCGGCTGTGTCCTTGCCGGCGGACCGGCGAACGCTAGGGCCGGGGCAGTCGCACCGCCCCGGCCGGTCTTGTCACGACGGGTCCGGGTCCTTGGCCGCATGGACCGGCGGGGCAAAGGGCTTGAACCGTGCCTGCTGGTCCTTGGTCAGCCAGACCGCGTCCTTGGGATCGCCGGTGTACAGGTGCCGCACCCAGGCCATCGTTTTCAGCATCTCGTCCATGGTCAGGCTGCCGGTCATCGGGCCCATCTGGCCGGTCGCGCCGCCAAACAGCGTCGAGAACAGGCCGACATCGTTTTCGTTGCTGGGATAGGTCCAGTAGCTGTCGTTGAGCCCCGGCCCGATCTTGCCCTCGCCGTAATGGCCATGGCAGCCCGAGCACATGCCGGCGAAAAGCTCCTCGCCCTCTTTCAGCGCGGCCGGGTCCTCGACATAGATGTTCTCGCCGGTGTCGAGGAAGTGCTTCACCGCCTCGGTATCGCGGCCCTCTTCCATGGCGTCGTCGAAATTCAGGGGCGAGCCGTCGATGGTGTTGTAGAATTGCGGGGCGGCCATCGCCGTCAGCGGCACCAGCGTCAGCGCCAGCACGGCGAGGATTTGGGGCTTCGTCATTCCATTTCCTTCAGTTCAGCGGCAGGACCGGGATGCCTTCCTCGGCAAGGATGGCGTCGATTTTGGTCTTGCCGGATTTCAGCGCCGCATTGATCGGCGCGACCAGCTCGGGGTGGGTCTTGGCGATGCCGACCGACTGGTCGTATTGCAGCGGGATGATGACCCCGTCCGAGCGTTCCAGTTCGTTCGAGATCAGCGTCATCTTCAGCGGCTCGCGGGAATCGCGGACATAGCGCGCCGCCTCGGGGGCGAAGATGATGCCCAGATCGGCATTGCCCGCCGCCACCTCGGACACCACGCGGTCGGCATCGACCTGGGTGTATTTGTTGCGGCGTTCCTCGAAATTGGTCAGCGAGGCCTGATAGATCAGGTTGTATTCGTAGCGGCCGGTATATTTCAGGATGGTTTCGGCCGGGGAATACAGCCGATAGGCAAAGGTGTTGAAACCGTCCTGATCGACGTCCTGCCACTTGTCGCCGTTGAACCCGCGCGAGGCCTTGCTGATGAAGGCATAGCCGGTGCGGTAATAGGGGGTGCTGGTCAGCAGGCGGTTGTCGCCGTCATCGACGCCCACCAGCACGTCGCACAGGTTCTTGTCGATGCCGTCGCGCACCAGATAGATCGCCTCTTTCGGGATCATCACCAGTTCCAGCTTGCGGCCGGTTTCCTCGGCCAGAACCCTGGCGATCTTGTTTTCAAAGCCGGTGCCGTCCTGGCTGGAATAGGGGGCGTCCTTGGTCGAGGCGCAGATGCGCAGCGTGTCGGAGTTTGCTTCCTGATTGGTGGCGGCCAGCGCAGGGGTGGCTACGGCAAGGGCGGCGCCCAGCGAGGCGAGCCGCAGCAGGGAATGGGTCATTTTCATGTCTCCAGACAGAAAGGGGGTGTCGGCTGGCCCGCGAGGGGGCCCGTGGCCAGCCGATCTGCGTCAGGCGGGATCGCCCGGCGCATATTCGCCAAGGTTCGGGTCCGAATACGGGCCGTCGCCATCCAGCGAGAACACCATTACGCCGCCACCCATCTGGGTGTATTCCTGCAGCCGCTTGAAGGCGCCCACCGAGCCCAGACCGGCGGTCGGGTCGGCGAGGTCAAAGACCAGACCCACGCCCGGCCAGCCGCCGACGCCGTAGTTGATGGCGATATACTGGCGTCCGTCATGCTTGTAGGTCATCGGGTGCCCGATCACGCCCGAGGGCAGCTTGAACTTCCACAGCAGATCGCCGGTGTCGCTGTCGCGCGCCTTCAGGAAGCCGTCGAGCGTGCCGTAGAAGGTGACGCCGCCCGCCGTGGCCATGGTGCCGCCCCAGACGGCGAACCGCTCCATGTGTTCCCATTTCATCTGGCCGGTGATGGCGTCATAGGCCTTGATCTGACCCAGACCCAGCGCGTTCTGCCGATCGCCTTTGGGGCCGGGATACATGGTCAGCGTGGCGCCGACAAAGAACTGGCCCGCGCGATAGGGCAGCATGAAGGGTTCCCAATCCATACAGATATGGTTGATACCCATCATGAACAGCCGGCGCTCCGGATCGTAGCTGTCGTGGCCCTGGTTGTGATAACCCATGGCCGAGGGGCAGATGTCGCGGCCCTTGTGGTCCATGCGGGTGCCGAATTCCGGGTCACGCTGCGGCAGGCCGGTTTTCAGGTCCACCTGCTTTACCCAGTTGACGGTGTCGTCCATCTTGTCGGCCGAGATCAGATCGCCGTTCGAGCGGTCCAGCGTATAGACGATGCCGTTGCGGTCGGGGTGGGTCAAAAGCTTGCGCTCTTTGCCCTCTTTGTCCTTTTGCACCGACAGCATCATCACGTTGACGCCGGCATAGTCCCATTCGTCATGCGGGGTTTTCTGATAGGCGAACTTGGCCTTGCCGGTCGATGCCTCGCGGCCCCAGATCGACATAGTCCATTTGTTGTCGCCCGGCCGCATTGTCTCGTTCCAGGGCGCCGGGTTGCCCGAGCCGTAATAGAACATGTCCAGATCCGGGTCATAGGCATACCAGCCCCAGTTGGTGCCGCCGCCGATCTTCCAGGCGTCGCCTTCCCAGGTTTCGGTGCCAAGGTTCTTCTGGCCGTATTGCGGGTTCGGTGCGTTGAAGTCATCGGCCAGCAGCAGCTCTTCGTCCGGGCCGGTGGCGAATGCGCGCCATTTCTTCTCGCCGGTCTTGACGTCATAGGCGGTGACATAGCCGCGCACGCCCAGTTCCGCCCCCGAGCTGCCGACCAGCACCATGTCCTTGATGACATAGGGCGCGATGGTCAGGGTCGAGCCGACCTTGATGTCCGAGTTCTCCATCATCCAGCGCGTCTGGCCGGTGTCGGCATCCATGGCGACGATATTGCCTTCAAGCTGGGTGCGAAAGATCAGCGGCTTGACCTGATCGTCGCCCGGCCAATAGGCCAGACCACGGTTGACCACGTCGCAGCAGGCGACCGTGCGCGCGGTCGGGTTCTGCTTGGGCTTGTTCTGCCACAGGATATGGCCGGGCTCGTTCAGGTCCAGCGCAAAGGTGGTGTTCGGGAACGGAGTGTGGACGAACATCTTGTCGCCGACGACCAGGGGCGTGCCCTCGTGCCCGTGCAAGACCCCGGTCGAGAAGGACCAGGCCGGGCGCAGGCGCTTGACCGTTTCCTTGTTGATGTCCGTCATCTCGGAGTAGTTCTGTTCGTTGTAGTCGCGCCCGGTCATGACCCAGTTCGCCGGATCCTTGGCCAGTTCGACCAGCTTGTCATTGGCCACCGCCGGCGCGGCGGTCAGAATGGCTGTGCCCATGGCCACGGCCATGGCAAGGGCCGATGCGCCCCTTGCACTTGGGGTGTTCGTTATCATGGCGATCTCGCTCCCTCTCGCTGTCTTGCGCGGATCGCAGCGGCCTGATGGCGGGCTGCGGTCTCGGCTCGCTGCGGCTGGGCCTCCACTCCCGTCGCCGCTGCAACACTGATTAAGGCACCCCGGAATCGGCTTGTCTGCGGGCGCTCGGTCCCGACTTTCCCGGGACAATTCCCCCGACGCGGACGGGGGTAAGCACATGCGTTTGCGCAAAGCGCCAGACCAATGTCGCAAGCCGCGCCGGTTGTCCCATACCTAAGGCGGGCCTAGTCTGACGATGAGGGAAGCCGCCGCGTCCGAATCAGCGCAGCGCAGCAATTTTCGAGGAGGAGCATGCCGCAGCGCCGAACCGCCCCGTGGCTTTGCCGCGCCTTGGCCGTGGCGGCTGTGCTGTGTCTGGCCGCCTGCTATGAGGAAGAGGACGAGACGATTTCCCAAGCCGATTCAACGGCCGGCGCACAGGTTCAGCCCGGCGCCCCCGCAGGCGGTCAGGATGCCGGCAAGGTGGCGGGGACCGGGATCGAATGGCTTCAGGTCGATGACACGCGCGACCCGGTCGCGGTGGTGGCCGGTGCCTCGGGTGTGGCGCCCGATCTGCTGGCGCAGCGGCTGGAGGCGCTTTCGGCGCGCTACCGCGAAAGCCCGCGCATGATCGCAAACCGCCTCCTGCAACTGTGGCAGGATCATCCCGAGGTCGCGCTGACGCAGATGATAGCCGATCTGGTGCCGCACACCCCCGGCGACGAGCACAGCCTTGGACCCGTCGCGCAGCAATATCGCGTGCTGCGCGATCAGGGCCGCAGCCATGCCGAGGCGGTGGCGGCGGTGATCGGGTCCGGTCCATGACCGCGCCGGCCGAGGGCCTTGGCTATGCCGCGCACACCCGCGCCGATGCCGGGTCGGGGGCGGGCTGGCTGCCGCGCCGCCTGCCGATGCGGCGGCTGGCGCTGGCGCTGGCCTGCACCGTCAGCATGGCGCTGTGTCTGGTCGTCGCTGCGGTGCTGATCCTGAACGCCGGCAATGCCGTGCGCGAGGAAACCGAATCCTCGTTCCGCATCGCCAGCGATACGGTGCGCCAGCGCATGCCGCCCAGCTTTGGCGGGCGCGACACCATGGGGGACGCGATCCGCCTGACCGAGGAAATCGACGGGCTGCGGCATGTCTCGGCGCAGATCCTCGACAGCAACGGCCAACCGCTGCAACTGCGCGCGCATGGCCATCAGCGGGCCGAGCCGGCGGCGCCGCGCTGGTTTTCGGCGCTGATCACGCCCGAGCCCCTGCAAGAGCTGGTGCCGATCACGCATTACCCGAACGTGCTCGGCATGTTGCGCGTGGCCTCGGACCCGACCGACGAGATCGCCGAGGTCTGGGAGGATTTCAGCATCATCCTGCCGGTGCTGTTTCTGACCGGGCTTGCCATGGTGCTGCTGACGCTGGGGCTGATCTCGGTCGTCAGCCACCGGCTGCGGCTGGTGCAAGAGGCCATGGACCGGATGCGGCAGGGTGAGCTGTCGGTGCGCGCGCCGGGTGCCCGGCTGACGGAACTGGCCGAGCTGGCCGAGGGGGTCAACGCGCTCGCCTCGCATCTGCAGGCCGAGCGGGCCGAGAACGACCTGTTGCAGACCCGGCTGATCGGCAGCTCCGAGGCCGAGCGCTCGCGCATCGCGCTGGACCTGCATGACGAGATGGGCCCCGAACTGTTTGCCCTGCGCGCCGCCGTCAGCCACGCGCAAAGCATGGCGGCCGAGGTCGAGGCGCCGATGGGCCCGGCGCTTGCCGACACGCTGGAGGCCATTGCCCGCCACGCGGGCGCGGTGCAGAAAAGCGCCCGCACCGCCATCAACGACCTGCGCCCGATGCTTCTGGGCGAGGCCACGCTGACCGAACTGCTGGCCGAACTGGTCGCGGGCTTTCGCGATGTCTCGCCGCAGACGCGCGTCGTGCTGGATCTGGACCCCGATACGGATATCGCCAGTCCCGGCGAGCTGGCCGAGCTGTCGATCTATCGCTTCGTGCGCGAAAGCGTGCTGAATGCCATGCGCCATGGCCGCGCCGGTCTGGTCCGCATCAGTCTGGAAACCGCGCCCGGCACTGCGTCCGGTGCTGGGCCCGAAATCGTGGTGCGGGTAACCGACAACGGCGGCGGTCCCAAACCCGCGCCGGATCAGGATCGGGTGATGCCGAGCTTTGGCCAGATCGGCATGCAGGACCGTGCCCGCGCGCTGGGGGCCACCTATCTGCCGCTGTGGCGGGAAAACCGTCTGACCCACACCGAACTGAGGATGCCGCTGCCATGACCGCTGCCATGAAATCCGCCCCCGCTGCCGCCCGGCCCAAGGTCCAGATCCTGATCGTTGACGACCACCCGGTCGTGGCCGAGGGCTGGGGCCGCATCATCCGCGCGCGCGTGGATTGCGAGATCAGCTCGGCGGCCTCGGCCTCGGAAGGCTGGCGGCAATGGCGGCAGGCCCGGCCGGCGATGATGGTCATCGACCTGAGCATCGGGCGCAACAAGATCGCCGGCATCCGCCTGATCGAGCGCCTGCGCCGGGTCGATCCCGACCTGCCGATCCTTGTCTTTACCATGCACCGCAGCCCGGTGCTGGCGCGGCGCGCGCTGCTGTCGGGCGCAAATGGCATCATCAACAAGGACAGTCCGCCCGCCGAGATCTGCGACGCCTTCGCCGAGGTTGCCAAGGGCGGAAACTATGTCGACACGCGGCTGGCGATGCAGATCGCGCTGCTGAACGTGCCGCGTCCCGGTTCCAGCGCCGTGCGCCTGACCGGGCGCGAGGAAGAGATCCTTGGCATGATCGCCGAGGGCATGTCCTATCGCGACATCGCCGACCGCGCCTGCATCAGCTACAAGACGGTGTCGAATGTCAGTCTGGTCCTGAAGGACAAGCTGGGCGCCGGCAATCTGGCCGATCTGGTGGTCAAGGGCATCCGCTATTTCGACGGCGAATAGGCCGGGCCGGCCAGCGTCCGGGCGAATTGGTCGGCGGTGATCCCGATCACCTCGGCCGCCGATGACCGGCTGGGCTGGTAGACGTTGAACATGTGGTCACCGCCCGGAATGACCAGCGCGCGCTTGTCCTGACCCGCAGCCGCCTGCAACAGCGCCGGCGCATATTTCAGATAGGGGTCGTCGCTGCCGTTGATGGTCAGAAAGGCCCCCGGATAGCGCGCCAACGCCGCCGGCAGGTCGTGGCGGTCCAGACTGTCGAAAAACGCCTGCTTCAGCGCCAGCGTCCGCCAGCCAAGGTCGATGCCCACGATCCCGTCACGCGCCGCACGCCGAAAGATGGCGGGCCCCATGCTGTCCAGCATATCGGCGCGATAATCACCGACCGGCGCCCATGTCACCAGCGCCCCGATCCGGTCCGGCTGCGCGCCCGCCAGCTCGATCGCCGCCGCCGCGCCAAAGGAAAACCCCATGACGCCGATCCGCTTGGCATCCACGCCGGGGGTCGCGGCCAGCGCCTCCAGCGCGGTCAGCGCGTCCTGGTTCTGCCGCTCCAGCGTAAAGGCGCCGGTATCGCCGTCGGATTTGCCAAAGCCCCGGAAATCGAACCGAAGCGAGGCGATGCCGCGTTCCGCCAAGGCGTCGGCAGCATCCAGAAACAGGTTTCCGACCTCGTCCCGGTTGGAGCCCAGCCCGTGCAGCATGATGACCGCCGGGAACGGGCGCGGCGCATCGGGTGTGACCAGCGTGGCGGCGATGCCGCCATCCAGCGTCAGGGCGGTCTCGGCCGCAGCTGCGGGAAAGGCGGAGAAGGCCGCGATGAGGGCGATGACGACGGCGGCGGTCATGATCTGCATGCCGGATCCTGTGCTTGCAGGGATGCCCTGCGCATTATCGCGATGACCGGCTCCGAAACCATAGGCCTTTGGGACCAGCCCTGCCCCGCAGCCCGCAGGCGCTGCAACCGTGCACCGAGGCCCCTAGGATCGGCCCCGCTTTTCACGATATGTTCATGCAAACATAACGATTCGTGAGAGGGACGGATGGCATTTCGAGGGATGATGGGGATATTCGCGCTGGCCTTGGCCGGGCTGGTGCCGGGGGCGGGTCAGGCGCAGGACGCGGCGGCCGAGCCCGGCCGCGCATTCACGCTGGGCACGGTGGTGATCAAAAGCCGCGCCGATGCGCAGGGCGGCACCGCCAGCACGGTCGATGCCGAACAGATCGCCCGGCAGAACCGGCAGACGCTGGATGATGCGCTGGCCGTGGTGCCGGGGGTCGCGATCGGCAACACCGGCGGCAGCCGCAATGAGCGGCTGGTCTATGTGCGCGGCTTTGACCGCTTTCAGGTGCCGCTGTCGATCGATGGCATCCGGGTCTATCTGCCCGCCGACAACCGGCTGGATTATGGCCGCTTCCTGACGCCCGATCTGGCCGAAATCCAGATTCAGAAAGGCTATGTTTCGGTGCTGAACGGGCCGGGTGGCATGGGCGGCGCGATCAACCTGGTCACCCGCCAGCCCACGCAACCCTTCGAAGGCGAGGCCCGGCTGGGCGTCGAGGCCGGCAATCGCGGCGACATCACCGCGCGCACCGGCTATCTGTCGCTGGGCATGAAGCGCGACCAGTTCTGGCTGCAGGGCAGCTATCTGAAGCGCGACAACGACGGTTTTTACCTGTCGCGTGATTACCAGCCTCGCCCGCAACAGGGCGCGGGCCTGCGCGATTATTCCGACAGCGACGATTCCCGTCTGAACCTGAAAGCGGGCTGGACGCCGAATGCCACCGACGAATATGTCCTCAGCTATACCCGCCAGACCGGCCAGAAGAACGCGCCCTATAACGTCGACCAACCGATCCGCGGCCTGACCGAACCCCCGGCCGAGGGGCAAAGCTGGCAGCGCGACTGGACCTGGCCGGAATGGGACATCGACAGCCTTGCCTTCTATTCGCATACCGATCTGGGCGGCGGCTATCTGAAGACCAAGGCCTACTACAACCGCTTCGACAACCTGCTGTCGGCCTGGGATGATTATACCCATTCCGCCCAGACCGAACGGCGCAGCTTTGACAGCCGCTACAAGGACCGGTCATGGGGCCTGAGCCTCGAGGCGGGGGCCGATCTGGGCGATCACACCCTGCGCAGCGCAGCGCATTTCCGCCGCGACCGGCACGAATCCATCCAGTTCTCGCAGCCGGGACTTGGCGGCAGTGCCGATCCGGCCGAGATCAGCAAAGAGGAAACCTGGTCCGTCGCGCTGGAGGATACCTGGCGGCTGCGCGAGGATCTGCGCGTCGTCGCCGGCCTCAGCTATGACAAGGCGCGTGTGCTGGACGCCGACCGGACCGAGGATGACGCCGGCCTGCCGACCGGCAGCTCGGATGCGGTGAACTGGCAGCTGGCGGCGATCTGGCAGCCGGGCGACCTTGGCGAATACCATGCCAGCCTGTCGTCGCGTACGCGGTTCCCGACGCTCTTTGACCGCTACAGCACCCGCTTTGGCACCGCCGTGCCAAACCCGGACCTGAAATCGGAACGCGCACTGAATGCCGAGTTGGGCTATAGCGGCGATCTTGGCCCCGCAACCATCGAGGCGGCGCTGTTCTACAGCAAGGTCCGCGACATGATCCAATCGGTGCCGACCGGCGCGCTGGATGACGAAGGCGACCAGATCACCCAGAACCGCAATGTCGGCGATGGCGTCTATAAAGGTCTTGAACTGGCCGCGAACTGGCAGCTGACCGATGGCCTGACGCTGATGGCAAATTACACCTGGCTGCACCGCACGATCACCGATCCGCTGCGGGCCGATTACCGCCCGACCAACACGCCGCGCCACAATGCCTATCTGCGGCTGGACTGGCAGGCGATGCCCGCGCTGACCGTCTCGCCCTCGTTGCAGGTCGCCAGCTCGCGGCTATCGGAAAGTGCCATCCAGCCCGAGGATCCCGCCGCCATCGCCTATAGCCGCATGGGCGGCTTTACGCTGGCAAATCTGGATTTCGCATGGACGATCAGCGACCAGGCCGAGGTGCTGTTCGGGGTCCGCAACGTCTTTGACCGGGATTACGCGCTGGTCGAGGGCTATCCCGAACCCGGCCGCAGCTTTTTCCTGACCACCAGCCTGCGGTTCTGACCAAGGCTCCGGGGCGCCGCGCGGCGGCGTCCCGGGACATGATCCTGACCGGTGCCTGCTGGTCTGGTTGCAGATTCTGCGCCGGCCTGCTGACGCTCCCCGGTCCTGTTCACCGCCTCCTGTCGGGACCCGGCGGGTGCCGCCAGCACGAGGGTGATTCCCGCCCGACATCCCGGCCCGAACCGGGTCTGCCTTTGGACTGCGACACCATTCGCGCGTTGCGCAATGCTGTCCCCCCGAACTCCGTCCGGGTCACCAGCCCCGCGCGCTGATCCCGCTGCGCTAGAATTCCCGGGAAATCCGACGGTTCTGAACCCTGCCTCCGGCGTCGATTGCTGCGCCAGACCACGCGCACCGCTGCAACTGCAGCGGATAAATTTCTTGACAGAAAGCCGTGCACGATTTTCCATCAGGAAAATAAGTTGTCGGATAAGAAACTAAAGCTTGGTCCGGGCGCGCTATCCGACTCAAGAATCGGACCTCTAGGGGAGGAAGTAACGTGTCGGATCTGGCTTGCCGGATCGAGGTCATGCATCGTCGCGACATGGCGGTTGCCTGGGCCTTTGTCCTGGGACTCTGGTTTTCAATCATCTTCGTCGCATGGGCCACCTGGTCGCTGGCCCCCAGCGGCACCGCGCGGACCGTGCTTTTGGTCGGGGGCAGCGTGGTGCTGTTGTTCAACACCGCGGCGATCATGGCCATGCTGCGCCATTACCGCGAGGACCGCGACTTCATGTATGGGCTCGATATCCAGTTTCTGGATGCAGCGCGGGCCCTGAAACAGGAGCGCCGGCCATGACACGCTATCGTCCGCCCGTGCAGGGCAAGCTGGGGCAGGTGATCGATGTCATCGTGCTGCTGATCATGGCGATCGGCGCGCTCTATATCCCGCTTTGGATGGGCATGGCCGGCTCGTCCAAGGTGCCGCAGCCGAGGGCCGGGACCAGCTGGGAAAGCCTTGGGCAGAACCCGGTCATGGTCGAGCAATGGCAAAAGCTGGGCTTTTCCGATCCGGCCTCGGCCAGCGAGATGATCACCGCCCGTTTCGACTACAGCTTTTCGATCGGGGCGCTGATTGCCATGATCGTCGTCATCGTCGGCTATTACGCGATCCTGCTGCGCTTTTCCGAAAAGGAATATCGCGAGGTGATCGCCGAGCGGTTCGGAGGATAGGGCCGTCATGGACCTTTGGGATTACCTCGAACTCGCGGCCTGGGCAGCCTCGGCGGCTTTCGGCCTTTTCATCGCCATCGACTGGTTTCGGACGGACAGGGCCTATGACGAGGAGTTCCTGACCTCGTCGCGCGAAGGCGAGCTGGAAGCCCTGACCGAAGAACAGCATCGGGGATAACATGGCACAAGCAGAAAATCACGAGCACGTCGGGCTGGCCCGCGTGCTGGGCCCGGCGCATGTCTGGGCGCTGGGGGTCGGCATCGTTCTGGTCGGCGAATATATGGGCTGGAACTTTGCCGTGGGAAAGGGCGGCGCCTATGCCGCGCTGATCGCCTGCTGGTTCGCGGGCATCCTTTATACCTGTGTTGCGATGATCGATTCCGAGGTGACATCGACGGTCGCCGCAGCGGGTGGGCAATACACGCAGGCCAAGCATATCGTCGGACCGCTGATGGCCTTCAACGTCGGCCTGTATCTGGTCTTTGCCTATACGATGCTGGAGGCGGCCAATGCGATCACCGTGGGCTTTCTGGTCGATACCGTGGCCACGATGACCGGGCATCAGGGCGGCGTCGATCAGCGGCCCTTCATCATCCTTGCCATCATGTTCCTGGCCTGACTGAACTATCGCGGCGTTCTGGCGACGCTGACCTTCAATCTGGTCATCACCGCCATCGCCTTCACGGCGGTCGTGGTGTTGTTTCTGACCACGGCGGGGATCTTTGGCGCCGGACCGCTGCGCCATGCCGATCTGCTGGCTGCCGAGGCGGCGCTGCCCTATGGCTGGCTGGGCGTCTTGGCGGCGATGCATTTCGGGCTGTGGTTCTATCTGGGCATCGAGGGCACGACCCAAGCCGCCGAAGAGGTGCGCAGCCCCGCCCGCGCCTTGCCCTTTGGCACGCTGGCCGGTGTGATGACCTTGGCCATTGCCGCCACGCTGACATGGTATGTCTGCGCCGGGCTGATGCCGTGGGAGTATCTGGGCCAGTCGGGCGTGCCGCTGTTTGACGCCGCGCGGCTGTCAGGCTCGCCTGCGCTGATGGTGTTTCTGGGCATCGGCACGCTGTTTGCAACGCTCGCCTCGGCCAATGGCTGCATCAACGACGCCAGCCGGGCGTGGTTCGCCATGGGGCGCGACCGCTACCTGCCGGGCTGGTTCGGGGCGGTGCATCCGAAATACCGCACGCCCTATCGCTCGATCATATTCCTGGTGCCGATCGCGCTGATCTTTGCGCTGGGGGCGCCACTGGATCAGGTGGTGACCTTCTCGATCCTGTCGGGGCTGCTGGAATACACCTTCATGCCGCTGAACATCATCCTGTTCCGCCGCAAATGGCCGCTCGACACCATCAAGCGCGGCTATGAGCATCCGTTCCACCCGCTACCCGCCATCGTCCTCTTGGGACTCTGCGGTCTGGCCTTCTTTGCGGTGTTTCTGGGCTATGGCACACAGCTGGTCGCGATGATCACCTTCTATATCGTCGTCTCTCTGTGGTTCCATTTCTGGCGCTACCGCTTTGTGAACCGGGGCGCGCAGTTCACCATGCCTTGGCCCAAACCGCGCGGGTATTGAGACAATGATCCCGCTGTTGATGACGGCGACGGGCGCAGGACTGGCATGGCTGGCCCTGCGCCTCATCGCCGATGACCGGGACCGGCGCAGGGCGCGGGCCGGATGGCTTGACCACATCGAGTTGCAGGATCGGCAGCAGGCGGTGGCGGCGACAGGCTTTGCCCGCGCCTCGGGCCGCAGGGCGGGGCTGAAACTGGATCTGCAGGCCGTGCCCGACACGCTGACATGGCGCAAACTGCCCGTGCTGTGGCTGCTCGTCACGCTGCCCGAGCCCCTGCCCCTGCGCCAGCGTATCAACCTGATGATGCGTCCGACCGGGATCGAGCCCTTTTCCAGCTTTGATCGCCTGCCGCATCAGACTGCACTGACCGCCGCATTTCCCCCCGATGCCGCCCTGCGCAGCGAGCACCCGCTGACGCTGGCCGAAGCCGCGCTGCTGGCCCGCCATGCCACGCTGTTTCAGGATGCGCGCGTCAAGGAACTGGTGCTTTCGCCCCGGGGGTTGCGTATCACCTGGCTGGCCGAAGAGGCCGACCGCGCCCGCTATCTGCTGTTTCGCGAATCCGACATGGGGCGGCGGGCCATGGATCCGGCAGATCTGGATCCTCTGGTGCTGGCCCTGCGTGCCATGCGCGCGGATATTCTGGGGGCCACCGCATGAAGGCACCGCCCAATCCTTATCTCGTGCTGGCTTCGGCCATCCTGCTGCCCTGCTCGGGGCAGGTCTGGAACGGCCAACCACTGCGCGGCCTGACCTTCCTGTTCTTCATCGGCCTGTTGGGCGGGTTCACCCTGCTGACCGCAGCGCCGGGGGTGTCGCTGGTCGGGCGACATGCCGGCGGCATCTTCGTCTGGGCCATGGCCGTTTTCGACGCCTACAAACAGGCCCGCATCCGCCACGCCATCTGGCGGCACAGCATGGGCTAGCCGCCATTGCCGGGCCAGCGGATCAGGTCCTGGGCGAGCTGGAACCGAATGGATCGCCGAGGCCAAGGCCGACGGCACCATGAAGCGCCTGCCGGAACGATGGTTCGTCTTTGACGCGACCGTCTATCGCCCCCGCAGTACGCCCCCCGCCCCGCCGGGCGGCAGATCACCCGTCCAGATTGAATTTGCCCCGGCGCCATGCAAGGCTGCGTGGACTTTCCTGCGAAAGGACCATCCTTGCCCGATCCGAAACCACGGACGCCGCTGGCCGATCAGCAGTTCTTTCTGTCGCCCGAGCTCAGCGACGGCCGGGGTTCGGATGATGACATCGACCTCGACATCATCGCCAGCACCTATCGCTCGATCCTCGACGAGAATGCCTTCGAGGAGATGATGGCGAATTGGGAAACCAAGCTGGCGCTGCCCGGCGCGGGTCCTGAACATCCCAAAGTGTCGAGCCGCCTCTTTGGCCAGCTTCTGACCTTTCGCGACACGCTGGAAAAGCTGGACCTGCCGGCGGGCAGCGACCCGCTGAAGCTGGCGGTCTCGGAGGTGCCGGGGCCGGCGATGGTGCTGTCGCCGAACGGCAATATCGCGGTCATCAACATCGCCGGCGAGCACGCCTTTGGCGGGCGGCAGGGCGGTTTCCTCGACACCTCCGTCATCGCCGCCGATTCCCTTGACGATTATCGCGCGCTGCTGCGGGCCGCCACGGGCCAGGGCAATGCGGCGCAGGCGATCCTGACCATCCTGCCAGCCAATGGCGATCACGGCGCCTCGTTTCTGGCCGAGGGCTATCTGATCCGCATGCCGGGGCAAAGCGGCGCCCATGTCGCCATCCGCTCGCTGGAAATCGCCTGGGGCGCGCGCATCGCCGACCGGCTGCAGCAGGCCTTCGGCCTGACCCCGGCCGAGGCCGAGGTCGCCCACCAGTTCTTTCGCCTGCGCAACATCGATTCCATCGCGGCGCAGCGCGGCGTGTCGCGGCTGACCGTGCGCACCCAGATCAAGACGATCATGGCCAAGATGGGCGCGCCCACGAACATCGACCTGATGCGGCTTCTGGCGATGATCGCCAGCCGCGAACATGTCGGGCTGCGCGGCGAGGCGCCGGTCTGGCACGATCCGCTGGGCCGCGAAAGGCGCATCACGCTGGCCGACGGGCGCCAGATCGCCTGGACCTGGATGGGGGCGCGGCAGGGCACGCCAGTGCTGTTCCTGCGCGGCCTGCCCATGGCCTATCTGTTGCCGCGCGAGGGCGAGGCCCGCCTGCGCGAGGCCGACATCTGCCTTTATGTCCCGTCGCGGCCCGGTTACGGCAACAGCAGCATGGACCCGGGGCTGGACGTGGTCAGCGACAATCTGGTCGCCCTGCGCGCCTTTCTGGATCAGGTCGTGGGCGGGCCCTGTCTGGGCGTCGGGCTGGCCAGCGGTGCCGTGCCGCTGGTGATCGAGGCGGTGGCCAATCCCGCACGCTTTTACCAGATCATCGCGGTGGGCTATTCCAGCAGCATCGACCCCTCGGGCATTCCACAGCTGCCCGGCATCCAGCACACGATGCTGCAACTGGCAGGCAGCACGCCCTGGGTGGTCGAGCTTCTGGCCAAGTCCGGGCACCGCATGATGCGCCAGCACGGGCTGGACTGGTATCTGGACCGCGCCTATCGCAACACGCCGATCAATCAGCAGACCGTGCGCAACCCCGACTGGTCGGCCCTGATCCGCAACGCCTGCGAGCATCTGCTGAAACAGGGCCATGTCACCTTTGTCCGGGAATTGCAGATGTCGCGCCATCCGCTGGCGGCGCTGCTGCGCGCTCTGCCCATTCCGATGCGCTATATGGCGCCGCTCGGGGATCCCGGTGTCGATCCGGCCTCATGCCGCCAGCTGGAGCGGGCGAACCCGATGCTGACAGTCGAGCCGGTGGCCGATGCGGGCGAGCTGGTGTTTTACCAGCGCAGCGACCTGATCCTGGACCGCATCATTGCGGCCGTGCATGAAAACCGGGCTACATACGCCAATCGGAGTATGACGGAGCCAACCGGCATGTCCTAGACCCGAGACTGGGGGCATGCGAATACCCGGATCGGTTGCATGCCGACCCGCTTCGTCGTGAGGATTTTATGACCTGTCACCCTAGCGATTCAGGGAGGGATTGATGAGCGAGCCATCCACGATGCGGTCACACCGCCGGGCTCTGGAATATGTGGCAAATCCCGATATGGCGGCCTTTACCGTCGGCCAGATCGCCATTGCCGCCCTGCGGCAGGACGGCACGCTGTCCGTCGAAACCCTGCGCCGCCATCTGGCCCGCATCGCCTCGGGCCGCGAGGCCGAGGGTGCCGGGGCAACCCGCGTGAACCCGGACATGGCCCTGGCCGCGCTGCGCTATATCGAGGCGCTGCTGCAGAACGAGGCGGCCTGACCGCGACAGTCAGGCGCCCTTCACATCGGCATCTCGCCGGTCACCGCGACGGCCGCGCCCGAGACAGAGCTCGACATCGGCTCGGCCAGCATGACATGGGCCGAGGCCAGCTCGACCGGCCGCTGCATCGGATCGCGCCAAATAGCTGACCTTGTCGCAGGGCATGCTGTCCGGGATCAGCGGCGTCCAGATCGCGCCCGGAGCCACCGTTTTGACACGAATGCCGCGCGGGCTTGGTCTCGGCATAGGCCACAAGCCGGGGATTGGGATTTTCCGAATTGCTCACGGCTATGTTGATGATCGCACGGCAGATGGGCTCGGCCACAACATGGCGGAAATGCGAGGTCCTGGCCAGATCCTCCCGAAAAGCAGGCACTTGCATCCGACATCGCGCACCGGGGCTGCAATATCCTTGGCATCGGAATGTTCGTCCAGATAGGCCATCGCCACCTCCGCGCCTTCGCGCTTATCGGCGCTGGCGACCGCCAAACCGATGCGGCTGAACCACCGGCGCGGGAATGCTTCCGCGCCGCCCCGTCGATGTGTCGTTGCGACCCGTCATCATTCCCTCCGCTGCAACGGGATCGGGAAACTTGCGTAGGGCGGTTCCGCCCGGCCTCGCGCCCGCCTAAATTTTCGCAGCTGAGGAACAATCGCACCGCCGCGCGAGTAGCCCTGCAAGAGGGACCAGCAACCGCCACGAAAGGAACAGCGAGATGACCGAACGGATCGACCCGACCGAGGCGCACGCCATCGCCTGCGCGAAACTGCTGGCTGCCCTGCCCCACCTGCTGGACAGGCCGGGCCTGCAACGGGTGTTGGACTGGCTGGACGAACGCCGGGTGCTGCAGGACGGGCAAGAGGATCCCGGCGCCGTCGAGGCCGAGGGGCTGGCGCTGGAACTGGCCATCGCCGACAGCTTTGGCCAGCTGGCCCGGACCCTGCGCGAGACGGTGGCCGATTAGCAAGGCCAGAGCGGTGGTTGTGACGCGCCTGCTCTCCCCTCCGCCTTTGCGCAATGCGGCGTGGGGCATGCGAACCTGAGAGGCGGGGAATGTTTCTGAAATCGCGACCGGAGCGGCGCTAAAGCTCGGGCTCCAGCACCCGGCGCAGCATCTGCCGCGCCCGGTTCACGCGGCTTTTGATGGTGCCAATGTCGCAATCCAGCACGCGCGCCGCCTCAAGATAGCTTTCGCCCAAGGCGCCAACCAGCACGATGGCATCGCGGTAATGCGCCGGCATCTCGCGCAGGGCGGAATGCAGCTCCAGCGTCTGCATGTGCCAGTCCTGCCCCGCCGGAACCCCCGGCTGCTCCGAAACGCAATCCGCGCGCCCGGTCCGTTCGCGGGCACTCTTGCGGCAATTGGTATAAAAGCGGTTGCGCATGATGGTAAACAGCCAGGCGCGC
This sequence comes from Paracoccus limosus, assembly GCF_009711185.1. Classification (GTDB taxonomy): domain Bacteria; phylum Pseudomonadota; class Alphaproteobacteria; order Rhodobacterales; family Rhodobacteraceae; genus Paracoccus; species Paracoccus limosus. Next base: position 44,641 of record NZ_WMIF01000007.1, read on the forward strand.
AGGTTGCTGCCCGGCCGGAAGCTGTCGGCATATTCGATGGCGCGCAGCAAGGTGTCCTGAACCAGATCCTCGGCATCCGGAGCGGACCGGCACAGGACGCGCGCATAGGCCCGCAATCCCGGGATCTGTTCGAGGATTTCCTCCCTCATGGAATGCCTCCCCGCTCTCCATGAAGAAAGAACCGGCGGCGGGTCAGGGTTCCGTTCTTTTCCCGCTGGCGGCGAATTGGCGCGGTGGGATCAGGTGCGGCCCTTGCCGATGGCCTTGGCCAATTGCTCGGCCAGTTCGCGCAGGCGCGGCGAGATCGCCTCCTTGCGGGTCTGCTCCAGAAGCTTGGCCAAGGCCTTGTCCAGTTCGGCGCCCGTGCCGGGATCTTCGCTCTGGTCGTGCATCACCTGTCCCACTCGCTGCGGTGCCTTTCGCGCGCTGAACCACGCCTCGGCGGAGGCGTTACAGGCATCTTGAGGCAATTTCCCTAACGAACATGAGAAGCTTAGCGCAACGATCCGACATTTCCAAACCCGCTCGCACCGGGTCGCGTGCCGAAGCTATCGGCCTGCGGAACATTGGCCGGGGACATCTAGGCGACATGCCGCAAGCGCGACAGAAGAGGCTCGTCAGAAGGAGATCACGCCGAGGAATTCCTGCATGCCCGAGCGCGACGATCGCAGCGCGCGGGCCGCCGCATGAAAGCGCATCAGGGGCAGGATCACGGGCAGCACTTTGGCGACCAAAGGCGCACGCCATGGTCGGCCCCGCCCGGTCGGGCGCATCCCCCTGCCGTCAGGCCTGCGGGCCGTCGCCGGACGGCTGGCCCGATGCGCTGCGCACACGCAGGTTGTTCTGCAGATGGCTGACACCGACCGCAGCCTCGGCGCAATCCTCGGCCCGGCGCTTGGCCGCACGACTGTCGACATGCCCCTGCAAGGTGACCTCGCCCTTTTCCACGCTGACCTCGATCTCCGAGGCGTCAAGCTGATCGTCGTCCATCAGCCGGTCGCAGACGTCCTCGCGCAGGCGCTCGTCGCTGCGGACATAGCCTTTGGGGCCCTTGCCGCGATGCGCGCCCATGGCGGGCTGGCCCGTCCCCTCGGGCCGGCCGGCGTCGCGCCAATTGCCGCGTTCATCGCCATAGGCAGCAGGGCGACCCGAGGTCTCGGCCTGACGCGAATAGCGCGCATCGTCGCGATAACCCGCGTCCCACCCGTCCCAATCGCCGGGGTGACGGCGGTCGTCGTCAAGGGCGCGGGCCTCCGCGTCCCGGTAGCCGCGATCCCGGTGCGAGACATAGGCCGGATCGCGGTCATAGCCCCAGCCGCCGCGCCCGCTGGGGCGGTCATCGCCATAGGCCGAGCTGCGGCCACGGTCGTCATAACTTCGGTTTGGCATCTTTTCCTCCTCCTGCTCTGGGCCATGCCATAAGCGCGAGATGGAACCGGCGGCTGCGGCGGATGTTCCAGCGCCCGGCGCGGTTTCGGCCCTTGCGATTGGGGCAGGCGCAAGTTTTTTGCGAACTTTCCCCGCCCTGCGCGGTTGATTCCGAATAGCGCCCCCACCCAGGAGGAGAAGCGATGCAGACCACCCCCAAGGACGCAAGGCCCCCGCCCCGGCAGCCGCCACAGGAACGCGGCACCTATCCCGCCGGGATGGAGCGCGAGCGGCGTGAACCCGCCGCTGCGCAGGACAAGCCCAGACCCGCCGAGCCACAAGCCCGCAACCCCCATCATCAACGGAGTCCGTCATGAAAGGTCTGATCGCCTGGTTTTTAGGCGTGCCCATCGTCGTCATCATCCTGCTTTATGTAACCGGGATCTTTTGACGGCTGCAGAAAGGAGATCCGTCATGTCCTTCAACACCGATCCCAAGCGCGCCGCGCGCCGCCATCCGGCCGCGATCACCGGCATCATCGTCGCTCTGGCCGTGGCCGTGATCGCGCTGGTCTGGTGGATGGGCGCCGACCCGGTCAAGGAAAGCGATGTCGGCCGCATCGAATCCCCCGCCGCGCCCGAAACCAAGGCCGGGGGTATCGCCGAACCGGTCCCGACCACGACGACACCCGCCCCGGACAGCTCCTACAGCCAGTGACGCCGCAAGGCGTGGGTCTTGGGTCGGCATCCGAGGCCCGAGGCGGCGCGCCCGGCACGGAATGTTTGGGCTCTGTCGCGGTCCATAAAAGGGATTGAGCCGTGTAAATGACTGCCGACGCCTCCCGTTAAAACGGAGCGCGTTACTGCACCAGATATGCGGATCGCCGGAAACGCCGGATCATGACGCCCCACGGCCTTCAGCCAAAGGGGCGAAGCGTCCGCTCCACCCCTTCGATCGCGAGATCACCCGCCGGTATAGGTATTTCAGGATCGCGCCGCGCGCCTTGCCGGCCTGAAGCAGATTAACCGCTCATCCTTCTTGCCCCCGCCCGCTGCTGTCGCCTTGCGCCGGAGACCGGCGCAAGGAAACCCTCTGCCCCAGCATGGCCTTCGATCCCGCCGATCAATCAGGCGCGCACCATCGGAGAGCCAGCTTCAGAACCGCGCTTCGGCAGAAGCCATCGGATCATAATCGGCTGCCTTGAACTTAGTGTGCAATTGCCGCCGGCGCACGCCCATGTTTCCACCGTCATAAAGCGGGAAACACAGCGCATCCTGCATCAGCCCCGGCAGGGGCGACAGGTCGCAATAGCTGTTCACGCCCACCAGCCGCATGGCATCGTAAACCACCTGCACGCAAAGTTCCGAGGAATAGATCTTGGTCATGATCGCCAGCTCGTCGCTTTTGGTCTCGCTGATGTCGAACTGATGACACGCCTTCCATGTAAGATAGCGCGCAGCCTCGATCCGCGTCTTGATGTCGGCCAGCATGTAGCCGGCATTCTGATGCTCGATCACCGGAACCGTGCCCGAGCGCTTGTCGGTTCTGGCGAAATCATAGGCGATGTCAAAGGCCGCACGCATGACCCCGGTGCAGGCCGCGCCGATCACCGCCGCCGTCCATGAGAACGAGGTATTGCAGATCGCCTGACCGTCACCGGGCCTGCCGATGATGTTTTCGACCGGAACCCGCACCTCGTTGAAGTGGACGCGCGGCGAGATCACCGCCCGATGGCCCATCATGTCCAGATGGCCGACCGTTTCGACGCCCGGCGTGTTGCCCGGAACAATGATGACCGCCAGAGACTCGGAGGGCGGTTTGCTCATGTCGGTCCGGCATACGACCGTCAGCAGATGGGCGCCCTTGCCATCCCAGCCGCTGCCATTGGTGATGTGATGCTTGGCGCCGTTGATCACCCATTCATCGCCTTCGCGACGTGCAAAGGTCTGCACGCCCGCAGCAGGATCGGGGCAGTCGAAATTGGCGCCGCCGCCGACTTCCGTGAAGGCAAAGCAGGCTAGCCGCTCGGCCGGGTCTGCGAGGATCTCGCCGATCCATTTGCGCTTTTGCGCATCGGTGCCGTAATGCAGGATCGGCTCAATGCCCAGCCCGGTCGCAAGCAGCGTCGTGGGGACGTTGATGTCCACCGACGCAAGCTCTTCTGCGGCCAGCGCGAAATCCAATGTGCTCATGCCCGTGCCACCGTATTCGGTCGGGAAAAGGGCATGGACGAAGCCCGCCTCGGCCATCTTGGCATAGAACGGCTTGGTCGCAAGGCAGCGGTCCTCAGGCTTTTGCAGCGGCCTGATGGTTTCGGCAACCTGGCTCAGCACGTCCCGGGCAAAGGCGCGCGCGCCTTGTTGCAGCGCGGTTTGGTCCGCGCTTGGGCGGAAATCGATCGACATTTTTATACTCCCTGAGACGGGGATCTTTGCCCCGATAACCCGAAGCCTAATCAGAGTGGCTGCGCCATACTCGGCCTGACGTGCATGACAAATCGGCCTATCGCGCAATGCGTCCGAAGCCGCTGGCCGCGCCGGTATCCGTCCGGGCCGACCCGCGGGCGGCAGATGCCCGGCCCATGGCAACGCCCTGCTGACGCGAGAACATGCATCCTCACGGCACCGCGCCGGCACGCCCAGAAAAAGATTGATGCAAACACTGGACTGTTACAATCTTGCCGATGCGCCTGTCCTGCCCCCTGCACCAACAAGGGCCGTTGCCGTGAAAACGTGGGAGACTCATTCGCTGTCGCATGAGGATCGCTTCGCCTACTGGCGCGAGGTGCTGTGCGAGGCATTCACCGCCCTGTCCACGCGCCCGTCCGAATCCGGCGACAATGGCAGCAAGGTTGTGCTGCATGAGCTGGCGGATGTGAACGCCGCCAACCTGCGCTCGTTTGCCCAGACGATCACCCGTGGCAAGAATGAGATCAGGCGCCGCGACGACACCTATTTCTTTGCCAATATGCAGGTCTCCGGCAAATGCCATGTCGAGCAGGATGGCAGATATCTGACGGCCGAGCCCGGGAACTTCTATCTGGTCGATACGACCCGGCCCTATCGCCTGGATTTCGTGGACCCGTTCCAGACCTTGTCTTTCCGCATTCCGGTATCGCTGATGTCGCCGCTGATCGGCGATCCCCGATCCGTGACCGCACGGCAGATCAGCGGCCGCGCGCCATTCGGAGAGCTTGCGATCAGCCATATGCGCGCGCTCATGCGCTGCACGCAGGATGCGTCGCCGCAAGCGTCGCTGACGCTTTCCGAAACGCTGGCGCAACTCATCGGCCTTGCGGTCTCTGATGCGACACCCGCAGATGGCGCTGGCGATGAACGCGCTCACCGAGCGTTTCAGGACGCGATCGTGCGCTATGTCGCCAAAAGAAGTCTGGACCCCAATCTTTCCGTCAAGTGTGTCGCGGCCCGTTTCCGTATCTCACCCCGCACCATCCAGTCGATTTTTGCCGAGCGGGGAACGACTTTCTCCAAGACGGTCCTCGAACAGCGGCTGAAAGGAGCAGCCAGCGCCTTGGCCCAACGTAACGCTACGGTCACGCAAGCCGCGCTCGATAACGGATTTGGGGATCTGACTTATTTCGGCAGGGCCTTCCGGGCCCGATACGGATGCACGTCAAGAGAATGGATGAAGGAACAGAAAGCGCAGTTTCCCCTGCCCAGCTGATCGCCTGGCGTTCCAGCGCCTTTCCCTAGAATTAAATAAGCGTATTCAATGAGCAGCGCTTGAACTGGCGGGCATGAGCGTAACGATTACCCGCGCCGCGCGAGCTGGATCTATACCTTCAAGTTGGGCGGCACACCGAACCGGTCAGCCGCCCCCGCCGTGCCACCATGGCCGGGGGCAAACCGGAGCGCGGTAGCGGCCTGTCCGTCCTGCCATGTGCAAAAGCCAGATGCGCGAAGGACAGCTTCGCGGGCCGGACCGACTACCGACCAAATCCCTTATCCCCGCGCCTCGAAATCAAAGATCGCCAGGCTGCGCTCGCGTTCATTCACGCGCAGGCGGCGGTTGATCGGGGCATGGGCGCGGGCTGCGCAGTCGGGGCGTTCGCACAGATAGCAGTTCAAGCCGATGTCCACCGGCACCGTCCGGTCCAGATCCACGCCGTCGGCATAGACAAGGCGCGGGGCATAGGCCACGTCGCAGCCCAATCCGATGGCGTGGCGTTGCGCCGGCTGGCCATAGGTGCCACCCGAACGCGTCACCGTCCGCGCGATCGAGAAATAGCTAGCGCCTTCGGGCATGCGGATGACCTGTGTCTGCACCCGGTCGGGCGCCTCGAAGGCGGCGTGGATGTTCCACAGCGGGCAGCTGCCGCCAAAGCGCGAGAACGGAAAGCGCCCGGCGCTGAAGCGTTTGGACATGTTCCCCGCCCGATCCACGCGCACGAAAAAGAACGGAATGCCGCGCGCCCCGTCGCGTTGCAGCGTCGACATGCGATGCGCGCATTGCTCGAAACTGGCGCCAAAGCGGTGGCCCAGCAATTCGACATCGTAGCGCGCGGATTCGCAGGCGGCCAGAAAGCGGCCATAGGGCATCATCAACGCGGCCGCGAAATAGTTGGCAAAGCTGACCCGCATCAGGGCCGCAGCGTCGTCGTGCAGCCCTGCCTCATCGACCAATGCGGCGATCAGCGGCTCTTGCTCCAGCCGGGCCAGCAGCACACCGATCTGGAAACGGCGGCTGGATTGGCTCAGCAATTCGGACAGCAATAGCTCATGCCGGTCGGGGTCAAAGCGGCGCAGCCGGTCACCCATCACCGGCGCGGGCCGGATACGCACGGCGACGCCATGGGCGGCCAGCCGTGCGGTCAGCGCCAGATGTGGCTCGGTGCGGTGCAGGTCCAGCTCGTCAGCCAAAGCCTCGGCGGCGCGGTCAAGCGGGTCGATATGGTTGCGGCGCTGATAGAACCATTGCCGCACCGCCTCGACCGGGCGCGAGGTCTGGCCCAGAACCTCGACCTTGTCGCGGTCGGTCATCGGATTGTCTTCGGCCTGGGGGCGCAAAAGCGCCTCGCGGTGGCGGTCGTGCAGCTGCAGGAACGCCTTGGCAATGCGCGGCGAAGCTTGCAGCACCGCCTCGATCTCAGTGCGCGGCACTGCGGCGTCCAGCGACGGATCCTTTAGCGCGGCGGCGAAATCAGCGGCCAGCTGCGCATCGGTCGAAGGCGCCAGCTCGCTGATGTTCAGATCATAGACCTCGGCCAGTTTCATCAGGAACCGGGCCGAGGCCGGGCGCTGGTCGGCCTCGATCAGAGTGACATAGCTGGGCGACACGCCCAGTTCGGCCGCCATCTGCGCCTGGGTCAGGCCCAGCGACTGGCGCAGCACGCGCAGACGTTGCCCGATGATCAGCTTTTCCGAACGTCCCATGTGACAAACCTTACAAATTTCGCCGATGCAGCATGACATGACGGACAGGCACACCCAATGCCTGCAAGAACATGATGCATGTGCAGCATGACATTACTAATCTGACATTACACCAGATCACAGGAGATCGCCATGCCGCTCGACCGCCCTGCACCCCTGCTTTCGCCCGTCGTCCTGCGCCATGTCGCGGGCGCCGATCATGTCCTGACGGCCGAGGCTTTGGCCTTTCTGTCGGCCTTGCAGGCGCGCTTTGGCCTGCGCCTGCACGCTCTGATGGTGGCGCGCGCCCGGCGGCAGGAACGTATCGACCGGGGCGAGCTGCCCGATTACCTGCCCCACACCCGCGAGATCCGGCAGGGCATCTGGCAGGCAGCCCCGATCCCGTCCGCGCTGGAAGATCGCCGCGTCGAGATCACCGGCCCGGTCGAGCGCAAGATGATGATCAATGCCCTGAACTCGGGCGCGCGGGTGTTCATGGCCGATTTCGAGGACGCCACCGCGCCCAGCTTTGCCAATATCATCGCGGGTCATGCCAATCTGATCGACTATCGCGATGGCACCCTGGAGCATGCGGTCGATGGAAAGCACTATCGGGTCGGCCCGAATCCCGCACTGCTGATCGTGCGCCCGCGCGGGCTGCACATGGCCGAAGCCAATGTGCTGATCGCCGGCAACCCGGTCTCGGCGGCGCTGTTCGATTTCGGTCTGTCGCTGTTTCATTGCGGGCGGGCCTTGGCCGCCACCGGGCGCGGGCCGTTCTATTACCTACCCAAGCTGGAAAGCCACGCCGAAGCGCGGTTCTGGAACGATGTGTTCCTGTTTGCGCAGGACCGCATGGGCATCGCACCCGGCACGATCAAGGCGACGGTGCTGATCGAGACCCTGCCCGCCGCCTTCGAAATAGATGAGATCATCTGGGAATTGCGCGATCACATCGCCGGGCTCAATTGCGGGCGCTGGGACTATATCTTCAGCTATATCAAGACGCTGCGCAATCATCCGGCCTATATCCTGCCCGACCGCGCACAGGTCGGGATGGAGGACGCCTTTCTGGCGACCTATGCCGCGCGGCTGGTCAAGGTCTGTCACCGGCGCGGCATCCACGCCATGGGCGGCATGTCGGCGGCAATCCCGGTCCGGGGCGACGAAACCGCCAATGCCGCAGCCTTTGCCCGCGTCCGCGCCGACAAGCAGCGCGAGGTCGGCATGGGCTTTGACGGCGCCTGGGTCGCGCATCCCGATCTGGTGCCGGTCGCGAAAGCTGTCTTTGACGCCGAAATGACGGGCCCGAACCAGATCCGCAAACCGCGTCAGGAATGGCGGATCGAACCCGCGATGCTGCTGAAGCCGCATCAGGGCCGGATCACCGAAGCGGGCGTGCGGCTGAACATCGAGGTCGCGGTCGAATATCTGGCGCATTGGCTGCAAGGGCGCGGCGCGGTGCCGATCCACAACATGATGGAGGACGCGGCCACCGCCGAGATCAGCCGGGCGCAACTCTGGCAATGGATCCGCCACGGCGCCGAGGTCGAAACCGCGACCGGCCCGCGAACTCTGACCGTCGCATGGCTGGGTGAACTGATGCAGGCCGAGATCGTGCGCATCCTCGACCGGCTGGGTCCAACCGGCTTTCACCGCGGCCATTACGCCAGCGCCGCCCGCATCGTGCAAAACGCGGCCACGGCCGAGATCCTGCCCGATTTCATCACCTTGCCCGCCTATGCGGTGCTGAACGCGCTGGACTGATCCGCATGGACGAAATCCGCACGCTGTCCCCCTTTGGCGGCCCCTGTGGCCCAATCGAAACCCCCCATCCCGACGAAAGGAAAACCCATGTCGAACCGCAAGACTTTTTCGGAAATCCATGCCGAGTTGATGTCGCGCTACCCCTCCGGTCAGACGCCCGGTGGCGTTTCGGTCGATGATATCGCGCAGCTTCGGCTGCAAAACACCTATGACACGCATCTGGACATCGCCCGCGAGACGGCCGGCGTCATGCGCGCCGACATGGCGGCCTATGATGCCGATCCGTCGAAATTCACCCAAAGCCTTGGTTGCTGGTCGGGTTTTCACGCCCAGCAAATGATCAAGGCGGTCAAGCGCCTGCGCGGCACGGCCAAGGGCACCTACATCTATCTGTCGGGCTGGATGGTCGCCGGTCTGCGCAATCGCTGGGGCCATCTGCCCGACCAGTCGATGCATGAAAAGACCGCCGTCGCCGATCTGATCCAGGAAATCTATGTCTCGCTGCGGCAGGCCGATGAGGTGGCGATCAATGATCTGTTCAAGGACCTGAAGGCCGCAACCACCGAGGATCAGCGCGCCCGCGCCATTGCCGCCATCGACAGTTTCGAAAGCCATGTCGTGCCGATCATCGCCGATATCGATGCCGGTTTCGGCAATGAACATGCCACCTATCTGCTGGCCAAAGAGCTGATCAAGGCGGGCGCCTGCGCGCTGCAGATTGAAAATCAGGTCTCGGACGCCAAGCAATGCGGCCATCAGGACGGCAAGGTCACCGTCCCGCGCGAGGATTTCATCGAAAAGCTGCGCGCCTGCCGTCTGGCGTTCGAGGAACTGGGGGTCGATCAGGGCGTGATCGTGGCGCGCACCGACAGCCTTGGTGCGGGGCTGACGCAAAAGGTGCCGGTCAGCCAGCAGCCGGGCGATCTGGCCAGCGAGTATATCAAATGGCTGAAAACCGAGCAGATCACCGAAGACAACCCCATCCGCGAGGGGGAACTGGCGATCTATCAGGGCGGCGAATTCGTGAAACCCGCGCGGCTGCCCAACGGCCTGTTCCCGTTCCGCGAGGGCACCGGCCGGCAGCGCGTGATCGAGGATTGCATCGCCAGCCTGAACGACGGCGGGGCGGACCTGCTCTGGATCGAAACCGACACCCCGAATGTCGATGAGATCGCCGGCATGGTCGCCGAGATCCGCAAGGCAGCCCCCAAAGCCAAGCTGACCTATAACAATTCGCCCAGCTTCAACTGGACGCTGAACCTGCGCAAACAGGTCCGCGCGCAGTGGCTGGCCGAGGGGCGGATCAAGCCCGCCGACTTTCCAGACGGGAATGAGTTGATGCGTGCCGATTACGACGCGACCGATCTGGGCCACGAGGCAGACGCCCGTCTGCAACGCTTCCAGACCGATATCGCGGCGCGCGCGGGAGTGTTCCACAACCTGATCACGTTGCCGACGTTCCATCTGACCGCGAAATCGGTCGACGAGCTGTCGCGCGGCTACTTCGGCGAGGACAAGATGCTGGCCTATGTCAAAACCGTGCAGCGCGAAGAAATCCGGCGCGGCATCAGCGCGGTCAAGCACCAGCACGAGGTCGGCTCGGATCTGGGCGATACGTTCAAGGAAATGGTTGCCGGGGATCGCGCGCTGAAGGCGGGTGGTCACGCCAATACCATGAACCAGTTCGCCGCCGAGTAAGCAGCAAAGGGCCGAAAGGATTCGGCAAATCCCGGCCCCTCGCGCGCCGCCCCTGACCACACCGTCTCGGGCGCGCGCACCCTGCGGACTGGTCGAGACCATAAGGACGATGGCCAGCGGCAGAGCCGCAGACAAGAGGGGAAGCTGGGCGGCCTCTGGATTCGGACGACAAGCGGCACCCCTCTGGAGCGGCAACAGACTGATCCGGTAGGACTATGGCCGCGCCCAGCCTGAACAGGGCCCGGCTTTGAGGCCGGGCCGTTGCGACATTCGCCGGCAGCATCGGCGTCCGGCAGTTGCAGCGCCTTTCGCCGGCTCCTGCATCAGCGTCGGCTGAAACTGGCGCAAGAGATCATCACCTCGGCGCCGCAGCCGCTGCGCATTTCCGAAGGCGCCCATCGCTGCGGCTTCGGCGCCCCGAACTGGTTCTCACGTGCCAACTGCCGCCATCAGCGTGCGAGCCAACCCCCGTCGACCGGCAGCACGACACCATCAACGTAATCCGAGGCCCTTGAGGCCAGAAACACCGCCGCCCCACCCAGATCACCGGGCTTGCCCCAGCGCCCTGCCGGGATGCGCTCCAGAATCTGAGTGCGGCGCGTTTCGTCCTGATGCAGAGCCTCGGTGTTGTTGGTCTCGATATAGCCCGGCGCGATGGCGTTGACGTTCACGCCCTTGGCCGCCCATTCGCAGGCCAGAAGCCGGGTCAGCCCGGCCACGCCGCTTTTCGCCGCCGTATAGGCCGGGATGCGGATGCCGCCCTGAAAGGACAGGAGCGAGGCGGTGTTGATGATCTTGCCCGAGCCCTGCGCGATCATATGCCGGCCCGCCGCCTGCGACAGAAAGAACAGCGATTTCAGATTGGTGCCGATCACCGCATCCCAATCCTCCTCGGTATAATCGACGGAATCGGCGCGCCGGATAATGCCGGCATTGTTCACGAGGATATCGAGCCCGCCCAGCGTCACCACCGTCTCGTCCACCACCGATTGCAGCGGCGCGGTGCTGGACAGATCGGCGCGGATTTCATGCACCTGTCCCGGCCCGTGCAGCCGGGCGCGGGTTTCGTCCATCGCCGAACGGCCGACCAGCGCCAGATGCGCGCCTGCGGCCGCCAGCGCCACGGCCAGCGCCTGCCCGATCCCGGTATTGGCGCCGGTGACCAGCGCCACACGGCCGGTCAGGTCAAAGGGATGTGTCGTCATGGCCTGCTCCTGTCAAAAGTCGATGCGCACGCCTTCGGCGTCGAAGACATGCAGCTTGCCCGGTTCGGCGGTGAAATGCAGCAACTCGCCCGGATGCGCGGGCAACTGGCCTGCGCGGGTCACGATCATCTTGGTGCCGCTGGCCAGATGGCCGTGGATCACGGTTTCCGTGCCAAGCGCCTCGGCCAGATCGACGGTCAGCGCCATGCCGCTTTCGGCCGGACGCAGGTTCTGGGGGCGGATCCCCACCATCTCGGCCGCCGCCGGCAGCGCCGAGGCGGGCAGCAGCGCCGCCGCTTCGTCGATGCTGAGAAAGTTCATGCGGGGCGCGCCGATGAAGCCGGCGACAAAGCGGTTGGCGGGTCGGTTGAACAGCTCCATCGGCGTCGCGACCTGTTCGATCTGACCGCCGCGCAGCACCACGATGCGATCGGCCAGTGTCATCGCCTCGACCTGATCATGGGTCACATAGATCATCGTGGCCTTCAGCCGGGCATGCAGCGCCGCCAGTTCCGCCCGCATCGAGACGCGCAGCTCGGCGTCAAGGTTCGACAGCGGCTCGTCCAGCAGAAAGGCGGTCGGGTCACGCACGATGGCCCGGCCGATGGCGACACGCTGACGCTGCCCGCCTGAAAGCTGCGCCGGGCGCCGGTCCATCAGATGACCGATCTCCAGCATCCGCGCGGCCTCGGCGATGCGGCTGGCAATCTCGGCCTTGGGCATCTTGTTGTTCTGCAAGCCAAAGGCCAGATTGTCGCGCACCGTCATATGCGGGTAAAGCGCATAGGACTGGAACACCATGGCCGGCCCCCGATCGGCGGCGCCCACGGTCGTCACATCGCGGCCGTCGATCTCGATCCGGCCCGAACTGGGCCGGTCCAGACCCGAGATCTGGCGCAGCAGCGTGGACTTGCCGCATCCCGAGGGGCCAACGAAGACCGCGAATTCGCCCTCGTTGATCTCAAGGTCGATCCCCTTGAGCACGCAGCCCGCCAAAGGACTTGCGGATGTCTTGCAGCCTGATGTGGCCCATGGGGCGCCTCCCTATTTCAGTCCGGTTCCGGCGATTCCAGCCGTGGTGAATCGCTGCAGGAAGATGAAGACGATCAGCACCGGGATGATCGACACGACGGTCATGGCCAGAATGAACTGCCATTGCACGTTCAGCTTTCCGGCGAATGTGTTCAGACCGATCTGCAGCGTGAAGAGCTCTTTGCGGCTCAGCACGATCAGCGGCCAAAGAAAGTCGTTCCAGCGCCAGACCACCGAAAAGATCGCCAGAACCGCCAGCGCCGGCGCCGTCAGCGGCAGCACGATGCGCCAATAGATCTGCCATTCGCTGGCCTTGTCCATGCGCGCAGCCTCAAGCAGCTCGTCCAGGATCGTCAGCATGTATTGGCGCAGCATGAACACCCCGGTCGGCGTCGCCACCGTGGGCAGGATCACGCCCCAGAGATTGTTGAGCAACCCCAGCCACGAGACCACCGAGTAAAGCGGCACGAGGTTCACCGACAGCGGGATCATCAGCGTCGCCACGATGATCAGCATGACCGAGTTGCGGCCGCGGAATTCGTATTTCGACAGCGCAAAGGCGGCCATGGAATTGGTGATCAGCGTGATCAGCGTCGCCGCCACCGTGACAAAGACCGAGTTCCACAGATAGCGGCCAAAGTCGAATTCCTTCAGCGGCTTGGTATAGTTTTCGGTGGCGAATGCCATTTCGCGCAGCGGCTTGCGGGCGTCGATATTGACCTTCAGCACCTGATCGGGCGCCTCGGGGCGGACCATGTTGGCCATGATGCCGATGCGGTTCAGTTCCGCCATGACGGCGGTGCCACCCTCGGGCAGATCGACGGTAAAGAGCGGCAGCTGTTTCGGTCCGCCCTTGGTTTCGACCAGCGCGGTCTGGCTGGCATAGGGCAGGATCGAGAGCGGGAATTCGGCCAGCTGCGCCGGGGTCTTGAAGGATGACAGCAGCAGCCACAGCGCCGGACCAAAGATCACCACCAGACCGGCGGCCAGCCAGACCCAGGTGACGATGTCGGTCCAGTGCCAGCCCTTGCCACCCCGCCGGCGGGCCAGAAACGGGATCAGTCTCATTTGCGGTCCCTCCAGCGGGTCAGGCCCAGTTGCACCAGCGTCAGCACCACCAGCACACCCCCCATCAGCAGCGAGGCGGCCGAGGCCACGCCGGGATTGCGCAGAACCGAGGCAAAGCCGGTTTCATAGATGTATTGCGTCAGATACATCGTCGAGGTGCCGGGACCGCCGCCGGTCAGCACATAAACCTCGTCAAAGACCTGCACGGCGCGGATCAACGCCAGCACGATCACCACCAGCAGGTTCGGCCACAAAAGCGGCAGGGTGATGCGGCGAAAGACCCGGGCGGGCGAGGTGCGATCCAATTCGGCCGCCTCGTAGATATCGCGCGGAATGGCCTGCAACCCGGCCAGCAGGATCAGCGCGTAAAAGCCCACATGCGCCCAGACCGATACCCCGACCGAGGCAAAGAATGCCCAGGCGCGGTCATTGAGCCAATTGACCGGATCGGCGCCGAACTGAAACAGCACATAGTTCAGCAGGCCCTGCCGCTGGAATATCCATTTCCAGATCAGCCCGACCACGACCGGCGACAGCAGCACCGGAAAGAAGAACACGGCCCGCCAGAAACCGCGCGCGCGGATCTTGCTGTTCAGGATCAGCGCCGTCGCCATGGCGACGATGACCAGCACCACCACCTGCAACAGCACGAAGCGCACCGTGTTCCAGACCGCGACCCAGAACAGGTCGTCGCGGCAGGTCGCCGGAGTCAGGTGATCAGCGCAGCTGAGCAGCCGGCCAAAGTTGTCGCCACCGACATAGCTGCGTGCGGGCAGGAACAGATCGGTGCCGCCGGTCGTCGAATAGGCGATGTTGATGCCCAGGGGCACGATGACGAACAGCGTAAAGACCAGCATGTTCGGCAGCAGGAAAACCGCCCTTTCCCGTCAGGCGCTGCCACAGGCGCATCGGCACATCCAGCAGGTTTGCCAGCGCGCCAAGCGGCGGGGTGACGACCGCGCCGATGGACCGGGTGTGCGGCCCGGTCATTGCCCGGCCTGCGCGACCTGCTCGGCAATGTCGCTGTCCATGCGGGCGAATGCCTCGTCCAGCGACAGCTCACCCGCCATGGCCTGCCCGGTGCGCGTGACCAGCGCCGTGTAATAGGCGGCGGACCATTTCCACGCCGGCAGCCGGTTCGCCTCGGGGGTCAGGTTCTTGACGTCACCGTTGAAGACCGCCAGCGCCGCCTGCACCTGCGGATCATCCGAGCGGTATTTCAGATCGCCCGCCGCGCGCAGCGTCGCGTTCGAGGGGATAAACAGCGTCCTTTCGGTGAATTCCCGCATCACCGGCTCGGAGGCCAGATAGTCCATGACCTGGCCACCGCTTCGGGATGCCGGGTGTATTTCACCGCCACCAGCCCGGCGCCACCGGGCATGCCGCTGCAGGATTTGCTGCCGCAGGGGTTGCCGACCGCGACCCAGTCGAAATTGTCGCCGATCTTGCCCGACAGGTTCGAAACCTGCCAGCTTCCAGAAAAATACAGCGGAATCTGGGCGTTGATGAAATCCTCGGAGGCGGTGCGATACGAGGCGCCGGCCGCGCTGACCCAGACATCTTTCAGGTTCTGGCCACCCTCGGTCCAGCCGACCAGCTTGCCGATAAAGGTCTTGACCCCCGCGTCCACCGGCGCGGGCGAGCCATCGCTGGCGATGTAATTGGCGCCGTAATTGATATTGGGCCCGGTCAGCCGGTGCCCCGAGCGGTCCAGCGAAAAGGCCGCAGGCAATTGCTGGCTTTGCGCGACCAGGCTTGCGGCCTCGACCCATTGATCCCAGGTCGCGCCGGCACCGGGCAGCGCCACGCCGCCCTGTTCGAACAGGGTCTTGTTGGCAAAGGCGCCGGTCAGGGTGATCTGGGTCATGAAGCCGGTGATCGCATTCGATCCGTCCGGCCGCAGCCAATCCGCCTGCGCGCCATAGTTCTGTTCCCAATAGGCCTTGTCGGCCAGATAGGGCGTCAAGTCCAGCCAGTGCTGCGACAGCGCCTTGAGGTTGGTGGTCCGGGCAATATCGGGGCCCTTGCCGGCCTCAAGCGCGATCGGCAGCTGCTCGGTCCCGACCTGATACGAGACATTGTCCAGAACCACCTTGATATCCGGGTTCTGCTGTTCGAACTGCTTGAGCAATTCGGCCATGACCTGATTTTCGTTGCCGTCGGAATACCACATGATGCGGACTTCGTCGGCAGCCAGCGCGGCCGAGGCGGCCAGCATCGCCGCAGCGGCAACACCAGCGCACAATTGGGCTCGTTTCAACAGTCACTCCTCCCGTTTCTGGCGCAGAACCGGCCCTCCCCGGCCGGCGACGCGCGTGATCGTCAACTTGCCGGGCGCACCCGCTCTCCTTGCAAACTCCAGTCCATCGGGCAGAAAGCGAACCGGGCCATAATCCGGGTCGGCAACCGTCAGGCTGCCATCGGCCCCGGCCACCGCCTGCAACGGATGGGCGGCCTCGAAGGCCGCCGCGTCATCGCCGCTGCCCAGCCGCACCAGCCATTGCCCGGTTATCCGGGCACTTGCAGATGGAATCACGGTGTTCATCCTCTCTCACCCTGCAACAAATCCGCATATCTGCAATTTATATTGCGTTATGTAATATTATTGCACACCCTACCCCCAGCCAAAGCCGGAGGAGCCATGTCCCGCAAGCGACCGACCATCGCCGACATCGCGCAGAACCTTGATCTTTCGACCGCAACCGTGTCGCGGGCGCTCAGCGGGCGCGGCTATGTGCGTGACGATGTCGCCCTGCGCATCCGGACCCGGGCCCGCGAGATGGGCTATCCGGTGCACGACCAACCCGGCGGCTCGCGCGTGCTGGTCGTCGCCTCGCATGCCGCGCTGCTGGATCTGCAGCGCAGCCAGTTCACGCTGCATGTTCTGGAGGGGCTGCGCGAACGCGCCGCCGCACTGGCGATTGAGGTCGATGTGCATGGCTATTCCGGCCCCGACGAAATCCCCGCTGTGGCGCAGCGCCAGTCCGAGGCGCTGATCGGGATCATCCTGATGACCGTCGACGATGCGACGATCAGCGTGGCGCGGTCGCTGCCCTGCCCGGTCGTGCTGTTGAACGACGACGATCCCTTGATGCAGATCGACTCGGTCGCGCCCTGCAACCGCTCGGCGGCGGCCCTTGCGGCGGCGCATCTGACGGCACAGGGGCACCAGCGGATCCTCTTTCTGACCAAGCCCGGCCGGCGCACCATTGCCCGCCGGCTTGAGGGCATGCGCGACGTTCTGGGCGCGGGCTTTGGCCCCGCACAGGTGCTTGAGGTCGAGGACTGGACCGCCGAGGCCGCGCGCAACCGCGTCGCCGCGGCATTGCGTGACGGGCCGGCCTTTACCGCGATCATCGCCGCCGCCGACATCCTTGCGGCGGGCGCCATCGTCGCGATTCAGGAAAGCGGCGCCTCGGTGCCACGCGACATCTCGGTCATCGGCATCGACGGCTTGCCGCAGGGCGAGCTGACCTCACCCGCCCTGACCACCATCGCCATTCCGATGCGCCGGATCGGGGCCGAGGCGCTGGCTCTGGTGCAGGACAGCGCCCGCAGCCGCCTGCATGACCAGTTCTATGTGCCGCGCAAGCTGGAACTGGGGTGCCGGCTGATCGAACGCGCCTCGACCGGCGCACCGCTGTCGCGCTGACGCACAGGCCGCCCGACGGATGAACGGAGGGCGCCTGCCTCCATGCGCCGGGCGACCGCCCCCTCCTCTGCCCGGCCTACAGGCGCGGACAACCCGTGCGGGAAACACCTTGCCACTGTGCCGGACAGGTGCTCATAGTCGCTTAACAGGCTTATCCTCGGGGCATGCACCCTAGCTTGCAGCCCGCGAACATGGCCGGACCAAGCGCCCGGACGAGGGTCCGGGTCTGGCGCGCAGGAACACGCCGGCTGATGCAAGCCGGCCTGCAAGGGGGGACTGAAATGGTCGATACATCGGCGCCACGGCGCAAACCCTGGGACCACTGGCTGGTCTGGGCGATACTGGCGGCGCTGGCCGCCATCGGGCTTGCGCAGGTTTCGATCGCGCGGGGCGAGCATGTGAACGCGCTCTGGATGGTCGTGGCCTCGGTCTCGATCTATCTGATCGCCTATCGCTATTACAGCCTGTTCATCGCCCGCCGGGTCATGCAGCTGGACGCGTCCCGGCCCACGCCGGCGCATCGCTTCAATGACGGGCTGGACTATGTGCCAACGAACCGGCACGTGCTGTTCGGCCACCATTTCGCCGCCATCGCCGGCGCCGGTCCTTTGGTCGGGCCGGTGCTGGCCGCGCAGATGGGCTATCTGCCGGGCATGCTGTGGATCCTTGCCGGGGTCGTTCTGGCGGGCGCGGTGCAGGATTTCATGGTGCTCTTCGTTTCGATGCGGCGCGACGGGCGATCGCTGGGCGAGTTGGTGCGTTCGGAACTGGGGCCGATCCCCGGCCTGATCGCGCTGATCGGCACCTTCCTGATCATGATCATCATTCTGGCGGTGCTGGCGCTGATCGTCGTGAAGGCGCTGGCCGACAGCCCGTGGGGCATGTTCACCGTATCGATGACCATCCCGATTGCCGTCATCATGGGCATCTACATGCGCTACATCCGCCCCGGCGCGGTGGCCGAGGCCTCGATCGGTGGCTTCATTGCGCTGATGCTGGCCATCGTCTTTGGCGCCAATGTGGCGGCTAGCCCGGTCTGGGGGCCGATGTTCACCTTTACCCCGACGCAGCTGTGCTGGCTGCTGATCGGCTATGGCTTCGTCGCGGCGACGCTGCCGGTCTGGCTGATCCTTGCGCCGCGCGACTATCTGTCCACCTTCCTCAAGATCGGGGCCATCGCGGCGCTGGCGCTTGGCATCGTGCTGGTGGCGCCGGATCTGAAGATGCCCGCGGTCACCCGGTTCATCGACGGCACCGGCCCGGTCTGGTCGGGCAACCTGTTCCCGTTCCTGTTCATCACCATCGCCTGCGGCGCGGTGTCGGGCTTTCATGCGCTGATCTCGTCGGGGACCACGCCCAAGCTGATCGACAATGAGTGCGACGCCCGCTTCATCGGCTTTGGCGGCATGCTGATGGAAAGCTTTGTCGCCATGATGGCGCTGGTCGCGGCCTCGATCATCGATCCGGGCGTCTATTTCACCATGAACAGCCCGGCGGCGCTGATCGGCACCACGGCGGAAACCGCAGCCGCGCAGGTCACCGCATGGGGCTTTCCGATCACGCCCGAGCTGATCCACGAAACGGCGGCGGACGTGGGCGAGACCACGATCATCTCACGCGCGGGCGGGGCGCCGACGCTGGCGGTCGGCATGGCGCATATCTTTTCGAACCTGATCGGCGGCAAGGCGATGATGGCCTTCTGGTATCATTTCGCCATCCTGTTCGAGGCGCTGTTCATCCTGACCGCCGTCGACGCGGGCACCCGTGCCGGGCGCTTCATGTTGCAGGATCTGATGGGCGTCTTCATGCCCAGGATGCGCGAGACCTCATCGCTGACGGGCAACCTGGTCGCCACCGGGCTTTGCGTCGCGGCATGGGGATTTTTCCTGTATCAGGGCGTCACTGACCCGCTGGGCGGGGTGAACACGCTTTGGCCGCTGTTCGGCATCGCCAACCAGATGCTGGCGGCGATCGCGCTGATGCTGTGCACAGTCGTGCTCTTCAAGATGAAGCGGGAACGCTATGCCTTTGTCACCATGGTGCCGGCGACGCTCTTGGTGATCGTCACGCTGACGGCGGGCCTGCTGAAGGTGTTCTCGGGCAATCCCAAGGTGGGCTTTCTGGCGCATGCCACGCGCTATCGCGAGGCGGCCGCCAATGGCGAGGTGCTGGCCCCGGCCAAGAACATCGGCCAGATGGGCCAGATCGTCTTCAACGACATGGTGGATGCGACGATGGCCTTTGTCTTTGTCGCGCTGGTGATCAGCATGATCTACTTCAGCGTGCAGGCCTGTCTTCGGGCCTATCGCGCCCGCAACTGGACCGCGCGCGAACTGCCCGAAGAGCGTAACGGCCCGCCTTTGGCCCCGGCCGAATAAGGAGCAGCACCATGACGACAAGCCTGAAAGACACGCTGTTGGGCTGCCGTAAGCGCCTGCGTGAAGGCGCCCGGCTGATGATTGGCGTGCCCGATTACGACACCTATGTCGCCCATATGCGCGAGGCGCATCCGGGCCATCCGGTGATGAGCTATGCCGAATTCTTTCGCGAGCGGCAGTCGGCCCGCTATGGCGAGGGCTCGACCCGCGGCTTTCGCTGCTGCTGAGGCAGGGGCGCGATGAACGGGGGCTGCGCGGACCATGGGCCGGCGCAGCCCTTTTTCATGCGGGTGGCAGGGCACGCGGGCCCGCTGCATCTCCGGAAAGAAATCAGACCGACCCGTCAGACCGGCTTGAGCAGGTGTCGCACGACGGGCGCTACATCGCCCAGATGAAAGGCGCGTAACGTGTCCTGATCCTGCTGGTCGGCATGGGTCACACGGGCGTGCTGGCGCTGATGTTCAAGCCAGCTTTCGACGATAAAGGCCTCGGTCACCCGGCCGGGTTCGGCCACGTCTTCCCAGACATCCCAGCGGATGGCGCCGTCGCGATAGCGGGTGGCGCGGAACCGCAGCAGGGCGGCGGTGAACTCGGCCAGACGGGCGGGGTCGATGCGGTATTCGATCTCGATCAGCACCGGGCCGCGATCGCCTTCGGGCGGGACGGCAACGACCGGCTCGGCCCAATGGTTCGAGGGCGCAAGGTCGATGGTCGAATCCTTGGGCAATTGCCAGCGCAGCGCCAGCACGACCAAGGCGAGCAGCCCCGCCGCCGCCGCCGTCAGCGCCGTGGCCACGCCGCTGCGGCTGGCCAGCGTCCCCCAAAGGATGCTGCCGCCGGTCATCGCGCCCTGAAACACCAGCAGATAGACCGCCAGCGCCCGCGCCTTGACCCAGCCCGGCGAGGCCATTTGCGCCGCGACATTCAACGAGGTCAGCATGCCGATCCACGCCAGCCCCGCCGCAAACATCACCGCCCCCGCGATCCATGCGTTCGGGACCAGCGCCAGAGCCAGCGTCGCCGCCGCAAACAGCACCGTCGCCGCGATCGAGACCGTGTTCGAGGCCACCTTCTTGCGCAGGCGCTTCAACAGCACCGCCCCGACGACGGCGCCCGTGCCCATGCAGCCCAGCAGCGCGCCATAGCCGGCGGCATCCAGACCCAGCCCGCGCCGCCCGACCAGTGGCAGCATGGCCCAAAGCGCGCTGCCGAACAGGAAAAAGCCCAGCGTGCGCACCAGCACCAGCCGCATCGCCGGCGAATGGCGGGCATAACGGTAGCCGGCCTTCAGCGCGCCAAAGAAATGCTCGGGCGGCAGCGCATTCTCGCCGGGGGCGCGTTTCCAGTTGTAAAGCACCGCCAGCACCGCAAGGACCGAAAGCGCGTTCAGCGCAAACACCGCCGGGATCCCGGCCAGCGCGACGATCACCCCGCCAAGCGCCGGGCCGATGGCGCGCGAGATATTGACCCCAAGGCTGTTCAGCGCCACGGCATCGGGCAGCGCGGTCTTGTCGACCAGCTCGGGCACGATGGCCTGAAAGACCGGGGCCGACAGCGCGGCGGCAATGCCCAGCACAAAGGTCACGGCCAGCAGCACCCATGGCGTCGTCAGTCCCCAGACCGTCAGCAGCGCCAGCACGGCCGCCGCCGACAGGCCCAGAAGTTGCGCCGCCAGCAGCATCTTGCGGCGGTCGACGATATCGGCCAGCGCCCCCGCCGGCAGCGCCAGCAGGAACATCGGCCCGGTGGTCGCCGCCTGCACCAGCGCCACCAGCAGCGGGCTTGGCGACAGCGAGGTCATCAGCCAGCCCGCGCCGACATCATGCATCCATGTGCCGATGTTGGATATGATCGTGGCGATCCACAGCGCCCGAAAGACGGGAAAGCCCAGCGGGCCCTGGGCAGGATTGGTCCGGGTCTCGGTCATCTCGGCTCCTTCCAAATGGCGGGAAACGGGGGCGGCGGACGCCCCCGCCGGGAAAGCGCGGCCCGGGCTCAGACCGCCCAGCAGCCGCAGCCAACGGCACCCCAGAAGCTGCGCGCGTCCAAGGCCGGGACATGGTCCGTAAGTGCTGCGGCATGGTCATGGCCATGCACCGCGCAGCCGGTGCCGCACCCGCAGGCGGCGGCGAATTTGCTGCGGTTGTCGTCCAGCGCGGCGGTCCTATAATAGCCGCCAAAGCGGGCGACGGGTGACCAGTCGGGCATCGGCGCGGGCAGCGCCGGCGCCAGCGGGCCAAAGCCACCCTCGCCATGCACCACCTTGCCGCCCAGCACCGTCAGCACCGCGCGCAGATGCACGATCTGATCCTCGGGGATCGCGAAATAATCATCCGACAGCAGCGCCAGATCGGCCAGCTGGCCGGGTTTGATCTGGCCCTTCTTGCCCTGCTCGTTCGAGAACCAGGTGTTGTCCACCGTCCACAGCCGCAGCGCGGTTTCCCGGTCCAGCCGGTTCGCCGCCGGATAAAGCCGGGTGCCGCCCAGCGTGGTCGAGGTCACCAGCCAGCTCAGCGAGACCCAGGGGTTGTAGCTGGCGACGCGGGTGGCGTCGGTGCCGGCACCGACCGGGACGCCCGCCTCGATCATCTTCCTGATCGGCGGCGTGTTTTCGGCGGCCTTGGCGCCATAGCGTTCGATGAAATATTCGCCCTGATACATCATGCGATGCTGCACGGCGATGCCGCCGCCAAGCGCGGCGATGCGGTCGATATTGCGTTCGCTGATGGTCTCGGCATGGTCGAAGAACCAGTTGATGCCGGTCAGCGGCACATCGCGGTTCACCTTCTCAAAGACGTTCAGCGCCCGGTCGATGGTCTGGTCATAGGTGGCGTGCAGCCGCCACGGCCAGCGGTTCTCGGCCAGCAGGCGGATGACCGGCTCCAGATCCGCCTCCATATTCGGCGGCATTTCGGGGCGCTCGACGCGGAAATCCTCGAAATCGGCGGCCGAATAGACCAGCATCTCGCCGGCGCCGTTGTGGCGATAGGTGTCGTCGCCCTGACCGGGGCTGACCTGTTTGACCCAGCCCGCGAAATCGGCCAGCTCTTCCTTGGGTTTCTGGGTGAACAGGTTGTAGCTGATGCGCACCGACATCTGGCCATCGGCATGCAGCTTTTCGATGATCTGGTAGTCATCGGGATAGTTCTGGAAACCGCCGCCGGCATCGATGACCGAGGTCACGCCCAGCCCGTTCAGCTCGCGCATGAAATGGCGCGACGAGTTCAGCGCGTAATCGGGATCAAGCTTGGGTCCCTTGGCCAGCGTCGCATAAAGGATCGTGGCATTGGGCCGGGCCAGCAGCAGGCCGGTCGGATTGCCGGCAGTATCGCGCAGGATCTCGCCGCCGGGCGGGTTCGGCGTGCTGCGGTCATAACCCACCACCCGCAAGGCGGCGGCGTTCAGAAGCGCGCGGTCGTAAAGATGCAGGATGAACACCGGGGTGTCGGGCGCCACCGCGTTCAGCTCGTCAATGGTCGGCAGGCGCATTTCGGCAAATTGCAGCTCGGTAAAGCCGCCGACCACACGCACCCATTGCGGGGCGGG
The DNA here is from genome assembly GCF_009711185.1 of Paracoccus limosus. GTDB lineage: Bacteria > Pseudomonadota > Alphaproteobacteria > Rhodobacterales > Rhodobacteraceae > Paracoccus > Paracoccus limosus. The sequence goes on from NZ_WMIF01000007.1 coordinate 67,727, forward strand.
GGTGCGCTCGACCTGCTCCTTGAGCATCCGCATCGCCTCGGCAAGGCTGGGCACGCCGTCCCAGCGCAGCTCCATATTGTAGTTCAGCCCGCCGCGGATGACATGGGTATGGCTGTCGATCAGGCCCGGGATCAGGCGGCGACCGCCGGCGTCGATGACGCTGGCCTTAGGGGCGGCGGCGCGCACCTCGGCCTCCGAGCCGACGGCCAGGAATGTGCCGTCACGGATCGCCACGGCCTCGGCCGCGGGATTCTGCCGGTCCAGGGTCGTCACCTTGGCATTGACGATGATCAGGTCTTTGTTCGGCATGGATGCCTCCTGCGCAAGACTGCGGGTTGCGGACAGAGGCGCCGTGACGGCAGCCCCTGCGAGGGTCTGGCGGCGTGCAGATCAGAGCAAGCCTGCCCCTTTCCTTGACAGCAAAGGCGGATCAGGCCGCCTTTGGCGCGGCGCGGTGGACGAGCAGACCGGCGATCGCCAGCACCGGCGGCAGGACAAAGCACCACACCCCCAGCAGCACAAAGGCCAGCGCCGCCAAGGCACAGCCAAACACAAAGGTCAGCACGGCAAGGCCGAATTTGGCGATCCGGGGCTTGACCGTCTCGGGCTTTTCCGGGGCGCGCGGGTAAAGCAGCGTCGCTAGGTCCAGCATGATCTGGGTGGTGGTGCCGGTCATCAGCGTCGAGGGCGGGAAGGCGCCCAGATGGATGCGATGCGCCGCGTTCTGCACCGCCATGGCGGCGACCAGCAACATGCCGACCTGAATCACCGGCCAGCCATCCGCATCGGGAAAGCTGCCGAAGTGGATCGCCGAGATGGCGGCGGCGCTCAACAGCAGGAACTTGACCACCAGCATGGCGCGCAGCGCCCGCTCGGGGGCGGCCGCGACCCGCAGCGCCACCGATTGCAGGATCAGGATGGTCAGGCAGAACATCGGCAGGGCCAGGAGCTTGCCGATGATGCCGGCGCTGCCATTGGCCAGGGCATCGCCGATCATCACGAGGTTGCCAGTGACATGGGCGGTGAACAGCCCGTGCAGCGACAGGAACCCCGCCGTATCGACATATCCGGCGTTGAAGCTCAGGATCATGGGAAGGTTCAGCTTCATGCCCGCCTCCTAGTCGCGGCTGGTCAGGTCGGTCAGGGCCACCAGCAGGAAGCCGCCGGCAAGACCCAGATGTTCGTAAAAGGAATTGGCCGCCATGAACCGGTCCTGCCCGGCGGGCATCTGCCAATAGCGCAGCGCGATGAAGCTCGCCGCCAGCGTGAAGGCACCCAGCGCCAGCGCGATCACCAGCACCGCAAACAGCGGCGCCGGCGACAGCCCGAAATGCGTCATCTCGCCGATGGCACCGGGAAAATCGGTCAGCTTGACCAGCCCGCCCTGAACATAGGCGGCGCACAGACCCAGCAGCGCAAGAAAGCCGAGGCCGCCGGCAATCGGGTGCCCGGCGTCAATTCTGGATGACATCGGACCATTCCGGGTGGCGCTGCGACTGGGCCCGGACAAAGGGGCACAGGGGAACGATGCGCTGGCCCTTGGCGCGGGCATCCTCGATCAGCCGGTTGACCAGCGCCGAGGCCGCGCCGGTGCCGCGCATGGCGTCCGGCACATAGGTGTGATCCGCGATGATCAGCGCATCCGACACTTTCGAGATCGTCAGCTCGCCCTCATCGGCGATGCCTTCGATACGGGCGACATAGCGCCCCTTGTGGTCCTGGTCCTGATAGGAAATCTGGACGATGGGCTTGTCGGTCATTCTGGCCTCCGCGGAAGGATGGTTGACGAAACATCGGATGGGAAGCCCGCGCGGACGCGGATTCCCCGGCGTGATCACTTGGCCGGGTTCGGGCCGATACGCTCGCCATGAGCGACACGCTCGTCGGCCTTGTGCACCATGGTATAGGCGTAATCGACGCCCATGCCGTAGGCGCCCGAATGTTCCCTGACCACGGCCAGAACCGCATCATAGGTCTCTTTGCGGGCCCAGTCGCGTTGCCATTCCAGCAGCACCTGCTGCCAGGTGACCGGGATCACGCCAGCCTGAAACATGCGGTCCATGGCGTATTTATGCGCATCGACCGAGGTGCCGCCCGAGGCGTCGGCAACCATGTAGATCTCGTAATCGGTATCATTCAGGCACGACAGCGCAAAGGTCAGGTTGCAGACCTCGGTCCACAGGCCCGAAACGACGATCTTCTTGCGGCCTTCGGCGGCACCTTTGGCCAGCGCGTCGCGCACGTTCTGATCGTCCCACGAATTCATCGAGCTGCGTTCCAGCAGCTTGTTTTCCGGGAATACGGCCAGCAGCTCGGGATAGGTATGGCCCGAAAAGCCCAGCGTTTCCACCGTGGTGATGGTGGTCGGGATGTCAAAGATCCGGGCCGCCTTGGCCAAAGCCACGACATTGTTTTTCAGCACCTGACGGTCGATCGACTGCACGCCAAAGGCCATTTGCGGCTGCTGGTCGATAAAGATCAGCTGGCTGTTCTGCGGGGTCAGGACTTCAAGCTTGGACATGGACTGTCTCCTGATGTCGGGAAGGGAATCGAATGCCCCTCAAAGGGCGGCATCATCCTTCGTCACCTGCCGGGCAGAGCCGATGGCGAAGGTCTTTTCATGCAGGCATACCTGCATGAAATTCTTGTGGCCCCTAAGCCATTGCACGCCCGCCTCGCCGGTGATCATGCCCAAAAGGCCCAGCAAGGCAATGATCGGCGGCGCGGGCGATTTGACCGAAAGGCCGGCATATAGCGCACCGACGCCGATGCCTGCGACCAGCGACAGGACATAGGGCTGAAGCTGGCTCATGGCCGGGTCTCGGCGGCTTATTCAGAGGCAAGAAAGCGATGCAGGGCGTTCAGCTCGGATGGCAGGATCTGATGGCCGCCGGCCTCGATGCGGCTTTCGACGCGCGCACCCTGCCGGCTGAACCAGTCAATCAGCGCCAGCGATTCCGGCAGCGGACAGATCGGATCGTTGCGCCCGGCGCTGATGAAAACCGGCCTGTCACGCAACCCCGGCTGCGGCGCGGGCACCCAGGGGATCAGCGGATGCAGCAGCGCGGCGCGGTCGAAAAGGTCGGGCTGCTGAAACAGCATCGCAGCCAGGATATTGGCGCCGTTGGAATAACCCAGGGCGAACAGCGGCCTGCCCGCGAAATCGGCCCGGACCTGTGTCACGAAATCGAGCATGGCGCGGGTGCGCAGCGCAAGGTCGTCCATGTCATAGACGCCCTCGCCGGTGCGGCGGAAAAAGCGGTTGGCGCCATGCTCCGAAACATCGCCCCGCGGCGCGACGATGCCGGCACCGGGCAGCATCCGGCGGACAAGATCCACGAACTGGTGTTCGTCGCCCCCGGTGCCATGAAAGGCGAGGACGACCGGCTTGTCGGGCGCGCCCTCCTGGCGAAAGCTGTGATAGGCCATGACGGTTGTTCCTTGCGTCGGGTTGGTCCCGGGCCGGGAATGGCCCGGGATCGGCATGTCGCAGCCCTGCCGGGCGCGGAGATCGCTGGCGGCCCTGCCGGGCGCGCGGGGATCAGTTGCCCAGCGGCACCAGCCCCTGCTCGATGCGCTGGCGCAGCGGCTCATAGCGCGAAGGCAGCTTCAGCGCCTGACCCAGATGCGCGGTATCCTCGTCACGGTCAAAGCCGGGCTCGTTGGTCGCGATCTCGAACAGGACGCCGCCGGGGGTGCGGAAATAGATCGCCCAGAAATAATCGCGGTCGATCACCGGCGTGACCTGATAGCCGGTATCCATTAGCGCCTTGCGCACCTCAAGCTGCGCGGCCCGGTCGGGCACGGCAAAGGCGATGTGATGCACCGAACCGGCGCCCTGACGGGCAAACGGCGTCTGCGGCAGCGCCTCAAGGTCGATGGTATCGGCGCCATTGCCGCCGGGGATGACAAAGCGGGTGACATTGCCCTCGGTCTCGGCGGGCTGATAGCCCATGAAGCCCAGCAGTTCGGCCGTGGCCGCCGTGTCATGCAGCCGCATCCGCGCACCGCTGAAGCCACGGATCGCCGCCTGTTCGGAAACGCCGCCGCCGGTCCATGCCGCGCGCGCGTCGCCGTCGATCTCGATCAGCGAAAAGCCGTCGCCATCCGGGCCCTGAAATTTCAGCCGGTCGGCGCCAAAGACCTTGTCGGCTTCCAGCCCCATGACGCCTTTCGCCCCCAGCCGGTCCTTCCAGAAGGCCAGCGCGCCCTTGGGCACCGAAAACTGGGTCTCGCCGACCTCGCCGACGCCGGGACGGCCGGGCATCATATGCGGGAAGGGGAAATAGGTCATCACCGTGCCGGGCGTGCCCTGCTCATCGCCGTAATACAGGTGATAGACGCTGGGCTCGTCGAAGTTGACGGTTTTCTTGACGCGGCGCAGGCCCAGCGTGTCGGCGAAGAACGCGTTGTTCTGCGGGGCGTCGGCCGCCATCGAGGTGACGTGGTGCAGGCCTTTGATCTGGTCGAGCATGGCTTTTGCCTTTCTGTGTCTGGCCGCGAGACTTGCGGGTTGCCCTGAAGATAGCCCAGTTGACTATTGATCAGAATAGCCGGAAATATTTCGAATGAATTGCGCAGGACGTAATAATGGCCATCCAAGGGTTGAAGGCGCTGCGGACCTTTCTGCTGGCCGCCGAAAAGCGCAACTTTGCGCAGGTCGCGCGTGAGCTTGACACCACCCCCGCCTCGGTGACGCGCACCATCGCCGCGCTTGAGGAAGAACTGGGGGTGCAGCTTTTCGTGCGCACGACGCGGCAGGTGGCGCTGACCACCGATGGCGCGGTCTATGCCGCGCGCATCGCCCCGGCCGTCAAGGCGCTGGACGAGGCGCGGCGCGAAATGCAGGACGCGCATAAATCCGACGAAGGCCGGCTGCGGATCAATTCGCCGATGTCCTTTGGCCAGCGCGTGCTGCCGCAGCTCCTGTCGGGCTTTCGCGACCTCTACCCCAGAATCGAGGTCGAGATTTCGCTGACCGACCAGTTTCTGGACATGGTCGAGGCCGATTTCGACCTCGCCATCCGCATTTCCGCGCCGCCCTCGGACAAGTTCACCATCTGGCGCAAGATCTGCGAGATCCGGCGCCTGCTGGTGGCCGCCCCCGGCAGCCCATGGGCCGGGGTCCGCCATCCCAACGAGCTGCCCGCCGATGCCTGTCTGGGCTACAGCAGCGAAAGCCGGCGCGAGACATGGCAGCTGGCCAATGGCGGCGTCAGCCTGACCATCTCGGCCGGGCGCGCGATCAGCGCCAACAATGGCGAGGTGCTGGCCAATGTCGCGGCGGATGGGGCGGGCGTGGCGCTGCTGCCGACCTTTATCGTGGCCGAGCATCTGCGCACCGGGCGGCTGGTGCCGATCCTGCCCGACTGGTGCCCGCCGCAGCTTTGGCTGACGCTGTATTACCCGCCCTATCAGAAGCTGCCGCCGCGCATCGCCACCTTTTCGGCCTTTTTCGAACGGCATATCCCGGCGCTGGTGACCTCGATCCAATAGTGGGGTCAGCGGCGCGGCCATGGACAGGCCCGGCGCCGCCGCCTATCCTCTGCGCCATGCTGTGCCGCCTCATCACCTTCATGACGATCCTGTGCCTGTGGATGGCGCCCGGCATTGCCGCGGACCATGCCATGGCCGCACCGATGGCCATGGCGGCCCATGACGCCCCGCATCATATCGCCCAGGACGGCACCGGCTGCACCTGCCCCGAGCAGGGCGGCTGCGCCAAGCAGGCGGCGGCCTGCGCATGGGCCTGCGCCGGCATCGCCGTGATGCAGCCGCAGCCAGCTGCCGCGCGCGGCACCCCGGTGCCGCGCCTGATGCACACCGCCCACGCCGGCGCGACGGCCAGCGGCCGCACACCTGCTCCCTCGGCCCGTCCCCCCGATCCGTCCGTCGTCTGAACCCGCGCCTTGCGACGCGAATCCCCTAGGATTTCGGACCGGGGCTCTGACCCCGACAGGAGACGGACATGACCAGATTCACCCGCCGCGGCCTCATGGCTGCGGGCGCTGCCGCTGCGACGGTGGCGATGTTGCCGCGCAGCGGCACGGCGCAACACGCCCCGGCCATGGCGCTGCGCGCCACCAGCCGGACGCTCGACATCGACGGCAAGGCCGCCACGGTCTGGGGCCTTTCCGGCCCATCCGGCCCCGGGCTGGTGCTGGCGCCCGGCCAGCGCTTTCGCGTCGATCTCAGCAACGACCTGCCCGAGCCGACGCTGATCCACTGGCACGGCCAGATCCCGCCCAACGATCAGGACGGCGTGCCCGACCTGCCGCGCCCGCTGCTGCAACCGGGCCAGACGCGCAGCTATGATTACGCGCCGCTGCCGGGCACCTATTGGATGCACGCCCATATCCCGCTGCAGGAAATGCGGCTGCTGGCTGCGCCGCTGATCGTGCACGCCCCCGAGGATGCCGCCGCCGACCGGCAAGAGGTGGTGATGTTCCTGCATGATTTCTCGTTCCGCAGCCCCGAAGAGGTGATGGCCAGCATCACCGGCGCCGCCCCCGCCGGGCATGGCGCGATCGGCCATGACATGATGGCGATGGGCGACAGGTCAGCGGGCGAAAAGACGATGCCGATGCCGGGCATGTCCATGCAGTGGATGGGCGACATGCCCGGCATGTCCGGCATGGCGATGGATCTCAACGATTACGACTGGGACGCCTATCTGGCCAATGACCGCACACTCTCGGACCCCGAGGCGGTGGCGGTCGACAAGGGCGGGCGCGTCCGGCTGCAGATCATCAATGCCTCGGCGGCGACGGTGTTCTGGATCGACACCGGCGCGCTGCCTGCGCGGCTGGTCGCGGTCGATGGTCAGGGGATCGAGCCCATTGCCGGCACCCGTTTCGGCATCGCCATGGCGCAGCGGCTGGATCTGGACCTGGATCTGGCCGGCGCCGGGGCATGGCCGATCCTTGCCCTGCGCGAAGGCGCACGCGAACGCACCGGCCTGATCCTTGCCACGCCGGGGGCGCAGGTGGCGCGGCTTGCACCCATGGGCGAGGCCCCTGCCCCGGCCTTCGACATCGATCTGGCGCAGGAATCGCGTCTAGTCGCGCGGGCGCCGCTGGCCGTTCGCGCCCCCGACCGCAGCCATATGGTGATGCTCGGCGGCACCATGCAACCCTATTTGTGGACCATCGACGGGCGGACATGGGCCGATCACCTGCCGCTTCAGGCGCGCTCGGGCGAGCGGGTCGAGATCATGTTCCACAACATGTCGATGATGGCGCATCCGATGCATCTGCACGGCCACAGCTTTCAGGTGGTCGCGCTGAACGGGCGGCGCATTGCCGGCGCCCGGCGCGACACCGTGCTGGTGCCGCCGATGATGTCAGTCACCGTCGCGCTGGATGCCGGAGAGGCGGCACGCTGGATGCTGCATTGCCATCACATGCCGCATCTGCAGACCGGCATGATGACGGAACTGGCGATCTCATGACCCGGCATGGCGGGCCTTGCGCAAAGGCCCGCCTTAGCCCCGCGCGCCGGGCCGCACCGTCATCCAGATCACGCCGGCCGCGGCCAGCGCCGCGGCCATCGCCCCCGCCATGGCCGGCGCGATGCCCGAAAGCCCCGCGGCCGAGGGCTCGATCATGCCGCTGAGCGCGGTAAAGCCCAGCAGCACCCCCGAGAACCGCGCCGTGGTGCTGATCCCCGAGGCCAGCCCGGTGCTGCCCGGCGGCATGGTCATCATGATCGCCTTTTGCGTCTCGCCGTTCATCGCCCCGGCGCCGGCGCCGATGACGAACAGCGCCGCAAAGAACAGCGGCCCGCCGGCCAGAGCCGCCGCCGCCGCCGTGCCAAGGGCGATGGTCGCAAGCCCCGCCAGCAGCATCCACCAGACCCCGATCCGCTGCGAGATCTGTGCCCCGACGCGCGGAAAGATCAGCATGGCCGAGGTAAAGGGCAGCATCAGCACGCCGATCTGCAAGGGCGTCGCCCCGGCCAGCACCCGCATCCCGATCGGCAATAACGAGGCCATCACCTGCGCGGTCGCGGCATAGGCGAACATCGCCATGACCGCGCCGACGACGCGGCGCTGACGATAAAGCGGGGTAACCCCCACCCCGGCCCGCCGCCCGCGCAGCCGCAGGACCAGCCCGGCCAGCGCCAGCGCCCCCAGCGCGCCCGCTGCCAGCACCTGAACATCGGCCCAGCCCGCCGACGAGGCCGCGATCAGCATCCATGTGCCGCAAAACATCGCCACCGCGAAGCTGAGGATCGCGACGGCATCCGGCGCCTCGCGGTCCAGATCGGCCGATTCCGTCGCCAGCGACCGGATCGCCAGCCCCAGCCCCAGACAGATCGGCACGTTCAGCAAAAACACCCCGCGCCAGCCGGAAAAATGCAGGATCAACCCGCCCAGCACCGGCGCCACCACCATGGTCAGCCCCATGATCGTGCCCCACAGCATCCATGCGCGGGCACGGGCCTGCGGCTCGGGGAAACGCTGGCCGATCAGCGCCAGCGCCGAGGCCAGAACGAACCCCATGGCCACGCCCTGCGCCGCGCGCGCCCAGACCAGCCAGCCAAGGCCGGGGGCCGCGCCCGCCATCAGCGAGGTCAGCGCCAGCGCGGCCAGCCCCCGGATCAGCACCCGCCTGCGCCCGCACAGGTCGGAAATCGCCCCCGCCGGCAGCAGGCTGGTGGCGAAGCCCAGAAAGAACGCGCTGATCAGCCAGCGCGTGCCGGTGGGGCCGGTGCGCAAGGCCTCGGCGATCACCGGGCTCGCCAGCGCCATGACATTGGTATCCAGAAGCGACATCGCGCAGCACAGCGACGCCGCGATCAACAGGCCCTGATCCTGCGCCCGCGCAGGGACGGATCCGGCGCTCACGCGGTCAGCCCCGCCAGTTGCATCACCAGCCGAAAGCCCAATGCGACCACACCCAGGCCGATAACGCTCAGCGCCCAGATCAGCGCCATCCAGCCCAGCCGGCTGCCCAGCGATCCTGGCGCCCGGCTGGTCATCTCCATACGGACAAGTCTCATCAGTGATACCCCTCACCGGCGCGGACCTTGCCGCGGAACACGTAATAGGACCATGCGGTATAGGCCAGGATCACCGGGATGATCAGCAGCGCCCCGACCAGAGCAAAGCCCAGGCTTTGCGGCGGCGCGGCCGCCTCGCGGATGGTGATGCCGGGCGGGATGATGTTGGGCCACATGCTGATGCCCAGACCGGAATAGCCCAGAAACAGCAGCACCAGCGCCAGCATGAACGGCGTCACCCCCGGATTGCCGCCGCGCAGCGCCCGCAAAAGCAGCCCGGCAGTCAGCACCACCAGCAGCGGCACCGGAGCAAAGAACAGCAGGTTCGGCAGGCTGAACCAGCGCGCCGCCACCTCGGGATGGCTCAGCGGCGTCCACAGGCTGACCACCGCGATCACCCCCAGCAGGGTCAGCAGCACCGGCCGCGCCAGCGCCACCATGCGGTCATGCAGCGCGCCCTCGGTCTTGATGATCAGCCATGTCGCGCCAAGCAGCGCATAGGCCACCAAAAGCCCCAGCCCGGTGAACACGCTGAACGGCGTCAGCCAGTCCATCGGACCGCCCAGAAAGCGCGCGCCCTCGGCCGGAATGCCGTTCATGAAGGCACCCAGCGACGCGCCCTGGAAAAAGGTCGCGACCATCGAGCCCACCATGAAGGCGCGGTCCCAGAACGGCTTGTGGTTCTCGTCGGCCTTGAAGCGGAACTCAAAGGCGACGCCACGCCAGATCAGCCCCAGAAGCATCAGTGCCAGCGGGATATACAGTGCCGACAGCACCACCGCATAGGCCAGCGGAAAGGCCGCCATCAGCCCGGCACCGCCCAGCACCAGCCATGTCTCGTTGCCGTCCCAGACCGGGGCGACGGTATTGACCATCACGTCGCGGTCGTGACGCCCCGGCACAAAGGGAAACAGGATCCCCAGCCCAAGGTCAAAACCGTCCATGATCACATACATCATCAGGCCAAAGGCGATGATCACCGTCCAGACGACGGGCAGGTCGATCCCCATGTTCAGATCTCCTTCAGGCCGGGCGCCGCCGAAAGCGGTCGGGCCGGGCGCGGCGCCGGGGCGCCATGATCGGCGGCATCGGTCCCGGGATCGGGCTCGCCCGCCTCGGGGCCCTTGCCGACCAGCCGCAGCATATAGCGCGTTCCCACGCCAAAGACGGCCAGATAGGTGACGACAAAGACCAAAAGTGTCACGCTCATCGTCAGGGCCGAATGGCCCGACACCGCGTCGCGGGTGCGCATGACGCCATTGACGACCCAGGGCTGGCGGCCGATCTCGGTCGTGTACCAGCCGGCCAGCAGCGCGATCAGCCCGGCCGGCCCCATGACGGTGGCAAAGCGCAGGAACAGCCCGCGATCATACAGCCGGCCGCGCCAGCGCCGCCACGCCGCCCACAGGCCCAGCGTCACCATCAGCATGCCGAGGCCAACCATGATGCGGAAGGTCCAGAACACCACGGCGACCGGCGGGCGATCCTCGGGGGCGAAGTCCTTCAGCGCCGGATATTGACCCTTGAGGCTGTGGGTCAGGATCAGGCTGGACAGGTTCGGGATCTCGACCTTCCAGCGCGTGGTCTCGGCCTTGGCATCGGGCCAGCCGAACAGCACCAGCGGCACGCCCTCGCCGGGGGTGTTCTGCCAATGCCCCTCCATCGCCGCAATCTTGGCGGGCTGATGCTTCAGCGTATTCAGCCCGTGCTGATCGCCGATCGCGACCTGCAAGGGCGCCACCGCCAGCAGCATCCACATCGCCATGGACAGCATCCGCCGCACCATGGCGTTGTCATTGCCGCGCAGCAGATGCCAGGCCCCGGCCGCACCGACAAACAGCGCGGTCGACAGATAGGCCGCCGTCACCATATGCGCCAGCCGATAGGGGAAGGACGGGTTAAAGATCACCGCCAGCCAATCCACCGGCACCACGACGCCATTGACGATTTCATAGCCCTGCGGCGTGTGCATCCAGCTGTTCGAGGCCAGAATCCACGTGGCCGAGATCATGGTGCCGATGGCGACCATCACCGTCGCCAGACAGTGCAGCCCCGGCCCGACCCGGTTCCAGCCAAACAGCATCACGCCCAGAAACCCCGCCTCGAGGAAAAAGGCGGTCAGCACCTCATAGGCCAGCAGCGGCCCGGTGATCGACCCGGCAAAGGCGGAAAAATAGCTCCAGTTGGTGCCGAACTGATAGGCCATGACCAGCCCCGAGACGACGCCCATGGCAAAGTTCACGGCAAAGATCTTGGACCAGAAATGGTAAAGATCGCGATAGACCGGGTCCTTGCGCCACAGCCACAGGATTTCAAGCACGGCCAGATAGCTGGCAAGGCCAATGGTGATCGCCGGATAGACGATGTGAAAGGAAATCGTAAAGCCGAACTGGATGCGCGCCAGTTCCAGCGCGGTCAGGCCGAACATGGCGCAACTCCTTGTGGCCGGATGTGAGGCTGCGGCGCGCGCGGACCGGGGGCGACACGCCCGGCCCGGCCGGCCCCGCTGCAGGGGATGAGATGCTCCATGATGGCTCCCGACTCGAAATCTTTTGCTGTCGTCCCATTAATTGCATGGATCGTGTCTGCATTCAATTTACAAGTTGTCGCAGGCCCCGGGCAGGGAAGCCGGTTGCCACCCCGGCGGACACGGCTTGGTAAAGCCCAGCTTGCCGCCTGCGCCGCCGCGTTACGGTTCCCACCCGACAGCCGACGACAAACCGTCCGCGATCATGCCAGAATTATATGGATACAATTTTCTTCCATTTTTGCCATCAATATGCTAGGCAAACCCGGATCGGCCCGCAGCCGCATGACGCATAACGATTCGAAAGGCAGGACGATGACACAGCCCAGGATCCTTGAGCAGGATGCCGCCAACCTGAAACCCGCGCTGAAACGCGGCGCCTGTCTGAAATGTCCCCGCTGCGGCGAGGGGCGGCTGTTTCGCAGCTATCTCAAGGTCGCCGACCGCTGCAACGCCTGCGGGCTGGACCTGACGCCGCAGCGCGCCGATGACGGGCCGGCCTATATCGTGATCCTGCTGGTCGCGCATCTTATCGGCTTTTCGCTGGTGCCGCTGTTCAGCCTGCTGGGCGACCGGCCGGTGCTGGTCGGCGTGGTGCTGAGCGCGGCCGCCGTGACGCTGTCGCTGGCGCTGCTGCCGCCGGTCAAGGGTATGTTCGTGGCCCTGCAATGGGTCAAGGGCATGCATGGCTTTGACCCCCTGCGCAACGGCGCGCAAGAAAGCTAGCGGCTAGCCCATCCAGCCGCCCCCCGACAGCGTATTGCCCAGAAACATCAGCCCGGCGCGCAGCTCGTCGCGGCTGATCGCGCCGCCCAGACAGATGCGGATCCGCTCGCCCGGCTCGCCGCAGACGGTGAAGGCATCGGCGGGCATCATCCCGATCGGACGGCCGGCCATGCGGCCCATCAGCTCGGCGCGGCTGGCGCCCTCGGGCAGTTTCAGCCAGATATTGTAGGCATGCGGATCGACCACGAAATCGAACCCGCCCAGCACCGAAGCCGCGATCTGCTGGCGGGCGGCGCTTTCCTGACGCACGAAATCAAGGATGCGGTCGGCGGTGCCGTTCTGGATCCAGCGCGTCGCCAGCGCCATGCACAGCGGCGAGGGCATGCCCGAGATCGTGCGCAGCGCCCGCGCCAGCGCAAAGCCCGCGCGCGGATCGGGCGCCACGGCAAAGGCCAGCCGCAGCCCGGCGCCGATGCATTTCGACAGCCCGCCGATATGCCAGACCTGCGCCGGGGCCAGCGCCGCCAGCGGAACCGGCGGCAGCTGCGGCACGAACCCATAGGCGTCATCCTCGATCAGCGGCAGGTTATGGGCGATCAGGATATCCGCCACCTCGCGCCGCCGCGCCTCGGGCATGGTCAGCGTGGTCGGGTTCTGCAATGTCGGGTTCAGATATAGCGCCGCCGGGCCATGGGCGCGGATCGCCGCCTCCAGCCGCTCGGGGATGATGCCAGCCTCGTCCATCTCGATACCGACCAGCACCAGACCCAGCTGCGCCGCGATGGCGCGCAGGCCGGGATAGGTCACGCGCTCGCACAGCAGCCGGTCGCCCGGCCGCGCGATGATCGACAGGATCGCGACCATGGCGGCATGGGCGCCGGGCGCGATCGCCAGCCGCTCGGCCACTGCGGTGATGCCGCGCCGGCCCAGCCACAGCGCCGCCGCGGCCTTGTCCTGCTCGGCCCCGGTCGTCGCCTGATAACGCAGCAGCGACACCATGCTGCCCGAGACCACCTCCAGCCCCTCGCGCATCCGGCCCAACAGATCGGGGTCGGTCACATCGGGCGGCATGTTCATCGACAGGTCGGCATCGTCATCGCGCCGTGCATCGGCCGGGACAGTGGTGCGCAGCCCGCTGCGCACAAAGGTGCCGCGCCCGACATGGCTTTCGATCAGGTTGCGGGTATGGGCCTCGGCATAGGCGCGGCTGACGGTGGTGAAATCGACGCCCAGCCGCTCGGCCAGCTTGCGCTGCGGCGGCAGCCGGTCGCCGGGCTTCAACCCGCCGCTGCGCAGATCGGCCTCGATGGCATCGGCGATCTGCAGATAGCGCGGGCGGCCATCGGTGGCCAGCAGGGGGGTCCAGGTGGGCATGCGGGATCCGATCGGTCAGAATCCCGCAGATTGTATGCAAATTGACAGGGTAATGGCAAGGGCACATTGCAGGACTCCGACGCTTGGTCAAATACCCGGCAAGGCTTGGAAAATCTTGCCACACCCGTGACGATCCCGCCCGGACGGCCCGGATTGTCTGCCTAGGCATCAACGGATCGTTCGCAGACATGTCCGGGCAGAATCCGGCTCAGCTGATGAAATGGACCGGCGGTTTGGGGCGTTCATCCACCTCCAGCCGGAACACGTCGGGCCGGGCGTAATGGCCGACCACGTCGAAATCATAGCGGGCGCGGATCAGCTCGGCGCGGTCGATCTCGGCCAGAACCAGCCCCTCGGTCCCGGTCAGCGGCCCGGCCAGCACCTCGCCCAAGGGGCCGATGATGACGCTGCCGCCATTGATCAGCGGGCGCGCCGCGTCCCAATCCGCGACCGTCACCCCCAGCTCGGCCGGCGAGGGCTGATACTGGCAGGCGCTGACCAGAAAACAGCGGCCCTCATGCGCGATATGGCGCATCGAGGCCTGCCACTGGTCGCGTTCGTCCACGGTCGGCGCGCACCAGATTTCGACGCCCTTGGCATACATGGCCGTGCGCAGCAGCGGCATGTGGTTTTCCCAGCAGATCGCGGTGCCAAGCCGGCCGGCACGGCTGTCCACCACCGGCAGGGTCGAACCGTCGCCCTGCCCCCAGATCAGCCGTTCGGTCCCGGTCGGCATCAGCTTGCGGTGCTTGGCCACCAGCCCCGCCTTGGGGTCAAAAAACAGCGCGCTGCAATATAGCGTGCTGCCGCCGCGTTCGATCACGCCGACGACCAGACTGGCGCCGGTGCGGGCCGACAGCGCCGCCAGCTCTTCGACCTCGGTCCCGTTCAGATCAATGGCATTGTCGTAATAGGCGGCAAAGGCCTCGCGCCCCTGCGGCAGGCGAAAGCCCAGCCGGGTGCCAAAGCTCTCGCCCTTGGGATAGCCGCCCAGCAGCGCCTCGGGCAGCACGACCAGACTGGCGCCGGCATTCCTGATGTCGCGTTCGTGGCGCAGGATCGCGGCCAGCGTCGCCGCCTTGCCCTCGGGCGCCGAGCCGATTTGAAGGGCCGAGATGATCGATTTCGTCATGTCCGAAACAGCCTCCTTATGGGTTGAGGCATTCTCCGCCCGCGCGCATTATCGATCAAGCCGGGGCCGGAACTGAATGACATGAATGAAATTGATATTACTGCGGTCGATCTGAACCTGCTCAAGGTCTTTGAGGCCCTGCACGAGGAAGGCAGCGCCAGCCGCGCCGCCCTGCGCCTTGGCCTGACGCAATCGGCGGTCAGCGCCGCATTGGCGCGGCTGCGGCAGGTCTATGGCGATCCGCTGTTCGAGCGCCGGGGCCGCGGCATGGCCCCCACCGCTCGCGCGCAAGAGCTGAACACCACCGTGCGCGAGGTCCTGCTGCTTTGCCGCCAGACCCTGCGCCGGGCGGGCGACGGCGCGCCCTCGCTCAATGGCCGCACGGTATCACTGGGGCTGTCGGACGATCTTGAAATCGCGATCGGCCGGGCGCTGGCCGACCGGCTGCGGGTGACGGCGCCGGGGCTGCGGCTGCTGTTGCGCCAGACCAACAGCGCCCAGGCGACCGAGATGCTGGCCAGCCGCGCCGTCGGGCTGGCACTGGCGGCGGGCGGGTTCGGCGCGCGGACGATTGCGCGGCAGCGGGTGATGGCGGGCGGCTATTCCTGCGTCACCACCCTGCGCGGCGCCAAGGCCGGCCCGCTGACGCTGGACGACTATCTGCGCCGCGACCATCTGCTGATTTCATCGGACGGCTATCTGGGCATCGTGGACGACGCCCTGCTGGCGCTGGGGCTGCGCCGCAATGTTCGGGTGGCGACGACGCATTTTGCCGCCCTGCCCTTCCTGCTGGTCGATGATGACACGGTGGCCACCCTGCCCAGCCATGCCGCGCGGGCGGTGGCGGAACTGGCCGGGCTGCAGCTGCATGACTGCCCGCTGGCGCTGCCCGGCTATGTGATCGAACTGGGCTGGCGCCCCGACATGCTGCGCGATCCCGCCGTGCAAGCGGTGCATCAGGCGGTGCTGGCGGTCTTTGCCGGGATGGCCGCCTGACACCGCCGGCCCGGTCAGATCAGGCCAGAACCCCCGGATCATGGATGATGCGTCCGCCGCAAATCGTCAGCACCACGCCCAGATCGGGGATTGCCGCCGGTTCTGTCGCCTCGATATCGCCACCCAGCACCACCAGATCGGCGGCAAGGCCTTCGCGCAGCGTGCCGGTGACATCCTCGCGATGCGCCGCCCATGCACCCTGCGCCGTATAGGCGCGCAGCACTTCGCCCAATGACAGCCGCTCATCGCGCCCGCCGGCATAGGGCGGACGCGTCAGCGCCGCCGCGATCCCGCGCAGGACCGAGACATCGGCCACCGGCCAGTCGCTGGAAAAGGCCACCGGCGCGCCGGCCTCGGCCAGACTGCGGCACAGATAGGCGTCACCCCAGCGCGCGGCGCCGATCCGTGACAGCGTCGGCTCTTGCGGGAAATCCATCGCCCCCGGCACATGCGGCGGCTGCAGGCTGGCGGTGATGCCAAGCGGCCCCAGCCGGGGCACATCCGTGGGGTCAATCAGCTCGATATGTTCGATGCGGTGGCGGCTGTCGCGCGGGCCATTGGCGGCGCGCGCCGCCTGATAGCCGTCGATCACCACCCGCACCGCGCCATCGCCGATGGCATGGACCGCGATCTGCAAGCCGCGCCGGTCGATTTCGGCGGCGATCTCGGCGAAACGCGCCGGCGCAAACAGGGCCTCGCCCCGGTGGCCGGGCTGGTCGGGGTAGTCGCGCAGCAGACAGGCGGTGCGGCTGTCGATGACCCCGTCCATGAACATCTTGACCAGCCCCGAGCTGAGCCAGTCCCCCTGAAAATCCGCCGCCATGGCCGAGGCGCGCTCCAGCGCCGTCAGATCCATATGCGGTTTGAAATGGAACGGCACCTTGACCCGCAGCGGCAGATCGCCCTCGGCCTGCATCTCGGCCAGCAGCTCCAGCGTATAGCGGTTGCCGTCCATATTCACGAGGCTGGTCACGCCATGTTCGGCGCAATGCTGCATGCCCTTGCGCAACAGCGCCTTGTCGGCGGCGCGCTCGGCGGCCGAAGGCGCGGGCGCGGGCTCTTCGCCGGTGGCGATGCCCAGATTGATCCGCCCCTCGCCGGCAAAGGCGATCAGCGGGCCAAAGGCCTCGAATTCGCGCAGCTCGCCGGTGGCCAGACCGTCCGTTCCCATCACCACCTCATGGCCATGCGGCATGACTGCGCCATGCAGCAGGCCGGCGGCGCGCAGCGCGGCGGTATTGGCCCAGACCGTGTGCAGATCGGGCGACATCATCGCAATCGGGCGGTCCGCGATCATCGCATCCAGATCGTGCCGCGTCGCGGGCCGGTCAAGAATGCCGTAATGCGCCTCTTGCGCCATCAACAGCGGCATGTCGGGATTGGCCCCGGCAAAGGCGCGAAAGGCCGCGCCCACCGCCTCGGCCCCGTGCAGATGGCCGATATGCAGATGCGTCAGATCGGCTCCGCCCAGACCCACATGCACGTGCCCCTCGAAAAAGCCGGGCAGCAGCGTCCGCCCGCCGGCGTCGATGATCCGCGTCGCGGGCCCGGCCAGCGCCGCAACCTCGGCCGCAGCGCCGACCGCAAGGATGCGCGCGCCCGCCAGCGCCACCGCCTCGGCGCGCGGGTTTTCCGGGTCCATGGTCAGGACGCGCGCATTGGTCAGGATCAGATCGGCGGTGGCCATCCGGGGCATGCTCCGAAAAGGCCGCCCCCGGCAGGGGGGCGGCGGCAGGGCTTACTTCAGCTTGATCGCGAAATGCTTGCGCACCGGCTCTTCGATGGTCCAGGTGCCCTTGAAGGTCGGCTCGACCACGAAGGCATCGCCGGGGGTCAGCGTGACCGGGGCGCCGCCCTCGGGGGTGATGGTGATGCGCCCCTCGATCAGATGCACGAATTCGTAGAACTGATAGGTCGCGTGCCAGGTGCCGGTCGTCGCCTCCCATGTCCCCGAGATCATGCTGCCATCGGCCGAGCTGTGCTGGATCCAATAGCGCATGGTCGGGTCGCCCTCGACCTTGACCCAGCCGTCAAGGTCGGTGGTGATCGGCTCGGGGCCGGGTTCGGGAAAACGGAAAACCGTGTCGCTCATGTCTGTCCTCGCAAGGGGCATTGGGTCGCTCTCCTTGGTAGGCGGGCCTCGCGCGGGGCGCAAGCCAGACCATCGGCGGGGCGCGCCGCAAGGGGGCTTGGCGAGCGCGCGCCAAAGCGTCAAAGACGGAACGCGCGCAGGGCGCAGGCAGGGACAGGGAACGGATATGCAGATCCGCAAGGCAAGGGCATCGGATGCCCCGCATCTGGTGCGCTTCATCAATATGGCGGCGGACGATCTGCCGCTGCATTTCTGGCGCAAGACCGCCGGCCCCGAGGGCGACCCCTGGGCGCTGGGGGCCGAACGCGCCGCGCGCGAGACCGGCAATTTCTCGTATCAGAACGCATGGCTGGCCGAGATCGACGGCGCGGTCGGCGCCTGCCTGCTGGGCTATCCCGCCGACGAGCCCGGCCCGATCGACCCCGACACGCCGCCGATCTTCGTGCCGCTTTTGGAACTTGAAGCGCTGGCGCCGGGCGCGTGGTATCTGAACGTGCTGGCGACCTATGACGATTTCCGCGGCAAGGGTCTTGGCAGCGCGCTGCTGGCCCATGCCGAAACCGTCGCCCGCGCCGCAGGTCATGCCAGCATCAGCCTGATCGCCGCCGACACGCATCGCGACGCCCTGCGCCTCTATGCGGCCAAGGGCTATGGCGAAATCGCCCGCCGCCCGGTGGTCAAGGACGACTGGCAGGTCGATGCCAACGAATGGATCCTGTTCACCAAGCCCGTAGCGGGCGCATGATCCGACAGCGCAACCCGGGAACACCGGGTTGCGCCCTGCCCCCTCAGCGCGCGGCGGGGGTGCGGCCGTAAAGCAGCAGCATGACGATGATCACCAGCCCGTGGATGATCTGGCGCCCGGCCTCGGGCAATTGCATCACCGACAGGATGGATTGCAGCAGCGTCACCAGAATGACCCCGGCGATGGTGCCGACATAGCTGCCGCGCCCGCCAAGGATCGAGGTGCCGCCCAGCACCACCGCCGCAATCGCTGGCAGCAGATAGGTGTCGCCCATCGATTGCGACGCCTTCGAGGCATAGCCGGCCAGCAGCGTCCCCGCGAATGCCGACAGCCCGCCTGAGACGACAAAGGCCAGCATGACGATCCGCCGCGTGCCGACCCCCGACATATAGGCCGCCCGCTCGCTGTTGCCGATGCCGAACACCGCGCGCCCAAAGACCGAGCGGCGCAGCCCCAGAATGGCCAGCGTCCCGATCACCGCCCAGATCAGCGCCGCGTTCGGCAGGCCGGGGATGGTCTCGCCCGTGGCCAGAAACCGCATCGCCGGGGTGGCGGCGTCCTGCGGCGCATAGCCGCCGGTATAGACCACCATCAGCCCTTGGGTGACGGCATTGCTGGCCAGCGTCACGATCATCGAGGGGATGCGCAGATAGGCGACCCCCAGCCCGTTCACCAGCCCGATCGCCATGCCGCACAGGATGCCGAACGGCACGGCCAGCGCGCTGCCCACCGGGCCAAGCGCCGCCGCAGCACAGCCCATCATCGCCCCCATGGTCATCGCCCATGGCACCGACAGGTCGATATGGCCCAGCAGGATGATGATCATCGTGCCGGTGGCGATGATGCCCAGAAATGAGGCCACCTTCAGCTGTTGCAACAGATATTTCGCGGTCAGGAACCCGGGGCTGTAGATGCTGCCGATCAGCAGCAGCACCAGAATGCAGGCGAACGCGATCAGCACGGCCGGATCGGCCCGGCGCAGAAAGGCCGGCATCGGGATTGCGGGATTTGCCATGGCTTCCTCTTTCTTACCGGAACCAGTCGAGGCGGTTGCGCACGCGCAGCAGGCCAAAGGCGCCAAGGCTGACGGCGACCATCAGGATCAGCCCCTGAAACAGCGGCTGCCACAGCGCGTCGAAATCAAAGACGAACAGCATGTCGCCGATGGTGCGAAAGGCCAGCGCGCCAAAGACCGCGCCAATGGCGCTGCCCCGGCCGCCATACAGGGACACCCCCCCCAGCACCACGGCGGCGATGGAAAACAGCGTATAGGCGCTGCCGCTGACCTGCGCCGCCTCGCCGGTATAGGTGAAAAACGTCAGGAACAGCCCGCCCGCGCCGGCGCAAAGCCCGGCCAGCGCATAGGCCAAGAACCGGCCCCGGCGGATCGGCAGGCCCGACATATAGGCCGCCTGTTCGGCCGAACCCGAGGCAAAGGCCGCCCGCCCCGCCAGCGACCGGCTGAAGGGCACCCAGACCAGCGCCACCACGGCCGCAAGCGCGGCGATGCTGGCCGGAAAGACGCCGCCGATCTTGCCGGTCATGGCATCGGCCAGCACCTCATGCACCGACCCGCCCGGAAACGGCCGGATCAGCAGCGCAAGACCGAAATAGATCGCGCCGGTGGCGATGGTGGTGACGATGGGTTGCAACCGGCCATAGATGACAATGGTCCCGTTCAGCGCCCCGCACAGCGTCCCCGCCGCCAGAACCGCGATCACGCCCAGCCCCGCCTGCAACGGCGTGCCCACGACCAGCGCCGAGGCCAGACAATTGGTCAGCACCATGATCATGCCCACCGACAGGTCGATGCCGGCGGTGATGACCACCAGCGTCTGCGCCATGGCGACAAAGGCCAGCAGCACGCCCTTGTTCGCGGCGGTCTGCACCACGTTCGAGGTCAGCCCGGCCGGGTGGTTCGCGACATAGATGGTGAACATCAGCGCGAATATCGCCATGGCCACCAGCGTGCCGCGCTGTTCGGCCAGCAGATATCTCCATTCCCTCATGGTCAATGCCCTCCCCGGGCGTCGCCCTCGGCGGCGGGCACGATGTTCAGCGCCGCCGCGATCAGGTTGTGTTCGGTGATCTCCTCGCCCACCAGTTCGCGCCGGATCCGGCCGTCATAGACCACCTCGACCCGGTCGCAGCAGCCGATCAGCTCGGCATAATCGGTCGAATAGAACAGGATCGCCGCGCCCTCATCGGCCAGCCGGCGCAACAGGCGATAGATCTCCTGCTTGGTGCCGATGTCGATGCCGCGCGTGGGATCGTTCAGCAAGATGATGCGCGGCCCGCGCAGCAGCCATTTCGCGATCACCACCTTTTGCTGGTTGCCACCCGAGAGCGCCCCCACGGCCACATCGGGCGAGCTGGTCTTGATCGCCAAAAGCTCGATCATCCGCTGCACCGCCGCGCTTTCCTCGGGGGCATCGACGACACCGCCATGCGACAAAAGATCCAGCGCGGCAAAGGACAGGTTATCACGCACCGACATCGGCAGCATCAGCCCCTCGGTCTTGCGGTCCTCGGGGATCAGGGCGATGCCGGGAAAGGTCTCGCGGGCGCGCGCCGGGCCCGACAGGGCGACGGGCTTGCCATCGACCAGAATCTGGCCCTCGACCCCGCGCAGGACGCCGAACAGCGACAGCAGCAATTCGTTCTGGCCCTGCCCGTCCAGCCCGCCCAGACCGACGATCTCGCCGGCATGCAGGTCAAAGCTGATGTCATGCAGCCGGTCGGCCCAGGACAGGCCGCGCAGCTCCAGCCGCGGCGCGGCCGCAGGGGTTGGCGCCGGCGCGACTTCGGGGCGATGCTTGGCCGGATAGACGCTGCTGACCTCGCGGCCGATCATCATCTGCACGACCTCGGCATCGGATTTGCTGCCGGCAGGATAGCTCGCGATCTTGCGCCCGCCCCGGAACACCGTGCAATCGTCGGCCAGTTCCTTGATCTCGTTCATGCGGTGCGAGATATACAGCAGCCCCAGCCCTTCGTCCCGCAGGCCCTTGAGCATGCGAAACACCTTGTCCACATCGGACGCGGTCAACGCCGAGGTCGCCTCGTCAAGAATCAGGATGCGCGGCTTGCGCGCCAGCGCCTTGGCGATCTCGACCATCTGCCGGCGCGACAGCGGCAGGTCGCGCACCAGCGCGCGCGGATGGATGTCGGATGCCCCGGCCCGCGCCAGCGCCTCCTCGGCCAGCAGGCGCTGCGCCTTGCGGTCGATCATGCCAAAGCGCGTCGGCGGGTTCGACACCACGATATTGTCGGCCACGCTCAGCTCGGGGATCAGCGACAGCTCCTGAAAGACGCAGACCACCTCCGCCTCATTGGCCGCCGCCGGAGAGGCAAAGCTGACCGCGCGCCCCGCCAGCGTCATCACCCCCTCGTCAGGCGCGACGACCCCGGTCATCACCTTGATCAGAGTGGATTTCCCGGCGCCGTTCTCGCCCAGCAACGCATGGATCGAACCGGCGCGCAAAGTCAGATCCGCACGCTCCAGCGCGCGGGTGCCGCCATAACTCTTGGACACGCCTTCCATGCGGAACAGCGGTGCATGACTTTCCATCCTGCCCCTCGATAGATCTGTGATTGCCGCCCATGGCGGCGGGCAGGGACGCAGCCCCGCCCGCCGGCCCCGGTTACTGGTTGGTCTGGCTCTGGCTCATGATTTCCTGCGCGGTGAAATTGATGCCGCAGGTCGGGAACGAGTTGCCGACGAAGAAGTTGTCCGAGGCGTCAGGGAAATAGTCCTGACCGGCCTTGAACTCCGAGGCCACGGCCAGCGGCAGCTTCACCGCCTGCGGCACGGTCTTGCCCTCCAGCGCGGCGATGGCGACCTTCATCGCCACCGCGACCTGCGCCGGGCCGCTGCCGGCCGAGGTGCATTTCAGCCCCTGATCGGCATATTGTGCGCAGAACTTGCGAAAGCCGTTCTCGGTCTCGCCGCCGAAAGGCACGAAGGGATGGCCCGCGTCGATCAGCGCCTGCACGATGCCGGTATCGCCGCCCTGCGCGGTGATGGCATCAAAGGGACCGTTGGTGGCGATGGCATCTGCGGTGACCTTCTGGGCCACGGCATCGTCCCATTTGCCCATGACCTCGGTCACCTTGAATTCCTTGCCCGAGGCGGCCAGCGCCTCCTGCACGCCATCATGGCGGTCGGTATCGACCGAGGTGCCGGCGACGCCGCGCACCTCCAGAACCTTGCCGCCCTGCGGCAGATGGCTGGCCAGCCATTCGCCCCAGATCGCGCCCAGTCCCTTTTGGTCGACGTTGACGTTGATCGCGTCCTCGGTGTCCAGCGTATTGTCAAAAGCGACCAGCACCACGCCGGCCTGTTTGGCGCGACGGATCACCGGGGCAAAGGCGGTCGGGTTCTGCGCGTCGACAACGATGGCGTCATAGCCCGAGTCGATGAAATTGTTGATGGCCGAGATCTGCGCCGGCACGTCCTCGCCGGTCGAGACGACCTTGAATTCCTTGAGCTTGGCGGCGACCTCGGGCTGGGCGGCATAGGCCTTGGCGGTCTGCACCATCTGAATGCGCCAGGTATTGGCGATATAGCCATTGGCCAAAGCGATGCGATAGGGGCCCTTCTTGGCGTCAAAGCTCAGGAACTTGGTGTCGTTTTTCCACGGCGCAAAGCATTCCGCCTCATCGGCCGGACCCGACACCACCTTCGGCTCGGCCATGACGGCCGTTCCCGCCAGCAATGCCAGCGCGCTGGCGACACCGGCCAGGGCCACGCGTGACGTGGCGACAAACTTGAACATCGGATTCCCTCCCGTTACATCGCGCCCGGTCCCCGGCATGGCGATTGCCGCAACGGGCGGCGCCAAGCGATGGCGCAGCCGCTGCATTTCTGCCCGTCCCGTTCGTGAAACTGTCTCCCTGCGGCAGTTCTAGAACCGCGCCGGGACGCTTGTATAGCGCGATTGCATGGGATTGCGGGGATCCGCAAACGACTTTCATATCCCCGCAAAGGCAGCCGCGCGGACCCCGCCATCCGGGTCTAAGCCGCTGTTTCCCTTGATATCGGCGCATGGCCGCCCCGCGACCATGTCTGCGCCACGCGGGCCGCCGCCTCAGCCCTCGTCGATCCCGTCCAGCAGGCCCGGCGACATCTCCTGCCAGAAAACCGCGATGCGGCTGGCGTTCAGCGGCGACATCCAGCCGTGTTTCTCGAAATCGTCGCGCAGCCGGGCATCGGGCAATTGCGCGGCAAACAGCCGCTTGTCGGCATCGCGCTGGGTGGGGGTGCGCGCCTTGACCGCCGCCAGAATCCGGCGCAGCCGCTCGGCGCGGGGCGTCGCCGGCGCCTCGATGGCCCGCTCGCCGGCCGGCGGGCCGAAATTGCCCTCCAGCGCGGCGGTCAGATAGCCAAGCTTGCTTTTGACGTTCTTGCGCGTCTCGACATAGTCCAGCTTTTCCAGCACCTGCTCTTCGCCATGCGCCGACAGCCATTGCCGCGCCAGCCGGTCGCTGACGCCCAGATCGCGCAGCCGCGCATAGACATC
Organism: Paracoccus limosus; assembly: GCF_009711185.1. GTDB lineage: Bacteria > Pseudomonadota > Alphaproteobacteria > Rhodobacterales > Rhodobacteraceae > Paracoccus > Paracoccus limosus. The sequence goes on from NZ_WMIF01000007.1 coordinate 91,844, forward strand.
GCCATGGCGCATCCCCTCGCCATCGTCCAGATCCAGAATCGCCAGCTGCGGGTTGTCGCGGATGCGAAAGCGGATATCGGTGACCGCCCTGCCCTGCTTGCGCGTCTCGGCGGCGACCAGAATATTGCTGGTGCGGTTCACCTCATCCACCGCCGGCTTGATGATCTTGGCGTTCAGATGCTTGAAGGTCTCGTAATAGGCCGAGCCATCCACCCCCATCAGCCGCCGGAACAGGTCCAGCGGCCACCACCCGGTCGAGCCGGTGCGCACAAAGCGGTAGCAGTTCTCGTAAAGCGCCAGCGCATGGCCGCTGGTGAACCGGCGCTGGATGTTCAGGTTGATCAGCGCGAATACCTTGGGGTCGTTCAGCTTTTCGGCCAGCGCCGGCGAATAGCCATATTCACAGATCCCGCCCTTCAGCTTGGCATAGCTCAGCAGGCTGCTGACCCCCCATTCCTGCTGGCCTTTCTCATCCAGCATGTCCCATTCCGCCACCGTCTCGGCCAGACCGCGCAGCGACTGTTTCAGCGTGTCCATGTCATTGCTGTTATAGCCGATCATCAGGCACAAGGTGCGCGCGTCGATCTGATGCCGGCTGCGGCTGATCAGCGTGTCATAGGCGTTCAGCAACAGCACGTTCGACAGCTTGCGCTGCAACAGCGTCAGCTTGCCCGAGACATGGATCGCCGCCACATGTTTCTTGACCGCCCCCCGGCGCAGCGCGCCCGACAGCTGATCGCGAGGAATGTCGTCCATCGCCCTGCCTCATTTTTTATCGTTGGCCCGATTATGCCGGACAAGGCACCTTCCCACAACAGCATTCCGGGTCCCCTTTCCCGGCGCGCGGCGATCCCGCAGACGGGTGCCTTTGCGCCGCGCCGGTCAGAAAAGCACCCGTTTACAGGAACCGGGATGCCGGGTTTCGGGCCCGATCCGGCCGAAATGCGCCAAAACAGGCCCATCCCGCAGCCGGAAACCCCTGTTCCCGCGAATCGGTCCCCCTCGTCCCGGAATCGGGTCCCATTGATCCCGTATCCGGGTGCCCTTGACCCTGTATCCGGGTGCCTTTCACCCCATAGCATCCTGATTTTCTTTTATCTTCCCGACCTAAAGATTCTAAAGTCCTGAAAGGAATCACAAACTATATGCCGTTGCTTCCTTGCAGATTCGGGGGGATTTCGCTGCGAAACCGGCAAGATGGATTCACTTGCCCCTGATGATGTGTAATAGTTTCGGAAAAACACCCATCGAAGCAGCACATCGCAAAGGTTGTGACATGTCCTCAGGCAAGGACCCCCTACCCCCGTATTTCAATATCCATCCCGCGAAAGCCGCCGAGCGGCTTTCCGGTCCTATCGACACCGCCCGATTCGCAAAAGCGGCGGCCTTCGCGGCCCGGGGCCGGCAGGACCTCGCCGAGCGCGGCTATGCCCCGGACGGGCGCAAGCGCCTGCGCCGCTTTTCCACATGGGAGGTGTGCCGCTATCTGATCCCGGTCGCACCCGCGCATTTCCGCCGGGTGCTGCTCAAGAACCCCGATCTGCCGCAGGGTCAGGGCGAGGGCAATTCCAAATGGTTCAGCCTCGAAGACGTGTTGCGCCTGCGCGATCATTTCGCGGCCGAGGGCGCGGCCGGGCGCGAATACCGGCCCTGGCGCCCCGAGGGCCTGCCCGCCAAAACCATCGCCGTGGCCAATTTCAAGGGCGGCGTTGGCAAGACCTCGACCGCCGCGCATCTGGCAATGTCGGCGGCGCTCGACGGCTACAAGGTGTTGGTGATCGATCTCGACAGTCAGGGCAGCATGACCTCGATTCTTGGCGGCAAGGTTGCCGATGAATGGTCCACCGCCTTCCCGCTGCTGGCCAAGGATTATGCCCTGGCCCTGCAGGACGAAAACCGCGTGCGCGAGGCTGCGGGCCAAAGCCCCCTGCCCTTCGACGAGACCCTGACCGAGGCGCTGACCATCACCGCGCAGGATCTGATCCAGACCACGCATTGGCCCAATATTGACCTGCTGGGCGCGCAGCTGAACCTCTATTGGGCCGAATTCCAGGTGCCGGTCTGGCGGCTGGGCCTGCGTGGCTGGCCGCTTTGGGATGCGCTTGGCAATGCGCTGGTCAATGACCGGCTGGTGGACAGCTATGATATCATCATCCTCGATACGCCGCCGGCGCTTGGCTATCTGACCATCAACGCCCTTGCCGCCGCCGATATCCTGCTGGTGCCTCTGGGCGCGTCGTTCCTTGAATTCGACTCGACCGGGCGTTTCTTCGACATGCTCTATTCGACCTTCGCCAGCATCGAAGAAGGCGAAAACGCCGCCCGCCGCCGCGATGGCCTGCCCGAGATGCGCTTTGAATGGGACGCGGTCCGGGCGATCATTACCCGGTTTGACGCCGGCCAGCAGACCGATCTGGCCAATGTCATTCAGGCCTATTTCGGCGATTTCATGACCACCTACCGCCAAGAGCTGACCGCCATGGTCGGACAGGCCGGCGAACAGGTGAACGGCATCTACGAGGCCGATTACCGCGAATTCAACCGCGACACCTATGTCCGCGGCCGCGAGACCTTCGACCGCACCTGGGCCGAGGTCAAGGAACTGATCCTTGGCACCTGGTGGCGGGATCTGCAGATGCAGCAGACCGAATCCGCGATGATGGCGAAGGAGCAGGAAAATGGCTAAGCGCAGAAGGCTGGAAACCCCGAGCAGCGCCGATCTGCACCGGATCGAAGAACAGTTTCGCAGCGAAACCCATGACCGTCCGATGGTCGGGCGCGGCATCGCACCCATCGCTCAGGTCGCGGCCGACAGCGCGGCGCTCTCCAGCGCGGAAAGCACCGAAAGCCGGGCCTCGCGCGCCCGGACCGAGGCTGATGCGGCGCGGTTGCAGGCGGCGCAGGATCAGGGCCTGCTGATGGTCGAGCTGCCCATCGGTCAGATCGACGAGGCGGTGATGATCCGCGACCGCATGGGCATGAGCGACGAGGACCTGCTGGAGCTGAGGCTGTCGATCGCCGCACATGGGCTGCGCCTGCCGATCGAGGTCTTTGACATGGAGGCGCCGGCCGGGCAGGAACCGCGCTATGGGTTGCTGTCGGGCTATCGCCGGCTGCATGCCGTTCGCGCGCTTTACGAGCTGACCCAGTCCGAGAAATACAGCCGCATCCGCGCGCTGGTTCGCCGCCGGACCGAGGCCGACGCCGCCTTTGTCGCCATGGTCGAAGAGAACGAGGTCCGCGAGGAACTCAGCCATTTCGAGCGCGGCCGCATCGCCGTCATCGCGGCCAATCAGGGCGCCTTTGCCAATACCGAGGACGCGGTGAACAAGCTCTTTGCCACCGGATCGAAGGCCAAGAGGTCCAAGGTGCGGTCCTTTGCGCTGATCTTCGAGGAACTCGGCGACATGCTGCGTTTCCCCGAGGCACTGACCGAGCGGCGCGGGCTGCGCCTGTCTGCGGCCTTGCGCAACGGCGGCGAGGCGCGGCTGCGTCAGGCCATGTCGGTGCGCACGCCGGGCAACCCAGACGAGGAATGGGCTTTGGTCGAGCCGATGGTGCAAGAGATCGAAAGCGGTCCGCGCACGCCGGGTCGGGGTGGACGGCCGCGCACGGCGCCGCCGCGTCACGGCTGGATCGACGCCACGACCATCCGCACCACCAGCGGCATCGAGATCCGCCGGGCCCGCGACGGCCGCGGCCATATCCTGCGGCTGGAAGGCGATGCGCTGGACGACGAGCTGATGGAGAGCCTGATGCTGGAAATCCAGTCCTTGCTGGAAAAGTAAACGGTTTCGCAGCGAAACCCGCGCCGGGGCAGGGCGGTCGGACCCGCCTTGGTGGTGCGCGGGTTGGTTGGGCCTTGGCGTGGGTAAGCTTGGGGTTCGGCGGCCGTGGTCAAGACCGGCGGCTGGCCGGGTTCCATTCGGCAGGGGGCGATGAGGGTGCCGCAGCAAAGGCGGCTGTGTCGTGCGGTCGGATCGCTGGGCGCGGCAGGGGTTTTATCGCTGAGCAGGCGCGCGGCAGCTACGTCAAATAGCGATTTTTCTAAGAAAATGGCTGTGCAACGGCTGAGAATACCTCGCCTGTAGGGTGTTCTTATAATGTTCCCGTATCGAGCCAGTCATGCCTGCGCAAACGGGCTTGCAGTGCAGGCGTGGGCGGAGTGCCGCGGCCCCTCAGGGCAGGGCAGGGCAGGGTGGTGGTCCCTCGGGCGCGTCTGGGCGCCCAGAGGCTGCTGTGGGGGCTACGGGCGGCTTTTAGAGGCGGGGTGGCAGGATCAGGTGCTCGGGGCCGTAGGGAAAGCCGGTGATGTTGCGGCTGCCGCCGGCTTCGATCACCAGAATGTCGTGCTCGCGGTAGCCGCCGGCGCCGGGCAGATGGGCGGGGATGGTGATCATCGGCTCCATGCTGACCACCATGCCGGGCGCCAGCACGGTGTCGCAATCCTCGCGCAGCTCCAGCCCGGCCTCGCGGCCGTAATAGTGGCAGAGCACGCCGAAACTGTGGCCATAGCCAAAGCTGCGATAGTGCAAGAGGTTCTCGGCGGCATAGATCTCATTGAGTTCGGCGGCGATGTCCGAGCATTTCGCGCCCGGCTGCAGCAGCTCTTTGCCGCGGTCGTGCACCTTGCAATTCACTTGCCACAGCCGCAGATGTTCGTCGCTGGCATGTTCGGCGAAAAGCGTGCGTTCCAGCGCGACGTAATAGCCCGCGACCATGGGAAAGCAGTTCAGCGACAGGATGTCTCCGGGCTGGATCCGGCGCGAGGTCGGCGGGTTATGCGCGCCATCGGTGTTGATGCCCGATTGGAACCATGTCCAGCTGTCCTGCAGCTCGGCATTGGGCCAGCTGCGGGCGATTTCGCGTTGCAGGGTGGCGGTGGCGTGCAGGGCGATCTCGTGCTCGGGGACGCCGGCGGCGGTGGCCTCGACGCAGGCGGCGCCGCCCAGATCGGCGATGCGGGTCATTTCGGTGATATGGGCGATTTCCTCGGCCGATTTGATCATGCGCAGCCGCATGGCGGGACCGGCGATGTCCACGAATTCGATACCGGGAAACTCCGCCCGCAAGAGCGCCATGAACTCGATCGTGACATGGTCGAATTCGATGCCGATGCGGCGGGCCGTGCCGGCAAGCTGGCGGAGGGCGTGAAAATAATTGTCCCTGTGCCAGTCGGTATAGACCAGATTGCCGCCAAAGGTCCGCCGCCACGGCCGGCCGCCGTCGATGCCGGCGCTGATCGAGGTCGCGCGCTGGTGGTCCAGAACCAGCCCGTAGCGGCGTCCGAACTGGCAATAGAGGAAATCGGCGTAATAGGTGATGTTGTGATACGAGGTGAAAAGCGCCGCGTCGATGCCCACATCGGCCATGTGCCGGCGGATCGCATCCTGCCGGCGCCGCATCTCGGCATCCGAGAAGGTGCCCTGGGCCTTTTCGCCATTGCCGGCAAAGTCCTGTAGTCTTTCGCGCTTGGTCATCTCTCGTCCCTTGAGTTAGATTTCTGGCAGGTTGCTGCGGGTGAAGCCCCCGCGTCAAAAGAGGTTTTCTGATCGGAAGATGAATTTTATTCATGGATCTGGCCCATGGCACAGCCGCCGCTGACCGCGCTGCGCGCATTCGAGGCCGTGGCCCGCACCGGCAGTTTCCGCGCCGCGGCCGAGGCGCTGTTCGTGACCCAGCCCGCGATCAGCCATCAGGTCCGGCATCTGGAGCAATGGCTGGGGGCGCCGCTGTTTGATCGCAGCGGCCGGGTGCCGGTGCTGTTGCCGCGCGGGGTGGCGCTGGCGCGCGAGCTGACCATGGCGCTGGACGCGATCGAGACCGCCTGCCGGCGGGCGCGGCCGGCCGCCGAAGGGGGGCTGGTGGTGGCGGCCATCCCCTCGGTCGCGATCTGCTGGCTGATCCCGCGCCTGCCGCGGTTTCGCGCCCGGCACCCCGAGATCCAGCTGCGCGTCGTCTATGCCTATCACGGTCAGGACATCGATTTCGCGGCCACCGATCTGGCCTTTACCTTTGGCGAGACCTGCCCGGCGGGCGCGGGGATTCAGGCGCGGCGCTTTCTGCCCGGGGTCTGTGTGCCGGTGGCCAGCCCTCGGCTGGTCGGCGCGCTGCCGGCCGAGCTGACGCTGCCGTGGCTGTTGCAGGTGGGCCTGCTGCACGACAATGACATGACTGGCTGGCAGACATGGCTGGGCCGGGCCGGGCAGCCGGTGCCCGCGCATCTGCCGGGCGCGATCTTTGAGGATTTCAATCTGCTGCGGGCCGCCGCGCTGGCAGGGCAGGGGGTGGCGCTTTGCGCGCGGGCCATGGTCGAGCCCGATCTGGCCGAGGGGCGGCTGGTGGCGCTGTCCGATATCGCGGTGCTGGAGGGGTTTTCCTATTACCTGACCCGCTCGGACCGGGTGGCCATGGACGCCGCCCGGCAGCGGGCGCGGCAGGCGTTTCTGGACTGGATCGCCGAGGAAGAAGGCGCTTGAGCAAATCCAGCTCATTCATGGACAAGAATTTCAGAGATGGACCACCGGCGCCGGGCCGTTACCCTGCCGCCGGCGAGTCAGGAGAGTGACATGAAGGACTGCATCACCATCGCCGATCTGCGGGAACGGGCGCGGCGGCGGTTGCCCCGGATCCTGTTCGACTGGATCGACGGCGGTGCCGGGGACGAGGCGGCGATGCGCGAGAATGCCGACGCCCTGTCTGCCGTCCGGTTCCTGCCGCGCTATATGCTGGATGTGACGGGCCGCAGGCAGGACAAGACATTGTTTGGCCGACGTTATGACAGCCCCTTTGGCATTGCGCCCACGGGCTATGCCGGGCTGTTCCGTCCGGGCGCCGACAGCATTCTGGCGGGGGCCGCGCAGCGGGCGAACCTGCCTTTCATCCTGTCGGGCACCAGCGTCGATTCCATCGAAGTGGTCATGCAGGCCGCGCCGGATCATGCGTGGTATCAGCTTTACGGCGCCGCCGAGCCCGCCATCACCCGCGACATGATCCTGCGGGCCGAGCGTGCGGGCTGTGCGGCGCTGGTGGTGACCATCGACATTCCGCTGGCGGCCAAGCGTGAGCGGGATTTGCGCAATGGCTTTGGCATTCCGCTGCGGATGACGCCGCGCATGGTGCTGGACGGGATGCTGCACCCGGCATGGTCGCTGGACTATCTGCGCACCGGCGGCATGCCGGTGATGGAGAACTGGCGGCCCTACGCCCCGGTCGGGTCGGATGCGATGCAGGTCGCCGAATATGCCAATACCCATTCCTATTGCGTGCAGACATGGGACCATCTGAAGCTGTTTCGCCAGCTTTGGCCGCGCAAGCTGGTGGTCAAGGGCGTCTCGCATCCCGAGGATGCCGCCATTGCGGTCGATCTGGGGGCGGATGGCATCATCGCCTCGAACCACGGCGGGCGGCAGGGCGACCGGCTCGCCGCGATCCCGCCGCTGCTGGGGCGGTTGCGCGCGGCGATCGGGCCGGATGTGCCCCTGATGATGGATGGCGGCATCCGGCGCGGCACCGATGTGCTGGCGGCGCTTTGCCTTGGGGCGGATTTCGTCTTTGCCGGGCGGCCGACGCTGTTTGGTGTGGTCGCGGGCGGGGCGGCGGGTGCCGACCGGGCGCTTGCGATCCTGCGCGAAGAACTGGACATGCTGATGGGGCAGGTCGGTTGCCTGAGCCTGGATGACCCCGACCTGCGGCGCTTTGTGCTTTAGCGGCGCAGCTGGCCGGGGCTAAGCCGGATCGTCGTGGGATTGTCCATCTCGGCGTCCTCGGCCTGCCGCATGGCGATGCACCAGTCGCAGACCGCCTGCGCCCGGGGCGTCAGCGCGCGCTCGCTGCGATGGACGACGCTGAAATGCTGGCCGGAATTCACCGAAAGCGGCAGCGCCGGCACCAGCGCCCCCGAGCGGAGCAGCTCATCCGTGGAATGCTGCCAGCCAAGCGCGATGCCGGCCCCGGTCAGCGCCGCCTGCATGACGAGGATGTAGTTGTTGTAGGTGGCGCCCGGCTGGCCCTGCCGCGGTGTGACCCCGACAAAGCGCAGAAAGTCGTCCCAGACGATGCCTTCGTGATAGCTGGCATCCAGATGCAAAAGCGGATGGGCCAGCAGGTCGGGCGCCGCGCGCAGCGGCCCGTGCCGGTCCAGATAGGCGGGACTGCAGACCGGCGTGATGATTTCGCGGGCAAAGGGGTGGCGTTCGTGCCCGGCCCAGTCGGCGCGGCCATTGGTCACGGCAAAGGACACCCCATCCGCCGGCAGGTCCAGATTGCGGTCCGAGTTGTAAAGCTGCATTTCGATGCGGGTCGTCGGATCGGGATAGCGCGACAGCCGGGGCAGGAACCAGTAGCTGCCGGCCGAGATCGGCGCATAGACCTTGACCGTCGTCGAGGTCAGCGAGGCACGGATCTCCTCGACCGCGTCCTCGATATGGTTCAGGCCCGAGGTGATGGCCGCGCGCAGCCGCGCCCCGTCGGAATTGAGCGTGAGTTGCCGGTGCCGGCGATGGAACAGCGGCAGGCCGATGCATTGTTCAAGCTGGCGGATCGCGTGGCTGACGGCGGCGGGCGTCACGTTCAGCTCATCGGCGGCGCGGGTAAAGCTTTCCAGCCGGGCGGCCGCGTCAAAGACATAGAGCAGATTGCCCGAAGGGATGTGCCGACGCAGTTTTCGCATGAATCAGATTTGCTCACGGGCAAGAATTTTTAGCATTCATGGCCATGAAATCTATAGCTACTGTCTATCCAAGGTAAATCAGAATTATAACAGGGAAATCGGGAATGAGCTCTGGTCACGTCGCGCTGACGTCGCCCGAAGCCTTGCATGTCACGGGTATCCGCAAGTCCTTTGGCGCGCTGGAAGTGCTCAAGGGGATCGACCTGACGGCCATGCAGGGCGATGTGATCGCCATTATCGGCGGCAGCGGATCGGGCAAATCCACCTTTCTGCGCTGCCTGAATTTCCTTGAGCATCCCTCGGCCGGAACCGTCCGCATCAATGGCGAGGAAATCGCGCTGGCGCGGGACGGGCATGGCAATCTGGCGCCCAGCTCTGGCGCGCAATTGCGGCGCATCCGCAGCCGGCTGGCCATGGTGTTTCAGGGCTTCAACCTGTGGACGCATATGACGCTGCTGGAAAACGTCATCGAGGCGCCGGTGCGGGTGCTGGGGCTGGAGCGCAAGGATGCCGTCTGGCAGGCCGAGGCGCTGCTGGACCGCGTCGGGCTGGGACACAAGATCCACGAATACCCGTCGTTCCTGTCGGGCGGCCAGCAGCAGCGCGCGGCCATTGCCCGGGCGCTGGCGGTGGATCCGCATGCGATGCTGTTTGACGAGCCGACCTCGGCGCTGGACCCCGAACTGGTGGGCGAGGTGCTGAAGGTGATCCGGGGCCTTGCCGAGGAAGGCCGGACCCTGGTTCTGGTCACGCATGAGATGGGCTTTGCCCGCGACGTGGCCAATCAGGTCGTGTTCCTGCACAACGGCAGGATCGAGGAGCAGGGCCCGCCTGCCGAGCTGTTCGGTCGGCCGAAATCCGAACGCCTTGGCCGGTTCCTTGGCAATTTCTGAAACAAGAACAACCACCACAACCGGGAGAAGAAGATGAACAAGTTGATTGCCGCGCTGTCGCTGGCCACCGCGTTTTTCGCAGGCGCGGCGCAGGCCGAGACGCTGAAGGTCGGGTTCTCGCCCGAGGCATATCCGCCCTTCTGGGTGTCCTCGCCCGGCGGCAGCTGGACCGGCTGGGAGCCCGACTTCATCACCGCGCTTTGCGCCGAGGCGAAATATGACTGCGAGCTGGTTCCGGTCGCATGGGAGGGCATCATCCCGGCGCTTTTGAACGGCAAGATCGACGTGATCATGAATTCGCTGCGCATCAATGACGAACGGCGCAAGGTCATCGACTTTTCCGACAAATATTATGAGGTCGTGACGCAGGTCGCCGCCGCCAAGGACGTCAAAATGGGCATCGAGCCGGCCGATATGGCGGGCAAGATCATCGGCGTGCAGGTCTCGACCGGGTATCAGACCTATGCGCAGAAACATTACGCCGCCGAGGCCTCCGAGATCCGCGGCTATGCCTCGCAGGACGAGGCCTATCAGGATCTGGCCGCAGGTCGCATCGACGCGGTGCTTGACGGCGCCATCGCCATGGACGAATTCCTGAAGACGCCCACCGGCGCCTGCTGCGATGTCAAGGGCAGCTTGCCGCGCGACGTCGAGACGCTGGGCGAGGGCTATGGCGCCGGGCTGCGCAAGGACGAACCCGAGGTCAAGGAACGGCTGAACGCCGCCATCGCCGCGCTGCGCCAGAATGGCACCTATGCCAAGATCACGGCCAAGTATTTCGACCACGACATCTATGGCGACGGCCAGTAAGGCGGCTTGGCCCAGATGTCCTCGCTGAGCATTCTTGGCCTTGATCTGGGCCTTCTCCTGCATGACGGGTGGGGGGAGGCGCTGCTGACGGGGCTTTACCGTTCGCTGTCGATCGCCTTTGGCGCCTTTGCGCTGGGGCTGGTGATCGGCACGCTGGCCGGCATCGGCAAGCTGCACGGAAATGCGCTGCTGCGGCAGTTGCTGGAGCTATATACCACGGTGGTGCGTTCGGTGCCCGAGCTGGTGCTGATCCTGATCGTCTATTTCGCGGGCTCGGACCTGCTGAATGCGGTGTCGGGCAGCTTGGGTTACGGGCAGGTCGAGATCAATGGCGCCGCCGCCGGCATCCTTGTTCTGGGCGTCGTGCAGGGCGCCTATGCGACCGAGGTGATCCGGGGCGCCATCCTGTCGGTGCCCGTGGGCCAGATCGAGGCGGCGCAATCCTTTGGCATGACCGGCCCCGCGATCATGCGCCGCATCACGCTGCCGGCGATGCTGCCTGCCGCGCTGCCGGGCCTGTCGAACCTGTGGCTGATCGCGATGAAGGACACGGCGCTGCTGGCGGTGCTGGGCTTTGGCGAGCTGACGCAGGTCACGCGCCAGGCCGCCGGCACGACCAAGGAATATTTCACCTTTTTCATGGCGGCGGGCTGTCTTTACCTGATCGCCTCGCTGATCTCGAATGCGCTGTCGCACCGGCTGGAGGCATGGGCGCGCCGGGGTCTGCCCAAGGATGTGCGCGCATGAGCCAGCTTGCCAAACCCGTCATCGACGCCGATGTGACCGAGGTGCAGGCCCAGGTCAGGCCGCCGGCTTTGGGCCGCTGGGGCTGGCTCGTGCTGGCGGCGTTCGCGGTCTATGCCGCCGCCAGCATGCGCTGGGACTGGCTGGCCAGCTATTATCCCAAGCTGCTGTGGGGGCTGTGGACCACGCTGTGGTTGCTGGTCGTGACCACGGCGCTGGGGTTGGTGCTGGCCATCGGCCTTGGCATCGCGCAGGCGGCCGGGCCGCGCTGGCTGGCGCTGCCGGCCCGCGTATTTTGCACCGTGATCCGGGGCACGCCGCTGCTGTTGCAGCTGTGGTTGCTGTATTACGGCCTTGGCGCGCTATTTGCCGCCAATCCCGAAATCCGGCAATCGGCGCTGTGGCCGGTGCTGCGGCAGGCATGGCCCTATGCGGTGCTGGCGCTGACCATGTCCTATGCCGCCTATGAGGGCGAGGTGATGCGCGGCGCGTTTCTGGGCATCGCCAAGGGCCAGCTTGAGGCCGCGCAATCCTTTGGCATGACCCGCTGGCATATCTTTCGCCGGATCTGGCTGCCGCAGGCGTTCCGCCGCGCGCTGCCGACGCTGGTGGGCGAGACCATCCTGCAGCTGAAGGCGACGCCCTTGGTCGCGACCATCACGGTCATGGACATCTATTCGGTGGCCGCGCAGGTCCGGCAGGCCACCTACCTGACCTATGAGCCGCTGATCCTGATCTCGGTGGTCTATGTGCTGATCGCCTTGCTGATCCAGCGCGCCTTTGCCGCCTTCACCAAAACCCACCAGACGAGGAGCCCGCGTTGAGCTTCGACCCCGCCCTGTTGCCCAAGAGCCTGACCCTTGGCCTGTCCCTGCGCGAGCGTCTGTCGCGGCGCGATGTCGTGACCGGCGCATGGTGCACGCTGCCCCATCCCAGCGTGATCGAGCTGATGGCCCGGCTGGATTTCGATTTCCTGCTGCTGGACAGCGAGCATTCGGCCATCGGGCTGGGCGATCTTGGTGCGCTTTTGCCTGCCTGCGAGCTGCATGATGCGCCGGCCATCTTTCGCCCGCGGTCGCATTGCGCAGGCGAGATCAAGGCGGCGCTGGATGCGGGGGCCTGCGGGGTCATGGTGCCGATGATCGACACTGTCGAGGCGGCGCGGCAGGTCATCGACACCTGCCGCTATGCGCCCATGGGTCAGCGCGGCATCGGGCCCTGGCGCGCCTCGGGCTATTACGATGGCTTTGCCGATTACACCGCCCGCGCCAATGACGCGACCACGCTGATCCTGCAGATCGAAAGCGCGACCGGGCTGGCGAATGTCGAGGCGATCGCGGCGCTGCCGGGCTATGAGGCGCTTTATGTCGGGCCGGCCGATCTGGCCAGCTCGCTTGGCCTGCCGATCGGAGAGCGCAAGCAGCAGATGCGCGCGGCGCTGGAGCGGGTGGCGCGGGCGGCGCGCGCGCATGGCAAGGCCGCCGGTATCGACATGAACATCGCCGGGGATCTGCCCGAGCTGGCGGCGATGGGGTTCACGTTCTTTACCATCGGGTCGGATGCGGGATTCATCCAGTCGGGCGGGCGGGCATTGGTGCGCGAACTGGCCGAGGTGGCGGCATGAGCGCGCCGCGACCGCTGGTCGACATCGTGGGCGCGGGCCATGTGCTGGATGGCGCGGCGCTGCGCGAGCGGCCGCAGGATTTCTGGAACCCGGTCGCGACGCGGGCGCGGGCGGTGGTCAGCCCGGCCTCGGTGCCCGAGCTTTCGGCGGTGCTGGCATGGTGCAACGACAATGGCTGCCCCGTCATCCCCGAGGGCGGGCGCACCAACCTTAATCAAGGCACCGCGGCCAGCCCCGAGGCGATCATCCTGTCGACCATGCGGCTGGACCGGATCGGCACGCCCGATCCGCAGGCGATGACGGTCGAGGCCGGGGCCGGCGCGGTCATCCAGACCCTGCAAGAGCGTTGCGAGGCGCAGGGCCTGCGCTTTGGCCTGGATTTCGGGGCGCGCGGCAGCGCCATGCTGGGCGGCGCGCTGTCGACCAATGCCGGCGGGTTTCAGGCGCTGCGCTATGGCGTCGCCCGCGATCAGGTGCTGGGGCTGGAGGCGGTGCTGGCCGATGGCACGGTGCTGTCGCATCTGACCGCCTATGCCAAGGACAACACCGGCTATGACCTGAAGCAGCTTTTCATCGGCTCGGAGGGGACGCTGGGCGTCATCACCCGCGCGGTGCTGCGCCTGCATCCCGGGCCGGTGACGCGCAGCACCGCGCTGCTGGGCTTTCGCGATTTCGAGGCCGTGACGCGCACCCTTGCCACCATGCGCCGCAATTTGCAGGGCACGCTGTCAAGCTATGAGATCATGTGGGAAGAGTTCTACGAGTTCAATCTGGCCGCCCTGTCCGAGGGGCGCCGGCCGATGCAGGACCGTTTCCCGTTCTGCGTCCTGTGCGAGGCCGAGGGCTTTGCGCCGGAAAGCGACGACGAGCGGTTCCAGAACGCCGTCATGCAGGCCATCGACAGCGGCGATGCCGGGGATGCGGTGATCGCGCAATCGCTGCGCCAGCGCGACGAGCTGTGGCGCATCCGCGAGGATTTCGATGCCGAGCAGCGGCTGTTCACCGTGATGATCGACTTTGACATCTCGTTGCGCCTGCGCGACATGGCCGCCTTTGTCGCCGAGGCCGAACGCAGCCTTGCCCGCGAAATCCCCGAGTTTCTGGGCCTGCATGTGCTGGGCCATCTGGGCGATGGCAACCTGCATGTGACGACCGGCCTGCCGACGCCCGAACGCAAGGATGAGGTCAAGGCCCTGATCTATGCCCTGATCGCGCGCTATGGTGGCTCGATTTCGGCCGAGCACGGCATCGGCATCAACAAGCGCGACTATCTGCACCATTCGCGATCCGCCGCCGAGATCGCCACGATGCGCCGGCTGAAAATGGCGCTGGACCCGCGCAACATCCTGAACCCGGGAAAGGTGCTGCCCTGAACCCCGGCCGGGTGCCGGATAAGGCGGTCGGGGAGGCTAGCTCCGCTCCGGCATGAGTGTCGACACCACTTGCGGCAGCTGTCCGGGGGCGATGGCGCCCGACAGCAGGGCGTCGAGCACCGACCATTCGATGATTTGCGCCTGACCGGCATTTCCGGCCCGCCCCTCGGCACGGGCGATTTCAACCGCGAGCCGCCAGCTTGCTGAATCCACAGGGCCCATCCCGGCCCAAGCGGTGCGGGCATCACCCACCACAGGCATCGTGCGGCAGGTGGCTGGCCCGCCGCACTGGCGCGAAGCTGCGGCGCCCTTGATGGTTTCTGAGGATTTCGGCGCGATGATCGCCCATCGCCCCGGCAACTATGTCTGGCCGGGCGCGGGCGAGGATCACGCGGGGCTGCATTCCTCGGGGTTCGATTTCAACGATGCGCCGCGCCAGCCATGCCGTGGCCGTGGGTTAAGGGCGAGGCGCGGCCGGCCTGTTGCGGGCCAAAGGCGCCGCGCCGGACCCCGGGGGAAACGATCCGGCGCGGCGGTTGTCCGGTGTCTTAGGCCGGTGGCAGACCCGTCTGGCGCAGCCGGCCTTCGCAGTCATGGGCCAGGTTCAGCAGCATCGCCTCGGACCAGAGCCGGCCCAGAAAGATCAGCTCGAAGGGCGCGCCCGAGGCGTAGCGTCCGGCGGGCAGGGTGACGCCGGGCAGGCCCGCAATATTGAGCTCGCCCACCGTGGTTTCGCGGATCGCCTCGCCCGAGCGCACGGTCGGCAGTTCGGCCAGCATCTGCGGATAGACCAGCGCGTCCAGTCCGTGCCGGTCAAAGACTTCGTCGATGAGGCGCAGATAGGTGGCCTTCAGCGCCGCGAACTCGGGCAGGGCGGGCGGGTGGTCGGGGTCGGCAAGTGCGGCGGCGAAATCGGGCAGCTCGTGCAGGTAGCCAAGGATCGCCCCCTTGGCCAGCACGTCCTGGGCGGCGGTGGCCGCGACGAAGTCGTGCCAGTTCCTGATCGGCGCCTCGGGGCCAAGCCGGCGCAGATAGCAGGTCATGTCATAGGGCAGCGATTCCAGCCCGCGCCCGTCAAAGAACGGCGTGCCCGGCGTGATCTGGCGATGGCGGTTGAAATCGGTGCCGGCAAAGGGGTCCTCGATCAGGATGGCGCCTGCGGCCCGCAAAAGCTGCTGCGCCCGGTCGTAAAGCGCCTGCGTTTCCAGGGACAGCGCGTCCGGGCGCCAGCCGGGGCCGTAAAGGCCGATGCGCCGGCCCCGCAGCGCATCCGGGCCCAGCCCCGCGGCAAAGCCCTGCGCCGGGATATGGCCGACCGAGGCCAGCGTCTTGGGGTCCTGATTGGTGAAGCCGGCGATCACGTCCAGACAGATCGCCGCATCGCGGACATTGCGCGCGATCGGCCCGACCACGTCGCGGTTCGAGGACAGCGGCACCACCCCCACATTCGGGACCAGCCCGATGGTCGGCTTGATCCCGACCAGCCCATGCGCCGAAGCCGGGTTCTGGATCGAGCCGCCGGTTTCCTCGGCCAGACCCAGCACGCACATCTGTGCAGCGACCGCGCAGGCGGTGCCGGCGCTGGAGCCGCCGGGCACGCGATTCTCGAGGACCGCGTTCAGCGTCGGGCCGGCCCAGCTGTCATGGGCATGCGTGCCGGTCCAGCTGAGGATCGGGATATTGGTCTTGCCCAGGATCACCGCATCGGCGGCCTTCATGCGCGCGGCGACCGGGGCATCGCGTTCCGGCAGCAGGGCGACCCCGCCCGTGGGTTCATGCAGCAGCGACCAGCCCGCCGTGGTCGGAAAGCCCTGAAGGTCGATGGAATCCTTGATCACCACCGGGATGCCCGCCAAGGGCCCCAGCTTGTCGCCGGCGGCGCGGCGGCGGTCGATGCTGCGCGCCTGTTCCAGCGCGCTGGGATCGGCAAAGATGATGGCGTTCAGATGGCCGTTCACCGCCTCGATCCGGTCGAGGCAGGCGCGGGTCAGATCCTCGGCGCTAAAGAGCCCCTGCGCGAATGCGGCGTGGATCCGGGGCACGGTCAGGGTCTCGGGATCGTCCAGCGAGGCGGGCGTGGTCGCGATGGTCATGGCTGTCCTTTCGGGGTCGCCGGAACGCGGTTCCGGTGATCGGTCGGTCTGGAAAGGGTGGGCCCGGCGCGCGCTGCCGCCGGGCCGCAGGGTCAGGCAGAGATGCCGACGATGGATTTCAGGACCGAGGCGCCCAGCGTGTATTTCGGGTCCACCATATTGCCCAGCCGCACCCGGCCGCATTGGGTCAGCAGCATATAGGCGTCGATCTCGTCAAAGCCGAAATCGGCGGCGAGCCAGCGGATCAGCTCGCGGTAGGCGCCGCGGGCGGCATCCTCCATCGGGCGCGCCGATCCGACGGTCATGTAGAAATCGGCGTTCTCCAGCCGGGGCGAGCGGATGGTCCAGCCCTTGATCAGATCGACCCGGACGGTGGTGACGGTCGGATGTTCGATGGCGACGCCGCACAGTTCGCCATCGCCCTGCGCGGCATGGCAGTCGCCCAGAAACAGGAAGCCACCCTCGGTCTGCACCGGCAGATAGATCACCGCGCCCGGCGCCACATCCGGCAGGTCCATGTTGCCGCCATAGTAATCGGGCACCAGCGACGAGATCGCCTCGGCCAGCGGCGCGCAGCCGATGGTGCCGATGAAGGGCTGATAGGGCAGGGTGATGCGCTCGTTCCAGACGGTGCCTTGTTCGGCGGTGACATCGAGCTTGCGCACCCGCTCGGGCAGGGGCGCGGTCAGCAGGGCGGTGTCGGCGGTGGGGACGAGGCCGCCGAATTCCGGCATGATGACCGTGGTGCCGCGCGGCTGCGGCCCGCGCGGCACGATGCTGTCGATATGCACCGCCAGCGTGTCGCCCCGTTCGGCGCCATTGACCCAGATCGGGCCGTTCTGCGGGTTCAGGAACGGAAAGTTCAGGATTTCCGAGGGACGGTCGCTTTCCTTGCGGATCGCGCCCTCAAAGGCGTCATGGGTTTCGCAGGTCACCACCGTGCCGGGGTCGATGCGCAGCACCGGCGGGATCGCGGCGCTGTAGACATAGGGATAGCTGCCCTGCTCGGCCTCGGTCAGGCTGCGCTCGGCGCGGGCCTCGCCGCGGGCGACGGCCTTGCGGGCCATGATGCTGTCGTCAAACCAGCTCATCGGGACGTTCCTTTTCTTCGTGCTGTTTCAATAGGTTCAGACGGAAAGATAGCTGCGGATCCGATCCTGGTCGTCCAGGTCGGCCCGGCTGAGCGCGGCGGTGATGCGGCCCTTGTCCATGACATAGCAGCGCTGCGCCATCGCCCGGATCATGTCGATGTTCTGTTCGACAAAGACCACGCCCAGCCCGGTGCGGCGGTTCAGCTCGACCATGATCCGGGCGATGCCCTGCACGATATTGGGCTGGATGCCCTCGGAGGGTTCGTCCAGCAGCACCATCGAGGGCGCGCCCATCAGCACCCGCCCGATGGCCAGCTGCTGTTGCTGGCCGCCCGACATGGTGCCGGCGCGTTGTCCGGCGCGCTCCTGCAGGATGGGGAAATGCTCATAGACCTGTTCCAGCATCCCCTCGATCCGGCGGCCCGAGATGGACTGCCCGACCAGCAGGTTTTCCAGCACCGTCATGCGCGGGAACACGTCGCGGCCCTGCGGCACATAGCCGATGCCCAGCCGGGCGCGGCGATGGGCCGAGAGCGTGTCGATGCGCTGCCCGCGCAGCTGGATCGCGCCACCGGCAGGGGGCAGGAGCCCGATCAGCGTCTTCATCAGGGTCGACTTGCCGACGCCGTTGCGGCCGATGATGGCGACGATCTCGCCCTCGTCGACATGGAAATCGACGCCTTGCAGCACGGGCTTGCCGCCATAGCCGCCGTTCAGGGCCGAGACTTGCAAAAGACGGGTGTCAGGCATCGACCTCTCCCAGATAGATCTTGGCGACGCGGGGATCGGCGGTGATCTCGTCGATGGTGCCCTGGGCAAAGACCTTGCCGAAGTGCAGCACCGTGACCCGGTGCGCGATCTGGCGCACGAAGGCCATGTCATGTTCCACCGCCAGCAGCGTCATGCCCTCGGCGTTCAGCCGCTTGAGCATCTCGCCCGTAGCATGGGTTTCGTCGGGCGTCATGCCCGCCGTCGGCTCGTCCAGCAGCAGCAGCCGGGGCTTCAGCCCGATGGCCATGCCGATTTCCAGCCATTGCTTTTGCCCGTGGCTGAGATTGCCGGCCAGCTGCGCCTGCGCATGGGCCAGTCCAAGGAACTCCAGCAGGCGGTCGATCTCTTCGGGCAGCATGCGCGGATCGACATGGTGTTGCAGCGCGATGACCAGATTCTGGCGCACGCTGAGTTCCTTGAAGATCCCCGGCACCTGAAACTTGACGCTGAGACCCTGACGGATGCGCTGAAAGGGCCGGGCGCGGGTGATGTCGTGATCCTGAAACAGGATCTCGCCGCTGTCGGGCAGATGCTCGCCCAGGATCAGGCGAAAGAACGTGCTTTTCCCGGCGCCGTTCGGGCCGATCAGGCAATGCATCTCGCCGGGGGTCAGCGCGAAATCGACATCGCCGGTGACATGCAGCCCGCCAAAGCGCTTGTTCAGCTTTCGGGTTTCCAGAATATGCATCAGCGTGCCTCCTTGCGGCGCGACAGGCGCAGGGTGGCCTCGACCAGCGCCATGACGATGCCGCGCGGCGCGACCAGAACGGTGATGACCAGCAGCGCGCCCATGACCACCAGCGCGTATTGGCTGGCGTGGATGGTCAGCAGCTGGAACACGATCAGCACGGCCAGCGCGCCGACAAGCGTCGTGGTCAGATCGCTCCGCCCGCCGACCGCGACCCAGACGATCGGCAGCGCCGCCGCCGTCATGCCCATCGAGGCCGGGGTGATGTAGTTGCCCCATGAGGTGTAGAGCACCCCCGAAAGCCCCGCCAGGGCCGAGCCGATGACAAAGGCCATCAGCTGATAGCGGCGGATGTCATAGCCCAGCATCTCGGCCCGCAGCGGGTTTTCGCGGATCGCGACCAGCACATTGCCAAAGCGCGAGTTCACCAGCATGCGCAGGCCCAGATAGACCGCGATCAGCAGTGCCAGCGTCACGTAGTAAAGCGGCAGGTCGGGGTAAAGCACGATGGGCCCGCCCGGCCACGGGATGGTCAGCGAGGGCATGTTGCCCATGCCGTTGAAGCCGTTCAGCCGCGCGCTGCCGATGGTCCATTCCGGTCCGGCGGTCTGGGCCATGAACCGTTCCAGCACCAGCGTCACCGACAGCGAGACGATGCCCAGAAATACGCCGTTGATGCGGCCATAGAACAGAAAATAGCCCAGCACCGCCGCGCAAAGCGCGCTGCAGCCGACCGCCGCCAGCAGGGAAAACAGCGTCAGCCCATAGGCATCGCCCAGATTGATCGTCAGCACGCCATAGCAATAGGCGGCGATGCCAAAGAACGCCGTCTGCCCAAAGCTCAGCGCGCCGCCATAGCCCCAGATCAGGCTGAGCCCCAGCGCCATGAACAGCCAGTTGAAGAAATAGACGTTGTTGCCGACGTCATAGCTGTCGGCGAAGGCCGGATAGGCGCAGGCCAGCAGCAGGACCAGCGCAAAGCCGCTCCAGAAGCGGGGGCCGCGCCCCAGAGTCTGGGGGCCTTCGATCAGGGCAAGGATGCGGCGGATGCGTGAAGTCTGTTCCATCTCAGGCCCTTTCGCGCAGGATCTTGCCGCTGATGCCGCGCGGCAGGATGCGGATCACGATGATGACGGCGATCAGCAGGCCGATCTGGCCGGCAAGCTGGCCCTTCCACGAGGTCAGAGCGGCCTTGATCACCCCCAGCACCACCGCAGCCGGCGCCGTGCCCAGAAAGATGTCGGCGCCGCCGACGACCACGGTGACAAAGGCCTCGACCATGAAAGACGCGCCCATGGTGGGCACCAGCGTCATGGTGGGGGCGTAAAGCCCGCCGGCCAGCCCGGCCAGCGCCGCGCCAAGGCCAAAGGTCAGGCTGTAGACGAGATTGGTGTTCACCCCCAGCGCCTCGGCGACATGCGGCACCTGAATCGTGGCGCGCGACAGCAGGCCGAACCGGGTGCGGGTGAACATCAGCCACAGTGCCGCCAGCACCGCCACCGCCGAAAGCATCAGGATGATGCGATAGACCGAATAGGAATAGCCACCGACCGAGAAGCTGCCAAAGGGCGTGCCGACGCCTTGCATCGACGGTCCCAGCAGGATCAGCACGCCCTGCGTCACGATCATCGAAATGCCCCAGGTCGCGACGATGGTATCCAGCGGGCGTTCGTAAAGCCTGCGGATCACCACCCATTCGACGACCATCCCGGCGATGCCGGCGGCTGCGGCCCCGGCCAGCACCGCCAGCGGCATCGGCAGGCCGGCATGCGCCGCGCGGGTCGAGACATAGGCGCCGCACATGATGAATTCGCCATGCGCCAGATTGATGACGCCCATCATGCCAAAGATGACGGCAAGGCCGCAGGCGCTGAGCACCAGAAAGGCGAAGGCATCGCCGAACTGGTAAAGAAAACTGAAGACAAGGTTGAGGCTATCCACCATCCATTCCCTTATTGACGTGCTTGCCATGCGGGGATCGGGCCCCGGACAGGGCCCGACCCTTGCGCATCAGCTTTTGGGCGGCGGGTTCGAGGGGCTGTATTGCGCGCTGGGATCGCTCTTGGTCAGATCGCAGCCGGCGTCGCCCAGCCAGTAGGGCTTGATGCCGTCCCATTTCTGCGGGAACTCGATCGAGTGGTCGGCCTTGACATGGGCCAGATGGATCGTGTGCGAGACATGCTGGCTTTTGGGGTCGATGCACATCTGGCCGCCGGGGCCGTCGACGCAGACATCGCCCTGGGCGATCACCTTGCGGATCTCGGCCAGATCGGTGGATTTCGCCCGCTCGACCAGCTGCTTGTAAAGATAGACCGCGGCGTAGGAGTTGCTGGCCTCTTGGTTGATATAGGGCTCGTTGGGGAATTTCGCGTGGAATTTCTTGACGAATTCCTTGCTGGCCGGGGTGTCCAGCTCTTCGATGTAGTTCACGGTGACATACATGTCTTTCAGGCTGGGCGCCTTGAACCGCTTGTGTTCATAGCCCTGTCCGACGTTCACCGATGAGGCCATCGGCAGGTTCACATTCGCAGCCCCCGCCTGTTCATAATAAGAGGCCTGCGCGGTGCCCACCAACAGGGTGACGACGAAATCGGGCTTGGCGGCCTGAATGTTCTGGATCGTCTGCGAGAATTGCGACACGCCCAGCGGGATGAATTCTTCTCCCACCATCTTGCCGCCGTTTTCCTCGACGATCTTGCGCACCCATTCGGCCGAGATCTGGCCAAAGTTGTAATCCGCCGCGATCGTATAGACGTTCTTGCCGTATTTCTCCATCATATAGGGCAGAAGCGTCGAGAACTGCTGTTCCGGCACGGCGCCGGTGACGATCATATTGCCGTCGCAGACGCCGCCCTCATACTGGTTGTTGTAGAAGGCCAGCCCGTCGAACTGGTTGACGATGGGCCGATAGGCCTCGCGCGAGGCCGAGGAAAAGCCGGCAAAGACCGCGTCCACCTTGTCGCGCTGCAGCACGCGGCGCATGAATTCCTGAAAGCGGGTGTTGTCGGACTGGGTGTCGTATTCGACCAGCTCCAGCGGCCGGCCGTCGATGCCGCCGGCGGCGTTGATCTCCTCGGCGGCCAGTTCGATGGCATGGACCTTGCCGATGGTCGCCAGCGCGAAATCGCCCGACTGATCCTCAAGCACGCCCAGCTTGATCGGCTTGGCATCCTGCGCCAGAGCGGGGCTGGCCGCAGACAACAGCAATGCGAACGCCGAAACGGCGTTTGTCAGATTCCGGTTCATCTTTCACTCCATGTTGGGATTGGGGCGGAGGGCTTTGGCCTGCCTAGGCCTGCCTTCTCTGTTGGTTTTCGTCGGGGTCCTGGTCGTCGCCGGCCTCAAGCAGCAACTGGCAATAGGTTTCGATGCTGAGCCGGGCGCGCATCGCCTCGCGGCGCAGCCGGGCGTAGGCGGCATCGCCGTCCAGCGCCTCGCGCTGCACCAGCCGGACCACGGCGCGCAGCACATGCGCGCGCTTGCGGCGGCGGTCGTTCAGATCGTCCAGCATCGCCTGCATCTGGCAGATCTGGTTGAATTCGTTGACGGCCAGAAACAGCGCCGAATAGATCGAGCCGCCATGCACGGGCTTGGGCAGAAAGGCCTTGGCGCCCAGTTGTGCCAGCGCGCGCAGCCGGCTGGGCGCCTCGGATCCGACCAGCCCGACCACCGCGCAGGGGGCCGCGCAGTCGCGGCCCTGCGGGTCGGTCCAGCTGGCCGGCAGCACCAGATCGCCGTCCAGAAACAGGATGTCGCCGGTCTGGGCGGCAGGCAGCGCGATCAGCTGGCCCAGCTGGCAGGGCAGTGGCTCGGGCGTCAGCGCCAGCTTGGGCAGCACGCTGGCCAGCGTGCCGGCCGAGGGTCCGGGCGCCGCGCAGATCCAGGCGCGCGAGCCGCGAAAGTTCTGGACAAAGCGAGAGGGTCTCATGGCACGATCCTCAGGACAGGATTGCTTTGCGGGGGTTCGATGTCGCGCGCCCATCCCACCAGATAGGGGTCGGGCCGCACGGGTTCGGGGGATTGGCGCAGGATATCAAAACCGAAATCCTTGCGCGACAGGCCGATGCGCGGCGTCAGATAGGCGTGCATGGTGGTACCGTCGATCCAGACCCGGCCCTGCGGCGCGTCCAGCGTGCAATCGGGCAGGGCGGCGCGTACCGCCGCCACCTCGGCCGTGCCCGCCCGCGCCACCGCCCGCGCCAGCAGGTGCACCGCGATGAAGCTGGCCTCGGCCTCGGCCGAAATGCTGGGACCGTCGGGAAAGGCGGCGGCATAGGCGGCAGTGAATTCGCGGTTCTTCTGCCCGGGCAGCGAGGCGAAATAGACGCTGGCGCTGATCTGGCCGTCGGCGGCCTCGGCGCCGATCTCTTGCAGCTCGGGCTCGGACAGGTTGCAGCTGGCCACCGGCATCACGCGCGGCTGATCGATCCCCCGGCGCAGGCAGGCCTGCCGCAGCCCGCGAAAGAACGCATAGGCCGACGAGCCGATCAGCGCGTTGAAGACGTAATCCGGGCGCAGCGCCAGCACCTCGTCGATCTGGGCGGCAAGATCGGTTTCGCCCACGGGCACATAGCGTTCGGCGACGACCTCGCCGCCCAGCCGGGCCACGCCTTCGCGCAGGACGCGGCTGTTTTCCCAAGCCCAGATATAGTTCGATCCGATGCTATAGGCGCGCCGGCCAAAGCGGCCATGCAGGAAATCGATCAGCGGCGTCAGGTGCTGGTTGGGCGCGGCGCCGGTATAGACGACATTCGCCGTGGTCTCGAAGCCCTCGTAATGGCTGGGATACCACAGTTGCGCGTCATGGCGCTCGATCAGCGGCAGCACTTCCTTGCGGCTGGACGAGGTATAGCAGCCGCAGATGTGGCGGATGCCTTGGTCGATCATCTGCGCCGCGCCGGCGGCATAGCTGGCCAGATCGCCGCCGGGATTGACAGGCATGGGATGCAGGCGGACCGCGCCACCGGCATTGACCTGCTGGCAGGCCAGCAGCGCGCCGTTCAGCAGCGTGTGCGCGACCCGGCCATAAGGTCCGTCGGTCGAGAACAGAAGTCCCAGTGGAAGGTCGATCACGGCCAAGTGCCCAGCCCAAACAGAAAAGCCCCAAGGCAGAATCTGCCAAGGGGCGCGGTTGCCAAGGATATTTCGTTCAGTGTGATACCACCTGCAGGGCGCATTTGCCCGGTGTTGTGTTCAAGCTAGCCCGAGCGTTTTACTTCTGTCAATGGATTGGATGGGGGGATGGCTGCGGCCTGCGGGATCGCCCGGATTATGGGCAATGCTGCCCGGGATTGGGGCGGCACCGGCTCGGCCGGCTGCAGGGTGGGCGGCGAATCGCAGGACTGCCCGGCTATAGCCGCGCCAGCAGCCAGTCGCGCAGGATGATGGCGTGGCTTTGCGTGCGGTCGCGGGTGGCGGTCAGCAGGGTGACGGGGCCTTTCCGGCACCAGGTCAGGCATTGTTCGACCGCCTGCGGCTCGGCGGCCAGCTCGGTCTCATAGCGGTGGCGGAACTCGGGCCAGTTGCCGGGCGTGGCGTGGAACCATTGCCGCAGCGCCGTGCTGGGCGCCACCGCCTTGGGCCAATCGTCCAGATGCAGCGCCGCCTTGGCCATGCCGCGCGGCCACAGCCGGTCGACCAGCAGGCGCGCGCCGGCGCCGGCTTCGGCGGGGTCATAGACCCGCGCCAGCAGGATCGGGAATTCAGCGGTCACGATGCGCCTCCGTTGCCCTGTTTCCGGGCAATCTAGGCGCCCGGTCAGGGGGCGGCAAGCGGGGCGGCGGGGGCGCGGAAGAATCCCGCTTGATTTGGAAACGATCATTTTCTATCAGGGCGCATGTCTGATATCGCCCCCACAGGATCCGTTGCGCGTGGCCCCGGCCGACCACGTGAATATGACATGGACGAGGCCCTTGACCGGGCGGTCGTGATCTTTCGCCAGCGCGGCTATCATGCCACCTCGATCAGTGAGCTGGCGGCGGCGATGGGGCTGACGCAGGGTAGCATCTACAAGGCCTTCAAGGACAAGCGCGCGGTGTTTCTGGCCGCCTTTGACCGCAACAAGGCGGTGCGCGCCGAAAAGCTGGCCCGCGCCGTCGCCGGGGGGCAGACCGGGTTGCAGCGTCTGCGCCGGGCGCTGGCCTTTTACGCCGACGCCTCGCAGGGGGCCGAGGGTGTGCAAGGCTGCCTTGTCGTCGGCAGCGCGACCGAGCTGGCCATTCTGGACGCCGAGATGGCCGAGCGGGTCCGGGCCGCGCTGGCCCGCAACGAGACGCTGCTGGCCGGGCTGATCGCGCAGGGGCAGGCCGATGGCTCGATCCCGGCAGAGGTCGACCGGGCGGCGACGGCGCGGACGATGCTGTGCCTGCTGCAAGGGATGCGGGTGGTCGGCAAGACCGGCCGCAGCCGCCCCGAGATGGACGCCGTGGTCGAGGTCGCCCTGCGCCTGCTGGGCTGATCCGCTTGCGGCAAATTTGGAAACGATCATTTTCTTATACGGAGGCCGTCATGGCTGAGACCGCATCCCACCCAGCCGCCCATCCCGCCGTTCCGGCGGGGATGACCGTGCTGCTGGCCGCCGCCTGCGGGCTGATCGCGGCCAATATCTATTACGCGCAGCCGCTGGCCGGGCCGATCAGCGCCGGGCTGGGGCTGTCGCCGCAGGCGGCGGGGCTGGTCGTCACCCTGACCCAGATCGGCTATGGCGCCGGGCTGCTGCTGATCGTGCCGCTGGGCGATCTGGTCGAGAACCGCCGGCTGGTGCTGGCGATGATCGGGGTCGCGACGCTAGGTCTATTGGTGGCGGCGCTGTCGGTGCACGCGGTGGGGTTTCTGCTGGCATCGCTGCTGATCGGGCTGGGCTCGGTCGCGGTGCAGGTGCTGGTGCCCTATGCCGCGCATCTGGCGCCCGAGGCCGTGCGCGGCCGCGTCGTCGGCAATGTCATGAGCGGGCTGATGCTGGGCATCATGCTGGCCCGCCCGGTGTCGAGCCTTGTCGCGCAATTGCTGTCCTGGCGGGCGGTGTTTCTGGTCTCGGCCGGGGTGATGGTCGCGCTGGCGCTGGTGCTGATGCGGGCGCTGCCGCCGCGTGTGCCGGCGGCGCGGCTGGGCTATGGCGGACTTTTGGCCTCGATGGGGCGGCTGGCGGCGGGGACGCCGATCCTGCGCCGGCGGGCGCTTTATCAGGCCTGTCTCTTTGCCGCCTTCAGCCTGTTCTGGACCACGGTGCCTTTGCTGCTGGCCGGGCCGCGTTTTGGCCTGTCGCAAGGGGGGATCGCATTGTTTGCGCTGGCCGGGGTGGCCGGTGCGGTTGCGGCGCCGATCGCGGGCCGGCTGGCCGATCATGGCCGCACCCGAATTGCCACCGCCTGCGCGATGTTGGCGGTGGCTGCGGCATTCGCGCTGACCGGGTTGGTGCCGCTGGGCTCGGCGGTGTCTCTGGGGCTGCTGGTGGCGGCGGCGGTGCTGCTGGATTTCGGGGTTTCGGCCAATATGACGCTGGGCCAAAGGGCGATCTTTGCCCTTGGGGCCGAATTCCGCAGCCGGCTCAATGGCCTCTACATGGCGACGTTCTTTGTCGGCGGTGCATTGGGATCGGCGGTCGGCGGCTGGGCATTCGCCCAAGGCGGCTGGGCACTGGCCGCAGGCATCGGCGCGGCGCTGCCGATGCTGGCGCTGGCCTATTGGGCCACGGAATAGCCCCGATCAGCCCGGCCGCATCAGGCAAAGCGCGGCAATCGCCGCCAGCCACAGCGCCAGCGGCAGGCTGGCCGCGCCCAGCCAGCCCGGCGCCGCCCGCAGATGCAGGAAGCCACCCAGAATCGTGCGCGCCTTGAGCCATGCCAGCGCCAGCAGCCCCACCGCTGCCAGCCGGCTGTCGATGCCCGCCAGAACGGTGGTGGCGGTTGTCAGCGCCAGCAGGTGCAACCAGCTTTGGGTCAGCCTGTCCATACCCGCCTACCAGATCAGATAGATGATGGGCAGGATCAGCACCCAGACCAGATCCACCATATGCCAGAACATCGCCCCCGCCTGCACCGGCGCCGGGCGGGCGCGGATCGTAACCAGCCCCAGCACCGCCACGCCCGCGATGACATGGGCGGCGTGAAAGCCGGTCAGCAGGTAGTAGAAAGTAAAGAACGGCTGGCCGTCCATGCCGATACCGGCGTGGATGTCGCGGGCATATTCCAGCCCCTTCAGCACCAGAAACACCAGCCCGCCCAATGCCGCAAGGCCCAGCCCGATCCGGGCGCGGGCGCGGCGGCCTGCGGCGGCGTCGCGTTCGGCGCGGGCGGCGAACAGGCCCGAGGTCACCAGCACCAGCGTGTTCAGCGTCGCCATGCGCCCGTCCAGCTGGGCATGGGCCGCGGCAAAGCCGACGGGGTCGCGCAGCCCCATCACCACCATGGCCGACAGGCCGGCGGCAAAGACCGCCACCTCGGAGGCGATCAGGATCCACAGGATCAGCTCGCCCGGCAAATCGTCGATCCGCATCACAGCACCAGCTGGCGATAGATTTCGGGCAGGGCCGTGGTCAGCCGGTCGGGATCGCGGATCACCGAAAAGCCGCCCTGACCAAAGATGCGCGGGAACCAGCCCTGCGCATGGCGGTCGATGGTGATGCCAAAGACCGCATGTCCCGCCCGCCGGGCCTGACGCACGGCCATGGCGCTGTCCTCGATCCCGTGCCGGCCTTCGTAATGGTCAAGGTCGTTGGGCTTGCCATCGGTCACGACCAGCAGCAGCCGGCGCGACTGGCTTTGCCGCGCCAGCCCCGCCGAGGCATGGCGGATCGCCGCGCCCAGCCGGGTGTAAAAGCCCGGGCGCAGGGCGTGGATGCGGGCCTCGGTCTCGGCGGTCATCGGCGCGTCGAAATCCTTGCAGTCATGGATCCAGACCCGGTCGCGCTTCAGCGAGGAAAAGCCCTGAATGGCGAAACGGTCGCCGCAGGCGTCCAGCCCCCAGGCCAGCGCCGTCAGCGCCTCGCGCGCGATGTCGATCACCGGCCGGCCGGTGACGGCGCTTTCGGTCGAGCGTGACACGTCAAGCAGGATCGACACCGCCAGATCGCGCCGTCCGGGCCGGGCCTGTTGCCAGACGCGGTCGCTGCCGCGCCCGGTGGCGCGCAGATCGGTGATGGCGCGCAAGGTCGCGTCCAGATCCAGATCCTCGCCATCGGGCTGGGCGTGGTGGATCACCCGCGCCGGGCGCAGGGCCTGAAACTGGCGGCGCACGGCCTCGATCCGGCGGCGGGCGGCGGGGTCGGAAAAGCCCTGCCAGCCGGGGTCGGGGGCGACCGGGGCGGCCAGCACCCGGCAATGGTCGGGCAGCCAGACGCCGCCGCGCGCGTCCCATTCGGGATAGGTGAAGCGACCGGCGATGGCTTCGCGGTCCACGTCCTCGGGCGCGAGGTCCAGATGCAGCTTCAGCTTGGTCGCCGGGGCCTTGCTGACCTGACCCAGCACGATTTCCTCGTGGTCGTCGGCAGCCTTCTTGGCATTGTCCAGATCGTCATCCTCGACCCGGCGGTTCAGGTTCATCATCTCGGCCCAGCTCAGCATGGCCTCGAATTTGTAAAGGATGATGCTGTCCTTGCGCTCGGCCTGATCGGTGCTCATGCGGCGGGTCTTGCGGGCGGTGCCGTCGCCGGCCTCTTCGGGGGCGCCGGCGGTGGGCAGGCTGGCCACCTCGCCCGGACGGCCCGAGCTTAGCCCGCGCAGATCGGGCCACATCGGCACCGGCAGGGTGGGGCGATAGCCGCGCGGTGCCTGCCAATGCGCGGGCGGGGCGGGATAGCGGGCCAGAAGATCGGGCTGGGGCCGGGTCGGATCGCCCAGCAGGTGGCGGATCAATGTCTCGACCTGCGCCTCGGTGCCCCGCAGGGCGGGGCGGTGGCGCTGCGCCAGATGGGCGGCGCAGAGCCGTTGCCACAGCGGGCGCAGCCCCGGCGCCGCCGACAGCGTGGCGCGGGTCATCGCCATGCCGGCGGCCAGCGCCGCCAGATCGGCGCGCAGCGGGTCGGGGTCGGGAACAAAGGCCAGCGCCTGATCCCGGGCATGGGCCGAGGTCGCGGCCAGCCACAGATACAGTTCCTCGTTGGTTTCGCGCGCGGGAAACACCGCCAGCTCGACCGGCAGGCGCAGCGCCTCGCCGTCGAAACTGGCGCGCGCCAGCCGTTCCTGATCAAAGGCCAGCCGGCGGCGCCACGAGATGCGGTGGCGCCCGGCCTGATCGGCCACCGGCTTCAGCTCGACATCGGCCCCACCGCCCAGACCGCGAAACAGCACGGCAATCCGGCCGCGCATCTGGTCGAACCGGGCGGCGGCCTCGGGGAAATGCGGCGGCGGGTCCATGCGTGAGGCCAGCAGGTGCCACAGCTTGCCGACGGTTTCCTCGGGCTCCCACGGCGAGATGTCGAGATGTGCCATGGCCTAGCCCGTCACCGCCATGACCAGATCCAGCAGGCCCTTGCGGGTGTCCGCGTCATCGGTCAGCGGCTCGATCATCGCGGCCAGAATGGCGCGGTCCAGCGCCATGCCGCCGGCGATCAGGGTCGCGGCATAGACCACCAGCCGGGTCGAGACGCCCTCTTCCAGATCCTGCCCCTTGAGCGCGCGCAGCTTGCCCGCCAGCCGCACCAGCAGCGCCACGCGGTCGGCATCCAGCCCGCTTTCGCGCGCCACCACGGGGATTTCATGTTCGGGGCGGGGAAAGCCGAATTCGACCGACAGGAACCGCTGCCGGGTCGAGGGCTTCAGCGTCTTCATGATGTTCTGGTAGCCGGGGTTATAGCTTGCCACCAGCATGAAGCCGGGCGCGGCCTGCAATTCCTCGGCGGTGCGGTCGATGGGCAGGATGCGGCGGTCATCGGTCAGCGGGTGCAGCACCACGGCCACGTCCTTGCGCGCCTCGACCACCTCGTCGAGATAGCAGATCGCGCCCTCGCGCACGGCGCGGGTCAGGGGGCCGTCCACCCAGACGGTTTCGCCGCCCTTCAGCAGATGGCGCCCGATCAGATCGGCCGCCGACAGGTCGTCATGGCAGGCGACGGTGTAAAGCCTGCGCCCCAGCCGCGCCGCCATATGGGCGACGAAACGGGTCTTGCCGCAGCCGGTCGGGCCTTTCAGCAGCAGGGGCAGGTTGGCGGCGTGGGCGGCGGCAAAGATGTCGCATTCGTCGCCCTGCGGCAGATAGAAGGGGGCGCTGGCCCCCTTCTGCTCGAAGGTTCCGTCCATGGGTCTACTCCGCTGCCTGCTGGACCACCGGACCGGCCGCGATCACCTCGCGACGGCGCGGCACCAGCAGCGCATAGATCAACATGTAGGTGCCGATGACCACAGCCACCCCGGCGCCGAGCCGCATCCAGTAGAACAGCGCGATCTGGTCCTGCACATCCATGTAGTTTTCGCCCATGACGCGTTGCAGATGCGTCTGCAGCGTGCCGGCAAAGGTCAGCACGAAGGTCATGAACAGCATCCCCCCCGACATCAGCCAGAAGGCAGCCATGTTCAGCACCTGATTATAGGGGTCGCGCTGGCGCAGGATCGGCAGGGCATAGGTGAACAGCGCGATGTTCAGGCAGACATAGGCGCCATAGAAGGCCAGGTGGCCATGCGCCGCCGTCACCTGCGTGCCGTGGGTATAGTAGTTCACCCCGTGCAGCGTGTGCAGAAAGCCCCAGATGCCGGCGCCGAAGAAGGCCAGAACCGCGCAGCCCAGGCTCCAGAGCAGGGCGGCCTTGTTGGGGTGGTCGCGCCGCCCCTTCCAGACCATGACAAAGGCAAACGACATCATGGCAAAGAACGGCACCACCTCGAAGCTGGAAAAGATCGAGCCGATCCATTGCCAGTAGGCCGGCAGGCCGATCCAGTAGTAATGGTGCCCGGTGCCGAGGATGCCCGAGAACAGCGCCGTGGCGACGATGACGTAAAGCCATTTTTCCACGACCTCGCGGTCCACGCCGGTCAGCTTCAGCATCAGGAAGCCAAGGATCGACGCCATGATCAGCTCCCACACGCCTTCGACCCACAGATGGACGACGTTCCACCAGTATTGCTTGTCGAGCGCGAGGTTCGACGGGTTGTAGAACGAGAACAGGAACAGCAGCGCCAGCCCCCAAAGCCCGATCAGCAGGATCGAGCTGATCACCGTCTTGCGGCCCTTGAGCACGGTCAGGCTGACGTTCCACAGAAAGATCAGCGCGGCGACGACGATCCCGGCCTTGACCCAGCGCGGTTGCTCCAGAAATTCGCGGCCTTCGCGACCCAGAAGGAAATTGCCTTCGAACAGGTTGAAGAAATAGGTCACGACCACGCCCGCCGTGCCCAGCACCAGAATGCCAAGCTGGATATAGGCGGCCTTGACCGAGTGGATTTCACGCTCGGCCTCTTCGGGGATCAGGAAATAGGCGGCGCCGAAAAAGCCGGTCAGCAGCCAGACGATCAGCGAGTTAGTGTGCAGCATCCGCCCGATGTTGAAGGGCAGCGTTTCGGACAGGAAGTTCGGGTTGACATAGATATAGCCGATGACCACGCCCATGGTGACCTGAACGGCGAACAGGATCAGCGCGACATAGATATAGGCCAGCGCGATCTTCTGGGATTGGTATTTCATGATTTTTCCCTTTTCTCGCTCAACCGGCGTCGTTCGGCGGCCAGTTCTGGGTGTTGATGCGTCCGGTCCACAGCAGGAAATCCGACAGGGCGCGCACGTCCTCGTCGCTGAGGTGGAATTGCGGCATCTGGCGGCGGCCCGGCGTGCCAGAGGGTTGCGAATCCATCCAGCCCTTGAGCGTCTCGAAGGCCATGTCGGGATCGTCCTGCACACCCCAGCGTTTCATGACATTGCCGAGTTCGGGCGCGAAATAGGCGCCTTCGCCCAAGATCGTGTGGCAGTTCACGCAGGCCTTTTCCTCCCAGACCTGTTTGCCGCGCGCCACTGCGGGCGTCAGGCTGGCCTCGTCGGTCGAGACATGGGTAATGTACCAGTGGCCATGGATGAACAGGCCGATGAAGATGAGAATGAAGAACAGTGACCCGCCGTAGAAGATATTCCGGGCCATGCTCTTGGTCAGGACCTCGCGCATGGCGATGACCTCCAGAGTCGTTGGCGATGATCCCGACATGGCGCAGGGGCGGCAAGCGAGCCTTGATGAAAGTCAAGGAAGTTGAATTTCATTCCGGGGCAGGATGGTGCCATGACATCCGACACGCATATCCCGCCCCGCTGGCCCGTCTGGAAACTTGCCCTGCTGCTTTACGTCTTTGCGGCGGCGGCGGTGGCGATCAACCTGTTCATGCTGGGCCTGTTGGGTCAGGCGCTGGGGTTTGCGGCGCTGCCGCCGCGGATCGCGGTGCTGCTGGCGCTGCCTTTGGGCGTGCCGGCGGCATGGCTGGCCGGGCGCTGGGTCGACCGGCTGCTGGCCGAGGCCGGGCGGGGCTAGCCGCCTTTTTCACGCAAGTCCCCGGTTGGGGTCGCGAATTTGTGCTGGCGCAACGTTCGGGGGGCCGGCGCCCGGCATGTTCGGCGCAACTATCGCCTGCCGGAGCGCCAGATGAGCTTGCCGCGTCTATCCAATCTTGCCCGCCACCGACTGTTGTGGCTGGTCGTGCTGTGCCTGCTTTCGCTGGGGGGCGCAGCGCAGGCGATGACGCTGGCGCAGGCGCTGGACAAGACCCCGCCGGCGCAGCTCTTCGCCGGCGCCGATGCCTATGGCGCGCCGCAGGGCGATCCGGCCATCGTGCCGGTGCTCAAGGCCGGCCAGTTGCAGGGCTATGCCTATCTCAACAGCGATTTCACCCCCTCGACCGGCTATTCGGGCAAACCGATCCGCATTGTCGTCGGCATCGACCCCAAGGGCGTGATCCGCGGCATCAATCTGGTCGAGCATCATGAGCCGATCGTGCTGATCGGCATCCCCGAGGCCAAGGTGCTGGCGGCGCTGAACGGGCTGATCGGCACCGATCTGGCGCAGGTGGCCAGCGGCGCGGTCAAGCCGCCGCAGGCCGAAATCGTCTCGGGCGCCACGGTCACCGTGCTGGTGATGGGCGACAGCATCGTGCGCTCGGCGGTCAAGCTGATCCGTTCGGGCCGGCTGGACGGCGTCGCCGCCGGCGCGGCCCCGGTCGAGGTCAAGCGCCAGCTGGACCCGGCGGTGACGCAGACCGCCGATTGGCAGACGCTGCTGGGCGATGGCTCGGTGCGCTCGCTGGTGCTGACGGTGGGCGAGGTCAGCAAGGCCTTTGCCGATGCCGGTCAGCCCGCTGCCGCCGGCCACCCCGAGGATGCCGATCCGGCCGCGCCCTTCATCAGCCTTTACATGGCGCCGGTTTCGGTGCCGGCCATCGGGCGCAGCCTTCTGGGCGATGTCGCCTATGAGCGCATGGCGGCCAAGCTGCAGCCGGGACAATCGGCGGTGCTGGTCGCGGGCGATGGCGCCTATTCCTTCAAGGGCTCGGGCTATGTGCGCGGCGGCATCTTTGACCGCATCGAGTTGATGCAGGACGGGCAGGGGCTGCGTTTTCACGACCATGACCACACCCGCCTGCCGGTGCTGGCCGCCCAGGGCGCGCCGCATCTGAAAGAGATCGCGCTGTTCGTGGTGCCGCAGGATTTCACCTTTGATCCGACCGAGCCCTTTGACCTGCAATTGCTGGTCCAGCGCCAGACCGAGGGCCGGGACAAGGCGACGCTGCCCTTTGATCTGGCCTATCAGATCCCCGAACGCTACCTGCTGCCCGCCGCGGCGCCGGCGCCCGTCGCGGTCCCGGCCGCAAGCCCGGTGCAGGCCGCCCAGACCGGCCAGCCCATGCCCGAGGACGACGGCCCCGCCCTGTGGAAGACGATGTGGCAGATGAACCATCTGAACCTCGCCATTCTGGGCGTGGCGCTGGCGGTGCTGACGGCGATCTTCTTCTTTCAGGACGTGCTGACGAAATATCCGCGCAGCTTCCTGTGGACCCGGCGCGCCTATCTGAGCTTCACGCTGATCTGGCTGGGCTGGATCGTGCACACGCAGCTGTCGGTCGTGAACGTGCTGACCTTTGCCAATGCGCTGCTGTCGGGCTTTTCCTGGGAATATTTCCTGTCGGCGCCGCTGGTCTTCGTGCTGTGGTGCGCGGTGGCAGCGGGGCTGCTGTTCTGGGGCCGGGGGCCGTTCTGCGGCTGGCTGTGCCCGTTCGGCGCGTTGCAGGAGCTTTCGAACACGGTGGCGCGCAAGCTGCGCGTGCCGCAGATCGACCTGCCCTGGGGCCTGCATGAACGTCTGTGGCCGATCAAATACATGATCTTCCTTGGGCTGTTCGGCCTGTCGCTTTATTCGCTGTCGGATGCCGAGGTCTATGCCGAGGTCGAGCCGTTCAAGACCGCAATCATCCTGAAATTCATGCGGGAATGGGGCTTTGTGCTGTTCGCCCTGGCCTGCCTGCTGCCGGGGCTGTTCATCGAGCGCTTCTATTGCCGCTACATGTGCCCCTTGGGCGCGGCGCTGGCGATCCCGGGGCGGATGCGGATGTTCGAATGGCTGAAGCGCTGGCCCGAATGCGGCAGCCCCTGCCAACGTTGCGCCAATGACTGCCCGGTCAAGGCCATCCACCCCGAGGGCCAGATCAACGTCAACGAATGCATCTACTGCATGAATTGTCAGGTGCTTTACCACGACGACACCCGCTGCCCGCATATGATCACGCAAAAGGCCCGGCGCGAAAAGATCGCCCGCAGCGCGCAGCCCGGTTCCGGCACCAAGCCGGCGCCCGTCGCCCAATCCAAAGACGCACACGCGCAGCCTCCGGCTTTCCGCGCCCAAAAGGCCGCCGTGACGCCACCCCCCGATCTCAAAGGAGCATGAGATGACCAAAGACAATGACATGCGGCTGAACCGCCGCCAGCTTCTGGGCACCTCGGTGGCCGTTGCCGCCGGCGGCTTGGCCCCCCGCGCCGTAATCGGCGCCGGTGCGGGACTTGCGGCCGCCGCAGCCGCCGGTCCGGCGCTGGCCCAGGGCACGCCCGGCAACCTTGAATACATCGTCCACCCGGGCGAGCTGGACGAATATTACGTCCTGTTGTCGGGTGGCCAATCGGGCGAGGTGCGCATCCTTGGCCTGCCCTCGATGCGCGAACTGACCCGCATCCCGATTTTCAACCGCGAAAGTGCCACCGGCTGGGGCCTGACCAACGAATCGCGCAAGGTGCTGACCGAGGGGCTGACGCCCGAGACCGTCGCGTTTCTGAAGGACAAGGGCGGCATCTATACCAATGGCGACGCCCACCACCCGCATCCGTCGTTCACCGACGGCACCTATGACGGGCGCTATTTCTTTATCAACGACAAGGCCAATACCCGCGTGGCCCGCGTCCGTCTGGACGTGATGCGCTGCGACAAGATCATCGAGCTGCCCAACCAGCACACCGTGCACGGCCTGCGCGTGCAGAAATACCCGCGCACCGGCTATGTCTTTGCCAATGGCGAGGATGGCGTGCCGCTGCCGAACGACGGCACCGTGCTGGACGATCCGAAACAGTATTACTCGATCTTTTCGGCCATCGACGGCGATACCATGGAGGTCGCATGGCAGATCAAGGTCGACGGCAACCTTGATAACGTCGATGCCGACTATCAGGGCAAATATGCCTTTGCCACCTGCTACAACTCGGAAGGCGGCACCACGCTGGAAGAGATGATGGCCAAGGATCAGGACTGGCTGTCCGTCTTTAACATTCAGGCCATCGAGGCGGCCGTGAAAGCGGGCGAAGGTCAGGTGCTGAACGGCGTGCGCGTGCTGGACGGCACGGGCGAGAAGAACAAGCTGGTGCGCTATATCCCGGTCCCGAACGGCCCGCATGGCATCAACACCGCACCCGATGGCATCCATATCGTCGCCAATGGCAAGCTGTCGCCGACCTGCACCGTTTTCGACGTGCGCCGCTTTGACGATCTTTTCGCCGACAAGATCGGCGGTCGCGATTGCGTCGTGGCCGAGCCGGAGCTGGGCCTTGGCCCGCTGCACACCGCCTTTGACGGGCGCGGCAACGCCTATACCACGCTGTTCATCGACAGCCAGATCTGCAAGTGGAACATCGAGGACGCGATCAAGGCCTATAAGGGCGAAAAGGTCGATCCGATCCGGCAGAAACTGGACGTGCATTACCAGCCCGGGCACAACCATACCTCGATGGGTCAGACCAAAGAGGCGGATGGCAAATGGCTGATCTCGCTGAACAAGTTCTCGAAGGACCGCTTCCTGAACGTGGGCCCGCTGAAGCCGGAGTGTGACCAGCTGATCGACATTTCCGGGGACGAAATGAAGATCGTCCACGACAACCCGACCTTCGCCGAGCCGCATGACGCAACCCTTGTCCATGCCTCGAAGTTTAACCCGATCTCGATCTGGGACCGCAACGACCCGTTCTTTGCCGATGCCGTGGCGCAGGCGAAAAAGGACAATATCGACCTGCTGGTCGACAGTCAGGTGATCCGCGACGGCAATAAGGTCCGCGTCTACATGACCTCGTCCGCGCCGGCCTTCGGGCTGGACAGCTTTACGGTCAAGCAGGGCGACGAGGTGACGGTCTATGTCACCAACATCGACGATGTCGAGGATCTGACCCACGGCTTTTCCATCATCAACTATGGCATCAACATGGAGGTCGCGCCGCAGGCCACCGCCTCGGTCACCTTCAAGGCCGAGCGGGCGGGCGTCTACTGGTATTACTGCTCGTGGTTCTGCCATGCCATGCACATGGAGATGAAGGGCCGCATGCTGGTGGAAAAAGCCTGATGCGACTGGCCCTTGCCCTTGTGCTGATCTGCCTTGCCTCGCCGGTTGCCGCGCGGGTGTGGCAACCTGCCGACGATGCCGCGCTGACGGCGGCGCTGGCAGAGGCCGGGGCAGGGGATGAAATCAAGCTGGAGGCCCGCCGCTGGCGCGGGCCTCTGGAAATCCACATGCCGCTGATCCTGCAGGGCACTCAGGGGGCGGTGGTGGACGGGCAGGGCGCGGGCAGCGTGATTTTGGTCGATGCGCCCGATGTGCAGATCCGCAACCTGCAGATCACCGGCTCGGGCAGCGATCTGGACCGCATGGATGCCGGGGTCTTTCTGACCAAGGCGGCGCTGCGCGCGCAGGTGGTCGACAACGACCTGACCGACAATCTGCACGGCGTTCGCATTCAGGGGGCGCGCGACGCGGTGGTGGCGCAAAACCGCATCACCGGCCGGCTGGGCCGGCAATCCGAACTGGGCAATGGCGTCAGCGTCTGGAACGCCCCCGGCGCCGTGGTCGAAAGCAACCGGATCAGCCAAGGCCGCGACGGCATCTTTGTCTATGTCTCGAAGAAGAACGTTTTCCGCGACAACGACATTCACGACACCCGCTTTGCCATCCATTACATGAACACCTCGGACAGCCGGGTCGAGGACAACCGCTCGCGTGACAATGGCATGGGCTATGCGATCATGTTCTCGGACCGGCTGCGCATCACCGGCAACAGTTCCGACAATGACCGCGATTACGGCTTTCTGTTCAATTCGGCCAACCGTTCGGTGATCTCGGGCAACCGCGTGACCGGCCATCCCGCCCCGGCCGCGCGGTGGCGCGATATGGGCACCAGCTCGGAGGCGGGGGTGCCGCAGCCCGACGCGCCGGTCAGCGGCAGCCGCATCGCCCCCGAGAAATGCGTCTTCATCTATAACGCCAACCGCAATCAGTTCAGCGCCAACCGCTTTCAGGGCTGCGGCATCGGCATTCATTTCACCGCCGGGGCCGAGGGCAATCAGGTCAGCCGCAATGATTTCATCGGCAACCGCGTGCAGGTGAAATATGTCGGCACCCGGTTTCTGGAATGGTCAAAGGACGGGATCGGCAATTACTGGTCCGACAATGCCGGGTTCGACCTGAACGGCGACGGGCTGGCCGACAGCGCCTATCGCCCCAATGACATGGTGGACAAGGTGATGTGGACCGCGCCACAGGCCCGGCTGCTGCTGACCAGCCCCGCCGTGCAGATCCTGCGCTTTGCCCAGGGCCGCTTTCCCGGCCTGTTGCCGGGGGGCGTGACCGACAGCCACCCGCTGATGTTTCCGAATTCCGAAAGGCCCCTGCCATGAGCGATGCCGATGCCACTGTCGTCTTGGACAATGTCTGCAAAATCTATGCGGGCCGCCGTGTGGTCAGCGATCTCAGCTATGCCCTACATCCGGGGCAGGTGGTGGCGCTGGTCGGCCATAACGGCGCCGGCAAGACCACGCAGATCAAGATGATGCTGGGCCTGACCCGGCCCGATGGCGGGCGGCTGTCGGTTCTGGGTGCCGATCCCGGCCATGGCCGCGGCGCGCGGCGCGCCTTGGGCTATCTGCCCGAAAGCGTGCAGTTCCATCTGGCCTTTACCGGGCGCGAGACGCTGGCCTTTTATGCCCGGCTGAAGGGCCTGCCGGCATCGGGCCATGACGCGCTGTTTGCCCGCGTCGGGCTGGCCGAGGCCGCCGACCGTGCGGTGCGCACCTATTCCAAGGGTATGCGCCAGAGGCTGGGACTGGCACAGGCGCTGCTGGGATCGCCCCGGCTGCTGCTGCTGGACGAGCCGACCTCGGGGCTGGACCCGGCGCTGCGGCGCGAGCTTTACGGCATCGTCGCCGATCTGGCGCGGCAGGGGGCGACGGTGCTGCTGTCGTCGCATGCGCTGACCGAGCTGGAAGGCCATGCCGAGCGCGTCATCGTCATCAACCGGGGCCGCAAGATCGCCGATGGCACGTTGGACGAATTGCGCGCCTTGGCAGGCCTGCCGTCGCGGCTGAATTGCGTGCTGGACGGCGCGCCGCAACTGGTTGAGCTGAGCCAGAGCGAAAAGCCCGCCGTGCTGCGCGGCCTTCTGGACCGGGGCGCGACCCGGATCACGCTGGAGGATCCCAGCCTTGACGACATCTATGCCCATTTCCTGAAGCGTGAGGCCGCCTGATGTCCGCGATCCTGACCATTGCCCGCCGCGAACTGGCCGAGGGCATGCGCAACCGCTGGGTCGTCTCGATGACCGTGGTGATGGCGGCGCTGGCCGGCGCCATCGCGGCGCTTGGCTCGGCGCCGACCGGCTCGACTGCCACCGGGGCGTTGGATGTGGTGGTGGTGGGGCTGGCCAGCCTGACCATTTTCCTTGTGCCGCTGATCGCGCTGCTGTTGTCACATGACAGCATCACCCGCGAGGCCGAGCGCGGCACGCTGCTTTTGCTTCTCAGCCATCCGCTGGCGCGCTGGCAGGTCGTTGCCGGCAAGTTTCTGGGCCAGCTTGCGATCCTGACGCTGGCAACGGTGATCGGCTTTGGCTGCGCCGCCGTCTTCGTGATCTGGGGCCATGGCGCCGAGGGCTGGCAGGCCTTTGTCTATATGACCGCAGCCTCGATCCTGCTGGGTGCGGTGTTTCTTGGGCTGGGCGTGCTGGCGTCAAGCCTTGTGCAGGAAAGCTCGACCGCGGCCGGCATCGCCATCGGGCTGTGGTTGTTTCTGGTTGCGCTTTACGACATGGCGCTGCTGGCGGCGCTTGTGGCGCGCGGCGGCCATGCGGTGCCGGGCGCGCTGATGGATCTGGCGCTGCTGGCCAATCCCACCGACGCCTATCGCCTGCTGACGCTGGGCGAGGGCGCCTCGGCCATGCTGTCGGGCATGGGCGGGGTCTATGACAATTCGCATCTGACGCCGGCGCTGCTGGTCGCGGCCCTGCTGGCATGGTGCCTGCTGCCGCTTGCGCTGGCGATGACCGCCTTTTCACGGAGGAACCTGTGAAACCCTTTCTGATCGCCGCGCTTCTGGCGCTACCGCTGATGGCCTGCCGTCAGGACGAAACCGCCAGCCTGCCGCCGCAGACCATGACCGCCGAGGCCGTGGGCCGCTACTGCGGCATGAACCTGATGGAGCATGAGGGCCCCAAGGGGCAGGTCGTGCTGTCCAGGGAAATGGGCGCCTATTGGTTCTCGTCGGCGCGCGACACCGTGGCGTTTTCGATGATGCCCGACGAGGTCAAGGATTACGGCGGGCTTTACGTCTCGGACATGGCCAAGGCGGCCAGTTGGGCCGATCCCGGGCCTGACAACTGGATCGATGCCAAGGCGGCCTTCTACGTCGTTGGCGCCGATGTCGAGGCAGCGATGGGCGGGGCCGAGATCGTGCCCTTTGGCAGCCGCGCCTCGGCCGAGGCCTTTGCCCGCGACAAGGGCGGTGCGGTGCAGACCTTTGCCGAGCTGACCCCGGAAGAGGTGCTTGGCGAGGGTCGCGACATGGCAGGCGACGGCGATGGTTCTGGCGCGGAACACGATATGGGTGCGATGATGGATCACGACATGGGTGCAGCCCAGCCGACCACGGGGGCCGGTGATGCGCGCTGACCGTCGCCGTTTCCTGACCGTCTCGGCTGCCATGGCCGGGGCGGCGCTGGTGATGCCGCATATGCTGCGGGCCGCGCCCGGTGCCTCGGTCTGGCACGGTCAGGCCATGGGGGCGCCGACGACGCTGATCCTGAACCATCCCGATCCGGTCCGCGCGCAGGCGCTACTGCGCCAGACCGAGGCCGAGCTGCGCCGGCTGGAGGCGATCTTTACCCTGTATCGCGCCGATTCCGAACTGTCGCGGCTGAACCGCGACGGCTATCTGCTGGCCCCCAGCCCCGAGATGCTGGGCGCGCTGCAACTGGCCGCCGCTGCCCATGCTGCGACCGGCGGGCGCTTCGATCCCAGCATCCAGCCGCTGTGGCGCGCCTATGCGGCGGGCGATACGGCTGCGGTTGCCCGGGCGCGTCCGGCGGTGGGCTTTGGCCATGTGCGGATCGACCCCGACCGCATCTTGCTGGCGCGGGGGATGGCGCTGACGCTGAACGGCATTGCGCAAGGCTATATCACCGACCGCATCACCGATCTTTTGCGCGCCGGCGGCGCCCGGCATACGCTGGTCGACATGGGCGAATTCCATGCCATCGACGGGCGTGGCCCCTATGATCCGTGGCGCGTGCAACTGGCCGGCGGCGGCGAGGCGCTTTTGGCCGATCGGGCGCTGGCCACGACCGAGGCGCGCGGCTTTTGCTTTGACGCCGAAGGCCGGCTGCCGCAGCTGATCGACCCGGCGACCGGGGCGGCGCGGGCGGATTGGGCGCGGGTCTCGGTGCTGGCCGACAGCGCCGGCTGGGCCGATGCGCTGTCCACCGGCTTCAGTCTGGCGCCGGCCTCGGCCATCCGCGCGGCCCTGCCCGGCCTGCCGGGGGTCGAGGTGCGGGTGCTGGACGATGCCGGGCAGGAGTTCCGCTTTACCTGAGACTGCGCTAGAGCCACCGCCAAGGAGACCCCATGGAAGCCATCGTCACGCTGGATGTCCGCCCGATCCTGGCCCGGGGCGAGGAGCCGCTGGCCGTGATTCTGGCCGCAGCCGATGCCCTGTCGCCGGGCCAGAGCCTGCGCCTGCTGGCGCCGTTCCGCCCGGTGCCGCTGTTTCGCGTCATGGCGCGGCGCGGCTTTGACCATCACGAGTTGCGGCTGGGCGGCAGCGACTGGCAGATCGACTTTGCCCCCGCAGCCCAGGTGCTGGGGCAGGGCAGTGCGCTTGATGCCTTTGACTGGCCCGGGCCAACCGCGCTGCTGGATCTGACCGCGCGCGCCCCGGCCGAGGCCGAAGAGCGGCTGATGGCGGCCTTTCAGCGCATCCCGCCGGGCGATGTGCTGTTTGCGCTGCTGACCGACGAGCCCGCCGCGCTGTTGGCGCAGCTGGGTGAACAGGGGCACAAATGGGCCGGAAACCCGGCCGGGGACGGCAGCGGATTCCGCCTGTTGTTGCGTCGCGAGGGCTAGGGCTGTGCCGCGCGGCTGTCAGGCGCGCGGTTCCTTGCGCGCCCGCAGCAGCATCGGCGCATATTCCAGCAGGTAAAGGCCAAAGGCCAGCATCCAGAACCCGCCCGCCAGATGGATCAGCAGGGTATAGTCGCCCAGCTCGGCCGCCGGGCGCAGCAGCGCCGCCGCCCAGATCGCGACATAGCTGAGGCTG
Source organism: Paracoccus limosus (assembly GCF_009711185.1). Taxonomy (GTDB): domain Bacteria; phylum Pseudomonadota; class Alphaproteobacteria; order Rhodobacterales; family Rhodobacteraceae; genus Paracoccus; species Paracoccus limosus. The sequence continues at coordinate 133,611 of NZ_WMIF01000007.1, forward strand.
GTCAGCGGCGATGCCGTCAGCGCGCGCCCGGTATGGCCGCGCGTCGCCCGGCCCATGACGGCCAGCATCTCGCCGGCGATGGCGCCGACGGCCAGCACATGCAGGGTGCCGGCGGTGCTGATCAGGCCCAGACCCGACAGGCCGATGGCGGCAAAGCCAAGGGCCAGCATGGCGTAACCGCCGTGCAGCGCCAGCACCAAGGGCTCGGGCCAAGTGCGCCAGCCGTGCCAGCGCAGCATCCGCGCAAGGTTCAGCCCCGCCGCGACCGGCCCCAGCAGCGCCACGGCCCGGCTTTCGGGGGCAAGGATCCAGACGGCCAGCGTCAGCCCCGAACTGCAGGCGACCAGCGTGTCGAAACCGTTGTAGGGCACCGGCAGCGGACCGGGCCCGCGCCGGGCCAGCCAGTTGCGGGTAAAGCTGGGCGTGATGCGCCCGCCGATGATGACGATCAGCATGACATAGGCGGCGATGGCCGCCCGCGCCGCCCGCGCCGGATCGCCGCCGCGCAGCACCGCCGCGTGAAAGCCGAGGTTCGCCAGCGCCAGCACCGTGACCGCAGCCACCACCTTCAGGTCGCGCCATTTGCGCCCGGCGATGATCTCGATGGCAAAGATCGCGGCCATGACCGGCAGGAACACCGCATCGGCCAGAACTCCGGCCCAAAGCGCGCCGCCCGGCGGCCATGTCATCGCCAGCCGGCCCAGCAGCCACAGCGCCGTCAGCACCATCAGCGGCCGGCCTGACAGCGGCATGCGCCCGGTCCAGTTCGGCACGGCGGTCATCAGGAAACCCGTCAACACCGCCGAGGCAAAGCCGAACAGCATCTCGTGCATGTGCCAGTTGGCGGCGCCGTAATCGCCGCCCGGCTGGCCGTGGCCCGACAGCGCCATGATCCACAGCACCATCGCTGCGAGCGCCCATGCCGCGCCGCCCAGAAAGAACGGCCGGAAACCATAGGAAAACAGCACCGGCCCGCTGCGCGACAGCCCGCGTGGAATGCCGCCCTGTCGCAGCCTCTCGGTTCGCGTCATCGGCTGTCCTTTCCCGGCAAGATCGAAGCCCGCCTCCGGTCCAGCCGGGAGCGGGCGTTTCAGGGCTTAGTGCTTGACTTGCGCCAGTTCGGCATCCATGCGGGCGCGGGCCTTGTTGGGCAGCTTGCCCGTGGCCAGCGCGTCATAGTTGGGCGCGTCGGGGCCGGCCTGAATCAGCGCGACCATGCCCATGGGGAAGTGCGGCTTGCACTTGACGCCGTAAAGGCCGGGCTTGTCGAGGGTCAACACATATTGCTCGTTCAGCTTGGATTCGAAGTCGCTTACGCCTTCGGGCAGCATCCCGGGCAGCGAGGCGACGTCATGGCCCTTGTCCTTGGGCACGAAGGTCACGGTGTCGCCCACCTCGGCCTGGACGAAGGCGGGTTCAAAGACCATCATCCCGTCTGCGCCCTTGTTCAGCATCTGCACCTGATGGTCGGCCGCGAGGGCAGGACCGGCCAATGCGGCAAGCGCGGCGGCCGTGATCAGAATGCGTTTCATGTTCTGTCTCCTTGCAAACATGGCCGCTGCCTAGCAGGCCGGCGCCGGCCCGACGTTGCGCTGTGTCAAATTGCAGGGAATGGCATCGCGCCGGATCAGAGGCTGGTTTCGGCAATGGTGGCCAGCCCGGCGGGATCGGCGATGATCACCTTGCGCCGGGCGCGCAGCAGGATGCCCTCGGCCTCCCATGCGGCCATGATGCGCGAGGCGGTATGCAGGGTATTGCCGCTCATGTCGGCGATGTCCTGACGGGTGATGGGAAAGGGGATCTCGACCGGGCCGGGACCGGGGCGGGCCTGCCGCGCCAGCCGCAGCAGCAGATGCGCGATGCGCCGGCCGGCGTCCTCGGTGGACATTTCGCGCAGGCGGGTATGGGCCTCGTCCAGCTTGCGCCCGACCGCCTGAATGGCCGAGACGGCCAGCGCGGGGGCGGCGGCGATCAGCGGCTCCCAGCGGGCGCGCGGCCATGCCAGCAGGCGGCAGGGCAGGATGGCCTCGGCGCTGCCGGGAAACTGGGTGCGCCCGATTGCCGAGGCAAAGCCGCAAAGCTCGCCCGGATTGACGATGCGGACGATGAACTGCTGGCCGTCCTCGGTCAGCTGCGTGACCTTGAGCCGCCCGTCCAGCAGCAGGAAGAATCGCGCCGCCGGATCGCCCTGCAGGAACAGGTTCTGCCCGGTATCCAGTTCGACCCGGCTCATGCCCTCGGTGACGATGGCCAGTTGTTCGACGGTCAGCGAAGAAAAAAGTGGCAGTTCGGCAAACGCGATCGGCATGAGATCCTGCAAGGCAGAGAGGGGTATGGTGCCAGCTTTAGCACAGCCCGCGCCGCCCCGCAGCCGCAATGGCGGGTGCGGCTCTAGCCGGTTTTGCACGCCAGAAGTGTGCGGTATTTGGCGACGGTGCGGCGCGAAATCGCCATGCCGCGCCGCGCCAGCGCCTCGGCCAGCCGCGCGTCCGAGATCGGCTCGCTGTCCGGCCAGCCCCGGATCAGCCCGTCGAGCAGCCGCAGCACGGCGGTGCGGTCCAGATGCGCCAGCCGCGGGCTGATCGGGGCCAGCAGCAGCGCGCGCAGCGCCAGCGTGCCGCGCGGGCTGCGCAGCGCGACCCCGGCGATGGCGCGGCTGAGCGTGCTTTTGTTCAGGCCAAGGTCCGGCGCAAGCATGGCCAGCGTCAGCGGCTTTTGCGCGCCCTGACCCAGAAGCCAGCCGCGCTGGTGCCGCACCATGGTCTGGGCCACCCGCCACAGCGTGCGGTTGCGCGCCGAGACCGCCGCCGCCAGCGCCTGTGCCTGCGCATCGGCGCCCTCGGCCAGCGTCAGTTCGGGGTGCAGCAGGTGGTGCAGCCCGCCTTGGGCGTCAAGCTCCAGTTCAGGCGGCGGCAGGGGCGGCTGGTCGGACAGCGGGCAGGGGGCAAGGCCGCGCAGATCGGCCAGCATGTCGGCGGCGTCCTCGGTGTCGCAACCGCAAAGCGCGGCGATGCCGGGCAGGTCCGCCGCCGCCGCAAGGTCCAGCCGTTCCAGCAGCGCCGCGATCATCGGGTCGTAGCGGTTGCGCGCCTGCAGGGCCAGCCGCAGATGTTCGGGCAGCGAGCGGGCGAATACCCCCGCCGGCTCCAGCGTCTGCAGGCGGGGCAGCAGCGCCTCGATCATGGCGGGGGGGCAGCCAAGCCAGCCGGCGATTTCGGGCAGCGGGTCGCTGAGCCAGCCGTGATCGTCCAGACAATGCACCAGCCCGCGTGCGATCCGCGCCTGATCGGCGTCCAGCCGCAGCAGTCCGACCTGCGCCAGCAGCGCCTGCCGGGCCGAGACGCTGGGGGCCGGTTCGGCCAGATCCGACAGCGCCAGCCCCGCCCCGACCGAGACCTCATAGCGCAGCCGCCGCCGCAGCCGGTCGCCGTCCATATGCAGCAAGTGCAGGGACAGCCGCATCTGCTGGCTCAGCGCCAGCGCCCCCGTCTGCCGCAGTTCATGGCGTTGCATCGCCCGTCCCCCCTGTTGCGCAACAGGTGTCGCACCGGCTGCGACAGTCGCGCGCAAAATCCCCGCTTTCGCCCGCTGCCCGCCTTGGCGCGGCCGTTGCTTGCATGATGGTCGGGGAGGAAGAACATGGTCAAGGTCGGCATCATCGCCAATCCGATTTCAGCCCGCGACATTCGCCGGGTGATTTCGCACGCGGGCAATCTGCCCATCAACGACCGCGCCAATATCGTGCTGCGCATGATGGCGGGGCTGGCCGCCGCCGGCGTGGACGAGGTCGTGGTCATGCCGGAAAACGGCGGCATCCGCTTTCATCTGGAACGCTCGATCCAGCGCGAGCTGCGGCTGGGGCACATGAATTTCCCGCGCCTGCGCTATCTGGACATGCGCGTGACCGCCACGCCCGAGGACAGCGCCCGCGCCGCGCGCATGATGGCCGATGAGGCGGTGGCGGCCATCGTCGTGCTGGGCGGGGACGGCACCAACCGCGTCGTCGTCGGCGCCTGTGGCGCGGTGCCGGTGGCCGGGGTCTCGACCGGGACCAACAACGCATTTCCCGAACTGCGCGAGCCGACGATCACCGGGCTGGCGGTCGGGCTGGCCGCAACCGGGCAGGTGCCCGCCGCCATCGCGCTGCGCCCGAACAAATGGCTTGAGGTCATGCTGAACGAGCGGCGCGAGATCGCTCTGGTCGATCTGGCCGTGGTCGAGGACCGGTTCGTCGGCGCCCGCGCCATCTGGAAGACGACGGGCTTTCGCGACCTTTTCGTGACCTTCGGCCTGCCGCAGGCCATCGGCATGTCCTCGATCGCGGGGCTTCTGGACCCGGTGGACCGCGCCACCCCCGAGGGCCGCCACATCCGCCTGTCGGCCGAGGCGCCGCGCCAGTTGCTGGCCCCGATCGCGCCCGGCCTGATCGACCGCGTCGGCATCGCCGGGATCGTGCGCATGGCGCCCGGCACCCTGCACGCGCCGTCGATCCGCGCCGGCGCGCTGGCCTTTGACGGCGAGCGCGAGTTGACCTTTACCGAAAACGATCAGGTTTCGGTGCGACTGGTGCCCGACGCCTTTCGCACCGTCGATGTGCCCGCCTGCATGGCCCATGCGGCAGCGGCGGGGCTGTTCATCCGCAACCCAGACTGAACACCAAGGGAGGATCCGTTCATGTCCAATCCATTTCCGCTGTCGAAAGAACAGCTCTTGGATGCCTATCGCAAGATGAAGACCATCCGCGATTTCGAAGAGCGGCTGCATGTCGATTTCGCCCGCGGCGAGATCCCCGGTTTCGTCCACCTTTATGCCGGCGAAGAGGCGACGGCGGTGGGCATCATGATGCATCTGCATGACCGCGACCGCATCGCCTCGACCCATCGCGGGCACGGCCATTGCATCGCCAAGGGCGTCGATCCCAAGGCGATGATGGCCGAGATCTATGGCAAGGCCACCGGCTGCTGCGCGGGCAAGGGCGGGTCCATGCATATCGCCGATCTGTCCTTGGGCATGATGGGCGCGAACGGCATTCTGGGCGCCGGTGCGCCGCTTGTCTGCGGCGCGGCGCTGGCGGCGCAAAAGCTGGGCCATGACGGCGTCGGCATCACCTTCTTTGGCGATGGCGCCTCGAACCAGGGCACGGTGCTGGAAAGCATGAACCTTGCCGCGATCTGGAACCTGCCGGTGATCTTCGTGGTGGAAAACAACGGCTACGCCGAATCGACCTCGGTCGATTACGCCACCGCCTCGGACAGCTATGTCGACCGCGCCACCGGCTTTGGCATGCCGGGGATCACCGTCGACGGTCTGGACTTCTTTGCCGTCTACGAGGCGGCGGGCGAGGTCATCAAGCGCGCCCGCGAAGGCGCCGGGCCGACGCTGCTGGAATGCAAGAACGTCCGCTTCTTTGGCCATTTCGAGGGCGACGCCCAGACCTACAAGGCGCCCGGCGAAAACGAATACAACCGCGCCAACAACGACTGCCTCAAGCTGTTCCGCCAGAAGGTCAGCGAGGCGGGCGTGATCTCGACGGCGGAACTGGATGCCGTCGATGCCGAGGTGGCGCAGCTGATCGACGAGGCCGTGGCCGAGGCCATCGCCGCGCCGCAACCGACGCCCGACCGGCTGACCGCCGATGTCTATGTGAACTACTGAGGGAGGGGATAATCATGGCACGCATCATCAGCATGAAGGACGCGGTAAACGAGGCGCTGGATCAGGAAATGACCCGCGACCCCACCGTGATCATGATGGGCGAGGATATCGTCGGCGGCGCCGGCGCGCAGGGCGAGGATGACGCCTGGGGCGGGGTTCTGGGCGTCTCGAAAGGGCTTTACGCCAAGCACCCCAACCAGATGATCGACACGCCGCTGTCGGAAAGCGCCTATGTCGGCGCGGCGGTGGGTGCGGCGACGGCGGGGCTGCGGCCGGTGGCCGAGCTGATGTTCGTCGATTTCATCGGCGTCTGTCTGGATCAGGTCTTCAACCAGGCGGCCAAGTTCCGCTACATGTTCGGCGGCAAGGCCCAGACCCCGGTGGTCATCCGCGCCATGTGCGGCGCCGGTTTCCGCGCCGCCGCCCAGCACAGCCAGATGCTGACGCCGCTGTTCACGCATCTGCCGGGGCTGAAGGTGGTCTGCCCCTCGAACGCCTATGACTGCAAGGGCCTGCTGATCCAGTCGATCCGCGACAACGATCCGGTGATCTTCCTTGAGCACAAGAACCTGTATGCCAGCACCTGCGACGTGCCCGAGGAACCCTATGCCATCCCCTTTGGCGAGGCCAATATCGTGCGCGAAGGCTCGGATGCGACCATCGTGACCTATGGTCAGATGGTCGGGCGCTCGGTCGAGGCGGCCGAGATGCTGAAGAAAGAGGGCATCGAGGTCGAGGTGATCGACCTGCGCACGCTGTCACCCATCGACATGGACACGGTGCTGGAAAGCGTCGAGGCCACCGGCCGGCTGATCTGCGTCGATGAGGCGAGCCCGCGCTGCTCGATCGCCGCCGACATCTCGGCCAATGTGGCGCAGGATGCCTTTGACGCGCTCAAGGCTCCGATCCAGATGGTGACGCCGCCGCATGCGCCGGTGCCCTTCTCGCCCTCGCTCGAAGACCTCTACGTGCCTTCGGCCGAACGCATCGCCGCTGCCGTCCGCAAGACGATGGAGAACTGAGCATGTCCGAGATTACCCCGATCCTGATGCCGAAATGGGGCCTGTCCATGCGCGAGGGCAAGCTGGCCGCATGGCATGTCGATGAGGGCGCCACCATCGCCGCAGGCGATGAGATCATGGATGTCGAGACCGACAAGATCGCCAATGTCGTCGAGGCCGCCGATGCCGGTCTGCTGCGCCGCCGCGTCGGTGTCGAGGGCGAGATGTATCCGGTGCGCGCGCTTTTGGGGGTCATGGCCCCCGAAAGCGTCAGCGATGCCGAGATCGACGCCTATGTCGCCGCCTATGAGACCCCCTCGGCCGGTGGTGACGAGGACGAGGCCGGTCCCGCCTATCAGTTCGCCGACCTGCCTGCCGGCCGCATCCGCTATGCCGAGCGGCCGGGCGAGGGCGTGCCCTTGCTGCTGATCCACGGCTTTGGCGGCGACCTGGACAACTGGCTCTTCAACATCGATGCGCTGGCCGAGGGCGCGTCGGTCTATGCGCTGGACCTGCCGGGCCATGGCCAGTCGGTGAAATCCGCGCGTCCCGCCGGGCTGGATCTGATGGTCGATACGGTGCTGGCCTTCCTTGACCATATCGGGGCCGACAAGGCGCATCTGGCCGGCCATTCCATGGGCGGGCTGGTCGCGGGTGCGGTGGCGGTCAAGGCGCCCGAGCGGGTGGCTTCGGTCACGCTGATCTGTTCGGCCGGGCTCGGTGAGGAAATCAACGCGGGCTATATCGACGGTTTCGTCGCCGCGACCGGGCGCAAGGATCTGAAGCCGGTGCTGCTGCATCTGTTCAAGGATCAGGGGCTGGTCAGCCGCTCGATGGTCGAGGATCTGCTGAAGTTCAAGCGTCTGGACGGGGTGCAGGAGTTCCTGACCGAGCTGGCCGGCAACCTGTTCCGCGACGGCCGGCAGGCCCGGCAGATCGCGCAGGCGCTGGCCGCCAGCGGCGTGCCCACGCAGGTGATCTGGGGCGAGGCCGACGCGATCATCCCGCCGGCCCATGCCGGGGCACTGTCGGGGGCCAAGGTCAGCGTCATCCCCAACGCCGGCCATATGGTCCAGATGGAGCAGGCCGCCGAGGTGAACCGGCTGATCCGCGACTTCATCGCCTGACAGGCGGGCCGTCCCGGTAACGGGGCGGCCCTTTCCAAGGGAGGAGACAAAAAGATGAGCAATTCCGTCGAAGGCCGGGCGATCATCGTCACCGGCGCCGGGCGCGGCATCGGGCGATCCATCGCCGAGGGGCTGGCCCATGCCGGCGCCCGCGTGGTGATCGCCGACATTGATGCCACCACCGCCGAAGCCACCGCCGCCGCGATCCGCGATGCGGGCGGGCAGGCCATCGGTCTGGCGGTGGACGTGACCGACCGCGCCAGCATGCGCGCGCTGATCGCGCAGACCGTCGCGCAATTTGGCCGGCTGGATGCGATGTTCAACAATGCCGGCATCGCGCAGGTCAAGCAGTTCAACGACATCACCGAGGATGACTGGCACCGCGTCATGGACGTGAATGCCATGGGCGTGCTGATCGGCATCCAGGAGGCCAGCAAGCAATTCATCGCGCAGGGCGGCGGCGGCAAGATCGTCAACACCGCCAGCATCGCCGGCAAGCAGGGCTATGAGCCTCTGGCGCATTACTCGGCCAGCAAATTCGCCGTGGTGGCGCTGACGCAGGCCGCTGCCCGCGCCTTTGGCAAGCACCGCATCAACGTGAATGCGATCTGCCCCGGCGTGGTCGCCACCGACATGTGGAAGCTGATCGACAAGGGCTTCAAGGACGAGGGCCTGACGCAGCGTGATAACGAGGCCTTCGAGGGCTTTTCGGCCGATATCCTGCTGGGCCGGGCCTCGCGCCCTGACGATCTGGTGGGCGTGTCGGTGTTCCTGGCCTCGGCCGGGTCGGATTACATGACCGGGCAAAGTCTGGTCGTCGATGGAGGCATGGTGCTGATATGAGTGCGAAACAGAAACTGGCCGAGGCCAATGCCCGCGCGGCGGCGCTGTTCAAGGCCGATGGCAAGACCATGCAGGCCTTTCGCGGGCTGATGGTCGCCGCGAACCGCGAGGGCAAGGTCAGCCCCTCGATGAAAGAGATGATCGCCACCGCGGTCGCCGTGGCGCGCGGCTGCGAGGATTGCATCGTCTTTCACACCAGCGAGGCCAAGGCGCATGGCGCCACGCGCGACGAATTTCTGGAAGTGCTGGCCGTTGCCATAGAAATGTCAGGTGGACCGGGCACGGTCTATGCCGGCAAGGCGCTGGCCGCCTTTGACGAATTGTGAGGTGACATCATGAAGGCTTTGCGTTTCCACGCGAAAAAGGATCTGCGGATCGAGGACATCCCCGAGCCGCCGCGCCCCGGCCCCGGTCAGGTGCTGATGAAGAACAGCTTTGTCGGCATCTGCGGCACCGATCTGCATGAATATGCCAGTGGCCCGATCTTTATTCCGACCACGCCGCATCCCTATTCCGGCGCGCAGGGGCCGCAGGTGCTGGGCCATGAATTCGGCGGCACCGTGATCGCGGTGGGCGAGGGCGTGACCAAGGTGGCGCCGGGCGACCGGGTGGCGGTGCAGCCGCTGATCATGCCGCGCGGCGGCGAATATTTCGCCGATCGCGGCTGGCACAACCTGTCGGGCAGTCTGGCGCTGGTCGGGCTGAGCTGGCAGTCGGGCGGCATGTCGGAAATGGCGCTGGTCAACGATTACAACGTCGAAAAGATCCCCGACACCATGTCCGACGAAGAGGCCGCGCTGGTCGAGCCGACCGCCGTGGTGGTCTATGCCTGCGATCGGGGCCGGGTGACGGCGGGCAGCAGCGTGCTGGTGACGGGCGCCGGCCCCATCGGCATCCTTGCACTGCTGACGGCGCGGGCCTTTGGCGCGACGCGGCTCTTCGTGTCGGACATGAACGAGACGCGGCTGACGCTGGCGCGCGAGGTGGTGCCGGGCGTCGTCACCATCAACCCGGCCACGCAGGACGTGGGCGAGGCGGTGCGGGCCGGCACTCTGGACGGCATCGGCTGCGATGTGGCGCTGGAATGCGTCGGCAACGAACGCGCGTTGCAATCCTGTCTGGACGCGGTGCGCAAGCAGGGCGTGATCGTGCAGACCGGGCTGATGGGCGGCAAGGGCAGCGTCGATTTCTTCCAGCTGACCTTCAAGGATGCCGAGATCCGCGGCTCGTGGTGCTATCCGACCCACAGCTGGCCGCGCACGATCGAGCTGATCGCCTCGGGTGCGATTCCGGCCAGCCGCGTCGTGACCCGGCGCATCACGCTGGACGATGCCGTGGCCGAGGGGTTCGAGGCGCTGCTGGACCCGGCGGGCAGCCAGCTCAAGATCCTGATCGACCTGTCGCGCTAGGCCGGCGCGGCGGTTCCCGGCCCTTGCCCGCCGATCTTGCGCCTTGCGCAAGATTTCTGGCCCGGCGCGAGAAACCCGTGTTATGGTCGCGCCGGGCTTTGGGAGGAGCCGATGGGAGGGATACCGGAAACAGGGACGCATGTCCTTGAGATCTTTCGCGCGGCCGAGGGCGAGCTGACGCGGCGGGATGCCGATGTGCTGGAATCATGGCGGCGCTGCGTCAACCAGCACAAGCTGGACCCGACGCGGCACATGGGGCCGCGCATCCTGACGCAGCAGGAATTGCGTTCGCATCTGCAGGAATCCGAGGAATTGCTGGGCATGGCGCGCCACGGCATGGAGGACCTTTATCGCCGCGTCAATGCCATGGGCTATGTGCTGCTGTTGTCGAATGCGCGCGGCGTCACCGTCGATGCCATCGGCGATGCCGAGCTGGACCGCGACCTGCGCCATGCCGGGCTGATCGCCGGTTCGGAATGGGGCGAACAGCATGTCGGCACCAATGGCGTCGGCGCCTGTCTGGCCTCGGGGCAGGCGATCACCGTGCATCGCAGCGATCATTTCGACGTGGCGCTGACGCCGCTGTCCTGCACGGCGGTGCCGATCCATGACACGCGCGGCCGGCTGATGGGCGTTCTGGACCTGTCGCATCTGCAGGCGCCCGCCGACAAGATGAGTCAGGCGTTGACGCTGGAGGTGATGAAATCCTGCGCCCGCCGCATCGAGATGGCCAATCTGGTGCGCAATCATCGCGAGGACTGGATCCTGCGGCTGAACCCCTCGCCCGAGTTTCTGGACGTCGATCCGATGGCGGCGGTGGCGGTGGGCGGCGACGGGCGCATCACCGGCGTCACCCATAATGCGCATGATCTGCTGGACCAGAATCTGGTCGGTCGCCGCTTTGACGAGATCTTTGCCTATAACCCCGAGGATCTGCCGGTGTTGTCGCGCGCGCTGGCCCCGGTCGAGGGCGTGCTGGAGATGCAGGCCGGCGGCATGATCTTTGCCCGCGCCGTGCCGCCGGCCAAGGCCGCGCGCATGGTGGCCGGGGTGGCGCTGCCCGCGCCGCTGCAATCGATCCATGGCGGCGATCCGGCGATGGCGCGGCTGGCCGAGCGGGCGGCCAAGGTCGTCGATCGCAAGATCAGCGTCATCTTGCGCGGCGAGACCGGCACCGGCAAGGAATTCATTGCCCGCGCCATGCACCAGTCCTCGCGCCGGCGCGGGCCGTTCGTGGCGATCAACTGCGCCGCCCTGCCGGAATCGCTGATCGAATCCGAACTGTTCGGCTATGCGCCGAACGCCTTTACCGGTGCCCATGCCCGCGGCAAGAAGGGGCTGATCCGCGAGGCGCATGGCGGCACGCTGTTTCTGGACGAGATCGGCGACATGCCCTTGGGCTTGCAGGCGCGGCTGCTGCGGGTGCTGTCCGAACATGAGGTGCTGCCGGTCGGGGCCGCGCGCGCCGAGCCGGTGGACATCCGCATCATCTCGGCCTCGCATCGCGATCTGCCGGGGCTGGTGGCCGAAGGCGGCTTTCGGCAGGATCTGTATTACCGGCTGAACGGGCTGGTGCTGGACGTGCCGCCGGTGCGCGCCCGCGCCGATCTGGCATGGCTGATCGAGCGCATCGCCGGCGCGACCGAGGGCAAGGTCGCCTTTACCGCCAAGGCGCGGCAATTGCTGCTGGCCCATGACTGGCCGGGCAATGTGCGCGAGATCATCAATACCTGTGAACTTTGCGCCGCGCTTTGTGACGGCGTTCCGGCCGGCCCCGAGGATCTGCCGGCGCAGATTGCCGCCGGCCCGGTGCCGGGTCCGGCAGAGGCGGATCTGCAACGGCTGCTGGACGATTGCGGCGGCAATGTCTCCGAGGCGGCACGGCGGGCGGGGATTGATCGGTCGACCTTTTACCGGCGGATGCAGCGCGCGGGCCGGGCCGGGCGCTAGAGTGCCGGGTCAGGCGGGCGCGACCTGCCCGCCCAGATAGCTGGCCTGAATATCCGGCCTTTGCCGCAGTTCGGCGGCGGGCCCGGCCAGCACCGAACGGCCGTTTTCGATCACCGTCGCATGATGGGCATGGCTCAGGGCGATGGCGCTGTTCTGTTCGGCCAGCAGGATGGTCAGCCCGGTTTCGCGGTTCAGCCGCGACAGCGCCTCAAAGATCTCGGCCACCACCAGCGGCGCAAGACCCATCGAGGGCTCGTCCAGCACAAAGACCTCGGGCACGGCCATCAGGCCGCGGCCGATGGCGGCCATCTGCTGCTCGCCCCCCGAGGTCAGGCCCGCGACCGCATGCCGGCGCTGCGCGAGCCGCGGGAACAGGGCATAGACCTGCTCCAGCCCGCGCGCGGTGGCGGCGCGGCCCAGCCCCTTGCCATGGGCGCCGGTCAAGAGGTTCTCCTCGATGCTGAGAGAACGGAACAGCCGCCGCCCCTCCAGCACCGGCACCAGCCCCTTGCGGATATGGGCGTCGGGGCTGGCGCGGGTCACGTCCTCGCCGCGATAAAGGATCTGGCCGCCGGTGATGCGCCCGCGCTCGGCCGGCAAGAGGTTCGAGGCCGCCTTCAGCAGCGTCGTCTTGCCGGCGCCATTCGCGCCAAGAAGTGCGGCGAAATCCCCCGCCCGCAAGGTCAGGCTGACCCCGTGCAGCGCGGCAATGGCGCCGCTATAGGCCGCCGAGACCCGGTCGAATTCCAGCACGATGTCGGACATGGGGTCAGCCTTTCGCCGGTTTCAGTTGGTGCCGGGTGCGGCCACCGTTTCGGCATCCGCCGCCGTGCGCAGCGTCAGCCCCTTTTCCGTGGCATAGGCCTGCGCGGATTTCTCGATGATCGGGCGCAGCAGCGCCCAGTCCGGCGCGATCCAGTCCGAGACCACGTTCCATTTCTTGCCGTCCCATTGCTGGAAGGTGACGTAGCCGTCGCCCTCGTGGTTGTCCCAGGTGACGTTGATCGAATGGAACAGGTTCTCGGCCCCCAGTTCCTTGACGCGGGCGGGCGTCAGTTGCAGATGCTCAAAGCCCCAGCGCACCTCGTCGCCGGTCAGGGTGCGGGGACCGAATTTCTCTTGCGCGATGCGCACCGCCTCGACGTTCAGGATGCCGTTGACGATACCAAGGTTGTGATAGACCGAACCGATGCGCGTCTGATCAGCCAGATTGCCCTGACCGGCGCCATACACTGTTGAACGGCTTGCAATAAGGACCCCGCTTCTGGGGTGATCGGCGTCCAAAAGGGACCCCACCGACCGGGGGTTGGGTCCATTGTGCCTTCGATGATTATCGGAGGCCGAGCACGGGATGCTGAT
>NZ_WMIF01000070.1 GCF_009711185.1 Paracoccus limosus
AGCGCCGGCCTTTGCTGCGGGCCGGGCAACCAAACCTGTTTACGCAGTTCGACCGCATGGGCATCGATCCCTTTGCCCAGAAATTCGAGGTCGAGCCGATGTTCGAGGGCTCGGTGCGCGGCTCGGGTGGCGTGCTGGTCACGGATGCGGGTTTGTCGGGAAAATTGTCCGCCGGACGGTTTTCTGAACCCTGCTTACCGCCGATATCCCAGAGGCCCAACACCCGCAAGCTGAGGAGGGGGCACAAGACCAATCCCTCTCTTGGGCTGCTGTCCGTGGATCCCCCAGCTAGGTTTGGTGCGCCGACATTACTATTTGCCGATGCGCAAAGGCTTTCCATATCTGGTGGCGATCAAGGACTGGTTCACGCGTAAGCCTTGGCTTGGCGGATATCTTAAGAGCTATTCAAAATTGGGAAGAAACTCAGTGATCGGCAGGCTGAAGGATGGGGGCCGGGCTGCCGCCCGCTATGACAGATGTCCGAAGGTTTTCCTTTCCGCGATGGCCTTCGCCGCAATCGCGATGGTCTGGTTATGACCCAAGAACGAGTCCTGAACCTTGGACTTAACGCACGTCTTCCCCTGCGCATATTCGTTGGCTTAACGCATTTTGCGCCGTCGACGTATACGACGATTATCCTCCTGCAGGATGCCAATGATCTGCTCCCGCCAGTTGTGCCTTCTTCGTCGTCCGCCCTTTCCATGGGCCTGACTCTCATTGCAGGTGGGAAAAGCCCCGCGATAGATCAAAGGGCCGAGCCTGTGTAAAAACTCGGTCTTGTGATAGACTTTGGCATGGCGTTGGGGGATCGGCATGTCGGGGTTCATCGAAGGCGTTGCACGCGGGCAGACGGTTCTTTTCCCTGATCGGCTCGAGGA
>NZ_WMIF01000071.1 GCF_009711185.1 Paracoccus limosus
CAAAATGGGCGGCCATTTGGACGGCTTCTCGGATGGTGGGGTTTCGCGGCTGGAAGTGATGGAGGGGCCGACCGGGCGTCAGCGACGCACGAAGGCGGAGCGGGCGCGGATTGCGGCGGAAAGCTTGGTGCCGGGAACTTCGGTGACCGAAGTCGCGCGGCGGCACGGGACGACGCGCTGGCAGGTTTATGACTGGCGGAAGAAGCTACGGGACGGACAGCTTGTCGTGCCCGAGAGCGTGGCGGCACTGCCGATGTTTGCAGAACTGGTCGTCGAGGGCGCCGCAGCGGAGATGCCGGCAGAGACGGAGGCCAGCACCGGCGTGGAGATCGTTGTGGGTGATGTCGTGATCCGCGTCGGCGCAGATACCGATGAGGTTCTGCTTACGCGGTCGATCCGAGCGGCGCGGGCGGCGGCATGGTGATGCTCGGCCAGGGCGGGCCGGTGAAGGTCTACGTGGCGACGCGGCCGGTGGACTTCCGCAAGGGCATCGACGGGCTGGCGCTGGCGGTGCAGGAGATGTTCGGGCTCGACCCGTTCTGCGGGGCGGTCTTCGTCTTCCGGGCGAAGCGGGCAGATCGTATCAAGATTCTGGT
>NZ_WMIF01000072.1 GCF_009711185.1 Paracoccus limosus
AGCACGCCGAACACAAGACCATCATGATCGACGCAACCTACCTCAAGGCACACCGCACGGCGTCGAGCCTGCGGGTCAAAAAGGGGGCGTGCGCGCCAGATCGGGCGAACCAAAGGCGGCATGAACATCAAACTGCACGCTGTTTCCGACGCCAAGGGGCGGCCGATCGGGTTCTTCATGTCGGCGGGTCAGGTCAGCGATTACACCGGCGCGGCGGCGCGTCTGGGGAGCCTGCCGAAGGCGGGATGGCTGCTGGCCGATAGAGGCTACGATGCCGACTGGTTCAGAGAAGCGTTGAAAGACAAGGGGATAAAGGCCTGCATCCCCGGCCGGAAGGCCCGAAAAAAGGCCGTCAAATATGACAAGCGGCGCTACAAACGGCGCAACCGAATAGAGATCATGTTCGGACGGCTGAAAGACTGGCGGCGCGTCGCCACGCGATACGACCGGTGCCCGGAGACCTTCTTCTCCGCGATCATGCTCGCTGCGACCGTCCTCTTCTGGCTGTGAAAATCAATGAGTCGGGAACCTAGC
>NZ_WMIF01000008.1:0-57593 GCF_009711185.1 Paracoccus limosus
AAGCCCTCGAAGAAGGCCCACTCATCGTCGGATATCAGGTTGCGCGCCAAGCCCATCTCCCAAGCAGAGATGAGCTTGAATCATAGGACGACTGCCAACGGAACCCCTTTTGTCAACACGGCCTAGGCTCATGCCCCATCATCATTTCCATCATCGCGTGACGACTTTCTGCGAAAATGGGCATCGCATTTTCTCGAAGCTTTCGCAGAGAGGAAACAGGAACGTATCCGTCTGGAGCGAACATCACGCAATCCTCACAATTTCGGCCCCAGCCCGGTCTTTCCCGGTTAGGTATTCCGCCCAAGCGGTCATCATCGCCCGCCGCTTCTCAACCATG
Source organism: Paracoccus limosus (assembly GCF_009711185.1). Lineage (GTDB taxonomy): Bacteria > Pseudomonadota > Alphaproteobacteria > Rhodobacterales > Rhodobacteraceae > Paracoccus > Paracoccus limosus. Next base: position 338 of record NZ_WMIF01000008.1, read on the forward strand.
TCGCCGCGCCGATAGGACGTTTCGACTGCATTGCCGACTTTGTGGGCCAGCGCCACCTCGGCCATGTCGCCGGGGAAGTGGGTTTCCTCGGCGACCCAATCGCGGAAGGTGGAACGCAGACCGTGCGGCACGGCCGGGCGCTTGCTCACCCGATCGATGAAACCCTTGCCGCCCTCGGCCACGTCGCCCGCGTGCAACCGCTTCATGGTGGAACTCAGCGTCATATCGGATATCTCCCCGCCCCGGGGCGCAGGAAACACCAGCGGGTTGTCCTCGAAGCGCAGCAGGGCCGCCAGCAGCGCCACCGCCTCGGCAGTCAGCGGCACCCGGTGTTCCCGCTCCATCTTCATGCGCTCAGCCGGGACAATCCACATCGCGGCGTCAAGGTCGATTTCATCCCACCGGGCGCCCCGCACGGTATCGCGCCGGCGCTGCCTACAGCACCGCCTGATACCGTTCGCTGACCAGTTGCGCGCGCTCCTCGGGCGTGGGGGCGCGGCCGGGGTCGAGCTTGCGCCGGAACGGGCGGCGCAGCAGCCGGCCCCAGGATGCCGCGCTCAGCAGGCGGCGCCAGCCCTTGGCATAGCCCTGCGAGAAATCGAAATCCGTCGGAAAGCTGTCCTTGCTGATCGTGCTTTGTCTGGCGGTTGGCACCGGGTGCAGCACGGCCCGCGGCGTGGTGACGTAATGGCGCATGATCCTGAACGTGTCGCAGGGCCAGTCGGCGCGCGCCCGCAGCGGCAGGCTGTGCCGGCGCATCGCCTCGGCCCCGTGGCGCGAAATCGAATAGCCGACCGCCATCCATGAATTGCTGGCCAGTCGCATCAGTTGCAATGGCCCGCCGGCGCGGGGCCGGCGCGCATGCGTGGTGCCGTTGTAATGGTAAAGCTGGATCAGGTCGCCGGCCTGATATTGGGCGCTGGCGTAGAAATCGCGAAACAGCCATGTCAGCACGGCATCATCCTCAAGGATGATGGCGCCGGGCAGATTTTCGTCGATGATGCGGGCATAGGCCAGTTGATGGGTTATGGCGCAGGCATATTCGCCATCGGACATGCGAAAACCGCTTTGCGCCAGCGTGCCGGTCCGGTCCACCATGGATTCCAGCTCGGGTGGCAGGCCCTGCCGCCCGTCGGTGGCGTCGATGAACTGGAAATCAAGCCCGAGAAGGGCGAATTGTTCGGTGATGTCGGCGCGCCGGTTTTGCGCCGATGCCAGAGACAGGACAAAGATAGGCCATTGGGACATGGGTGCTCGCTGGTCGTTGCGGCCTGGCTGCTGCCCGGGCCTGGCTCGGATGGGACGCTGTCGTGATCAGCGGGGGTATCACATGATGAGGGGGGCGCGTTTCTCCTTTGCCTGCCCGGGGCATCCTGGTCCCGTCCGGGAAACCGCGGCCGCCCAAGGCGCATCTTGCGGAGGATCGCAAGGCATGTCCACCGCCAAGCGTATGCGGCCGCCACGCGCCGGGGCGGGCGCGGCCTTGGCGCATCGCATCGGGGCAGGGCGTGCCGTTTTGCCGGGCGGGGTGGTGAAAGCGGCGCGATCGGGGCCATCCCCTCTTGTCAGCGGCGGGTGATTTGTATACCTGTGCATACAATTGGGCTTGCCGCCGCTCGCCATCCGTTCCTCGGCCCGGTGTTTCAGCCTGAATCGAACCGGATCGTAGGGAACGTCATGAGCCTTTATACAGACTACCTAGCTGAAATCGAAGCCCGCAAAGCGCAGGGCCTGCACCCCAAGCCGATCGATGACGGCGCGCTGCTGGCCGAGCTGATCGCCCATATCAAGGACGGTCAAAGCGATCACAGAAGCGATTGCCTGAACTTCTTTATCTACAACGCACTTCCGGGCACCACCAGCGCGGCGGGCGTCAAGGCCGCCTTCCTCAAGGCGATCATCCTTGGGCAGGACATCGTGCCCGAAATCACCCCGGCCTTTGCGCTGGAGCTGCTGTCGCACATGAAGGGCGGCCCCTCGGTCGAGGCGCTGCTGGATCTGGCGCTGGGCGATGACGCCGCCATCGCGGCGGGCGCGGGCGAGGTGCTCAAGACGCAGGTGTTCCTTTACGACGCCGACATGGCCCGTCTGGCCGATGCCTACAAGGCCGGCAACCCGGTCGCAGCCGACATCCTGCAAAGCTATGCCAAGGCCGAATTCTTTACCAAGCTTCCCGAGGTCGAGGACGAGATCAAGGTCGTGACCTATATCGCCGCCGAAGGCGACATCTCGACCGACCTGCTGTCGCCCGGCAATCAGGCGCATTCGCGTTCCGACCGCGAACTGCATGGCAAATGCATGATCTCGCCCGAAGGACAGGCCGAAATCGTGGCGCTGCAAGCCCAGCACCCGGGCAAGCGCGTGATGATGATCGCCGAAAAAGGCACGATGGGCGTCGGCTCGTCGCGCATGTCGGGCGTGAACAACGTGGCGCTGTGGACCGGCAAGAAAGCCAGCCCCTATGTGCCCTTCGTCAACTACGCCCCGGTTGTTGCCGGCACCAACGGCATCTCGCCGATCTTTGGCACCACGGTGGACGTGACCGGCGGCATTGGCATCAACCTCAAGAACTGGGTGCGCAAGACCGACGCGGACGGCAAGCCGATCCTGAACAACGACGGCAACCCGATCCTTGAACAGGCCTATTCCGTCGCCACTGGCACCGTGCTGGTGATCGACAGCAAGAACAAGAAGCTGCGCGACGAAAATGGCCAGGAACTGGTCGATATCGCCGCCGCTTTCACCCCCCAGAAGATGGAGTTCATGAAGGCCGGCAGCTCTTACGCCATCGTCTTTGGCAAGAAGTTGCAGACCTTTGCCGCGCAGACGCTGGGCATCGAGCCGACCCCGGTCTTTGCGCCGAACAAGGAAATCACCGTCGAAGGGCAGGGCCTGACCGCGGTCGAAAAGATCTTCAACCGCAACGCCGTCGGCGTGACGCCGGGCAAGGTGTTGCATGCGGGTTCGGACGTGCGCGTGCGCGTCAACATCGTCGGCTCGCAGGACACCACCGGCCTGATGACCGCGCAAGAGCTTGAAGCGATGGCCGCGACCGTTATCTCGCCCATCGTGGACGGCGCCTATCAGTCGGGCTGCCACACCGCCTCGGTCTGGGACAAGAAGGCGCAGGAAAACATTCCGAAGCTCATGAAATTCATGAACAACTTCGGCCTGATCACCGCGCGCGACCCCAAGGGCGTCTATCACGCTATGACCGACGTAATCCACAAGGTGCTGAACGACATCACCGTGGATGACTGGGCCATCATCATCGGCGGTGACAGCCATACCCGCATGTCCAAGGGCGTGGCCTTTGGCGCCGACTCGGGCACCGTCGCGCTGGCGCTGGCCACGGGCGAGGCGACCATGCCGATCCCGCAATCGGTCAAGGTGACCTTCAAGGGCAAGATGAAGCCGTGGATGGATTTCCGCGACGTGGTCCATGCGACGCAGGCGCAGATGCTGAAACAGCATGGCGACAACGTGTTCCAGGGCCGCATCATCGAGGTCCATATCGGCACGCTGCTGGCCGACCAAGCCTTCACCTTCACCGACTGGACCGCCGAGATGAAGGCCAAGGCCTCGATCTGCATCTCGCAGGACGAGACGCTGATCGAATCGCTGGAAATCGCCAAATCGCGCATCCAGATCATGATCGACAAGGGCATGGAGAATGCCGCCGGCACTCTGCGCGGGCTGATCGCCAAGGCCGATGCCCGCATCGCCGAGATCCGCTCGGGCGAGAAACCGGCGCTCGCCCCCGACGACAACGCGAAATACTTCGCCGAGGTCGTCGTGGATCTGGACCTGATCGACGAGCCGATGATCGCCGACCCGGACGTGAACAACGCCGATGTGTCGAAACGCTACACCCATGACACGATCCGCCCCGTCTCCTATTACGGCGGCACGAAAAAGGTCGATCTGGGCTTTGTCGGTTCCTGCATGGTGCACAAGGGCGATATGAAGATCGTCGCGCAGATGCTCAAGAACATCGAAAAGGCCAATGGCAAGGTCGAGTTCAAGGCGCCGCTGGTCGTGGCCGCACCCACCTACAACATCATCGACGAGCTGAAGGCCGAGGGCGACTGGGAAATCCTGCAGCGCTATTCCGGCTTCGAATTCGACGATCTGGCCCCCAAGGCCAAGGCGCGCACCGAATACGAGAACATCCTGTATCTTGAGCGTCCCGGCTGCAACCTCTGCATGGGCAACCAGGAAAAGGCGGCCAAGGGCGATACCGTGCTGGCCACTTCGACCCGCCTGTTCCAGGGCCGCGTGGTCGAGGACAGCGCCGCGAAGAAGGGCGAATCGCTTTTGGCCTCGACCCCGGTGGTGGTACTGTCGGCGATCCTTGGCCGCACCCCCAGCGCCGAGGAATACAAAGAGGCCGTCGAGGGCATCGACCTGACCAAATTCGCCCCGCCGGTCGAAAAGCCCGGCTTGGCGCGGTCGGTGCATTTCTGAGATCGGCCCTTGGCTGACCCCTGAACCACGGATCGGGCAGATGGCACCGCCTCTGCCCGATCCCCCGCGCGGCCGGTCCCGGCCCCAAGCGCACCGCACCGCCATCCTTTCGCTGCATTTGCAGGGCCGTGCCCAGCCCCCGGCTGCGGGCCGGTCATTCGTTAGCCCTGATGCCCCAGCGCGATCCGGGCATGAAAGTGACGGGCGCGATGATAACCCCCTTGACCCCGCCGCGCGAAAACCCTAGCAAACGCGAGGCTCCGGCGGGTTGGCGGAGAGGTTACGCAGCGGATTGCAAATCCGTGAAGACCGGTTCGATTCCGGTACCCGCCTCCAAGTCTTTCAATGACTTAGTGGACATGAGCTGACCTAGGGTATCACCTAGGGTATCACGTTGCTGTTCTGTGCCTGTTCTGTTCATTGCCTTTTCTCCCGTGCTTGGCGCGCCCGCATTTCTTGCCGAGCCTCGCCCGCGTACTTCGCAATCATCTCTTTGGTGGCATGGCCGGAATAGGCAGCGATCTCGTCATCATCACATCCGGCCCATGCCAATTCCTTCACGCCGCGATAGCGCAGTGCATGAAGGTCATAGGCTTCCAGCCCCAGCCGCTTGCGCTCTTTCAGCATCAGATCGGCCATGTAACGGTAGCTGATCGGGTTGCCGTCCCGCTTGATGAGGATGGGACGCGCCGCAATCGGAACCACCCCCTGCGCCGCCTTGGCGTGGTCCAGCGCGGCCTTGAGCTGATCGGTGCAGGGCAGCACCAGCGGCTTGTCGGTCTTGTTCTGGCGCAGGGTCAGAGAATCGCCATCATAGTCGCTCCAGCGGAAGCCGACCCAATCGCCGGGGCGCTGGACGCTGCCCACGCCGATCTCAAAGATCAGACGGCAAAGCTCGCTGGCCTCGGCCCGGAATTTCTCCACCGCCCAATCCGGCCAGGGCATATGCTCGCGCTGCCGCTCGATCGGGGTCTTGAGCGCCCGGACACCTTTTGCTGGGTTGTTCTGAATCCATCCCAGATCAATGGCATGTTCGCAGAGAACGACCAGCATCTGGGGGATGTAGTTTGCAAAGCGGGTGCGGTGCGCATTGGCTTTCTGCGCCCCGATCACATCGGCCCGCGTCAGCGCCTTCACGTCGCGGGTGCCGATCTTCTCGCGCAGATAATCCATCACCTTGTCATAATCCTGCCGGGTGCGCGGCTTGAGGCCGGTCCAGCGGTCGGACTTGCGGTAATCTTCCATGAGCGCCGCCCATGAAGTTTTCGCCTGCATCCGCTTGCCGGTCAGGATCTCCCAATACTGGCGGTCGAAGTCTGCGGTGCCCTCGGCAGCGGTGATGCGGTGCAGCTTGCCCTTGAGACGCACATAGATGCGCCCGCTCGGATGCTTCCAAAGGTATCGCTTGGCTACCATTGCACGTCTCCCATGCCGTCCACGGCCTCGCCGCGAATGATCTTGTAAAGCTCGGGCATGTCCCATCGGGGCAGCCCGCCGATGCTGCGCGGCTTGGGCAGGTGCCCCGCGTCCACCAGCGAACGGAACTCGCAGGGCTTCATATCCAGAAGCTGCGCTGCGGTCCTTTCGCTGGCGAGAACAGGGGGCAACTTGGTCATGTCGGGTTAGCCGTTATACGCCTCGTTAAGCGCCGCCACCGGGTCCAAGCCAGCGCGGCGCAGCGTCACGGAAAACACCTCGGAGACGTCGATGACGATGGCACCGATCCCGTGTTCCTTGATCGCGGCCAGCAACCCCAGCGGATGATCGCTGAGGCCAATCTGGTATTCTGCACTCCGTTCCGGTCCGACGATCAGCATGGTTTTTCCGTCCTTGAACGGGAACCCCGGCTGACGACCGGGACGATCCCCGATGGCACCATTGCCGGTGTGCGCAAATCCGGCCGCCGCCTCGGTCACACGTTGCATATCAGTCAAGCCCGTGTCGATCAGCGCCTTGGAGACGGCGATCTCCATCAGGTTGAAGAAACTGAACCTGCGGTGCTTGCCGGGGCTGCCGCCGCCCTCAACCCCTTGCCCGATGATCTGACCACGCTTGAGCCAGTTCTGCAGTTGATAGTTGGTCACGCCGGTTGCCGCGACGATTTCGCTGTTGGCGAACTGTTGGTGAAAGATTGACATGGTTGCCTCAAATGTTCTCTTGAACCCTTATCTCTCGATAAGCCAAGGAAGTCAATCGAACACTTAACGCGACCAGCGCAGTGGCTCAGCCCCAGAGGTATGCGACCTTGTAGACGCCGTTCAGGCTGCGCCCCAAGTCGGCGGCGATCTTGCGATAGGATACGCCTTGCCGTCGCATGGCGATGATCTTCTGCTCCTCGTCGGCCGTGATGCCGCCCGCACGCTTGCGACGGCCGGTTTTGGGGATCGCGGCGGGCGCATTGAGCGCAGGCGACGACTGCGCGCCTGGGGCCAGAGCCGATGCGCCGCGCGGGATGATCCGCACCTCGCAGAGGACGGGGACGCCATACCGGGCGGCAACCTCGGCTTTCACTTGCTCGACATAGGTCATGCTTCCGCCCCCTCGATCACGTCCAGAGCCTCGGCCAGGGCGGCGCGGGCTTCCAGGCGGTTGGCTTCGGGCAGGTTCGGGGCTTCGGTCGCATCCAGCGCCAGCAGGATCATATCGCGGATGATGTGCAGGCTGGCATCAGGCAAGCCGGGGGTGTTATGGCAATGGGTAGCCATTCGCTGATCCTCCTAAGATCAGGGTTTCGGTTAGGGCTGGCTCGGTGTGCTACCACCTTGTCAGCCCGCGTCGTTTTCGACATTATCAACCTATTCAGCGTCAGGTTGGGTTGTCAACATTGAAAACCGGAAAGAGCAAGGGCGGCAGGCCGCGAACAGATGCGACCCCGGTGACGGTCCGCATCCTTCCTGAAATGCTCGAATGGTTGGACGCCGAACGTGCCAAGCTGGACCCGGTGCCGTCGCGACCTGAAATGATACGGCAGATGATGGCCTCCATGATGGTCAAAGAGCTCTGATCGCCACTGGTTGACGTAAAAGTCTCGCTTGGCACAAAATGTAGATCCTTGTTGACAGTTTAGCCGATTCGAGTCCGCGCAACACCTTAGAGCCTCTTGACATTCGCGAATCAGAAGCGCTATCTAGCCTCATTAATCCCGCTGCGGCCTCGGCCGCAGCGCCTCCCCCGGGCTACGGCTCGGGGGTTCTCATATCGGGAAGGGCATGACCAAGCCTATTCGTGTGCAGTGTTTTGTGGATGGCTTTAATCTCTACCACGCTGTGGAAAAGATTGGCGCGTCACACCTGAAATGGTTTGATCTTCGAAAGCTGATTGCAGCCTTCACCGACCCTAAAACGCATGTCCTGAATGAAGTCTTTTACTTCTCTGCCTATGCAACTTGGCGAGCCGTGTCTTATGCTCGTCATCAGCAATACGTAGCCGCGTTACAGGCGACTGGCGTGACTCCCGTTATGGGCCGGTTCAAAGAAAAAGATATGTACTGCCGGACTTGCAAAAGCCCGTATAAAGCGCACGAAGAAAAAGAAACGGATGTAAACATCGCTTTGTGGCTATTGAACGAAGCCTATAAAGACAGTTTCGATGAAGCGTTTATTATCAGCCGTGATAGTGACCTTACGCCAGCAATCCGAATGGTCAGGACTGGCTTCCCGGAAAAATCCATTAAGGTAATCTCGCCACCGAATGCGGGGCATAGCAAGGAAATCGGCCAGCTTGTTGGAAAGAAAAAGCTAGCATCCATCAAGCAGGTTCATCTTGAGCGTTGCTTACTCGGTGCAACTGTTGTGGACCCTGTCACGGGTTTGATCGTCGCCCGCCGCCCTCACGCTTATGATCCGCCGCAACCTAAGGCACTCCCGGCCAAGTAAGGAGTTGGGCCGGGCGCGCAGATCCCCTGCGCCATCCCGGCCCCGGCCCCAAACGCGGGGCTGGCACATGCACGTGCCGCTTTGGCAAGCCCCGGTGTAAGTCCGTGCCTGCCTGCGCCGCGCCCCCGGAGAAAGGTGACTGAGGGCCGCGCCGTGACGGGGTTTTCGGCTGTCGGGGCCGGGCACTCGCCGTCTAATCCCAGATGCTTCGCGGAGACCAGATACCCGCAGGGCGCATCCCGCCCTATCTCGTCATTCCGCCCAGTCGATGAAGGCCAGCGCGTCCTTGACGGTCGCAGGGTTTAGCCCGGCCTCTTTCGCCGTCGCCATGGCTTGCAGCATCGTGGACAGCGCCCGCGCCTTGCCGCCGTGGTCATAAGCCTGCATGGGGCGCACCACGTCGATGGCAACGGTCGCGCCGAGCTTCTCGCTCGCTTCCTCGGCCATCAGGTTGACGATGGGTTGCAGCACCAGCTGGGCCAGATGGCGCTGCGCCTCGCGCACCAGCGGGCCGGTGGTCGCCGGGTTGGTCAGGCCTGGCAGGATGCCGAACACGTTGTAGATCTCGCCCTTGGCCTGCGTCAGCAGGGCATCGGCCAGCGTCCGCGACAGGTCCGGGGAAAGCTGATCCGGCGATTGCCCGAGGTTCGGGTTCATGCCGGCCGCCGTCGCCTGCGCCACGCCCTCGATCACCAGGGACGCGCCCCGGTTGCCCCGGAAGCTGCGCCGCATTGCCGCCATGTCCTCGGTCGATCCCTCGGGAACCGGGATGATCTGCGAACCGATAGGCGCGTCCCTGAATACATCGCGCAAGGCGGTGGTGATTTCGTCCAGAAGCGATGCCGACAGCTTGGCGCGGGCCAGGGGTGCCGATCCGGCCCAGGGGGTGACGGCATCGCAGCCGATGCGGAAGTGCAGCACCTCGCCCGCCAGCACGGTTTCCGACCGCCCGCCGCCGATCTCGGGCAGGCCTAGGCGATAGGCGCGCGGCTGGCCGTAGCGGGTCGACAAATCCCAATCGGTGGCCGGAATCAGCCGGTCGCGGATTAGGAACAGGCATTCGCCACGCAGGGCCAGCGCCCGGGCGCAGATCGCCATGCTGCGCCGGTCCAGAAGATCGGTGCCGGTGACATCCGCCAGCGACAGGCCGCTTTCCCAGAGGCTCACAGAGGCTTGCACGGCCCCTGTCAGCTCGGCCAGCCCGGAGCCGCCGCTGATCCACGCTTCGCGCGCGGCCATTAGTGCAGCGGTGTAGCCGGGTTGAACAGCGCGGGTTTCGTCTTCCGCAATTTCTTGCGGAGGTTTGCGCCAGAACTTGTGCAATAAATTGCCCATGTCAGACCCTCCATCGATTTAGGGGGTGAACAGCACCCCGATAGGGTTGCCGGTCCTGATGGGTTTCCCATGACCGGGCTTCCACCTGCGCCATGGGATAGGCGGGCCGGGTGACTGCCGACAGCTCGAACAGCTCGGCCCGGTGGATGACGCGGATCAGGCCCTCGCCGTCACGCTTGACCAGTTCGGCCCCATCTCCCTGCGCCACGCGGAAGCCGGGGGATAGGCCACGGATCAGGCCCGAGGCATGAGCCGCCAGAAAGTCCTGCGCCCAGGACGTGCTGCCCTCGATCCGCGCCTCGAACACCAGCGCGTCGTCGGTGTCGGTCAGGTCCAGGCTACCCGCAGCGCGGCTGGCGAGCGGCTTCTCGAAGTCATGCCCGGCCAGCAGGTGAATGTCCTCGCCCGCCTCAATCCGTGCCGCGAAGGCCCGCGCCGCAAACACCTCGCGCTTGCGGGTCGGGGTCGTCGCCAGAACCGTTGCCGCCCCATAGGGGAAGCGGCCCCGCAGGCGGGTTGCCCCGCCCTCGGTGCGCAGCTCAAGCGAACCGTTGAAGCCGCCCCACAGCATCAGGGTTCACCGATGCCGGTCAGGATGCGGGTTTGCAGCCCGCGCGGCACGGTGAAGTCAGCCGTGACCAGCGCCGTCAGCACCAACTGGCCGCTGGCCGCCTTGGTGTAGGGGTCGCGGATCAGATCGACGCCGCCATAGATGCCGAGATAGCCGGGCGCGATGCCCTGCACGGTCGCGGTCAGGATCGCGGTTTCGTCGGGGATCACGTTGCTGATCGCCGGGCTGCCGATGTGCTTGGTCAGGCGGTCCCATTCCGAAACGGCGGTGCCGGTGATAAGCGCGTCGTCCAGCTCGGCCCAGATCGCCGGGCCAAAGCCCAGATTCACCTGACTGGCCGAGGTGATCGCATTGGCCTGCATGAAGGCCACCACCTGCGCCCGAAACGCCGCCCACGTCGCGGTCGCGCCGACGGCGGTCGAGGTGATGCCATAGGTCGTTGCGCCGGGGATGATGCCCAGAGGCTGGCCCGCCGTGCCGGTGCCGTTGATAACAACCCGGTCAAGCTCGGTGCCGATCACCGCGTTCAGGTCGCGCCGGATCGCGCTTTCCAGCCCCTCGCCCGCCTGTTTCAGCGCCTTGCGGCTGATGACCATTTGCGCGCCGCCGGTCTGGTCGGGGTTCAGGCTGCGCTCGGTCGTGACATAGGACTGTTGCGCGCCGACATTGGCAAGCTCGGTGGTCTGCCAGCCGAATACGGCACCAGCGGTCGCAACCGGGAATTCCAGCTCGCCCGAGGTGATATTGATGGACTGGACGCCGAGGCGCGATGCCACCGAAGCCGGGAACAGCCGGTCGATCACCGGGCGGATGGTTTTCGGGTTGATCTGGTCAGCCGCGACGGTTTCGCCCGCTCGGGTTTCCAGAGCCGCCAGCGGGACCGGGACGCCCTGATAGCCGCCCTTGCTGCGCAGCTCGTCCACGACTTCCTTGGTCGCGCCCGACAGCGCCTTGCCCTCGTCCAGAGCCAGCGCCACCTGGCGCAGCTCGAACCGGCCCACCAGCTCGGCATATTCACGATCCGAGCGGGTTTCCAGATCGGCCCCGGCTTCGCGCCGCTCCTGATCCTCGGCCACCAGCGCCGCCCGATAGCGGGTTTCGTTGGTGCGGTATTCCGCGTCCATGGTCTCCATGGAGCGGGTTTCGTCCTCGGTCGGGCTGTCCTTGCCAACCAGACCCGCCAAAGCCTGCCGGATTTCCGACTGGCGACGGGCGATTTTCACAGAATCCAGCATTTGATACCTCATGTTGCCGGGTTGGGATTTGTCGCCAGATCGGCAACGGCTTTCGCCCAGGCGGATCGCTCGGGCGTGATGACCGGCGCGGGGTGCCCGCACTCGATCCGGGTTTTTTTTCGTGTGACAGGATGAACACCGCACGGCACAATTCGCCGGGTCAAAGGCCAGCTCGGGATTGCTGCGAACCGGCTTCACATGGTCGATTTCCAGCCGCCCCTTGCGGGTGCCACAGTCCACGCAGGCCCAGCCGTCGCGTTCCAGCACGATCTGCCGCAGCACCTGCCAGCGTTTGGTTTTCAGGACGGGCCGAGAGAACCGCCGCCATTCGTCGCGCGTCACGCCCATTGCAGCCTCGCCTTGCGGATCGGTGCCGCCTTCATGCGCTGCCCCTGCGCCACCGCCAGCACGGTCGCCGCCGCAGCGTCGATGCGCCCGAGGCTGCGGCCCTTCGCCAGCTTGGCGTTCATGGCCGGATCCAACAGCACGATTGCGTCGGAGAAAGCGGAGCGCAGCAGCAGGGACGCCGTGCATTTCACCTCGCCGTCGAACAGCGCGCGCCGGAACCGCTCAATATCCTCGGAGCCGTCTTTCCAGCCGAAGCCCCGCCAGATGAACGGGACGCGGGCCAGCCCTGCCTTTTCCATCGCCTCGATGAACTCGGCATGGCGGAAGCGGTCGCCGCAGATGCAAGCCGGGGTGATGCCTTCCAGCTTCTTGACGATCTCGGCCAGCCACGGGCCGGGCGGAACCGTCGCATCGCCCATGACGGACAGCTCGCCGCGTTCCTGCATCTCGGTGTAGCGGTCGGAGACGCCATCAGCGGCCCCACGGTCGGCCAGAGACGGCGCGGCGGGGAAAGTGCCCAGAGCCTCAAGACGGCCCGTATCGGGCCAGTAGAACGCCGCTGCCGACATGGAGCGAGAGCCGCCCAGATCCACGCCAAGGATGCACGGCCCTTCGCGCGCGGGAAGCTGATCGGGGTTCACCTCGGCAGAGAGCCATTCGTCCACCGTCACCAGAACCGAACGATCCTCGGTCGAAACCCGCTCATTTCTGTTGAGATTCCGAAACGACGACAGCGCCGAGCCGCCGCGCGCAATCGCCCGCTTGGCCTGCGCCACCAGCCATTCCGCCGTGGAGCCGATGCCCTCGGGCGCGCCGGGGTTGGCTTGCAGCAGGCTTTCCAGATCGTCGGCAGGCAGGCCAAAGGCTGGCCGATGTTCCTGCACATAGGTTCCGGGCGGGGGTTCATCCAGCCAGCGGGAAAAGGTGTTCGCGTCGTCGGGTGCCGAGGTCGAGATAATCAGCGCCCGGCCATCGCGCTTGCCCAGGCCCGAGAGAATGGCGTTTTCGAGGTTGTCGCCCTTCTCGCGTTCCCATGCCGCCCGTTCGTCCATCAGCGCCAGCGTCGGAGCGCCGCCGAGGATCGACTTGCCATCTGCCGCGATACAGCGCGCCAGCCCGCCGCCGTTGCCGCTGTATTCGACTTCCAGCTTGGAGCCGCGCCGGATCAGGAATTGCTCTTGCTCGTCCTCGGGCAGTCCCTCGATGAAGCCGACAAGGAACTGGAACGCGGTCTTGGCCTGATCGCGGTTCCGGGCGGCAAACAGGATCTCGCGCTTGGGCTGATCGTCCCAGATGCCCTTGAGCGCGCCGAGCGCCAGCCCCGCCGACAGCGCGGTCTTGGCATTGCCCCGGCCAATGGAGAGGCAGGCCACCATGACGCCATCCGCCATCGCGCCGCGCACGAAACGCTTCTGGAACTCGGCCAGCCGCAGCGGCTCACCGGCCTTTTTCCCTTCCGGAATTTTCAGGGTTTCCAGGAACTGGATCGCCAGATCGGCCTTTTCGGGGGTCGGGAAAGAGAGCGGAACACTCCGCCGCCGGTCCACCGCCCCAATCGAAACCTGGGCATTGGGACCAGTCCCCGACCGCCCCTTGCGCCCCTTCGCCCTGGTCGCCGCCTCGGTCATGCCACGGCCACCCTGCGGTGACGCGCTGCGATGCGGGACGCGGCCAGCGATAGCCCCTGCTTGCCATCCTCGGCCCCGCGCTGGTCATAGAACGCCGCCGCCTGGTCGTTGATCGCGTGTTGCAGATCCTCGGGGATGCTGGCCGCAGCCGAGCCGAAGCCCGCCGGATAGGTCACGACAAGCGCCGTGCCGTCCATGAACTGCCGGTCGGTCAGGTGCAGCACGGGATAGCGCCCGGCGTCCACCCACCAGCCTTGCGGCCATGAGACAAGCGAGCCATCCGCCTCACGGGTCTGCACGGTGATCGGGTGATCGTCCAGCGCCACCACGTCCAGCGGGCCAATGGGCAGAGGAGCCACGCATCCCCATTCGGTGAAGGTGACGGTGATGATCTGGGTCATCAGCGCCAGCGCGCAATGCGCCTCGATCTCGCGCGCCGCCGTCCGGGCCATCAACACCAAGTCGGGGTCGTCGTCATCGAACGACACGCGGGCGTGCAGCTTTACATCGTCCAGGGTGAACGGGTCGTCGGTCGAGAGAGGGGCGCGGGTGATGTGCATTCGAGTGTCCGATAGGTCAGTATTACTTACCATAAATAGGTCCGGTTTGATACCTAATATTTTGGCGTTTAGCCGGCCCCCGCTACTGTCCCCCCGACTTGCAGGGGACAGACCTTCGGCTTCCTCGATCCGTATCCGCGCGATGCCCGATGACGGGGGCCAACCGCTGTCCCGCAGGCTTTGCTCCTGCCCCGCCCTTTGCAGCTCTGCGCCGGTGCGGTCCCCGATGGTCGTCCCCTCGCCTCATTGGCCGGGTATGCCCTCGGTGGGTTAAGTGTCGCGTTTCTGCGCCAGCCCAGAAGGTGCCGGTCTTGGCGCGGGTTGGGGTAGACCCCGGATCGTCATATCCCCGCTGAATTCGCTCAGCGGTCAGAAGCTAGGACGGAAGGTGGGATATATCCGGGTCGGCCCGGCTCGCTCCGGTGAATGGTCGCCCCCGCGCCGTGCCCGAGACGCGGGGGCGAGGCGGTTCAGTCCTCGATCAACGGGAAGTCGTCGCAGTCGTCGAAATCGCCGCGTTGCCGGTAGACCTCGGCCACCATGCGTTGCATCAGGACATGCTGCTTGGGGGTCGGCATCCAGTTCGGACGCCGCGACTGCCGCTGGATCGACTGGGCGAAGCTCTTGGCCCAATCATTGGTCGCCGCCTTGCAGACAGTCGGCCAAGACCAGAGCAGTTCATCCAGCGGGCGAAGGGATTGCGCACTCATGCCGCAGCCCTCCCGGTGATGTAAGTCAGGAACGCTTCCTTGTCGGTGCGCGACAGGCGACGATAGCAGGCCAGCATGTAGGCCTTGCGTTCGGGCGTGCTGGCTGTGTCGGCCCACCAGCCCGCTTCCTCCATCACGTCGATGTTGAACGACTTGGGCCAGCCGGGACGGATCTGGTCGAGGATGGTTTCGAGGAACAGAACCCGGTCCTCGGGATCGCAGGACAGCACAGCGTCGATGATCCGGCTTGCCTGCGCCTGGCGCTCTAGGTTATGGTTAAAGAGGCTCCAGAAGCCTTCCAGATCTGCCCCGGTTGCGCCCGCCAGCGCACCGGGGTTTTCGTTTTCGGCCGCCGCGTTCGACGGAAGGGCGGGGGTATCAGGTTCACGGGGCGTTCCCGGTTTGTCTTGATACTTTTTCTGATCTAACGCGCTGTTTTCACTACGGAGTCGATTGGATTGCAAATCCGTGAAGACCGGTTCGATTCCGGTACCCGCCTCCAAGTCTTTTCAAGCACATGACGGATGTTTCGCGGCAGGGCGCGTGGGATGCGGCTTGCGGCCGCTTCCAGATCGCCACCGCGTCTGGACCAGCAACAGGGCAGGGTGCTTGCGCATGTCCCTGGCCCGGGACATGAAAAAAGGCGCCGCGTCATGCGGCGCCCGGGTGAGTGCAAGGGCGCAGAGGTATCCGCGCCCGCAAGCGCGATCAGAGCGGCGCCACCGCCGCCCCGGCGGGGGGCGTGAAGCCGCCCACGGCCATCGCGGTTGCGGACGAGCCGCCGGCGGTCAGCAGCGCCCACCAGATCTTGCCCGAGGGCTCTTGATACCAGCCGATGCCGAATTCGCTGGCCTGCGGATCCATGATCACGTCGCGCGTGTCGCGGTTCTGCATCCATGCGTTCAGCGTGGTGATGTCGTTCTCGTAGGTTTCCGAGATGTTCTCGCCGATCAGATGGCCCATGTAGCCCTGACGCCGGACGCGATCCAGCGGCGACGAGCCGTCCGAGCCAAAGTGCCACGCGCGGTTCTGCGCCGCCATGTCGCGGGCATGGGCCTTGGCTGCGGTATCCAGCATCGGGCTTTCGGTCAGGGGCGTCGCGGCGACATTGGCGCGCAGGGCGTTGATCTGGCCCAGCACGCGCGGCGCGATCTGCGCCTCTTCCTTGGGGGTGATCTTGTAGGCGACCGGCAGCGGCTTGCCATCGGGGCCAAGCTGTTGTTGCGGTGCGCTTTGGCAGGCGGCAAGCGCAAGCGTGGCCGCCAGGGCAAGGCTTGATAGTCTAAGCATGTTCTTCTGTCCCGGGTGAGATTTTGTGTCAGCCATACAAAAGCGCGGGCACCCCTTCAAACCCAAGATTGCGTGAGCGCCACAGGCTGCGACTCTGTTGCGACAATGACGCTAGTTTGAATTGCGCGACTCCCGCGGCAAGCGTAAGGCCCAGAAAGAACTACTCCAATCGCAAATCGGGCAGAGAAGGCCGCAGCAGGCGGTTCACTGACATATTCAGGAGCGACAGAAGAAGATGACGCCGAAAAATCCGGTCTCGCGTCGGACTTTCCTCACCACTTCGGCGGCGCTTGGCGCGGCAGGACTGGCTGCGCCCGCGCTGGCACAATCCATCGACCCCTACACCGGCCAGGCGTTGCAGGCCACCGGCGCCACCGGCGCCACGCCGGATGCGGGCATGGTGCAATATGACACCACGCAGGATTCGCGCCGCAACATCTCCAGCTTCCGCATGCAGGACTGGCAGCCCTATTTCACCAACCTGACCAATGGCGCCATTCTGGTCGACCTGACCTCGCGGGCGCTGCATTTCTGGTCCGAGGATCAGTCGGTCTACAAGCTTTACCCGACCTCGGTTCCGGTCAGCCCCGACCTGACCCGCACCGGCCGGACCGAGATCATCAAGAAGGTCAAGGGTCCGACCTGGTCGCCCACCCCCGAGATGAAGAAGCGCAACCCGGAATGGCCCGATTTCGTGCCCGCCGGCCCCGACAACCCGTTGGGCACCCGCGCGCTGTGGCTGAGCTGGCAGTATTACCGCATCCACGGCACGCATGACACGCGCAAGATCGGCCGCAAATCCTCGAACGGCTGCATCGGCATGTATAACGAACATGTCGAGCAGCTTTACGAGCTGACCAAGATCGGCACGCAGGTGCTGGTCATCTGACGGGAAAGGGGCCGCGAGGCCCCTTTTTCATGTCGGGATCAGGGGCGCGCGGCCAGAATGGCGCGGAACCGTTCGGCCGCTTTGCCGGGCAGGGCTTCGGGCAGGGCGACCTCGGCGCGGTCTCCGACCTCGATCAGCATGACCATGCCCATGGCGACATGCGGCGAGCATTTGACGCCATAGGCGCCGGGCTGGGTCGGCATCAGCTCGAACTCCTTGTTGATGCCGGATTTGAAGGGCGCGGCGCCCTCGGGCAGCATACCCTCGATACTGGCGGCGTTATGGCCGGGCTGGGTGGGCAGAAAGCGCACGGTATCGCCCGGCGCGATGCGCAGGTAATCGGGCTCATAGACCATGGCGCCGGCGGCACCCCGGTTCAGCATCCTGACCTCATGGGTTTCGGCCAAAGCGGGGGCGGCCAGCAGCAGGGCCAAAAGAAACAGCGGTTTCATCATTTCTCCTCAAGACAGTGAAAGCGAAGCAGGGCGGCGCCATCCGCCGGATCGGTCAGCAGCGTTGCATTGACGCGAAAGATCTCGCGCAGGCGGTCGGGCGTCAGCACATCGCGCGGCGGGCCGCAGGCGACCAGCCGGCCGGCCGACATCACCGCCAGCCGGTCGCAGGTCATGGCGTGGTTCAGATCGTGCACCGCCATCACCACCGTCAGCGGCAGGCGGGCGATCAGCCGCGACAGGGCCAGTTGATGGTGGATGTCCAGATGGTTCGTCGGCTCGTCCAGCAGCAGGATCTGCGGGCGCTGTGCCAGCGCGCGGGCGATCTGCACGCGCTGACGTTCGCCGCCCGACAGGGTCTGCCAGCGCCGTTCGGCCATCCCGGCCATGCCCAGAGCCGCCAGCGATTCATCGATGATATCCGCATCCGCCGGGCCAAAGGGCGACAGCGCGCTCAGCCACGGCGTGCGGCCCAGTTGCACCACCTGCCATGCGGTCAGGCTGTCCGAGGTCTCGGCCTGCTGTTCGACCACGGCAAGGCAGCGGGCGATCTCGCGCCGGGTCATGCGCTGCAGCGGCCGGTCGTTCAGCAGCACCTGCCCGCGCCCGCGCGGCTGCAACCCGGCCAGCAGCCGCAGTAGCGTCGATTTGCCCGAACCATTGGGACCGATCAGCGCCAGTGTCTCGCCCGGCTGAACCTGCAGCGAGACATCCGCGACGATGGCGCGGCCCTGCGCGTGAAACTCCAGCCCATGTGCGGCAAGCCTCATGCCAGCCTCCGGTTGCGGATCAGGATCAGGGCAAAGCCCGGCGCGCCGACCAGCGCCGTGACCACGCCGATCGGCACCACCTGTCCGGGGATCATCATGCGCGAGGCGATGTCAGCAGCGATCAGAAAGACCGCGCCGGCCAGCGCCGTGCAGGGCACCAGCCCGGCATGGCGGGCGCCGACCAGAAAACGCATGGCATGCGGGATCACCAGCCCGACAAAGCCGATGGCGCCGACCAGACTGACCATGGTCGCCGTCATCAGCGTGACCGCGCCGATCAGCACCGCCACCACGCGCCGCACCGGCACGCCAAGCGCGGCGGCGGCCCCGGCGCCAAAGCTGAAGGCATCCATCGCCCGCACATGCCACAGGCAGATCAGGAGCCCGACCAGCGCCACCGGCAGCGCCAGCCCGACATCGGGCCAGCGCACCCCCGACAGATTGCCCAAAAGCCAGAACATGATGCCGCGCGCCTGTTCGGCATTGGCGGATTTGGCGATGAAGAAACTGGTCAGCGCATTGAAAAGCTGCGATCCCGCGATGCCGGCCAGCACCAGCTGCGCCGAGCCGCCGCCCGCCGCCCGCGCCAGCGCGGCGACCAGCGCAAAGGCCAGCGCCGCCCCGACAAAGGCCCCGGCCGAGATGCCGATGCTGCCCGCCCCGACGCCAAGGATGGTGACCGCGACCGCCCCGGTCGAGGCTCCGGCCGAAACGCCCGGCAGATAGGGGTCGGCCAAGGCATTCCTGACCAGAGTTTGCAGGACCAGCCCCGACAGCGCCAGCCCCGCGCCGCAGGCGGCCGCGACCAGCGTGCGCGGCAGCCGATAGTTCCAGATGATGCCGGCGTCGATCGGATCGGCCGGCAGCGGCATATGGCCCAGCTTGTGGGCCAGCACCTGACCGATCAGGGCCGGCGACAGCGGGGTTTCTCCAATCACCACCCCGGCAAAAATCGCAAGGATCAAAAGCAGCGCGCCCAAGGCCGCGCGCGCGGCCAGCCGGCGCAGCAGGGCCGGGATGGTGGCGCCCGTCATCTCAGGCCAAGCGCCGGCAGGGCGGCGGCCAGAGTTTCCAGCGCATCGACATTGCGGATCGAGGAGTCCATGGCATGCGCGTCCAGCACCACGATCCGGTCGTTCCTGACCGCCTCCATCTGGCTGGCGACGGGGTCGGATTTCAGGAAGGCCAGTTTCTTTTCATAGTCATCCGCCTCGAACCGGCGGCGGTCCATCTTGGCGATGACGATGACCGAAGGATTGGCGCGGGCGATGCTTTCCCAGCTGACCACCGGCCATTCCTCGTCGCTTTCGATCACATTCCGCAGCCCCAGCGCCTGCATCATATAGGCCGGCGGCCCCTTGCGGCCGGCGACATAGGGGTCGATGTCCATCTCGGCCGAGGAAAACCAGAACAGCGCCGAGGCGTCATGCAGATCCAGCGCGCGGGCCTTGTCGATGGCCGCCGCCTCGCGCGCCTTCAGATCGCCGACCAAGGCCGCGCCCTTGTCCTCGACATCAAAGATCTGCGCCAGCTCGGTCACGCCCTGATGGATGCTCTCCATCGAATACATCGCCGTGCGGGTGCCGTCCGAGCCGGTGCTGTTGTCCTTGCCCAGACAATCCGAGGGCAGGATATAGGTCGGGATGCCCAGATCGGCGAATTGCTCGCGCGTAGCGACGATGCCTTGCGGGCCGATGTGCCATTCATATTGCGCCGTCACCAGCCCCGGCCGCTTGGCGACCACGCTTTCAAAGCTGGGATCATTGTCGGCCAGCCGCTCGATGCCGGCATTGACCTCCTTGAACTGCGGCAGCACTTCGGTGAACCAGACCGAGGTGCCCTTGACCCGGTCGGCAAGGCCCAGCGCATACAGGATCTCGGTCGTGGCCTGCCCGACGGTGACGGCACTGTCCGGCGCCTTGTCAAAGCGCAGCGTGACGCCGCAATTGGCCAGTTGCAGCGGATATTGGGTGGCATGGGCGGTGCCCGCGCCGGCGATCAGCGCCAGCAGGGCCAGGGTAGTCTTGGGAAACATCAGGCTCTCCGTTCTGATGGCGACCGGAGCGGAAGGGAAAAAGGCCAGCCCCGATCCGCCGGGCTGGGCCGGGGACAGGCAGGGCATGCCCCGAAACGGGCTTGGATCATCGGGCACCTCTCCCCGGACAACCCCGCCCGGAACGCTGGTTTCACTCGTCGGCAGGTCTCCTGACTGGCGGGTCTGGGCGGGATGCGGCCTTCCCATGGCACGGGGCCACAGTGGCATGATGCATCCTGCTCGCCGCCTACAGTTGCGGGGGCAGTTCCGGTTCGGGGCAGATCTGCCCCGGCGGATTCCCTTTCAATTCCTTTCGGAAACCGACAGGGCACTGGTAACGGCGGGACCGCGCCTCTGGCAAGGGGCAATCGTTGCGGCGGGTTGACGGCGGCGCGGCCGGGGGGAATAGTCCCTCGTATGGTAGCCGGACTGTCTGCGGGTGCTGACATGGTCTCCCTGGATCGCATCATCAAGGATCGCCTCGACACGCTGGCCGTGCCGCTGGCCGTGCGTCTGCCCACGGGGCAGCGGCTGGGCCCCGAGGCCGCCGAGGTCGAGATCGAATTCCACGACCCCGCCGCGCTGGCCCGGCTGGCTGCCGGCAATCTGGGCGCGCTGGGCGGCGAGATCGTCAATGGCAAGGTCACCATCCATGGCGGGATGCGGCCGCTGATGCGGGTGGTGGCGGCGCTGGTGCCCGATGACGGCCGGGCCGAGCGGCCGCGGCCATGGCAGCGGGTATGGTGGGGGCTTGCCTCGATCCTGCGCCACAGCCGGCAGCGCGACGCGGCGCAGATCCGCTTTCACTATGATGTCTCGGATGATTTCTATCGCATCTGGCTGGACCCGCGGCAGGTCTATTCCTGTGCCTATTTCCGCGACCCGGCGATGGATCTGCCGCAGGCGCAAGAGGCCAAGCTGGACCTGATCTGCCGCAAGCTGGACCTGCGCCCGGGCGAGCGTTTCGTCGATATCGGCGCGGGATGGGGCGCGCTTTTGCTGCATGCGGCGCGCCATTACGGGGTCGATGCTACCGGCATTACCCTGTCGCAGAACCAGTTCGACCATGTCACCCGGCTGATCGCGGCCGAGGGGCTGGGCGATCGCGTGCGCATCCATCTGTGCGACTATCGTGACCTGCAGCCCGCCGTGCCCTTTGACAAGCTGGCCTCGGTCGGGATGTTTGAACACGTTGGCCGCGCCCATATGGCGATCTATGCGCAGCGGCTCTCCGAGCTGTTGCGGCCGGGCGGGCTGGCCCTGAACCACGGCATCACCGTGACCGGGCTGGATGACGCCATGATCGGCGGCGGCCTTGGCGATTTCATCGAGAGATACATCTTTCCCGGCGGCGAGCTGATCCATGTCAGCCACGCCATCCGGCAGTTTTCGCAGGCCGGGCTGGAGATGGTCGATACCGAGAACCTGCGCCCGCATTACGCCCGCACGCTGTGGTGCTGGTCCGACAACCTTGAGGCACGGCTGCCCGAGGCGCTGGCGGTGCTGGAACAGACCATGCAGCCCGAGCGCGCCGCCGAGGTGCTGCGCGCCTTTCGCCTGTATCTGGCCGGCTGTGCGCTGTCCTTCGAGGAAAGCTGGACCTCGCTTTACCAGATCCTGTTGACCCGGCCCGGCGGTCCACCCGCCGCGCCCGACCTGCCGGGTGCCGACAGCAGCTATCCGTTCCGGCGCGATTACATCTATCGCGCCGAGCCGCCGGATGCGGGCGCGTGGGGCCGCGGCGGGGCAGGCCCGGTATGAGCAACGGGCCCGACATGAGCAAGCGGGCATAAGCAAAGGCCCGCGTCACCGGGACGCGGGCTTTTGTCGTGATCTGGGGATCTATCCGGATCCGGTCAGGGATAGATAAAGACCGGCACGCCCGGATTGACCATGGCAAAGATCTCTTCGATCTCGTTGTCATTCACTGCGATGCAGCCGGCGGTCCAGTCGGCCCGCTGTTTCGCCAGCATCTGCCCCTCGGGCCCAAGGCCGTGGATCATGATGTCGCCGCCGGGACGCAGGCCCATCTGGGCGGCATGGGCGATGTCCTTGGCCGACGGATAGGACACGCCAACCGACAGGTGGTAACGGCTGCGCGGGTTCTTGCGGTCGATGAAATACATCCCCTCGGGGGTGCGGCCATCGCCTTCGAACTGCTTGGCGCCGACCGGCTGGCTGCCGAGGTTGATGTGATAGCTGCGCACCACATCCTTGCCCGCCACCATATACATCCGCCGCTCGCCCTTCTTGACAACGATCTGGGTGACCGGCGGACCATTGTAGGTCTTGGCCGTGGAATTGGGGCGGCTGCTGTCGCCGCCGCCGCAGCTGGCCAGAATCCAAACGGAAATTACCGCGAGAAATGCGCGAATGACCCGTATCATCACTGCCCTCATGGTGCCTGAGCACGCGTTGGTTTTTTCTTTAAATACCACGAGGGTAAAGATTTCGCTAGCGTCGGCGAATTTCCGCCACGGTTTCGACATGCGGCGACCAGCGGAACTGGTCGATGATGAAAATCCGCACGATTGCCAGCCCGCCTTCGGCAAGGATCCGCGCATCCCTTGCGAAAGTGACCGGATCGCAGCTGACCCAGGCCAGCGTTCCCGCCTGCGAGCGGGCGATCTCGCGCGCCTGCGCCTCGGCCCCGGCGCGGGGCGGATCGATCACGATAGCGTGATGGTCCAGCTCGTCGGGCAGCAGCGGCCGCCGGGCCAAGTCGCGGATTTCAGTGGTGATTCGGCGCAGGCCCATGGCCTTGCGCGCCCCTGCCTGTAGCGCCTCCAGCGGTGCGGCAAGTCCCTCGACGGCATGGACCTCGGCCGTCTCGGCCAAGGGCAGGGAAAATGTGCCGCAGCCGGCGAACAGGTCCAGCACCCGCGTGGCATCGCCGACGATGCCGCGCACGGCCGAAAGCAGCGCCGCCTCGCCCTCGGCTGTGGCCTGCAGAAAGCCGCCGGGCGGCGGCACCACCTGCGCCCGACCCAGCGCCAAAGCTGGCGGCCGCCGGGTCAGCGATTGCGCATCCGCGCCCGTGCCCCAGCTGAGCCGCGCCAGATCGCCCTGTTCGGCCAGCCCCGCCAGCGTCGAGAATAGCCCGGCGTCCATCGGCTTGCCGCCGGTCACGGCCACATCCAGCCCTGCCTGGGTTTCGATCACCGCCAGCGACAGTTCGGCCGAACGCGAGGCGCCGGCGATGACCAGTTCGCGCAGGAACGGCAGCGCGTTCTGGATGCCTGGGCGCAGCACCTGACAATCGGCAATGTCCACGACGATATCCGAGGCGCGGGCATGAAAGCCCAGCAACGCGCCCTTTTTCGTGCGCCGCCCCGACAGCACCGCCCGCCGGCGCGAGCGCGGCGGCGAGACATGCACCCCGGCGACGGGCGCCTGCAAGCCCTGCGCCCGCAAGGCCTCGGCCACCACGCCGACCTTCCAGTCGCGCACGAATGCATCCGAGCCATGCATCAGCGTGCAGCCGCCGCAGCTGCGGTAATGCGGGCAGGGCGGGCGCACCCGGTCCGCCGAGGGTGTCAGGATGCGCGGGCTGGCGATGCGGCCTTCAACCGCCTCGCCCTCGATCACCTCGCCGGGCAGGGTCAGCGCGGCCAGCGCCCGCGCCTCGCCGGAAACGGCGACGCCGTCGCCCTTGCGGCCCAGCCGCTCGATCATCCAGTTCACTCGGCGGCCTCTGTCGTCTCGTCAGTGTCGTCGGTGCCAAGAAACCCGCCCGACTGGCGGTTCCAGTAGCGCGCATAGGTGCCGCCGCGGGCCAGCAGCTCGGCATGGCTGCCCTGTTCGACGATGCGGCCCGCCTCCAGCACGACGATGCGGTCGAGCTGGGCGATGGTGGATAGCCGGTGCGCGATGGCCAGCACCGTCTTGCCCTGCATGGCGCGGGTCAGCGCGTCCTGCACCTGCGCCTCGACCTCGCTGTCCAGCGCGCTGGTCGCCTCGTCCATGACGAGGATCGGCGCGTCCTTGAGCAGCGCACGGGCCAGCGCGATGCGCTGGCGCTGGCCGCCCGACAGTTTCACGCCGCGCTCGCCCAGATGCGCCTCATAGCCGCGCCGGCCCATATGGTCTTGCAGCGTCAGGATGAAATCATGCGCCTCGGCGGCCTTGGCGGCGGCGATGACCTGATCCTCGGTGGCATCGGGGCGGCCATACAGGATGTTGTCGCGCGCCGAGCGGTTGAACATCGCGGTTTCCTGCGTGACCATGGCGATATTGCGGCGCAGGCTTTCCTGCGTCACCGCGCGCACGTCATGACCGTCGATCCGCACCGCGCCGCTTTCGACGTCGTAAAGCCGCAAAAGCAGCGACACCATGGTCGACTTGCCTGCCCCCGAGGCGCCGACGATGCCCAGTTTCTCGCCCGGCGCGATATGCAGATCCAGATCGTGGATGCCGCCCGCGTCGCGGCCATAGGCGAAATCGACATGGTCAAAGTCGATGCTTCCCTGCGCGCGGCCCATGGCCAGCGCATCGGGCGCGTCGGTCAAAGCATGGGGCGGAGCCAGCGTCTTCATGCCGTCCTCGACCTCGCCGATGCTGCCCCAGACGCCCATCAGCGCCATGCTGACCCAGCCGGTCATCTGCGCCAGCCGCATCGAGATCGCACCGGCGGCCGCGATATCGCCCGCCGTCGCCAGCCCCTCGCGCCACAAAAGCAGCGTGCCGCCGATCAGCACCACCGGCAGCGCGCCGGCAACAAACATCAGCGAAAAGCGGAACCAGGTGCTGACGCGGCCGAAATCCAGCGCCCGTTCGCGAAAGCCCGCCATAGCGCCCAGAGCGACGTTTTCCTCGTGCTCGGCATGGGCGAACAGCTTGACGGTCTTGATATTGGTGATCGTGTCGACGACCTGCCCGGTGACCAGTGCCCGGGCCGAGGCACGGCTGGCCGAGCGCGTGCGGATGCGCGGCAGGAAAAAGCGGATCAGCACGACATAGCTGGCCAGCCAGACCAGCATGGCCACCGCGCCCCAGCCATCGACCGAGACCAGAAAGGCCGCCGAGCCAAGGATCGAGGCCAGCGCAAAGGCCACCACGTTGACGAATTCGGTCGCCACATCGGTTACGGCACGGGCGGTCTGGGTCTGCTTCTGCGCGATGCGCCCGGCGAAATCATTGTCGAAAAAGGTGACGGAATGGCCCATGGTCCAGCGGTGCAGCCGCGACAGCACCAGCGGGAACAGGTTCGGGCCGATGATCACCGACGAGCTGGCGGTGGACAGGCCAAAGATCGCCGGCCGCACCACAAGGAAAAAGATCACGAAACCGGCGATCAGCGCGCCCTTGTCGGCGATCAGCGTCTGCGGCGTCGTGCTGACCACGGCGTCGATGACCCAGCCCAGCAGCACGGCCGAGACGATATCGGCAATGCCGCTGAGCGCCGAGGCCAGCGCCGCCAGCCCCAGACCCGGCCATGCCCCCGACAGGCACCAGCGGAAAAAGGCCAGCAGGCTGCGCGGTGGCGGCCCTTCGGCGGGGCGAAAGGCGTCGATCAGGCGGGACAGGCGGTCATGCATCGTCATGGATATCCGGGTGACCCTGCGCGCGCAGGGCGATCTGGCGCAGATCCTGCGCGTTCAGGCAGAAATCGCTGTCGACAAAGGCGGTCTCGGCGCGTTTCAGCGCCTGACCCAGCGCCGGGCCGGCCAGTTCGGGCAGGTCGCGCGCCGCGATCGGCAGTTGGGCGGCGGCGCCGCGCGCCAGCGCGTGGCACCAGCCAAAGGGCGGCGCAATGCCGCGCGCGGCGCGGATCAGCACCGATTGCGCGGCGGTGATGCGGCCAAAGCGATAGGCGGCGGCGGGGCCGGACAGGTCCAGCGCCAGGGCGATCTGGTGCTGTTCGCGCGCCTCGTCACGCGACAGGCGCAGCGCCCCGGCGGCGTCATGGGCCGCCAGCAGCGCCAGCCGGCGCGGCCAGACCGGCAGCGCGCCGGTGCCGAAATCGCGCTCGGCCTCGATCAGCTCGGGCAGGTCGCCCGGATCGGCGCCGGGCAGGACCAGCGACAGCACGCCCGCCTCGGCCATCAGCGCCACCGCCTGCGCCGGATCGGGCGCGGCCAGCAGCTTGCGCATCTCATGCCCGATCCGCTCGCGCGAGATCTGCGCCAGCCCGTGGCGCAGCTCGGCGCAGGCGGCCAGCGCCTGCAGATCGGCGCCGCGGCCATACCATGCCAGAAAGCGGTAAAAGCGCAGGATGCGCAGGTAATCCTCGGTGATCCTTTCGCGGGCATCGCCGACGAAGCGCAGCCGGCGCGCCGCAAGGTCGGGCAAGCCGCCGACCGGGTCCAGCACCCGGCCCGAGGCATCGGCATAAAGCGCGTTCATGGTGAAATCGCGGCGGCGGGCGTCCTCGGCGATGTTGTCGGAAAAGGCCACGCTGGCGCGGCGGCCGTCGGTTTCGACATCGCGGCGAAAGGTGGTGACCTCATAGCCCGCGCCCTCGGCGACGACGGTGATCGTGCCGTGATCGATCCCGGTCGGCACGGCGCGCAGGCCGGCGGCCGTGGCCAGTCGCATGGTTTCATCGGGCGGGGCCGAGGTGGCGATGTCGATATCAGCCACCGGCTCGCCCAGAAGCGCGTTGCGCACCGCGCCCCCGACGACCAGCGCCTGATGTCCGGCCCCGGTCAGCACCGCCAGCACCCGGCCAAGCGCCGGGCTGTCGAGAAAGCCGCCCGAGATCCGGGCCGGCACCGCGCCGGTTGCCGGGGCGTCGAAGCGGGTGGCGGGATTGGCGGGCGGCGTCATGCGTTCAGGCGCAGCGCCAGCGCGTGCAGCACGCGCGCGGTCGCCCCCCAGATGTAATAGGGCCCCCATGGCGCGACGTAATAGGACCGCCAGGTGCCGCGCCAGCGCCGGCGCTCGATGCGGTAGCTGGCCGGGTCGGCGACATGGGCAAAGGGCACGCGGAACACCTCTTCGACCTCGCCCGCCTCGGTGACCGGGGTGAATTCGCCCCGGATCAGGCCCAGAACCGGGGTCATGGCGTAATTGGTCACGGTGCGATGCGCGGGCAGCGTGCCCAGAACCTCGACTTGCGCCGGGTCCAGCCCGACCTCCTCGCGGGCCTCGCGCAGGGCGGCGGCCACGGTATCGGCATCGGTCGGATCGACCTTGCCACCGGGCAGGGCGATCTGGCCGGGATGGTTGCGCAGGCTGGAGGCACGCTTGGTCAGCACCAGCCGCCCGGCGCTGTCAAAGGCTGCCAGCACCCCGGCAGGGCGCAGCTCGGCCGCGCCGGGGGCAAGATCGTCAAGATCGTAATCCGAGGAATCGGCCGCCGACGGCACCGACAGCGCCGCCAGCAGCCGGTCGCGCAGCAGGGATTGCGGTGCCGTCAGCATGTCGTCACCCGGCCGCGCGGGTTTCGGCGGCGCTGCCAGCCCCGGTCTTGGGCGGCAGCGGCTGGCCGTGTTCGTCCACGCTGGCCTCGAAGCCAAGGCTGCGCGGATCGAATTCGTAATGCGCGCCGCAGAACTGGCAATCGGCGGTGACGCGGCCGGCGGCGGTCGTCATGTGGACGATGTCCTTTTGCGAATAGATCGACAGCGTGCCGCGCACCTTGTCGGCGCTGCACGAGCAGCCGAATTCCAGCCGCTGGCGGTCAAAGGCGGCGGGTTCCTCTTCGTGGAATAGCCGGAACACCAGATTGGGCAGCGGCAGCGCCGGATCGACCAGCTCCATCGGCTCGACCGTGGCCATCAGCATGGTGGCGCGGGTCCAGTCCTCGGATTCGGCGCCTTGCAGGATGTCCGCGGTTTCCAGTTCGGCGCCGCCCTCGGTCTGGACATGGGGCTGGGCGGGCAGGGTCTGGATCATGATGCCGCCGGCGCGCCAGTGCTCGCCCGGCTGGCCGGGCAGGCGCGACTGGCCCACCGTCAGCTCGAACTGGGTCGGCAGCTGTTCGGATTGCTCGAAATAGGCCTGCGCGCAGGCCGCCAGCGAGCCGCCCGCCAGAGGCGTCAGGCCCTGATAGGGGGTCGTGCCCTCGCCCTGATCAATCAGCACGGCGAAATAGCCCTGACCGATCTGGTCAAAGGCGGGTTGATCGGCGCTGAGCCGTTCGGGGTCAAAGCTGGCCCAGGCCCGGATGCGGGCCGGCGCGCCCTCGGTTTCCGGGGCGTAGTAATCGGTGGCGATGGTGCGGATCGGGCCGCTGCCGCGCACCTGCAGCGAGAGCTTCCAGCGCAGCTTGATGGTCGGGCCGATCAGGGCGACCAGCGTCACCAGTTCGGCCACCATGGCGCTGACCGCGACCGGGTAGTCGTGCCGCGACAGGATATGTTCCAGGACCGGGCCGGTGCGGGCGACGCGGCCGCGCACGCCCGAGCGTTCGAGCTGGAACGGCAGCACGCTGTCGTCCCAGGAAATGTCCTTTGTCTGAGCCATGAGGGATCCTTTGGATTGGGGGGCGGCGGCCACGGGGGGCGCGCTTTGCATTCCAATATAGGCCATTGTGCGCAAAGCCCAAGGGGCGGCGCCCGGTGGCTGTGCCGGCAATGGGTATTTGAAAAATGGTGAATGGGCGCGGGCGGGTGCGGGCCGGTCAGAGCTGCGGCAGGAAGGCGCCGTTCAGCGCGCTGATATGGTCGTGGACGCGCTGGCCGGCGGGCGAGAGGGCCATGTCCTCGCGCCGCAGCATGAACCAGCTGCGCTGGATCGGCAGGCCGATGGCGCGGATCGTCACCAGCCGGCCCGAACGCAGTTCCTCGGTCACGGTATGGAGCGAAATGAAGGCGATGCCGAGCCCGGCGATCACCGCCTGCTTGATGGTTTCGTTCGTGCCCATTTCGACCATGCGCCAGGGCGTGCCTTCGCCGATGCGGTCCAGAAACCGGGTCATCAGGATGCGGGTGCCCGAGCCGGGTTCGCGCGCGAGGAAGGTTTCGGCCAGGAGATCCTGCGGCATGGCCGGGTCGGCCTCGGCCAGCGGGTGGCCGGGGCGCGCGATCAGCACATGCGGGTGCGGGCCGACGGGTTCGGCCACCACCGCCGGGCTGCGGGGCGGCCGGCCCATGATCGCGAGGTCGAGCGCGCGCGAGGCCAGCCATTGGATCACCGCGTCGCGGTTGCCGATGCGCAGCGTGACCTCGACCTCGGGCAGGGCCTGACGCAGATCGGCGACCAGCTGGGGGGCGAAATATTTCCCGGTCGAGACCACGCCCAGCGAGACATTGCCGGTATGGCCGCTTTGCAGCGCCGCGACCCGCCGCGCGCAGGATTCGAGTGCGACCGCGATCTGGGCCTCGGCCGCGAGCACGGCGCGGCCCTCATCCGTTGCGACGAAGGCGCCGTGTTCACCCCGGATCACCAGAGGCGCGGCCAGCAGGTCTTCGAGCGTGCGCAGCTGGCCATGCACCGCTGGCGGGCTGAGGCCAAGGTCGGCCGCCGCTGCGGTCAGCGAGCCGGCCTCGACCACGGCGCGCAGGCTGCGCAGCTGGCGCAGGGTGATGGCATCGATGCGCGACATTCGGAAAACCTGAATCTTGCTTCTGTTTTATTAAATGTTCCTGAAGGCGGGCCTCTGTCAACAAGGAACAGGGAAGCAAGGGAGGGGCGCGATGACCGCCGAGACAATCGACACCGGACGGATCCCGGCCGAGCTGCGCCCGCTGATGCAGGCGCTGGCCGGCGCGGGGGGCGCGCTGGAACGGATCATTCGCAGCGGCAGCGGCGAGCTGGGCGCCGCGGTCGGCACCAATGCCGGTGGCGACGGGCAAAAGGCGCTGGACGTGATGGCGGACGATCTGTTTCGCGATGCGCTGGCCGGGGCCGGGGTGCGCTGGTTTGCCAGCGAAGAACAGGACGACGCCATCGAGCTGGACCCGCAGGGGCGGCTGGCCGTCGCCATCGACCCGCTGGACGGCTCGTCCAACATTGACACCAATGTCTCGATCGGCACGATCTTTGCCGTCTTTCCCGCCGAGGCCAGCGCCGAGGCCAGCTTTCTGCGCCCGGTGCGCCAGCAGATCTGCGGCGGCTACATCATCTATGGTCCGCGCTGCGCGATGGTGGTGACCTTTGGCGATGGCGTGCAGCAATACGCCCTGGCCGCCGACGGGGTCTTTCGTCTGGTCGAAAGCCGGATGGTGCTGCCCGACTGTTCCTTCGAATTCGCGATCAATGCCTCGAATTACCGGCATTGGTCGCGGCCGATCCGGGCCTATATCGACGATTGTCTGGCCGGCATCGAAGGCCCGCGCGAGGCGAATTTCAACATGCGCTGGATCGCCAGTCTGGTGGCCGAAGCGCATCGCATCCTGACGCGGGGCGGCATCTTTCTGTATCCCGCCGATGCCCGCAAGGGCTATGAAAAGGGCCGGTTGCGCCTGCTTTACGAGGCGGCACCCATCGCCTTTCTGATCGAGCAGGCCGGCGGCGGCGCCAGCGACGCCAGCGAGGCCATTCTGGACCAGCGCATCACCAGCCTGCACCAGCGCACGCCGCTTGTCTTTGGCTCGGCCGAGAAGGTGGCCCGCGTCTCGGCCTATCACGACCTGCCCGAAACCGAGATTTCCGCCCTGTTCGGCCATCGCGGCCTGTTCCGCGCCTGAGGACAAGACCATGAGCAAGAAACACCCGATCATCTCTGTCACCGGCTCGTCTGGCGCGGGCACCACGACGATCAAGAACACCTTCGACCAGATCTTTCGCCGCGAGGGCATCAAGGCGGTCTCGATCGAGGGCGATGCCTTTCACCGCTTCGACCGCGCCGCGATGAAGGCCGAGCTGGCGCGCCGCACCGAGGCGGGCGACCATACCTTCAGCCATTTCAGCCTTGAGGCCAATGAGCTGAAGAAGCTGGAAGAGGTGATGCGCGCCTATGGCGAGACCGGCTCGGGCCAGACGCGGCACTATGTCCATGACGACCGCGAGGCCGAGAAATACGGCACGCCGCCGGGCACGTTCAGCGCATGGGCGCCCTTTGAGGACGGATCGGACCTGCTGTTCTATGAGGGCCTGCATGGTGCCGTCAAAACCGACGCCATCGACGTGGCCGGGCAGTCGGATCTGAAGATCGGCGTTGTGCCGGTGATCAATCTGGAATGGATCCAGAAGATCCACCGCGACAAGGCCAGCCGGGGCTATTCGACCGAGGCGGTGACCGATGTGATCCTGCGCCGGATGCATGCCTATGTGCATGTGATCTGCCCGCAATTCACCCAGACCGACATCAACTTCCAGCGCGTGCCGGTGGTCGACACCTCGAACCCGTTCATTACCCGCTGGATCCCGACGCTGGACGAAAGCCTGATCGTCATCCGCTTCAAGAACCCGCGCGGCATCGATTTTCCCTATCTGACCAACATGATCCAGGGCTCGTGGATGAGCCGGCCGAATTCCATCGTCATCCCGGGTCCCAAGATGGACCTGGCGATGCAGCTGATCCTGACGCCGATCATCCTGCGGATGGTCAGTGAATCAAAACGCGCCTGAGGGGGGCAGCGCCATGAACCAGATCACCCGGATTGACACCGATGCCGAGGCCGCGATGGCGACAGCCATTCGTGTGCTGGCGATGGATGCGGTCGAGGCCGCGAAGTCCGGCCATCCCGGCGCGCCGATGGGCATGGCCGATGTGGCGGCCGTGCTGTTCAACCGCTTCATCAAGATCGACCCGGCCGATGACAAATGGCCCGACCGCGACCGTTTCGTGATGTCGGCGGGGCATGGCAGCATGCTGGTCTATGCCGTCAACCACATGCTGGGTTACGACGACATGGACATGGACCAGCTGCGGAATTTCCGCCAGCTGGGGGCACGCACCGCAGGCCATCCGGAATACGGCCACGCCAAGGGCATCGAGACCACGACCGGCCCCTTGGGTCAGGGCATCACCACCGCCGTCGGCATGGCCCTGGCCGAGCGGATGATGAACGCCCGCTTTGGCGACGCGCTAGTCGATCACCACACCTATGTCATCTGCGGCGACGGTTGCCTGATGGAGGGCATCAGCCACGAGGCCATCGACTTTGCCGGCCATCAGCAGCTGGGCCGGCTGATCGTCTTGTGGGACGACAATGGCATCACCATCGACGGTCATACCGATCTGGCGACCGGCACCGACCAGATGGCGCGCTTTGACGCCTCGGGCTGGCATGTGCAGGCGGTGGACGGCCATGACCGCGAGGCGGTGGCCCGCGCTATTCAGGCGGCGCAAAGCGATGCCCGGCCGTCGATGATCGCCTGCAAGACGGTGATCGGATTTGGCGCGCCCTCGAAGCAGGGCAGCCATGACGTGCATGGCGCACCATTGGGCGCCGAGGAAATCGCAGCCGCCCGGCAGGGCTTTGGCTGGACCCATGCGCCCTTTGTGGTGCCACAACCGATCCTGACCTCGTGGCGCGCGGTCGCGGCGCGCGGGGCGGCGGCGCGGGCGGCGTGGCAGGAACGGCTGAATGCATCCCCTCTGAAAGCCCAGTTCACTGCCGCGCTGGCCGCGCCGGATGCCGGCAGATTGCGCCACGCCATGCGCGACTATTGCGCGAAACTGTCGGTGGAAAAGCCCAAGGTCGCCACCCGCAAGGCCAGCGAAATGGCGCTGGAGGTGGTCAATGCGGTGCTGCCGAATACCGTGGGCGGCAGCGCCGATCTGACCGGATCGAACCTGACGCGGACCAAGGGCATGGCCTCGGTCACGCCCGCCGATCGCTCGGGCCGCTACATCCATTACGGCATTCGCGAACATGGCATGGCCGCGATCATGAACGGCATCGCGCTGCACGGCGGGTTGATCCCCTATGGCGGGACGTTTCTGGCCTTTGCCGACTACTCCCGCCCCGCGATCCGTCTGGGCGCGCTGATGGGGGTGCCGGTCGTCCATGTGATGACGCATGACAGCATCGGGCTGGGCGAGGATGGCCCGACCCACCAG
The DNA here is from genome assembly GCF_009711185.1 of Paracoccus limosus. Taxonomy (GTDB): domain Bacteria; phylum Pseudomonadota; class Alphaproteobacteria; order Rhodobacterales; family Rhodobacteraceae; genus Paracoccus; species Paracoccus limosus. The sequence continues at coordinate 33,398 of NZ_WMIF01000008.1, forward strand.
CCGGTCGAACAGGTGGCCAGCCTGCGCGCCATTCCGAACCTCTTGGTGTTCCGCCCCGCCGATGCGGTGGAAACCGCCGAGGCCTGGGAAATCGCGGTGACCGAGCCCACCACGCCGTCGGTCCTGTGCCTGTCGCGGCAGAACCTGCCCTTGCTGCGCATGGACGCGGGCGATGAGAACCTGAGCCGGCAGGGCGCCTATGTGCTGCGCGACACGCAGGGCGCGCGCGATGTGACGTTGATCGCCACCGGCTCCGAGGTCGAGATCGCGCTGGCCGCCGCCGATCTTCTGGCGCCGCAGGGCGTGCGTGCGGCGGTGGTCTCGGCCCCGTGTTTCGAGCTCTTCGCCGCCCGGCCCCAGGCCGAGCGCGAGCGGGTGCTGGGCCGCGCCCCGCGCATCGGCATCGAGGCGCTGATCCGGCAGGGCTGGGACGGGCTGTTCCTGCGCCCCGGCGACGGCTTCATCGGCATGACGGGCTTTGGCGCCTCGGCGCCGGCCCCCGCGCTTTACCGCCATTTCGGCATCACGGCGGAACGCGCCGCCGATCTGGCCAACCAGCTTATTCAGGGAGGAAAGTGATGGCACTGATCACGCTGAGGCAGCTTCTGGATCACGCCGCCGAACATGGCTATGGCGTGCCCGCCTTCAACATCAACAATATGGAGCAGGGGCTGGCCATCGTGAAGGCCGCAGCCGAGGTTGATGCCCCGGTCATTCTGCAGGCCTCGCGCGGGGCGCGGTCCTATGCCGGCGACATCATGCTGCGCCGCATGGTCGAGGCGCTGGCCGAGATGAACCCGACGATTCCGATCTGTCTGCATCAGGATCACGGCAACAATCTGGCCACCTGCATGTCGGCGATCCGCCATGGGTTCACATCGGTGATGATGGACGGCTCGCTGCTTGAGGATATGAAGACCCCGGCTGACTACGACTATAACGTCGCGGTCACCGCCAAGGTCAGCGAGGCGGCCCATGCCGTCGGCGCCTCGGTCGAGGGCGAACTGGGTGTGCTGGGATCCCTGGAAACCGGCGAGGCCGCGGCCGAGGATGGTTCGGGCGCCGAGGGCAAGCTGGACCACAGTCAGCTTCTGACCGACCCCGATCAGGCGGTGGATTTCGTCATGCGCACGCGCTGCGACGCGCTGGCGATTGCCTGCGGCACCTCGCATGGCGCCTATAAATTCACCCGCAAGCCCGATGGCGACATTCTGGCGATGCATGTGATCGAGGCGATCCACCAGCGCCTGCCCGGCACGCATCTGGTCATGCATGGATCATCCAGCGTCCCGCAGCATCTGCAAGACCTGATCAACCAGGCGGGCGGCGAGATGCCCCAGACCTATGGCGTTCCGGTCGAGGAGATTGAGCGCGGCATCCGCATGGGGGTGCGCAAGGTCAATATCGACACCGACTGCCGCATGGCGATGACCGGGCATTTCCGCAAGGTCGCGCAGGACAAACCCGAGGAATTCGATCCCCGGAAATTCATGATCCCCGCCATGAACGAGCTGACGGCGCTCTGCCGCGACCGTTTCGAGCGCTTTGGCACGGCGGGACATGCCAGCAAGATCCGCGTCATCGCGATGGACGAGATGGCGAAACGCTACGCGTCGGGGGCGTTGGACCCGGCCATCACCGGCGCCCGCGCCGCGTAAAAGGGAGGACGGCCATGAACGAGATGAGCAATTCCGAAATCACCGACAAGAAAAAGCGCTATGCCGCCGGTGTGCTGAAATATGCGCAGATGGGCTATTGGGATGGCGATTACCAGCCCAAGGACACCGATGTCCTGGCCCTTTTTCGCATCACGCCACAGGACGGCGTGGACCCCATCGAGGCCGCTGCTGCCGTCGCTGGAGAAAGCTCGACCGCGACCTGGACCGTGGTCTGGACCGATCGTCTGACCGCCTGCGACCAGTATCGCGCCAAAGCCTACAAGGTCGAGCCGGTGCCCGGCACGCCGGGGCAGTATTTTTGCTACGTCGCCTATGACCTGATCCTGTTCGAAGAGGGCTCGATCGCCAACGTCACCGCCTCGATCATCGGCAACGTCTTCAGCTTCAAGCCGCTGAAGGCCGCACGGCTTGAGGACATGCGCTTCCCAGTCGCCTATATCAAGACCTTTGCCGGACCGCCCACCGGCATCGTGGTCGAACGCGAGCGTCTGGACAAGTTCGGCCGCCCGCTCTTGGGCGCGACCACCAAGCCCAAGCTGGGCCTTTCTGGCAAGAACTATGGCCGCGTCGTCTATGAGGGGCTGAAGGGCGGTCTGGATTTCATGAAGGATGACGAGAACATCAACTCGCAGCCCTTCATGCATTGGCGCGACCGGTTCCTGTATTGCATGGAGGCCGTCAACAAGGCGACGGCGGCGACCGGCGAGACCAAGGGCCATTACCTCAACATCACCGCCGGCACGATGGAGGAAATGTATCGCCGGGCCGAATTCGCCAAAGAGTTGGGCTCATGCATCGTCATGGTCGACCTGATCGTGGGCTGGACGGCGATCCAGTCGATCTCGAACTGGTGCCGGCAGAACGACATGATCCTTCACATGCACCGCGCGGGCCACGGCACCTATACCCGGCAAAAGAACCACGGCATCAGCTTCCGCGTCATCGCGAAATGGCTGCGCATGGCCGGGGTGGATCACCTGCATTGCGGCACGGCCGTCGGCAAGCTGGAGGGCGATCCGATGACCGTGCAGGGCTTCTACAACGTCTGCCGCGAGATCCATAACGAGGTCGATCTGCCGCGCGGCATCTTCTTTGAACAGGATTGGGGCAACCTGAAAAAGGTGATGCCGGTCGCCTCGGGGGGCATCCATGCCGGGCAGATGCATCAGCTGATCGACCTGTTCGGCGATGACGTGGTGCTGCAATTCGGCGGCGGCACCATCGGCCACCCGATGGGCATTCAGGCCGGCGCGACCGCCAACCGCGTGGCGCTGGAGGCGATGGTTCTGGCCCGCAACGAAGGCGTCGACCTGAAGACCGAAGGCCCCGAGGTGCTGCGCAAGGCGGCCAAATGGTGCAAGCCCTTGGAGGCCGCGCTGGATACCTGGGGCAATATCACCTTCAACTATACCTCGACCGACACCTCGGATTTCGTTCCGACCGCATCCGTCAGCTAAGGGAGATCACGATGCGTATTACCCAAGGTTGCTTTTCCTTTCTGCCCGATCTGGATGACAACCAGATCCGCGATCAGGTGGAATATATCCTGTCCAAGGACTGGGCCGTCGGGATCGAATGGACCGACGAGCCGCATCCCCGCAACACCTATTGGGAGATGTGGGGCAATCCGATGTTCGACCTGAAGGACGCCAAGGGCGTGATGATGGAGCTGGACGAGTGCCGCAAGGCGCATGGCGATGGCTATATCCGCATCAACGCCTTTGACAGCACGCGGGGCTGGGAGACGGTGATGATGTCCTTCATCGTGAACCGGCCCAAGCACGAGCCGAGCTTCAAGACCTGGCGGATGGAGGCCGATGGCCGGCACCTGCGCTATACCCATGAGCTGGTCGGCTGATGGCAAGACCGGGACCGGGGGCTTTGCGCCCCCGGACCCCCGCAGGATATTTTTCCACGAAAGAAGGGCCTTGGGCGATGGATGGGGATGTGAACGGGGTGCGGGCCACGGTCGATCTGAAGGCCGAATACGAATCCTCGGGCGTACGCGAGATTCTGGACGAGCTGGACCGCGAGCTGATCGGACTGGCCCCGGTCAAGGAGCGCATCCGTGAGACCGCCGCGCTGTTGCTGGTGGACCGGGCGCGGCGGCAGCTGGGTCTGGCCCATGAGGTGCCGACGCTGCACATGAGTTTCACCGGCAATCCCGGCACCGGCAAGACCACGGTGGCGCTGAAGATGGCCGGGCTGCTGCATCGGCTGGGCTATGTGCGCAAGGGTCATCTGGTCAGCGTGACCCGCGACGATCTGGTCGGACAATATATCGGCCATACCGCGCCCAAGACCAAGGAAGTGCTGAAGAAGGCAATGGGGGGCGTCCTGTTCATCGACGAGGCCTATTACCTCTACAAGCCCGACAACGAGCGCGACTACGGGCAGGAGGCCATCGAGATCCTGTTGCAGGTGATGGAGAACAACCGCGACGATCTGGTGGTCATCATGGCGGGCTATGCCGACCGCATGGACAGGTTCTTCAGCGCCAACCCCGGTTTCCGTTCGCGCATTGCCCATCACATCGAGTTTCCCGATTACAGCGATGCGGAGCTGGGGCGGATTTCCGGCTCGATGCTGGGGGTGCAGGGCTATGAGTTCGATGCCGCAGGACTGGCCGCGATGGAGGACTATATCCGCCTGCGCCGCGAGCAGCCGCATTTCGCCAATGCGCGTTCGATCCGCAATGCGCTGGACCGGGCGCGGCTGCGGCAGGCCAACCGGCTGTTTTCCGGCGATGCGCCGGTTGACGCCAAAACGCTTTCCACGATAACCGAGGCCGATATCCGGGCCAGTCGCGTCTTTCAGGGCGGGCTGGACATTGACGGCAGCCGCAGGAAGGACCAGCCATGACGTTCGACCGTTCGATCAAGATCGCGCCCTCGATCCTGTCGGCCGATTTCGCCAATTTCGGTGCCGAGATCCGCGCGATCGAGGCCGAGGGCGCCGATTGGGTGCATGTCGATGTGATGGACGGGCATTTCGTGCCGAACCTGACCTTTGGTCCGCCCGCCGTGAAGGCGTTCCGGCCGCATGTGAAGACCTTCATGGACGTGCATCTGATGATCGCGCCGGTCGATGCCTATATCGAGGCCTATGCCGAGGCGGGCGCCGACATGATCACTGCCCATGTCGAGGCCGGGCCGCATCCGCATCGCACCCTGCAGGCGATCCGCGCGACCGGAAAAAAGGCCGGCATCGCGCTGAACCCCGGCACGCCGGTCGAGGCGGCCGAGCCGCTGCTGGAATTGTGCGACATGGTGCTGGTGATGACGGTGAACCCCGGCTTTGGCGGGCAGAAGTTCATCGCGAGCCAGTTGCGCAAGATCGAGCGGCTGCGCCAGATGATCGGCGACCGCGAGATCCATATCCAGATCGACGGCGGCTGTGATCCGCTCACCGCGCCCTTGGTCGCCAAGGCGGGGGCGGATGTGCTGGTCGCGGGCTCGGCGGTCTTCAAGGGCGGGTCGGTGGACCGGCCCGAGGTCTATGGCGAGAATATCCGCGCCATTCGCGCCGCAGCGGAATCCGGGCTGGCCTGAGGGGGTTCCCCCGGCTAGGTTGACCTCCGACCGGAAGGGGAGGCGGAGCGCTGGCGTTCGGCAAGACAAGATGATCTGGCGTGCGGCGACCGGCCTTGCCGGCGCGGTGCTGCGCCTGTCGGGCCCTTTTCTGGGCGAGGACCGGCGCGAGCGGCTGGCGCTGGCCGGACCCGAGGTGGTGCCGGGCGGTATCTGGCTGCATGCGGCCAGCGTGGGCGAGCTGAATTCGGCACGGATGCTGGCCCGGGCGCTGGCCTCGGAACTGCCGCTGACCGTTACGACCAACAGCCTGACCGGGCGGGCGCTGGCGCGGCGCATGGGGCATGTCGCGGTGCTGGCGCCTCTGGATGTGCCGCAGGCGGTGGCGCGGTTTCTGGACCGGGTCGAGCCCTCGGTTCTGGTCACGGTCGAGAATGAGCTTTGGCCCAACCGCTCGGCCATGGCTGCCGATCTGGGCGTGGCGCAGGTGGTGGTGGGGGCGCGGATCTCGGAACGCTCGGCCCGGCGCTGGGCGCGGGTGCCCCGGCTGATCCGGCCGATGCTGGGCCGTATCGACCTGCTGTCGGCGCAGGATGCCGGCAGCGAGGCGCGGCTGGTGGCGCTGGGCCTGCCGCAGACGGCGCTGGGCACGCGGCTGAACCTGAAACTGCTGGCCCCGGCGCAGGTGGTGCCGCCCGCAGATACTGCCGGGCGCGCGCGGGTGGTGCTGGCCGCCTCGACCCATGAGGGCGAGGATGCGGTGATTCTGGATGCCTTTGTCGCGGCGCGGGCGGCGATGCCCGATCTGCGGCTGATCCTTGCGCCGCGCCACCCCGAACGCGGCGATGCCGTTGCGGCGTTGATTGCCGCACGTGGGCTGGAGTTCGGCCGGCGCAGTCAGGGCGCCGGACCCGAGGCCGGGGTGCTTTTGGCCGATACGCTGGGCGAGATGGCGGATTGGTATGCCGCAGCCGGCATCTGCATCACCTGCGGCTCATTCACCGAGCGCGGCGGCCATACCCCGTGGGAGCCGGCGGGCTGGCGCTGCGCCATCCTGCACGGGCCGCAGGTCTCGAACCATGCCGGGGATTATGCCGATCTGGACGCAGCGGGTGCCGCCCTGGCATGCAGCGCGCAATCCCTGCCGCAGCAGTTGGTGGAACTGGCGCAGGATCCCGCGCGGCAGCAGCACATGGGGCAGGCGGCTCGCCAGATGCTGTTGCAGCGGGCAGGGGATCCGGCGGCGCTGATCGCGCGTATCCTTGATCTGGCGCGGACCGGTTTGCCCGACGCCACCGGTCTTGCATAAGGCGCGCCACATCCAGATATGTGGGGGGAAAGGGGCGAACATGATCCGCTATGACCTGCGCTGCGACAAGGGCCATGACTTTGATGGCTGGTTCCGGGATTCGGCGGGCTTTGATGCCTTGAATCGCGTCGGACAGGTGACCTGCACGCATTGCGGATCGAGCAAGGTCGAAAAGGCGCTGATGGCGCCGCGCGTGGCCAGTGCCGGCGAATTGACCAGCCCGCGTGACGAGCGTGAAAAGGCGCTGGAGGCGCTGCGCAAGCAGGTCGAGGAAAATTCGGATTACGTCGGCATGTCCTTTGCCGCCGAGGCCCGCGCCATGCACGAAGGCCGCAGCCCCGAACGCGCCATCCATGGCGAGGCCAAGCTGGAGGAGGCCCGCCAGTTACTGGAGGACGGCATCCCGGTCGCGCCCCTGCCGTTCCGGACGCGCCAGCGCGCGAACTAGCGGACTAAAGCGGCGCGTGCTCGCCGTCGATCAGCACCATCAGCCGCCCGCGCGAGCAGCGCTCGACCCGCGCATCGACGCCATAGACCTGCGCCAGCAGGGCGGGGGTCAGCACGCTTTCCGGTGCGCCCTCGGCATGGACATGGCCATCGTGGATCAGCACGATCCGGTCGGCCCATTGCGCGGCCACCGCCAGATCGTGCAGCACCGCGACCACCACGCGGCCCTCGGCGGCCAGACGGCGCAGCTCAGACAACAGCCGCACCTGCCGGGCCAGATCCAGCGCGCTGGTCGGCTCGTCCAGCAGCAGCAGGCGCGGATCGCGCACGATGGCCTGTGCCAGACTGACCATCTGTCGCTGCCCGCCCGACAGCGAATCCAAAGGCTCCAGCGCCAGCGCCGCGATGCCGAGCTTGTCCATCACTGCCATGGCTGCCGCATCGGCCTGATGCGCGGGGATGCTGCGCCCGGCGCGCAGGGCCGCGATCACGGTTTCCAGCGCGATCAGTGACGATCCCGACGGCAGGGTCTGCGGCATGAAGCCGACCAGCCGCGCGCGGTCCAGCGCGGGGATGCGCGCCAGATCCTTGCCGTCCAGCACCGTGCTGCCCTGATGCGGCACCAGTTGCGCAATGGCGCGCAGCAGCGTTGATTTTCCGGCGGCGTTGGGGCCGGCCAGCACGGTGACCTCGCCGGCCTTCAGCTCGGGCAGGGTCAGCCCGTCAAGGACGCGGCGCGCGCCGAACCGCACCGAGATGTCACGCGCGATCAGGCTCATCTGCGCCGCCCGCGCAGGATCAGCGCAAAGAACACCGGCAGCCCGATCAGCGAGGTCACCAGCCCGACCGGCAGCAGCACGCCGCCAACCAGCGATTTCGACAGCGTCGAGGCCAGCGACATGACCAGCGCCCCGGTCAGCAGGCTGGCGGGCAGAAAGACACGGTGGTTCTCGCCGACCAGCATCCTGGCGATATGCGGCCCTGCAAGGCCTACAAAGCCGATGACGCCGACCATGGACACGGCCGCCGCCGACAGCAGGCTGACTCTCAGCAGCGTCCAGCGCCTGAGCCCGGTGACATCGACGCCAAAGCTGCGCGCCTGATCCTCGCCCAGCCGCAGCGCGGTCAGCTTCCATGCGGCGCGAAAGGAAAACGGCATGGCACAGATCAGCACCAGCGCAATCAGAAGGACGCCCGGCCATTGCGCCGAGGCAAGGCTGCCCATGGTCCAGAACACAAGTTGTTGCAGCGCGTCGGCCGAGGCCACGAACTGCACCAGCGACATCAGCGCCATGGCGGTGAAGTTCAGCGCGATGCCGAACAGGATCAGCACCTCGGGGCCGCCGGCGCGCAGCCGTCCCAGCAGCTGCAACAGCGCCAGCGAGCCCATGGCGAACAGAAAGGCATTGCCGGTCACGCCCCAGGCGGGCGGCAGGCCGGGCAGCGTCAGGCCCAGCACGATGGCGACACCCGCCCCCAGCGCCGCCGCCGAGGAAACGCCCAGCGTAAAGGGCTCGGCCAGCGGGTTTTCCAGCACGGTCTGCATCTCGGCCCCGGCCAGCGCCAGCGCCGCCCCGACCATCAGCGCCATGGCGGCCACCGGCAGGCGCACGTCCCAGACGATGACCCGCGCGGCCCTGGACACCTCGGCGCCAGTCAGGGCGCGCAGCGTCTCGGCCAGAGGCAGGCCGGCGGGGCCGGTGATCAGGTCAAGCACCAGCGCGGCTACGGCGGCCACGGCCAGCAGCCCAACCAGAAGCGCATGGCGGCGGCCCTGCCGGTGATAGCGTGCCAGCGTGGTGTTGTTCACGGCATCGCTCATGGCGTCACCCACCATGTGCCGGGCACCTGCACCGGGGAAAAGCGGCGGTCGATCTCGGCCAGGGTGGCATCGGGATCGACATCGGCGAACAGGTCGGGGTGAAAGGTCTTGGCCAGATATTCGATCAGCGCGATATGGACCGGCGTGTCGTTGAACATGTGCCAGACGCCGGCGGCGCGACCGGTTTCAACCGCGCGCAGCGAGGCAAAGCCCGGGGCCGCGATCAGCTTGTCGAAACTGGCCTGCGCGATGGCATGGTCCACGTCCGAACCCAGCACCAGCCCGCCGCGCGCCGCCATATGCGTGCCGCCGGTGGCGATATAGATGTCCGGGTCGGCGCCGATCAGATATTCCAGACTGACATTGCCCAGCACGCCCTGCACCACCTCCGAGCCGATGTTGGTGCCGCCCGCCGTCTCGACGAAATCGCGAAACACGCCCGAGCCGACGGTCGAGCAGCAGCCGGTCGGCGCGGCATGGACGTGAAAGAACACCCGAGGCCGCTTGATCGCCGGATCGGCAAGCCGCGCGCGGATGCGCTCCAGCCGGCTGTCATAGAATTCGGCGAACTCGGCGGCCTTGGCCTCGGCCCCGGTCAGTTTACCCAAAATGGTCAGACTGGGGATCGAGTTTTCCTGCGGATGCGAGAAGAAATCGACATAGGCCACCGGAATCCCGGCAGCGTCGAGCTGCTTTTGCACCAGCGCCATTTCCGGGTTCTTGCCGTCAATCAGGCTCAGCACCACCAGATCGGGATCAAGGCCGATTACCGCCTCGACCGAAAGGCCGCGCGTGCCCGACCCGACCGGCTTGATCGCGTCGATGGCGGGGAATTTCTGGCGATAGGCGGCCAGCGTCGGCGGGTCCAGGGGCTTGTCCAGCCGCCAGCCCGCGACCAGCGACACCGGGTCGTCATGGATCAGCCCCAGCACCGACAGATGCCGTGCCTCGCCCAGCACGATGCGATGCGCGGGGGCGGGCAGCGTGACCTGACGGCCCAGAATGTCGGTGGCCGTGACCTCGGCCCGCGCGACAACCAGCGAGACGATCAGCGCAAGGGCGGCAAGGATCAGGCGGGCAGGGGTCATGGCGGATCTTTCGCGGAAAGGGCCGGGATCGCCCCGGCCCTAGTCTTTTACTCAGCTTTGGCCGTGATACGCCAGATGCGGTCGCCCGCCTCGTCATTCTCGCCGCGCGATTTGTTCACCGCCCAGACATTGCCCTTGCCATCGGCGCGCAGCTGGTTGGGGAAGCCGCCGGTTTCCAGATTGGCGACGATCTCGCCCTTGGTGTTGACCACGGCGATGGTGCCGGCGCTGCGGTTGGCGATATAGGCCAGCCGGCTTTTCGGCTCGAAGGTGACGTTCAGAGGCGTGGCGCCCACCTCGACGTCATGCAGCGTCTCGCCGGTTTCGGCGTTCACGATCAGCAGGTTATCGGTGTCTTGCGAGACGACGAACAGCAGGTTGTCCTGCGCATCGAAGGCCACGCCCGAGGCCACCTTGGCGCGCGGCAGCTCGATCACCTTCACCGCACCCGATTTCAGGTCGATGATCGCCGCCTCGGGGGTGTTGTAGCTGACGGTCGCCAGCTTGCCGTGCTGGGCGTCGAGGTCCAGCGCCATGGCGCCAAAGGTCTCGCCGCGCGCTTTGGTCGGGATGTGGATCGCGGGCAGCGGCTCTTGCGTCTTGGCGTCAAAGACCATTACGTCCGGGCCGAAGCTGGTCGAGGCATAGACCCGGCCATTGCCCTCGTCCACGACGATGTCGCGGGCATGCGGCACGGTGCCGGGCTCGAATTGCTTGACCAGCGACAGGTCGTCCTGCTTGTAGACCGCAAGCGTGTCCTGACGGGTGTTGCTGGTCCAGACATTGCCATTGGCATCGTCCACGGCCACGCCATAGACCCCGAAAAGGCCGCCCGGCTTGCCGTCACGCTCGGGTGCCTCGGCGGGGGTGATGCGGGTTTCGACCTCCAGCGTGTCGGGGTTCAGCTTGACCAGCGCCGATTCCTTGATCGGCGGGCGGCCCACCGAAGAGGCGACAAAGATCGCGCCCGATTTCGGGCTTTGCGCGACCTGATAAAGGCCCGGATTCACCGGCTTGCTTTCGACGGTGAACTTGTCGGCGCCCGAAACCGGCAGCTGCTGCGAGATCTTCAGATCGGCCACGGTGGCGCTGGCCGGGTTTTCGGTCGCGACCACGATCGGTTGCAGGCCCTGCGCCGCATCGGCATCGACCGGCAGGGCAAAGCTGAAGCCGCCCTTTTCATCGATGGTGATCGGGTCTTTGTTCAGCACGGTCGCGCCGCGCAGCAGGGTGACGGTCTGGCCCGGCTGCAGGCCCGAGCCAGTCACGGTCGCCTCGCTGCCCGGATAGATCGGCATGCCGCGCACGGCGCCGGTAATGCGGATCTGGCCTGCGAATTCCGTCGCCACCGGGGTAAAGACGCTGTCGGCATGGGCCGATCCCGCGATCAGGCTGATTGCCAGCGCGGACGCGCCCAGCAGGTCGCGGATTGTCATTCGGTGCATCAGGGCCATATCAATCTCCTGTTCGTGGACCGTTCTGGCTGACCGCTTGGGTTGGCTTCTGCGGCGGGAACCTATATTTCTGACTGGTATTGTCAACTAACTCCTGCTCCGGCAGCGAGCGGGATTTTCGGAGGACACATGGCAGGGCTGGGACGGGTCGGACCCGATCACGCGCGCCGGGACGCGGCGCTGGAGCTGCTGCGCAACGGTTCGGCCACGCATGATCTGTCGCAAAAGGTGGTCGCGACCGGTCCCGGGCATCGGCTGTTTCTGGCCGTGCCCAAGGCCGCGCCGCCGCCCTTGGGCTGGCCGGTGCTTTACATGCTGGACGGCAATGCCGCCTTTGATTTCCTGACCGCTGCGGACCTGGCCCGGGTGCCCGGGCTGGTGATCGTGGGCGTGGGTTATGACACTGAAAAGCAATTCTCGCGCGAGCTGCGCACGCTGGATTTCACCGCCCCCGACGGGCCGGGCGACGGGCTGCGTGCCGACCACGTCCATGAGGGGCGGACGGCCGGCGGGGCTGCGATCTTTCACGACCGGCTGACCGGCCCGCTGCGTGCCGCCGCCGAGGCGGGGCTCGCCATCGACCCCGCGCGCCGCACGCTCTGGGGGCACAGTTTCGGCGGGCTTTTCACGCTTTATGCGCTCTTGGCGCGGCCCGAGGGATTTGCCCGCTATGCCGCGATCAGCCCCTCGATCTGGTGGGACGAGGCGTTGATTCGCCGCATCGCCGCCCGTGCCGCGCCGGCCTCGCGGCCATTGCTGGTGGCGCTGGGGGATCGGGAAAAGCGTTCGGGCTCGGACGGGCCGCCGCCCGACGGGCCGGCGCCCGCGACGATGGATTTCATCGCCGGGCTGGCCCGCCATCCCGGCCATCGCACCGTGCCGCATGTGCTGGCCGGGCATGTCCATATCCAGACGCTGGCCGGGTCTTTCCCGCTGGTGCTGCCCTTTGCCGCCGCCGATTAGCGAAATCTTCATGCCTTTGCGCTTTGCTGGTTCCTCGAGGAGGGCACGGCAATGCTTTTGATGCGTTACGGGCTGGGGATTCTGGGCATCGTGCTGGCGGTTCTGCTCGTCAGCCATCCGGGCGCGGGCTGCGCGTCGGGCTGTCGCGGCGGCGGGCTGGGCCCGATGGCCCAAGACGAGGTCGGAGAATTGTTGCCCAGCCTCTTTGGTCTGCTGGGGCTGGCACGCGGCTGGCCGCCGTGGCAGGGGCCACGCGCCACTGCCGCACGCTGAGGCGCGGTTGGGGCTCCGGCGGGATTCCGGGCTGGGGCTCTGGCTGCGGCTGCCCTAAGCCGGGATGACCCTGACGCCCCGGTTACACGCCGGGGTGGGCTTGCCGCATGCGCCGGGCCAGTTCCGGGCCGATCACCGCCGAGGCCGCGTCCGAGGTCATCTCGGCATGCAGCAGCGGCAGGTCGATCACCTCGAGGCCCTCGACATAGGCCCGCCACATTTCGGGGCTCAGATCGCGGTCCTGATGGTCGCGCGCGGCGCGGAAATGCAGCAGTTGCCCCGGCCAGCGCCGATGCCGATGCGCCCGGATCAGCCGGTTGGTGCCGGTCACCGTGCGGATCACCCCGTCCAGAACCGGCTCTGGCAGCGCCCCCAGCGCGCTGTCGCCGGCGCGCAGGAAATCCACCACCTTGTCGCGGCTGTCCAGTTCGGGATGCGCCTCGGGGTCATGGCCGGCAATGGCCAGCAGCGCGCGCAGCGCCGCCACCGGATCGGGCTCGGGTTCGTTGCGCCAGGCATCGGCGGGATAGCTGTCCAGCACCGCGACCAGCCCCGGCCTCCGGCCCATGGCTGCCAGCGCCAGCGCCATTTCCTGCGCCAGAATGCCGCCGACCGACCAGCCGGCCAGATGCAGCGGCCCCTGCGGCACCAGCGCCGCGATGCGCAGTACATAGTCCTGCGCCAGTGCCGACAGGCTGTCGGCCAGCGGTGCCTTGGGGTCAAGGCCGGGATGTTGCAGGCCATAGACCCGCCGCTCGGGTCCGATCAGCCGCGCCAGATGGCGATAGCCCCAGGACAGGCCGCCGGCCGGGTGGATCAGGAACAGCGGCGCCGCCTCGGGATCGCCATCGGCCAGCAGGATCAGCGGCCCCAGCCCGTCATCGGGCGCGGCGTCGGTTTGCAGATGCGCGGCCAGTGCCGACAGGACCGGATGCTCGAAGATCGTACCCAGCCCGGGATCGCGCCCGGTGCGGACCTGGATTTCCTGCGCCAGCCGCACCGCCGACAGCGAATCGCCGCCAAGGGCAAAGAAATCCGCCTCCGCACTGGCGGGCGCGGGCAGGTGCAGGATCCGGGCGAAAAGCTCGGCCAGCAGGCGCTCGGCCGGGGTATCGGCGCCGCGGCCGCGATCCTCGAAGGCGGGCTCGGGCAGGGCCTTGCGGTCCAGCTTGCCATTGCCGGTGACCGGCAGCGCGTCCAGCGCCACCTCGGCTGCGGGGATCATGTAGCCGGGCAGGCTGGCGGCCAGCCGCTCGGCCAGAAGGCCGGGGCGCCATTCGGGCGCGGGCACCAGATAGGCCACCAGCCGCTTGTCGCCGCCGTGATCCGCGCGCGCCAGCACCACTGCCTCGCGCGCAAGGCCGCTGGCCATGATCGCGGCCTCGATTTCGCCCAGCTCGATGCGCAGGCCGCGGATCTTGACCTGATGGTCCAGCCGGCCAAGATAGGTCACCGCGCCGTCGGGCCGCAGCCGCGCCAGATCGCCGGTGGCATAGCGCCGGCCCTGCGGCAGGTGCAGGAAACGCTCTGCGCTCAGGTCAGGACGGCCCAGATAGCCGCGCGCCAGCTGCACCCCGCCCAGATACAGATGCCCGGCCAGACCGGCGGGCACCGGTCGCAGCCGGTCGTCCAGCACCTCCAGCGCGGTGTTCCAGACCGGAAAACCGATCGGCACCGGGTTGGCCGTGTCCTGCGGCCCGGCGGGCCAATAGCTGACATCCACCGCCGCTTCGGTCGGGCCATATAGATTGTGCAGTTCGGACGCGATCCGGGCATGGAAGCGGTCGCGCTGATCCGCCGTAAGTTCCTCGCCCGAGCAGAACACCCGCCGCATCTCCAGACCATCTGACGCCGGAGAGGCAAGAAACGCCGACAGCATCGAGGGCACGAAATGGCACGTGGTCACGCCGTGGTCGCGGATCAGCGCGGCGATGGCGGCCGGGTCGCGATGCGCGCCGGGCGGTGCCATGACCAGTTCGGCCCCGGCGATCATCGGCAGGAAGAATTCCCAGACCGAGACGTCAAAGGTCGCCGGGGTCTTTTGCAGGATGCGGTCGCTGGCATCGACGCCGTAATGCGCCTGCATCCACATCAGCCGGTTGACGATGGCGCGATGCTCGATGACCACGCCCTTGGGCTCGCCGGTCGAGCCCGAGGTGAAGATGACATAGGCCATGTTGCCGGGCTGGATGTCGGGATACGGGCAGGCGCCCTGCACGGGCCAGTCGTCGGGCCGCAGCAGAGGCGTTCCCGGCGGGAACAGCGCCTCTTGCCCCGGGCCGGCCAGCACGGCCACCGGATCGGCCAGCGTCAGGATGCGGGCGATACGCTCGGGCGGGTGGGTCGGGTCCAGCGGCAGATAGGCCGCGCCGGCGCGCAGCACCGCCAGCAAGGCCACCGGCAGGTCCAGCCCGCGTTCCAGCGACACCGCGACAATGCGGTCGCGCCCGGCGCCGTGCGCGACAAGCCGGGCAGCCAGCGCCGCGCTGCGCCGGTCAAGTTCGGCATAGGTCAGCCGGCCCTCGGCGGCGGTCACGGCGGGGGCGTCGGGATTGTGGGCAAGCGTCGCGTCGATCAGCGCGGTCAGGGTGGTGTCGGGCAGGGCGTGCTGCGTCGCCATGGCCCGGGCGCGGATGGCGGCCACCTCATCGGGGCTGGCGGTCGGCACCGGGGCAAGGCTGCCTGCGACCAGTGCCGCCTCGATAAAGGCGGGCAGGCGGGCGGCGTGGCCCTCGATTTCCTCGGCGTTGTACAGGCCGGGGTTGCCGTCGACCTCAAAGATCATGCCGGTTTCGGGGTCGCCCCGAAAGGTCAGCGTCAGGTCATCGACCGCGCCCGCGCCAAGGATATGCAGCCGGCAGTCCAGCCCCGGGAAGCGCGGCGGCCGGTCAAAGGGCTGCACATTGACGATCGGGCCGTAAAGCCGGCGCGAGCCGCCGACCAGACCCAGCTCGCGCCGTAAAAGCTCGCTGCGATAAAGCCCGTGCCGGCGGCCCTGCGCCATGGATTTCGACTGCGCCGCCAGCCAGTCGGGCAGGGGCGCGTCCTCATCGGGGCGCAGGGGATGGGGCAGCACGTTCATCGCCATGCAGGGCAGATCGGCGCTGCGCCGACCCATGCGGGCCATGTAGGGTAGGCCGATCACCACCTCGCCCGCCGTCCAGCGCGCCAGGTAGGCGCCGGCCAGCGCGTTCAGCATGTCGGGCCAGCCCAGCCGCCATTCTCCGGCGCGGCGCTGCAACAGCGCACACAGCGTGGCCGGGACCGGGCCGCCGCTGCGCAAGTAGCCATGCCCGGTCAGCGCGCGGCCTCCGGCGGGGCCGGTCACCTCGGGCAGGCCCGCCAGACGCTGGTGCCACCAGTCGCGGTCGGCCTGCCGCCGGGGCGAGGCGCGATATTCGGCATCGTCCTGAAAGGCTGCGGCCATCGAGGCAAAGGGCATCGGTTCTGGCCCCTGTCCGGTCAGCGCGCTGTAATGGGCGGCGATGCGGTTGGTGACCAGCACCATGCCATAGCCGTCGATGGCCAGATGGTGGATGCGCTCGTAAAGGAAATGCCGCTCATGCCCTAGGGCGAACAGGGTAAAGGCAGCGGCCGGGTCGCGGGCAAGGTCCAGCGGCCGGTTGCTGTCGGCGCGCATCAGCGCGAGCGCCTGCCCCTCGGCATCGGGCTGGGCCGACAGATCGGCAAAGCCCAGCATCGGCGGCAGCCCGCTGGACTGGCGCGGCCCCTCGGCCGTGTCGGCAAAGCGCAGCGACAGGGCCGGGGCCTCGGCAATGGTGCGCGCGACCGCCTGGGCCAGCGCCGCGCGGTCCAGAGGGCCCAGCAGTTCCAGATATTGCCCGGTGTTCAGGATCGGGTTCTGCGGATCCAGCGCCTGCGCATACCACAGCCCGTCCTGGGCCTCGGTCAGGGGCATGGGTGAGGCAAGCGGGGCGGCGGGACTGACGTTCATCGTGGCACCATCATAGCCGCAACCGGCAGTCTGCAGGAGATCGGAAAATGTCGCCATCTGTCGCTGTGATGCCCCGCCTCTTGCCCGTTCTGGCTGCTGGCCATAGTCTGGGAAAGAAAAATAGTCAATTTTTCGGACGCGGCCTGTCCGGACACAGGAGCAAAGATGCACGACCCGCACACCCCGCACCAGAACTCGGCCCCGGCGGCATTGCCATGGCGTGACACCAGGACGCTTTATGGCCGGATCACGCGGCTGCTGCATTGGGCCATCGCCGCACTGATGCTGTGGCAGTTCACCGGCATGGTGCTGAAACTGGCGCTGGGCCGCGCGCCGGTGGTCGGCTTTTTCGTCGGTTCGCATCAAAAGGTGGGGACGGTGCTTTTTGTGCTGATCGCGCTGCGGGTGATCTGGGCGCTGGCCAATCGCGGCCACCGGCCCGATCACGGGGCCGGGCTGGTCGGGCTGGCCGCGCGGCTGGGGCATCTGGCGCTCTATGCGGTCATGCTGCTGGTGCCGGTGGCGGCGCTGTTGCGCGCCTGGGGCAGCGCCAAGCCCTTTGCGCCCTTTGGTCAGCAGATCTTTGCCGCGCAGACCCCCGAGATCGGCTGGGCCGTCGGCTTTGGCGAGCTGCTGCATGGCGAGGCCGCATGGCTGCTGCTGGCGCTGATCGCGGGCCATGTGCTGATGGTCTGCGTGCATGAGGGGCTGTGGCGCGACGGCACCTTGTCGCGCATGGCCGGACGGCGGCGGCTGACCGGGGCTGACCGGTCGCGCGATTTCCGTTGATCGGGGCGCGCGGCAATGTCACCATCATGTCATGAACATGCCCTTTGGCTTCAACGCGGAACAGGAGCGGGTCGCCTTTGACCGCTCTGAACTGGGACTGATCCTGTCGGTCTATGGCCGGATGGTGGCCGCCGGAGAATGGCGCGATTACGGCATGTCCTTCCTGCGTGAGGTCGCGGTGTTTTCCGTGTTCCGCCGCGCCGCCGAACATCCGCTGTATCGCATCGAGAAACGGCCCCGGTTGCGCGCGGCGCAGGGGCAATATGCGGTGATCGGCATGGATGGGCGCATCCTCAAGCGCGGCCATGATCTGGCGGCGGTGCTGCGCGTGCTGGAGAAAAAGCTGATCCGCCCGATTGATTGAGGCTTATCGCCTGAGGCGCGGCTAGCCCGTGATCCAGTGGATTGCCAGCGGCACGGTCAGGATGCTGAGCGCGGTCGAGATCAGGATAGCGGTCGAGACCCGCTGCGTCGCCACGCCGAAATGCTGGGCAAGGATATAGACATTGCCGGCAACCGGCAGGCTGGCCGCCGCCACCATGACCCCGGCGGGATAGGGCGCGACGCGAAAGATGCCAAAGGCCGCGATCCCCACGGCCAAGGGATGCAGCACCAGCTTGGCCGCGCTGATCCACAGCGCCGGGCCCGGCCGGTCGGCGCGGCGCCCGGCCAGACTGGCGCCGATGGCAAAAAGCGCGCCGGGCGTGGCGGCGGCGCCCATCAGCGCCAGGAATTCGGCCATGGGCTGCGGCAGCGGCAGGCGCAGCCATGCCCAGGCAAGCCCCGCCAGCATCGACACGATCATCGGATTGGCCGCGACGCCCCGGACCAGCGGGCCGATGGCCGCAAGCGCCCCGCGCCCCTGCCGCGCCGCCGTGACGATCACCGTCAGCAGTGCCGAGAACAGCACCAGATCTATGGTCAGCACCATCATCACCGGCCCGATCGCCGCCTGACCCAAAAGCACGACCAGCATCGGCACGCCCAGAAAGCCGGTGTTGCCGGTGATGGCGCAATGCGCCTCCATCGCGGCATCGGCCAGAGGCTGGCCGCGCAGGCCCGCAACGGTGATGGCGATGAGCCAAAGCGCGGTGGTGCCGCTGAGATAGGCCAGAACGAAGCGCAGGTCGAAAAGCTGGCGCAGGTCCAACCCGGCCGCAAAGCGGAAGAGCATGGCCGAGAGCGCGAAATAGAACACGAATTTCGTCAGCCAGCTGGTCGCCTCGGGCGGAAAGAAGCGCGCCCGCCCGGCCAGCCAGCCGCTGCCGATGATCAGGAAAAAGGGCAGGGTCTTGAGAAAGATCTCAAGCATGCGCGGCCGGATCCGCGCCGCGCTCGACGGTATAGGCGGTTTCGCCGGGGGCGGTGTCGCGGGTCTCGATCAGAAGATGCCCGGATTCGGCGCAGAAATGCGGCACGTCGATGATCGCGGCCCGGTCGGTGGCCAGCAGCGTGACCCGGCTGCCCGGTTCCAGCGCCAGCAGGCGCTTGCGCAGGCGCAGCACCGGCAAGGGGCACAAAAGGCCGCGGGCGTCGATGACCGGGATCATGCCGACAGCCGCGCGCGGCACCAGTCGAGCACCGTCGCCGGCGCGACCGGCTCGGCCAGATCCTGGGCAAACGCGTGGAATTCGGGCAGCTGTTCGCATGGCACCGAGACCAGCACCGGCACGCCCTGCGCCAGTGCCGTGGCGATGAAGGCGCGAAAGCCGCGCCCGTAACATTCTTGCTTCCCGAATTTGTTGACGATGACCAGATCGGCGCCCTGGGCCAGCACTGCCTCGGAGCGGGCCACGGCCTCGGCCAGCGCGCCGCTGTCAAGCCGGCAGCTTTCGGCGTCCGGGCCGAGGTTCTGCGAAATGCGGATCACGCCGCCTTCGCCAAGGATGCGCAGGTCCATGTCGCAATCCTGTCCCGGGCCTCGGTCCAGATTCTGCTGCACCGCGCCGGCAAGGCGCAGGCCCCGCGCCTCAAGCGTGGCGGCGGTTTCGGCCAGCAGGCGGTCGGCGGCGCCGGTTCCGGTGACGGTGACAAAGCCCAGCATGGCGGTCCTTTCCCCTGAGGCGGCCAGAATAGTGCCCGGCGGCGCCGGTGCAACATGGGTATTTGGGAAATGGTGAAGCTTAGCGCGTTTCCGCGAGCGGCCCGTAAAGGATCAGCGCCGGATGGGTGCTGGGCCCTTCGGCGGCGAGCAGCGCAGCAAGGCCCGCCACGGTGCTGCGGATCAGCCGCTGATGCGGATGGCCGACCGCCTCGGCCAGCAGGGCGGGGGTGTCGGCGGGCAGGCCGTGCCGGATCAGGCTGGCGGCCATGTCGGGAAAGGTGCGCTGGCCCATGAAGACCACGGTGGTCGCATGGGCATCGGCCAGCGCGGCCCAGTTCTGGTCGTCGGGCAGGCCGCCCGTCACATCGGCGCCGGTGACGAATTGCAGGCGCCGCGCCGTCTTGCGCCGGGTCAGCGGCAGGCCCGCGATTGCCGCCGCCGCCATAGCCGAGGGCACGCCGGGCACGATCTCATGCGGGATGCCGGCGGCGCGCAGGGCGGTCAATTCCTCTTCGAGGCGGCCGAAGATGCCGGAATCGCCCGATTTCAGCCGCACGACATGTTTGCCGGCCTGTGCGTGTTCGACCAGCAGCGCGTTCACGTTTTCCTGCTTGGCCGAGGGGCGGCCGGCGCGTTTGCCGACCGCGATGCGCTGCGCCTGCGGCCCGGCGCAGTCCAGCACTGGCCCCGAGGCGAGGTCGTCGTAAAGCACGACATCGGCGCTGGCCAGCAGCCGCGCGGCCTTGAGCGTCAGGAGTTCCGGATCTCCCGGTCCCGAGGAAACGAAGCTGACATGGCCCAAACTGCTCATGATGTCGCGATGCTGCAAAATCCGCGCAATGGCAAGGGGCTGCTTGCCGCGCCCGGCCGCATTTGCCATAGAGGGCGCGACCGATCTGGGGGACCAAAACCATGTTCCGAGCCCGCCATCTTCTGGGGATCGAGCCTCTCGCCCCTGTCGAAATCACCACACTTCTCGATCTGGCCGAGAAATATGTCGAGCTGAACCGCCGCACCGTCAAGCACTCTGATGCCTTGGCAGGCATGACGCAGATCAACATGTTCTTTGAAAACTCGACCCGCACGCAGGCCAGTTTCGAGCTGGCGGGCAAGCGGCTGGGCGCGGATGTGATGAACATGTCGGTGGCCCAGTCCAGCGTGAAAAAGGGCGAGACGCTGATCGACACCGCGCTGACGCTGAATGCGATGCACCCCGATCTGCTGGTGGTGCGCCATCCGCAATCGGGGGCGGTGGACCTGCTGGCGCAGAAGGTGAATTGCGCGGTGCTGAACGCCGGCGACGGCCGGCATGAGCATCCGACGCAGGCGCTGCTGGACGGGCTGACCATCCGCCGCGCCAAGGGCCGCCTGCACCGGCTGACCATCGCCATCTGCGGCGATATCGCGCATAGCCGGGTCGCGCGCTCGAACCTGTTCCTGCTGGGCAAGATGGAGAACCGGCTGCGGTTGGTCGGCCCCGCGACCCTGATGCCCGCCGGCGCCCGCGACTGGGGCTGCGAGGTCTATGAGGACATGCGCGAGGGGCTGAAGGGCGCCGATGTGGTGATGATGCTGCGGCTGCAAAAGGAACGGATGGATGGCGGCTTCATCCCCTCGGAGCGGGAATATTACCACCGCTGGGGGCTGGATGCCGAAAAGCTGGCACTGGCCGCGCCCGACGCCATCGTCATGCATCCCGGGCCGATGAACCGGGGCGTGGAAATCGACGGCACCATCGCCGACGACATCAACCGCAGCGTGATCCAGGATCAGGTCGAGATGGGGGTCGCCGTGCGCATGGCCGCGATGGACCTGCTGGCGCGGAACCTGCGCGCCGAGCGCGGTGCCAAAGCATCCGAGGTGATGGCATGATCCTGCATTTCCAGAACGCCCGCCTGATTGATCCCGAGGCGCTGACCGTCGAGGAGAGCACCCTGACCTTGCGCGACGGTCGCATCGAGGCCGTGGGGGCCGAGACGCCTGCGGGGGCCGAGTTGATCGACTGTGGTGGCCGGCATCTGGCGCCCGGTCTGGTCGATTGGGGCGTCAAGATCGGCGAACCGGGCGAGCGGCACAAGGAAAGCTTCCGCAGTGCCGGTTTGGCGGCGGCGGCGGGCGGCGTGACCACGGTCATCGCCCGGCCTGACACCCTGCCGCCGATCGACGCGCCGGAATCGCTGGAATTCGCCACCCGCCGCGCCGCAGATGCGCCGGTCAATATCCGTCACATGGCCGCCCTAACCAAGGGCCGCGACGGGCGCGAGATGGTCGAGATGTCCTTCCTGCAGGACGGTGGGGCTGTCGCCTTCACCGATGGCGTGCGGACGCTGGCCGACACGCGGCTGATGTCGCGCTGCATGACCTATGCCCGCGGCCTTGGCGCGCTGATCGTCGGCCATCCGCAGGATCCGGGCCTGTCGAAAGGGGCGGCGGCGACCTCGGGCAAGTTCGCCTCGCTCTATGGGCTGCCCGCCGTCTCGCCCATGGCCGAGGTGATGGGGCTGGACCGCGACCTGGCTTTGGTGGCGATGACCAAGGCGCGCTATCATGCCGACCAGATCACGGTGGCCGCCAGCCTGCCGGCGCTGCGGCGCGCGCGCGAGGCGGGGCTGGATATCAGCGCCGGTACCTCGATCCACCACCTGACGCTGAACGAATTCGATGTCGGCGGCTATCGCACCTTCTTCCGCTTCACGCCCCCCCTGCGGGCCGAGGACGACCGGCTGGCGATGATCGAGGCTGTGGCCGATGGCACCATCGACGTGATCGCCAGTTTCCACACGCCGCAGGACGAGGAATCCAAACGCCTGCCCTTCGCCGAGGCAGCGCCGGGCGCGGTGGGTTTGCAGACGTTGCTGCCGGCGGCGATGCGGCTTTATCATGCGGGCGGGCTGAGCCTGCCGCAGCTCTGGCGGGCCATGGCACTGAACCCGGCCCGGCGGCTGGGGCTGGATGCGGGACGGATTGCGGTGGGCGCGCCGGCTGATCTGGTGCTGTTCGACCCGGACGCACCCTTCGTTCTGGACCGCTTCACGCTGCTGTCGAAATCCAAGAACACGCCCTTTGACGGCGCACGGATGCAGGGCCGGGTTTTCGGCACCTGGGTCGCCGGGCGACAAGTGTTCGGAGAAGCCGCATGAGTCTGATCCTTTGGGCCGTCATCGGCTATCTGCTGGGCTCGATCCCCTTCGGCATCGTCATCACCCGCGCCTTGGGACTGGGGGACCTGCGCCAGATCGGCTCGGGCAATATCGGCGCCACCAATGTGCTGCGCACCGGCAACAAGCCAGCCGCGCTGGCGACGCTGCTGCTGGACAGCGGCAAGGGCGCGATCGCCGTACTACTGGCGCGCTGGCTGGCCGGGCCGGATGCGGCAATGATCGCCGGAGGCGCCGCCTTCCTGGGCCATCTGTTCCCGGTCTGGCTGGGCTTCAAGGGCGGAAAGGGCGTCGCCACCTTCCTCGGCACGTTGCTGGCGCTGGACTGGCGGCTGGGGCTGGCCGCTTGCGGCCTCTGGCTGCTTGCGGCGCTGCTTGGGCGGATCTCGTCTCTGTCGGCGCTGATCGCTGCCGCGCTGACACCCTTTGTCGCGCTTTGGCTCGACGGCGCGCGTATGGCTCTGGTTACCGGGCTGATGGCGGTGCTGATCTTCATCCGCCACCATGCCAATATTGCCCGGATCCTCAACGGGACCGAGCCGCGCATCGGCAAAAAGACCTGATCGCCCTTCTTTTGTGCGAAAATGTCCCGGGGTCCGGGGCAGAGCCCCGGTCCGGCGGTGCCGCCTAGCGCGTCGGCACCGGCACTTCGCTGGAATAGTCGTAAAATCCCCGACCAGTCTTGCGACCCAGCCAGCCGGCCTCGACATATTTCACCAAAAGCGGGCAGGGGCGATATTTGGTATCGGCCAGCCCGTCATGCAGCACGTTCATGATCGCAAGGCAGGTGTCCAGCCCGATGAAATCCGCCAGTTCCAGCGGGCCCATCGGATGGTTCGCGCCCAGTTTCAGCGATTCGTCGATGGATTTGACCGAGCCCACGCCCTCATACAGCACATAAACCGCTTCGTTGATCATCGGGATCAGGATGCGGTTGACGATGAAGGCCGGGAAGTCCTCGGCGCTGGCGGCGGTCTTGCCGATCTTCTCGACGACGCCGACCAGTTCCTTGAACACCGCCTCTTCCGTAGCGATGCCGCGGATCAGCTCGACCAGCTGCATGACCGGCACCGGATTCATGAAATGCACGCCCATGAAGCGGCCGGGCCGATCGGTGCGGCTGGCAAGCCGGGTGATCGAGATCGACGAGGTGTTCGAGGCCAGGATCGTCTCGGGCTTCAGATGCGGGACCAGATCTTCGAAGATCGCGTGTTTGACAGTTTCTCGCTCGGTCGCAGCCTCGATCACCAGATCGCATTGCCCAAGGTCCGACAATTGCTGCGTGGTGCGGATGCGGCGCATGGCGGCATCCTTGTCCTCGGTCGAGATCTTGCCGCGGCTGGCCTGGCGATCCAGGTTTTTTTCGATCAGGTTCAGCGCTTTGTCCAAGGCCTCGCGCGAGATGTCGGTCATCAGCACGTCATAGCCGGCCAAGGCGAAGACATGGGCGATGCCATTGCCCATCTGACCAGCCCCGATCACGCCCACGGATTGAATCGCCATCGTTTTATCCTTCTGTGCCCAGCAGGGACGATAGGCGCAAGCCGCGGGGGCATTCAATGAGAAAACCGCCCCGAAGGGGGGCGGTTTTTGGTTTGGGGTAGGGGTCCGGGGGGGGGGGGGCCCCCCCCCCCCCCCCCCCCCCCCCCCCGGGGGGGCCGGCGGGGCCCCCCCCCGGGGAGAGA
>NZ_WMIF01000008.1:57603-143915 GCF_009711185.1 Paracoccus limosus
GCCGGGGGGGCATAAATTCAAAACCCCCCCCCGTGGGGGGGGGTTTTTGGGTTGGGGGGGGGGGGGGGGGGGCCCCCCCCCCCCGACGCCGGGCCTTCCCCTCGATGGGGCAGGCCCGGCGTTCCCCCCGGGATATTTTCCCACGAAAGAAGGGGTTCAGAGTTTGCCGGTCAGTTCCGGGATGGTGGTGAACAGGTCTCCGACCAGGCCGTAGTCCGCGATCTGGAAGATCGGGGCTTCTTCGTCCTTGTTGATGGCGACGATGACCTTGCTGTCCTTCATCCCCGCAAGGTGCTGGATCGCGCCCGAGATGCCGATGGCGACATACAGTTCAGGCGCAACCACCTTGCCGGTCTGGCCGACCTGCCAGTCGTTCGGCGCATAGCCCGAATCTACCGCCGCGCGCGAGGCGCCGACGGCGGCGCCCAGCTTGTCGGCCAGCGCCTCGATGATCTCGAAGCTGTCTTTCGAGCCGACGCCACGGCCGCCCGACACCACGCGCTTGGCCGAGGTCAGTTCGGGACGGTCCGATTGCGCGACCTCGTCCGAGAGCCAGCTCGACAGGCCCGGATCGGCAGCGGCAGCCGCCTCGGCCACCGCGGCCGAACCGCCCTGGCCGGCCGCGTCGAAGCTGGCGGTGCGCAGCGTGAACACCTTTTTGGCGTCTTTCGACTTCACCGTCTGGATGGCGTTGCCGGCATAGATCGGGCGCTCGAACGTGTCGGCATCGACGACTTTCGAGACATCCGACAGCACCATCACATCCAGAAGCCCGGCGACGCGGGGCAGGATGTTCTTGGCGTCCGTGGTGGCCGGGGCGGCGATATGGCTGTAATCGCCGGCCAGCGATACGATCAGCGCCGCAGTCGGTTCGGCCAGCCGGTGGCCATAGAGCGCGTTTTCGGCGACCAGCACCTTGGCCACACCGGCGATCTTGGCGGCTTCCGCGGCCGCAGCTTGCGCCGAGGCGCCGGCGATCAGCACGGTCACATCGCCCAGACCTTGGACGGCATTGACGGCTTTGGCGGTCGCATCGACGTTCAGCGCGCCATCGGTGACTTCACCCAGAATCAGAACGGCCATCAGATCACCCCCGCTTCTTTCAGTTTCGACACCAGCTCGTCGACCGAGCCGACCTTGATGCCGGCCTTGCGGCC
Source organism: Paracoccus limosus (assembly GCF_009711185.1). Classification (GTDB taxonomy): domain Bacteria; phylum Pseudomonadota; class Alphaproteobacteria; order Rhodobacterales; family Rhodobacteraceae; genus Paracoccus; species Paracoccus limosus. The sequence continues at coordinate 58,761 of NZ_WMIF01000008.1, forward strand.
CTCGGGCTCGCGCACCGAGACGACCTCGAGGCGCGGGCTGGCGTCGACGCCGTAATCGGCCGGGGTCTTTTCGTCCAAGGGCTTCTTCTTGGCCTTCATGATGTTGGGCAGCGAGGCATAGCGCGGCTCGTTGAGGCGCAGGTCGGCGGTGACGACTGCCGGCAGGCTGACCTCGATGGTCTGCAGACCGCCATCGACTTCGCGGGTGACTTTCGCCTTGCCGCCGTCCAGTTCCAGCTTGCTGGCAAAGGCCGCCTGACCCCAGCCCAGGATCGCCGACAGCATCTGGCCGGTGGCGTTCATGTCGTTGTCGATCGCCTGTTTGCCGGCGATGATCAGCTCGGTGCCTTCGGCCTTGGCGACGGCGGCGAGGATCTTGGCGACGGCCAGCGGCTCGATGTCCTGATGCACGTCATCGGCGGCGACGACCAGAATGGCGCGGTCTGCACCCATGGCCAGCGCCGTGCGCAGCGTTTCCTGCGCCTGTTTGACACCGATCGAGACCGCGATCACTTCCTCGGCCTTGCCCGCCTCTTTCAGACGGATCGCTTCTTCGACCGCGATCTCGTCAAACGGGTTCATCGACATCTTGACGTTTGCAAGATCGACACCCGACCCGTCAGCCTTGACACGGGCCTTAACGTTGTAGTCGATCACGCGCTTGACTGGCACGAGGACTTTCATCGGCCTCTCCCCTTTGGTTGCGTCACCTGTTCGGTGAGTTTGTTAGCTGGCCGTCTGGGCCAATAATAGAGAAAAAACGACGGGTTTCGGTCGTTACGCAACGATCCCGTCATGTTGTCGCTAACGACTTGCACCCGGCACCCAAAGGATGTCCCGGCTGCCGTTTTCGTTGGCCACCCGCCCGGCCACGAACAGCCAGTCCGAGAGCCGGTTGAGATATTTCACCGCCGCCGGATTGGCGCCATCGGCGATGGCCACGGCGGCGCGTTCGGCGCGGCGCGCGACCGTGCGGCACAGGTGCAGATGCGCGGCCAGCGCCGTGCCGCCGGGCAGGATGAAGCTGCGCAGCGGCGCCAGATCGGCGTTCATCGCGTCGATTTCCGTCTCGAGCCGCGCCACCTGCGAATCGATGATGCGTAGCACCGGATAGGGCGCCTCGGCATCCTCCTCGATGCGCGGGCGCGACAGATCGGCGCCAAGGTCAAAGAGATCATTCTGGATCACCGCGATGCGTTCGGCCAGCGGGCCTTCGGCATGCAGCCGGGCCAGACCCAGCGTGGCGTTCAGCTCATCGACGGTGCCATAGCTCTCGACCCGCTGGCTGTCCTTGCGCACGCGTTCGCCATTCGACAGTGCGGTTTCGCCACCGTCGCCGGTGCGGGTATAGATGCGGTTCAGAACGACCATGACTAGCCCTTGCTGCGTGCCCAGAGATAGATCAGGAACACCGCGATGGCGACGGCCTGGGCGATGATGCGCCAGCGCATCAGCCGGTTGCCATGCTTGCGGTTGAACTCGCCGCCCTTGGCAAAGCCGCCGATGCCGGTCGCAAGGATCGCGACCACGGCGAGGCAGCAGAGCACCAGCAGGTAGAACAGCGGATCATGTCGCATGGGCGGACCCCTTTCGGCCGGTAACCTAGCTGCGCCGCGCCAGCCAGTCCAGAGCGCGCGTGGGCAGAAGCCGCCGCGCCGTGCCCGCGAGCCGCGTTGGCGTGGTCACATAATAGCGCGGGCGTGGGTTCGCTGCCTCTAACGCTTGCGCGATCCTTTCGCTGACGGCACGGGGCGGCAGTTCGAAGCGGTCCTTTTTCGCCGCCGGATGGTAAAGGCGTTGCAGCAGCGTGGCCTCGTATTGGGCGCGGCGCGGGCTGGATTGCCAGTCGATCCAACGCTCGAAATGCGGGATCGAGTTCAGGCGGATCCTGGTCCCGATCGGGCCCGGCTCGATCAGCACGAATTTCACCGGCGTATCGGCCATTTCGGCGCGCAGCACATCGGTCAGCCCCTCCAGCGCGAATTTCGTGGCTACATAGGCGCCGCGCCACGGAATGCCGACCAGGCCAAGGACCGAGCTGATATTGACCACGCGCCCGCCCTGCGCCCGGAAATGCGGCAGCAACCGGCAGGTCAGGTCATGGGTGCCGAACAGGTTGGCCTCAAAAATCGCACGCAGGGCGCCGCGCGGCAGATCCTCGGCCGCGCCCGGAATGGCAAAGGCCGCGTTGTTGACCAGCGCATCCACCCCCAGCGCCAGCGCCTGATCGGCACAGCGCGCCACGCTGCCCTCATCGGACAGCTCCAGATGCAGCGCCTCCATCCCCTCGTCGCGGCGCGCGTCCAGATCGTCGCCGCGCCGGCAGGTGGCGATCACCCGCCAGCCGTGTGCCTGCATGTGCCGCGCCGCATCCAGCCCGATGCCCGAGGAACAGCCGGTGATCAGAACGGTTTTCATGCGCGCCTCCTCTTTTGGGCGGGGTTCTGCGCCAGCCGGCCCGCTCGCGCAAGGCGCGCATTTCCGGCTGGACCGGGCGCGCGGGCGGGCCTATTCACCAAACCATGTCAGACGATCCGAATATTCCCGATCCTGCGCAGGATCAGACCAGCACCGAACCGCTGTCGCGCGCCATTGGCGAGCGTTACCTGACCTATGCGCTGTCGACGATCATGCACCGCGCGCTGCCCGATGCCCGCGATGGGCTCAAGCCCGTGCATCGCCGCATCCTTTACGCGATGCGCGAGCTGCGCCTGTCGCCGACCGGGGCGTTCCGCAAATCGGCCAAGATCACCGGCGATGTGATGGGCAACTATCACCCGCATGGCGATGCCGCGATCTATGATGCGATGGCGCGCCTCGCGCAGCCCTTTGCCATGCGCTATCCGCTGGTCGACGGGCAGGGCAATTTCGGCAATATCGACGGCGACAACCCCGCCGCCAGCCGCTACACCGAGGCCCGCCTGACCGCCACCGCCGAGGCGCTGATGGAGGGGCTGGCCGAGAATGCCGTCGATTTCCGCCCGAACTACGACGGCACGCTGGAAGAGCCCATCGTGCTGCCGGCGGCCTTTCCGAACCTTCTGTGCAACGGCGCCTCGGGCATCGCGGTCGGCATGGCGACCAACGTGCCGCCGCATAACCTGCACGAAGTCATCGACGCCTGCCTGCATCTGATCAAAGCGCCGGATGCGCGCGACGACACGCTGGTTTCCATCATCCCCGGTCCGGATTTCCCGACCGGCGGCGTGCTGGTGGAAACCCGCGAGACCATCGCCGAAGCCTACCGCACCGGGCGCGGCAGCCTGCGCCTGCGCGCGCGCTGGTCGGTCGAGGATCTGGGCCGCGGCAACTGGCAGGTGGTCGTCACCGAAATTCCCTATCAGGTGCAGAAATCCAAGCTGATCGAGCGTCTGGCCGAGGTCATCCAGACCAAGAAAGTGCCGATCCTGGCCGATGTGCGCGACGAATCCGCCGAGGATGTCCGCATCGTGCTGGAGCCGCGCGCCCGCAACGTCGACCCCGAACAGTTGATGGCGGCGCTGTTCCGCGTCTCGGATCTGGAAATCCGCTTCGGGTTGAACATGAACGTGCTGATCGACGGCCGCGTGCCCAAGGTCTGCTCGCTGAAAGAGGTGCTGCGCGCTTTCCTTGACCACCGGCGCGAGGTGCTGGTGCGGCGTTCGAACCACCGGCTGGACAAGATCGCCGCCCGGCTCGAGGTGCTGGAAGGCTATATGATCGCCTTCCTGAACCTCGACCGTGTGATCGAGATCATCCGCTACGAGGACGATCCCAAGGCGGTGATGATCGCCGAATTCAAGCTGACCGATGTGCAGGTCGAGGCGATCCTGAACATGCGCCTGCGCGCCCTGCGCCGCCTTGAGGAAATGGAACTGCGCAGCGAGCACGAAAACCTGACCGCCGAGCGCGCCGCCTTGCAGGCCATGCTGTCAGATGACGGCGCGCAATGGGCCCGCATCGCCGAAGAACTGCGCGAGACGCGCGGCAAGTTCGGCAAATCCGCCCCCGGCGGCCTGCGCCGCACCGAGATCGGCGAGGCGGGCGAGGTCGCCCCCATCGACATGGATTCGATGATCGAGCGCGAGCCGATCACCGTGATCCTGTCGAAAATGGGCTGGATCCGCGCGATGAAGGGCCATCAGCCGCTCGATGCCGAGATCAAGTTCAAGGACGGCGACGGCCCCTTCATGGCGCTGCATGCCGAAACCACCGACAAGCTGATGGTCTTTGCCGCCAATGGCCGCTTCTACACGCTGCCGACCAACAACCTGCCCGGCGGGCGCGGCATGGGCGAGCCTCTGCGCCTGATGATCGACCTGCCCAATGACGCGCCGGTCATCGCGATGTTCCCGTGGCGCGCCGATCAGCGTTACCTTGTCGCCTCGAAGGCGGGCGACGGCTTCATCGTGCCCGCCGCCGACATTCTGGCGCAGACCCGCACCGGCAAGCAGGTGCTGAACGGCGATCCGCTGCTGTGCCGTCCGGTGACCGGCGACCATCTCGCGGTCGTTGGCCAGAACCGCAAGCTGCTGGTCTTCCCGCTCTCGGAACTGCCCGAGATGGGCCGGGGCAAGGGCGTGCGCCTGCAGAAATACAAGGATGGCGAGCTGTCCGACGCGATCTGCATCACGCTGGCCGACGGCTTGCGCTGGCAGGAAAGCGGCGGACGCACCCGCACCGAACCCGATCTCACCGAATGGCTGGGGAAACGGGCCGGCACCGGCTATATGGCGCCGCGCGGTTTCCCGCGCGACAACAAGTTCAATTGAACGGGGGCGGGCCTTGCCCCCGTTTCCGGCACGGGCGCTGATCTTCAGGCGCTGGTCTTGGGCTTGACCACCGGCGTCTGCACCGGCGTGCCGGAGGCAGATTGATCCTGCATTTTCGCCTTGCCGGGACAGGCCAGAGCGGGCAGCGCCGTCATCGACAGCGCAAGGGCCAAGGCGACAGTTCTTCCGATCATCGTCTTTCTCCTCTGGTCAGGGGCTTCAGCCTCTCATGCGGGACCGATTCGTTCAATCCCGCCCAGGTGGCGCCGCATGGCCCGTTCGGCCCCGCCGGGCCAGATCTGCTTTGCCGCGATCCGCATTTTTCATCGCTGCCGCCGGGCAGTGACGCAAAAACCGGCAATCGTCCCGATCACCCGCCCCGCACCCGCCTCGATGGTTGAGCACCGCCGCAGTGCGACGCAACCTGAACAAGACGGGGCCCGCATCCCCGCCACCCCGGGCCGCACGGGGTTCTTCATGGCAGTGCCGCCGTTCTTGCCGCGTCTCTCCTCCCTCCGCGTGACGCAAGAACGGCGGCCTCTTTTTCCGGGCTGCCGCTTCCATTCACCATTTTCCAAATACCCATGCTGGGGCTGCGGCCGGGCGGTGCGCCCTCAGTCCGGGCGCTCCAGCAGATAGATATCCATGATCCAGCCATGCGCCGCCCGCGCCGCCGCCCGCGCCGCCAGAATGCGCGGCCCGGCCTCGGACAGATCGCCCGCGATCAGCATCTGCTCGGCCATGCCCAGAAACGCGCCCCACCAGATCCGGGTGCCGTTTTCGGGCAGCGTCTGGAACGAACATTCACCGTCCAGCATCACCACCACGCGGCGCACCCCTTCGGGCCAGCCATTCTCGCGCAATTGCCGGCCGGTGGTGATCTGCACCGGCTCGGCCACGGCATTCATCGGGATGCGATGCGCCGCGCACAGCGCCTGCACGGCGGTGATGCCCGGCACCACCCGCAGGTTCAAGGGCAGGCGCCGCCCGACGCGCTCGGCGATGCGCAGCGTGCTGTCGTAAAGCGAGGGATCGCCCCAGACCAGCAGCGCCGGGCGCTGCGCGCGATATTCGCGGATGACCTCTTCCCAGCGCAGGGCGATGGCGTCGTGCCAGTCCTCGACGCCCTGACGATAGCCTTGCCGGCTGTCGCGTTGCGGCATCTCGAACCGTGCCAGCGGCGGCGGCCGGCGCAGCAGCTTGTGGCACAACATCTCGCGCAGCTCGCCAAGGTCGGATTTATCCTCGCCCTTGGCAGGGATCAGGATCAGATCGGCCAGCTCCATCGCCGCCACCCCCTCGCGGGTCAGGTGGCCGGGACTGCCGGTGCCGATGCCGATCAGGGACAGCTCGATCATGGGGCCTCTCCGATCAGGTGAAAGAACGTGCCCGAGGCATGGCCGCGACAGGATCCGGTCTCGGCCACCGCATCGCCATTGGCGTCGGTGACATGGGCAAGCGCGGCGTCGGGCTGGCTCAGGATGGTGGCATAATGGAACTCATGCCCGGTCAGCGCGCCGCGAAACAGCCCGGCCTCGGGCAGGGCGCGGCGATAGCCCAGATGCATCCGGCGCTTTTCATAGCTGGTTTCCAGCCCCAGAAGCCCGGCCATCTCGTGCCGGAGGCCTTGGGCATCGACCAGCCCCGCGCCCATCGCCATATAGCCGCCGCATTCGCCATGCACGGGCCGGGTTTCGGCAAAGCGGCGCAGCCCGGCGCGGAACCCATGGGCCGAGGCCAGCCGGCCGGCGTGCAGCTCGGGATAGCCGCCCGGCAGCCAGCAGGCGCCGGCGCTGTCATCGGGCGCCTCGTCCGCCAGCGGCGAAAACGGCAGGATCGTCGCCCCCGCCGCACGCCAGCCCGCGATCAGATGCGGATAGACAAAGGAAAAGGCCGCGTCCTGCGCCAGCGCGATCCGCCCGGCCGGGGGCGGCAGCGGGCGAAAGGGCTGCGGCCCGATCCCGCCGCGCGCCGCCGCGATGATCGCATCGAGGTCCAGATGCCGCGCCGCCGCCGTCCCTGCCGCCGCCAGAAACGCCTCCAGCGCGCCATGTTCCTGCGCCTGCACCAGCCCCAGATGCCGCTCGGGCAACTCGATCCCGGCCTCGCGCGGCAGGACGCCCAGCACCGGGATCGCCAGCGCATCAAAGGCCAGCCGCATCAGCGCCTCGTGCCGGGGGCTGGCGACGCGGTTTAGCACCACCCCCGCCAGCGCCACATCGGGCCGCATCTCGCGAAACCCCAGCGCCACGGCGGCGGCCGATTGCGCCTGTCCGCGCGCGTCGATCACCAGCAGCACCGGCCAGCCGGTCAAAGCGGCGATATCGGCGCTGGCCCCGTTGCCAAGGCCGCCGACCGTCGCCACCCCGTCAAAGAGGCCCATCGAGCCCTCGGCCAGCGCGATATCGGCATCCTCGGCCGCGCCCAGCAGATGCGCGATCTGGTCGCGTCCCATCGCCCAGCTGTCCAGATTGAACGAATCGCGCCCTGCCGCCGCGCGGTGAAAGGCCGGGTCGATGTAATCGGGCCCGCTCTTGAAGGGCTGCACCACCAGCCCGCGCGCGCGCAGGGCCGCGATCAGGCCCAGCGTGACCGTGGTCTTGCCCGCGCCCGAGGCCGAGGCGCTGACGACCAGCCCCCTCATTCGGGAAACCTCGGATCGGTGCCGACGGGGCGGAAGCGGCGGTCGTAATCGCCCGCGTAAAGCCGGCTTTCGTCAAAGCCCTCGGCGGCCAGCGCCCGGCCGACAAGGATCAGCGCCGTGCGCTCGCCCGCGCCGATGCCGGGGTCCAGTGTGGCCAGCGTGGCGCGGATGATGCGCTGATCGGGCCAGCTGGCGCGAAAGACCACGGCGACCGGGCAATCGGACCCATAATGCGGGATCAGCTCGGCCTGCACCCGGTCCAGCACATGCACCGACAGATGGATGGCAAGCGTGGCGCCGGTGGCGGCGAAATTGGCCAGCGCCTCGCTCTCGGGCATGGCCGAGGCCCGGCCCGAGGTCCGCGTCAACACCACCGATTGCGCAAGGCCGGGCAGGGTCAGTTCCGCCCCCAGCGCGGCGGCGGCGGCGGCGAAACTGGGCACGCCCGGCGTCACGTCATAGGGAATGTCCAGGGCGCGCAGCCGGCGCAATTGCTCACCCATGGCCGACCAGACCGACAGATCGCCCGAATGCAGCCGGGCCACGTCCTGTCCCGCCGCATGGGCTGCGGCGATTTCGGCGATGATCGCGTCCAGATCCATGCTGGCGGTGTTGACGATGCGTGCGCCCGGCGGGCAATGCGCCAACAGCGCCTGCGGCACCAGCGATCCGGCATAAAGACAGACCGGGCAGGCGGCGATCAGGTCGCGGCCGCGCAGAGTGATCAGGTCGGCGGCACCGGGGCCGGCGCCGATGAAATGGACGGTCATGCGGGGTCTCCTTGGGCGATGGCGCAGGTGGCCATGCCGTCTTGCGATAGGGCGCGGGGGGCCAGCAGCCGCGCGCCGGGCGCGAGCGCCGCCAGCGCCGCCGCCTCGGCCAGCGAGCCGGTGCCGCACAGGGCGGCGACACGCGGCGATTGCGTGGGGGTGGCGATACCCGCGACCTCGACCGCCAGCAGCGGCAGGCCGGCCTGCTGCGCCAGTTCGCGGATCGCCGGCGCCCCGGCCTTGGCATGGCTGGTGGCCAGCGCATCGACCTGACCAGAGCATCCGGCACGGGCCAGCGCCCCGGCCAGCGCCTCGGCCAGTGCGGCGGTGGGGGCCGCGGTGCGAAACCCGAAACCTGCCACCCTCATGCGCTGGCCCAGATGGTGACGCTGCGTGCCGGGGTCCAGCCGCGCATCCGGCCAAGGGGGGCGGCCTCTTCGACCGAAAGCCGGGTCAACTGGCCGCCGTGCTCGGCATGCAGCATGGCGACCAGCGCTTCGGTTTCCAGCGTGACGGCATTGACCACCAGACGCGCGGGGGGCAGGGCGGCGATCAGCCCGGCATTGGCCCCGCCGCCGACGAAAATCGCATCCGGCGCCGGCAGCAGGGCCAGCGCATCCGGCGCCGCCCCGGCCACGGCCCGCATCCGCCCGGCCAGACCAAAGGCCTCGATATTGGCGACGATATTGTCCAGCCGGTCGGGGCGCGGCTCGATGGTCACGGCGCGGCCGCCGTTCAGGCACCATTCGACGCTGACCGAGCCCGAGCCGCCGCCGATGTCCCACAGCAATTCGCCGGGCCGGGGCGCCAGATGCGCCAGCGTCACCGCGCGCACGGCGCGGCGGGTGATCTGGCCGTCATGGGCAAAGGCCGCGTCGGGCAGGCCAAAGCCGCGCGGCAGCCCGCTGCCCGGCGGCAGCTCTGCCCCGTCCAGCGCCACCGCGACCGGCGCCGTGCAGGTCAGCGCAAAGCCCTGCGCCGGCGTGCTGGCGACATATTCGCGCGGCCCGCCCAAGGCTTGCAGGACGGTCATCCGCACCGCGCCCAGCCCCTGCGCCACCAGCCATGCGGCCAGCGTGGCCGGCGCCTCGCCATCGCGCATCAGGCAGATCGCCCGCGCGCCGCGCGCCATGACCGGGCGCAGCCGGGCCAGCGGCGCGACATGCAGGCCAAGGCAGGTCACGTCCTCCAGCCGCCAGCCCATCCGGGCAGCGGCCAGCGAAAACGTCCCCGGCGCCGGAAAGGCCCGCCATTCGCCCGGCGCCAGCGCCTCGGCCAGCGTGGCCCCGGCGCCGTGCCAGAACGGATCGCCCGAGACCAGCGCCGCCACCCTTTGCCCGCGATGGGCAATAAGCGGCGCGATGTCGAAGGGCACCGGCCAATGCTGGCCCGCGACCCCCGCCAGCGCCAGATGCCGGGGCGCGCCAAAGACGATTTCCGCCGCCGCCAGCGCCGCGCGGCTTGCAGCGGGCAGCCCCTCCGGTCCATCCTCGCCCAGACCGATGATCGACAACCAGGGCTCAGCCATGACGCGCATCCTTATTCTGGGCGGCACGACCGAGGCCGGCGCCATGGCCCGCACGCTGGCCGAGGCCGGTCTGAACGCGATCTATTCCTATGCCGGGCGCACGGCGAACCCGGTGGCCCAGCCCCTGCCGACGCGGATCGGCGGCTTTGGCGGCATCGAGGGGCTGGCGCAATTCCTGCGCGACAATGCCATCAGCCATGTCATCGACGCCACGCATCCCTTTGCCGAAGGCATGAGCCGCAATGCCATCGCCGCCTGCGCGGACACGGGCATTCCGCTGATCGCGCTGGAGCGCCCCGAATGGGCCGCGGCGTCGGGCGACGACTGGCGCCATGTCGCCGATTACGCCGCCGCAGCCGAGGCTCTGCCCGGCGATGGCTCGGGCGTGTTTCTGGCCATCGGCCGGCAGAACCTGACGCCGTTTCTGGGGCGCGGGCATCGCTGGCTGCTGCGCTTTGCCGAGGTGGCGGCGCATCCGCTGCCCGATGCCACGCTGATCGTGTCGCGCGGCCCGTTTTCCGTGCCCGGCGATCTGGAGCTGATGAAGCGCCACGCCATCGGCCATCTCGTCACCAAGAATGCCGGCGGGCGCGCGGCCCATGCCAAGCTGGAGGCGGCGCGGATGCTGGGCATCCCGGTGGTGATGATCGCGCGTCCCGCCCTGCCGGAACGGCATGTGGTCGCAAGCCCGGCGCAGCTGATGGGCTGGCTGGGTCATGCCGAGCGCGGCGTATAGACCCAGCGCCCGGCCCGCCGCGTCGCGCTGTTGCCCAGAATGATGACGGTGCGCATATCGGCCATCTCGGGACGGGCCTCGGCCAGAGTGACGGTCAGCAGCGCCTCCTCGGGGGTGGTGACGGCGCGGGCAAAGCTGATCAGCCGCTCGGGGCCGCAGCTTTCGCGCAGGATCTCCAGCACGCGGGCAAAGCCCTCGGGGCGGGATTTCGAGCGCGGGTTGTAAAAGGCCATGGCGAAATCGGCCTCGGCGGCCAGCCGCAGCCGCTTTTCGATCAGCGCCCAGGGTTTCAGATTGTCCGACAGGTTGATGGCGCAGAAATCATGGCCCAAGGGCGCGCCCAGCCGGGCACTGGCGGCCAGCATGGCAGTGATGCCGGGCAGGATGCGGATTTCGGGCGCCGGATCGTCGCCCAAGGCCTCGAACAAGGCCGAGGCCATGGCGAACACGCCCGGATCACCGGACGAGACCACCACCACCTGCCGCCCGTCCCGCGCCAGCGCCAGCGCATGGCGGGCGCGGTCCAGCTCGACCCGGTTGTCCGAAGGGTGCAGCGCCAGCCCCGGACGCGGCGCCACGCGCGCGACATAGGGAATATAGCCGATCACATCGCTGGCCTGATCCAGCGCTGCCTGCACCTCGGGGGTGATCAGGTCTTCGGCGCCCGGACCCAGACCCGCGACCGCGACCCAGCCGGTCATTCGGCGGCATCCGCCAAGGGCCGGCGGCCATGGCCATGGACCAGCACGGTGGCGAAATAGGGGCAGGCGTCCAGATCGGCCTGCGCCAAAGGCGTCAGCCGCTGGTTGGGCATGGTGCCGCGTTCAACCAGCCATGCGTCCGAAAGCCGGCCCGCCGCCTGCAGCGCGCGGGCGATCTTGGGCAGGTTGCGCCCGGTCTTCATCACCACCACCGCATCGGCGGCGGTGATGTGGCGGGTCAGATCGGTCTCGCTCAGCGTGCCCATCAGCACGGTCATGGCGTCGTCGCCCCATGTCATCGGCTGGCCCACGGCGTTCCAGCAGCCGGTCATGCCGGGGATGCCGGGGATCACATCGACCTCGACCAGCCCTTGCAGGCGGGCGTGCAGATGCATGAACGAGCCGTAGAACAGCGGATCGCCCTCGCAAAGCACCACCACATCGCCCGCGCGCGCCAGATCGACCAGCCGCGCAGTCCAGTCGTCATAGAATTCGGCCAGCAGGCGGTTGTATTCGGGGCTGGCAAAGGGGATCTCGACCGTGACGGGGTATTCCATCGCGTGTTCGATCACATCTGCGGCCAAAAGATCGGCGACGATGCGCCGCGCCTGACCCGAGCGCCCCTTCTTGCGGAAATAGGCGATCTGGCGCGCGCCCCGGATCGCCCGGTCGGCGCGGACCGAGATCAGGTCGGGATCGCCCGGGCCAAGGCCCGCGCAGATGATCTTTCCGGGGTTTTGGCCCATGGCTATTCCTTCCGGCTGGCCAGCGCGTTGACGGCGGCGACGGTGATGGCCGAGCCGCCCAGCCGCCCGCGCACGATCAGCGCCGGCGCAGGCAGGTCGGCCATCAGCGCGTCCTTGGATTCGGCGGCGCCCACAAAGCCCACTGGGCAGCCGATGATGGCGGCCGGGCGCGGGCAGGCGGGGTCTTGCAGCATGTTCAGCAGGTGAAACAGCGCGGTGGGGGCATTGCCGATGGCGACCACGGCGCCCGCCAGATCGTCGCGCCACAGTTCCAGCGCGGCGGCGCTGCGGGTATTGCCCATGCGCGCCGCCAGGTCGGGCACGCGCGGGTCCTGCAGCGTGCAGATCACGCGGTTATTCGCGGGCAGGCGGGGGCGGGTGATGCCCTCGCTGACCATGCGCGCGTCGCACAGGATCGGCGCGCCGGCGGCCAGCGCGCGGCGCGCCGCCTCGGTCATGCCGGGGGAAAAGGCCACGTCGCGTTCCAGCCCGACGAGGCCTGCGGCATGGATCATGCGCACCACCACCGGCTCTTCCTCGGGGGTGAAGCGGGCAAGATCGGCCTCGGCCCGGATGGTGGCAAAGGATTGGCGATAGATCGCGGCGCCGTCGGTTTCATATTGGTGCATCATGGGCTCTCCATTGCGCGAGCCGGCTCGCAAGGTCAATGCGGCTGAGCGCGCAGGCCAGCGGCGGGTCGGCCGTCGTGCCATCGGCGATCAGGTCAAAGCGGTCGGGCCCGGTCGCGACCAGCGTGATCGCCGCCCGCCCGCGATGGGCGCAGCCCTTGGCGCAGCCGCTGACATGCAGGCTGGCGGCCAGCGGCGCCAATGTGCGGGCCAGCTCGCGCGTCTCGGCGCGGGCCTGCGGGCAGGCGGGTGCGCCGGTGCAGGCGTGACTGCGCAGCAGCGGATCGCCGGGGGCCTCGATGGCCCCGGGGATCCGGACCTTTTCGGGCGTTTCCAGAAGCAGCATCCGCCATGGCGTCAGCCGGATCGGGGCCGTGATCGCGGCCAGCTGCGCCGCCGTGATCTGGCCAAAGGCAAAGCCCAGCAGCCGCCCCTGCGCCAAGGGGCCGGGCTGCGGTGCGGGGGCAGGGGCGGGCAGGCCGCCCGGCACCGCATCGGAATGGCGCGTGCCGCCCGCGATCAGTGCCCGCATCCGGCCCCGCCCGGCGCTGACGCCGCCCTGCGCGATGAACCAGCCCGCCAAGGCCAGTGCATCCTGCGCGGGGTCGGCGGCGGGCAGGTGCCAATCCGCGCCCTCGGGGTGCAGATGCCAGCCCGTGCCTTTGGGGATCAGGCGGATGTCGGCCGGGGCCTCGGACAGAACCGGCGCGGCCTCATCGATGGCAAAGCCGAATTTCCCCGGCAGGTCGGGCGCATCGGGGGCCGTCAGGCGGCGCGACAGCTCGGCGGCCAGATGCCATGCCGGGCCGTCGACCGGCGCCACAGGGCTCAGCATGACATTGCGCCGCGCCTCGGCCGCCGGGCTGTCGTCCAGCAGTCCCAGCGCGTCCAGCGCCGTGATCGCCTCGGCATGGCCGGCCTGATCCAGCCCGCGCAATTGCAGATTGGCGCGGCTGGTCAGGTCGATCAGCCCATTGCCCAGACGCGCTGACAGATCGGCGATCACGCGGCTTTGTTCGGGCAAGAGCCGCCCGCCCCGCGCCCGGATGCGCAGCACCAGCCCGTCGCCCGACCGCATCGGCCGCAGTGCGCCGGGGCACCAGCCCTTGATCTGAAAGCTCATGGCGCGACCCCCGCCAGAACCGAGTTGCGCCGCGTGATCCAAAGCCCGCTGTCCAGAAGCCGCGCAAACAGGTCGCGCATGGCGGCCAGCGCGGCGGGGTTCTCGCGCGCCATGAAATCGACCACCTCGGCGCGGCCCAGCGTGGCGTCGTGGTAAAGGTCGAACAGATGCCCCGGCACCACGCCCGCCAGATTGGCGAAGGCCGCCATATGGTCCAGCGTCGCAGCGATCTCCGCCGCGCCGCGAAAGCCGTGGCGCATCATGCCATCGGCCCAAGCCGGATCGGCGGCACGGGCGCGGGTGACGCGGGCGATTTCCTCGGTCAGCAGGCGGGCGCGGGGAGTATCGGGGCGGGTCGCGTCCAGATGGTAAAGCGCGGGCGCGGGCGCGCCGATCCGGGCCATGGCGGCGGCGAATCCCGCCTCATGAGCGGCATAGTCGCTGGCCAGCAGCAGGTCGGATTCGGGCAGGTCCTGCGCGTGGACAAACGCATCGGCGGCGGCAAGCCGGTCGCGGATCGCCTGCGGCTGATGCGTGATCGCGCCGTCCGCCGCGATGGCGTGGGACGAGGCGGCGAGCCATGCCTCGCCCGCCTGCGCGCGGGCCGCGTCGGTGAAGGTTTCGGCCAGATCGGTGATCGCAAGGCCGTAAAGGCCGGGTTTGGGGCCAAAGACGCGGGGGGCGCGGGCCAGATAGGGATTGTCCTCGGGGGCTTCCTCACGCTGGGCCAGGGCCTGCGCCCCGGTCTCGAAAAGCTGCGCCAGCCCCGGAAACACGTCGCGAAACAGGCCCGAGACGCGCAGCGTCACGTCGATGCGCGGGCGGCCCAGCTCGGCCAGCGTGACGATCTCGATGCCCGAGACGCGGCCCGTGGCACCGTCCCAGCGCGGGATCAGGCCCGCCAGATGCAGGGCCATGGCGAATTCCTCGCCCGCCGTGCGCATGGTGGCGCTGCCCCACAGATCGACCACCAGTCCGCGCGGCCAGTCGCCGTGGTCCTGAAGGTGGCGGCGCAACAGCTCCTCGGCCAGTTTCACGCCTTGGGCGTGGGCATTGCGCGAGGGCACGGCGCGCGGATCGACGGTGAAGAGATTGCGCCCGGTCGGCAGCACATCCTGCCGCCCCCGCGCGGGCGAGCCGGAGGGGCCGGGCGGGACATGGCGGCCCGCCAGCGCGTCCGCCAGCCCCTGCATTTCGCCCGCTGCGGTGCCGTAGACATGCAGCCCATCGCCGAAGCGGCTGTCTTTCAGATCGCACAGAAAGCGGTCGATCAGCGGGATCGCCTCGGCGGGGGCTGCGTCGGCGGGCAGGCCCAGATCGGTTTCGACACCTGCGGCGCGGGCCTCATCGCGGATTGCCCCGATCAGCCGGTCGCGGCGGCGCGGGTCCAGCCCGTCAGCGGTAGAATATTCGTCCAGAAGCCGTTCCAGATGCGTCAGGCTTTCGGGCAGGCTGGCCGCGACCAGCGGCGGCGGCACGTGGCCCAGCGTCACCGCGGACAAGCGGCGCTTGGCCTGTGCGGCCTCGCCCGGATCATTGACGATGAAAGGATAGATCACCGGCAGATCACCCAGCAGAGCTTGCGGCCAGCAGGCATCGGACAGCGCCACCGACTTGCCGGGCAGCCATTCCAGCGTGCCATGCGCGCCCATATGGATCAGCGCATCGGCCTGCGTGCATAGCCACAGGTAAAAGGCGACATAGTCGTGGCGCGGGGTCCGCGACAGGTCGTGGTAATCGTCGCTGCGGCTGGCGACCTCGCCCCGTTCCGGTTGTAGGGCGACCAGGGCACCGCCGTGGTGCAGGGCAGCGAAATCAAACCCATCGGGCGGCGGGCCCCATGCGGCGTGCAGATCATCCTGCAGGACCTGCGGCAGGGCGCGCAGCGCGGTGCGGTAGTCGGCCAGCGGCCAGTGGATGCGTTCCGTGGCCAACCGCTGCGCCAGATCCTGATGCGCCATCCCCAGCACCGCCCCGGTCGAGGCCAGCGCGTCCAGCCCCACCGCATGGGCGATCTGATGCGATTTGCCGGGATAGGTCGAGAGCACCACCGCAGGCCGCCGGGCGGGCAGGGCCAGCCGCGCCTTGATCCGGGCCACTGCCGCCGCGATCAGGGCCGCGTCCGGGGCGTGGATCATGCGCGAGAATTGCAGATCGGGGTCGCGCGGCTGCGGTTCCTTGAAGCTGATCGCGCCCAGGAAAATGCGGCCATCGACCTCGGGCAGGACGACATGCATGGCCAGATCGGCGGCGGACAGACCGCGATCCTCGGCCTGCCACAGCGCGCGCGGCGCGGTCGACAGCGCGACCTGAAACACGGGGCATCCTGCGGCGTCAAAGGGCGTCGCGCCCTGATCGTCGCGCGCGGAAAATGCGGTCAGGTTCACCACCGCGCGGATGCCTGCCAGATGCGGGGCCAGCCATGCGGCCAGACCCGGCATTTTCAGCGAGGGGGCAAACACCCCCGTCGCTGGCAGCCCCGCCTGTCGCAGCGCGCGGATCATCGCATCGACCGGGGCCAGATCGGCCGAGGTCAGATAGCTGCGATAGAAGCTGACCAGCACCCCCGGCGCGGGGGCGGGGATCACGCCATGGTCAGGGTCGTAAAAGCCGAAATCGGGCAGTTCAGAGGTGTCCGGCACCGGCGCTGCGGGCAGGTCTGCCGCCTGCGCCAGTTCCGCCAGCGCCCTCTGCGCCGCCACCGCGCCGCCCTGATCACAAAGCTGGCGCAGGCGTTTCAAGCGGTCGGGGGGCAGGGTCGACAGCCCCTCCAGCACCTTGTCGCGGCGGCCATCGGCGGGCAGGAAAGCCAGCGCAATGCCGCGCCTGCGCGCCAGATCCTGCAGGCTGGCTGTGCCGTAGGGCCAATAGGCCTCGCCGCCGATCAGGCGGACCAGCACCGCCTTGGCCCCGGACAGCACCGTGTCGCAATATTGATCGACCGAAACCGGATGGCGCAGCGCCGAGATGTTGCACAGCCGCAGGCTGGGCAGGCCCGCCCGGCCGCGATGCCAGCCCGCCGCGAAAGCGCCAAGGTCGCTGTCCGAATAGGACAGCACGACCAGATCGGCGGGGGTCTGGCCGGGGTCGGTCGGAACCTCGGTTTCCTCAAGCCCCCGGCTTTCGCGGAAGACGACGTGCATTTACGCGGCCAGAACCGCGCGGATCGCGGCGGGGTCGATGTCGTCATGTTCCGCAATCACCACCAGACGCGAGGCGCGGGGCGCGGCGCCCCAAGGCCGGTCATATTGATGGCGCACGCGTTCGCCCACGGCCTGCACCAACAGGCGCATCGGCTTGCCCGCGACGGCGACATGGCCCTTGACGCGCAGGATCTTTTGGTCGCGGGCCAGACGGGCGATGCGCTCGGCCAAATCGGCGGGGTCGGTGATTTCGGGCAGCTCGATCACAACGCTGTCGAAATCGTCGTGTTCATGATCGTCGGCGCCGTCATGATGGCTGGGGCGGGCGTCCAGATCATCCTCGGCGGCTGCACCAAGGCCAAGGATCACGCGCGGGTCGATCACGCCATCGGTCAAAGGCAGGATCGGCAGCTGACGCGGCGTCTCGGCCTCGATCACGGCGCGGGCGGCGGCAAGGCCCGCATCGCCCGCCAGATCGGCCTTGGACAGAAGGACGATATCGGCGCAGGCGATCTGATCCTCGAACACTTCCGACAGGGGCGTTTCGTGGTCCAGACTGTCATCGGCCTCGCGCTGGGCCTGTACGGCGGCCTCATCGGGGGCAAAGCGGCCTGCCGCCACGGCCTCGGCATCGGCCAGCGCGATCACGCCGTCCACAGTGATGCGCGAGCGGATCGCGGGCCAGTCAAAGGCCTTGAGCAGCGGCTTTGGCAGCGCCAGACCCGAGGTCTCGATCAGGATGTGATCGGGCTTTTGCGGCATCGCCATCAGCTTTTCCAGCGTCGGGATGAAGTCATCGGCGACGGTGCAGCAAATGCAGCCGTTCGACAGCTCAAGGATGTTCTCCTCGGGGCAGTTTTCGTCGGCGCAGGATTTCAGGATCTCGCCATCGACGCCCATGGTGCCGAATTCGTTGACCAGCACGGCCAGCCGCTTGCCCTGCGGGTTCTGCATCAGATGGCGGATCAGCGTGGTTTTCCCCGCGCCCAGAAAGCCGGTGATGACGGTGACGGGGGTCTTGGTCAGGTCGGTCATGATCTATCCCAGTGGAGGTATGCGCGCGATGCTGCGCTTGCGGAAAATGGTCACACGTTCGCGCCAGGGCACGATGCCATCGGCGGTCTGCGCATAGGCGGCGGCGCCTGTCAGGATTTCGGGTGCGTCGGCTTCGGTCATCTGGCCATAGACATAGGTCCAGCGGTCGGGCCCGCTGAGCGCGATGGCCGCGCCGTTATTGCAGGCCGACAGGCATTCCACGGGCTGGATGCGCACGCCGGGCGGATCCGGATGGCGCAGCAGTTCTGCCATCAGCCGCGCGCCGGGCACGGGTTCGCCGTCCAGAACCGGCTCGCCTGCGCGACAGGTGATGCAGACATGCAGCGTGACCGTCATAGGCCCTTCCTCAGCTTATGGCGGCAGGGGACGGAGGGCCGGACGGCCCCCGAAACCCCAGCGGGAACACCCCGTCCGCCGGTCAATCCTTTGCGCTGGCAGGTCTCCCGGCTTGCGGATTCGGGCTTTGCGGCCCACGGGCGGCCCACCTTCCCGGCATGTTGCCAGTGGCACGGGGCCGACCTTTCCGGTCACGGTCGCGGGGGCGGCTGCTTTGGGGGTTGCCCCCGGTCGCATTCCCTTTTCACCTGCCCTAAGGACAGGAACCAGCGCTGCAAAGCTCTGCGCGCCCGCCTGCCGCTTGTCAAGCAAAGGAGTCGGCCATGACCACCGAAGACAACGCCCGCCATGCCGAAAAGATGGCCAAGGTAAAGGCCGCGCGTGACCGCATGATGGCGGATCGGCAGGGCGAAAAGGGGCTGATCATCGTCCATACCGGCAAGGGCAAGGGCAAGTCGTCATCCGGGTTCGGGATGATCCTGCGCTGCATCGCGCATGAGATGCCCTGCGCGGTGGTGCAGTTCATCAAGGGTGCATGGGACACCGGCGAGCGGCGGTTGCTGACCGGGCATTTCGGCGATCTGTGCCAGTTCCACGCCATGGGCGAGGGCTTTACCTGGGAAACCCAGGACAAGGCGCGCGACATTGCCGCGGCGCGGGCCGGGTGGGAGAAGGCCAAGGAGCTGATCCGCGACCCCAAGATCCGCATGGTGCTGCTGGACGAGATCAATATCGCGCTGCGCTATGACTATCTCGACAGCGCCGAGGTCGTGGCCTTTTTGCGCGACGAAAAGCCCGAGATGACCCATGTCGTGCTGACCGGGCGCAATGCGCCGCCCGAGCTGATCGAGCTTGCCGATCTGGTGACCGAGATGGAGGTGGTCAAGCACCCGTTCCGCGACGGCATCAAGGCGCAGCCGGGCGTCGAGTTCTGAGGAAGGGCGGGGGGCTGTCTGCCCCCCGCACCCCCCGAGGATATTTGCCCACGAAAGAAGCGGGGCGGGGCGTCAGTCCTCTTGCTGGCCGGTCAGACTGAGCAGCAGTTGGAAGATGTTGACGAAGTTCAGATAAAGCGACAGCGCGCCCATGACCGCCAGTTTCTGGCGCGTCTCGTCGTCATGGTGTTCGGCATATTGCAGCTTGATCGACTGGGTGTCCCATGCGGTCAGGCCGACGAAGACGAGGATGCCGATGATCGAGATGGCAAATTGCAGCGCCGAGGAGCCGAGGAAGATGTTGACGATGCTGGCGATGATCACGCCGATCAGACCCATCATCAGGAAGCTGCCGAACTGGCTGAGGTCGCGCTGGGTGGTGTAGCCATAAAGGCTCATGGCGCCGAACATCGCCGCCGCGCCGAAGAAGGCGCGCGCAATCGAGGTGCCGGTGAACACCAGAAACACGGAGGCCAGCGACAGGCCCATTACCGCGCAGAAGGCCCAGAAGAGCGTCTGTGCCGTGGCCCCCGAGATCGCCTCGATGCGGAAGGACAGGAACATCACGAAGCCCAGCGGCGCCAGCATCACCAGCCATTTCAGCGGCGAGCCAAAGATCGGCACGTAAAGCGCCGGCACCGAGGCGACCAGCATGGCGACGACGCCGGTGACCAGCAGGCCCAGCCCCATGTAATTGTAGATGCGCAGCATATGGGCGCGCAGGCCCTGATCGAAAAGGGCGCCGCTTTGGGCGGGGGCGGACGAGAACGGGCTGCGTTCGCGCGATTGGTAATCCATCGGTTTCTCCTTCAGTAAAGCGTTTCGGACAGGGCCTGCGCGGTCTGCTGCAAGCGGTCCGGCGCGGCCTTGTCGGCGATCAGCACATGCGCCGTCTCGCCGATCTGGAACCAGGCGATGCTGCTGTCGCCATTGCGGTCAGTCTGGGGCATGGTCACCGCGAAATGTCCGGTGCGGACGGCGAAATGCGTCAGCCGGCCAAGTTCGCCGCCGTCGAAGACCAGTTCGACCCCCGGCCCCTGCGGCGAGGGAAAGACCTGCGCGTCGCGCAGCCGCCATGCCGGATCGAAGCGGGGCAGCAGGATGCCGGTGCTGGCCCGGATCTCGGCCGGGTCGAGGTCGGGGCTGGGGTGTTGGGAATGCATGGGCAGGCGCAGCAGGCTGGCCTGACGCGCGGCAAGCGCCGCCTGCACCACCGGCGGCGGCGGCATGGCGGCGACGCCCGGCGTGACCGAGAGCGGGCCGAAGCCGGCATGGGCGAGCCAGCCGACCGCGACCAGACTGGCGACCGGCACCAGCCGCACCAGCCGGCGCATGCGCTCGTGCTGGCGCAATGCGCGGGCGAGCCGGCCGGCCGCGATCCGCGTCTGGGGCGGGGGCGGCGCGGTGGGGGCCAGCGCCAGACGCAGTTCGCGGCGCAGGCGCATGTCCTGCATCACCTCGGCGGCCGCCTGCGGGTGGCGCGCCAGATGCGCCTCGACCCGCAGGCGCTGCCAATCGTCGAGCTGATCGTCGACATAGGCCTGCAGATCCAGGTCCGTCACCGTGTCAGGCATCGTCTGCATCGCGTCCTCCGACCAGTTTCAGGCTTGGGGTGGTGGCGCGGCCATCCTCGAAGTCGCGCAGCGCCTTGCGGGCGCGGGCCACGCGCGACATCAGCGTGCCCATGGGCACCTGAGCCAGCGCCGCCGCCTCGGCATAGGTCAGCCCTTCGACCGCGACCAAGGCCAGAGCCTCGCGCTGGTCGGGGGGCAGGTCCAGAAAGGCCGCGCGCAATTGCGACAGGCGCACGGCGGCATCCTGCGGCGCGTCCATCGCCCGGGGCGTCAGCGCCGCTGCCTGCGCCTCGCGCCGCCGGCGCGACAGCTGCGCCCGGTTGCGGTCCAGAAAGGCGTGGCGCAGGATCCCGAACAGCCATGCCCGCAGATTGCCGCCCGGACGCAGGCTGCGGCGGTGTTCATGCCCGCGCAGCAGCGCCTCTTGCACCAGATCCTCGGCGTCGGATTCGTCGCGCGAAAGCGCCAGCGCATAGCGGCGCAGCGCGGGCAATTGGTTCAGCAAAGGGTCAAGATCATCGGCCATCCTGATCCATAGACGGCGCCGGGGCCGGTTCTTGTTCCTGCCGCCCGCAAAAAAACTGCGCGGGGCTCAGTTCGCCGGGCGTTCGCCCCCCAGCGCCGCGTCCTCCTCGGCCTCGGAGAGGGCGGCGCCCGCGCCCACCGCCTCAAGCGCGGCATCCATGGCGCTTTCGTCCGAAACCGGGCGGAAGCTGCCCGCGCGCGTGTCGCGCAGCGCGGCAAAGCGCTGGCGCCAGCCGTCGCGTTCGCGGCAGGCCAGCACCGCGCGCACCGCGCCGTCGCGCGCCATGTCATAGCGGCGGCAAAGCTGGCCCTGACTGCCCCGGAACGAGGCGATCATGCGCAGCTGGGTGCCGTCATCAAGCCCGCGCATCTGCCCCGAGTGCAGCTCGGTCAGGGCGGCGCGCTCGGGCTCGGGCATGGTCATGGCCAGCGGGTTGTCCTGTGGCAGCCAGCGCAGCCCGAACCCGGCCAGCACGATCAGGACCGCCAGCACCGGCAGGCCACGTTGCATCAGCAGGGACAGGGTGTGGCTGGCCATCGGCTCAGCGGCAGCTTGCCGGGTTCACGCCGGTGCCGCGCAGCGCCCAATCGGTCATCTGCACCTGCAACTGGCGGCCGGCGGCATCAAAGGCCGGGATCAGGTCGGCGGTGCGGGTGCTGGCGGCGGTGCTGGTGGCGCGGAAATTGCCGCGCGCGACCACGCGGGCGTCCATCTCGCGCACCAGCTGGGCATCGACCGACAGCTTGACCACCGCACCCTTGCCGGCGACCTCGGCGTTGAAATCTTCGATCTCGCTGATCAGGGCATAATCGCCCGCCGTGCCCAGCGGCGCGCGGCCGACATGGGTAAAGGCGTCATAGGCGCCAAGGCCGCGCACCAGCAGGTTCTGCAGGGTGATCGGCGCGGTGTCGCCCCATTGCGCGTCGGGCAGATATTGGGTCTGCAAGGCGTTCGGACGGATCATGATGCGTTCGGTGTTCAGCGTGCCGCGCGCCTTGGGTTCCTCGACCACCAGCTCGGACAGCCGGCCCCGGCCGCATTTGCGCGGCGCATCCGACAGCGGGCGCAGCTCATAAACATCGAGGTTCTTGCCCCCGGACAGGGCAGACAGCGCGGCGCAGCCGGGCAGGGTGGTCAGTGCCGTCAGGGCGAGGATCGTCAGTCGTCTCATGAGCTTCTCCTAGCGGCGGAACTCGGGCGTCTTGGGCCCGGTGATGATCTGCGAGGGGTTGCGCCGCAGCGTCGTCACCAGCTGGTTCACGTTCTGCGACAGCGTGCGCAGGTCGTTGGCCAGCCGGGTGAATTGCGGCAACCCGTCCCGGGCGAAAGTCTGCACCGGGCTGCGCGCGCCGTCCAGCATCCCGCGCAGGCTGGAGAATGCGCTGTCGGCGCTGGCGGCGGCGCTGCGCAATTGCGCGGTGATGGCGGGAATATCCTCGGTCAGGCTGCCGATCGATTCGTTGAAGCGCGCCAGCGTGGCGCGGAAATCGGTCACCACCGGCTCGATCTGGCTGTTCATCACCCGGTCGGCACTGGCGAATGCGCTTTCGGCGCTGGTCAATGTGCGCTGGCTGGCGCCAAGTGCTGCGTCCAGATTGTCCATCGTCGTGCCCGCGCGCTGGCTGAGCTGGCGCAGGTTGTCGCGCAGGTCGGTCGCGGTCTGGTCCAGATTTTGCGTCAGCCCGCGCAGGTCGCCCTCGACATAGCTGCGCAGGGTGTTCAGCGCCTCGGTGCCCGAATCCAGCGCGGCATCGGCGCGTTTGGCGGTCTGGTCAAAGGTGGCAAGCGCGGTATCGGCATTGCCGAGCGTGGTCTGCGCCGCCTGCCCAAGATTGTCGAGCCGGTCGCCAAAGGCCGAGATATCGCCGGCGGCCGAGGCGATGGAATCGGTGGCCTTGGTCACATCGGCCAAAGCCTTGTCCAGATTGGCGCTGGAGCGTTCGACATTGTCGAGGATATGGGTCACGCGGGTCTGGTTTTCCTCGCCCAGCAGCCGGGTCATCTGCTCGGCCACGGTGTTCAGCCGCGAGATCATCTCGGGGCCCTGATCCGACAGCGTCTGCAGCGCCGAGCGGTTGGCGGCGATCACCGGCACCCCGTCGGGCTGGGCCACGCGCAGCAGCGGCGCATCGGACGAGCCGGCGGTGATGGCGACATTGGCGGTGCCGGTGACGCCGGTGATCTCGACCGAGGCGCGGCTGTCGGTGCGCACCGGCGTGTCCTCGGCCACCTCAAGGCGGACGCGCACCGCGCCATCGGGGCCGGTCGAGAGCTGCATGTCCACGACCTTGCCCACCGTCAGCCCGGCATAGGTCACCGCGGAGGACACGCCCAGCCCCGAAACCTCGGGGAAATACACGTCGTAATAGGCGAATTGCCGGTTCAGTTCGAGCTTGGCGAACCACATCGTAAACAGCAGCAGACCCAGAAAGCCCGCGATGGTAAAGGCGCCGATCAGCACATAATTGGCCTTGGTTTCCATCGTCTATCCTTTTTCGGTCATCGCGGCGCGGGCGCGGGGGCCGTGGAAATATTCATGCACCCAAGGGTGATCGACCTTCAGCATTTCGGCCATGGTGCCCGTGACCAGCACCCGCTTTTCGGCCAGGACCGCGATCCGGTCGCAACAGGCGTGCAGCGTGTCAAGGTCATGGGTGACCAGAAACACCGACAGGTTCAGCGCATCGCGCAGGCCGACGATCAGCCGGTCAAAGGCATCGGCGCCGATCGGGTCCAGCCCGGCGGTGGGTTCGTCCAGAAACACGATCTCGGGGTCCAGCGCCAGTGCCCGCGCCAGACCCGCGCGTTTGCGCATGCCCCCCGACAGGTCCGAAGGGTATTTCGCATTGGCATTCCACGGCAGGCCGGCCATCGACACCTTCAGCTGCGCCAGCGCCTCGCGCTGGGCATCGCTCAGCCCCGGCACGGCGCGCAGCGGCACCTCGACGTTTTCCTGCACCGTCAGCGAGGAAAACAGCGCCCCGTCCTGAAACATCACGCCCCAGCGCCGCTCCAGCGCCTCACGCGCGGCACCCGACAGCTGGCCCACGTCCTGACCCAGCACCCGCACCTTGCCGGCGGCGGGGCGGATCAAGCCGACGATGGTGCGCAGCAGCACCGACTTGCCGGTGCCCGAGCCGCCGACCACGCCCAGAATCTCGCCCCGCCGCAGGTCAAGGTCCAACCCGTCATGGATGACATTGCTGCCAAATTGCGTGCGCAGGCCGCGCACCTCGATGACGTTTTCCGGGTCCTTACCGTCCCCGTTCCCCGCCCCGCTCACAGGCCGACCTCGGCGAAAAAGACCGAAAACAGCGCATCGATGACGATGACGGCAAAGATGGCGTTGACCACGGCGCGCGAGGTCTCGGCGCCAAGGCTTTCGGCATCCTTGCCGACCTTCATCCCGGCGTGACAGCCGATGATGCCGATGACCAGCGCAAAGACCGGCGCCTTGCTCAGCCCGACGATGACATGGCTGACATCGGTTTCCGCGATCATCCGATAGCGGAACATCGAGGGCGAGATGCCCAGCTCGATCCAGGACATGATCGCGCCGCCGAGAAGCCCCGCCGCATCCGCGATCAGCCCAAGGATCGGCAGGGTGATGACCAGCGCCAGCACGCGCGGCAGCACCAGCACCATGTCCGGGTCGATGCCCAGCGTGCGCATGGCGTCGATTTCCTCGTGCATCTTCATCGAGCCGATCGAGGCGGTCAGCGCCGAGGCCGAGCGTCCGGCGACGATGATCGCGGTCAGAAGGATGCCGAGTTCGCGCAGGACCGCGATCGAGATCAGGTCCACGACAAAGATCTGCGCCCCGAACTGCGTCAGCTGCGAGGCGCCCTGAAAGGCCAGCACCACCCCGATCAGAAAGGCCATCAGCGCGACGATAGGCACGGCGCGCAGCCCGGTTTCCTGACAGTGATAGACCAGCGAGGTCAGCCGGAACTGCGAGGGGTGGCGGATGGCGCGGGCGAGCGCCGCCAGAAAGCGGCCCAGATATTCGGCCAGCTCGCGCAGAAACACCAGCGCGGCCACGACCTTGCGCCCGAACATGTCCAGAATCTCGCGCCAGCGCGGGCCGGTGGCCGGCTGCGGATCGGGCTTGGGCGTGGCGGCGGTGACGGTGTCCAGCAGCTTGCGCTGATCCGCGTCCAGCCCGTCCAGCCGCGCACCCTCGGCGCTGCGCTGCGCCAGATACCATGCGGCGGCGGTGTCAAGCCGCGTCAGCCCGCTCAGCTCCAGCACCGGGGCCGTCGCGGCCGCCGCCGGCAGTTGCGGCAGGGTCCAGACGGTCAGCGCGCCCGAAAGGCGCAGCCCGCCTGCGCCATCCTCGGCGATCAGTTTCTGGTCCTGGGTCATGTCGGTCATGGCAAGTCCCGGCGCGACGGCGCTTGCTGGATTCATCCTGTGATTGACCCGCAATGTCAAGCCCGCCGCCGCTTCAGCCCGGCGCGCGCAGCATGCGCAGGGGCTCGGTGCGGGCCAGACGCAGCACATGCGCCATATAGGGCTGGGCCAGATCGTCGCTGCGCAGCGCTGCATAAAGCCTGCGCAACATGCCCTGCCGGCCCAAAGGCAGCATGGCCAGTTCCGGGTTGCCGGCATGGGCGCGCAGCACCCAGTCGGGCATCACCGCCACGCCGCGCCCCGAAGCGATCAGCATCAGGGCCACGGCGGTCTGTTCCACCTGCCGGTGCTGCGCCGGTTCGACCCCGGCGGGATCGAGGAATTGCGAAAACACATCCAGCCGCGCCCGGTCCATCGGATAGGTGATCAGGCATTCGCCGGCCAGATCCTGCGGCTCGGCATAGCCCTTGGCGACCAGCGGATGATTGGCCGGCGCCACCATGGTCGGGGCATAGTCAAAGAGCGGCTGGAAGGTGACGCCCGCCATATCCTCGGGGTCCGAAGAGATCACCATATCGACCTGCCCGCGCACCAGCGCCGGCAAGGCCTTCAGCGCAAGGCTGGTGCGGATGTCCAGATCGACCTCGGGCCACGAGCGGCGGAACTGGTCCAGCACCGGCAAGAGCCAGTCAAAGCAATGGTGGCATTCCATCGCCACATGCAGCCGGCCGGCGCGGCCCAGTTCGACGGCGAGGAACTCGGCCTCGGCGGCGTCGATCATCGGCAGCACCTGTTCGGCGGTGCGCAAAAGCCGCATCCCGGCGGCGGACAGGCGCAAGGGTTTCGTCTTGCGCAGGAACAGCTCGACCCCGGCCTGCTCCTCCAGCGCCTTGATCTGATGCGACAGTGCCGATTGCGTCAGGTTCAGCACCTCGGCCGCGCGGGCCAGCCCGCCCTGTTCGTGGATGGCGCGCAGGCTGCGCAGGTGGCGAAGTTCGAGGTGCATCTTGAACGGTTCTCATCACGATCTTGAGGATTATGAATTTGTCTCACGTCGCGGGACATGTCAAAAGCCTTGCGACAAAAGGATAGTGCCATGACGACGCCCGCGATCAGTTTCGAGTTTTTCCCGCCCAAGAACCTGAACCAGTCGTTTCGGCTGTCCGAAACGGCGCGCGCGCTGGCGCCGCTGGGGCCGGATTTCGTCTCGGTCACCTATGGCGCCGGCGGCACCACGCGCCAGCTGACGCATGAGGCGGTGACGGCGCTGGCCAGCCATTATGGGCTGAATGTCGCCGCGCACCTGACCTGCGTCGATGCCACGCGCGAGGAAACCTTGCAGATCGTCGCCGATTACGCGGCGGCGGGCGTGCATGAGATCGTCGCCCTGCGCGGTGACGCACCGCAAGGGCAGGAACGGTTCATCGCTCATCCCGATGGCTTTGCCAGCTCGGTCGAACTGATCCAGGCGATTGCCGCGCGCGGTGACATGACCATCCGCTGCGGCGCCTATCCCGAGCCGCATCCCGAAAG
The DNA here is from genome assembly GCF_009711185.1 of Paracoccus limosus. Classification (GTDB taxonomy): domain Bacteria; phylum Pseudomonadota; class Alphaproteobacteria; order Rhodobacterales; family Rhodobacteraceae; genus Paracoccus; species Paracoccus limosus. The sequence goes on from NZ_WMIF01000008.1 coordinate 85,845, forward strand.
CCCCGACACCGCCGCCGACGTGGCCTGGCTGAAACGCAAGTCCGATGCCGGCGCGACCAGCGCGATCACGCAATTCTTCTTTGATCCCGACACGTTCTTCCGCTTCCGCGACCAATGCGAGCGGGCGGGCATCACCGCGCGCATCATCCCCGGCATCCTGCCGATCCAGAGCTGGGCCGGCACCCGACGCTTTGCCGAGCGTTGCGGCACCTCGGTGCCGCGCTGGGCCGATGAGGCCTTTGCCGCCGCCGGCAAGGATGGCGAGGCGCAGCTGGCGCTGGAGACCTGCGTGAAGCTGTGCGAGGATCTGGTCGCAGGCGGGGTCGATGCGCTGCATTTCTACACGCTGAACAAGCCCGAACTGGTGCAGAAAGTTTGTGCCGAGCTGGACATCCGTGGCAAGGACGGGCTGTCGCAAGTGGCCTGAGGGGCTGGCGGCGCGGCGGTGTTCTGATCGGGGCGGGCGGTGCGGATTGCGCGGCCGGTGCCTCCGGCGGGGATATTTGTCCACGAAAGAAACCGCAGGCCGGTGCGATGCGGCGGGGCCGGGTCAGGCCGGGGCCGAGCTGTCCATGCCGCCATCGCGGCGCAGGCCGAGCAGGCGGGTGCGGCGCGGGGCGGCAAAGGACGCGAGTTCGCCGGTCAGGCGCGCGGGGCCGGCATAGGGTTCGCGCACGGTGGGGTGCAGCCGGTGCGAGCCGTCCTGCCCGGCATGGCGCGGGCCACGGATCAGGAAGGCCTTGCCCCAGCTGCGCCATGATCCCAGAGCCGGGGCATCGGCATCGCAGGGCAGGTGGCCGTGCCAGTCGGTGGGCAGCGGCAGGCCGCGTTCCTGCGCCTGCGACAAGAGCCAGACCAGCGGCAGGTTGGCGAGGGGCCGGGCGAATTCGTGCTGGCCGAGCTGGCCGCCGATATCGGCGTGGCAGCCGCGGAACCAGACCTGATTGACCCGGCCGGGATGTTCGCCCCCCTCCCACAGGATTGGCTGGAAGGCCGAGCGGGTTTCGTCCAGCGCCAGCGCATGGGCGCCATATTCGACATTCGGAGCGAGCTGGCCGCGGCCATAGTCGAAATCCGGCGCGGCCAGATCCCAGACCATCGGCAGGCGCAGACCCAGCGACATCACCATGTCGAGAAGCCCGATCATGCGGATCGGCACATGGTCGTGGCAGAGCTGCGGGTCCAGCCGGTGCTCGGGCGCGTAGCGAAAGATGTTCCAGGCGCAGCGCAGCCGTTCGGCGCTGACCTGCTGGCGGCGGAGCAGGCCGACGCGGGCGATCATCTGCGCCAGCGCGCAGACCCCGACCGCGCCGCGCGAATAGCCAAAGAAGTAAAGCGCGACCCCCGGCTGCCAGCGCCGGGCAAGCCAGCCATAGGCGCGGCGGATATTGCGTTCCAGCGAGGCGCCGGCCACCAGTTCGGGCAGGGTGCGCCATGCCGCCCATTGCTGGCCCGGCGCGTAATGCAGTTCAACCTGTCCGGGCAGGGGCCCCATGCCGCCGCGCAGCAGCGCATGGATGCGCGCGAGCGATGAGCCGCGCCCCTCGGCCAGCGAGGCGAAGGAGCCATCCATCATGACGATCTGGGCGAGGGGCGAGCGGTTGCTGGTCATGGCGCAAAGCTAGCATGGAAATGCGAAGAAATAGTTGCAAGTTCAGGAAACTGTCTTAACGAACAGGCGCGACATCTGGCCGAAGCCGTTGAAGCGGGTATTGGTGACGGTGGAATATGCGCCGGCACCGTGAAAGATCAGGTAGTCGCCCTCGGCCAGATCGGCGGGCAGGGGCAGCTCTCCCGGAAGGCGATCAAGCGAATCGCAGGTCGGGCCAAAGACCGGGCGCGGCAGCGGGGGGCCATGCCGGGGCCGGCCCTCGGGGTCCAGCACCTCGATGCGGTCAAGGTTGCCGATCTGGGGCAGCTCGGTCAGGCCGCCATAGATGCCGTCGTTCAGGAACACCGCCCGACCGTCGCGCAGCGCCTTGACGCGGGTGATCAGGGCAAAGGCATCGGCGCAAAGCCCGCGCCCCGGTTCGCAGACCAGCCCCGGCCGCTGGCGGCCAAAGGCGCGGCTGGTGGCGTGGTCGATGCGGGCGAAGATCGCCTCAAGCTGGGGCGGGACGGCGCCAAGGCGATGCGCGGGAAAGCCGCCGCCGACATTCAGGCGGCAGAGCGTGATCCCGGCGGCGCGGGCGATCCCGGCGGCGGCGAGGATATAGCTTTCCCATGCGGCGGGGTCGGTGCATTGCGTGCCGGGGTGAAAGGTCAGCGACGCGCGATGGCCCCCGGCGGCGATGCGGCGGAGCAGCGTGGCGGCCAGATCGGGCGTGGCGCCGAACTTGGCGCCGAAATCATAGGCGGCGCCGGCGACGGGCAGCTTGAAGCGGGCGGCGATCTCGCTCTGCGGCGGCAGCTCGGCCAGCAGCTTGTCAAGCTCGGACTGGCTGTCCACCGACCACGATTGCATCCCCGCCGCGACGGCATGGCGGATCTCGCCGCGCGCGCGGACGGGGTTGTGGTAATGGCGCGCCGCGCCGGGGGCGAGCTGGCCGATCAGGTCGATCTCGGCCGGAGAGGCCACGTCAAAGCCGGTGATGCCGGCGCGGACCAGCGTGCGGATCACGGCGCGGTCGGGATTGGCCTTGACCGCATAGGTCACCATGCCGGGAAAGCCCTCCAGAAAGCGCCGCGCCGTGGCGGCCAGCCGGTCGGTGTCCAGAACCATGACCGGATGGTCGGGGGCCAGCGCGCGGATCAGCGCGGCGGGGCTTTTCCAGATCGTGCGTGGCGCGCGGCCCTCGGTCAGTCCCATCGGCGACTCCTTTGACTGGATGGGTGCGGCGAATAGCCCCATTCTGCGCCCGAAATCCGGCGATTCTTGCTGTGAAACTGTTGGAAGTGCCGCCTAAGCCGGTTAATATGACGAAATTCTTGGCGATATGACGGTGAACGACGTGGACGAACTCGATCGCGGCATCCTGACCCATCTGGCGCAGGACGCGCGGCTGTCGGTGGCGGTGCTGGCGCGGCGGCTCAAGGTGGCGCGCTCGACGGTGCAGGCGCGGCTGGAGCGGCTGGAAACCTCGGGCGCCATCGCGGGTTACACGCTGCGGCTGGGCGATTCGGCGCGCGAGAACCGGATCCGCGCTACCTGTCTTTTGAACATCGAGCCGCGTTCGCAGGCCGCGATCCTGACCCGGCTGCGCAGCATGCCCGAGATCGAGCGCATCCACACCACCAGCGGCCGCGTCGATCTTTTGCTGCAACTGGCGGCGAGTTCGACCAGCCAACTGGACGATGTGCTGGATCAGATCGGCGGATTGACCGGGGTGCGCTCGTCCGAAAGCCTGATCCACCTGTCGACCAAGCTGGACCGTTCGGCTTAGGGGGCGCGCAGCAGCGTGACCACGGTGTCACCGTAGCGGCGCTGGTCGATCTGCTCCAGCCCCGGCACGGCGGCGGGCGGGGTCGATTCCTCCCAGACCAACATGGCCTGCGGTGCCAGCCAGCCGCCGGCCATGGCCGAGGCGACCGCCTTTTCGCCCAGACCCAGCCCATAGGGCGGGTCCAGAAACACCAGCCCAAAGCCGGGGCCGCGATTCTCGCCCAGTTTCGTGGCATCGCGGCGCCAGACATCGGTCACGCCCATGGCGCGGGCCTTTTCGATATTCGTCCGCAACAGCCCGCGCGCCACCACGCCATCATCGACAAAGGCCACCCGCGCCGCGCCGCGCGACAGCGCCTCAAGACCCAGCGCGCCGGTGCCGGCGAACAAGTCCAAGACGCGCGCACCGGGGATCAGATTGCCATGCGTGCCGTTGATCAGCAGGTTAAAGATCGACTCGCGCACGCGGTCGGTGGTCGGGCGCAGATGCGCGCCCGGATCGCCCGCGCCGACCTCGGCCAGCTTCAGCCCGCGCAGATTGCCGCCGATGATCCTCATAGCAGCGCCTTCAGGTCGGGGGTCGTGGTGATGGCATCGGGGTCGGGCGATTTGCCCGCCTCGATCAGCCGCTTGCCGATCATATAGGCGCGGGCGTCGTTCAGCGCATCGACCGCGACCAGCCGGCCGGCGCGGAAATACCAGACCGAGCCGCCATGTTCGGCCGGCCGCGTCACCACCCGGTCATGGCCAAGGTTCAGCCCGGCGATCTGCAGTTTCGCCTCGAACTGATCCGACCAGAACCACGGCTTGGGGATGTAATCCTGGCCCGCGCCCAGCATGTTGGCGGCCACGGCTTCGGCCATGTCGATGGCATTACCGACGCTTTCCAGCCGCAGCCGGCCAAGCGCGGTGGGAAAGCTGGCGCAATCGCCCGCCGCCCAGATCGCCGGGTCGGTGCTGCGGCCCTGCGCATCGACGGCGACGCCATTGTCGATGGCCAGCCCGGCAGCCTCGGCCAGCGCGGTTTCGGGGGTGACGCCGATGCCGCAGATGACCAGATCGGCGGGCAGCTGCCGGCCATCGGCCAGCTCGACCCCCTCGACTGCGGCGCTGCCGGTGATGCGGGTGATGCCGGTGCCCTCGATGATCCGGACGCCATGGCTGCGGTGCAGGTCGCGGATCAGGTCGGCGGTTTCGGCCGCCGCCACCCGGCCCAGGATGCGCGGCGCCGCCTCGACCAGCGTCACATCAAGCCCCAGCTTGCGCGCCACCGCCGCCGCCTCAAGACCGATATAGCCGCCGCCGATCACCACCAGCCGCGCGCCCTTGGCCAAGGCCGGGCGCAGCGCGGCGATATCGGCCAGATTGCGCACGACATGCACGCCGGGCAGTGCGCCGCCGATCGCGGCGGGCAGGCGGCGGGGGTTCGCGCCCAGCGTCAGCGCCAGCTGGTCATAGCGGTATTCGCCGCGATCGGTGATCACCATCTGGCGTTCGCGGTCGATGCGGCGGGCGGGCTCGCCCAGATGCACGACGATGCCCTGTTCGTCCCACCATTCCGGCGCGCGCAGGGTCAGCCGCTCCAGCCCCATCTGGCCCAGCAGATAGGCCTTGGACAGCGGCGGGCGCTGGTAGGGCGGGGCGGGTTCGTCGCCGATCACCGTCACCGGGCCCTGATGTCCCAGCGCCCGCAGCTTTGCCGCCAGCGAGGCTGCGGCCTGCCCGGCGCCAAGGATGACGATGTTCATGGTTTTCCTCGCTGGTTTGCCCGCGGTGCGCAGCCTATAGTCCGGCACGACGCGATGCAATTCGACTAGGAGGAAACGCGCATGGCCATTCAAAAGGGCGACAGCCTTCCCGACGGCAATCTGGTGAAACTGGGCGAAAACGGCCCCGAAACGGTCGAGGTCGCCGCGCTGCGCCAAGGGCATGTGGCAATCTTTGCCGTGCCGGGCGCCTATACGCCGACCTGCTCGAACGCGCATATGCCGAGCTTCGTCAAGAATGCGGACAAGTTCCGCGCCAAGGGCGTGTCGCGGGTGATCTGCATCACCGTCAACGATCCCTTCGTCGCCGGCGCATGGGCGCGCGACACCGGCGCGACCGAGGCCGGGATCGAGGTTCTGGCCGATGCCGACGGCAGCTATACCAAGGCGCTGGGCCTCGACATTCAGGCCGAGGGCTGGGTCAACGGCCGCTCGAAACGCTATGCCATGCTGGTCAGCGATGGCGTGGTGCAGGAGTTGCAGATCGAGGAATCGCCCGGCACCTGCGCGCTGTCCTCGGGCGACACGCTTCTGGATCTGGTCTAGGATCTCAGGCTGAACAGCCCGGCAAACCGCTGCGCGGCGTCCGCATCGCCGTGCAGCCTGATCATGCCGGCGGCCGCTACTGCCTGCGGCCCCGGCCCATAGATCGCCGCCGCCAGCGCATTGCCGCTGCCCTCCAGCAGGAAATCGCCCTGTGGCGCGCGCATCGCCGTGACCAGCGGCGCGCCCTTGGGCGACAGGATCACCTCGAACCCCTCCTTGCCCGACAGAAAGCCGCCGCGCAGATGCGACCCTGCCGCGCGCGCCGCGTCCACCGTCGCCGAGATCGAGATCATCAGCGCCGAGATGCTGATGAACAGCCGCGGGTCATGGCCCGGCTGGATCAGCGCCCAGCGGCACAGCTCGCGCAGGACCGGATGCAGCGCCCGGCCGGCATCGGTCAGCGCATAAAGCCCCAGCATATCGTCATGCGCGACCACCCCGTCGCGGATCAGCTGCGCCAGCCGCTGCGTCAGCACGCTGGCGGTGATGCCCGGCAGGCCGGTGCGCAGCATCTGGAATCGCTTGGGCTGGAACATCAGCTCGCGCACCACCAGCAACGCCCAGCGGTCCCCGATCAGATTCAGGGCATGGGCGCCAAGGCAGCCCTCTTGATAGCGCAGCGTTTTCAGGGGTCTGGTCATTTATTGATATTACAAGTTGCTTTTTAATACTACAAGAGTCACGCTTCGACTCGGCGGCGCGATCCGCACCACCTAGGGGAGGAAGATCATGGCCTACTACTCGGGGTTTCTGCTGGCGGTGCCGACCGCCAATCGCCAAGCCTATGCCGAACATGCCAAGAAGGCCTGGCCGCTGATGCGCAAATTCGGCGCGCTGGGCATGGTCGAGGGCTGGGGTGCCGATGTGCCGCATGGCAAGGTCACCGATTTCTATCGCGCCACGCAGGCCAAAGAGGACGAGACCATCGTTTTCTCATGGATCGAATGGCCCGACCGCGCGACCGCCGATGCCGCATTCGAAAAGATGATGTCCGATCCCGACATGCAGGCCATGGGTGAGATGCCCTTTGACGGCATGCGGATGATCTGGGGCGGGTTCGATCCCATCGTGGTCGAAAAGGCCTGAGGGGGCGATCATGTTTCACGGTAAACCCTGCTGGTTCGAGCTGACAACCGCGCCCGCCCGGCTTGAGGATGCCCGCGCCTTTTATGGCCAGGTGTTCGGCTGGTCGGTCGAGGATGCCGGGATGCCCGATTTCACCTATCTGCTGGCCAGCGATGGCGGCGACAAGGTGGCCGGGCTGATGCAGGCCATGCCTGAATGCGCAGAACTGCCGCCGCATTGGCTGATCTATCTGGACGTGGACGATTGCGACGCCGCCGCCGAAAAGATCGCGCTGCTGGGCGGGCGGGTGATCAAGGTCCCCGCCGACATTCCCGGCACCGGCCGCTTTGCGGTGGCCGCCGATCCGCAGGGCGCGGTCTTTGGCCTGCTGCAGCCGCTGCCGATGCAGCCACAGCCCCCGGTCGAGTCCGGCGCATGGAACCAGCGCAAGGAGGGTCATGGCAACTGGATCGAGCTGTCCAGCAGTGACCCGGTGGCGGGTCTTGATTTCTATACCGAGCTGTTTGGCTGGACGGCGGGGCAGGCGATGGACATGGGCGAGATGGGCAGCTACCAGCTTTTCGCGTGGAACGGTGCCGATATCGGCGGGATGATGGGGCTGGGACAGGCGCCCGTGCCCAGCTGGCTGCCCTATTTCGGCGTGAACGGCGTCGATGCCGCCATCGGACGCATCCGCGCGGCCGGGGGCGAGATCCTGCATGGCCCGGTCGAGGTGCCCGGGTCGGCCTTTATCGCGGTCGCCCGCGATCCGCAGGGCGCGCATTTCGCGCTGGTCGGGCCGAAGGAGATGTCATCGTGATCCGCGCCGCCTGTCTGGCGCTGGTCCTGGCCGCAACCCCGGCCTTGGCGCAGGATTACAAGCCCGAGGACGTGCCACAGGGCCGGCCCGATTACCACCTGTCCAAGGCGGGCGATTACCGGCTGGACCCGATGCATACCGCCGTCATCGCCCGCGTGCTGCATCTGGGATTTTCCTACAGCGTGTTCCGCTTTGGCGATGTGTCGGGCAGTCTGGTCTGGAACCCCGAGGATCCTGCGCAGAACAAGCTGACCGCCGAGGTGCAGGTCAGCTCGATCTCGACCCCGGTGCCGGATTTCGCGCCGGTGCTGCTGGGCAAGGACTATCTGAATGCGGCGGCCAACCCGGTGGCGCGCTTTGTCTCGGACAGTTTCACCGTCCAGAGCGACAGCAAGGGCGAGGTGCAGGGCCAGTTGACGCTGATGGGCCAGACCCATCCCGCCAGTTTCGAGGTCGAGCTGATCGGCGCGGGGCAGGGCTTTACCGGCGAAAACGGCCAGCCGGTGATCCGCGACCTGTTGGGCGTGCATGCCGAAACGCAGATCGACCCGCAGGCCTATGGCATGAACGGGTTCTTTACCGCGCCCATCCCCATCGTCATCGACGCGGAATTCGCCCGGACCGCGCCCTGAGCAGCCCCCGGACCGGCCTGCCGCCCGCGCGGTGGCGGGGCCGGTCGTTCCTGACCGCCGCCCCGTCAAGCGGGCTTCAACTTTCCCGGGCTTTTCGCTATCTCCCTTGGCAATTCAAGGGGTGAGCTCAGATGGCCATGGAAAAGAACTTCGACGCGGCCGCCGCCGAGGCGCGGATCGCGGGTGAGTGGGAAAAGGCGAATGCCTTTGCCGCGGGTGCCAATGCCAAACCGGGGGCGGACAGCTTTTCGGTGGTGATCCCCCCCCCGAACGTGACCGGCAGCCTGCATATCGGCCACGCGTTGAACAACACGCTGCAAGACATTCTGGTGCGCTGGCACCGGATGCGCGGCTTTGACACGCTGTGGCAGCCGGGGCAGGACCATGCCGGCATCGCCACCCAGATGGTGGTCGAACGCCACATGGCCGAGCGGCAGGAGCCGAACCGCCGCGTCATCGGGCGCGAGGCGTTCTTGCAAAAGGTCTGGGCGTGGAAACAGGAATCCGGTGACACGATCATCGGGCAGTTGAAGCGGCTGGGCGCCAGCTGCGACTGGTCGCGCAATGCCTTTACCATGTCGGGCGCTCCGGGTGCGCCTGCGGGCGAAGAGGGCAATTTCCACGATGCCGTCATCAAGGTCTTTGTCGATATGTATGACAAGGGCCTGATCTATCGCGGCAAGCGGCTGGTGAACTGGGACCCGCATTTCGAGACCGCGATTTCCGATCTTGAGGTCGAGAACCGCGAAGTGCCCGGCCATATGTGGCATTTCAAATACCCGCTGGCCGGTGGCGCGACCTATGAATATGTCGAGCGTGATGAGGACGGCAACGTCACCCTGCGCGAGACCCGCGACTATATCAGCATCGCCACCACCCGTCCCGAGACGATGCTGGGCGATGGCGCGGTTGCCGTGCATCCCGACGATGCCCGCTATGCCCCGATCGTGGGCAAGCTGGTGGAAATCCCGGTCGGGCCCAAGGAACATCGCCGCCTGATCCCGATCATCACCGATGAATACCCGGACCCGGATTTCGGCTCGGGCGCGGTCAAGATCACCGGGGCGCATGACTTCAACGACTATGGCGTGGCGATGCGGAACAACATTCCGCTATACGCGCTGCTGGATACCAAGGGCGCGATGCGCGCCGACGGGCTGACCTATGCCGAAAGCGCCGAGATCGCGTCCCGCGCCGCGCGGGGCGAGGATGTGGGCGATGTGTCGAGCGTGAACCTTGTCCCCGAAGAACTGCGCGGCCTTGACCGCTATGAGGCGCGCAAGGCCGTGATCGAGGCGATCACCGCCGAGGGGCTGGCCGTCACCTATCTGCACAAGGAAATCGACAAGGAAACCGGCGCCGAGCATCTGGAGCGTCGTCCGCTGGTCGAGGCCAAGCCGATCATGCAGCCCTTTGGCGACCGCTCGGGCGTGGTGATCGAGCCGATGCTGACCGATCAGTGGTTCGTCGATACGCCGAAAATCGTGCAACCCGCCATCGATGCGGTGAGCAACGGGCAGACCGAGATCCTGCCCGAGCAGCACAAGAAGGTCTATTTCAACTGGCTGGAGAATATCGAGCCCTGGACGATCAGCCGCCAGCTGTGGTGGGGGCACCAGATTCCGGTGTGGTATGGGCTGAGCCTGCAGCGCGAAGGCCAGGTCGATGACGACCATGACGGCGCGCTGGACAATGTCGAGATCTTCGCCCTGCTGGAGGAAGGTCTGGTCCATGGCGACGACATCCTGCAATGTGCCGCGAATTTCGGCGAGGTGACGGGCAAGTTCCAGGATGCGCTGGCCGATCTGCCGCAGCCGCTGGAGATCGCCCGCGTGATCGAGGTGGCCGACCGTCAGGCGGCGATTGACGCCTTTGCGCAAGGGCTGGCCGATTACAATCTGACGCAGGATCCGACCAGGCTGGTCTATCCGGTCTGGCGCGATCCCGATGTGCTGGATACGTGGTTTTCGTCCGGACTGTGGCCCATCGGCACGCTGGGCTGGCCCGAGCAGACGCCGGAACTGGCGCGCTATTTCCCGACCGATGTGCTGATCACCGGGTTTGACATCATCTTCTTCTGGGTCGCCCGGATGATGATGATGCAGCTGGCCGTGGTGGGCGAGGTGCCGTTCCACACGGTCTATGTCCACGGTCTGGTGCGCGACGAAAAAGGCGCCAAGATGTCGAAGTCGAAAGGCAACGTCATCGACCCGCTGACGCTGATCGACGAATATGGCGCCGATGCGCTGCGCTTTACCCTGACCAGCATGGCGGCGATGGGCCGCGACCCGAAACTGGGGCCGAAGCATGTCGAGGCGAACCGCAACTTCGTCACCAAGATCTGGAACGCCACCCGTTTCGCCGAGATGAACGGCGTGTGCGGCGGCGTGGCGCGTCCCGAGCCGAAGAATGTCGTGAACCGCTGGATCATCGGCGAGGTGGCCCGCATCCGCAGGGCGACCGACGAGGCCTTGACGACCTATCGCTTCAACGATGCGGCGACCGGGCTTTACAGCTTTGTCTGGGGCAAGGTCTGCGACTGGTATGTCGAGCTGTCAAAGCCCCTGTTCGACGGTGAGTATCGCGAGGAAACCCAGGCGACGATGGGCTGGGTGCTGGATCAGTGCTATACCCTGCTGCATCCGATCATGCCCTTTGTCAGCGAAGAGCTGTGGGGGCTGACCGGGGACCGCACCAGGATGCTGGTGCATGGCGACTGGCCGGAATATGGCCTTGAGCTGATCGACGCCGATGCCGATCGGCAGATGAACTGGGTGATCTCGCTGATCGAGAACATCCGCTCGGCCCGCGCCCAGATCGGTGTGCCGGCAGGCGCGCGTCCCGATCTGATCGTGACCGAGGCCGATGCGGCGGCGCGCGCGGCGCTGGCGGCGAATGGTGCGCTGGTCGAGCGTCTGGCGCGGGTGAATGCGCCTGCCGAGGGGGTGATGGGGCCGGGCATGATCTCGGTCGCCGCACTTGGGGCGAGTTTCGCGCTGCCGGTGGGCGATGTGATCGACGTCAAGGCCGAGACCGCGCGGCTGGAAAAGGCTGCCGGCAAGGTCGAGAAGGATGCGGGGGGGCTGCGTGGCCGTCTGGGCAATCCGAAATTCGTCGAACATGCCGAGCCCGAGGTGATCGAGGAGACCCGCGAAAAGCTGGTGGCGCTGGAGGATGATCTGGCGCGGATCCGGGCGGCGCTGGCGCAGCTGGCCGCGATGTGATCTGGCAAGGCCGCCCCGCAACGGGCGGCCTTTTCGCTGCTGGCGCGGGCGGCATCGGGTATTTGGGAAATGGTGAAGCCGAGGCGTCGCGCGGGGCTCAGAGCGCGCGCAGGAGCGCTTGGGCGATCATCTGCGGCACGCCGGGGGCGAGGCCGATCGGCGGGAGCGTCGGGCCCGTAAAATGCGCAGTGGCGAGGGCGTGGGGCAGGTCATGGGTGACATGCCGGGCGCGGCTGGCGAACAGCGGCAGGCAGATCGTGCGCGCCGGCAGGTCGCGGGCGGCCTCGGCGAGGAGGGGCGGTTCCTCGATGAAGCCGCAAGTGACGGCGGCGAGATGCGGGGCGAGATCGGCGGCCATCTTGCGGGCGGCGAGGGCCGGAGCGCGGGAATGGCCCGAACCATGCGCGGCGAGCAGGAGATGGGTTTCGGCAAGGCGCCAGCCCTGTGCGCCCGCCGTCTGTTCCAGAAGATCGAGGCAGAGGCCGGGCAGGCCGGGATCGCTGCCGAAAGGGGGCAGCTGCGGCGCATGGGCGGCGCCCGCCAGCGCGAGGCGGCGCGGCAGTTCGGTGCGGGTGAACCAGCCGGTCGCCATGAACATCGGATAGATCAGCGTGTCATCCGTGGCGATGTCGAGCGCGCCGGGCATGGCCAGAGTGGCACCGCGCACCTCGATGCCGGGCAGGCGGACGCGCGCGGCCAAGGCCTCGACCGCGCGCTGCTGGGGTTCGGGATCGCCCGGCTGGCCATGGGCGACGATCAGCGCCTTAGGCACGGAAGGCGGCGGCGAAGGGTTCGGGGATGTCGAATTCCCGAAGCGCGATGGCGCGGGCCGGGTCCGACATCTTGCGCGCGGTCTTTTCGACGATGCGCAGCAGTTCGGCCGGCTCGCGCCCGTCGGCGAAGGGGCCGAGATACCAGCGGATGAAGGTAAAGCAGGCCACATCTTCGAGCGCCTGCACATCGGCATCGCGCTTGATGCCCTGTTTGGTCAGCATCTTTTCGGCATGGGCGGTGTCATCGGCGCCGTAGCCCGCATCGCGCATGATCCCGGCCACGCGGGCGGCATGCCGGCGGCCCTGTTCGGTGCGCCATGCCAGATAGCCCGCGCGGTCCATCGGATAGGCGTCGCGGGGCAGGGTCCAGCGTTCGACATGCTGGCCCCGGCAGGCGATGCGCAGGGCATCGGGGGCGTCGGGGTAAAGCGCCTGTTGCTCGGCGCTCATGCGCTGGCCGTAGAGCAGCGCCTGCGGGCTGCCCTGCGCGTCAAGGTTGGGGTCGGCGGCATTGGCCTGATCGATGGCATCGAAAGCTGTCTGAAGGCGGGTCATGGCGGTCCTCGTTTTGCGCCATCATGCCGCAGGCAGAGCCGGGGTCAATGCGGTTGCCGGGTCGCAGTGGTGCGGCTAGCCTGCCGGCATGGAATGGGCAGAGTTTTCGGCGGCCTTGGCCGCATTTCTGGGCGCGCATGTCGTGCCGATGCGGCTGCGCGGCCCCTTGGTCGCCCGGCTCGGGCGGCGGGCCTATGTGCTGGGCTACAGCCTGCTGTCGCTGGGCCTGCTTTACTGGCTGATCGTCGCGGCCGGGCGCGCCCCTTGGGTCGAGATCTGGCCGCAAGAGCCATGGATGCGCTGGGCCGTCAATCTGGCGATGCCGGTGGCGTTCCTGCTGGCAGCGACCGGAGGTATGGCCGGGCTGATGGCGGCCTTTACGCTATGGGCGGGGACGCATCTGCTGGCCAATGGCGATCTGGCGCATGTGCTGCTGTTCGGGATCCTGCTGAGCTATGCGCTGCTGGGGCTGGCGATCGGGCTGCGGCGGGGGCTGCGGCTGGTGATCAGCTGGCAGCGGGTGGCGCTGGCGCTGTTGCTGTGGGCGGGGCTGTTCCACCTGCATCCCTTGGTGATCGGGGTCAGCCCGGCACCGTGAGTTCGGGCGGGCGAAAGCCCTCGGGGATGTGATCCTGTCCGGTCAGGATCAGGTCGGCCAGAAGGCCCGCGCAGGCCGGCGCCATGGCAAGGCCGATCTTGAAGCCGCCATTGGCGACATAATCACCGGGCCTGCCCGGCCACGGCCCGACCATCGGCGCGCGTGAGGGCGCGCGCGGGCGCAACCCGGCCCAGCGGTCGACGACCTTCGCATCGGCCAAGGCCGGGCAGATGGCGCGAGCCTTGGCGATCAGGGCGTCGAGCTGCGCGTCCGTGCCCAGATCGGTCACATCGCGTTCCGAGGTCGAGCCGATGGCCACCGTGCCATCGGCATGGGGCACGATATGCAGCCCGTCGGCAAAGACCTGCGGCGCCTGCGATGCCGGAAAATCCAGAAGCGCCGACTGGCCCTTGACGCCATTGCCGCCAAAGGGCGCCAGCCCCGCCGTGCCCGTGGCCCAGATGGCCGGGCCCTGCGCAGGCGCGCCCTCGACGATTTCGCCGCCACGCGCGCGGATCGCGGCGGCCAGCGCGGCGCAGGCCCGGCGCGGGCTGATGCGGGCGGTCAGCCGGTCGATCAGCCACAGGCCCGATTCGGACAGCGGCACCAAGGCCGCCTCGGGTGCATCGGTCAGCTCCATCGCCGCCCAGTCGGGCCAATGCCGGCGGGCGCCGGCGATGCGTTCGGCCATGCGCGCCTCGGTTCCCGGCGCCACCGGCTGGATGCGGCCGGTGCGGGCATAGCCGGGATCGCAGCCGCCGGCATCCGCCACCTCGGCCCACCAACCGGCGGCGGCGATCAGCGCATCAAGCTGGACCTGTTTCTTGGCATTCCACGTCTCGGGCGCGTGCGGGGCCAGCGCGCCGACATGCCCGCCCGAGGCACCGGCGCCGATCCGCACCGCCTCGACCACGCGCACGCGCTGGCCGCGCCGGATCAGCTCCCACGCGCAGGACAGGCCAAAGATGCCGGCGCCCGCCACGGTGATTTCGCTTGCCATCGTCCTGCCCCTGCCGCATCTGCCCGGAAAACAGGAGTTAGCGCGGATGGACCGGCAGGACCAGAGTGCGGCGGATCTGGATTGGCGCGAGGGCGCGATCCCGGTCTCGCGCCGCTTCGACGACCCGTATTTCAGCCTGAACGGCGGGCTGAACGAAACCCGGCATGTGTTTCTGGCCGGCAACGACCTGCCGGCGCGGCTGGTGCCCGGATTTCAGGTGGCGGAGCTGGGCTTTGGCACCGGGCTGAACCTGCTGGCGCTGGCGCAGGTGGCCAAGGTGCCCGTGCGTTTCACCAGTTTCGAGGCCTATCCGATGAGCGTCCCCGAGCTTGAGCGCGCCCATGCCGCCTTTCCTGAATTGGCGGCGCTGGCCGGGGGGCTGCGCGAAGGCTGGCCCGCGCGGCGCTTTCAGCTGGGCCATGTCACGGCGGAAATCATCGAGGGCGACGCCCGCGAGGCGCTGGCCCTTTGGCCGGGGCGGGCGGATGCTTGGTTTCTGGACGGGTTCTCTCCGGCCAAGAACCCCGAACTGTGGGGCGAGGCGCTGATGGCCGAGGTCGGCCGCCACACCGCGCCGGGCGGCACATTCGCCACCTATACCGCCGCCGGCCATGTCCGCCGGGCGCTGGCAGCCGCCGGCTTCGAGGTCAGCCGCGTGCAGGGCTTTGCCGGCAAGCGCCACATGAGCCGGGGTCAGCGCCTGACCTGAGGCAGCCGCGAGGGCGCGAATTGCGCCGGCAGATGCGGCGGCTTGCCATGGGTGCGGTCCCAGAAGGCGCGCCCGCCCAAGGCCAGGAACCGCGGCAGCGCCAGCACGATGCCGGCGACGAAACCCGCCGCATGGGCGGCATAGGCCACGCCGTCATCGACCAACGTCAGCCCCGACACCAGCTGCAGCCCGAACCAGACCGCCAGCAGCACCGATGCCGGGATGGTAAAGCGGCGGATAAAGATGATGATGATGGCGATGACATCGACCCGTGCGCGCGGGAACAGCAACAGATAGCCGCCCATCACCCCCGCGATCGCCCCCGAGGCGCCGATCATCGGGATGCTGCTTTCGGGGTCGGCCATGATCTGGCCTGCCGCCGCCGCCAGCCCGCAGGCCAGATAGAACAGCAAAAAGCCGCCATGGCCCAGCTGATCCTCCATATTGTCGCCAAAGACCCACAAAAACAGCATGTTGCCAGCAATATGCAGGATGCCGGCATGCAGGAACATATGCGTGACCAGCCCCCACAGCCAGTCGCCATGCATGATCGCCACCGGGTAAAGCGCCAGCCGGTCCCAGATTTCGACCGCATTCCCCGCCCATGGCGCGGTCAGCAGAAACATCGCGACATTGATCAGGATCAGCAGATTCCTGACATAGGGCGGGCGCTGGGACGGGTTGTGGTCGCGGATCGGGAACATGCAGGGCCTTCGGATTTCACGACAGCGTGAAGCAACGCCCCGCCCGGCGCAAGTGAGTCCTGTTCCGCTGTCGGGCGCCCGTATAGCATCGCGGCGAATCGCAGCCGAGGAGGGGCCGATGACCAGCCTGACCGACCGCAAGAATGCCGCCATCGCGCGCGGCGTCGGCATGACCACGCAGATCTACGCCGAACGCGCCGAGAATGCCGAGATCTGGGATGCCCAGGGCCGCCGCTACATCGACTTTGCCGCCGGCATTGCCGTGGTCAACGCCGGCCATCGCCATCCGCGCGTGGTGCAGGCGGTGCGCGACCAGCTCGACCGCTTTACCCATACCTGCCATCAAGTGGTGCCTTACGAAAACTACGTCGCCCTGGCCGAGCGGCTGAACGATCTGGTGCCGGGTCCGGGGCCGAAAAAGACCGCCTTCTACACCACCGGCGCCGAGGCGGTGGAAAACGCCATCAAGATCGCCCGCCATTACACCGGCCGCGCCGGCATCATTGCCTTTTCCGGCGCCTTCCATGGCCGCACCTTCCTTGGCATGTCGCTGACCGGCAAGGTGCAGCCCTACAAGGCCGGCTTCGGCCCGATGATGAACGACATCTGGCATTTGCCCTTTCCCAATGCCCTGCATGGCACCAGTCAGGACGAGGCGCTGGCCGCGCTGGACCGGCTGTTCAAATCCGACGTCGATCCGGCGCGCGTCGCCGCCATCATCGTCGAGCCGGTGCAGGGCGAGGGCGGCTTCTACGAGGCGCCGGCGGGCTTTTTGCAGCAGCTGCGCCAGATCTGCGACAAATATTCGCTGCTGCTGATCGCCGATGAGGTGCAGACCGGCTTTGCCCGCACCGGCCGGCTGTTCGCGATGGAACATCACGGCGTCGCGGCCGATCTGACCACCATGGCCAAGGGGCTGGGCGGCGGGCTGCCGATCAGCGCCGTGACCGGTCGGGCCGAGGTGATGGACAGCCCGGCACCCGGCGGTCTGGGCGGCACCTATGCCGGCAATCCGCTGGCGGTGGCGGCGGCCCATGCCGTGCTGGACGTGATCGCCGACGAGGATCTTTGCGCCCGCGCCACCCGCCTCGGCCAGCGCCTGAAACAGCGGCTGGCGGGCATTGCCCATGACGTGCCGGAAATCGCCGACATCCGCGGCCCCGGCTTCATGAACGCGGTCGAATTCAATCTCGCCGGCAGCGACCGCCCCAACCCCGGCATGGCGAACCGCGTCCGCGAACAGGCGCTACAGCGCAACCTGATCCTGCTGACCTGCGGCGTCTACGGCAATGTCATCCGCTTTCTCGCGCCGCTGACGATTCAGGATGCGGTCTTCGACGAGGCGCTCGACATCCTCGAAGCCGCGATTCACGCCGCCCGCCAATGAAAACGGGCCGCCCCTGCGGGCGGCCCCTCATCCGAACGGCCAAGCCGCAACCCGGCCCGGCCATTTCACCATTTTTCAAATACCCATGCGGCACTGCGGCCGGGCGCTCAGGCCAAGACCTTGGACCCCATGTGCAGGAACTTCTGCCGCCGGTCCTTGATGATCTCGGCCGGCTTCTTGCCCTCGAACTCGGCCAGCATTTCGGCCAGCGCCGCGCCCACGGCGGCGATGGCTTCGGCAGGGGCACGCTGCGCACCGCCCATCGGCTCGGGGATGATGCGGTCGATCACGTCGAGCTTTTTCAGATCCTGCGCCGTCAGTTTCAGCGCGGTGGCCGCATCGCGCATCTTCTCGGCATCCTTCCACAGGATCGAGGCGCAGCCCTCTGGCGAAATCACCGAATAGATCGAATGTTCCAGCATGGCGATGCGGTTGGCGGTGGCAAAAGCCACGGCGCCGCCCGAACCACCCTCGCCGATGATGACCGAGACCAGCGGCACGCCGATCTGCAGGCATTTCTCGGTCGAGCGGGCAATGGCTTCGGACTGGCCGCGTTCCTCTGCACCTTTTCCGGGATAGGCGCCGGGGGTGTCGACCAGCGTGATCACCGGCAGGCGAAAACGGTCGGCCAGATCCATCAGCCTGATCGCCTTGCGATAGCCCTCGGGCCGGGCCATGCCGAAGTTATGGGTGATGCGCGATTTGGTGTCATTGCCCTTTTCATGGCCGATGATGACACAAGGCGCGTCGCGGAACCGTGCGAGGCCGCCCATGACGGCGTGATCCTCGCCAAAGGCGCGATCGCCGGCCAAGGGCGTGTATTCGGTGAACAGCGCCTCGATATAGTCCTTGCAATGCGGACGTTCGGGGTGGCGCGCCACCTGCGTCTTGCGCCAGGGATCGAGCTGCTTGTAGAGGTCGCGCAGCATCTCCTCGGACTTCTTGTCCAGCGCGGCGGCCTCTTTCTCAAGGTCCACGCCTTCGCCCTTGCGGGCCAGGGCGCGCAGCTCCTCGGCCTTGCCCTCAAGGTCGGCAAGCGGCTTTTCGAACTCGAGATAGGTCATGCAGGGCTCCGCGCTGTCATCCGGCTGGCACTTATATGATCGCCCGTGGCCGGGATTGCAACTTGCGCCTCGTCTTGCCGGATCACCACCGGGCCAGCGCGTCCTCGTCGCTGTCCTTGGCGGCAACCCAGTCGCCGGGGCCGTCCGGGCCGATTTCGCGCTTCCAGAAGGGCGCACGCGATTTCAGCCAATCCATCAGATATTCCGCAGCCTCAAAGGCCGCCTGCCGGTGCCGGGCGGCGGTGGCAACCATCATGATCGGCTCGCCCACGCTCAGGCGGCCATGGCGATGGATCACCCGCCAGTCGGTCAGCTCGAACCGCCGGGCGGCCGTTTCGCCATAGGCTTGCAGCGCCTTTTCGGTCATGCCGGGATAATGTTCGATCTCAAGCGCCAGAAGCCGGCCACCCTCGTCGCGCACCAGACCGGAAAAGGTGACGACCGCGCCGGCCCCTGCGCCAAAGCCCGCCAGCTCGGCGGCAAGGTCAAAGGGCGCGGTCTGGACGCGGGCGCCCATCAGCCGCCCGTCATCGGCGGGAAAAAGGCGACCTCGCGCACGCCGGCCAACGGTGCGTCCAGATCGGCCAGCTCCTGATCGACGGCAACCCGCACCGCCGCCAGATCCGACAGCGCGGCGGCGTGCCATTCGTCCATGGCGGCCAGTTCGGCCACCAGTTCGCGCACGGTGGTGGCCCCGGTCTCGACCCGTTCGCGCGGCTGGCCGATGCGTTCGCGCAGCCAGGCGAAATAGAGCACGTCCAGCGCCATCACGGATCCCTCAGATAGGGCCGGGCCTTGTCGAAATAATCCCAGCCGGTGATCGCGGTCAGCGCCGCCGCCACCCAGATCAGCAAAAGCCCGATCTGCGTCGCCAGATCCGACCAGCTGTCGGACCAGGGCAGCTTGGTTTCGCCGACCAGCGGCGGATGGCCGACCTCATAATAGTTCAGCCCGGTGCCCAGAAACAGCACGGCGATGGCGACCATCTGGGCCGTGGTCTTCCATTTTGCCAGCTTGGTCACCTTCAGCAGCCGCGAGCGGTCGCCCAGATATTCGCGCAAGCCCGAGACAAAGACCTCGCGGAACAGGATCACGGTCGAGGGCAGGATCAGCCACGGGTTCATGCCGGAATAGCCGGTGATGACCACGACGGCGATGATGACCATGGCCTTGTCGGCGATCGGGTCCATGGCGGCGCCAAAGCGGCTTTCCTGTTTCCAGGCGCGGGCCAGATAGCCGTCGAACCAGTCGGTGATCGCCGCCACCAGAAACAGCGCCAGCGCCGCAAAATCGGCAAAGGGTCGGCTGAGGAAAAAGAACATCAGCGGCACCAGCGGCGCAGCCGCAAGTCGCAGAACGGTCAGAATATTGGGCAGGGTCCAGCGCATGGCCGCAATCTAGGCTGTTGTGGCGGCGGGGGGAAGGGGCGAAGGCGCGGGCATCGCGATGTCCGGGGCCGCGACATCTGCATCACCGGCCCCGGGCGAAGGTCACTGCACCAGTGGCCTGCCATTGCGGCTGTGGCGCTGCGCAAGGCGGCGGGCACGGCCAACCGGGGGAAGCGGGCGAGCGCCCCGGGGCTGGTGATCGCCGTCCAGCACGCCGGGCAACAGGGCCTCGATCTCGGCCCGGGCGGCCTTGCCAAGCGTGCGCAGCGCCTGCGGGCCGGTCAGCAGCGATTCGCTTTCCAGCCCCTCGGCCAGCACGACGTGATGCCGGGGCAGCAGGAAATGCACATAGGTCACGGCTTGCAGATCGCCCGCGATCTCGACCCCGTCCAGATCCAGCAGGGCCTTGGCGGCCACCAGCACCTCGGCGGCGCCGAACATGCGTTGCGCAATGGTCGAGCGGACCAGAATGCGGTGCTGCGGCGACACGACCAGATCGCGGCGGGGCAGATCCGGTCCCAGCGCGCCGGCCCGGATGCGGATCGGGTGCAGATGCGGCGCCGCCGACAATGCGGCGGCATCCAGCCGGCGCTGTCCGACCCAAAGCACCGGCTGTAACCCGCCGTCGCGCGTCACCACCCGCATGCCGGGCCGCAGATCCTCGACGGCGACTTCGCCGCCTTCGGTGGCGATCAGGCTGCCGGCGGCAAAGCAGATTGCGTCCAGCGGCAGCTCGGGGTCGCCGTCGAAACCGGAGTTGCCCTGACGATAGTAAAGCGTCGTGCCGGGGGGTGGGGCGCCGTTCACAAAGGCGACGCCGGCGACCGCAGGGCTGTAGCCGGATACGATCGAGACGCCTGCCATCTCGTAGGATTGGCCGGCAGCGTCGTAAAGCGTGACGGTATATTCGGCCCGGACATAGACGGCGCCCTGCCACAGAACGTTACTGTCGCTTTGGCTGTAGGCAGTGCCGTCGATGGTGGTCGAGCCCTGCAGCAACTGGTCCGTGACATTCGAGCCGCTGACCGGATTGCCGCTGAGGACCGAGTCCTGGTCGGCAAATGTGACCGAGGCATTCGGCTGTCCGAACGTCATCTGCACGTCGGACGGATTCTGCCAGGAAAAGGCATTGCCATTGACCGCCGCCCTGATCGGGTTCTGGCCCATGCTGTTGCCGTCCAGGCGCGAAATCGGAATGCTGTCGGTGGAATAGAGAGTGATGGTCGCCATGCTCGATTGCCTGCGGACGCGGACGAGAATTCGCCGCGTGATCGAGTCATATGTATAATAATCTGCTTAAATGTGTATTTCTTTCTCGATTATAGGCAATGATGCCTAATCAAGACCAATATGACTGCAATCAACCCTTCTGGAAGTGATCCAGGATCTTTTGGGCCAGCGATTCACTGATGCCGTCCACGGCCATCAGGTCGGCAAGGCCGGCGCGGCTGACCGCCTTGGCGCTGCCGAAATGCTGCAAGAGCGCGCGTTTGCGGCTGGCACCGACGCCGGCGATTTCGTCCAGAGGGTTCGCCATAACCGCCTTGGCGCGCTTGGCGCGGTGGGTGCCGATGGCCCAGCGGTGCGCTTCGTCGCGTAGGCGCTGGATGAAATACAGCACCGGGTCGTTCATGCGCAGGGCAAAGGGGCGCTGGCCGGGGCGGTGGAACTCTTCCTTGCCGTGGTCGCGATCCTCGCCCTTGGCGACGCCGACCATGGGGATGTCCTCGACCCCCATCTCGACCATGATCTGATGCACCGCTGACACCTGTCCCGCGCCGCCGTCGATCAGCAGCAGGTCGGGCCATGCGTCGGACTGACGGTCGGGATCTTCTTTCAGCAACCGGGCAAAGCGGCGGGTCAGCACCTCTTTCATCATGCCGAAATCGTCGCCGGGCGTGATCTCGGTGCCCTTGATGTTGAACTTGCGATACTGGCTTTTGATCCAGCCCTCGGGGCCCGCGACCACCATGCCGCCGACGGCATTGGTGCCTTGAATGTGGCTGTTGTCGTAGATTTCGATGCGGTTTGGCGCCTCCGGCAGCTCAAACGCCTCGGCTAGACCTTCCAGCAGGCGGGCCTGTGCGGCACTTTCGGACATGCGCCGGGCCAGACTTTCGCGGGCATTGCGCAGGGCGTTTTCGACCAGCTCGGCCTTTTCGCCGCGCTGGGGCACGCCCAGAACCACCTTGCGCCCGGCCTTCTGGGTCAGGATCTCGGCCATCAGGTCGGGGTCCTCGATGCCATGTGACAACAGGACCATACGCGGCGGCACCTTGCCGTCATAGAATTGCGCCAGAAAGGCCTGCATCACCTCATCGGCGGATTCGACGCCGTTGAGCTTGGGGTAGAAATCGCGGTTGCCCCAGCTTTGATTGCCGCGAATGAAGAACACCTGCACGCAGGCCTGACCGCCCTCCATATGCAGCGCGATCACATCGGCCTCGGGGACGCCGCGCGGGTTGATCGCCTGCACGGACTGCACGGCAGTCAGTGCCTTGATCCGGTCGCGCAGGGCGGCGGCGCGTTCATATTCCATCGCCTCGGCGGCCTCGGCCATCTCGCGCGCCAGATTGGCCTGCACGGCGGTGGATTTGCCCTGCAGGAAGCGTTCGGCATCCTGCACCAGCGCGTTGTAATCGGCCTGCTCGATCCGGCCCGTGCAGGGCGCCGAACAACGCTTGATCTGGAACAGCAGGCAGGGGCGGGTGCGGCTGCTGAATGTCGCATCGGTGCAAGAGCGCAGCAGGAACACCCGCTGCAACTGGTTCAGCGTCCGGTTCACCGCGCCCGCGCTGGCAAAGGGGCCGTAATAATCGCCCTTTTCAGATTTCGCGCCGCGATGCTTCTTGATCTGGGCAAAGGGGTGGGATTTCGCCACCAGAATGTTCGGAAAGCTTTTGTCGTCGCGCAACAGCACGTTGTAGCGCGGCTTCAGCTGCTTGATCAGGTTCTGCTCCAGAAGCAGCGCCTCGGTTTCCGTCTTGGTCGTCAGGAACATCATCGCGCAGGTTTCGCGGATCATCCGCGCGATCCGCGCCGAATGGCCGGTGCCGCGCGCATAGTTCGAAACCCGAGCCCGCAGGTTGCGCGCCTTGCCGACGTAAAGCACCGCGCCCTGCGCATCCAGCATCCGATAGACGCCGGGCGAGCCGTCCAGCGTCTTCAGATAGTCCTGGATCAGGGGCTGGCCGGTCTTGGCGGGCTTGTCGGTGGAAGAATCGTTCATGCTGCTAACCAATGATTCCGAACCTTCGGCTGCGAGTTCTGGCAGAGGAATACAAGGGGAATCCTGTCCACGGAATCTGGGGATAAGTCTGTGAGTCTCCTTGGGAGCAATGGTGTCTCATGCAGCAATTATTGGGGTTTGGTTGACCTGCGCAAAAAAGAGGCAATATTGCAGGTCGTTGATTTGCAAGGATATTTTTTATGACAGTAACAATGCGCTGAATCCGTTGGAAGAATCGTAAAGATATTACGACAGGCTTTCCCAAAGTGGACAACTTGACGCGGGCCGGGCGAGGCACAGCGCTATTCGACACCCAGCACATCCGTCGTGCGCCAATTCAGATGCTGACCGCCATCGGTGCAGATCATCTGGCCGGTGACGGAACGGGCCGCCAGCAGATAGGTCAGGGCGGCGCAGACATCGGTTTCATCGGCGCCGCGCTGCAAGGGCGTGGCGGCGCGCTGCTGACGAAAGTCCTCGGGGCTTTGCCGGCTGCCTTGCAGGGTCGGGCCGGGGCCGATGGCATTGACGCGGATATCGGGCGCCAGCGCCTGTGCCATGGTGCGGGTCAACCACCACAGCCCGGCCTTGGCCAGCGCATAGGTCATGAAATCCGGCGTGGGCTTCAGCACGCGCTGGTCCAGCATGTTGACGATCTGGGCGCGGGCCAGCGGCTCGGGGCCGGAACGGTCGGCGGGCAGGGCCTGCGCGGCAAAGGCCTGCGACAGAAAGAACGGCGCGCGCAGGTTCGAATCCATATGCCGGTCCCAGCTGGCGCGGCTGGCGTCATGGATCGTGTCGGGGTCGAACAGCGAGGCGTTGTTGACCAGCACCGACAGCTGTCCCAACGCGGCCGTCACCTCGGGCAGCAGTGCCGCCGTCTGGTCGAAGTCCAGCAGATCGGCGACAAAGACCTGCGCCCGCACCCCCAGCGCGCGGGCCTTGGCGGCAACCTCTTCGGCCTCTGGTTCCGAGCCGTGGCAATGGATCGCCACGTCATGGCCGCGCCGCGCCAGTTCCAGCACCATGGCGCGGCCCAGACGGCGCGCGCCCCCGGTGACCAGCGCGGTCATTTGTGGGGGATCCCTAGGATCTTGGCGATCAGCCGCCGCACGCCGGGTCCGGCGGCCAGGGCCAGCGCGATCAGGATCAGCAGGCACAGAAGAACGGTCTTGATCATCCGCCGGCTCCGAATCGGGCAAAGGCCGCCTGTTCCTGCAGGCTGCCCACCACTTCGTCGGCGGACAGGCCAAAGCGTTTCAACAGTGGCACGCGCTGGCCATAGGGCAGGAACTGCACCTTGTCGCCGTAAAGCTCGCGCATTTTTGGCACCAGATGGGCGATGCCATCGGCCAGCCCCAGCTCGACCGCCTGCCGGCCGGTCCAGATTTCCCCGGTGAACAGATTGCGGTCGGCGGCCAGACGGCTGCCGCGCCGGGCGGTGATCTGGTCCTTGAAGGCCTGATGGATCGGCTCCAGCAGCCGGGTCAGCCGCGCCACATCCTCGGGGGTTTCCGGGCGGAACGGGTCCAGCATGGATTTCGACTGGCCGGCGGTATGCACCCGGCGCTGGATGCCCCAGCGCCCGATCAGCTCGTCAAAGCCGAAACCGGCCGAGATCACCCCGATCGAGCCCAGGACCGAGCTTTCATCGGCCCAGATGAAATCCGCGCTGGAGGCCAGCCAGTAGCCGCCCGAGGCCGCCATATCCTCGACGAAGGCATGCACCGGCACGTCATGTTCCTGCGCCAGCCGGCGGATGCGGGCGCCGATCAGGCTGGATTGCACCGGCGAGCCGCCGGGCGAATTGATCACCAGCGCCACCGCAGCCGGTTTCTTGCGCTTGAAGGCGCGTTCAAGGACCGGGGCAAGCCCCGCGTCCGACAGCCCGCCGCCGCGGGACGCCATGCCAATCGCGCCCTGCAGGCGGATGACGGCAACCTGCGGCTGCGGGTTCAGGAAGCGGTGAAGGAATGGGATTTTCATGCGCTTTCAGATAGGGATGGCGGTGGGCTTCGGCAAGCGTCGGCCCCAGGGGTTTCAGGAGTTTCGGGCGTTCAGAAAGTCCAGCACTTCGGCGCGGTCGGGCATGGCGTCGCCCGCCCCCTTGCGCGTCACCTGCAGCGCCGCCGCCGCCGAGGCATGGCGCAGCGCCGTCGCCACGTCCTCGCCCCGCGCCAGCCCGGCGGCGAACCAGCCGGCAAAGCAGTCGCCGGCGCCGGTGGTATCCACCGC
Organism: Paracoccus limosus; assembly: GCF_009711185.1. Lineage (GTDB taxonomy): Bacteria > Pseudomonadota > Alphaproteobacteria > Rhodobacterales > Rhodobacteraceae > Paracoccus > Paracoccus limosus. Next base: position 110,922 of record NZ_WMIF01000008.1, read on the forward strand.
CTCGACCTTGAAGGCCGGTTGCAGCGTCGTCTTGCCGCTGAGCAGGTCGCGGTATTCGGCGCCATCGGCGCCCCGGGTGATCAGCAGGCCCTCGACCGGCAGATCCTCGCCAAAGGCGGCAAAGGTCTGGCGGGCCTCGCCCTCGTTCACGGCAAGGATCGAGATATGCGGCAGCACGGCGCGCAGGGCCTCGATCTCGAAGGGGGCGGCGGAATAGATCACCCGCGCGCCGGCAGCCTTGGCGCGGGCGGCGGTTTCGGCCTGCAGGCTGGTTTCGTTCTGCATCAGCAGGATGTCGCCCGGCCCGATGCCCCTAAGCCCCGCCGCGATCCGATCCGCCGGCAGCGCGCCATTGGCGCCGGGATGCAGCACGATCGAATTCTCGGCCCCCTGTTCAACCAGAATGATGGCATGGCCGGTGGCCTCATCGGCCAGCCGGGCGATACCCCCGGTGTCGACCCCGGCATCGCGCAGCCGGTCAAGCACCCAATCATCGCCCGTGCCCATTGCGCCCAGATGGTGCACCTGCGCCCCGGCGCGGGCGGCGGCGACCGACTGATTGGCGCCCTTGCCGCCCAGACCCTGGCCATAGGATTGCGAATGGATGGTTTCGCCCGCCTGCGGCAGCGCGGCCAGCCGATAGACATGGTCGATGTTGATCGAGCCGAGGTTATAGATCGTCATGGCCGCCTTTCCTTGTCTGCGCGGCGGCATCCAAGCCGCTGCGGCCGGGTTTGTCCAGCACTCGCCCGGCCCGCACCATATGAAACAGCGCCGCAAATGACGAACGCGCCCCCATCGGGATGGGAGCGCGCTGCGATTGTCGGGGCCTGTCGGCTTATTCGGGCTTGTGGCCCGGATGCTTGATCGGCAGCCACAGCCGCTTGTTGGTCAGATAAAGCAGCGAGGCCAGCACGATCAGGAAGATCACCGAGATGAAACCAACCTGCTTGCGCGCCATCATTTTGGGCTCGGCGGTCCACATCAGGAAGGCCGAGACGTCGCGCGACATCTGGTCCACCGTGGCTTCGGTGCCGTCCTCATAGGTGACCTGACCATCGGACAGGGGCGGCGGCATCTTGATCCAGCCGGTCGAGAAGGCGGCGTTGTGATAGAAGGTGCTGCCCGCCTCGTCCTTGGATTCGCCGTTGAATCCGGTCAGGATGGCGTGGATGTATTCCGGCCCGCCGATGCCGTTGAACAGCTGCGAGATCCCGGAGCCATAGGGCCCGTGGAAGCCGGCGCGCGCCTTAGCCATCAGCGACAGGTCCGGGCCCATGCCATCGCCATGCACGGTCGGGAAATGGTCGGTGGGAACGCGCGGGCGCTCCTCGCCGGTTTCAGCGTCGACGATGGTCAGGTTCGCGGCATAGGCACGGACCTGATCCTCGGGCAGGGCAGGGCCGCCCGCGTCGCCTAGAGTGCGCAGCGGCACATAGCGCAGACCGTGGCAGGCCGAGCAGACCTCGGTATAGACCTGCAGGCCGCGTTGCAGCTGGAACTGGTCGAACTTGCCGAACGGACCTTCGAAGCTGAACGAGATATCTTCGATATGCGGCGCGGCATGGGCGGCCGGAGCGGCCGCGCCTTCGGCGGCGGCATGCTCTCCGGCGGGCGCTGCGGCTGCGGGCTCGGCTGCGGCCGGTTCAGCAGCTGCAGGTTCGCCGGCAGGCGCGGTCGCTGCGGGTTCCGCAGCGGCGGCCTCGGGCTTGGCCGGTTCTGCCGGAGCAGGTGCTGCCGCCTCGGGGGCAGCAGCGGGCTGTTCGGCCGCCGGTTCCGCCGCAGCCGGGGCTGCGGGGGCGGGGGCCGGTTCCGCGGCGGGGGCCGGCGTCGTTGCGACGGGCGCGGTGCTGTCGGGCGCGGTGGAATTCTCCTGCGCCAGCGCGGCACCTGCCAAGGCAACGGTCAGGGCCGCAACAGCCGTGAGCGGTGCGTTTCTCAGGGTCATGGTGCCTCTCCTTACTCGGCAGGATGGGTGGTCGCGCCGTAATGGGCGTTGAAGTCTTCCTCGATGGTCGAGGGCATCGGCAGCGGTTTCTCGACGATGCCGAGAAGCGGCAGGATCACCAGGAAATAGGCGAACCAATAGGCCGCACCGGCCAGCGCGATATAGGGATAGATCCCTTCGGCCGGCATGGCGCCCACCCACATCAGCACGACGAAGTCGACGGCGAGGATCCAGAACCACCATTTGAACAGCGGCCGATACTGGCCCGAACGCACGCGCGAGGTATCCAGCCACGGCACCAGCGCCAGAACGATGATGGCGCCGAACATCGCCAGCACGCCGAAGAACTTGGCGTCGATGATGCCGAAGGACAGGAAGTTCACCAGCTGCACCGCCCAGACATCGGCGGTAAAGGCGCGCAGGATCGCGTAGAAGGGCAGGAAATACCATTCCGGCACGATATGGGCAGGCGTCGCCAGCGGGTTCGCCTCGGTGTAGTTGTCCGGGTGGCCCAGATAGTTCGGCATGAAACCGACGACGGCAAAGAACACCACCAGCACGATGGCGAGGCCGACCAGATCCTTGACCACGAAATAGGGCCAGAAGGGCAGCGTATCCTTTTGCGCCTCTTCCTTGCTGGCGCGGCGCACCTCGATCCCGGTCGGGTTGTTGTTGCCGGTGGTGTGGAAGGCCCAGATATGGACGATCACCAGCGCCGCGATCACGAAGGGCAGCAGATAGTGCAGCGAGAAGAAGCGGTTAAGCGTCGCGTTATCGACCGCAGGCCCGCCCAGAAGCCAGGTCTGGATCGATTCGCCGATGCCCGGAATGGCGCCGAAAAGGCCGGTGATGACGGTCGCGCCCCAGAAGGACATCTGACCCCAGGGCAGCACATAGCCCATGAAGGCGGTGCCCATCATCGCAAGATAGATCAGCATGCCGACGATCCAGGTCACCTCGCGGGGCGCCTTGTAGCTACCGTAGTAGAGGCCGCGGAAGATGTGGATATAGACGGCAAAGAAGAACAGCGAGGCGCCGTTGGCGTGCAGGTAGCGCAGCATATAGCCGCCGTTCACGTCGCGCATGATATGTTCGACCGATGCGAAGGCCAGATCGACATGCGGCGTGTAATGCATCACCAGCACCACGCCGGTCGCGATCTGCAGCGCCAGGCAGAAAGCCAGCACGATGCCCCAGATCCACCACCAGTTCAGGTTCTTGGGGGTGGGGATCATGATGGTGTCATAGATCAGCCCGATGACCGGCAGGCGGCGATTCAGCCAGCGCTCGGGCGCGGTCTTGGGTTCGTAATGGTCGTGGGGAATTCCGGCCATCTTGCGCTCCTCAGCCCAGCTGGATGGTGGTGTCGTTCACAAAGGCGGCGACGGGGATATGTAGGTTCTGCGGTGCCGGACCTTTGCGGATGCGGCCCGCCGTATCGTAATGCGAGCCGTGGCAGGGGCAGAACCAGCCGCCGAAGTCACCGGCGCCATCGCCGATCGGCACGCAACCGAGGTGGGTGCAAACCCCCAGCATGACCAGCCATTCGCCGGCCTCGTCCATGGTGCGGTTCTGGTCCAGCGCCGACTCGCCGGGCTTGTTGGCGTTTTCGGCACTCTGGTCGATCAGCTGGCTCAGCTCGACGGCGCGACCCTTCTGGATCTCGTCCTCGGTCCGGCGGCGGATGAACACGGGCTTGCCCAGCCATTTGACGGTCAGCTGGGTGCCGGTTTCGACGCCGCTGACATCGACCTGGATCGAGGACAAAGCCTGCACATCGGCCGACGGATTCATCTGGTTGACAAGGGTCCAGGCTGCGGCACCCGCCGCGACGGCGCCAGCGCCGGCGGTCGCGAAGTAGAGGAAATCCCTCCGGGTGGTGCCGTGATCGCCTACGTGGTCGTCTGCGTGGGACACGGGTTCATCTCCATTTATGCGCCCCTTGCTGGGCGAACGAAGGAGCGGGCCGTGCGTGCGCACTTCCCCCCCCGAGGCAAGGTTGTAGCGATCAAAATCTTGTCAGTCCAGCTAGGGTCGGGACTGAGGCCGCGGCAAAATTGCGCAGGTGTGGGATTTTAGCAGCCAAAGATGCAGTAAATCTGCGGTAGACCGTGCAGGCGCGCGGACCCCGCAGCGCAGGCGGCGAGAGGTGATCCGGTCGCGCGGACGCGATGCCAGCCCGGGCAGGCATTGAACGGGACGTCGGATCGGGCGTGCCGGCGGCCTTGTCGATGTGGCGGCGGCGCGCGTCCGGCGCCGTCACAGCAGCCCCTCGCTGCGAAAGCTCAACTCGCGGGATTTGCCGATGATCAGGTGGTCATGCACGGTCATGCCCATCACCTCGGCCGCCGCGACGATGCGGTTGGTCATGGTGATATCGGCCTGCGAGGGGGTGGGATCGCCCGAGGGATGGTTGTGCACCAGAATCAGCGCCGAGGCCGTCAGTTCCAGCGCGCGGCGCATGATCTCGCGCGGGTAGACCGGGACATGGTCGACGGTACCGCGGGCCTGCTCCTCATCGGCGATCAGCACGTTCTTGCGGTCCAGATACAGCACGCGGAACTGTTCGATCTCGCGATGCGCCATGGCGGTGTGGCAATAGTCCAGCAGCGCCTCCCAGCTGGTCAGGATCGGGCGGTGCATGACGCGCGAACGCGCCAGCCGCTGCGCTGCCGCCTCGACGATCTTCAGCTCTTGCACCACGGCCGGGCCGACGCCGGGCACCTCGACCAGCCGGGGCGGTGGGGCCGAAAGCACGCGGTTGAAATCGCCGAAACGCTCGATCAGCAGCCGGGCCAGTGGCTTGACGTCCTGACGCGGGATGGCACGGAACAGGACCAGTTCAAGCAATTCATAATCCGGCAGCGCCGCCGCGCCGCCCTGCATGAAGCGTTCGCGCAGCCGCGCGCGGTGGTCCGAGATATAGCTGGGCAATCGCCCGCCCGGGGCAAGCGCCTGAGCCGGGTCGGAGGCTTCATCCCCGACCGGCATTGCCGGCGCAAAGAGCGGCAGAGGGGCTTCCTGAAATGCGCGATTCTTGTCCATGGCCCGCAGCCTGCCATGGAAACGGTAAAGGCCGGGTTAACGCGCCTTGTCGCGCGTCACTCCCGGCCCTTGCCATTGTTTGAAAGCCCATCCTGCAAGGTGGCCATCCATGGCCGCGCCTGCGGATGTCAGCCCTTCATCTCGTCCCAGAACCCCTTGATCTTCTGGAAGAAGCCTTGGGATTGCGGGCTGTTGTCTGCGTGGATCGTCTCGAACTCGCGCAGCAGTTCCTTTTGCCGGGCGGTCAGGTTCACCGGGGTTTCGACGCTGAGCTCAATCAGCATGTCGCCCGCCTCGCCGTTCATGCCGGGGCCGTGGCGCAGCGGCGGCATGCCTTTGCCACGCAGGCGCAGCTGCTTGCCCGATTGCGTTCCCGGCGGGATCTTGACCCGCGAGCGGCCGCCGTCGATGGTCGGCACCTCGATCTCGCCGCCCAAGGCGGCGGCGATCATGCTGACCGGCACCTGACAGGCCAGCATGCGACCGTCGCGTATGAAGATCTCGTGCTCGCGGACCTCGATGAAGATGTAAAGATCGCCCGCCGGGCCGCCGCGCATCCCGGCCTCGCCCTCGCCCGCCAGGCGGATGCGGGTGCCGGTTTCAACGCCGGCGGGGATATTGACCGAAAGCGTGCGCTCTTTCTCGATCCGGCCGGCGCCATGGCATTCCTTGCAGGGATTCTTGACGATCTGGCCCTGACCGTTGCAGGTCGGGCAGGTGCGCTCGACGGTGAAAAAGCCCTGACTGGCGCGGACCTTGCCCATGCCCGAGCAGGTCGGACAGGTCGCCGGTTCCACCGCGCCCTCGGCGCCGGTGCCGTTGCAGGCGGCGCAAGCGACCGATCCGGGCACCTTGATCGCCTTTTGGGCGCCGATGAAGGCCTCTTCCAAGGTGACGCTGAGGTTGTAGCGCAGATCCTGCCCCCGGCTGGCGCGCGAGCGGCCGCCCGAAGCGCCGGGCCGGCGGCCCATCATGTCGCCGAACAGATCCTCGAACACATCGGCAAAGGCCGAGCCGAAATCGCCCTGTGCCTGACGGCCGAAACCGCCAAAACCACCACCGGCACCACCTTCGAAGGCGGCATGGCCAAAGCGGTCATAGGCGGCCTTTTTCTGCTGATCCTTCAGGCATTCATAGGCCTCGTTCACCTCCTTGAAGGCGGCTTCGGAAACCTTGCAATCCTTGTTGCGGTCGGGATGCAGCTCTTTTGCCTTGGTGCGATAGGCCTTCTTGATCTCATCGGCCGAGGCGCCCCGAGCTATACCCAGCACTTCGTAATAATCACGTTTCGCCATGTCGATTGCGTCCGGGGTCTTTCACGAAAGAGCCGGCCCGTGCGCAATGCAGCGGGCCGGCCGGTTACGAAAGGCGCGCTTACTTGCGCTTGTTGTCGCCGAGATCCTCGAAATCGGCATCGACGATCTCATCGTCGTCGCGCGACCGCGGCTCGCCGGGCTCGGCACCGTCTTCGCTGGGCTGGCTGGCCTTGTAGATCGCTTCGCCCAGTTTCATCGAGGCGTCCATCAGGTTCTGGATGCCGCCCTTGATCTTGCCGGCGTCCTCGGTTTTCACCGCATCCTCCAGCGCGCCCACGGCCAGCTCGATCACCTCGACAGTCGAGCCGTCGACCTTGTCGCCATGCTCTTCCAGCGATTTCTTGGTCGAATGGATCAGGCTTTCGGCCTGGTTCTTGGCCTCCACCAGTTCCTTGCGCTTCTTGTCGGCGTCGGCATTGGCCTCGGCGTCCTTCACCATCTTCTCGATGTCCTCATCGCTGAGGCCGCCCGAGGCTTGGATGGTGATGTTCTGCTGTTTTCCGGTGCCCTTGTCCTTGGCCGAGACCGAGACGATGCCGTTGGCGTCGATGTCGAAGGTGACCTCGATCTGCGGCATGCCGCGCGGCGCCGGCGGGATGTCTTCCAGATTGAACTGGCCCAGCAGCTTGTTGTCGGCCGCCATCTCGCGTTCGCCCTGGAACACCCGGATCGTCACGGCGTTCTGGTTGTCCTCGGCGGTCGAGAAGATCTGCGACTTCTTGGTCGGGATCGTGGTGTTGCGGTCGATCAGACGGGTGAACACGCCACCCAGCGTTTCGATGCCCAGAGACAGCGGGGTCACGTCCAGCAGAACCACGTCCTTCACGTCGCCTTGCAGCACGCCGGCCTGAATGGCTGCGCCCAGCGCCACGACTTCGTCGGGGTTCACGCCTTTATGGGGCTCTTTGCCAAAGAAGGCGGTCACTTCCTCGACCACTTTCGGCATCCGGGTCATACCACCGACCAGAACGATCTCGTCGATGTCGCCCTTGGACATGCCGGCATCTTTCAGCGCGTCCTGAACCGGTTTCATCGTGCGCTTGATCAGATCGCCCACCAGGCTTTCCAGCTTGGCGCGGGTCAGTTTCATGACCATGTGCAGGGGCGTGCCGGTGTTCTTGTCCATCGAGATGAACGGCTGGTTGATCTCGGTCTGCGACGAGGACGACAGCTCGATCTTGGCTTTCTCGGCAGCCTCTTTCAGGCGCTGCAGCGCCATCTTGTCCTTGGTCAGATCGACGCCATGCTCTTTTTTGAACTCGTCAGCGAGGTAGTTCACGATGCGCATGTCGAAGTCTTCGCCACCCAGGAAGGTGTCGCCGTTGGTCGACTTCACTTCGAACAGACCGTCGTCGATTTCCAGAATGGTGATGTCGAAGGTGCCGCCGCCAAGGTCATAGACCGCGATGGTTTTCGATTCTTTCTTGTCCAGACCATAGGCCAGCGCGGCCGCGGTCGGCTCGTTGATGATACGCAGGACTTCCAGACCAGCGATCTTGCCGGCGTCCTTGGTGGCCTGACGCTGGGCGTCGTTGAAATAGGCCGGAACGGTGATGACGGCCTGCGTGACGGTCTCGCCCAGATAGCTCTCAGCGGTTTCCTTCATCTTTTGCAGGATCACGGCCGAGATCTGGCTGGGCGAATATTTCTCGCCCCGGACTTCGACCCAGGCGTCGCCATTGCCCCCATCGACGATGGAGTAGGGCACCAGTTTCTTGTCCTTTTCCACCTCGGCGTCGGTGGTGCGGCGGCCGATCAGGCGCTTGACCGCGAAAACGGTGTTGGTGGGGTTGGTGACCGCCTGGCGTTTTGCCGGCTGGCCGACCAGACGTTCGCTATCGGTGAAGGCAACGATCGAAGGCGTCGTGCGCGCGCCTTCCGAGTTCTCGATGACCTTCGGCTGGCTGCCGTCCATGATGGCGACGCAGCTGTTGGTGGTTCCGAGGTCGATGCCGATGACTTTAGACATGCAATAACCTTTCTTGCGGCGATGTTCTGGGCATTGGGTCCGTAAGCGGCCCCCGAGGCCCGATCCCTGGTTGACCGAAGGGGCGGACCCCCTCGACTTGTTGGGCTATATAGGAAGGCCGGAAACGGGCTGCAAGCTGAGCCGCAAGCAGAATCTGCGCCCGATCCGCACCCGGTCAGCGCCCCGCCAGCGTCGAGATCGACACCGATTTGCGGCTGACATATTCGGCCATCAGCCCGATCATCAGCAGCGCCACGATGCAATAGATCGGGTAGGCCAGCGATGAGTTGCGCGGCGAATAGTTGATGAAGGCAAAGCCGCGCGTCTGGTCGATGATGTGGAACAGCGGGTTCCACGCAAAGGCGTGCAGCAGATAGACCGGCAGGGTGTTGGCCACGAACATCTTGCCCGAGAAGATCATGTTCATGCGCTGATAGAAACTGGTCAGCACCTGCGCGCCCTGCGGCCACCACGGTCGAAATGCCAGAAAAATCAGCCCGATGCAGCAGCCCGCGAACCACGCCATCAGCAGCATCCCATAGCAGGCCAGCGGCCGGTCGATGTGGATGGGCTGGACCAGGTAGTTATAGGCCACCAGCACCACGATCGAGGAAAACGTCTGCCGGTAAAGCGCCGCCAGCGCCGCGCCCGCCATCATCACCGCCGTGTTCATCGGCCCGTGTTTCATCATCTGGTTGGTCGGGCTGCCGGCGCCGGCCACCGCGCCGATGGCCTGGGTATGGGCCATGAACATGAAGATGCCGGTCATGATATAGACGATGAAATCGCCACGGATCGGCGATTTGCGCACGCCCATGATGATATACATCAGGTAAAAGCCTGCGATCATCACCAGCGCCTGCGCCACGGTCATCAGCAGACCGACCACGGCGTTGCGCTGGCCCTTGCGCAGGTTGTTGGCGGTGATGTGGTAAATCAGCGACAGGGTGGTGAACCCGGCCTCGAGCATGTTGCGGTTGCGGCGCTGAGCAAACATTGCGGGGTTCGTTCCTGATCCTGGGGCCGTGCTTGCGACCGCTGCCGTCTTGCCTTGCCGGGCCGTTTGGCCGGTGTGGCGCGGGGTGCTTGCCCTGCGCGGTCGCTGGCATCATAAGAAACCGAAGTTCCCAGTTCAATCGCCGCCGCACATCCGGCCGCTCGCGACCCCAAGGAAAACCAATGCAATTCGATCAATTGATTTCCGAAATGCGCCGCCTCGCCCTGCTGGCCGGTGACGAGATCATGAAAATCTATGGCGCCGAGGATTTCGAGGTGCGCTCGAAATCGGACGCCTCGCCGGTGACCGAGGCCGATGAGGCGGCGGATGCGCTGATCTCGGCGGGGTTGCGCGCGGCATTTCCCAGTGTCCCGCTGGTGACCGAGGAACAGGCCGCGACGCACGGGCAAAGCCTGTCGACCTTTCTGATCGTCGATCCGCTGGACGGCACCAAGGAGTTCGTGCAGCGGCGCGGCGATTTCACCGTCAACATCGCCTATGTCGAAAACGGCGTGCCGCGCTTTGGCGTGGTCTATGCCCCGGCCAAGGACCGGCTGTTCTATACGCTGGCCGAGGGCGGCGCGGTCGAGGAAAAGGCGCCCTTCGGCCCGCAGCCGGGCGAAACGGTGGCTATCGGCGTGAACTCGATGCCCGACAACCGCGCTCTGATGGTGGTGGCCTCGAAATCGCATCGCGATGCGGCCACCGATGAATATATCGCCCGCTATGGCGTGCGCGACATGACCTCGGCCGGGTCGTCGCTGAAGTTCTGTCTGGTCGCGACCGGCGAGGCGGATCTGTATCCCCGTCTGGGCCGCACGATGGAGTGGGACACGGCGGCGGGCGATGCCGTGCTGCGCGGCGCGGGCGGCAAGGTCGTGCGTTTCGACGATCACACCGACCTGACCTATGGCAAGCCGGGCTTTGAAAACCCGTTCTTCATCGCCTTCGCGCCGGGCGTGCTGCTGGCAAAGGACTGATCCCATGTCGGTCGTCATCGTCATCCCGGCCCGCCATGCCTCGACCCGCTATCCCGGCAAGCCGCTGGTCGAACTGCGCGGCGCCACCGGCGAGGCGCTGAGCCTGATCCGCCGCAGCTGGGAGGCCGCGCAGCAGGTGCAGGGCATCGACCGCGTGATTGTCGCCACCGATGATGAGCGCATCGCCGAACATGCGACAGCCTTCGGGGCCGAGGTCGCGATGACCTCGACCACGGCGCGCAATGGCACCGAACGCTGCGCCGAGGCCGTGGCCAGCCTCGGCCTGACCCCCGAGATCGTGGTGAACCTGCAGGGTGACGCGCCGCTGACCCCGGCCTGGTTCGTCGAGGATCTGGTCGCGGGCCTGCGCGCCGATGCCGTGGCCGATGTGGCGACGCCGGTGCTGCGCTGTTCGGGCGACATGCGCTCGGAGTTGATTGCGGACCGCGTTGCGGGCCGGGTCGGCGGCACCACGGCGGTCTTTGGTCATGACCGGCTGGCGCTTTATTTCTCGAAAGAGGTCATCCCCTTTGCGGCGGCCGATTTCGGGCCTTCGGACCCGACGCCGGTGTTTCACCATGTCGGCGTCTATGCCTATCGCCCGGCGGCGCTGGCCGAATATCCCGGTTGGGGCGAGGGGCGGCTGGAGGTGCTGGAGGGGCTGGAACAGCTGCGTTTCCTTGAACGCGGCCGCCGCATCCTCTGCGTCGAGGTCGAGGCGCGGGGTCGCGAGTTCTGGGAGCTGAACAACCCCTCGGACGTGCCCAAGCTGGAGGCGATGATGGCCCGCATGGGCCTCGCCTGATGCCCGAGTTGGACGACGGCGCGCTGCGAGCCAGCGTGATCGTCGTCTCGCGCCATCGTCGCGATTCGCTTGAACGCTGCCTGCGGACGCTGGAATGGCAGGATCACCCGTTCGAGCTGATCCTTGTCGCCGATCCCGGTGCGCTGGACCTGCGACCGGACCTGCCGATCAAGCGGGTGGGTTTTGACGAGGCCAATATCTCGGCCGCGCGCAATGCCGGGCTGGCGCAGGCGGCGGGGCAGGTGGTGCTGTTCATTGACGATGATGCGCTGGCCGAGCCGGGCTGGGTCGGGGCACTGCTGGCGCCCTTTGCCGATCCGCGCGTCATCGCCGCTGCGGGCTTTACCCGCGGCCCCGACGGGCTGAACTGGCAGGTCAGGGCCGAGCGCATCGACGCCTCGGGGCGCAGCCGGCCGCTGCCGCCGCGCGCGGCGCTGCTGGGCCCGGGCGGGCAGGGTGATCCGGTCAGCACCCTTGGCACCAATTGCGCCTTTCGCCGTGCGGCGCTGCTGGCGATCGGTGGCTTCGATCCGGCCTTTTCCTATCATCTGGACGAAAGCGACGTGAACCGCCGCCTTGCCGCTGCCCATCCGCAGGGGCTGACCGCTGTGGTGCCGGGGGCCGAGGTCATCCACGGGCTGGCCGCCGGCACCTCGCGCGCCGCACCCGGCGTGCCGCATGACCTGACGGCCATCGGCCGCTCGACCGCGATCTTTGCCGCGCGCCATGGCGGCAGCGCCGCCTGGCTGCGCGAGGCGCAGCGCCGCCGCCTGCTGCGGCTGATGGTGGCGGGCCGGCTGGATCCGCTGGCGGTCGGCCCAGTGCTGCGCACGCTGGACCGGGGGCTGGCGCAGGCGCCGGCGCAGGTGCCGTGCCCGCCCCTCTGGCCTGAAGGGGCGCCGCCGCCTTGGCAAGAGCTGCCGCGCCGGCCGGCGCACCTGCTGTTTCTGGCCGGCTGGCACTGGCAGGCCGGCCCCCTGCGCGCCCGCGCCGCCCGCGCTGTGGCCGAGGGGCGGCTGGTCACGTTGCTGTTGCTGACGCCGGGTATCTTGCGCCATCGCCTGCACCTTGTCGCGGGCGGCTGGTGGGAGCAGCGCGGCGGTCTTTGGGGGCCTTCGCGGCCGGGCGATCCTGCCCTGCTGCCGGGCAGTCTGCGGGCCCGAATCGACCGCGAACGGGGGATTTTTGCCGCACTGCGGCGTTAGATAGGCGGGAAGTCGCCAATTTACTTGCCCAAGCCCGGTTTTTCGGTCTTTTAAGTGAACCAAGCAGTTTCTTAAGTGATTATTGCGCAAGTAATGGCAAAGCAGGATAAGCTCTGTCAAAATGGCGCCGACATCAGGAGACAATATTGATGAGCCGTAAAGTCACCAAGGCGATCTTCCCGGTCGCCGGACTCGGAACCCGTTTTCTGCCCGCCACGAAAAGCGTCCCGAAAGAGATCATGACGCTGGTCGACCGCCCGCTGATTCAATACGCCATTGACGAAGCCCGCGCCGCAGGGATCGAGGAGTTCATCTTTGTCACCTCGCGCGGCAAGGGCGCGCTTGAGGACTATTTCGACCACGCGCATGAGCTGGAATCGAGCCTGAAGAAATCCGGCAAGACCGATCTGCTGGAGATCCTGCGCTCGACCAACATGGATTCGGGCGCCATCGCCTATGTCCGCCAGCACAAGGCTCTGGGTCTGGGCCATGCCGTGTGGTGCGCGCGCCGCCTGCTGGGCAACGAACCGGTCGCCGTGGTGCTGACCGATGACGTGATCATGGGCGAGCCGCCCTGCCTGCAGCAGATGATCGAGGCCTATCAGGAAACCGGCGGCACCATGGTCGCCACCATGGAAGTGCCGCTGGACAAGACCAAATCCTATGGCGTTCTGGACGTGGCCGAGGACATGGGCGCCATCGTCCGCGCCAAGGGCATGGTCGAAAAGCCCAAGGAAAACCCGCCGTCGAATCTGGCCGTGATCGGCCGCTATGTGCTCGCGCCGACGGTCATGGACAACCTCAACAAGCTGAAACAGGGCGCCGGCGGCGAGATCCAGCTGACCGATGCCATCGCCGACGAGATCGAGGAAGGTCGCGACGTGTTCGGCCTGCGCTTCCGTGGGCAGCGGTTCGACTGCGGCTCGAAAGCCGGCTTCCTGCAGGCGACCGTGGCCTTTGGTCTGGCCCGCGATGAGCTGAAGGACGAGTTCAGCGACTATCTTGCCGATGTCATGGCGATGCGCAAAGCCGCCGAATAACCATGACGCAAAAGGTTCTGGTGACCGGGGGGGCGGGCTATATCGGCGCGCACGCCTGCAAGGCACTTCGTGGGGCCGGCTTCGAGCCGGTCACCTATGACAATCTTTGCACCGGCTGGCGCGACGCGGTGAAGTTCGGTCCCTTCGAGCAGGGCGACCTGATGGACCGCGCCCGGCTGGATGAGGTCTTTGCGATCCACAAGCCCATCGCGGTGATGCATTTCGCCGCGCTGAGCCAGGTCGGCGAGGCCATGCGCGAGCCGGGCAAATACTGGCGCGGCAATGTCAGCGCCTCGCTGAACCTGATCGAGGCGACGCTGGCGGCGGGCGTGAAGAACTTCGTCTTTTCCTCGACCTGCGCCACCTATGGCGATCATGACGGCGTGGTGCTGGACGAAAACACCCCTCAGACGCCGCTGAACGCCTATGGCGCCAGCAAACGCGCGATCGAAGACATGCTGAAGGATTTTGGCGCCTCGGATGGGCTGAAGTCGGTGATCTTCCGGTACTTCAACGTGGCGGGTGCCGATCCCGATGGCGAGGTGGGCGAATTCCACCAGCCCGAAACCCATCTGATCCCGCTGATTCTGGACGCCGTGGACGGCAAGCGCGCGGCGCTGACCATCTATGGCACCGATTACCCGACGCCGGACGGCACCTGCATCCGCGACTATGTCCATGTCATGGATCTGGTCGATGCGCATGTGCTGGGCCTGCGCCACCTGCTGAACGGCAAGGTTGCCGATGGCGGGCATGAGGTGTTCTGTCTGGGCACCGGCAATGGTTTCTCGGTCCGCGAAGTCGTGGCCGAGGCGCGCCATGTCACCAACCGGCCGGTGCCGATGGTGGACGGCCCGCGCCGGGGCGGCGATGCCGTCAAGCTGGTTTCGGGCAGCGAAAAGGCCATCTCGGTCCTGGGCTGGAACCCGGCACGTTCGACCATGCAGCAGATGGTCGCCGATGCCTGGCGCTGGCACCAGAACGGTGGTTATGCCCGCTGATCCGGCGCTGCTGCTGGATGTTTCACGCCTGATCTCGCGGCTGGGCCAAGGCCCGGCCACGGGCATCGACCGGGTCGAGGCCGAATGGCTGACGCATTTGCAGCGCTCGGGCCGGTCGCATCTGCTGCTGGCCCGCGTTGGCCGGCGGCAGCTTTTGTTGCCGTCTGCCGCCGGCGCGGCGCTGCTGCGCTGGAGTTCGGGCGATCTGTCGGATCTGCCGGCGCCGGGTTGGCTGGCGCGGCTGCGTCATCGCGACCGGCCCCGCCACCGGGCCGAGGCCGCGCTGCGCCGCCTGTCGATCCGCACCAGCGATGCCCGCGGCCGGGGCATGGCGCGCGCCGTTGAGGCCCGGCTGGGCCCTGCCACCTATCTGAACGTCGGCCATTCCAACCTGTTGCAGCCACTGTGGTCGGGGCTGGCGCCGCTGTCGCGGGTGGTGCTGATCCATGACACCATCCCGCTGGATCATCCCGAATATACCCGCGCCGGCCAGTCGGCCAAGTTCCGCGAGCGGCTGGTGGCGGCGCTGGGGCAGGCGGATCTGGTGCTGACCATCTCGCAGGCGACGCGGGACGATGTGCTGCGCTGGCGCAAGGCGCTGCATCTGCCCGAGCGTGCGGCGGTGGTGCCGGCCCCGATCGGTACGCGGCTGAACCCGGCCGATCCGGCGGCGATCCCGGCGGGGCTGGATCTGAGCCGGCCGTTCTTTGTGACCATCGGCACCATCGAGCCGCGCAAGAACCATGCGCTGTTGCTGGATGCCTGGGCCGAGCTGGCCCGCCGCCTGCTGCCCGCGCAGCTGCCACAGTTGTTCATCATTGGCCGGCGCGGCTGGGAAAACCACGAAACCTTTGCCCGTCTGGACAGCCTGCCGCCCACGGCCGGCATCCATGAGATGAACGGGCTGCCGGATGGCGCCGTGGCGGCGCTGCTGGAGCGCAGCCATGGCCTGCTGTTGCCCAGCCGGGCCGAAGGCTATGGCCTGCCCCTGACCGAGGCCGCCGGGCGCGGCGTGCCGGTGATCTGCGCGCCGCTGCCCGCCGCGCGCGAGCTTTTGGGCGATTACGCGCGCTATCTGTCGCCCGACGATCCGCGGGCATGGGCGGCGGCGATCGCGCTGCTGGCGGCGGCGCTGCCCCTGCGGCTGGCGCCGCATCCGGTGCCGGATTGGAGCAGCCATTTCGCGCAGGTGGATCGCCTTATGCGGGCAAGATTGCAGCCGGCATCGCTTGGCGCTATGCCGGAAGGAAAATGACCTAGCCGTGCCACGCCCGTTCAGAACCCTTCGCCGAAAACTGCGCCTCCGCGCCCGCCGGCAGTATCTGCTGGCCCGGGCGATCCGCCGTCGTCGGCGGCTGAGGCCGGTGCAGAACCGCACCCGGCGCATCCGGCCGGGCGATATCCTGTTGTTCATGTCGATGCGGAACGAAAAGATCCGTCTGCCGTGGTTTCTGGATTATTACCGCCGGCTGGGCATCCGGCATTTCCTTGTGGTGGACAATGGCTCGACCGATGGCGGGCGCGAATATCTGGCCGAACAGCCCGATGTCTCGGTCTGGCTGACCCATGCCAGCTACAAGGATTCGCGTTTTGGCATGGACTGGATGAACTGGCTGTTGCACCGCTATGGCAGCGGGCATTGGTGCCTGACCGTCGACCCCGACGAGTTCCTGATCTATCCGCATCACGATTCCCGACCGCTGAAGGCGCTGACCGACTGGCTGGACGCCTCGGCGATCAAGAGCTTTTCGGCCATGCTGCTGGACATGTATCCCAAGGGGCCTCTGCACGAACGCCCCTATGCCGAGGGCAGCGACCCGTTCCGCATCGCCGACTGGTTCGACCCGGCCAATTACACCATCAGCAAGAATGGCGAATACTGGAACCTGTGGATTCAGGGCGGCCCGCGTGGCCGGGTGTTCTTTGCCGAAGACCCCGAGCAGGGGCCGGCGCTGAACAAGATCCCGCTGGTGCGCTGGGAAAAGGGTTACGCCTATGTCAGTTCGACCCATATGCTGCTGCCGCGCTCGCTCAACGTCGTCTATGATGAGGATGGCGGCGAACGCGCCTCGGGTTGCCTGCTGCATGCCAAGTTCCTGTCCACTTTCGTGGCCAAGGCCGGCGAAGAGCTGACCCGCCGCCAGCATTATTCCGACAGTCAGGAATATGTCGCCTATCATCAGGGCCTGCAGGAGAACGTCGATCTGTGGTGCGAGGAATCGCGCCATTACGAGGATTGGCGCCAGCTCGAAGATCTGGGCCTGATCTCGAAGGGCAATTGGGCATGACCGGGGCATCCGCAGCCAGCGCCGCGCCCGAGGGGCAGGGGGTGCGCCTTGGGGTGGTGATGCTGTGCCACGATCAGGTGCCCATCGCCACGCGCATGGCGCGGACATGGGCCGAGGGCGGGGCGGCGGTGGCGATCCATGTCGATGCCAAGGTGGCCCCGGTCGCGCTGGCGACGATGATGACCGATCTGCGGGGCTATGAGCGGGTGTTTCATACGCCGCGCCATTCCTGCGAATGGGGTGCCTTCAGCCTGGTGCGGGCGACGCTGGATGCGGCCAGCGTGCTCTTGGCGGAATGTCCTGACCTGACGCATGTGATGACCGTCTCGGGCTCGTGCCTGCCTCTGCGGCCGGTGGCGGATCTGATGGCCTTTCTGGCGCAGCATCCGACGCGGGATTTCATCGAAAGCGTCACCGCCGAGGATGTCGGCTGGACCGTGGGCGGGCTGAACGAGGAACGCTTTACCCTGCGTTTCCCCTTTGCCTATCGCCGGCAGCGCAAGCTCTTTGACCGCTATGTCGATTTCCAGCGCCGCTGGAAGCTCAGGCGGCGCATCCCCGACGGGCTGGTGCCGCATCTGGGTTCGCAATGGTGGTGCCTGACGCGCAGCACGCTGCAATCCGTCCTGACCGACCCGCGCCGGCCCGAGTTCGACCGCTATTTCAGCCGGGTCTGGATCCCGGATGAAAGCTATTTCCAGACGCTGGCCCGGCGCCATTCCATGCGCATCGAAAGCCGCTCGCTGACGCTGAGCAAGTTCGACGATCAGGGCAAACCCTATGTGTTCTACGACGACCACCGGCAGATGCTTGAGCAATCGCGCTGTTTCGTGGCGCGCAAGATCTGGCCCGACGCCGCGGCGCTATATGCGCATTTCCCCCGGCCGGTGCAGGATGCCCCCTCGGCGGCCGAGCCGCAGCCCGAGCGGCTGGACCGGGTGATCGGTCAGGCGGTCGCGCGCCGCAGGCTGGGGCGGCCCGGGCTTTACATGCAGAGCCGCTTTCCGCGCAAGGATTGCGAGAACGGCAAGACCTCGGCCAGCTACATGGTCCTGCAAGGCTTTTCCGACCTGTTCCCCGATTTCGAGGCATGGCTGGCCGAACGCGTCGATGCCGATGTGCATGGCCATCTGATGGCCCAGCATGGCGCCGAATTTGCCGGGCGCGGGCCGATCGGCCCCGGCGGGCTGTCGACCAGCGCGCAACTGCGCGACATGGATGTGCGCGGCTTTGTCGCCAACCTGATCCGCATTTCCGACCGCACGCAGGTCATGCAATACAGCCCGCGGGACCAGCAGCATCTGAACTGGTTCATGGCCACCGATCCCAATGCCCAGATCCATGTCATCACCGGCGCATGGGCGGTGCCGCTGCTGCATTCGGGGATGCCCTTCGACGACATCCGCCGCGTCGCCGCGATCCTGCAGCGCACCGAGCTGCAACAGATCGACATCCTGAATTCGGTCTGGCTCAAGGCCCGGACGCGGATCTGGCAGCTGGCCGATTTCTGCGCCCGGCCCGCCGATGCGTTGCGCCCGGTGCTGCGCGATCTGGGCACAGATCCCGATCTGGTGGCCAACCTGCCCGAAATGCGCGGGATCGCCGGGCTGGGGCGGTTCCTGCAACGCTTGCGCAATGCCGGCCTGCGCCCTCAACTGATGGGGGATTTCCCCGTTGTCGCCGCCTCGCCGCCCCAAGGATCCGACTGACATGACCCAGAATTTCCAGCGATTCGTGATCTTTGCCGAGATGCGCACCGGCTCGAACCTGCTTGAGGCGACGTTGAACGCGGTCAAGCGCGTCACCTGCTTTGGCGAGGCCTTCAACCCCTATATGATGGGCTGGCCCGACAAGGACGAGCTGAAGGGCGTGACCCGGGCCGAGCGCGAGGCCGATCCGCATCTGCTGCTGCGGGCGCTGTGGGACAAGCCCAACCACCTGCCGGGGTTTCGCTATTTCCACGACCATGATCCGCGCGTCTTTGACGCGATCATGGACGACCGCGCCTGCGCCAAGATCGTGCTGACCCGTAACCCGGTCGACAGCTATGTCTCGACCGCGCTGGCGCGGGCCACCAACCAGTGGAAGCTGAACGAGACCGAGACCCCGATCCCCGCCGCCGCGCATTTCGACGGCGCCGAGTTCCGGCGGGTGGTCGGCGATGTCGAGGAGTTTCACCTGAAGGTGCAGCACCGCTTGCAGGTCAGCGGCCAGTCCGCCTTCTGGCTGGGCTATGAGGACCTGCGCGACGCGGGCGTGATGACCGGGCTGTTGCACTGGCTGGGCCGCACCGATCTGGAGCGGGTCGAGCCGGCCAGCGACCAGGTGCCGCAAAATCCGACCGAACTGGCCGCAAAGGTCAGCAATTTCGACGAGATGCAGGCCGAGCTGGCGCAGCTTGATCCGTTCATGCTGCGCAAGATCCCGAACTTCGAGCCGCGCAAGGGACCGAACGTGCCCAGCTTTGCCGCCTGCGAGGCGGGCAAGGGGCTGGTGTTCATGCCGATCAAGGGCGGGCCCTCGGCGCTGGTCATGGGCTGGCTCAGGGCGATGGCCGAGGTTTCGGACAGCCTCAATCAAGCCGGGCTGCGGCAATGGAAGCGCGACCATACCGGGCATCGCAGCTTTACCATCCTGCGCCATCCGGTTCCGCGCGCATGGGCGGCGTTCCGGTCGCTGATGGCGGGCAAGAATACCGAACTGCGCGCGCTAATGCGCCAGATCCACCGCGTGCCGCTGCCGCCCGAGGATGCGCTGGCCGGGCTGTCCGAGGACCGGCTGGCCGAGCTGTTCGAGGCGTTTCTGGATTTCCTGCGCCGCAACCTGAACGGCCAGACCACGCTGCCGACCTATCCCGGCTGGGCCAGCCAGTCCGAGATTCTGGCCGGATTTTCCCGCTTTGGCGCGCCGGACATGGTGCTGCGCGAAAGCGATCTGGCGCGCGACCTGTCTTGGCTGGCGGCAAGCGCCGGGATCAAGGCGCCGGCGGAACTGCCCGACCCCGAGCCCTTTCCCGACTTTCTGCGCGACCAGAAACTGCGCGCCGCGACAAGGAAGGCCTATCTGCGCGATTACGTCGCCTTTGGCTTCCCCGGCCAGCCCTAGCGCCTAGCCCTGTGGCGTCATCG
Organism: Paracoccus limosus; assembly: GCF_009711185.1. Lineage (GTDB taxonomy): Bacteria > Pseudomonadota > Alphaproteobacteria > Rhodobacterales > Rhodobacteraceae > Paracoccus > Paracoccus limosus. Next base: position 130,644 of record NZ_WMIF01000008.1, read on the forward strand.
CCTTGCGCTGGCGGGATCGCTCGAGCCCCAGCTGGCGTTCGCGCCAGATGATCAGGATGCCTGCCGCCATGATCAGTGCCGCCCCGGCCAGCATGGTCGCGGTGGGTGCCTCGGAAAAGATCGTCCAGCCGATCACGATGGCGAGCAGCATCGAGACATATTCGAAGGGCGCGACCAGCGAGGCATCGGCATAGCGATAGGCCGAGGTCAGCAGGATCTGCCCCAGTCCCCCCAGAAGCCCGATGGTGACCAGCAGCACCGCGGTCTTGGCATCTGGCATCACCCAGCCGAAGGGCAGCGTCAGCAGGCTGAGGAGTGTCGAGGTGACCGAGAACCAGAACACGATGGCCGAGGTGCGTTCCTCTTGCACCAGCTTGCGCACGAAGATCATCGCCATGGCGGTGCAACTGGCCCCGGCCAGCGTGACGACCGCACCAAGGGTTTCCTTGTAGCTCATGTCCGTGCCCGTCGACAGACGCGGCGACAGCACGATCACCACGCCCATCAACCCCAGCGCGACCATGCCCATGCGAAACAGCCGCACTTCCTCATTCAGGAACATGGCGGCAAAGATCACCGTCAGCAGCGGTGCGGCATAGCCGATGGCCGTGACCTCGGGCAGGGGCAGCAGCGACAGCGCCCAGAAGCCCAGCCCCATGGCGGCGGTGCCGACCAGCCCGCGATAGAAATGCCCGATCGGGCGGTGGGTGCGCAGCCCGACCGCCAGCTCGCGCCGCCAGCCGATCCAGATCAGGATCACCGGGATGGCAAAGAACGACCGAAAGAACACCTGCTGGCCCGGCGGCACGCCCAGCCCGGATTCCGAGGTGGCCTTGATCAGCGTGGCCATCAGCGTGAACACCACGACGCTGCAGCATTTGAAAATGACGCCGCGCAGGGGGCTGGGCGGCGCGGGGATCTGCGGGATCGGGGCGTTCGGGGTCATGGCATCCGCTGGCAGGCCCATGCCGCAGCATCGGCAACGGCAGGATCGGTGTCGTTGCGCAAGGCTTCGGCCAAGGGGCGCAGATCCGCAAGCCCCGAATTGCCGATGGCGTAAAGCACGTTGCGCACCATACGGTCGCGGCCGATGCGCTTGATCGGGCTGCCGGCAAAGCGCGCGCGGAAACCCGCATCGTCCAGCTGTGCCAGCTCGGCCAGCGCCGGGCCGCCATGCGGGCCGTGATAGCGCAGCTCGGTCGCGGCCTGGGCGAACTTGTTCCACGGGCAGGCGGCCAGGCAATCGTCGCAGCCATAGATGCGGTTGCCGAGCAGGGGCCGCAATTCGGGATCGACCGGGCCCTTGTGCTCAATGGTCAGATAGGAAATGCAGCGCCGCGCGTCCAGTTGATAGGGCGCGGGAAAGGCGCCGGTCGGGCAGGCGTCCAGACAGGCGCGGCAAGACCCGCAGTGGCTGGTCTCGGGGGCGTCTTTCGGCAGGTCCAGCGTGGTAAAGATTGCGCCCAGAAAGAACCAGCTGCCCAGATCGCGCGACAGCAGATTGGTGTGCTTGCCCTGCCAGCCCAGTCCCGCCGCCTGCGCCAGGGGCTTTTCCATGACCGGGGCGGTGTCGACAAAGACCTTGATCTCGGCTCCGGTCAGCCCGACCAGCCAGCCACCAAGACGTTTCAGTCGCTTCTTGACCAGATCGTGGTAATCCTTGCCCTGCGCATAGACACTGACCGCGCCGCGATCCTTGTGGCGGATGATCTCCAGCGGGTCATGCTCGGGGGTGTAAAGCTCGGCCAGCATGATGACTGAACGCGCCTCGGGCCAAAGGTTTTGGGGCGAGGCGCGCCACTCTGTGCGCTCGGCCATCCAGCCCATGTCGCCGTGGTGGCCCTGCGCCAGAAACGCCGCAAGCCGTTTCGGCAGCTCGGGCGCCGCATCGGGGGCGCAAATGCCAAGGGCCGAGAAACCCTCGGCCCGTGCCTGCACCTCAAGCTGCGCCCGGATCTCGACCGGATCAGAAATCCAGGAGCGCATAATGCGGCGCCGGATGCACCCCCGGCAGGTGATCGGCCAGCAGGCTGCGGAAGGCGGGCCGCGATTTGATCTTGGCATACCATTCCTGCACCTCGGAGGAATGCGTCCAGTCCACGTCCGAGATGTAGTCAAGGCACGATATATGCGCGGCGGCGGTGAAGTCGGCCAGCGTCATCACGTCACCCGCCAGCCAGCGGCGATGCTCCAGCAGGGATTTCATGTAATCCATATGATAGCGGATCGCCGACAGCCCTGCCTTGACGGTGCGCGAATCGGGATAGCCGGCGCGCATGACCTTTTTCCACACGCGTTCGTTCATCACCGGACGGGTGCATTCGGCGTTGAACTTGTCGTCGAACCACGAACACAGCCGGCGCACCTCGTAGCGGTCGATGGCCGAATGCGGCATCAGCGCGGGATGCGCGTGGGTTTCGTCCAGATATTCGCAGATCGCCTGACTTTCGGCCAGCAGGCGGCCATCCATGCGCAGCACCGGCAGCTTGCCGGCCGGGTTGCGGCGCTGGATTTCCGAGCCCGGCTCCCAGAAGCGGTCCTCGACCAGCTCGACCTCGATTCGCTTTTCGGCCAGCACCAGCCGGACCTTGCGGCAAAAGGGCGACAGCGCGATGTGATAGAGGCGAATGGTGGAATGCGAGGAATTGTTCATTTGGGGGAAACCGGTCTTTCGCGGACTATCCCGTCTGATACGCCGCGCGCACCGGGGTTTCAACAGTCATGGCCCGGCCCTGAGCAGCGGCTGGCGGATCAATGCTGCAGCACAAGGCAGGCGTCGCGCCCGTCGGCCTGAATGGTGCGGATGCCCGACACGATGCCGCGCGTGCGCGCCGAGCCGGTCTGCGGGTTGCGTTCGCGCGGCGCGGGCAGGATCGAGGCCAGCGCCGCCGCCTGCGCCGTGGTCAGCTTGTCGGGCGTGGTCTTGTAGTAATAGGCCGCCGCCGCATGCACGCCGAACACGCCGCGTCCGAATTCGGCGATATTCAGATAGACCTCGGCGATGCGCCGCTTGGACCACAGCGCCTCAAGCATCGGGGTATAGGCGGTTTCCATCACCTTGCGCGGCCAGCTGCGGCCCTGCCACAGAAACACGTTCTTGGCCGTCTGCTGGGTGATGGTCGAGGCACCGCGCGACGACCCCGAGGCGATCACCTTGCGGATCTCGCTCATGTCAAAGCCCCAATGTGCGCAGAAATTGGCATCCTCGGCGGCGACCACGGCGCGCACCATATCGGGGGCGATGTCGTCGATATCGGTCCATTCGCGTTCTTTACCGGGATATTCGCTTTGGCCCACGATGATGGTCCAGGTGGTCGGCGGGTTGATAAAGGAAAACAGGAACACCAGCACGAACATCAGCGCCAGCAGCCGCAGCCCGATCCAGCGCGTCCAGCGCCAGCACCAGCGCGCCGCGCGCCGCAACGGGCGCAGGCGACCACGCGCCCCGGCGGGGGCGGGCGCCTCGATCGGGTCCAGAGTGTCGCTGCGACGGGCCATGGCCGCCTGTTGTCACGGCCACGGCCATTGCGTCAAGCTCTGACACGCATGGCGCGATCCCGCCCCGCCCCGACGGTGCCGCCGCGCCCCGGTTGCGGCGGCGTCTGGCGGGCGGCGGGATCAGGCCCCCGGCGCGGGAACCGGCGGCACCGCGGCGCTGTCGGCGGCAGGTACGCCAAGCGCCTCGCCCAGCTTGCCGCCGGCAAAGGCCTCGCGCAGCTTTTCCTCTTCGGCATCGGGCAGTGAGGTTTGCAGCACCCGCCCGCGCAGGTGAAAGCCCTCGATCCGCGCCAGCACCTTGTCGGCGGTCATCTTGCGCACCAGAATGCAGACGGCCGAGCCGCCGGGCGGGATGGTCTGGCCCAGCTGGCGCATGAAATCATCGTCGATGCCCACATCCGACAGCCGCCCGGCCAGCGCGCCCGAGGCTGCGCCCACCGCTGCGCCGATCAGCGGGTTCAGGAACAAAAGGCCGACCAGCGTGCCCCAGAACCCGCCGCCGATCGCCCCTGCTGCCGTCAGGTTGACCGCCTGATGCAACTGGATGTCATCGGCCGAGGGGCGCGTGACCACCACCGCATCCTCGAGTTCGATCAGGTATTCCTTTTGCATCTTCACGAGTTCGCTGCGCAGCTCGAAGCCGGTGGCCTCGTCGTCGAAGGCGATGACAAGCAGGTCGGACATGGGAACCTCTTTCATGGTTCGGTCGCGGCGCCGCAGGATGCGGGCCCGCCTATGGGCGAAACGCCCGGTGCGACCATGCGTTCCGGCCGCTTGCGCGGCAAGACGGGATTTTGGCGGGCTTTGGGTCTTGTCATTCTGGTCCCGGCTGGTGCCAAATGGTGCGCAAGTGTTTTCAGAGGGTGTGTCATGCTGATCCAGCTTGTTCAGATCGAGGTCCTGCCCGGTCAGCGCGAGGCCTTTGTCGAGGCGTTCCGCATCAATTGCGAGGGCGCGCGGACCGAGCCCGGCAATATCCGCTTTGACCTGCTTTGCGATCAGGACGACCCGAACCTGTTCTATTGCTACGAGATCTTTGCCGATGAGGCGGCGCTGGACGCCCATCGCGCCAGCGCGCATTACCGGCGCTGCATCGAGCTGATCAACCCGATGATGCGCTCCAGCCGCAGCAAGCGTATGTTCCAGCCGGTGCTGGTCGAGGGCCGCGCCGCCGAACGTAGCTGACCCGCGCCGAAAGACCCCAGCGATGATCAATCCCTTTCGTCCCTATCGCGCCCGGCTGCGGCGCCTTGTCGGCCGGTCGATGCCGGATTTCCACGCCGGCGCCGTCGAGCGCTGGGAAGAGGCGCCCGGCTCGGTGCTGCGCTTCCATCCCTCGCTGGCGCTGCCGGGTCAGGTCGAGCGCATCAAGGCCAGCGTCTTTGCCAGCCTGCCCGCGACCATCGAGGCGCTGACCCGTGACGGCGAGGCAGCCGAGGCGCCGACCATGGCCTGGCGGTTTCGCGACGTCGATCTGGTCGATGGCGTGCTGTATCACGGCGCAGCCGAGCTGCACCTGAACCGGCGCAAGCGCAAGTTCGGGCTGGCGCTGCGGCCCCGGCAGGCGATCCGCGGTGCGCTTTACGAGACATGGGCCACGAACCGCTGGTTTGGCAGCTGGCTGATGGATGCGCTGGTCGCCTCGCAGCTGGCGCAGACGACCGGCATGGCCATGACCACCGCCCCGGCGCCGCGTCCGGGCAGCCATGCCGCGCGCTACGAGGAACTGGCCGGCGTGCATCCGGGCCGGATCGCCGGGGACGTGCATTTCGACGAGATGGTGCTGTTCGACGATCTGGGCAACAACCTGAGCAAGGGCCTGCGCCAGCGCGCCTTGCGCCTGCAATTGCTGGCCGGACGCGATCCGGCGCCGGTGCCGGGGGTGTTCCTGCTGCGCGGCACGGGGGGCGATCTGCGCCTGTTGCAGAACGAGACCGAGCTGGCCGAGCGGCTGGCCGCCGAGCGCGGCTTTCTGGTCATGGACCCGCTGAAAGCCACCGCCGACGAGCTGATCGAGGCCTGTGGCGCCGCCCGTGCCATCGTGGGCGTCGAGGGCAGCCATCTTGCGCATGGCATCATGGTGGCGCCGCCCGGCGCGGCCATCGTGCCGATCCAGCCGCCCGAGCGGGTGGCCGCGACGCTCAAGCAACTGGCCGACCGGCTGGAGCAGCGCTTTGCCCTGCTGGTGGCCGAGGGCGGCGACAGCCTTTTCACGCTGGACTGGCGCGATCTGGCCGCGACGCTTGATCTGTTCGACTGAGGCAGGCAGGGGTTCGTGAGCCGTGAGCCGTGAGCCGTGAGCCGTGAGCCGTGAGCCGTGAGCCGTGAGCCGTGAGCCGTGAGCCGTGAGCCGTGAGCCGTGAGCCGTGAGCCGTGAGCCGTGAGCCGTGAGCCGTGAGCCGTGAGCCGTGAGCCGTGAGCCGTGAGCCGTGAGCCGTGAGCCGTGAGCCGTGAGCCGTGAGCCGTGAGCCGTGAGCCGTGAGCCGTGAGCCGTGAGCCGTGAGCCGTGAGCCGTGAATGCGCTCCAAGGGCGGACCGCCGGGCTCGGCGACTTCGGGGCAGAACACGAGCCAGCAGGTGCCCCGCTCCGGTCGCCGAAGCTTCATCCCAGCGCGATTGGCTGCCCCGGCGGCTTCATGCGATGGGGGAAGCATGGGTGCTGCGCCCGGCATGGACCACGGAACGACGGGGCCGGGGTAACGCTCAGCTGGGCATCACCCCCCACCGGAACGCCTCGACGTGGTGCCCGGCGCCGCGCCCGGAGCAGGTCCCGATCAGCCCCGGTTCAGCTTGGCCGATTTGGCCACAAGCATCTTGCGGCGCAGGGGCGAGAGGTGGTCGACATAGGTCTTGCCATCCAGATGGTCGATCTGGTGCTGCACCGAGGTGGCCCACAGGCCGACGAAATCGCGATCCTCGATCTCGCCCTGATCGTTCAGGAACCGCACGGTGACCGCGCGCGGCCGCTCGATCCGGGCAAAGACCCCGGGCAGGTTCGGACTGGCCTCGTCATGCGGGCGCATCTGCGTGCTGGCGTGCAGGATCTCGGGATTGGCCATGCGCACCGCCTGCCCGCGCTTGTCCGAGGCATCTACCACCGCCAGACGCAGCATGATGCCGATCTGCGGCGCAGCCAGACCGACGCCGGGCATGGCGTCCATGGTGTCGATCATGTCGTCCCAGATCATGCGCACGGTTTCGGTGATCGCGCTCACCGGCTCGGCCGGGATGTGCAGGCGACGGTCGGAATAGGGCAGGAAGGGACGAACGGTCATCGGGCAGCCTGTTGCAGATGCCCCGCCGCTATCACGGCGGCGAATGAAGGTAAATCCGCCCCGGGCGCAGGTCGGGCGGCGCCTGTGCGCCGGGTTTCACGCAGCCGTCGCGCGCGACCGGCCCCGGACCCGCCGCCGGGATGCGGCAGGCGGGCTGCCCAAAGGCGGCCCATTCATGCGCGGGTCGCGGCGCCGGCGCGCGACGCGGCAGCCAGCGCCAGGCCATGAGAAATCCCAGAACAAAACCGGACAGCAGCGAAAACAGCATCGGCGCCCCCCGGCAGATCCATTTGCGGGATCATGCCACGGCATCCGCCAACAAGCGGTTAACCCGTCGAGTTTTAGTTATTTGCCACCCCGGCGTCCTGCCGGTCCTCACCCTCATGGTCAAGGATCAGACGGCCGTCAAGGTGGTCGGCCTCGTGCTGGGCGATGCGCGCCTCGATTCCGTCCAGCGCAAGGCGGTGATGATTGCCCATCAGGTCGAAACAGCCCAGCACGATCCGCACCGGCCGCCGCACCCGCAGCGGCTGATCGGGGATCGACAGGCAGCCTTCGGTCAGGATGTCGGTTTCGGCGCTGGTCTCCAAAATCTCGGGGTCGAGGATGATGCGGGCCGAGGATTGCCCGGATTTCCACCCGGCATCCATGACGAAGATCCGGCTGGATGCGCCGATCTGCGGCGCGGCCAGACCCCGGCCTTGGGCGGCATACATGGTGGCCAGCAGGTCCGCCGCCAGTTGCTGCAGCGGCGCCCATGCCAGATGGCCGGCCGGTTCACAGATACGGCGCAGCATCGGGTCGGGATAAAGCAGGACCGGGCGCACCCGGCCCGCAGCGGCCAGCGCGGCCGGGGCTGGCGGGCGCGGCGCGCCGGCGCGGTCCTGTGGTGTCAGCGGCCTCACCATCGCGATCGGGGCGGAACGCTGGATGCGGCCATGGCGATCAGGCCCGGGCCTTTTCGCGCTTCAGCTTGACCATCTTGCGGGTGATCATCTGGCGCTTGATCGGGCTGAGGTAGTCGATGAACAGCCGCCCGTCGAGATGGTCGATCTCATGCTGGGCGCAGGTCGCCCAGAGCCCCTCGAAGTCACGTTCATGCGTCTTGCCGTCCAGACCCAGCCAGCGCACGCGCACCTCGGCGGGGCGGGTCACGTCGGCATAATGGTCGGGGATCGACAGGCAGCCCTCTTCGTAGGTGTTCAGCCCCTCCGAGGTCCATGTGATCTCGGGGTTGACCATGACGATAGGCTGCGGCTCGGCCTCGGGGTCCTTGTTGCAGTCCATGACGTAAAGCCGCGACAGCACGCCGACCTGCGGCGCGGCCAGCCCGACGCCGGGCGCGTCATACATGGTGGCCAGCATGTCGGCGGCAAGCGTCTCGATCTCGGGGGTGATGCGGGCCACGGGATCGCAGGGCTTTTTCAGCCGCGGATCGGGGTGAAGGATGATGCTGCGCAATGTCATGGCCATGATCTAGGCCAAGCCTTGGCGTTGCGCAACAAGCCGCTATGCTGGCGCCGGACTGAAAGCGAGGCGCCCATGACACAAACCGATTTCGACGAGATCATCGACCGCACCGGCACGGCCTGTTCCAAATGGGACGACATGCAGGCGATCTATGGCGTGGCTCCGGGGGACGGCATCTCGATGTGGGTGGCCGACATGGACTTCCGGCCGCCGGCCTCGGTGCAGCGCGCGGTCGAGGGAATCGCGGCGCATGGCGTCTATGGCTATCCGGGCGCGAACCGCGCCTATCTGGACGCGATCCGCTGGTGGATGGCGAACCGGCACGGCTGGACGGTCGAGCCCGACTGGATCCTGACCGCGCATGGGCTGGTCAATGCGGTCGGCATCTGCGTCGATGCCCTGACCCAGCCCGGCGATGCCGTCATCCTGATGACGCCGGTCTATCACGCCTTTGCCCGCGTCACCCGCGCGGCCGGGCGTGAGGTGACGGAATTCCCGCTGGCGCTGACCGATGGCGAATACCGCATGGACTGGGAGGCATGGGCCGGCCTGATGACCGGGCGCGAGCGGATGCTGATCCTGTGTTCGCCGCACAATCCCGGCGGCCGGGTCTGGACCGAGGGCGAGTTGCGCGAGGTCGTGGCCTTTTGCGAGGCGCATGACCTGATCCTGATCTCGGACGAGATCCACCATGATCTGGTGATGCCGGGCCATCGCCATCATGTGCTGGCACGGCTTTGCCCCGAGGCGGCCCCGCGGCTGATCACGATGACCGCCGTGACCAAGACCTTCAACATCGCCGGGGCGCATATCGGCAACATGATCATCGCCGACGAGGCGCTGCGCCGGGTGGTGCAGGGGCGGATGGCGGCGCTGGGCATCTCGCCGGGGCTCTTCGGGCTGAACATGGTGGCCGCCGCCTATTCGCCCGAAGGCGCGGAATGGGTCGATGCGCTGGTGCGCTATCTGGATGGCAACCGGCAGGTCTTTGACGCCGGGGTGGCGGCGATTCCGGGCCTGCGCTCGATGCCGTTGCAGGCGACCTATCTGGCTTGGGTCGATTTCGCCGGCACCGGCATGTCCCGGCCAGAGTTCACCGCGCGGGTCGAACGTGACGCCCGCATCGCGGCCAACCACGGCCCCAGCTTTGGCGCCGGCGGCGAGGACTTCATGCGCTTCAACCTTGCCACGCCGCGGGCGCGGGTGGCCGAGGCGGTGCAGCGGCTGCGCGAGGCGTTCGGCGATCTGCAATGAGGCGGTGGGCGGGGCTGTTCTCGGCCCTTTGCATCATGGCGCTGTTGTGGGGGCTATGGCTGATCTGGGCGCCGGCGCGGCCGCCCCAGCGCCAGCCCTTGCCGCCCACGGCGGGATGGCACTGGCCGGAACTGCGTTTGCCCGATTTCGGCTGGCCCCGGCAGCCGCCCGGACCCGCACCTGATCCCGGTGCGGGGCGCGCGCCCTTGCCACGGCCGGAAACCCGGCTTGTCTCGCCGATCCAGCGCATCCTGATCGAAAAGGGTGCCCGGCGCATGACCGTCTGGCAAAGTGACGGCCCGCCTCGGCATTTCCACATCGCGCTGGGTTTTGCGCCTTCGGGCGACAAGGGCCGGCAGGGCGATGGCCGCACGCCCGAGGGCAAGTTCCGCATCGACCGGCTGAACCGGCAGAGCAGCTTTCATCTGTCGCTGGGGTTGGACTATCCGCAAAAGCGCCACCGCGAGGCGGCGCGCAAGGCTGGCGTCGATCCCGGCGGCGATATCATGATCCATGGCCAGCCGCCTCAGGTCCCCGAGGGCTTTCGGGCCAAGGGCGACTGGACCGCCGGTTGCATCGCGCTGAGCAATGCCGAGATCGAGGAGGTCTTTGCCCAGGCCCGCATCGGCACCCCGGTCGAGATCCGGCCCTGACCCGAATACCGTGACCCGGCGGAATATGTCTGGACATCTTGTTCTGATCCTTGCCCAAGGATAAGGCAGGCGCATGATCCTTGCCCGTTATCTTCCGCATCTGCGCGCCACGCTGGCGCTGGGTTTGCCGCTGGTCGGCAGTCACCTGTCGCGCATGGCCATCGGCGTTGCCGATACGGTGATGCTGGGCTGGTATGGGGTGAATGAGCTGGCGGCGCTGGTCATCGCCACCTCGTTCTTTCACATCCTGTTCTTCATGGGCATGGGTTTTGGCATCGGCGTCATGGGGCTGATCGCGACGGCCATCGCGCGCGGCGACGAGGTCGAGGTGCGCCGCTCGGCCCGGATGGCGCTGTGGCTGTCGATAGGCTTTGCGCTGCTGGTCATCCCGCTGATGTGGCATTCCGGGCCTATCCTGCTGGCGATCGGGCAGGCGCCTGCGGTGGCGCAGTTGGCGCAGGATTATCTGCGCATCGCCGGCTTTGGTCTGGTGGCGGTGCTGTGCCAGCTGACGCTGAACAGCTATCTTGCCGCGATGGAGCGCACGCAGGTGGTGCTGTGGGTCACGCTGGCCGGGCTGCCCTTGGTCATCGTGCTGAACTGGGCGCTGATCTTTGGCCATTGGGGCGCGCCGGAACTGGGCGTGCGCGGCGCGGCCATCGTCGCGGTCTTTGTGCAATACCTGCAGCTTGCCGCTTTGCTGGCCTATGCGGCATGGCTGCCGGTTGCGCGCAAATATCACCTGTTCCAGCGCTTCTGGCGGCCGGACTGGGCCGAGCTGCGGCGGGTCTTTCTGCTGGGCATGCCGATTGGCCTGACCATGCTGGCCGAGGGCGGGCTGTTCGTCGGCTCGAACGTGATGATGGGCTGGATCGGCACGCGCGAGCTGGCGGCGCATGGCATCGCGCTGCAACTGGCCTCGATCACTTTCATGCTGCATCTGGGCATGTCGAACGCGGCCACGGTGCGGATCGGGCAGGCAAAGGGGCGGGGCGACGGGCAGGGGATGCGCGATGCCGGAGTGACGGTGATCGCGGTCTCGGTGCTTTGGGCGCTGCTGGCCGTGGCGGCCTTCGAGCTGTTCCCGCGCCAGCTGGTCGGGCTTTATCTGGACGCGACCCATCCCGAGACGCCGGCGATCATCGCCATCGCGGCGGGGCTGCTGTTCTATGCCGGGCTGTTCCAACTGATGGATGCGATGCAGGTCGTGGGTCTGGGGCTGTTGCGCGGCGTGCAGGACACCCGCGTGCCCATGGTGATTGCGGTGATCAGCTATTGGCTGGTCGGCATCCCGGTGGCCTATGGCGTGGCTTTTGGTCTGGGTGTCGGGCCGGCCGGCCTGTGGATCGGGCTGGTCGTCGGGCTGAGCCTTGCGGCGGTGCTGATGATGCGCCGCTTCTGGCGCGGATATGCGCGCGGGGACTGGACCCGGCGCAAGCCGGCGGTCTAGGGTCTGGCCACAGCCAAGGAGGTTCGCCATGCGCCCGGTTTTCGTCCAGTTCCGTTGCACGCCCGGCAAGACCTATGAGGTCGCCGAGGCGATCTATGACCGCGAGGTCGTCAGCGAGCTTTACTCGACCTCGGGCGAATACGACCTGCTGGCCAAGGTCTATATCCCCGAGGATCAGGATGTCGGCCGCTTTCTGGCCGAGAACCTGTTCGACATCCCCGATATCGTGCGCACCCTGACCACGATGACCTTCAAGGCATTCTAAGAGCTAGCGACCCCGCGCGAACAGCCGGGCCGCCACCGGCGCCAGCACGATCACCAGCACGATCCGCAGCAGGTGGTGGCTGACGACATAGGCCAGATCGGCCCCGGCGATGATGGCGATGACGATCATCTCGGCCTGACCGCCGGGCAGAAAGGCCAGAAAGGCGTCCAGCGCCGGCGCCAGCCCCAGCTGCATGATGATCTCGATGAAGACGAGGCTGATGCCGGCAAGGATCAGCGAATAGGCAAGGCCCGCGACCACCGCCTGATGCAGCTCGCGCGAGGTGATGCCGGCATATTTAGCCCCGACCGCGATGCCGATGAAGAATTGCGCCGCCTGAATCATCTCGGCCGGCGGGCGGTGCTGGATCAGCCCGGTCAGCGACAGAACGGCGGTCAGGATCATCGGCCCCAGAATCGAGGCGCCGAAGAGCCCGATCCGCGCGGCGATCTTCCAGCCGGCGATGCCGCAGACGGCCATCAGCGCCAGCTCATGCGGCGCGACCGAGCGCAGCGGCGCGCCGGGCGGCTGCGACAGGTCGATCTGCCAGTAATGCGTCATCAGCAGCGGCGCCACGGTGACGATGACCAGAACGCGCGTGGCATGGATCAGGGACAGCGCGCGGATGTCGCCGCCGGCTTCCTCACCAAAGGCCAGCATGTCCTGCAGGCCGCCGGGCATGGCCCCATACCAGGCGGTGGCATGGTCAAAGCCAAAGACGCGGCGGAACAGCGGATAGCCAATGGCAGCGATGATGGCGACGAACAGCGGCACGAAGGCGAGCGACAGCGCCATGTCCGGCAGGCCGGCCAGAACCTCGGGGGTGATCGCGGCGCCGACCGCCACGCCAAGGATGGTTCGCATCATGATGCCGAATTCGCCGGCCCCCGCCAGCGGCGCGCCAAGCAGCGCCGCGACAAGGCAGGCCAGCATCGGTCCCAGCAGCAATGGCAGCGGCAGGTGCAGGAACAGAAAGACCGCGCCACCCAGCGCGGCCAGCGTGAAGGTCAGCAAACGGCGTGAAAGGAGGGGCATCTTGGTCCGGTCCGGTTTGCGGGTTTGTTGCCTTGGCGGCAGGGCATGTCAAACCGGCCCATGCCGGGAATCGACGATTCTGGCGCGCCGAAGCCAGCAAATGCTGGGAAAACGCGAAATTCTGGCCGGGCAGCGGGCTAGCGCGGCGGGTGAACGACGGGCGGCCCTGCTGCGCCTGCTACGAAATCGCGTCAGTTTCGTGACGAATTTGCGTAAGAAAATCAGTATATTGCGACAAATTTCATGTCTCCCTTCATTTTTTCACTTGCGGGTTTGGTTTGTGGGGCCTAGATACCGCCTCACCGAAACGGCGGCAGCGTCGGACGGGACGGACGGACCGGGAAGTACCTGGGAAGTTTGGGAAAATTCGGG
>NZ_WMIF01000009.1 GCF_009711185.1 Paracoccus limosus
ACTACCTCGCCGATACCCTCCGGGCCATCCTCGACGGACACCCCAGATCCCGCATCGAGGACCTCATGCCCTGGTGCTACGACCAAGCGTCAAGCCTCGCTGCATAGGGCCTCGTCGTCGCGCTTACCCAAAGGCATAGAGCAAACCGATCATCGGGCGGGCTAGATCGCCATGCGATGAGCACGAAAATCCACCTCACCGCCTTCGAGCCGCGTGGTGGATCGGGTTTCAAGGAGGGGGGGAAGTCCGTATCCGTTTCTGGATCACATTTGCCGGGCCCCCTTGTCAGCCAGAGAGAAATATATCTGCTGTAGGAACCATAGAGGTTGCGGCCCGCCCCCATGGGCGGGCCGCAATCGTTTGTTAGATAAAGTCGAAGACGTAGGACAGCAGAATGGTGTCGCCCGAATTGAACGTCAGCAGCGTGCCATTGCCGACTTCGCGCGCGCTATAGCTCATGCCGGGATCGAATTTCAGGATGTCGATATTGGTATCAAAGGCCAGCACCGTGTCATGGCCAAAGCCGCGCTGGAAGACCAGAGTATCGACATCACCGTCGCCCGGCGCACGCATATTGTAGAAATCGCCGCTGGCCGAGATCAGGTCGTCGCCCCTGCCGCCGGTGATGGTGTCGCGGCCGGTGCCGCCCTCCAGCGTGTCGTTGCCCGAGGTTCCGGTCAGCCGGTCATCACCCCAGCGAGTGTTCCAGTGAATGCCGGCGCCGCCCTGCACGACAGCCGAGGCGCCGCTGACCGTATCGCGGCCCTCATGCGTCCAGCCCTGCTCAAAGCCTTGAGCGATCAGCTTGGAATGCGCGCCGCCGATGTCGGTTTCAGCCGTCAGCCGCATCGACCCGTCCGAGTTGACGCGCTGGATGTTTACCGCGACGCCGCCCGAATTTTCCCAGCCGTCCTTGACCCAGACGTTGATCAGGTCATGCCCGTCGCCGCCATAGATCGTGTCGTTGCCGATCACCTCGTCGAAATTGCCCTGCCCCCAGCGGATGTTGTCATCACCGGCGCCGCCATAGATCAGGTCATTGCCGGTCGAGGATTGGATGAAATCGCTGCCGGCACCGGCCCGGATCGTATCATTGCCGGCACCGCCGTCGATAAAATCGCCCTGATTGCTGCCGATGATCGAGTCATTGCCACCGCCGGCCCAGATCGACAGGCCATGCGCGGGGGTGCCGCCATGCGCCGCATTCACCCGAGCATTGCTGGCATCGACCACGTCATTGCCATCGCCCAGATGCAGACGCTCGATCCCGGTAAAGTTCAGAACGCCGGGATTGCCCACGACCTTGCCAGATTCAGTGGTCAGGAAGGTCACCTTGACTGCGGATTTGCCTTCGATGATCAGCCGGTCGCCACCGGTCTTTTCCATGTAGAAGTTGGTGTCGTAATGCTCATTCGAGTCGCCACCATTATAAGTATAGGTGCCGCTGGTCGGGGTCCAATAGATCACATCGTCGCCGCCGCCCGCGTCCAGGTTCATTACCCCGGCATTCATGCGGATAACGTCGTTTGATTGTGTCGGCATTCATTGTCTCCAGTTTATGGACATAACATGTCATTGCGCGACATCAGCTGATGCGCGGCTGTTGAGTGCGAGAGCCAGCCTTGGTGCTTTGAATCTAACGAACCGAGCATGCTCAGCTAATCGTAAAGATTCAGTTAAACCAAGACGGGAAACATGTTCATTGCTACAATTATAAGTTGCATTTTACAGATTAACCAATCTGAGCGCAAACTTGTTATGTCTAAATGCCGGTTTTTAGGCGACAATCTGCTGGCGCTATCGGCAAGATCCTGCTATTCCGCTCCGGCATCAGAGGATTCTGGGGCTTGCGGGTGTGGCGAAATTGGCAGACGCACCAGATTTAGGTTCTGGCGCCGAAAGGCGTGGGGGTTCAAGTCCCTCCACCCGCACCAGATTGATCTTATTAGATAATATAAGACAAATCCGGCGAATTTCTTCGGCGAATACCTGACGTTTTCAGACAATTCGATAGATTCGTTCGCCTCTGCGGCGAACTCGCGGGTTTCGCGCTGCAATGCGGCACCGAAGGCATCGCCAGCCATCGTTTCCACGCATCCCTGCTTGTCCGCGAATCATTCAGGCATCCAGCTTCCCACCGCGCGCGGCCCGGAACTGCTACCCCAAAAACACATGATCGGGAAAATCGGCGCGCGCCGGCAGCGAGGCAGCCCCGTGCATCGCCTCGGCTCAGACGCCCGTCAGCAGGGCGCCGATTTCGGCCGCGCGGGCGGCGACCAGGGCTGCATCGCCCTGCGCCTCGACATTCAGCCGCACCACCGGCTCGGTGTTCGAGCGCCGCAGGTTGAAGCGCCATTCGGCGAACTCAAGGCTGATGCCGTCCATGTCGTCGCGGCTGGCCGCCTGCGCCTCGAAATGGCCCAGCACCCGCGCGATCGCCGCATCCGGGTCGTCCAGACGAAAGTTGATCTCTCCGGACGAGGGATAGGCCGCGATCCGCTGCGACAGCAGTTCGCCCAGCGTCCTGCCCTCGCGCGAGACCAGTTCGACCACCAGCAGCCAGGGCAACATGCCGCTGTCGGCAAAGGCGAAGTCGCGGAAATAGTGATGCGCCGACATTTCGCCGCCATAGATCGCGCCCGACTCGCGCATGGCCTTTTTCACGAAGGCATGGCCGGTGCGGGCCAGCACCGCCTGTCCGCCCGCCTCGGCGATCATTGCGCGGGTGTTCATCACCACGCGCGGGTCATGCACGATCCGCTCGCCCGGATGGCGGTCAAGGAACACCTTGGCCAACAGGCCGACGATATATTCGCCGGGGATGAAACGCCCGGTCTCGTCAAAAAAGAAGCAGCGGTCGAAATCGCCATCCCATGCCACGCCCAGATCGGCGCCATGCGCGCGCACCGCCTCGGCCGTCATCGGCTGGTTCTCGGGCAAGAGCGGGTTGGGAATGCCGTTCGGAAAGGCCGGGTCGGGTTGGTGATTGATGCGGATGAAGCGCAGGGGGGCGCCGCGCCGCTCAAGCTCGGTGGCGATGGCGTCAAAGGTCGGGCCGGCGGTGCCATTGCCGGCATTGACCAGCACGGTCAGCGGCTTCAGCGCCGCGACATCGACGAAATCGACCAAGGCGCGGGCATAGACCGCGCGGGCCTCGGGAAAGGCAGTCGCCTGACCGGGCAGCGCCGGCGCGAAATCACCCGACTGCGCCAAGGCGGCGACGGCGGCGAATTCGGTATCGGGATCCAGTGGCGCGGCGCCCGGCCCCACCAGCTTCATACCGTTATAGTCGATCGGATTGTGCGAGGCCGTCACCTCGATCCCGCCCGATGCTTCGAACCGGGCCGTGGCGAAATACATCTCTTCGGTGCCGGCAAGGCCAAGGTCACGCACATCGGCGCCGCCTTCGGTCAGCCCCCGGATCAGCGCCTCGGCCAATGCGGGTGAGGTCGCGCGGCTGTCGCGCCCGACGATGACCGTTTCGGCATTGCGCTCCTGCGCAAAGGCCCGGCCGATGCGATAGGCCACATCCTCGTCCAGTTCGGACCCCAGCCGTCCGCGCACGTCATAGGCCTTGAAACAGCTGATGGCGCGCGGCGGCATCTGGGCAATCTGGTCTGACGTCATGGGCATGATGTTCCTATCTGCAGGACTTCTTGGCTACACCAGCCTGCTGGGGATGGGAATAATCCAGCAGTCATGAAAATCTGATTGACGCTTCAGCCAAAGGACGCAGGTGACGCGCGCCGGCTGTCCCGCTAGATCGGGTCGAAAAAGGAGAATACGATGGACACCAAGGCTCTGATCGCCGCTTATTATGATGCGTTCAACGCTGGCCGCACCGAGGAAATGCTCACCTATCTGCATGATGAGGTCGAGCATCACGTCAACGAAGGCGGCATCCGGCGCGGCAAGGAAAAATTTTGCGAATTCAACGCCCATATGACTGAAAGCTACAAGGAGCGCCTGACCGATATCGTGATCTTCGCCAATGAGGCGGGCGACAGGGCGGCGGCAGAGTTCGTGGTGAACGGCACCTATCTGCAAACCGACGAGGGTCTGCCCGAAGCCAAGGGCCAGACCTATGTGTTGCCCGCCGGCACCTTCTTTACGATCCGCGACGGAAAGATCGCCCGCGTCACCACCTATTACAACCTCGCCGACTGGATGCGGCAGGTTTCGGCGTGATCTCCACCCGGGTTCTGACCGGCGATTCGGTCGCGGCCGTGCTGGACGATCTGGCGCGGCTGCGCATTGCCGTGTTCCGGGACTGGCCCTATCTTTACGATGGCGATCCGGATTACGAGCGCGACTATCTTCGGGCCTATCAGACGCCCGGCGCGGTCGTGGTCGCGGCCTTTGACGGCGCGCGCATGATCGGCGCCGCCACCGGCGCGCCGATGGAACATCACGCCGGGGATTTCGCCGCAGCCTTCGCCAACCGGCCGGAAGCGCTGGAGGACATCTTTTACTGCGCGGAATCCGTCCTGCTGCCCGAATATCGCGGTAAGGGACTGGGCCACGCGTTTTTCGACGGGCGCGAGGCGCAGGGCCGCGCGCTGGGACGGCGCTACAGCGCGTTTTGCAGCGTGCAGCGCCCCCCGGATCATCCGCTGCGCCCGACGAATTACCGCCCCTTGGATGACTTCTGGCGCAAAAGAGGCTATGAGCCGCTTTCCGGCGCCGTCGCGGAATTCGACTGGAAGGACATCGACGCGCCGGTTTCGACACGCAAACCGCTGCAATTCTGGATGAAGAGACTGTGACACGCGAAATCAAGATCGCCGCCGCCGCCTATAATTTCGACTGGTTCGACGATTTCGATGCCTACCGCGCCAAGCTCTCCCGCTGGGTCGAAGCTGCCGCCGATTGCGATCTGCTGGTCTTCCCCGAATATGGCGCGCTTGAACTGGCGTCGCTGGGCGGCAAGGAGGTCGCCGGCGACCTCGAGGCATCGCTGCATGAGACCGCCCGCCATGCCGAGGCGCGTGACGCGCTGCATGCCGAGCTTGCCGCGGCGCATGGGCTGCATATCCTTGCGGCCTCGAGCCCCTGTTTCGACGGCGCGCGGCCGGTGAACCGCGCGGTGCTCTTTGGCCCCGACGGCCGCATCGGGCATCAGGACAAGCAGGTGATGACCCGGTTCGAGCGCGAGGAATGGCATGTCGAGGCAGCGCCGGGGCTGCGGGTGTTTAACACGCCGGTCGGCCGGCTGGGCGTGCTGATCTGCTATGACAGCGAATTCCCCCTGCTGGCACGCCCGCTGGCCGAGGCCGGGGTCGAGGTGATCCTTGTGCCCAGTTGCACCGACACCGTGGCGGGCTTCAATCGCGTCCGCATTGGCGCAATGGCCCGCGCGCTGGAAAGCCAATGCGTGGTCGTGCATTCGCCGACCGTCGGCAGTTGCGACTGGAACCCGGCCATCGACGAGAACCGCGGCAAGGCGGCGATCTATGCCCCCTCGGACGGGATCTGGCCCGAGACCGGCATTCTGGTCGAGGGCGAGATGGACCGCCCCGGCTGGGTCAAGGCCCGCATCGACCTGAACCGCGTGCGCGAAAGCCGCGAGGACGGCCGCGTGCTGCCCTTTGCGCATTGGCCCGAAAGCGCCGGGGTGGGGCTGGTCTGAGGTATTCAGCCGCCCCCCCTCTCTGCTTGCGACCGGCTGCACCGAGCAGCCCGGTGCATCGTTGACCATTTTCCGCAGGAAAGCAGGACATGCAGAGCATCGAGACCGAACGCCTGATCCTACGGCCCTTTCAGCAGGGCGATGCGGCGGATCTGTTCCGTTACCTGCAGGCACCGACCGCCAGTTGCTTCCTGTCGATGAAACTGGCCGATCTCGCGGCGGCAGAGGTCGAGGTGGAAAGACGCGCCACCGACGCGGGCAGCCTCGCGATCTGCCTGAAACAGACCGGGCAGGTCATCGGCGATCTTTTCGGCGAGGCCGGCGCCGATGAAGAGGACGAGACGGCCTCGGTCGGCTGGAACCTCAATCCGCAATTCGGCGGCCAAGGCTATGCGCTGGAAGCCGCCCGCGCCTTTTTCGAGCATCTTTTCCACGCCCGGGGCTTTCGCAGGCTTTACGCCTATGTCGAGGATCACAACATCCCCTCGCAGCGCCTTTGCGAAAAGCTTGGCATGCGGCGCGAGGGGGTCTTTGTCGAATTCGTGACCTTCACCAAGGACGATGCCGGCAAGCCGATCTACGAGAACACCATGCAATATGCCATCCTGCGCCGGGAATGGATGGCGAAAGGTGCGGGCCTCGGCGCATTGGCCTAAGGCGTCGCGCGCGGGAACCGGCCCGGACAGGAAGCCGCCCCGCCTATCCCCGCGGGTCGACCAGCGCCTCATTGCCGGCGGGTTCGGCGGGAAGTTCGGTGTCTGGCGTGGCCGCGCCCTGGGCGCCGGCCTCGGGTTTGGTCAGGTCATTGTTCAGCCATTCCCCCGAGGCGACCTGCCCCGAGGCATAGCGCATCACCCCGGCGCCCTGGCGTTTGCCCTTGACGAAATGGCCTGTGTAGACATCGCCATTGGCATAGGTCGCAACGCCGTCGCCGTCGATCTCGCCCTGTTTCCACAACCCTTCGTAGCGAAAGCCGTTCGGCGCGATCAGCCGGCCCTTGCCCTCGCGCAGGCCATCCACGAACGAGCCGTCATAGGTCGTGCCATCAGCATAGATCGCCTGACCCTGACCGTGACGTTCGCCGTCGCGCCAGGCGCCGTTGTAGACATAGCCGTCGGGATAGGTCATACGGCCCTGCCCTTCGTTGCGGCCGCGCTTGAAGCCGCCCTCATAGACCATGCCATTGGCGTATTTCGCCACACCCTGCCCCTCGATCACGCCGGCCAGCCAGTCTCCGTCATAGCTCGACTTGTCGGGATAGGTGATGCGGCCCTTGCCCTCGGGCATGTCGGCGCGCAGCGCGCCCTCATAGACCGAGCCATCGGGATAGGTGATGCGGCCCAGCCCCTCCATGCGGCCGTCGGCCCAGTCGCCGGTATAGACATAGCCATCGGTGCCGGTGAAGGTGCCCTGCCCGGCGCGGCGGTCGGCGCGGAAATCGCCCTCGTAGCGATCGCCATTGGCATAGGTGGCGATGCCACGCCCCTCGCGCCGGCCATTGGCAAAGCGGCCCTCGTAGCTGTCGCCCGAGGGCTGCACCAGCTTGCCCTGCCCGGCCATCTGGCCTGCGGCCCAGCCGCCGTCATAGGTCAGCCCGTCGGCCATCACCAGCCTGCCCTGCCCCGAGCGCTGGTCGGCCTTCATCTCGCCCTCATAGCTTGCGCCATCGGGATAGGTGATCTTGCCGCGGCCTTCCTTGACGCCGGCCTTCCAGCCGCCCTCGTAGCGATAGCCGTTGGGTTGGGTCAGCACGCCCCGGCCATCATGCAGCGCGTTCAGGAAACCACCCAGATAGACCGAGCCATTGGCATAATGCGCCTCGCCCTGACCGGTGATCTGGCCATCGGCCCAATCGCCCTCATAGGTGCTGCCATCGGCATAGGTGATCTTGCCCTTGCCATTGGGCTTGCCCTTGGCAAATGCGCCCTCATAGACCGAGCCATTGGGGAACTTGGCCGTGCCCTGCCCCAAAATCTCGCCCTCGACCCAATCGCCGGTATATTCATAGCCGGTGGGCAGGCGATAGGTGCCGCGCCCGTGCTGCTTGCCGTTGCGGAACGTGCCCTCGTAGACGCCGCCATCGTCATATTGCTTGGTCACGACGCCCTGAGCCCCGGCCGCGCCGGTCATCGCCACCGCCATCGCGCAAGCCACTAGGACTGCCTTCATCGGCCCTGCTCCGCCTTCCTGTCTCTTTGCCGATCCGTCTATCGCAACCGGGCCGATAGCGCAAAGCCCGACTTTTCCTTTGCCGCGCCCTCGCCTATCAACGGGGCATCCGATGAAGAGGAGCCCGCCATGGCCGACACGTTCCGCATCACCCTGGGGCAACTAAATCCCACCGTGGGCGATCTGCCCGGCAATGCCGCCAAGGCCCGCAGCGCCTGGGAACAGGCGCGCGCCGCCGGCGCCGATTTTCTGGCCCTGCCCGAGATGTTCATCACCGGCTACCAGACGCAGGATCTGGTGCTGAAGGCCGCCTTTACCCGCGACGCCATGACCGTGATCGAGGAACTGGCCCGCGATTGCGCCGATGGCCCCGCGATCGGCATCGGCGGCCCCTATGCCGAGGGGCGCAAGCTCTACAACGCCTTCTGGATCCTGCAGGGCGGCAAGGTGGTGACGCGCGTGCTGAAACACGACCTGCCGCACAAGCAGCTGTTCGACGAATTGCGGCTGTTCGATCAGGGGCCGCTGTCGGGGCCCTATGACATCGGCGGCATCCGCATCGGCAGCCCGATCTGCGAGGACGCCTGGTGGCCCGAGGTCGCCGAGACCATGGCCGAATCCGGGGCCGAGATCCTCTTGGTGCCGAACGGCAGCCCCTATCACCGCAACAAGCTGGATCTGCGCATGGGCCATATGGTCGCCCGCGTGGTCGAAACCGGCCTGCCGCTGATCTATCTGAACTCGGTCGGCGGTCAGGATGACCAGCTTTACGACGGGGCAAGCTTTGCGCTGAACCCCGGCGCGGCGGGCGGCGCCGACAAGGTGCTGCAACTGGCGCCCTTTGACGAACAGGTCGTGCATGTCGATCTGCAACGCGGCCCCGAAGGCTGGCGCGTGGTGCCGGGCCAGATGGACCACCAGCCCGACGAATGGGAACAGGATTACCGCGCCATGACCGAGGGCCTGCGCGACTACATGCGCAAGTCCGGGTTCAAAAAGGTGGTGCTGGGCATGTCGGGCGGCATCGACTCGGCGCTGGTGGCGACCATCGCCAGCGACGCCATCGGCCCCGAAAACGTGCGCTGCGTCATGCTGCCCAGCGAATATACCTCGCAGGCCAGCCTTGACGATGCCGCCGATGCCGCAACCCGACTGGGCGCGCGGCTGGACACCGTGCAGATCGAAGGCGCGCGCGATGCCGTGGGCGACGCGCTGGCGCATCTGATGGAAGGCACCAAGCCCGACACGACCGAGGAAAACATCCAGTCCCGCCTGCGCGGCGTCATGCTGATGGCGATTTCCAACAAGTTCGGCGAGCTGCTGCTGACCACCGGCAACAAATCCGAGGTCGCGGTCGGCTATGCCACGATCTATGGCGACATGGCGGGCGGCTACAATCCGATCAAGGATCTTTACAAGACCCGGGTGTTCCAGACCTGCCGCTGGCGCAATGAAAACCACCGCGACTGGATGATGGGCCCGGCGGGCGAGGTGGTGCCGCCGCAGATCATCTCGAAGCCGCCCTCGGCCGAACTGCGCCCCGACCAGAAGGACGAGGACAGCCTGCCGCCCTATCCGGTGCTGGATGCGATTCTTGAGGGGCTGGTCGAAAAGGATCTGGCGCTCAAGGATCTGGTCGCGCAGGGCTATGAGGCCGAGACCGTCAAGCGGGTCGAGACCCTGCTTTATGGCAGCGAGTGGAAGCGCTATCAGGCCGCGCCGGGGCCGCGCATCTCGACCAAGGCCTTCTGGCTGGACCGGCGCTATCCGCTGGTCAACCGCTGGCGCGACACTCTGTGACCCGGGGGCGGGCCCGGATCGGCCCGCCTGCCGTGACCGGCTCGCGATTCGCGCGGGCTGCCGTCTGAGCGCCCGCCGGCACCACCCTGCCGGGAGTTATCGGCAATTTGAGCGATCTTGCCGCCCGCGGCGCCGGCCCCGCATTTGCAGGGCCAATCCCGCGCTGCTGCGGCCCCCGCCCCGGCCTTGCCGCGCATTTTAGACGTTATGCGCTGCATGAGAGCGCCCCGGCGCGGGCATGATGGCCCTGGTCCCATTCCAGCCAGCGGAGCCCTAATGCCCACCGTCAATATCAGCGCCATTGCCTTGGGCACGCATCCCGACCTTGATCCCGATGAACAGCGCTTGGGCGCGGAAAACGCCCGCTCACTTCTGGGCCATAGCTTCGGCAATGCCGATAGCCCCTTGGCCCGGAACATGTTGGATCTGACCCTGAACGACCGCAACAATGACGGTGCGATCTCGTTCAATACCGCATGGGGCAACCCGGCAGGCGAATATGTCCGGCATGACAACGCGATCCATTACCTCGATACAGGCGTTCTTTATTCCGGCACCGTGACCTATATGGACGGCAGCACCGCCAGCAACGTGCCGCTGCGCGTGCTGCAGGACGTGAATGGCAATCTCGTGCTGGTGCCTCCACCCCACACCGCCTCACGAGCGGAAATTGACGCCCTGACCACGCGGCCGCTGCAATCGCTGCAAATCACGGGTCTGCTGCAGAACGATTTCAGCCGGCTCGACATCTCGCGTTATGACCTGCAGGACGCGCCGGCCTTTGTCTGTTTCCGCCACGGCACCCTGATCCGCACCGAGCGCGGCGATATCGCGGTCGAACATCTGCGCGTCGGCGACCGGGTGATGACGCGTGACAACGGCCCGCAAGTGCTGCGCTGGATCGGCCGCAAGGCGCTGGACGGCGACCAGCTGCGCCTGTTCGCGCAGTTGCGCCCGGTGCGCATCCGCGCCGGCGCCTTGGGCCGCGACATGCCACGTCGCGATCTGCACCTGTCGCAGCAGCACCGGGTTCTGGTCGGATCCCGCATCGCCGAGCGGATCTTTGGCCGCAACGAGGTGCTGGTCGCAGCCAAGCATCTGCTGGCCCTACCCGGGATCGAGCGCGACGACAGCCTGCAACCGCTGGAATATTACCATCTGCTGTTCGACCGCCACGAAATCCTGTTTTCCGAAGGCGCGCAGACGGAATCCTTGTTCACCGGCCCCGAGGCTTTGCGCGCCATCGACGCCGCCGCCCGGGCCGAGATCGTGGCGCTGTTCCCCGAACTTGCCGCCGAAGATCCAGACCGCCTGCCCGCCCGCCAGATCGGCAAGGGCCACCGCGCCCGCAATCTGGCGCGCCGGCACGCAGACAACAGGCAGCCGTTGCAGGCGGGCGACTAGCCCGCCCGCCGGTGACGCCTCAGACCAGGACCGCTTGCCGGTCCTGGTCGCCGACCTCGAACACCTTGCGGTAGTGCTCGATCGCCTCGCGCGGGCCGGTGGCCTTTTCGGGATTGTCCGACAGCTTGACCGTGGGCTTGCCATCGGCGGCGACGGCCTTGCAGACCAGCGAGAACGGTGCCAGCCCGTCATCGGGCACCAGCCCCCGGAAATCATTGGTCAAGAGCGTGCCCCAGCCAAAGCTGACCTTGACCCGGCCATTGAAGCGCAGGAACAACTCGCGGATCTTGTCGACATCCAGAGCGTCGGAAAAGATCACCAGCTTCTGGCGCGGATCCTCGCCCCGGCTTTTCCACCATGCAATGGCGGTCTCGGCACCTTCGACCGGATCGCCGCTGTCGATGCGGATGCCGGTCCAGCCCGCCAGCCAGTCCGGCGCATGTTGCAGGAATCCCTTGGTGCCATAGGTATCAGGCAGGATGATGCGCAGATTGCCGTCGTGTTCCTCGTGCCAGTCCGCCAGCACCTTGTAGGGCGCTTCGCGCAACTCGTCGTCATTGCCAGCCAGCGCGGCATAGACCATCGGCAGCTCATGGGCATTGGTGCCGATGGCCTCGATGTCGCCGCGCATGGCGATCAGGCAGTTCGAGGTGCCGGTAAAGCGCGGATCGCCCAGCCCCTCGATCATCGCCTGCACGCACCAGTCCTGCCACAGAAAGCTGTGGCGGCGTCGGGTGCCGAAATCGGCGATGCGCAGCTCGGGGCCCAGTTCGCGCAGCTTTTCGATTTTTTCCCAGATCCGGGTCATGGCGCGGGCGTAAAGCACCTGCAGCTCGAACCGGCCCATGTCCTTCAGCACGGCGCGCGACCGCAACTCCATGATGATGGCCAGCGCCGGAATTTCCCACAGCATCACCTCGGGCCAGCGGCCTTCAAAGGTCAGCTCATACTGGCCGTCGCGCTTTTCCAGCTGATAGGGCGGCAGGCGCAGGTTTTCCAGAAACTCCATGAAGTCGGGCCGGAACATCTGGCGCTTGCCGTAAAACGTATTGCCGCGCAGCCATGTGCTTTCGCCGCGCGATAGGCGCAGGCCACGGACATGGTCCAGCTGCTCGCGCAGCTCGCCCTCGTCGATCAGCTCGGCCAGCCGGATGCGATGCGTGCGGTTGATCAGACTGAAGGTGACGCTGGTGTCGGGCCGGTTGCGAAACACCGACTGGCACATCAGAAGCTTGTAGAAATCGGTGTCGATCAACGACCGGACGATCGGGTCGATCTTCCATTTATGGTTATAGACCCGGGTCGCGATATCCACCGTGCTCATAGAAGCTCCACACCCATGCCCCGCATGTGGCGCCGCGCGGCATCGCGCGATTCGTTCAGGTCGATGGCGCGGGTGGCGCTTTCGATCACATGCACGCGGAACCCCTGCCGCACCGCATCGACCGAGGACCACGAGACGCAGAAATCAAAGGCAAGGCCGACGAAATACAGGTCGTTCAGCTCGCGTTCGCGCAGATACCCGGCCAGCCCGGTCGGCGTCTTGTAATCGTTTTCAAAAAAGGCCGAATAGCTGTCGATCGCCGGACGGAACCCCTTGCGGATCACGCATTCGGCGCGGTCCAGCCGCAGATCGGAATGGAACTCGGCGCCGGGCGAGCCGATGACGCAATGCTCAGGCCACAGCACTTGTGGGCCGTAATCCATGTTCACCAGCGTGAAGGGCTCGCCGCCGGGATGGTTGACGGCAAAGCTGGAGTGGTTTTGCGGATGCCAGTCCTGTGTCAGGATGACATGGTCATAGTCGTCCATCATCGCGTTGATCGGCGCGACGATTTCGTCGCCGCCGGCCACGGCCAGCCGGCCGCCTGGGCAGAAATCCACCTGGACGTCGACGACGATCAGGGTCTTGGACATTCACTTCTCCTTGTTCCTGCAAAATTCGTAGGCGGCAGGCGGCGGGGCGTCAATGCCCGGTTGCATGCCCGCGCCCGATCCCCCGCTTGATCCGCAGCGGCGCGGGCGCTAAGGCGCAGCCATGCAGATCATCGTCGCCGCCCTTTACCATTTCACCCGCTTTTCTGACCCCGAGGCGCTGCGTGCGCCCTTGGCCCGGCTCTGTTGCGGTCAGAGCGTGCGCGGCACGCTTTTGCTGGCGCCCGAGGGCATCAACGGCACCATCGCAGGCCCACGCGCGGGCATCGACGCGGTGCTGACGCATATCCGCGCCCTGCCCGGCTGCGCCGATCTGGACTGGAAGGAAAGCGCGGCCGAAACCATGCCCTTTGGTCGCATGAAGGTGCGCCTGAAACGCGAGATCGTCACCATGGGCCAGCCCGATGTCGATCCGACCGCCGCGACCGGACGTTACGTCGCGCCGCAGGACTGGAACGTGCTGATCTCGGCCGATGATGTCGCGGTGATCGACACCCGCAACGATTACGAGGTCGAAATCGGCAGCTTTGCCGGCGCGGTCGATCCCGGCACCCGCAGCTTTCGCGATTTTCCAGAATGGTGGCGCGCCAATGCCGACCGTTTTGCCGGCAAACGCATCGCCATGTTCTGCACCGGCGGCATCCGCTGCGAGAAATCCACCAACTTCCTCATTGGCGAAGGCGTGCCCGAGGTGTTTCACCTGAAAGGCGGCATCCTGAAATATCTGGAGGAAGTGCCTGAACAGGACAGTCTGTGGCAGGGCGAATGCTTTGTCTTTGACCGCCGCGTCAGTCTGGGCCACGGGCTGCGTCAGGGCAATCATACGCTGTGCCACGCCTGCCGCCGGCCGCTGGCGCCCGAGGATCGCGACCGCCCCGAATATGAAGAGGGCGTCAGCTGCCACCGCTGCACCGGCGAATACACCGAAGCCGACCGCACGCGCTTTCGCGACCGCCAGCGTCAGGCCGAGCGCGGCGAGTGCTACGGGGACTGACCCCGCAGCCCCGCCCGCCGAGGATCATTTCCCCATCACATCCTCTTCGACGCGCATGCCGCCGACCACGCCCAGCGATTTCAGCTTGCGGTGCAGCGCCGAGCGCTCCATGCCGACGAATTGCGCCGTGCGGCTGATATTGCCGCCAAAGCGGTTGATCTGCGCCAGCAGGTATTCGCGCTCGAACAGCTCGCGCGCCTCGCGCAGCGCAAGGCTGGTGATCTGCGGGCCCAGCGCCAGGGCCTCGCCACCGCCACCACCCGCGCCCTGCGCCTCAAGCTCCGAGGGCTGGATCGGCCCGATGCCGTCGCCAAGGATCAGCACGCGTTCGATCACGTTGCGCAGCTGGCGGATATTGCCGGGCCAGGACATGGCCTGCAGCGCAGCCACGGTTTCCTCGGGCAGCGCGCGCTGCGGCAGCCCTTGGGTCGCGTGGAACTGCTCGATGAAATAATCGGCCAGCTGCGAGATGTCGTCGCGCCGCTCGGCCAGCGAGGGCACCGCCACCGGCACCACGTTCAGCCGGTCATACAGCTCTTGCCGGAAGCGCCCCGAAGCGATCTCGACCGCCAGATCGCGGTTGGTCGAGGAAATCACCCGCAGGTCCACTCGCACCTTGTCGGTGCCGCCGGCGCGCTGAAACTGCTGTTCGGTCAGGACACGCAGGATCTTGGGCTGGGTGCCAAAGGGCATGTCGGCGACCTCGTCGAAATAGATCACCCCGCCATGCGCCTGCTCCAGAAGGCCCGGCTCGACCCCGCGCTCGGCGGTCTCGCGGCCAAACAGCACCTCTTCCATGTGATCGGGCTCGATGCTGGCGCAAGAGACGGTGATAAAGGGCGCGCGCCCGCGCGGGCTATGGGCATGGACATAGCGCGCCGCCATTTCCTTGCCCGCCCCCGGCTCG
The DNA here is from genome assembly GCF_009711185.1 of Paracoccus limosus. Taxonomy (GTDB): domain Bacteria; phylum Pseudomonadota; class Alphaproteobacteria; order Rhodobacterales; family Rhodobacteraceae; genus Paracoccus; species Paracoccus limosus. The sequence continues at coordinate 14,839 of NZ_WMIF01000009.1, forward strand.
CCGGTCAGCATCACGCGGCCGTTCGATTTCGACACCTTGTCGAGCTGTTCTCGCAGGCGCCGGAACGGGGCGGAATTGCCCAGCATCTCGGCCGCGCGAGCCTCGCCGCGTTTCAGGGTCGAGTTCTCGCGCCGCAGCCGCGAGGTCTCCATGGCGCGGCGGATCACCACCAGCAACTGGTCGATATTGAAGGGCTTTTCGATAAAGTCATAGGCGCCCTGCTTGATCGCCGCGACCGCGATCTCGATATTGCCATGACCCGAGATGATGACCACCGGCACATCGGGATTGTTGCGCTTGACCTGCTTGAGGATGTCGATCCCGTCCATCTTGCTGTCCTTCAGCCAGATATCGAGGATCATCAGCGCCGGTTCGGCGATGTTCAATTCGGCCACCGCCTGATCGGAATTGGCGGCCAGCCGGGTCGAATACCCCTCATCGCGCAGGATGTCGGCGATCAGTTCGCGAATGTCCTTTTCGTCATCGACAATCAGAATATCTGTCATTTTACTGGATCCTGCTCATGTTTCTGGCGCCGGGCCGACAGGCGCACGGGCTGGCGTTCGCGGGGCAGCCGGATTTCGGCCATTGCGCCCCGCTGGTTCGGGGCGTCGGTCAGCGTGAAGCTGCCACCGTGTTCTTCGACGATCTTCTTGACGATGGGCAGGCCCAGACCGGTGCCGTGCTGTTTCATCGTCACATAGGGCTCGAACAGACGTGAGCGGTCCTCGGGCAGGCCGGGGCCGTTGTCGATGATGCGGATCGTCACCGCATCGGGGGCCGAGCGCATTTCGACGCGCACCTCGGGCTGCCAGCCCTCGGGCGGGGCGGGGCGCAGCTCGTCCAGCGCCTCGCCGGCATTCTTCAGCAGGTTGGTAAAGACCTGCATCATCATCCCAGCATCGGCATCGACGATCACCGGCTCGGCGGGAATATCGGCGACCAAGGCGCCTTGCAGGGCGTCGCGCTGCATCAGCTCGCTGTCGCGCAGGAGTTTGGCGATATCGGTTTCCTTGCGATCCGGCTCGGGCATGCGGGCAAAGCGAGAAAACTCATCAACAATGCGCCGCAAATCGTTGGTCTGACGGATGATTACCCCGGTCATCTGCTCCAGCGCCTCGGCGTCGTTTCCGGCGACGGGGCCGAATTTGCGCTTGATGCGCTCGGCCGACAGCTGGATCGGGGTCAGCGGGTTCTTGATCTCATGCGCGACGCGGCGGGCGACATCGCCCCATGCCGCCATGCGCTGCGCCGAGACCAGATCGGTCACATCATCCAGCGCCACCACATAGCCTTCCAGCCCGCCAGCGGTGCCGCGCCGGATCGCCATGCGCACCAGCAGGCTTTCCACCCGGCCCTCGCGGTTCAGGCGGATCTCGTCCTGCACCGATTCCGCAACCGACTGGTCCAGCCGGTCAAAGAGCGGCGCGAATTCCGGCACCGCCTCGGACAGCAGGCGGTCATGCGCCGTGGCCGGGTCCAGCCCCAGCAGCCGCGTCGCCGAGCGGTTCAGAAAGTCGATCTCGCCCGCCGCATCCAGCCCGATCACCCCCGCCGTCACCGAAGACAGCACGGAATCGAACAGCCGGCGCTGCTCATCCACAGCGCGATAGCTTTCGACCAGCTCGACGCGCTGCTGTTTCAACTGGCGCGTCATGCGGTTGAAGCTTTCGCCCAAAGTCTGGATCTCGTCGCCGGTATCGGGTTCGGGGATCTGCAGGTCCAGATTGCCCTTGCCCACCTGTTCCGAGGCTTCGGCCAGCCGCCCGATCGGCCGCGACAGACGGTCGGCGAACCACAGGCCCAGCCACATCGCCCCCGCCACCAACAGCAGCGCAAAACCCAGATACAGCGCCGAAAATTCCAGAAGCACCCGGCCTCGTTCGCTTTCAAGCCGCTGGTATTCGCCGACCGATTGCCGGGTGTCGTCCAAAAGGCCCAGCAGCTTGCCGTCCACGTCGCGGGTCACATACAGATAGCGGTCCGCCAGCGGGCTCAGCGGCACCAGGGCGCGGAATTCGTTGTTCTGCCAGTCCTGGATCAGCACCAACCCCTCGGCGCGGGATTGGTCGAATTCGTCGGCACTGGGTTTTTCATACCAGAACTGATAGCTGCGCTCACCCCGCGCGCGGATATTGCCGCGCCCGTCGATGACATAGGCCTCGCGCAGACCGCGCTGGATCTGCGACTGATATTGCCCCAGAAGCAGGCGGAATTCGCCATCATCCAACATCGGCTTTTGCCGCGCCGCCTGAATCAGCACACCCGCCAGCAGCTTGGCGTCATTGGTCAGGTCGCGGCGGTGTTCCTCCTGATAGGCCTCGGCGGCGGCCAGAGAACTGGTCACCACCTGCTGCACCCGGTTCGAGAACCAGCCCTCCAACCCGATGTTCAGCGTCAGCCCCGCGAACAGCGCCACCAGCACCGTCGGAACCAGGGCGATGGTGGCAAAGACGCCGACCAGCCGCAGGTGCAGCCGCGATCCGGCGGCCGAATTGCGCCGCGCCGCGACGATGCGCACCATACGCGCCACCACCAGCCCGGTCAGCGTGATCAGGTAAAGCAGGTCCGCCAGCAGCACCAGCCGCAACAGGCTGCGACCATAGGTGGCGCCGGCAAAGGGGCCCATCACGGCGAATGTCAGCGCCGCCAGCACCGGGCCCAGCACGGCCAGCCCCAGCGTCCCCACATTGCGCCAAAAGCGCAGCCGCCGCATTCTTGCGACGCGTTGCCACGTGCCCCTGGACAGCGTTCCCGCCACTTTGCCCGACCTCACGGTTTCGCCGCTGTGCCGCGGCCTTTCTGTGGCCGTTGCGCGACTCTCGTGCGGCCATCTGTGGCCGTTTTACATCAGCTTGCGGCGCCTTGTCACTTCGATATTCAGATCGGTCAGCTTCTTGCGCAGGGTATTGCGGTTAATTCCCAGCAGATCGGCGCATCTCAGCTGATTGCCGCCGGTCGCGTCCAGCGCGATCTCCAGCAGCGGCTTCTCGATCTCGCGCAGGATGCGGTCGTAAAGGCCGGGCGGCGGCAGCTGGTCGCCATGCAGATCGAAATAGCGTTGCAGATGCATCTCGACCGATTGCGCCAGCCGGGCATTGGCCGGTTCGCTGATCGGCATGGCCGGCGCCATCGGCTCGGCCGAGGCCATGCCGGCGGGTGCGGCGGCAGGAGCCGCGGGACGGGCAGCGGGGGCTGCGGCGCTGGTCACGGGGGCTGCGACCGGCACCGATTCCGACAGGGCGGCACGGGCCTCGGCCTCGGTGATCTCGGTTCCGGCGGCGGTCAGGGCCAGCCGGCGCATCAGGTTTTCCAGCTCGCGCACATTGCCGGGAAAGGGATAGGCGCGGATCAGCGCGGTCGCGCCATCCGACAGGCTGCGCGCTGGCAACCCCTGCGAGGCCGCGCGCGCCAGAAGATGCCGGGCCAGCGGCGGGATGTCATCCACGCGCGAACGCAGCGGCGGCACGGTGATCGTCACCCCCGCCAGCCGGTAATACAGATCCGCCCGCAGCCGGCCGGCCGCGACATCGGCCTGCGGCTCGGGGCCGGTGGTCGAAACCAGCCGCGGCATCTGGTTGCGGCCGGGACCGACCTCCCATGCCTCGATCAGCCCGATCAGCCGGGCCTGCGCCGCCGCGCCAAAGCCCGCCGGATCCTCGATCAGCAGCGTGCCGCCCGCCGCGCGCTCGCCGGCGCGGGCAATCGCCTCTTCGGACAGATCGGCCGAGGTCAGGACGGCAAAGCCCGCATCGCGCCGGTCCGACAGGTCGTGGAACGAACGCGCAACCACGGTCTTGCCCACCCCCGCCTCGCCCGCGATCATCACCGGCAGGTCGGCGTTCAGGACGCGGGCCACCATGCGGAACAGGTTCTGCATCGCCGGCGCATGGCCGATCAGCGGCAGCGCCGGATCGGCGACATTCTCGGGCGAAGGGATGGCCAGCGGCGCCGGTTCGGATTTGCGCACGCGCCGCGACAGCGCCTGCCCCGCGCGCACCATCAGGTCGGGCAGGTCAAAGGGTTTGGGCAGGTAGTCGAAGGCCGCGGCCTCGGTCGCGCGGATGGCGGTGACGATGGTATTTTGCGCCGAAATCACGATCACCGGCAGGTCGGGCCGGGCCTTGCGGATCGCCGGGATCATGTCGATGCCATTGCCGTCGGGCATCATCACATCGGTGATGACCAGATCGCCCCGGCCCTCCTCGACCCAGCGCAGAAGCTGCGCCAGCGAGCCGGTGGCATGGACCCGGCAGCCGGCGCGGGTCAGGGCCTGGGTCAAGACCGTGCGGATGGTGCGGTCGTCGTCAGCAATCAGAACGGTGCCGTCCATGGGGAAACCTCAGGCTTTGGGAAGGGAGATGCGGAAAACGGTGCGGCCGGGGCGGGACTCCAGCCCGATCCAGGCGCCGTGGTCGGTGATGATCTTGGAAACCAGCGCCAACCCAAGGCCGGTGCCGTTCTCGCGCCCCGAAACGAAGGGCTCAAAGACCTGATCGGCGATGGCCTCGGGGATGCCGGGGCCGTCGTCCTCGATTTCGATCTGCAAGGGCAGGCTGCGGCCCTGCGGCTCGGCCTCGGTCGGCGCCAGTCGCAGGGTGCCGTCGTAAAAGCTGCGGATGCGGATCGAGCCGGTCTCGCGGCCCGCGCGGCGGATCGCCTCGGCGGCGTTCTTGACCAGATTCAGGCAGACCTGCACCATCTGGTCGCTGTCAGCCAGCGCCGGCGGCAGCGAGGGGTCGTAATCGGGCACGATCTTCAGCCCCTTGCCAAACCCCACAAGGGCCGAGCGGCGCACGCGTTCCAGCACGTCATGCACATTCACCTCGGTCAGCTTGGGGGCCGAGGTGTCGCCAAAGCGCTCCACCTGATCCAGCAATTCGACGATGCGGCGCGATTCCGCCACGATCAGATCGGCCAGATCGCGGTCCTCGGGGGCCAGATTCATACCGATCAGCTGCGCCGCGCCGCGAATGCCGGCCAGCGGGTTCTTGATCTCATGCGCCAGCATCTCGGCCATGCCGATGGCCGAGCGCGCGGCCGAACGCACCGCCCGCCCCTGCCCCAGCCGGCCACCGCTTTCCGAGGGTGCGATCAGCAGGACGACGCCGCCTTCGGGGCTGGGCACGGCGCCGGCATGGACGCTGGCGAGCCGCGCCGAATAGCCGCCCAGCCCGTCGCCGATCTCGAAGCGGACCCCGGCATGGTTCAGCGCATCATGCCCCTCGCGCACGCGGTCGAGGATATCGGCCAAGGGCGGCACCACGCGCAGCCGCTTGTGCATTTCGGGGCTCTCGATGCTTTGGCCGATGGCCGAGCGGCGCGAGACATTCAGAAATGCCTCGGCCAGATCGTTCAGCCCGGCGATGCGGCCCTCGCTGTCCACGATCACCGCCGGCAGCGGCAGCGCCGACCAGTTCGGACCGACCTCGGCGGGCACGAATTGCGCGGCGGCGCCAGAGAGCGCCTTGGGCCGGATCGCGGGCCGGGACGGGGTGCGAAATCTCATGCCCCGGCCCCCGTGGGCGCGGCATCGGCAAAGCCCGCGCGGATCGCGGCATGGGTGGCGGTGGCATCGGGCGCGCGCAACAACTCGGCCCGGTTCGGCGCGCCATTCGCCTCGGCATACCAGCCCAGATGCTTGCGCGCGACGCGCAGGCCCAGCTCGCGCCCGTAAAGCGACAGGATGTCGTCGTAATGTTCGGCCACGGCATCGGCCAGCCGCGCGCCCTGCGGCACATCCGGGCGCGGCGTCCCCCAAAGCTCATGTGCGATCAGCGCCAGCTTCCACGGCGCCCCCTGTGCGCCGCGTCCGACCATCACCGCATCGGCGCCCGATTGCGCCAGCGCCAGCCGCGCCGAGGCCGCATCGACCACATCGCCGTTGGCAACCAGCGGCGGCCGGCCCGACAGGTTCGCCACCGCGCCAATCCGGTGCCAATCGGCCTGCCCGGTATAGAATTGCGCCCGGGTGCGACCATGCACGGTCAGCATGCGCACGCCGGCAGCAGCGGCCCGCACAGCGAGTTCCGGCGCATTGATGCAATCGCCGTCCCAGCCCAGCCGCATCTTCAACGTCACCGGCAGATCGGGCACGGCGGCGATCACCGCCTCGATCAGCCCCAGCGCATGATCCAGATCGCGCATCAGCGCGGCGCCCGACAGCCCGCCCGTCACCTTCTTGGCCGGGCAGCCCATGTTGATGTCGATGATCCGCGCGCCCATGCCGGCGACGATGCGCGCGGTTTCGGCCATGGCCCCGGCCTCGCGCCCAGCGATCTGCACACTGACCGGCAGGCTGCCCTCGGTCAGGGCCTTGGCGCGCACGGCGGCGCGAGTCGACGGGCGCGGCGTCACCATCTCGGTCGAGGCGACCATCTCGCTGACCATCAGCCCGGCGCCGCCATGGCGGGCCACGGCGCGGCGGAACGGCAGATCGGTGATTCCGGCCATCGGCGCCAGAAAAACCGGGGGGCCAAGTCGCGTTTCGCCAAGAAGGATCGGTTCGGGCAGGGTCATGATGGAACTCGTAGGACGCGGCGCGGGAATGCGAAAGAATGCAGCGGCTGCCCACTGTGCGGGCTTTCGCCTCATCGTTGCATATGCCTATTTTTGATGCTTGCTGCCTAAATAGAGCGCAGGACTTGGCTCGTCAAATGTCGCAGCAATGCCTTGCTCCCGTCGCAGCTTCACTAGCGTTGCCCGGCGAGTGCGATTAACTGGCCAGACAAGCAGAGCAAAGAGGCGCGCCATGTTTTTGTCGGTCTTCGACATATTCAAGATCGGGGTGGGTCCGTCCTCCTCGCATACGATGGGGCCGATGGTCGCGGGTGGCCGGTTCCTCGACGCGCTGCGCGCGCAGCCTTTCCGCGCGCATGGCCTGCGCGCCAGCCTGCACGGCAGTCTGGCCTTTACCGGCAAGGGCCATGCCACCGACCGCGCCACGATCCTTGGTTTGGCCGGGTTTTTGCCCGAAACCATGGAGGCCGAGGCGGCTGAGGCGGTGCTGGCCGCCAATCGCGAAAGCCATGTGCTGACCCCGGCCGGGCTGGGCGAGATGGCCTTTGACCCCGAGCGCGACCTGATCTTTGATTTCGACCGCGCGCTGCCCGGCCATGCCAATGGTATGGTGCTGATGGCGACCGACGCGCAGGGCGACGTGATCTTTCACGAGACCTATTACTCGATCGGCGGCGGCTTCGTGATGACCGAGGCCGAGCTGGCCGCCAAGGGCGACGATACCCGCTCGGACGACGCGCCCAAGGTGCCCTACCCCTTTGCCAATGCCGCCGAAATGCTGGCCATGGCCGAAAAATCGGGCAAATCCATCGCCGCGATGAAGCGCGAGAACGAGCGCGCCTACCGCAGCGATGCGCAGATTTCCAGCGGGATCAAGCGGATCTGGCAGGTCATGCGCGACTGCATGGACCGTGGCCTTGCCACCGGCGGCACCCTGCCTGGCGGTCTGTCGATCCGCCGCCGCGCCTCGGGCATCCATGAGGCCTTGAAGGCCGAGGCCGGCATGAACCAGACCGCGCCGCATGTGATCAACGACTGGATGTCGATCTACGCCATGGCGGTGAACGAGGAAAACGCCGCCGGCGGTCAGGTCGTCACCGCACCGACCAATGGCGCGGCGGGCGTGGTGCCGGCGGTGATCCGCTATTGGCTGGACCATGTGCCCGGCGCCTCCGAGCGCCAGCTGGACGACTTTCTGCTGACGGCTTCGGCCATCGGCGGGCTGATCAAGCACAATGCCAGCATCTCGGGTGCGGAATGCGGCTGTCAGGCCGAGGTGGGTTCGGCCAGCGCCATGGCTGCGGCCGGTCTGTGCGCCGTGATGGGCGGCACGCCCGAACAGGTGGAAAACGCCGCCGAAATCGCACTGGAACATCACCTTGGCATGACCTGCGACCCGGTGCGCGGTCTGGTGCAGGTGCCCTGCATCGAGCGCAACGGTCTGGGCGCGATCAAGGCGGTCTCGGCCGCCAGCCTTGCCTTGCGCGGCGACGGCCAGCATTTCGTGCCTCTGGATGCCGCCATCGAGACCATGCGCCAGACTGGCCGCGACATGTCCGAGAAATACAAGGAAACCTCGCTGGGCGGCCTTGCCGTCAACGTGCCGAACTGCTGAACCCCTGCGGCGCAGGCCCCGCGCCTGCGCCGATGTTTGCTCAGCGGTCACAGACCGGCCCTGTCCTGCCGGCGGACGCTTGCCGAAGGCGGGGGGTTCCTGTAGCCAATATGCATAAGGAAAACCCCAAGGAACCGGGACAGAGCAGATGAAAATCCGTTCGGCGCTAGCCGTGCTGTCAATGACGGTGGCCCTTACCGCATGCGGTGAGCTGCCCTTTCTAAAATCCACCGAGGCGCCTGCCGCGCCCGAGGCACCGGCGACCCATGCCGGCCCGCCGGCCGTCTCGCCGCTGGAGCAGCCGATCGAGACCGGCAGCGAAAACGTTCCCGTCGCCATGGCCGAGGCCAGCACGCTGGGCACCGCCATGTTCCGCGCCGTCGGTGCCGGCTGGACGGTGACCGCCGCCGACAAGACCGCCGTCTATGAACGCAGCGGCCAGAAATCGGTCGGCGTCACCGTGCGCCGCATGACCTATGCCAAGGGCGTCGAATTCATTGGCACCATGAACGGCAGCGTGTTCTCGCTGAACGTGCGCGCGCAAAGCTGCGAGGCCGGTGGCAGCACCGCGCCCTTCACCGCGCGGCTCAAGGTCGGCGGCCAGACCCTGACCGGCTGCGCCACGCCGACCGACAGCATGCCCAAGGCGCAGGTCAAGGCCTCGTCGGCGACGCCGAAGCCGAAGGCCACCGCCAAGCCGGCCGCGACCAAGCCTGTGGCGCCGGCCAGCAAACCGGCAGCGGCGAGCACGACTACGACCGCCCCGGCGACCAGCACGGCTCCGGCCACGACCATCCCGGCAAGCCCGACCACGTCTCCGACCCCGGCGACCGAGACCCCGGCCACCACGACCCCGGTGATCACCGCGCCCGCCAACCCGGCACCCGAGACGCCCGCAGCGATCCCGGCGCCGCTGAACGAGCCCGCCGCCCCGGCCGCCGTGCTGCCGCCCGCTGCGGCCGCAGCCACCCAGCCGGCCGCGTCCTCGACCGCGCCGGCGGAAACGGCCCCGGCCAGCACCGGCGCAAGCCAGTAACCCTCGCCCGGCCCGCGCCCCCTCGGCGCGGGCCTCACGACGCAGCCCGACCTGCGGGCCCAAGACCTGAGAGAGACCGCCGATGCGCGCCCATCCCTCCCTGACCCGCCGCCTGCTGGCCTCGACCGTGCCGGCCGCGCTGCTGCTGAGCCTTGGTGCGACACCCGCGCGCACCGATCCGCTGATCGGCGATGTGATGAACAGCTATGGCCTTGCCGGCGCGGTGGAGACACCAACCGCCGAGATGCTGCCCGATGGCACACTGGGGGGCACGGTCTCTTATACCGAACTGGGGCGGCGGCACGATCTGGTGTTCCAGCTGCATCCGCGCATCACCACCGCGCTGCGCTATTCGCGCGTGCCCGGCATCAACGATCACAACGATCTGGGCCATATCTGGGACCGCAGCTTCGATATCCGCGTGCAGGCGCTGGAGGAACGCGGCTGGCAACCGGCGGTTTCGATCGGGCTGCAGGACTTCATGGGCACCGGGGTCTATTCCGGCGAATATATCGTCGCCACCAAGACGCTGACCCCGCGCCTGCGTGCCACCATCGGCCTTGGCTGGGGCCGTCTGGCCGGCGAACAGCGCGATCTGGACGCCGATGACGAAGGCGGCAAGCCCAATGTCGGCGACTGGTTCACCGGCTCGGCCAAGCCCTTCGGCTCGGTCACCTGGCAGGCCACCGACAAGCTGCGGTTGGTCGCCGAATATTCGAATGACAAATATACCCGCGAGACTGCCTCGGGGGAAAAGGACGCGCCGGGCAAGCATATCAACCTTGGCGCCTATTACGTCTTCAACCCGCAATATCAGGTCGGCGTCTATGCGCTGGGCGGCGATATCATCGGCGCGCAATTCAGCTTTGCGCTGAACCCGCGCAACGCGCCCTTCCCTTCGGGGCTGGAAAAGGCCCCGGCGCCGGTGCGCCCGCGCCCGGCCCCGGCAGCCGATCCGGACGGCTGGTCCGGCGCGTGGTCGGCCGATCCGTCGGCACAGCCCGCAATCCAGACCGTGCTGGCCAAGGCGCTGGCCGACGAGGGCCAGAAGCTCAGCGCGATGTCGCTCTCGACCAATCGCGCCGAGGTCCGCATCCAGAACGACCGCTATATCCAGCAACCCGAGGCGATCGGCCGCACTGCCCGGCTGATGACCCGCGCTTTGCCGCCCTCGGTCGATACTTTCGTCATCACCTCGATGCGCGACGGCATGGCCACCTCGTCGGTGACGCTGCGCCGCGCCGATGTCGAGCGGCTGGAAAATACCGAGGCCGGCAAGATTGCCGCCGTGGCCCAGATCTCGGACGCCGATCCGCGCCCGGGCAACCTGCTGGCCAGTGCCGATCCCTCGCCGCGCTTCAAATGGCGGCTCGGCCCCTATCTGGAACTCGGCGTCTTCGACCCGCAGGATCCGCTGCGCTACGAAGTCGGCGCCGAGCTGAAGGCCAGCTATGAATTCGGTCCCGGGCTGGTGCTGTCAGGCCGGGTGCGCCAGCGCGCCTTCGGCAGCCTCGAACAGCGCGGGCCGGGCATCCCCGGCGAACGCGGCGAGCATTACACGCCCGAGGAATATCTCGCCAATCCAGCGAACGAATACATGGACGGCGTGCCGCGCGTGCGCTCGGATACGCGCATGTATACCGGCAATCACAGCCCGACCGTGCCCGAACTGACGCTGGCCTGGTATGCGCAGCCGGCAAGCTCGGTCTACAGCCGGGTCACGGTCGGCCTACTGGAACGCGCCTATGGCGGTGTCTCGGGCGAACTGCTGTGGAAACCGGCGGATTCGGCTCTGGGCCTCGGGGTCGAGATCGACCGGGTGCGCAAGCGCGACTTCGAAGATGCCTTCAAATTCCGCGACTATGAGGTCACGACCGGTTTCGTCTCGGTCTATTACGAACTCGCCCAAGGCTATACCGCGCAGCTCGACGTCGGCAAATATCTCGCCGGCGACAAGGGCGCGACCATCTCGCTGACGCGCGAATTCGCCAATGGCTGGCGCGTGGGCGCCTATGCCACCAAGACCGATCTCAGCGCCGAGAAATTCGGTGAGGGCTCGTTCGACAAGGGCATCACCGTGTCGATCCCGATCGGCTGGGCGACCGGCACGCCGACGCGCGACCGCGCCACCGCCGATCTGGGCTCGCTGTCGCGTGACGGCGGCGCCAAGGTCGATGTGCAGGGCCGGCTCTACGACAAGGTGCGCGACGCCCAATCCGTCAAACTTAACCAAGGCTGGGGGAGGTTCTGGCGATGATCGGAACGACAAGCCGCGCCGCCCTCGCGGTGGCGCTGATCGCCGGGCTGAGCGCCTGCGGCAACGACGACAGCGGGCGCGAGGCCAATCCTTTGCTGATCGCCGCCAAAAGCGCCGCCCAGACCGCGACCCGCATCCGCGGTGCCGGCAAGCCGCAGCAGACCGCCGCCCCGCGCACGCCCGAGCAGATGGCGACCGAGGCGCTGCGCGTCAATCCCGGCCCGCTGATCCTCGTCGGCTTCGAATCGCTTGGCCGCAATCAGGTCATGGCCATGACCGGCCAGAACGGCAGCACGCGCACCTATATGACCCCCTCGGAAGAGGCGCTGATCCTGCGCAATGGCATGGTGATCGGCACGCGCGGCCTCGGCAATGACCTCTCGGTCGCCGAATCCGGCACCGAGGCGCTGATCCATGCCGGCCGCAGCGGCCAGGCGCGGCGTGTCATGCGCTATTTCTCTGGCGATGGGCTGGAACGGCCGCTGGAGTTCGATTGCAGCACCGCCCCGGGCCCCAAACCCGGCGTGGTGGTCGAAAGCTGCTCGGGCCATGGCGCCAAATTCCAGAACAACTACCTGCCGCAAGGCGGCCAGATCCCGGTATCGCGGCAATGGCTGGGGCCCAAGCTGGGCTATGTCACCTTGCAAGTCTTGCGCCCCTGACCCGCGGGCAAGCCGCCAAGGACAAGGGCCGATCCCGGCGGGGGTCGGCCCTTTTTCTATGACCAGATGGATCCGCAGCCCCTGCCGCCTTCTTTCGTGCTGAAATATCCCGGGGTCCGGGGCAGCGCCCCGGTCCTGCCCGTGCCAGCCAGACCGGCAAAAGGAAAGGGGCTGACCCATTGGGCCAGCCCCCTGATCGATACGGAACTTGCGCCCCGTAAAGATATCAGCTGTCGTCGTTGTCCGAAGCCACGGCGGCGATGACGCCCAGCAGCAGCAGAGCCGGAACGACGAGGCCAGCGTTCGACGAAGCGGGCTTCTCGTCGACAACAACCGGCTCCACGTCCACGACGGGGGCGACATAGCCGCCGGCCAGAGCCGACGAAGCCGTCAGGCCGAGGGCCAGGGCGAAGGTAGCGAATTTGGTCATGATCATGCTCCGTTCAGTACTTTGAAGGCTGCCGTTCCCAGCAGCATCCAAGGGACAGTCGCATAAAGCCAATGGCTTGGAAAGCGGTCTTGACGGAGCGCCTTTCCGCGTTGCCCGCGACTGTTGCATATTAGCCAACACCCGCTCCGATGCGCGGCAAGCCGCCGGCCCATGCGCCAATCCCTGCCACATGCCTATCCCGCCAACGTGCAGGTCATTTCCGGTAAAGGGTCAAAAAAACAACATAAAATACCGCAGAAATCGCGACAATCGATGGCCCGGCCGGCGTATCCAGCCGCAAGCTGGCCCAAAGTCCGCCCATGACCGACAGCGCTCCGATCAGCGTGGCGGAACCTGCCATCTGCTCGGGCGTTTTGGCTATCGCACGCGCCGCCGCAGCCGGCACGATCAGCATGGCCGAGATCAGCAAGGCCCCCACGATACGAATCGCGATGGCCACGGTGATCGCCACGGTCAGCGACAGGATCAGCCGCTCGACGCCCGGATCGATTCCCGAGGCCAGCGCCAGCTCTTCGTTGACCGAGGCCGTCACCAGCCGCTGCCAGCGCCAGATCAGCACCCCCAGCACCACCACCGCCCCGCCCCAGATCCAGCCCAGATCGCCCTTGCTGACCGCAAGGATGTCGCCAAACAGGAACGCATCCAGATTGACCCGCAGCGCGGGGATGAAGCTGGCCGCCAGCAAGCCCACCGCCAGCGCCGAATGCGCGATCACGCCCAGCACCGTGTCCATGCCCTGCCCCCGCCCGGTCAGCCATGCCACGGCCAGCGCCATGGCGACCGCGACCAGTCCGGTGCCAAGGTAAAAGGGCATGGCAAAGGCAAAGCTCAGCGCCACGCCCAGAATCGCCGCATGCGAGGTGGAATCACCGAAATAGGCCATGCGCCGCCACACCACGAAAGAGCCCAGCGGCCCCGTCGCCAGCACAAGGCCCAGCCCGGCCAGCAGGGCGCGGGTCATGAAATCGTCCAGCATCGGGAATCCTCAGGCGTGATGGTGATGGGCGCAATCGGGCCCGTGCACATGGTCGGCCACGTGATCGTGGTCGTGATCGTGGTGATGGCGATACAGCGCCAGCGTGCCCTGCGACTCGGCGCCGAACAGCGCCCGATAGGCCGGGGCGGCGCTGACCACCTGTGGCGTGCCCTCGCAGCAGATATGCCCGTTCAGGCAGATCACCCGGTCCGAGGCCCGCATCACTACCAGCAGATCATGGCTGACCATCAGGACGGCGGCGCCGGTCTCGGCGCGGACCTCCTCGATCAGCTTGTAAAAGGCGATGATGCCGGGTTGGTCCAGGCCCTGCGTCGGCTCGTCCAGCACTAGAAGCTGCGGATGGTTCAGCAGCGCCCGCGCCAGCAGGACGCGCTGGAACTGCCCGCCCGACAGGGCCGCGATCTGCCGCCCCTCCAGCCCCGGCACGCCGGTGCGCTCCAGCACGGCCGCCGCCTGGGCGTCGCTGACCCGCAGCGGCAGCGACAGGAAACGGCGCACGGTCATCGGCATCGCCCGCTCGATATGCACGCGCTGCGGCACATAGCCGATGCGCAGCCCGGCCAGCCGCTCGACCCGCCCCGAGGCCAGCTTGACCTGCCCCAGGAGCGCCCGCACCAGCGTCGACTTACCCGAGCCGTTCGGGCCGACCACGGTCACGATTTCGGCCGGGTCGATGCGCAGGTCGATATGCGACAGCACCGGCTGATCGGCACCGGCATGGCGCACGCTCAGATCGCTGGCCCGGATCAGCGCGCCGCTCATGCCCCGGCCTCCGCACAGCGGGCACACAGGCCCAAAAGCTCGATGGTGCTGCGTTCCACGGCAAAGCCCGACTCGGCACCCAGATCATGGATGGCGGCGCGCAGCGCGCTGCTTTCGGCCTCGGCCACCTGTTCACAGGACCGGCAGATCAGGAAGGCCGGCGAATGGTCGCGCTGTTCCGACAGGCAGGCGGCATAGGCGTTCAGGCGCCGCACGCGATGGGCAAAGCCGTGTTCGACCAGAAAATCCAGCGCGCGATAGGCCACCGGCGGCTGCTTGCCAAAGCCCTCGGCCGCGAGCCGGTCCAGAACGTCATAGGCGCCCATGGCGCGATGCGATTCCAGCAGGATCTCCAGCACGCGCCGGCGCACCGGGGTCAGCCGCACACCTTCGGCCCGCGCCTGCGCCTCGGCCCGGCTCAGCACGGTGGCAGCGCAATGCGCGTGATCATGGGCATGGAACGGATCCGGGGCGGGCGGGCTGTTCATGTTATACTATCACATTTTTCTTGACGCGTTACGGTATAACATAAATAAGCGGGGCGTTTCCGCAAGAGAGGCGCCATGATGCACACCCCCTTCCTTCGTCTGATCCTGACCGGCACTACCGCGCTGGCCCCAGCCCTTGCGCTGGCCAAGCCGCCCGCCGTGGTCACCGACATTCCTGCGGTGCAGGCCTTGGCCCAGCAGGTCATGGGCGATCTGGGCCAGCCGGGCGTGCTGATGGATCAGGGCGGCGACCCGCATCACTATCAGCTGCGCCCCAGTCAGGCGGCCAGCCTGCAGGATGCCGATCTGCTGGTCTGGATCGGCCCCGAGCTGACGCCCTGGCTGACCCGCAGCGCCGATTCGCTTGGCCCGGATCGCAGCCTGCCGCTGCTGGCGCAATCCGGCACCCATCTGCGCAGCTATGCTGGCAATGGCGACGAGGATCACGACCATGCCGAGGGCGACGGCCACGATCACGACCATGACGGCACCGATCCGCACGCTTGGCTGGACCCGCAGAACGGCGTGACATGGCTGAATGCGCTGGCCGGGGCGCTGGCGCAGCGCGACCCCGAGAATGCCGCCACCTATCAGGCCAATGCCGCCAAGGGCGTCGCCCAGATCGAGGCGCTGGACGCCACGCTGAAGGCGGAGCTGGCGCCGGTGCAGGGCAAGCCCTTCGTCGTCTTTCACGATGCCTATGGCTACTTCACCGCGCATTTCGGCCTGCCGCCGGCGGTCGCGGTCAGTCTGGGCGATGCCTCGACGCCCTCGGCGGCACGGCTGTCGCAGATCCGCGCGCAGATTCACGACAGCGGCGCCGTCTGTGCCTTTCCCGAGCGCAACCACGACGCCCGGCTGCTGGAGGCCGTGACCGAGGGCAGCAACCTGCGTCCGGGCGCGGCACTGGACCCCGAGGGCACCGCCGCCGAGCGCGGGGCCGGGCTTTACGCCGCCATTCTGCAGGGTCTTGCCACGACGCTGGTGGATTGCCTGTCGCAGGGCTGAGTTTCCGGCACCCTCCCACGGCCGGAACGGGCAGGCGCCAGCCAAGGCGCCTGCCCTGTTGCATTGCACGCAAGGGTCGAGAAACGCTTGGCGAATAATTCCTGACTATTTCCCTTTGACATCCCCGACGAAGTTTGTCAGGTTATGCTTACCGCGACAGACACCGCAACGAGGACATGGACATGACCGCGATCCGCCCCGCCGAATTCACGCGCCCCGGCGTCACTGCCCTGCAGCGCCTCCCCGAACATGATGCCGAGGTGTTGACCGCCGGCGGCAATCAGGCGCTGATCGTGCTGGGCGATCAGGTCTACAACCTGCGCATCACCCGCGCGGGCAAGCTGATCCTGACCAAGTAATCCCGATCGCGCCGCAGTCGCGGCCCCTTCTCTCTCATTCTCTCTCACGGACAAGACAAAGGGCGCGGTCGGTAACCGCGCCCTTTGTCATTTTCAGCCCGGCGATGTGGCGGGCGTATCAGCCCCGCCGCGGTCCACGGTCGCCACCCGGCTTGCCGCCCGGACGCGGACCCGGCTTGCCACCGACGCGCGGGCCGCCGGGTTTCGCCCCGAACTTGCCAGCGGGCTTGCCGCCCGGCTTGCCACCGGGGCCGGGCTTGAAGCCGTCGCGCGGCTGGAACTTGCGCTCGCCATCCTCGCGCTTGCCAAACGGCCGGTCGCCCGAATCGCGGCGGGCAAAGGGCTTGCGATCCCCGTCCTCGCGCTTGTGGAAGGGCTTGTCGCCACGCGGACCGGCGGGCCGGTCACCGTCCTCGCGCCGTTGGAAGGGTTTGCGCTCACCATCCTCACGACGGGCAAAGGGCTTGCGGTCGCCATCCTCGCGACGCTGGAAAGGCTTGCGCTCACCATCCTCACGACGGGCAAAGGGCTTGTCGCCGCCCTTGCCAAAGCCGCGCTTGTCGCCATCCTCACGCCGTTGGAACGGTTTACGGTCGCCATCTTCGCGGCGGGCGAAGGGCTTGCGATCACCATCTTCCCGACGCTGGAAGGGCTTGCGCTCACCATCCTCACGACGGGCAAAGGGTTTGTCGCCGCCCTTGCCAAAGCCGCGCTTGTCGCCATCCTCACGCCGTTGGAACGGTTTACGGTCGCCATCTTCACGACGTGCAAAGGGTTTGCGATCCCCGTCCTCGCGACGGGCGAAAGGCTTGTCCTCGCGCTTGCCAAAGGGACGGTCGCCATCTTCGCGGCGGGCAAAGGGCTTGCGTTCGCCATCCTCGCGCCGCTTGAAGGGTTTGCGCTCGCCATCCTCGCGCAGCGGACGGGGCGGACGCGGGCGCTGGTCGCGGCCCTCATCCTCACGGCGCCCGGCACCGCGTTCGCGGAAATCGCGCGGCTTTTCGTCGGGATCGCCGGTCAGAAGTCCGCCCAGCTGGTCGCGCAGCACCTTGCGCTTGATCTCGCGCACCTCGTTCGGCTCCAGCCCGGTCAGCTTGAACGGACCGTAGCCGATGCGGATCAGACGGTTCACGATGAGCCCGACATGCGACATGGCGCGGCGGATCTCGCGATTCTTGCCCTCGCGGATGCCGACGGTCAGCCAGGCATTGGCGCCCTGCTGGCTGTCGAGATTGATCTCCATCGGCGCGAATTCCTCGCCGTCGATAACGACGCCGCGCCGCAGGGGGCCAAAGGTCAAATCGTTCGGGGTGCCGTTGACGCGCACGCGATAGCGGCGCAGCCAGCCTGTGGTCGGCAGCTCCAGCCGACGCTTCAGCTCGCCATCATTGGTCAAAAGCAGCAGACCTTCGGAGTTGAGATCCAGCCGGCCCACGGTCATCACCCGCGGCAGATCGCGCGGCAGCGCGTCAAAGACCGTCTGGCGGCCCTTTTCGTCGCTTTCGGTCGTGACCAGACCCAAGGGCTTGTAATAGAGCCAAAGCTTGGTTTCCTGCGGATCTTCCAGACGCTTGCCGTCGACGGTGATGCGGTCCTCGGGCAGCACGTCCAGCGCCGGGCTGTCGACCCTCTTGCCGTTCACCAGGACCCGGCCTTCCAGAATCATGCGCTCGGCCTCGCGGCGGCTGGCAACGCCGGCGCGCGCCATCACCTTGGCGATGCGGTCGCCGGAACCGGTCTCGGCATTGGTTTCCGGGGTGGTAGGGGGCATGTCGTCGGTCATCGCAATCTCCTGCGCATCTCTGCGGTGGCAAAGCCGCCTTCCTACGCCGAATGGCGCGGCTTTGAAAGCAGTTCTTGCACCAGGGCGCGCGGCGCGCCAGAAACCCGCAATGGAATTTTCGACGCATATGCCCGAGGCGCTGGATCAGGCGCGCAGCGCTGCCGCACGGGGCGAAGTGCCTGTCGGCGCCGTGCTGGTCGGTGCAGATGGCCGCGTGCTGGCCCGCGCCGGCAACCGCACGCGCGAGGATAGCGACCCCACCGCCCATGCCGAGATCCTTGCGATCCGCGCCGCCTGCGCCGCGCTGGGATCGGAACGGCTGCCCGGCGCGCAGCTGTGGGTGACGCTGGAGCCCTGCCCGATGTGTGCCGCCGCCATCTCGGCTGCGCGCATCGCGGTGCTGTATTACGGCGCGGATGATCCGCGCATGGGCGGGGTCCGCCATGGCGCCCGCGTTTTTGACCATCCGCAATGCCACCATCGTCCCGAGATCATCGACGGCATTTCTGCGGAAGAATCGCGCAACCTGCTGCAAGACTTCTTTCGCGCCCGTCGCGGGGCTGGCACTCTGGCGCGAGACGGGTGATGTTCGCGGTTGCGCTGCAGTGCGGCATGAATAACATCCCCAGCCGGGATGGATTTCGGGGGAACAGATGTTCAATAAGATTCTGGTAGCGAACCGGGGCGAGATCGCGATCCGCGTGATGCGGGCGGCGAACGAGCTGGGCAAGAAGACGGTCGCCGTCTATGCCGAAGAAGACAAGCTGGGCTTGCACCGCTTCAAGGCCGACGAGGCCTATCGCATCGGCGAAGGGCTGGGCCCGGTGGCCGCCTATCTGTCGATTTCGGAGATCATCCGCGTCGCCAAGGAATCGGGCGCCGATGCCATCCATCCGGGCTACGGCCTTTTGTCGGAAAACCCCGATTTCGTCGACGCCTGCACGGCCGCCGGCATCACCTTCATCGGCCCTTCGGCCGATACGATGCGCAAGCTGGGCGACAAGGCCAGCGCGCGCAAGGTCGCCATCGCGGCCGGCGTGCCGGTGATTCCGGCAACCGAAGTGCTGGGCGACGACATGGACGCGATCAAGGCCGAGGCGGCCACGATCGGCTATCCGCTGATGCTGAAGGCCAGCTGGGGCGGCGGCGGACGCGGCATGCGCCCGATCAACAACCCCGACGAACTGCCCGAAAAAGTCCGCGAGGGCCGGCGTGAGGCCGAGGCCGCCTTTGGCAATGGCGAGGGCTATCTGGAAAAGATGATCCAGCGCGCCCGCCACGTCGAGGTGCAACTGCTGGGCGACAGCCATGGCGGGCTTTATCACCTCTATGAGCGCGACTGCACCGTGCAGCGCCGCAACCAGAAGGTCGTCGAACGCGCCCCCGCCCCCTATCTCAGCGAGGAAGAGCGTGCCGAGGTCTGCGCCCTGGGCCTGAAGATCGGCCGCGCCGTGGGTTACCAGAACGCCGGCACCGTCGAATTCCTGATGGATATGGACGAGGGCAAGTTCTATTTCATCGAGGTGAACCCGCGCGTTCAGGTCGAGCATACCGTGACCGAAGAGGTCACCGGCATCGACATCGTGCAATCGCAGATCCTGATCGCCGAAGGCGCGACGCTTGCCGAGGCGACCGGCGTTGCCAGCCAGTCGGACGTGCATCTGAACGGCCATGCCCTGCAGATCCGCGTCACCACCGAAGACCCGCTGAACAACTTCATCCCCGACTATGGCCGGATCTCGGCCTATCGCTCGGCCACGGGCAACGGCATCCGGCTGGACGGCGGCACGGCCTATTCCGGCGGCGTGATCACCCGCTTTTACGATTCGCTGCTGGTCAAGGTCACGGCCCATGCCCAGACCCCGGAAAAGGCCATTATACGGATGGACCGGGCGCTGCGCGAATTCCGCGTGCGCGGCGTGGCCACCAATATCGAATTCGTCATCAACCTGCTGAAGCATCCGACCTTTCTGGACTACAGCTACACGACGAAATTCATCGACACGACGCCGGACCTGTTTGCGTTCCGCAAGCGGCGCGACCGGGCGACGAAACTGCTGGTCTATCTGGCCGACATCAGCGTCAACGGTCACCCCGAGACGGCCGGCCGGCCGCTGCCGCCCGCCGATCTGAAACTGCCGCGCCCGCCCGCGACGCGCGCGGAACCCGTGCCCGGCACCCGCCAGCTGCTTGAGGAAAAGGGCGCCAAGGCCGTCGCCGACTGGATGCTGGATCAAAAGCAGCTGCTGATCACCGACACCTCGATGCGGGACGGCCACCAGTCGTTGCTGGCGACCCGCATGCGCTCGATCGACATGATCCGCGTGGCACCGACCTATGCCGCCAACCTGCCGCAGCTTTTCAGCGTCGAATGCTGGGGCGGAGCGACCTTTGACGTGGCCTACCGCTTCTTGCAGGAATGCCCGTGGCAGCGGCTGCGCGACATCCGCGCCCGGATGCCGAACCTGATGACGCAGATGCTGCTGCGTGCCAGCAATGGCGTGGGCTACACCAACTATCCCGACAATGTGGTGCAGGAGTTCGTGCGTCAGGCGGCGGAAACCGGTGTCGATGTGTTCCGCGTCTTTGACAGCCTGAACTGGGTCGAGAACATGCGCGTCGCCATGGACGCGGTGATCGAATCGGGCAAGATCTGCGAAGGCACCATCTGCTATACCGGCGATCTGCTGGATCCGGCGCGGTCGAAATACGACCTGCAATACTATCTGGACATGGCGCGCCAGCTGCGCGACGCGGGCGCACATGTGCTGGGGCTGAAGGACATGGCCGGGCTTTTGAAACCCGCCTCGGCCGGCATCCTCATCAAGGCGCTGAAAGAGGAAATCGGCCTGCCGGTGCATTTCCACACCCATGACACCAGCGGCATCGCCGGGGCCACGATCCTTGCTGCCGCCGAGGCGGGCGTGGACGCCGTCGATTGCGCCATGGATGCGTTCTCGGGCAATACCTCGCAGCCCTGTCTGGGCTCCGTGGTCGAGGCGCTGCGCCACACGCCGCGCGACACCGGGCTGGACATCGACGCGATTCGCGAGATCTCGAACTACTGGGAAGCGGTGCGCGCGCAATATGCCGCCTTTGAAAGCGGTCTGGCCGCGCCCGCGTCCGAGGTCTGGTTGCACGAGATGCCTGGGGGCCAGTTCACCAACCTCAAGGCGCAGGCCCGCAGCCTTGGTCTGGAGGAACGCTGGCACGAGGTCGCCAAGACCTATGCCGAGGTGAACCGCATGTTCGGCGATATCGTCAAGGTCACGCCCAGCTCGAAAGTCGTGGGCGACATGGCGCTGATGATGGTGGCGCAGGGCCTGAGCCGCGCTCAGGTCGAGGATCCGGCGGTCGAGGTCGCCTTCCCCGATTCGGTCGTCGACATGATGAAGGGCAATCTGGGCCAACCGCCTGGAGGCTGGCCCAAGGTGCTGCAAAAGAAGGTGCTCAAGGGCGACGAGCCGCTGACCACCCGTCCCGGCGCCTCGATGGCTCCGGTGGATCTGGAAGCTGTGCGCCAGAAGCTGGAAAAGGATCTGGGCGTCGCCATCGACGACGAGGACCTGAACGGCTATCTGATGTATCCCAAGGTCTTTACCGACTACATGGCGCGTCACGACATGTATGGCCCGGTCCGCACCCTGCCGACGCGCAGCTTCTTCTACGGCATGCAGCCGGGCGAAGAGATCTCGGCCGAGATCGACCCCGGCAAGACGCTGGAGATCCGGCTGCAGACCATCGGCGACACCGACGAGACCGGCGATGTGAAGGTCTTCTTTGAACTGAACGGCCAGCCGCGGGTGATCCGGGTGCCGAACCGTCTGGTGAAATCGCAGACCGCCGCGCGTCCCAAGGCCGATCCGGCCAATGACAGCCATATCGGCGCGCCGATGCCGGGCGTCGTCGCCTCGGTCGCGGTGACGCAGGGCCAGAAGGTGCGTCCGGGCGATCTGCTGCTGACCATCGAGGCGATGAAGATGGAAACCGGCATCCACGCCGACCGCGAGGGCACCGTCACCGCCCTGCATGTCAGCGCCGGACAGGGCATCGACGCCAAGGACCTGCTGCTGGAAGTGAACTGAGCCACGATGTGACGCATGACGGCCGGCCACCGACCCCGGTGGCCGGCCGCAGCTTTTCCCGCTGCCGCGCCCGTGACGCTGGGTGCCAAGCGCGGCGCCCGTCCCGCCAAGGCTTTTCCGGGACCGGCAACCGCCTGTAGGATCGCGCCGACGCCCGGACGCTCCCCCGAACAGGCAGGAAGGTCAGATAATGACGCAGATCCCCGAAGTTACCGGCTTTTACGAGGCGCGCAGCGGCTCGATCCAATATGTCGTCGCCGATCCCGGCAGCGGCGACTGCGCCATCATCGACCCGGTGCTGGATTTCGACGAGAATTCCGGCGCCACCGCCACGCATGAGGCGGACCGCATCCTTGGCTTCATCGCCGAGCGCGGCTATCGCCTGCAATGGATCCTCGACACGCATCCACATGCCGATCACCTGTCCGCCGCCGATTACCTGCGTACCCGCACCGGCGCGCCCATCGGCATCGGCGACCGCATCGGCCAGATTCAGGCGCTGTGGAATGATTTCTACAACCGCCCCGATTTTCCGACCGACGGGCGGCAATGGGACCGGCTCTTTGCCGATGGCGAGACCTTTGCGCTGGGCACCATCCCGGTGCGGGTGCTGCTGTCGCCGGGCCATACGCTGGCCTCGGTCACCTATGTGATCGGCGACGCGGCCTTCGTACATGACACGCTGTTCATGCCCGACAGCGGCACGGCACGGGCCGATTTCCCCGGCGGCAGCGCCAGCGCGCTGTGGCGCTCGATCCAGCGCATCCTTGCACTGCCCGATGACACGCGGCTGTTTACCGGCCATGACTACCAGCCCGGCGGCCGCGCCCCGGCCTGGCAATCGACCGTGGCCCGGCAAAAGGCCGAAAACATTCATATCGCCTCGGTGCCCGACGAGGCCGCCTTCGTCGCCCTGCGCGAGGCGCGCGACCGCAGCCTGCCGATGCCGCGGCTGATCCTGCATGCGCTGCAGGTCAATATGGACGCCGGCCGCCTGCCCGCCCCCGAAGCCAACGGCCGCCGCTATCTCAGAATCCCGCTGGACCTGCTGCGATCACCCTGGGCCTGACCGTCGACCGGGGCCCGTTCGGGCCTGCCGAACACCGCGTCAACCGCCAGCCCGGCTCAGCCGGGTTGCGAGCGGCGCCCAACATGGCCATGCTGCCGGCAACAGCAATTTCGGCGAAAGGATCTCGCAATGGGCCAGTTGATCGACGGCGCCTGGCACGACGAATGGTATGATACCGCAAGCACCGGCGGCCGTTTCAAGCGCACGACGACGGCCTGGCGCAACTGGATCACACCGGATGGCGCGCCCGGCCCCTCGGGCGAGGGCGGCTTTCCCGCCGAAAGCGGGCGCTATCACCTTTACGTCTCGCTGGCCTGCCCCTGGGCGCATCGCACGCTGATCTTTCGCGCGCTGAAGGGTCTGGCGCCGCATATCGACATCTCGGTCGTGCATCCCGACATGCTGTCCGAAGGCTGGACCTTTGCCACCGATTTCCCGGCCACCACCGGCGACAATCTTTTTGGCCTGCCCTATCTGCGCGACATCTACCTGCGGGCCAATCCGCAAACCTCCGGCCGGGTGACGGTGCCGATCCTGTGGGACAAGCAGCGCGGCACCATCGTCAGCAACGAAAGCGCCGAGATCATCCGCATGTTCAACTCGGCCTTCAACGGGCTGACCGGAGACACTGACGATTACTGCCCCGAGGGGCTGCTGACGCAGGTCGACGAGTTGAACGCCCGCATCTATGACAGCGTGAACAACGGCGTCTACAAGGCCGGCTTCGCCACCAGCCAGCAGGCCTATGACGAGGCGATCTACCCGCTGTTCGACGCGCTGGACTGGCTGGAGGACCACCTTGCCGGCAACCGCTACCTGACCGGCGCCCGCATCACCGAGGCCGACTGGCGGCTGTTCACCACGATGGTGCGCTTTGACCCGGTCTATCACACGCATTTCAAATGCAATCGCAAATGGCTGCGGGAATATCCCAACCTCTGGGGCTGGACGCGCGAGCTGTATCAATGGCCGGGCGTGGCCGAGACGGTCAATTTCGACCATATCGTGCGCCATTACCATTACAGCCACGCCAGGATTAACCCCTATCGCATCCTGCCGATCAACCCGGTGATCGACTGGCTGGAACCGCACGGCCGCGGCTGACCGCTACGGCTGAGCGTTTCCGTCTGGATTGACAAATCCCCGCACAAACAGCAATGAAAGCTCTGCCGGCAAGCCGCCGGCAGACTTGCCGCTGATGCCCTCCGACGCTTGCCGGACCCGCACCACGACAATTGCTGGGGAAAGGCGATGCTCGCACCGTTTCTCATCATGCTGCGAGAGGGGCTGGAAGCAGCCCTGATCGTCGGCATCATCGCCGGTTACCTGCGCCAGACCGGCCGCGCGCAATGGCTGCCCGCGATCTGGGTCGGGGTGTTTCTGGCGGTGGCGCTGGCGCTGTTTGCCGGGGCCGGGCTGCAACTGGCCAGCGCGCAATTCCCGCAAAAGACCCAGGAGCTGATCGAAGCGCTGATCGGCTTTGTTGCCGTCGGCGTGCTGATCGCCATGGTGTTCTGGATGAAGCGCGCCGCCCGCTCGATCAAACGCGAATTGCATGCCTCGGTCGATCAGGCGCTGTCGCATTCCGGCGCCACCTGGGGGCTGATCGGCATGGTGTTTCTGGCCGTCGCGCGCGAGGGGCTGGAATCGGTATTCTTCCTGTTGGCGGTGTTCCAGCAAAGCAAGGATGCCAGCGCCCCCATCGGCGCGGCCCTGGGTGTCCTCGCCGCTGTCGGCATGGGCTGGGGCATCTATGCCGGGGCGCTGCGGCTGGATCTGGGGCGGTTCTTTCGCATCACTGGCATCTTCATCATCTTTGTCGCCGCCGGGCTTTTCGCCGGTTCGGTCAAGGCCCTGCACGAGGCGGGGCTGTGGAACAGCCTGCTGACCCCGGTCTGGGATCTCAGCCGGGTGCTACCCGAATCAAGCCCGCTTGGCACCGTGCTTTCGGGGATCCTCGGCTATCGCGAGGCGCCCAGTCTGGGCGAGTTGATCGCATGGGCGGGCTTTCTGGTCGTGACGCTGTATCTGTTCCTGCGCCCGGCCGTGCCGGCGCCGCAAACCCAATCCATGGTGCGTAAATGAGCAACCCGCCCTCTCGCGGCATCTATCTGGCGATCCTTGGCGCGGCCGTGCTGGCCGTGGCCGGTGGCGCGGCATTCTGGACCGCCTCGCGGCAGAAACCGCAGACCAGCGCCGACCAGATCGTGACGGTGGACGCGCGATCCTGCCAGCCCAATGCGATCACCGTGCCCGGCGGACGGCGCAGCTTCGAGATCGTCAATGCCTCGGATCGGCCCATCGAATGGGAGATCGTCGATGGCGTCATGGTCGTGGCCGAGCGCGAAAACATCGCCCCCGGTTTCCACGCCACGCTGGCGGTGCAACTGGCTCCCGGTAGCTATGAGATGACCTGCGGCCTGCTGACCAACCCGCGCGGCACGCTGACGGTGACCGCCTCGGACGAGGCGACGGCGGCGGCCTCCGAGGTGACGTTGAAGAAATTCCTCGGGCCGCTGTCGGAATACCGGGTCTATCTGGTCATGCAGGGCAATCAGGCGGTCAAGGCCGCCGAAAAGCTGCGCGATGCCATCGATGCGGGCGATCTGCCGGCGGCGCGCGCCGCCTGGGCCGAGGCGCGCCTGCCCTATCGCCGGGTCGAGCCGCTGGCCTATCGCTTTTCGGATCTGGAAAACGTGATCGACCCCAGCGCCGCCTATCTGGCCGGGCGCGAGCAGGATCCGGGCTTTACCGGCTATCACCGCATCGAATACGGGCTTTTCGCCCAGAACAGCACCGAGGGTCTGGCTCCGGTCGCCGACCGGCTGGTCGCCGATCTGGGTACGCTGGCCGAACGGCTCAAGGCCGCGCCGCTGGACCCGGCGCTGCTGCTGGCCCTGCCCGGCGCCATGGCCCGGCAATTGGCCGAGGCGCAGATCCCCGAGGGCGAAAACAGCTATGCCGGCAATGACGCCCGCGACCTGACCGCCGCAACCGAGGGCATCGCCAAGCTGACCGGCCTGTTGCGGCAGGTGGTGGCCAGCGTCGATCCCAAGCTCGACGCCGAGCTGGGCACCGAAATGCAGGCCGCGACCGATGCCGTGGCCGCGCTGCAAGGACAGGACTGGTCGCAGGTCCCGGCCGAGCAGCGCCAGAAGCTGGCGGCGGATTTCACCCGCCTCGCCGAGACGCTGGACCGACTGCAACCCATTATCGGAATGAACTGACATGACCGGCTGCCCTTTCATCACCGACCGCCGCCGCCTGCTGATGGGGCTGGGGCTGGGCGCGATCGGAACGCTGGCCCCCGCCGCCCAGGCGCGCGAGGCCGCACAGCCCAATGTCGATGACGCCCCGCATGGCCATGCCGAGACCGCCGCGCAAAGCGTGCCCTTTCACGGCCCGCATCAGGCCGGGATCGTGACGCCCCGCCCCGCCAATGGCATCGTCGCGGCCTTCGACGTGGTCGCGGCCTCGCTTGACGATGTCGAGACCATGCTGCGCCTGCTGACCGAACGCGCCGCCTTTCTGACCCAGGGCGGCGCGGTGCCCGAACGCGACCCGCGCCTGCCCCCGGCCGATTCCGGCCTGCTGGGTCCGGTGGTCGCGCCCGACAACCAGACCATCACGCTGGCCCTTGGCGACAGCTTCTTCGAGGCGCAGCCGGCGCTGAAACCGCTGAAGCCCGCGCGCCTGCAACGCATGGTGCAGTTCCCCAATGACGCGCTGGAAGCCGACATCTGCCATGGCGACATCGTGCTGCAATTCTGCGCCAACCTGCAGGACAGCAATATCCACGCGCTACGCGACATCGTAAAGAACCTGTCGGAATATCTGGTGCTGCGCTGGGTCTATGAGGGCTCGGTGCCGCCGGTGCCGCCCGCCCCCGATGGCTCGACCCCCAGCGCGCGCAATTTTCTGGGCTTCCGCGACGGCTCGGCCAACCCCGATGCCAATGACGCCGAGATGATGGGCCGCGTGGTCTGGACCGCCGCCCCGGACGAGCCCGCCTGGGCGCATGGCGGCAGCTATCAGGCGGTGCGCATCATCCGCAATTTCGTCGAACGCTGGGACCGCACGCCGCTGCGCGAGCAAGAGCGCATCTTTGGCCGCGCCAAGAATTCTGGCGCGCCGCTGGATGGCGGGCCCAAGGCCACCGAACGCGACGTGCCCGATTATGCCGCCGATCCCGATGGCGCGAAAACCGCGATGAACAGCCATATCCGGCTGGCCAATCCGCGCACGCCAGACGCCGACAAGCACCTGATCCTGCGCCGCCCCTTCAACTATGCGCGCGGCGCGATGAAAAACGGGCATCTGGATCAGGGGCTGTTGTTCATCGCGTGGCAGGCCGACCTGCAACAGGGCTTCATCGCCGTGCAGAACCTGCTGAATGGCGAGCCGCTGGAGGAATATATCAAGCCGGTGGGCGGCGGCTATTTCTTTGCGCCCCCGGGCGTGGCCGGACCAGAGGATTATCTGGGATCGGGCCTGATCGACGCAGCCAGACGGGCCTGACCCGCCAAGCCGACCCCCTGAACCGATTGAACGGAGCATCACCATGATCGGGACTTATCTGAAAACCACGGGGCTGGCCCTGGCGCTTGGCGGCTGGGCCGGCATGGCGGCGGCCGATCCCTCGCTCGACCTCGTTGGGCCGCTGGCGGATTACAAGATCTATGTGGCCGAAAACACCGCCCAGCTGGTCGCCGATGCCGAAGCATTCACCACCGCGATCAAGGCGGGCGATCTGGACAAGGCCAAGGCGCTTTTTGCCCCGACCCGCACCAGCTATGAAAAGATCGAGCCGATCGCCGAGCTGTTCTCGGATCTGGACGTGTCGATCGACGCCCGCGCAGACGACTTCGAAAAGGCCGAAGCCGACGAGGCCTTTACCGGCTTTCACCGGCTGGAATACGGGCTGTGGGAAAAGGGCTCGACCGAGGGGCTGGCACCCTTTGCCGACCGGCTGATGGCCGATATCCATACGCTGAACGAGCGCATCAACGGCCTGACCTTCCCACCGGAAGTCGTGGTCGGCGGTGCCGCCGCCCTGATGGAAGAGGTCGCGGCCACCAAGATCTCGGGCGAGGAAGACCGCTATTCCCGCACCGACCTGTGGGATTTCGACGCCAATTTCGCCGGCTCGCAAAAGATCTATGATCTGCTGAAGCCGCTGATCGCCAAGCAGGATCCCGAATTCGTCGCCAAGGTGGACGGCAATTTCGCCGCCGTGGACGCGGTTCTGGCGAAATACAAGGAAGGCGACGGCTATGTCTCGTATGAAAAGCTGACCGATGCCGACCGCAACCTGCTGTCAAGCAAGGTGAACACGCTGGCCGAGGATCTTTCGACCCTGCGCGGCAAGCTGGGCCTCGGCTAAGGCGCCCGGACGGGCCGCTGCGGCCCGTCCCCATCCCGTATCCGGCGCAATTCACACCGAAATCACGTCGCGCTGCGTATCACCGGCAGGCAACACCGGTGCAGGAGCGCGGCGCGCGGGATGATACAGGACTTTCACCGCCCACAAGACCTTGCCGCCTGCTGGCGCAGTTTCGACTGGCGCGAGAATTTCCTCGCCCCCGGCCTTGTGATCCTGCAGGCGCTGACCCCGGACGGGCAGACCGCCTCGGGTGCCGGGCTGAACCGCGACGAGGCATGGCACCGCTGTCTGGGCGAAACCGCTGAAATCCTTGCCCTGCGCGCGCATCGCGATGCCGGCCGCGCTTTTGACCCCACCCGCGATGGCATCGCCGCCCATGTCGATACCCGGGCCGCCTGCGACGCCGCCCTGTTCGAAGCGCACGAGCGGCGCGCCATCGCCGGCTGGTGGCTGGGCTGGCTGCAGGCCGATCCGGTCGCGCCCGACTGGCTGCATGAGGCGGGAATCTTGGGCAGCCTCGATCTGGCGCGGCGCGGCGCGGCGCTGAAACGGCGCACCGACTGGTGGCTGGTCCGCCTTGCCGACGGGCCCTGCACGATGATCTGCCGCTCGGCCAGCATCGAGGGGCAGGAGCCGGTGCTGGGCTACGGCGCCCATCCCGACCCGGCCGAG
Source organism: Paracoccus limosus (assembly GCF_009711185.1). Taxonomy (GTDB): domain Bacteria; phylum Pseudomonadota; class Alphaproteobacteria; order Rhodobacterales; family Rhodobacteraceae; genus Paracoccus; species Paracoccus limosus. The sequence continues at coordinate 43,985 of NZ_WMIF01000009.1, forward strand.
GCCGCCCGCAAGGCCATGCGTGAGCTTTTGCTGATGGAACTGAACCTGATCGAGCTGCTGGCCGCGCGCTCGCACGGGCTGGGACCGGCACTCGAACCCGTGGGGCGCAGGATCCGCGACTATGCCCTGCGCGGCAGCAGCCTTTTTGCCGAGGGGCCGGCGGTCACGCCCCGGCCGGCGGCGCGGCTGGGCGCCGATTGGCTCGCGCCGGCGCCCCGCATGCAAGAGCTGGCCACGGCGCCCATCAGCGTCTGGCTGTGCCAGCCCGACCTGCCCGCGCCACGCTTTACCGCCGAGACCGGATCGCCCTATCTTTGACCCGCAGGAGTCCCGCGCATGACCGACGATCTGCCCTGTCCTGAAGACCCCGCTGAAGGCGATCCCCCGGCACCGCCGCGCCGCGCCGGTGGCTCTTGCCCCGCCTGCGCACAGGGGCACAGCGATCTGGCCGAACTGCTGCGCCGCAAGCAGACCAGTGGCCACACCGCCAAGGGCAAGGCCGCCAATATGGGCGCCGCCCCGTCGCCGCTGCCGCCGCAGGACCAACACCCCGAAATCACCCAACGCCCGCCCGAGATCCTGCTGCGCACCACCCCGGCCTGGCGTCTGGCCTGCATGGCGCAGGCGGCGCAGATTCCCTCGGGCTATACCTATCTTGCGCAGCTGATGGGCCATGACATGGGCCGCAGCACCCCCGCCGACGAGGTCCCTTATTCAGGCACCCGCGTGCCGCGCTACAACCTGATCGACAATCCGCTGACGCTGGAAACGGTCTATGGCCCCGGCCCGGCGCTGGCCGCGCATGTTTATGACCCCGAGACGCTGCTATTTCGGATCACGCCGCGCGCCCGGCTGGCCCGCATCTATGCGCGCGGCCGCGACGCGCTGTCCGACGCCGATCCCCGGCCGATCCGCGCCCTTTACGACGAACGCAACCGCGATTCCCTGATGCTGCACGAGCTGACGGCGGCATGGATGCAGTTTCACAACCGCAACGCCCGGCAGTTGACGGCACAGGGCCTGTCGCCGCTGGCCGCCTATTGTCAGGCCCGCGCCCATGCCGTGCGCTGCTGGCACGCGATCTTGCAGGCCGACCTGCTGCCGCGCTTTCTGCACCCCGAAATTGCAGCACTACCCGCCCCCCTACCCGCGGCATGGGAGCTGGACGAAACGACGCTGCTGCATGGCCTGTGCCGGGCCTTTCACGCCCTGCCGCTGGCCGCCTATCAGCTGGGCCGCTCGGGGCTGCACAACCTGAACCGGCTGCTGAAGCGCGGCTATGACATCAGCGAGGCCGAGACGGATTGGCAGGTCGATTGGCCGCTGTTCTTTGGCAGCCGCCCCGGCGGGCCAAAGACCGGCCTTTCGGCCAGCGTCGCGCCCGAGCTGCGCGCCCCGATCACGGCCGAGGCGGTGATCGCGCTGGACAATGCCAGCGCCGATATCGCCGATCCGCTGCGGGCGGGCAATGCCGGCATCCACGCGGCGATCGCCGCCCTGCCGGGGGGCTGGCCAGCGCGGCTGCCCCCCGCAACCCTCGCCGCCGATTTCACTGCCGCCCATCCCGATGCGCCCATCCGTATCACTGCCGATGTCCTGCGCTGGGGACCGCTTTACCAGTTCCTGATGGTCGAGGCACAGTTGTATGGCCAGGCCGGCGGTTTCGGCCCCTTGGGCAGCGCGCTGCTGCGTGGCTCGGTTCTCGGCTCGGTGCAGCGGGTGGTGCTGGCCGAGGAGACGCCGGCCAGCCGCACCCTGCCCCGGCCCGACAGCATGCTTGCACTCATCACCCTTGTCCGAACGGAGGGACTATCATGACGGAAACCATGAAATACATCGTCGTGGGCACCGAGGTCGACCAGCCACAGGCCTGGCTGCACCCCGACGGCAGCATCACCGCCGAACAGGGCGATGACGGCCAGCCGCTGAATGTCGAATTCATCGGTCGGCTGATGGTCGACCTGTCCCAGCGCGGCCCCGCCGGCGTCAGCGCCAAAGAGCTGAAGGCGCTGGAGGAACAGGTGCGACAGGCGCTGATGGTGCAGGATTTCTCGACCCAGGGCGGCGGCGCCAGCCTGTCCGAACCCGAGCGCGCCCAGATCCTTGCCGGGACCAAGGTCCGCATCCTGTTCGAAAGCCGCCGGCGCAGCCGCAAGAAACCCGACCGCAACACCCGCATCCTGGTCGTGCCCTCGGACGAGACGCTGGGCATCACCGATGCCATGCTGCGCGCGCAGGGCCATGCCGATGGCTTTCGCCCGCCCCTGTCCTATGAGCTGGACCGGGCACTGATGCTGGCCAATATGAAACCCGAGATCCTTGAAATCATCCGCGAATTCGCTGCCAACCCGCCCCCCGGCTGGAGCACCGCCCTGCAGGCCGCGCTGGAACAGCATGTCGAGGCCAGCATCCGCGACCGCAGCATTTTCAAGGACGGCAACGGCCAGCCCGCCGATGACATCAAGAACCAGATCATGGCCAGCCCGCTGCGCGCCTTCCACCGCTCGGTCGGCATCTATGCCACGAACATGTGCCGCTGACGGATCGGCTAATGCGGCATCGCGATCCTGTGCCGCAGGATCGCGTCAAGCACGTTGCGCATATCGTCGCGCCAATGGTCGTGGCGCAGCGGAAACACTGCCAGAAACCAGTCGAGCATCTGCGCCTCGGACGGGTCGGGCGGGCCGCGCCATTGGCCGCGCAATTCGTCAAGATAGCTGTCCAGCCGCCGGGCCGCCTCGTCCTGCTGGCCGTTTTTCCACAGCGCGGCGGCATGCCAGCCGCCGACCGTCGGCATCAGCCCGGCGCCGGCCTCGCATTGCCGCGCCGCCGCCGGGTAATCACCCAGCAGATAGTCGGCGGCGGCCAGATAGATCTGGTGGAATGGCTCTTGCACGGCAGCGTGGCTTTTGGCCTCGGCCGCCAGCGCCGCCGCCTTGACCAGATCGCCGATGAAGGCGAATCCCAGACAGCAGGACACCAGCGTCAGCATATTGCTGCGGTTAAGGCTCAGCGCCTGATCGAAATGGAAATCCGCAAGGTCGAAATAGCCCAGATGACAAAAACACCACGCCAGCACACGATGCGCGCGCGTGTCCATCGGGTCGACCGAGACCGCGACGATGGCGTGATGCATGGCGTCGCGCTTGATCTCTTCGGTCTGCAGGGTGCCGGGCAGCAGCACGTGCCGCACATTCAGGGCCCCGGCCAGCTCGGCATGGGCCGGGCCAAAGCGCGGCGCCTGCGCGGTGATGTCGCGCAGCATCTGCAGCGCCGCGCCCTCGCTTTCGGGCGACCAGCGGTCCAGCAGCGCCTGCGCCTTGAGCCAGCTGTCATAGACCCCCGAGCCGCTTTCGGCCAAGGCCCGGTCCGAGATCACCACCGACAGCGCGCTGGCGATATTGGCCAGCAATTGCCGGACCTTGTGTTCCCATTCGGTCTGCGGCTCCTCGACCCATTCCGACCAGATCAACTCGCCCGAGCCGCGCTGCACCTCGACCGACAGGCGCAGGCGGCCCAACATCAGATAGGGCCGGACCAGCACCAGCGCCTGCACCAGATCCGGCGGGTCGGTCCCGACCAGCCGCCATTCGCGAAACCGTCCCATGCGCATGCGCAGATCGGCAAAGACCACGGTGGTCAGGGGCGCAAGCTCACCCCCGGGCATCTGCGTATCGACCAGTTGCAGCGACAGGTTCAGCTGCGCATCGCGCGTGGCCTGCGGGCCAATGCGGCCACCGCCCGCCGGGTCCAGTTTGATCGCCGCCAAAAGCTCGACCGTCTCGGCCTCGGGTTCCTGATCGAAGGCCTCATCCAGATGGGCGTAAAGCGCGTTGTAGCGTTCGATGGCGCGGGTCGGTCGGCCGCCCTGCCAGTCCATCCGCATCAGGATCCGGGTCGCATTCTCATTCGCGGGCTCCAGCTCGATGGCGAATTCGGCCAGCGCGCGCCGGGTTTCAAGCTGGCTTTCGACATCGGCCAACCGCTGGTCCAGCACCTGCCGGATCGCGGCCAGCAGGGTGGTGCGGCTGATCGCCAGCCAGCTGTCGAACGAGGCGCTGATGCCTTCCAGCTGCAACCCGCGTTCGATCACCGCCCGCACCGGCCGCGCCGCCGCCGGATCCCAGCCCGGTTGCGACAGCGCGGCCAGCAGCTCTTGTTGCAGATCAAATGGCTGGGCCAGACGCAGCGCGACCTCGCCCATGGTGGTCTCAAGGCTGACCGAGGCGTCGGTGGCCGGGATCTCGGCCATGGCCCGGCGGATATGTTTGACCGCCTGCCGATACGAGGCCGAGGCCCTGCGCTCATCGGAATCCTGCCAGAACAGGTCAATGACCTTTTCGGTGCGATGCACCCGCGCCCGGTCGGCCATCAGGAAATACAGAAGCGCCCGCCCCTTGCGCAATCGCACGGCATCCAGAATCCCGAGAAGCATTTGGATCTGCGGCATGCGCGTCTGACCGGGCCAAGTCCTTGGTTTCGAGCAAATCAGCCATAACCCAGAGCCGGTCAAAGGTCCATGCAACTGCGGCCTGCCACGCCCCGCGCGACCCGGCAATCTGCCCATGTGGCGTCAAGGTTGTGGTTCCGCGCATAGAGGTAGATCAGGCGTGGAATCTACACGCCCAATGATTGCAGCCCTGCCCGCAAGCTGGGCAAAGCGTCGGCCCCCGGGCGCCGGAACCGGGGAATGGCGGCCATCGCCCCACTCCCTAGCGTGGGTAGGCCGAGCGGAAACCCGCCCGCCGCAGCCCGTCCAAGGCCCGGACGATGGCCTCGCGGCTGTCAAAGGGGCCGGCCATCAGAAAATGGCGCTTGTTCTTGTCGATGCCGCGCAGCACCGGATAGCCCAAGGCCATCGCCCTGCCGGCCGCACGGCTGGCGGCAGCGCTGTCGGCAAAGCTGCCGAACTGCACGAAGCGCGCCCCGGCCGGGATCATCCCCGGCGCATTGCCTTTCGGCACCTCTTTCGATGTCGGAGCGCTGATGGGCGCGGGTTTGCCCATGTCACGCGGGAGCGGCGTAGCGGGCGCCGAGGTCCGGGCCGTCGGCAGAGGCACCGTGCCCGCCTTGGCCGGCGTGGCCACCGCGCGCAGCAGGGTCGCGGGCTTTGGCTCCGGTCCCTTGACCGCAGCCTCCTCTGCCGGCGCAGCAGCCGCAGCCTCGGCGCCCGGCTGCAATGGCGAGCCGATGGGCCGGGAAAAGGCCAGCCGCGACAGGTCCGAGGCCGGCAGGTTGCCGCAATAGCCCTTGCTGGGATCGCTACCAAGCCGCGCAGGCTCTGCCTTGTCGGGATCGGCCTTTGTCGGCGTTTCGTCATAGCCCAGCAAATCACAAAGCCGGCGGTTCGGTTGCAGATCGCGCGCCATGCCAGCGCGAACGGCCGGAGCGGCGCGCAGGGCGCCGCGCAGCGTCTGCATCGGTGCGCTGTCATGAGGCTCGGGGCCCATGTCAGGCAGCTGCTCCAGCGGGCGCGGATCGCTGACCAGTTCGCCCGCGCGCAGGTTCGGGACCACGGCGCGGGTCAACGCCTCTTCTATCAGCTGGGCGCGGGTCTTGCCGGCATCGGGGTCCAGCGCCCGCAACCGGGGCCGGCCATCGATGCCGCGTTGCGACAGGCTGGGCGGATAGCCGCAGACCGGCTGGCCATCGCGGGTCAGACGCGGGTTCCAACCGCTATCGCCGCGCAGGAACACGCAGCCACGGCTGTCGATATATTGCTGGCCGGGGAAATCCGCAGGCGGGGTTTCCGCCGGGGCCAGATCAAGCGCCAGCGCGGCGGCCGGCGCCAGAACCCAGAACATGACCCATTGCAGCAGCCCCATCGGCCCATCCCCGAATCGTTACCTCGGACGGTGATAGGCCAATGGCGCTGAACAGCCGGTTAACGCCGGCTCATTTCGTGCCGAACATGCGGTCGCCCGCATCGCCAAGACCCGGAACGATATAGCCATGATCGTCCAGCCGTTCGTCCAGCGAGGCGGTCACGATCGGCACATCGGGATGGGCCTCGCGCATCCGCGCCACGCCTTCGGGCGCGGCCAGCAGGCACAGGAAACGCAGGTTCTTGGCGCCTTCCTTTTTCAGCAGATCGATCGCCGCGACCGAGGAATTGCCCGTCGCCAGCATCGGATCGACCACGATGGTCATGCGCGCGTCCAGCTCTTTGGGAACCTTGCAATAATATTGCACCGGCTGCAGCGTCTCGGGGTCGCGGTAAAGCCCGACGAAACCCACCCGCGCCGCCGGGATCAGTTCAAGGATGCCGTCCATCAGCCCGTTGCCCGCGCGCAGGATCGAGATCAGCGCCAGCTTCTTGCCCTCAAGCATCGGCGCCTGCATCGTGGTCAGCGGCGTTTCCACGGTGACGGTGGTCATTTCCAGTTCGCGCGTGACCTCATAGGCCAAAAGCAGGCTGATTTCGCGCAGAAGCCTACGAAAGCTGGCGGTCGAGGTGGTCTTGTCGCGCATCAGGGTCAGCTTGTGCTGCACCAGCGGGTGGTCGACCACGGTAAGATGCTGCGTGGTGGTCTGGCCTTGGGTCATGTGAACTCCTGTTTCAGGCGGTTGCGCGTGTCTTCGTCGCAAAAGGCGGCCTCGGCGGCCCAGAGGTTCATCTGTCGAAACTCGGGATCGCTCCAGCCGAAACTATCGGCGAGCTGCTGGTATTCCCGGTTCAGGCTGGTGTCAAAGAAGGGCGGATCGTCGGTCGAGACGGCAACGCGCACCCCGGCATCGGCCAGCCGCGCAATCGGATGGGCGGCAAGGTTCGGCACCACCCCCAGCGCCACATTCGCCCCCGGACACACCTCCAGCAGGATGCCCTTGTCGGCCAGATAGCGCACCAGCGCCGGGTCCTCGATGGCGCGGATTCCATGGCCGATGCGGGTCACGCCCAGTTCCAGCGCGCCGCGGATACTGTCGGGGCCGCACCATTCGCCGGCATGGGCGGTCAGGCCCAGCTGCGCCTCGCGCGCGCAGTCAAAGGACCATGCGTAATCGCGCGCCTCGCCCACATCCTCGGCCCCGGCAAGGCCCATGCCCGCGACCCAGCCGCCTCCGGTCTCGGCCGCGCAAAGCGCCGTGCGCTTGGCCCGGTCGGGGCCAAGATGGCGGATGCACGTCAGCACGGCGCGGCTGTCGACGCCAGACAGCGCATAGGCGCGGGCGATTTCCTCCATCGCGCCCAGATAGTCACGCCAGGCGAACAGATCACCGCCGCCGCAGAACTCGGGCGAGACGAACAGCTCGACATAGATCGCGCCCTGCTCGCCGCATTCCGACAGCACCGCCGACAGCAGGCGCGCATAATCGGCCGGGGTCTGCAAGGTACTGCAAACAGCTTCATATATGCGAAGGAAGTCCTTGAAACCGTTGTATCTGTAGCGGCCCCGGTCATCGAAGACGCCGCCAAGGTCCAGCTGCTTTTCCGCCGCCAGCCCGCGCACGAAGGCGGGCGGCGCCGCCCCTTCCAGATGCAGATGCAGTTCAACCTTTTTCGACGATTTCACAGGAAGGACACTCCGGGACCAACGGGGAAAAGACCAAGATGCGCCGCGACGCTGGCGCCGATATCGCTGAAACCGACCAGCCCGACAGGCCGCAACCCATAGCCCCAGCCCAGAACCGGCACGCGTTCGCGCGTGTGGTCGGTGCCGCGCCAGCTGGGATCATTGCCGTGATCGGCGGTAAAGATTGCAAGGTCGCCGGGGCGCAGCCGCGCGATCAGCTGCCCGGCGACGGTATCAAACCATTCCAGCGCGGTGGCATAGCCGGCGATGTCGCGGCGATGGCCATAAACGCTGTCGAATTCGACGAAATTGGCGAATGTCAGGCTGCCCGGTTCGGCCTCATCACCCAGACGCAGCAGGTGCCGGGCCAGGTCGGCGTCGGATTTGCCCTTGTGCAGATGTGCGATGCCACGATGCGAGAAGATGTCGCCGATCTTGCCGATGGCATGGGTCGGACGCCCCGCGGCAGTTGCCGCGTCCAGAATGGTCTGGCCGGGCGGCGCGATGGCGTAATCGCGGCGGTTGGCGGTGCGCCGGAACGCGCCGGGCTGGCCGGTAAAGGGCCGGGTGATGACCCGGCCAACGCGCAGCGGATGCACCAGCGCCGCCACCTCGCGACAGAGCCGCTCGAGCCGCTCAAGGCCAAAGCTGTCCTCATGCGCGGCGATCTGCAGCACGCTGTCGACCGAGGTATAGCAGATCGGCCAGCCGCTTTGCAGATGCGCGGGGCCCAGCTGCTCGATGATCTCGGTGCCGGACGCGTGTTCATCACCCAGAATGCCCTCGGTGCCGGCCAGCCGCGCAATGGCCGCCGAAAGCTCGGGCGGAAAGCTGGGCCGGGTATTCGGGAAATAGTGCCAGTCCCAGGGGACGGGCACGCCCGCGATCTCCCAATGGCCAGAAGGTGTATCCTTGCCGCGCGAGATCTCGGTCGCGGCCCCCCACAGGCCCTGCGGCGCAGCGCCAAGGCCCGACGCCTCATCGCCGCTGGCCAGCCGGACCGCCGCCCCCAGCCCCAGCCGGTCGAGGTTCGGCATATGCAGCGGCTGCGCCTGCGCGATATGGGCCAGCGTATTGGCGCCGGTATCGGGCAGGCCGGCGTTGAAATAGCTTGCGGCATCCGGCGCACCGCCGATGCCGACCGAGTCCATCACGATGAGAAAGGCGCGGTTCCCGTTCATTTCGGCAGCACCTCATGGCGGATCAACGGGCCGGGCGCCGGGCCGTCGCCCAACAGATAGGCGGCTTGCAGCGTAGCAACGGCGGCCTCGGCGGCAGCGGGGCTGGCGGCGTGGACAAAACCCAGCGGCCGGCCGGCCTCGGCCGTCTCGCCGATGCGCAGCAGGTCCGAAAAGCCCACGCGCGGGTCGACGCGGTCCGCCGCCCGCAACCGACCGCCGCCAAGCGCGACCACGGCATGGCCGATGGCCTCGACATCTATCGCGGCCACGCGGCCCATGGCGGGCACCGGACGGATCACCGGCGCCGGGGCCAGATGGCGGTCGGGATGTTCCAGCAAATCGGCCGGCCCGCCCTGCGCCGCGATCATGCGGGCAAACCGCTCGGCCGCAGCGCCGGAACCCAGCGCCTGCGCCGCCCCGGCATCATCAAGCCCGCCCAGATCCAGACAGGCCTCGGACAGGTCCAGCGACAGATCACGCAGCGCGCCGGGCGCCCCGGTCAGCACGGCAATCGCCTCGCGCAGTTCCAGTGCATTGCCGGCAGCACGGCCCAGCGGCTGGTCCATGTCGGTGACAAAGGCATGCGAGCGGCAGCCGGCGCCGCTGGCCGTATCGACCAGCGCACGCGCCAGCCGATGCGCCGCGTCAAAGCTGCGCAGAAAGGCGCCCGAGCCCTGTTTGACATCCAGCACCAGCCCGTCCAGCCCCGCCGCCAGCTTCTTGGACAGGATCGAGGCGCAGATCAGCTCGACCGAGCCCACCGTCGCGCTTTCGTCGCGGATGCCGTAAAGGCGGGCATCGGCCGGGGCCAGATCGGGCCCCGCCGCGACGATGGCGCAGCCGACCTCGGCCACGACGCGGCGCAGTTCGGCCTCGGGCAGGTCGCAGCGCAGGCCCGGCACTGCCTCGAGCTTGTCGAGCGTGCCGCCGGTATGGCCCAGACCCCGCCCCGAAATCATCGGGCAGAATGCCCCGCAAGCCGCCAGCACCGGCGCCAGCACCAGACTGACCGTGTCGCCGATGCCACCGGTGGAGTGTTTGTCCAGCATCGGGCCGGGCAGATCCCATTGCATGACGCGGCCGGAATCGCGCATCGCCTGCGTCAGCGCCAGCCGCCCCGGATCGTCCAGACCGCGCAACAGCACCGCCATGGCGAATGCGGCGGCCTGCGCATCGGTGATCCAGCCGCGCGTCAGCCCTGTGGCGATCAGCCGCGCGCTGGCCTCGTCCAGCCCGCGACCGTCGCGGATCGCGGCGATGACCGGGCGCGGATCGGCTGGGCTCATTCGCTGCCCGACATATGCGAGGCATCGAAACGCCCCGGCAGCAGCGCGGAGATGGTCGTCCGAAGCTCCTGCCCCGAGGTGGTGGCCAGCAGCACCGGCGTGTCGGGCCTGCCGAATTCGGCCAGCTTTTGCCGGCAACCGCCGCAGGGCGGCACCGGGCTTGGGCTGTCGGCGATCACCGCCACCTCGACCAGCTCCGTTTCGCCCGAGGCGACCATCAGCGCGATGGCCCCGGCCTCGGCGCAAGTGCCCTCGGGATAGGCGACATTTTCCACATTGCAGCCGTGATAGATGGCGCCCGAGGCACCGCGCACCGCCGCGCCGACCTTGAACCGAGAATAGGGCACATAGGCCCTGTCCCGCACTGCCCGCGCCGCCTCCAGAAGCGTCATGCCCAGCCCTTCACATCATCGTTGCCCCTTGTCTGGCATCATTGCGCGCGCCACCGCAGGGTTGCAAGTCCGCCAACAGCGCCCACACCCCCTGTTCCCCGGCGAAGAATTAGTTTAACGCTGAACCATCTTGAGAGGAGGTCGCCCGATGGAAGAACGCAGGCAGGATAGCGCAAGGCAGGCCGCGCTGGATTATCATGAATTTCCGCGCCCCGGCAAACTCGAGGTGCGCGCCACCAAGCCGCTTGCCAACGGTCGCGACCTCAGCCGCGCCTATTCGCCCGGCGTGGCCGAGGCCTGTCTGGAGATCAAGGCCGATCCCGCGACGGCCGCCCGCTACACCGCGCGCGGCAACCTCGTTGCCGTCGTCTCGAACGGCACGGCCGTGCTGGGTCTGGGCAATATCGGCGCGCTGGCCTCGAAGCCGGTGATGGAGGGCAAGGCGGTGCTCTTCAAGAAATTCGCCAATATCGACTGTTTCGACATCGAGGTCGATCAGCCCGACCCCGAAAAGCTGGCCGAGATCGTCTGCGCGCTGGAGCCGAGCTTTGGCGCCATCAACCTTGAAGACATCAAGGCCCCCGACTGTTTCATCGTCGAAAAGATCTGCCGCGAGCGGATGAACATTCCGGTGTTCCACGACGACCAGCACGGCACCGCTATCGTGGTGGGTGCGGCCGCGACCAACGCGCTGCATATCGCCGGCAAGCGGTTCGAAGATATCAAGGTCGTCTCGACCGGCGGCGGCGCGGCCGGCATCGCCTGCCTGAACATGCTGCTGAAACTGGGCGTCAAGCGCGAGAACGTCTGGCTCTGCGACATCGCCGGTCTGGTCTATCAGGGCCGGCAGGAACAGATGACGCCGCAAAAGGCGGAATATGCTCAGGATACCGATCTGCGCAGCCTGGCCGAGGTCATCGACGGCGCCGACCTGTTCCTTGGCCTGTCCGGGCCGGGCGTTCTGACGCCCGAAATGGTGGCCAAGATGGCGCCGCGCCCGATCATCTTTGCGCTGGCGAACCCGAACCCGGAAATCTCGCCCGAGGACGCGCGTGCCGTTGCCCCCGATGCGATCATCGCCACCGGCCGTTCGGACTACCCGAACCAGGTCAACAACGTGCTGTGTTTCCCCTTCATCTTTCGCGGCGCGCTGGATGTGGGCGCGACCACGATCAATGACGAAATGCAGCTGGCCTGTATCGAGGGCATTGCGGCGCTTGCCCGCGCCACCACCTCGGCCGAGGCGGCCATGGCCTATCGCGGCGAGACGCTGACCTTCGGCGCCGAATACCTGATCCCGAAGCCCTTTGACCCGCGCCTGATCGGCGTCGTCTCGACCGCAGTGGCCCGCGCCGCCATGGAAACCGGCGTCGCCACCCGGCCCCTGGACGACATCGAGGCCTACAAGCGCAAGCTCGACGGTTCGGTCTTCCGCTCGGCCATGATCATGCGCCCGGTTTTCGAGGCGGCGGCGACGGCCAAACGCCGCATCGTCTTTGCCGAGGGCGAGGATGAGCGCGTGCTGCGCGCCGCCAACGCCATGCTTGAAGAAACCACCGACACGCCGATCCTGATCGGCCGTCCCGACGTGATCGAGACCCGCGCCGAACGCGCCGGCCTGCCGATCCGCCCCGGCCGCGACTTCGAGATCGTGAACCCCGAAAACGACCCGCGCTACCGCGATTACTGGGGCACCTATCACGATCTGATGGCCCGGCGCGGCGTCACCCCCGAGGTCGCCCGCGCCATCATGCGCACCAATACCACCGCCATCGGCGCGGTCATGGTCCATCGCGGCGAGGCCGACAGCCTGATCTGCGGCACCTTCGGCCAATACAGCTGGCACCTGAACTACATCAATCAGGTGCTGGCGCGCGACGGGCGCAAGGCGCAAGGCGCGCTGTCGCTTCTGATCCTCGAAGACGGGCCGCTGTTCATCGCCGATACGCAGGTGAACCACGTCCCCTCGCCCGAGCAGATCGCCGAAATCACCATCGGCGCCGCCCGTCACGTCCGCCGCTTTGGCGTCACGCCCAAGATTGCGCTGTGCTGCCATTCGCAATTCGGCAACCTCGACACCGACTCGGGACGGCGGATGCGCGAGGCGCTGGACATTCTGCGCGCGCGCAATGTCGATTTCATGTTCGACGGCGAAATGCATGTCGATGCGGCGCTGGACCCGCATGTGCGCGACCGGCTGCTGCCGCAATCGAATCTCGACGGTGCGGCGAATGTGCTGATCTTTGGCGGCACCGATGCGGCCTCGGGTGTGCGCAACGCGCTCAAGCTCAAGGCGAACGGGCTGGAGGTCGGGCCGATCCTGATGGGCATGGGCAACCGCGCCCACATCGTCACCCCCTCGATCACCACGCGCGGCCTCTTGAACATGAGCGTGCTGGCCGGCACCCCGGTCGGCCATTACGGCTGATTCGATCCCGAACCCACGAACGCGCGGCGATTTTTTGCAAAACGCCGCGCGTTTTTCTGTTCCCCGCAAAGCGCACGCCATTTTGCAAAATACGCGTGCCGACTGAGACAATTTCTGCAAAATTCTGCATGCGCCGCGCCCGCTTTGGGCGATAACAGCCTTGCCGGCCTTGCCGCCCCGCGCCTAGATCGCGGCAGTTTTGGGGAGGAGGAACGTCATGGGCTATCGCGAGATCTATTCTGCCTGGCAGGCCGATCCGGAGGCATTCTGGATGCAGGCCGCCGAGGCGATCGACTGGGTCCGCAAACCGTCGAAGGCGCTTTTCGACGAAAACGCCCCGATCTACGAATGGTTCTCGGATGGCATGGTCAATGCCTGCTGGAACGCCGTCGACCGCCATGTCGAGGCCGGGCGCGGCGACCAGATCGCCATCATGCACGAAAGCCCGATCACGCTCTCGACCAAGGGGCTGACCTATGCCCAGCTGCAAAAGCGTGTGGCCTCGCTGGCCGGCGCGCTGCGGATGCGCGGCGTCGAAAAGGGCGACCGCGTCATCATCTACATGCCGATGATCCCCGAGGCGCTCGAAGCGATGCTGGCCTGCGCCCGTCTCGGCGCCATCCATTCGGTAGTTTTCGGCGGTTTTGCCGCCAGCGAACTGGCCGTGCGCATCGACGATTGCCAACCCAAGGCGATCATTGCCGCCTCTTGCGGGTTGGAGCCGAACCGGGTCGTGCATTACAAGCCGCTTCTGGACGCCGCCATCGATCAGGCCAGCCACAAGCCGGAATTTTGCGTCATCTTCCAGCGCGAACAAGAGGTCGCCAAGCTGATCGAGGGTCGCGATTTCAGCTGGCACGGTTTCCAATATGGCGTGAAGCCCGCCGAATGCGTCCCGGTCGAGGGCAATCACCCGGCCTATATCCTTTACACCTCGGGTACGACCGGCCAGCCCAAGGGCGTGGTGCGCCACACCGCCGGCCATCTGGTCGCGCTGCAATGGTCGATGAAGAACATCTACAATATCGAGGCTGGCGACCGCTTCTGGGCCGCCTCGGACGTGGGTTGGGTCGTCGGCCACAGCTATATCTGTTATGGCCCGTTGATCGCCGGCGGCACCACCGTGGTCTTCGAAGGCAAGCCGGTCGGCACGCCGCATCCGGGCGTGTTCTGGCGCATCATCCAGAACCACCGCATCAAAAGCTTCTTTACCGCACCCACCGCGCTGCGCGCGATCCGGCGCGAGGATCCGAACGGCGAATGGATCCGGCGCTACAAGCTGCATGACCTGCAGGCACTGTTCCTGGCCGGCGAGCGCGCCGATCCCGATACGGTGAAATGGGCCCAAGACCATCTGGGCGTCCCCGTGGTCGATCACTGGTGGCAGACGGAAACCGGCTGGGCCATCGCGGCCAACCCCATCGGCATCGAGACGCTGCCGACCAAACTTGGCAGCCCTTCGGTGCCGATGCCCGGCTATGACGTGCAGGTGCTGGACGAAGGCGGCAACCCGGTGCCCCCCGGCACGCTGGGCGCTATCGCCATCAAGCTGCCCCTGCCCCCCGGCACGCTGCCGACACTGTGGAATGCCGAAAGCCGCTTCCGCAAAAGCTATCTCGACCATTTCCCGGGCTATTACGAAACCGGCGATGCGGGCTATGTCGACGAGGACGGCTATCTCTACATCATGGCGCGCACCGATGACGTGATCAACGTCGCCGGCCATCGCCTCTCGACCGGCGCGATGGAGGAAGTGCTGGCCAGCCACCCCGCCGTCGCCGAATGCGCCGTCATCGGCGTGGCCGACAGCCTCAAGGGCCAGTCGCCGCTGGGCTTCCTCTGCCTCAAGGCCGGGGTCGACACGCCCCATGCCAAGGTGGTCGCCGAGGTGGTCAAGCTGGTGCGCGAACGCATCGGCCCGGTCGCGGCCTTCAAGGAAGCCTGCGTCGTGGACCGCCTGCCCAAGACCCGCTCGGGCAAGATCCTGCGCGCCACGATGGCGAAGATCGCCGATGGCGAGGCCTTCAAGATGCCCGCCACCATCGACGATCCGGCAGTTCTGGACGAAATCACCGAGGCGCTGCGCCAACTGGGCTATCCGCAGGTCGCGACAGCAGGCTGACCGCGGCGCCTACGGCAGCGCCGCATGGGTATTTGGAAAATGGCGAAAGACCGGACGGCGCGCCCGCTGCTCCGGTTCTTTCGTGGTCAAATATCCTCGGGGGTCCGGGGGCAGACAGCCCCCGGTGCCATGGTCTCAGGCGATCTCGGCGCCCAAAGCCTGCATCAGCGGCAGGAAATCGGGGAAGGAGGTCGCGATCGGGCTGCCGTCATCGACGCTGATCGGCTGCTGCGAGGCCAGACCGGCAACGAGGAAGGACATGGCGATGCGGTGGTCGATATGGGTCGCCGCCGTAGCGCCGCCCGTCAGCCCGCCGGTGCCTTCGACGGTCATGCTGTCCTCGGTCGAGGTGACCTTGGCGCCATTGGCGATCAGCCCGTCTTCCATCGCGGCGATGCGGTCGCTTTCCTTGACGCGCAATTCATGCACGCCCTGCATCACCGTCATGCCTTCGGCGAAGCAGGCGATGACCGACAGGATCGGAAACTCGTCGATCATGCTGGCGGCGCGTTCGGCGGGAACGGTCACGCCCTTCAGCGCCGAGTGGCGGACCAGCAGGTCAGCGACGGGCTCGCCGCCCTCTTCGCGCTGGTTTTCAAAGGTAATGTCGGCGCCCATTTCCACGAGCGTGACATAGAGGCCATCGCGGGTCGGGTTGCGGCTGACGCCGGGCACACGGATTTCCGAGCCGGGCACGATCAGCGCCGCCGCCACCGGAAAGGCCGCGCTGGAGGGGTCGCGCGGCACCGCGACCGGTTGCGGTTTCAGCTCGGGGCGGCCAGTCAGGGTGATGACGCGGCCCTCGTCGGTGATCTCGGTGGTGATGGTGGCGCCAAAGCCTGCCAGCATGCGCTCGGTATGGTCGCGGGTCGGCTCGGATTCGATGACCACGGTCTGCCCGGGCGCGTTCAGCCCGGCGAGCAGCACCGCCGATTTGATCTGAGCGCTGGCGACCGGGGTCTTGTAGCGCACCGGCACCGGATCGGCGGCGCCCTTGATCGTCACCGGCAGGCGCTTGCCTTCGCGCGCGGTGACCTCGCAGCCGAAGAGTTCCAGCGGGTCGGTCACCCGCCCCATCGGGCGGCGCGACAGGCTGGCATCGCCGGTGAAGGTGGCAGAGATCGGCGTGGTCGCCATCGCCCCCATGATCAGCCGCACGCCGGTGCCGGAGTTGCCGCAATCGATCACGCCCTCGGGCTCCGCAAAGCCGCCGACGCCGACGCCGTTGACCTTCCATTCACCGATCCCCAGACGCTCGATCTGCGCGCCAAAGGCCTGCATGGCCTTGGCGGTGTCCAGCACGTCCTGTCCTTCCAGAAGGCCGGTGATATGCGTCTCGCCAACCGACAGCGCGCCGAGGATCAGCGCGCGGTGGCTGATCGACTTGTCGCCGGGGATGCGGGCCTCGCCCCTGAGCGGGCCCGAGCGGCGCGCGGTCATCGGAAGCGGTTCGGCGGAATGTGACATCGGGGCCCCCTCGTGCTTGTCGCGCAAGGTGATAGCGGTCACGGGCGCCGGGCGCAATGCGCCGGAGTGGCGCGCCCCGAATTCAGCCGGTGAATTCAGCCCGTGCCGAATTCAACCCTGCCGGCGGAAGGTGACGTAATGCGGCACCCGGCCCTCGCGCAGGGCTTTTTGCTCATAACGGGTCGACAGCCAGTCGTCCCAAGGCTGCGGCCCTTCATGGACCAGATCGAATCCCGCGCCCGGCACCTCTTCCAGCGTCTGGCGGACATAATCGGGAATGTCGGTTGCCACGCGAAATTCGGCGCCGGGCTTCATGACACGGGCCAGCGGGATCAGATGCTCGGGCGTGACGAAGCGGCGGCGGTGGTGGCGCGCCTTGGGCCATGGATCGGGATAGTTCAGGAAAGCCTTGTCGATCGATTGCGCCGGCAGCACGTCCATCAGGTCGCGCGCATCGCCCGGATGCACGCTGACATTCTGCACTCCGGCGGCGCGGATCTTGCCCAGAAGCATGGCGACGCCGTTGATGAAGGGCTCGCAGCCGATGATGCCGATTTCGGGATAGCGCGCGGCCATGTGGACCATGTGCTCGCCGCCGCCAAAGCCGACCTCCAGCCAGACCGGGCGGGCATCGCCAAAGATCGTCGTGGGATCCACCGGCTTGCGTTCGGGGTTCTCAACATGGGTGATGCCGCGCGGCCGCAACTCGCCGAGATCCTCGGAGAGATAGCCCTTTTGCGACTGGCGCAGGGTCTTGCCATGACGGCGGCCGTAGAAGTTGCGGCGCGGCGGATTGGGATCGAATTCTGACTTTTCGCTCATGCGGGGGCTTTGCCCGGCCCCCGCAGCAAGGTCAAGTCATTCCGCAGCAAGGCGCGAGATGATCACCGTCACCTCGGGTTTCTTGCCGATCTCCTCCATCGAGACCTGCCGGGTGATCTTGCGGATCGCCTCTTCCAGCTTGTCGTCATTGCGCACCGTCTTGCCATCGGCACGGTCCAGGAATTCGGCCAGCTCGCCCTCGATGCTTTGCGCCACCGGCACGCCGGCGCGACCGGTTTCGGGCAAGCCCGAAAGTTCAACCCAAGCGTCGGGCAGCGGGCTGTCATCCTCATCGATAATGACGGAAACCATGGCATGACCGTTCAACGCCATGCGGATACGGTCGCGCACGACGCCGTCCATGGCGCCGATCAGCACGCTGCCGTCCAGATACAGCCGGCCGGTGTCGATCTGATCGACGACGCGCGGCACCGGGCCGGTCAGGTCGATCATGTCGCCATTGGTCGCCACCATCGCGGCCAGCCCCTTTTTCGTGGCCAGCTTGGCATGTTCGCGCAGGTGCATGTGTTCGCCATGCATCGGGATGACGATCTGGGGTTTCAGCAGGTCATGCACCGCCTCGATATCGGGGCGGTTGGCATGGCCCGAGACGTGATAGACGCCGTCATCGGCATCGAACAGATCGACGCCCATTTCCGAAAGCTGGTTCTGGATGCGGATCACGCCGCGCTCATTGCCCGGAATAGTGCGGGACGAGAACAGGAAGCTGTCGCCCTCTTTCAGCTCGATGCCCAGATAACGGCCACGCGACAGCTGCGCGCTGGCGGCGCGGCGTTCGCCCTGACTGCCGGTCACGATCAAAAGCACCTTGTCGCGCGGCAGCTCGGCCGCCTCTTCGGGGCTGACGACCGGGGGAAAGCTGGTCAGGATGCCGGTTTCGATGCCGACGGTGATCATCCGCCGCATGGCCCGGCCCAGCAAACAGATCTTGCGACCTGCCGCCACCCCGGCCTCGGCCAGCGTCTTCAACCGGGCGATGTTGCTGGCAAAGGTCGTGGCGACCACCATCTGGCGCTGCGCCATGACGAAATCAAGCAGCGGATTGGCCAGCAGCGCCTCGGACCGGCCGGGCTGCGGCGAAAAGATATTGGTGGAATCGCAGGCCAGCACCTTGATGCCCTGCCCTTCGCCCGCGATCTCGTGCCACATGATCGGATCAAAGGCCTCGCCCACCACGGGCGTGCCGTCCAGCTTGAAATCACCGGTATGCACGATACGGCCCGCCGGCGTGTCGATGATCAGCGCCGAGCTTTCCGGGATCGAATGGCTGATCGGCACGAATTGCACCTGGAATGGGCCGGCGGTGATCACTTCGGGGCGCGGCGCGTGAATCTGCAACTGATCGACGGGCTGGCCCATCTCTTCCAGTTTTAGCCGGGCCAGCGCGCCGGTAAAGCGGCGGCAATGCACCGGCTTCTGGATCTTGGGCCAGAGCAGGCCAAGCGCACCGACGTGATCTTCATGCCCATGGGTGATGAAGATGCCCTCGATGCGGTCACGGTTGGCTTCCAGCCAGCCGACATCGGCCATGATCAGGTCGATCCCCGGCGCGCTGTCCATATCGCCGAAGGTCACGCCCAGATCGACGACGATCAGCCGCTCGCGGCCGGGCTCGCCATAGCCATAGACATAGGCGTTCATGCCGATTTCGCCCGCGCCGCCCAGCGGCAGATATATCAGGCGCTCAGCCATTGCCCATCTCCTTGTTGTAATCATGGATCAGACGCAGACCATGCATGGTCAGATCGTCCTCGATCGCGTCGAACAGATCAAATCCCTGATCGAATAGCGGCGCGAGGCCACCGGTTGCAATCACCTTCATCGTCCGGCCACGTTCTTCGCGGATCTTTTCGACAATGCCCTGCACCAGACCGATATAGCCCCAGAAAATGCCCGACTGGATGCAGGCCACGGTATTGGTGCCGATCACCTTGGCCGGCATGGTCACATCGACATGCGGCAGGCTGGCCGCGCCCATATGCAGCGCCTCGAGGCTGAGGTTCACGCCGGGCGCGATGACGCCGCCGACATAGGCGCCATCGGTGTCGACCACGTCGAAGGTGGTGGCGGTGCCGAAATCGACCACGATCAGGTCCGGCCCATGCCGGTCATAGGCGCCGACAGTGTTCACCAGCCGGTCGGGGCCGACCACAGTGCCAAAATCGACGCGCGGCGCCACCGGCAGCAGGCAGTCGGGCTTGCCCACCACCAACGGGCGGGTGTCGAAATAGCGGTTGCAGAGCACGCGCAGGTTAAAGACCACACGCGGCGCGGTCGAGCTGATGATGCATTCGGTGATGTTCAGCTCAAACTTCTGCAGCAGCATCAGCGTCGAGAGCCATGTGAAATATTCATCCGCCGTGCGGCGATGGTCGGTCGCGATCCGCCACATCGCCAGAAAGCGCGTCCCATCCCAGACGGAGAACACCGTATTGGTGTTGCCGGTGTCGATGCAAAGCAGCATGGCCGCCCCCTAGAAGAACACGTCGGCCGCAGGCAGGATCTGCTGCCCTGCCGGCGTTTTCAGGATCAGCGCGCCGCTGTCGTCGATGCCCTCGAACACGCCCCGCGTCTGGTTGGTGCCGGTGCGGGCGGTGATCACCTCGCCCAGCCGCGCGGCGCGCGCCAGCCATGCGTTACGCAGCGGCTGAAACCCCCATGTCTCCAGCTGCGTCAGCCAATGCGCAAAGGCCGGCGCCAGCAGGTCCAGAAACTCCTCGGAGCCGATGGTAAAGCCTGTCTCACCCCGGACCGAAACCGGCGTGACCGCGCCCGGCTCGACCGCACCGCTGTCCGGCGCCGCCGCCAGATTGACGCCGATGCCGACTGCAACCGAGGTCAGCTCGGGCCCGCTGCTTTCCAGAAGGATGCCTGCGACCTTGCCGCCGTTCAGCAGCACGTCATTGGGCCATTTGATCGCCAGCCGGGCCGAAGGGCCGCAGGCATCGGCAAGCGCATCGTAAAGCGCCAGCGCGGCGACAAAGGACAGTTGCGGCGCCGCGGCGGCACCGCCCTTGGGGCGCAGGACCAGCGTGCCGGCGAAATTTCCCGCCGGCATCACCCATTCCCGCCCGCGACGGCCACGGCCGCCATATTGTTCGTGCGTCAGGATCCACGCGGGGCCGCTTAGCCCCGGCGCAAGGCGCAGCGCCTCGGCATTTGTGCTTTCGGTGCGGGCCAGGACATGCCTGGCCACGCCCTCGGGCCAGCGATCACTCAACGGGTTTGGGCTCGGCGTTGTCCGCCCCGCCGACCGCCATCGCCGCGACCGGCTGGTCGCCGGCCAGAACCGGCGCCACCAGCGTTTCGGCAGCCCGGCCCGCAGCGGCATCGACGCCGAACATGCTGACCGCCCCGATGACCATGGCCGCCGCCGGAACGATCAGCGCCAGATATTGCACCGGGCTCATGCGCGAGGTCACGCCCTGCCCTTCGGCACCGAAATACATGTAGTATACGATGCGCAGGTAGTAGAAGGCACCGATAACCGAGGCGATCACGCCCGCCACCGCCAGCCAGCCCAGACCCGATTGCACGGCGGCGTTCAGCACGCCGAACTTGGCAAAGAAACCAAGGGTCGGCGGCACGCCGGCAAGGCTGAACATCAGGACCAACACCGCGAGCGCCTTGGTCGGCTCGGACCAGGCAAAGCGGTTCAGCGCCGACAGATCGGTGATCGGGGCGCCGTCACGCTCAAGCGACAGGATGAAGGCAAAGCTGCCAACGTTCATCACCGCATAGATGGTCATATAGATCAGCATGGCCTGCACGCCGACCGCCGAACCGGCCGCCAGACCGACCAGCGCAAAGCCCATATGTGCGATCGAGGAATAGGCCATCAGACGTTTGATATTGGTCTGGCCGATGCCGGCGATCGAGCCCACGAACATCGACATGACGGCCAGCGCCGCGATGATCTGGCTCCAGTCGCCGATGACATGGCCAAAGGCGTCAAAGACCAGACGCGCGATCAGCGCCATGGCCGCGACTTTGGGTGCGGTGGCAAAGAAGGCGGTAACCGGCGTCGGCGAGCCTTCGTAGACGTCGGGCGTCCACATGTGGAACGGCACCGCCGAGACCTTGAAAGCCAGACCGACCAGCATGAACACCAGCCCGAACAGCACACCCAGCGAGAGATGGCCGGCGTTCAGCGTGGTGATGATACCCTGAAAGCTGGTGCTGCCGGCAAAGCCATAGACCAGCGAGGCACCGTAAAGCAGCAGGCCCGAGCTGAGCGAGCCCAGCACGAAATATTTCAGCCCCGCCTCGGACGAGCGCGCCGAGTCGCGCCGCATCGCCGCCACGACGTAAAGCGCCAGCGATTGCAGTTCGAGCCCCATATAAAGCGTCAGCAGATCGCCCGCCGACACCATGATCATCATGCCGATGACCGACAGGGTGACGATGATCGGGAATTCAAAGCGCAGCATGTTGCGGCGCTGCATGTAATCGGCGCTCATCGCCAGAACGGCGCTGGCGGCGACCAGCATCACCACCTTGGCAAAGCGCGAGAAGCCGTCATCGATGAACATGCCGTAGAAGGCCGGCTGATCGGCGCGGCCGCCCAGACCCACCATGGCGGCGACGACAAGAAAGGCCGCGACCGTGGCCCAGAGCAGCGCCTTGGCCAGCGTGTCCTTGCCCAGATAGGCGCCGACGAGCAGCGCCACCAGCGCATAACCAGAGAGCACCGCCTCGGGCAGAATGGTCGAAAAATCGAGCGAGGTCATCCCGGCCCCCTTAGTGACTGGCCGGCGCCGTGACGGCGGGTGCCGCAGGCAGGCTCTGGTGATAGTGGTTCAGCAGATCGGCGACCGCAGGCCCGGTCACGTCGGTGATCAGGCGCGGATAGACGCCCAGCAGCAGGGTCATCGCCACCAGCGGCGCAAAGATCCATTTCTCGCGCGGGGTCAGGTCGGTGATGGTCTTCAGCGCCTCTTTCACCAGCTCACCGAAGGTCACGCGGCGATAAAGCCAGAGCGCATAGGCAGCCGAGAAGATCACCCCGGTGGTTGCGACCAGCGCCACCCAGGTATTGACCTGGAACGCGCCCATCAGCGTCAGGAACTCGCCGACAAAACCCGAGGTGCCCGGCAGGCCGACGTTGGCCATGGTGAAGAACATGAAGATCAGCGCATAGGCCGGCATCCGGTTCACGAGGCCGCCATAGGCCGCGATCTCGCGGGTGTGCATCCGGTCATAGATCACGCCCACGCACAGGAACAGCGCGCCCGAGACAAAGCCGTGCGACAGCATCTGGAAGATGGCGCCGTCGACGCCGACCTGATTGGCGGCAAAGATCCCCATGGTCACGTAGCCCATATGCGCCACGGACGAATAGGCGATGACCTTTTTCATGTCGCTCTGCACCAGCGCCACAAGCGAGGTGTAGACGATGGCGATGGCCGACATCCAGAAGATCACCGGCTGCATGATGTCCGAGGCGACCGGGAACATCGGCAGGCTGAAGCGCAGGAAGCCGTAGCCCCCCATCTTCAGAAGCACTGCGGCCAGCAGGACCGAGCCGCCGGTCGGCGCCTGAACGTGCGCGTCGGGCAGCCAGGTGTGCACCGGCCACATCGGCATCTTGACCGCGAAGCTGGCAAAGAAGGCCAGGAACAGCAGCATCTGCGTGCCGCCCACGACCGTCATGCCCAGCAGGCGATAGGTCTCATGCGGGAAGTCGAAGGTCAGCAGCGTCGGAATGTCGGTGGTGCCCGCCATGCGATACATGGCGATCATCGCGACCAGCATCAGCACCGAGCCGAGAAAGGTGTAGAGGAAGAACTTGAACGCCGCATAGATGCGATCCTTGCCGCCCCAGATGCCGATCATCAGGAACATCGGGATCAGACCTGCCTCGAAGAACAGGTAGAACAGCACCAGATCCAGCGCGGTGAACACGCCGATCATCATGCCCTCCAGCACCAGGAAGGCGATCATGTATTCCTTGACCTTAACGTTCACCTCCCAGGTCGAGAGGATGGTCAGCGGCATCATGAAGGTGGTCAGCAGGACGAACAGCACCGAGATGCCGTCCACGCCCATCTTGTAGCGCAGGCCCATGATCCAGGCGTGGTCTTCCACGAACTGGAAACCGGTGTTCTGCGCGTCAAAGCCAAAGAGCACGAAGAGCGAGATCAGAAAGGTCGCCGTCGTGGTCAGCAGCGCCAGCCATTTGGCATTGCGCGCCGCCGCCTCGTCCTGACCGCGCAGGAACAGGGCCATGATCCCCGCCGCAACGATGGGCAGGAAGGTGATGATGGAAAGAAGGTTCGTCATATCAGTGCGCGCCCCGCATCATCACCCAGATCAGCAAGCCTACGATGCCGAGGACCATCGCAAAGGCATAGTGGAACAGATAGCCCGTCTGCACCCGGACCGCAGCGCGGGTCAGCCGTGGGATCAACCCCATGGCGATCCCGTTGATCGTGCCGTCGATCACCGTGCCATCGCCGCGTTTCCACAGGAAACGGCCCAGCCACAGCGTCGGACGCACGAAGATGAAGTTGTAGATCTCGTCGAAATACCACTTGTTCAGCAGGAACTGATACAGCGCCGGCTGCGCCCTGGCCAACCGACCCGGCAGGTCGGGGCTGCGGATGTAGAACATCCAGGCGGTGAAGAGGCCGATCAGCATCGCGATGAAGGGCGAGACCTTGACCCAAGCCGGGGCATGGTGCGCCTCTTCCATGATGTGGTTGTCGGGCGCCATGTAGATCGCGCCGCCCACCGGGGCCACCACCGCAGCATGACCGGCGTCCGTGCCGTGCTCGGCCGCAGCCGGAGCCTCGGCGGTCGTCGCCACAGCTTCGGTCGTGGTCGCGGGCTCGGTCGAGGCATGGGTTTCAGCCGCAGCCTCACCCTCGGTCGCTTCATGCTCGGCGCCGGCGATGTGGAAATACTCCACCACCTTCTCGTGATTGCCGAAGAACGGGCCATACCAGACCATGCCGGCAAAGACCGCACCCACCGCAAGGATGCCCAGCGGCACCGTCATGATGGCGGGGCTTTCATGGGCATGTTCATGCGCATGATGGTCGCCACGTTCCTTGCCATAGAAGGTCAGGAAGATCAGGCGCCAGGAATAGAAGCTGGTGAAGCAGGCCGCGATGACCAGCATCACATAGGCATAGGTGTTGCCGGCCCAGGCGCTTTCGATCACGGCATCCTTGGACAGGTAGCCGGCGAAACCGATATGGGTCAGCGGGATGCCCACGCCGGTGATGGCAAAGGTGCCGATCATCATCGCCCAATAGGTCAGCGGGATCTTTTTGCGCAGGTTGCCATAGTTCCGCATGTCCTGCTCGTGGTGCATCGCATGGATGACCGAGCCGGCGCCCAGGAACAGCATCGCCTTGAAGAAGGCATGCGTCAGCAGGTGGAACATGGCGACCGAATAGACGCCCACGCCAGCGGCCACGAACATGTAGCCCAGCTGCGAACAGGTCGAATAGGCGATCACGCGCTTGATGTCGTTCTGCACCAGCCCGACCGTCGCCGCAAAGAACGCGGTGGTCGCGCCCAGAATGACGATGAAATGCTTGGTATAAGGCGCGAATTCATAAAGCGGCGACATGCGGCAGACCAGGAACACGCCCGCCGTGACCATGGTCGCGGCGTGGATCAGCGCCGACACCGGGGTCGGGCCTTCCATTGCGTCCGGCAGCCAGGTGTGCAGGAACAGCTGCGCCGATTTGCCCATGGCGCCCACGAACAGCAGGAAGGCCAGAAGGTTGGTCGCGCTCCAGTCACGCCACAGGAAATGCAGGCTTTCCTGCGCCAGCTGCGGGATCTGGGCAAAGATCTCGTCGAACTGGATCGTGCCGGTCATCCAGTAAAGGCCAAAGATGCCCAGCAGGAAGCCGAAGTCACCGACCCGGTTGACGATAAAGGCCTTCATCGCCGCCGCGCCTGCCGATTGCTTGCGGTAGTAGAAACCGATCAGCAGATAAGACGCGACGCCCACGCCTTCCCAGCCAAAGAACATCTGCAGCAGGTTGTCCGCCGTCACCAGCATCAGCATGGCGAAGGTGAAGAACGACAGATAGGCAAAGAAGCGCGCCTTGTAATGCGCGTGATGGCCGAAGTTCTCATCATGGGCCATGTAGCCCATCGAATAGGTGTGCACGAGCGCCGAAACCGTGGTCACAACGATCAGCATGATGACCGTCAGGCGGTCGATGCGGATCGACCATTCCGAGTGGAAATCGCCGACCGAGATCCAGTCCAGCACCGGAATGTGCCGGGTCACGCCGTCAAAGGACAGGAACAGATACCAGCTCAGCAGGCAGCTCAGGATCAGGATGCCCGTGGTCAGGTATTGCGCGGTTTTCTCGCCGATCAGCTTCCAGCCAAAGCCAGCGACCAGCGAGCCCAGAAGGGGCGCGAAAAGAACGATCTTCTCCATGCTCTCGTCAGCCCTTCATCACGTTGACGTCTTCCACCGCGATGGTGCCGCGGTTGCGGAAGAAGACCACAAGGATCGCCAGGCCGATGGCGGCCTCGGCGGCGGCCACGGTCAGGATGAACATGGTGAACACCTGCCCCGCCAGATCGCCAAGGTGGGTCGAAAAGGCGACGAAGTTGATGTTCACCGCCAGCAGCATCAGTTCGATCGACATCAGGATGACGATGACGTTCTTTCGGTTCACGAAGATCCCGAAAATGCCGGTGACGAATAATATCGCCCCCACAACAAGATAATGAGTCAATCCGATCATCGTCCTGGTCCCTCCGGGTCGTTCACCCGTTGAATATCCGTTCGCTACATGGGCCGCTTGCGCGCGACCCGAATTGGCTTGGATGCCCTTGGGCCAAGGGCTTACAGCCCCTGCCCCGGCTTCACGTCTTTCAGTTCCATCGCCTTGGCCGGGTCGCGCCACATCTGCTCCAGCACGTTCTGACGCTTGATGTCGCGGCGGTGGCGCATGGTCAGCACGATCGCCCCGATCATCGCCACCAAGAGCACCAGACCGGCGATCTGGAAGGCCAGCAGGTAGCGATCATAGATCACCATGCCCAGACCCAGCGTGTTGTGCACACCCTCGGCCACCGGGGCGGCGCGCAGGCTTTCGGCGGTCTCGGCCGGGGTCCAGCCCGAAAAGGCGATACCCAGCTGTGCCAGCAGCACCACGGCGATGATCAGCGCAAGCGGCAGATAGCGCGCCAGCTCGCCCTTCAGCTCGGCAAAATCCACGTCCAGCATCATGACGACGAACAGGAACAGCACCGCCACCGCGCCGACATAGACCACCACCAGCAGCAGCGCGACGAATTCGGCGCCCTGCAGGATGAACAGCCCCGCCGAAGCGAAGAAGGCAAGGATAAGCCACAACACCGAATGCACCGGATTGCGCCCGATCACGACCATGAAGCCCGCAACGCAGGCACTGATCGCGAACAGGTAGAAAGCAAAACTCATCATTCCTCGTCCTCCTCGGCATAGACGCTCTGGGCGATCTCGAGCGCCTTCTGCATCGCAGGCAGCCCGCCGAACATGCTCATCTGATAGATCGTCTCGGCGATCTCACGTTTCGTTGCTCCCGCGGCCATGGCCTGCCGGATGGTCAGGCGCAGCTGCGGTTCGGCCAGCGCACCCTGAACGGTGATCGCGCCGATGGTCAGAAGCAGACGCGTCTTGGCGTCCAGCCCCTCGCGGTTGAAGGTCTTGCCGAACCACATCTCCAGCATGTCGGCCGGCATCACCGGCACCAGCTTTTCCAGCGCACGCATGTCGATATTTTCCAGCGCCGGATTGAAGGCACGCGCCATCTCCTGGCTGGATGCGATCATCTGCGCGAAAAGCTTGGTGAACGGATCGGTCATCTGTAGGGCGCATCCAGTTGCAGGTTGCGCGCGATCTCGGCCTCCCAACGCTCGCCGTTCGCAAGGAGTTTCTCCTTGTCATAGAACAGCTCTTCGCGGGTTTCCGTCGCATACTCAAAGTTCGGGCCTTCGACGATGGCATCGACCGGGCAGGCTTCCTGACAGAAGCCGCAATAGATGCATTTCGTCATGTCGATGTCGTAGCGCGTCGTGCGGCGCGAGCCGTCGTCGCGCGGTTCGGCGTCAATGGTGATGGCCTGCGCCGGGCAAATCGCCTCGCAGAGTTTGCAGGCGATGCAGCGTTCCTCGCCGTTCGGATAGCGGCGCAGCGCGTGCTCGCCCCTGAAGCGCGGCGACAGCGGGCCCTTTTCATGGGGATAGTTCAGCGTGGCCTTGGGCGACACGAAATAGCGCATGCCCAGGCCAAAGCCCTTGATGAAATCCCACATCAGGAAATACTTGGTCGCGCGAACCAGATCGAAGGCCATCAGAAACGCTCCCCTGCCTTCGGCGCCGCGAAACGATCGAAGGCCGCGACGATGCCGCGCACGAAGGCGCTGTCCTTGGCATGTTCGCCATTGTCGACGTTATTGGCCAGGAAATGCGCAAGTTCCACCTTGTCGGTCTCACTGGCGGCGGCAAGAGCCTCGGCTAGCTTGTTGGAATACATGATTATCCTCCGAGGGTGAAGCGAGCCCAGAAGCCGCCCAGAACTTCGTAACGTGCCAGGATCGCGACCAGGACCACCCAGCCCAGCGACAGCGGCAGGAAGACCTTCCAGCCAATGCGCATCAGCTGGTCGTAGCGATAGCGGGGCACGATCGCCTTGACCATGGCGAACATGTAGAACCAGAACCACATCTTGATGACCATCCACCACCAGCCGTCGGCGATGAACGGAACCGGCGACAGCCAGCCGCCAAAGAACAGCAGCGAAAGCAGCGCGCACATCAGATAGATGGCGATATATTCGCCGGCCATGAACAGCAGGTAGGGCGTGGACGAATATTCGACCATGTGGCCCGCGACCAGCTCGGATTCCGCCTCGGCCAGATCGAAGGGCGGGCGGTTGGTTTCGGCTAGAGCCGAGACGAAGAACAGCACGACCATCGGCAGGTGCGGCAGCCAATACCAGTTCAGCAGCCCGTAAGAGCCTTTCTGGGCATGCACGATCTCGGTCAGATTCATCGAGCCGGTCGAGATGATGATGCCGATGATGATCAGCCCCATCGAGACCTCATACGAGATCATCTGCGAGGCCGAGCGCAGCGACGCCAGGAACGGGTATTTCGAGTTCGAAGCCCAGCCGCCCATGATCGCGCCGTAGACTTCCAGCGACGAGGCGGCAAAGACGAACAGGATGCCGACGTTGATGTTGGCCATGACCCAGCCGTCATCAAAGGGGATCACCACAAAGGCGAACAGCGCCAGCATCATCGACAGGAAGGGCGCCAGGAAGAAGATGAACTTGTCGGCGCCGGCCGGGATGACGATTTCCTTGACGATATATTTCAGCGCATCGGCAAAGGTCTGCAGCAGGCCCCAGGGACCGACCACGTTCGGACCACGGCGTATCTGCACGGCCGCCCAGATCTTGCGGTCGCCATAGACCATGAAGATCAGCGATCCCATGACGAATGCGATGACGGCCAGCCCCTGCAAGAGCAGGCTGAGCGCGAAACCGAAGGGCGAACCCCAGAATTCAGCCATGATCTTTCGTCCCTCTTATCACGCCGCGGGAATGCCGCGCGCCTTGCATTCCTGCAAGGTGTCTTTCGTTGTCATTACCGTCAGCCCCATCGGTTTCTTGTCCGAAAGGGTAAAGACCGAGCCGACCATAATCTTGCCATTGCGCTTGTCGCTCAGCGTGCGGATGTGGCGCGCATAGGGCGCGCCCTTGCTCTCCGCCCAATGGGCCAGCGCGCATGTGGCATAGGCGAAGGCGGTGTCGGCGTCCACCCCGCTGCGCAGATTTGCCGTCACTTCGACAAGGCTGTCACCTTTGCGACGCGGGCTGTCATAGCTTTTGACCGAACTGGCCAGGAAGTCTTTGGAATCGGGCTTGAAACTGGCCGGCAGGTTCAGTTTCAGCGGCTGGGTGCGGGCCTTGAATTCGGCCAGCGCCTTTTCCTGCGCGGTCGGGCCGCGCTTGCGCACCGCCCCCATCGCGCGCACGCCGGACAGGTCCAGCCCAAGGTTTTCGTTCAGCGCCGCCAGATCGGCCTCGGACACCTCGAAGGCGTCGCGGCCGCCGGGGCTGTCCAGCGCCATCGGCGTCACCGACCCATCGGGTTCAAGAATCAGGATATCGCCCGACTTGGTCGAGATGCGCGCCCGCGCCATTGCCTTCTTGCCCGGCGAGCCGGCATCGCTTTGCAGCACCGCGACGTTCAACGCCTCGGGCTTGGTCTTGGGACGGCCATTGTCCCCGGTCGATTCGTCCGAGGCACAGCCGGCCAGCATCGCGGCCATCAAACCCAGTCCGACACAGCGCGAGAAGGTTTTGCGCATGAACTACTCCGCTGCCAGCGCGGTAGCCGCACGGGCCGCCGCCATTGCCGAAAGTTCCCCCATCAGCGGCGACGAGCGTGCGATCGGGTTGGTGAGATAGAAATCCTTGATGGCATAGCGGAAGCTGGCGACGCCCAGATCCAGACGCGTCAGCGCCTGCCATTCGTTTTCCGGCACCTGATCGATCTGGGCCAGATGCGGCACCGCCTGCACCAGCGCCCGGCGCAGCCCGGCAAGGCTGTCCCAAGGCTGGGTCTTGCCCAGCTCGGCCGACAGCGCCCGCAGGATCGCCCAGTTCTCCTTGCCCTCGCCCGGCGCGAAATTGGCGCGCATCGCCAGTTGCGGCCGGCCTTCGGTGTTCACGAACAGGCCGTTTTCCTCGGTATAGCAGGCGCCCGGCAGGATGATGTCGGCGCGATGCGCGCCGCGGTCGCCATGGCTGCCCTGATAGATCACCACGGGGCCGGCGGCGACATCCACCTCATCCGCGCCAAGGTTATAGACCACTTCCGCGCCCTCGATGGCGGCGACCAGACCACCTTCGGTCACGGCGCCCACATCCATCGCCCCGACGCGGCTGGCGGCCGTGTGCAGGATCAGCAGTTTCGAGTTGCTGTTTTCGGCCAGCTTCATGGCGTGCGCCAGAACCGCCTCGCCGTCAGCCTCGCGCAGGGCGCCCTGCCCGACGATGACCAGCGTCGGCTTGGCCTTGGTCGCGTCGGTGATCTCCATCGACGACAGCTTGGCCAGCGCGGCGCGGTCATTGCCCAGATGCGCGTAATCATAGGTCAGATCGACCGGCTCGCCGACCAGCCCGATCTGTGCGCCCCGCGCCCAGGCCTTGCGGATGCGGGCGTTCAGCACCGGCGCCTCTTCGCGCGGGTTGGTGCCGATCAGCTGGATCATCGCGGCCGTGTCGATATCCTCGATCCGCGCCGTGCCGACATAGGCCGAGCGGTTGCCGGCCGGCAGCCGCGCGCCATCGGTGCGGCATTCCACCTTGCCGCCCAGACCTTCGATCAGCTGCTTCAGGCTGAAGGCGGCCTCGGTCGGGACCAGATCGCCGATCAGGCCGGCAACCTTCTTGCCCTTCATCGCCTTGGCGGCGGCCTCCAGCGCCTCGGGCCAGCTCGCGGGGCGCAGCTTGCCGTTCTCGCGGATATAGGGGCGGTCAAGACGCTGGCGACGCAGCCCGTCCCAGACGAAGCGGGTCTTGTCGCTGATCCATTCCTCGTTCACGCCGTCATTGTTGCGCGGCAGGATGCGCATGACTTCGCGGCCCTTGGTGTCGACGCGGATGTTCGCGCCAAGCGCGTCCATCACGTCGATGGTCTCAGTCTTGGTCAGTTCCCACGGCCGGGCGGTAAAGGCATAGGGCTTCGAGACCAGCGCGCCCACCGGGCACAAGTCGATGATATTGCCCTGCATGTTCGAGGCCAGCGTTTCGTTCAGATAGCTGGTGATCTCGCTGTCCTCACCACGGCCGGTCTGGCCCATCTGGGTGATGCCGGCGACCTCGGTGGTAAAGCGCACGCAGCGGGTGCAGGAAATGCAGCGCGTCATATGGGTTTCGACCAGCGGACCAAGGTTCAGGTCCTCGGTGGCCCGCTTCGGCTCGCGGTAGCGGCTGAAGTCGATGCCATAGGCCATGGCCTGATCCTGCAGGTCGCATTCACCGCCCTGATCGCAGATCGGGCAATCCAGCGGGTGGTTGATGAGCAGGAACTCCATCACCCCCTCGCGGGCCTTCTTGACCATGGGGCTGTTGGTCTTGATCTCCGAGGGCGCGCCATCGGGACCGGGGCGCAAGTCCTTGACCTGCATGGCGCAAGAGGCGGCGGGTTTCGGCGGGCCGCCCACGACCTCGACCAGACACATGCGGCAGTTGCCGGCAATCGACAGGCGCTCGTGATAGCAGAAGCGCGGCACCTCGATCCCGGCCTGCTCGCAGGCCTGGATCAGGGTCAAATTGGGATCGACCTCGATAATCTTGTCGTCGATCTTGAGCTTGCGAAGATCTGCCATCTTTCGTCTTCCCTCATGCCCCGCAGCGGCCACGGGCCGTCGCGGGTTTCAAATGCTGGCCCAAGGCTGGCCGGTTCGTGTCTTGCGCCGTCATCCCTGTACCTTCACGAAGGCACGCGGAAAGACTTGCGGCACTATTCTGTCCTGTTCGCCATCGCGCTGCACCAGCACGCTGCCGGTATCCGCGCCGGGGCGGAAAGTGACGGTCGCGCGGATCGCGCCCGAGGTATTGTAGCGCAGGCTGCGGTTCAGATCGGTGGTATAGCGGCTGCCGTCCGGCCGCCAGCAGCTGATCACCGCCTGATCGGCATTGCCGGTGATGCGCAGCAAGGGCGCGCCAGTGATGCCCCGGGTGACTTTGGTGCGCACGCCCGGCCCGGTCGCATCGCATTGCAGATCGCCCGGCGCGAAGATCGAGAATTGCAGGTAAAACTTCTGCGCCGTCGGCTCGAACCCCTGCGAAGGCTCACCGGCAAAGGCGTCGGCTGCGATCATCGCGGCGGCAGAGGCGGCCATCAGGGCCAGTCCGATGCGGTTCATCCACTTCTTCATTTCGCCACCAACAAGCTGCCGATAATAGATTTTGCCGCGATTTCCTGCTTGCCGATGGCACAGAAGCTTTGCGGATCATTCGCTTTGGCGCCCTTGCGGGTCAGGTAATCCTCGGCCACGCCATAGATGCGCTTTTTCTCGGCCTTGTCATGCAGGAAGGCGTCGATCTGGACGTTGGAATAACCCTTGTTCTGGGCATAGGATTTCAACCGGCGCGCCTCGCCAAAGGCATAAAGGATACGGCCGTCGATGGTCGGACAGGTGCGGCGGATGCGGTCAGCGATGCGCGCGGCGATCAGCCGGTCGTTGATGTATTTTTCCTTGGCAATCGGTTCCAGCGCGACGGCGGGCGTCGCCAGCAGGGCGCCGATCAGCGCGAGGGGCAGAAGTTTCATGGCTTTGGCCTTTCCGTGGTGACATGTCGTCATACCACGGCACCGCCCAGCGGTTCCGACACCTTGTCTTGAGCGTCCCCCGGCCACGCGCGATCCCGCCCCCAGAGGGGCGTGACGCAGCGCGGCTGGGAAAAGGCCCGCCATCGTGATTACTCCGCCGCCATGGCGCCCATGCGCCCGGTGCGTTTGGCCTTGATGCGGTCCTCGATTTCCTCGCGGAAGTTGCGGATCAGCCCCTGGATCGGCCAGGCGGCCGCGTCGCCAAGCGCGCAGATGGTGTGGCCTTCGACCTGCTTGGTCACGTCGAACAGCATGTCGATTTCCTCGACCTCGGCCTCGCCCTTCACCAGACGGTCCATGACGCGCATCATCCAGCCGGTGCCCTCGCGGCAGGGCGTGCACTGGCCGCAGGATTCGTGCTTGAAGAAGGCCGAAAGCCGCCAGATCGCCTTGATGATGTCGGTCGACTGATCCATCACGATCATGCAGGCGGTGCCGAACGAGGACCGCAGCTCGCGCATGCCGTCGTAATCCATGATGGCATTTTCGCATTGCTCGGCGGTCAGCACCGGGCAGGAGGCGCCGCCGGGGATCACGGCCTTCAGGTTCTTCCAGCCGCCGCGCACGCCGCCGCCATGCTTTTCAATCAGCTCGCGCATCGGGATCGACATGGCCTCTTCGACCACGCAGGGGGTGTTGATATGGCCGGTCATGCCGAACAGCTTGACGCCGGCGTTGTTGGGACGGCCAAAGCCTGCGAACCACTCGGGGCCACGGCGCAGGATGGTCGGAACCACGGCAATGGATTCGACGTTGTTCACCGTGGTCGGGCAGCCGTAAAGCCCCGCACCGGCCGGGAACGGCGGCTTCATCCGGGGCATGCCCTTCTTGCCCTCAAGGCTTTCCAGAAGCGCGGTTTCCTCGCCGCAGATATAGGCGCCGGCGCCGTGGTGCAGGTAAAGATCGAAATCCCAGCCCGAACCGGCGGCATTGCGGCCCAGAAGGCCCGCGTCATAGCATTCGTCGATGGCCGATTGCAGCGCCTCTTTCTCGCGGATGAACTCGCCGCGGATGTAGATATAGGCGGCATGCGCGCCCATGGCGAAGCTCGCGATCAGCGCCCCCTCGATCAGGGTGTGCGGATCATGGCGCATGATCTCGCGGTCCTTGCAGGTCGCGGGCTCGGATTCGTCGGCGTTGATGACCAGATAGGACGGGCGGCCATCCGATTCCTTGGGCATGAAGGACCATTTCATGCCGGTCGGGAAACCCGCGCCGCCGCGACCACGCAGGCCCGAGGCCTTCATTTCGTTGACAATGCCGTCGCGGCCCTTGGCGATGATCGCGGCGGTGCCGTCCCAGCAGCCGCGCTTCTTGGCGCCGGCCAGGCTCCGGTCGCCCATGCCGTAGAGGTTCGTAAAGATCCGGTCCTGATCGTTCAGCATCGTCTTATCCTTGTCCCTGCGAGGACGCATTGCGCCGCCGCCAGATCCGCCAGGTCACCAACAGCGACCAGATCAAGGCCCCCAT
Source organism: Paracoccus limosus (assembly GCF_009711185.1). Taxonomy (GTDB): domain Bacteria; phylum Pseudomonadota; class Alphaproteobacteria; order Rhodobacterales; family Rhodobacteraceae; genus Paracoccus; species Paracoccus limosus. Next base: position 78,056 of record NZ_WMIF01000009.1, read on the forward strand.
CGCCGCGAGATCGGCGAGAAAGGCGTATTTCGCCGGCCAGCCGGATTGGCTGCCCAGATATTGCACTCCCAACCAGCACAACATGGTGACGGCGATCACCGCCCCCACCAGCCGCATCTGGCGCGTGTCCGCCCCAGCCGGCGGATTATGCTTTGCCGGTCCCGGCATCAAGTCGCCTCGCCGCGCGCGATGCGGCGGGAATGTTCCGTCTCGCCCCCCGAGGCGAGGATCCGGGCCTGCCCGACCCAGTCATCCGCCTCGATCCGGCCACCCATGCGGCCCAGTCGCTGGGCGAAATCCGCAATCTGAGCCGAATCCCAGGCCGCGATCTGTTCGAACCGGGTCACGCCGCTTTCGGCCAGCCAGTCCGACAGTTTGGGCCCGATGCCCTTGATGCGGCGCAGATCATCGCCCGCCTGAACCGACCCCTGCACACGGGATGCCAGCGGGTTGGCTCCGGGGATCGCACCGGCTACAATCGGCAGTTGCGTGGCCGAGGTGATGCCCTCGGGCCCGCCAGTGGCCGCCAGCAGCGCCTCAGGCTGGCGCTCGGCCATTTCGCGGTCCCAATCCGCCCCGGTCATGCCCAGCCCGGCCTCGAACGGCGCCTGCCCTTCGTGGCAGACCAGCCAGACCAGCAGCGCGCCGAACAACAGCCCCGCCACCAGCCCCAGAAACAGGCCGGCGCCCCAGGCCAGATCACCGATGCCCGAGGTGAACAGCAGCACGAGCACCCCGACGATCGCGCCCGAGATCCAGCAGTTCCTGTTGCACTCCGACCGTTCCATCATGACCCGCCCGCCGTCGCTTCTAGCCGTTCATACCATCCTTTGTGGCGGTGGTCGCCCCTGCATCGCCACCCTTGCCTTTCAGCCAAGGCGTGGTGATCGGCTCCTCGGTGCCGTCGATGCGCTTGATGGTTTCGCCCAGCCGCACGGCGCGGGCCACGCTGCCGTTATACTGTTCCTCGCCTTGCAACCCGGCCAGAGCGGTCGGCCCACCCAGCGCCTCGGACGAGAAGCGGCCGTTCTGCGGCCCCGGCACCGGAACTTCGCCGGCGGCAAAGCGGTCGATCAGCGCCGACAGCTTTTCAGCGGTCAGGTCTTCGTAGAAATCCTTGCCGATCTGGGCCATCGGCGCATTGGTGCACGCGCCCAGACATTCGACTTCTTCCCAAGAAAAGCGGCCATCGGCCGACAGCTCATGCGCATGCGGCGCGATCTTTTCCTTGCAGACCCGCATCAGTTCCTCGGCGCCGCAGATCATGCAGGTCGTGGTGCCACAAATCTGCACATGCATAACACTGCCAACGGGTTGCAGCTGGAACATAAAGTAGAATGTCGCCACTTCCAGCACGCGGATATAGGCCATGCCCAGCAGATTGCCGACATATTCAATGGCCGGGCGGCTCAGCCAGCCCTCTTGCTCCTGCGCGCGCCACAGCACCGGGATGACCGCCGATTGCTGGCGGCCTTCCGGGTATTTGGTCATCTGGGCACGGGCCCATTCCAGGTTCGCCGGAGTAAACTCGAAGGACTCGGGCTGGATGGGGGACAGACGGCGCAGCATCAGCGGTCAACCTCTCCGAAAACGATATCAAGAGTGGCGATGATCGCCGGAACATCGGCCAGCATATGGCCCTTGGACATCCAGTCGATGGACTGGAGATGCGCGAAACCGGGCGCCCGCAGCTTGGCGCGCCACGGCTTGTTGGTGCCGTCCGCGACCAGATAGACGCCGAATTCGCCCTTGGGCGCCTCGACGGCGGCATAGACCTCGCCAGCCGGCACCTTGAAGCCCTCGGTGTAAAGCTTGAAGTGATGGATCAGGCTTTCCATGTCGCGCTTCATGTCGCCGCGTTTGGGCGGGGTCAGCTTGCCCCGCGCCAGCACGTCGCCGGCCGGCTCGGCGCGCAGCTTTTGCACGGCCTGCTTCATGATTTTCACCGACTCGCGCATTTCCTGCATGCGGATCAGGTAACGGTCATAGCAGTCGCCGTTCTTGCCCACCGGGATCTGGAAGTCGAATTCGTCATAGCATTCATAGGGCTGGCTGCGACGCAGATCCCACGCCAGACCCGAGCCGCGCACCATGACGCCGGTATAGCCCCAGTCAAGGCAGTCCTGCTCGGTGACGATGCCGATATCGACCAGGCGCTGCTTGACGATGCGGTTTTCCGTCAACAGCGTGTTCAGGTCATCGACCAGGTTCAGGAACGGATCGCACCAGGCCTCGATATCGTCCAGAAGCGCCGGCGGCAGATCCTGATGGACGCCACCCGGACGGAAATAGGCCGCGTGCAGACGCGCGCCGCAGGCCCGCTCATAGAACACCATCAGCTGTTCGCGCGCCTCAAAGCCCCACAGCGGCGGGGTCAGCGCGCCGATGTCCAGCATGCCGGTGGTCAGGCCCATCAAGTGGTTCAGGATGCGGCCAATTTCCGAATAAAGCACCCGGATCAGGCTGGCGCGACGAGGCACCACCGTGCCGGTCAGCCGCTCGATGGCCAGACACCAGGCATGTTCCTGGTTCATCGGCGCCACATAATCCAGCCGGTCGAAATACGGCAGGTTCTGCAGATAGGTCCGGCTTTCCATCAGCTTTTCGGTGCCGCGATGCAGCAGGCCGATATGCGGATCGGCGCGTTCGACGATCTCGCCGTCCAGCTCCAGCACCATGCGCAGCACGCCATGCGCTGCCGGGTGCTGTGGGCCGAAGTTGATGTTGAAATTGCGGATGCTTTGTTCGCCGGTCAGCGCGTCCACCGAACCGTCGTCATAGCTGTTCTTGCGGATATCGCCGTCCATCATGCGCCAGCCTCGGAATTGGATGCGTATTGGGCCAGGAATTGGGCCTCGGTCATGGTCTCGTGCTCGCCCGCCAGGGCATAGCTTTCGGGTTTGCAGTCGATGAACAGCTCATGGCGCAGCGGATATTTGCCTGGATCGGCAAAGGCCTGAACCGAGACAAAGGCCATGGCGCCATCGCGCGACACCCATGCCAGCGACGAGCCGCAGCGCGCACAGAACACCCGCTCGCCCCATTCGCTGGACTGAAAGCGCGTGATCGGCGCGTCATCGGCGAATTCCAGACTGCCCGAGCAATCGGTGACGATGAACACCCCGCCCGAAAACTTGCGGCACATGCTGCAATGGCAGGCGCCGGCCTCATCGGAAACCGGCGTGGCCGTGAAGGTGCAGGCCCCGCAAAGGCAGGTGCCGGTTTCGCTCGCCATCACTTCGCCGCCCCCTTCTCATCGCCGGGCAGCACATATTTGGCGCCTTCCCAGGGCGAGAGGAAATCGAACTGACGGTATTCCTGCACCAGCTTGACGGGCTCATAGACGACGCGCTTTTCGACGTCGTTCCAGCGCACCTCGACATAGCCGGTGGTCGGGAAATCCTTGCGCAGCGGATGGCCGCGGAAACCATAGTCGGTGATGATGCGGCGCAGGTCCGGGTGCCCCGAGAACAGGATGCCGAACATGTCAAAGACTTCGCGCTCATACCAGTTCGCGCCGGGGAACACCCCGGTCAGCGAGGGCGCGATCTCGTCCTCGCGCAGCTGCGCCTTCACGCGGATGCGCTGGTTGCGATACATCGACAGCAGATGCACCACCAGATCAAAGCGCGCCGGGCGGTTCGGGTAATCCACTGCCGTAATGTCGATCAGCGTCGAGAAGCGGCAATTGGCATCGCTGCGCAGGAATTCGATCAGCCCGACCAGCCCCGACAGGGTGGCGGTGACGTTCAGCTCGCCATGGGCGATTTCGGTTTCCACCACGTCGCTGGCGCGGCGCAGGGCGATATGTTCGGCCAGTTCGGCAAGGGCTTCGGTGTCGAACATGGCTTACCTCACCAGCGTGCCGGTGCGCCGGATGCGGCGCTGAAGTTGCAGGATGCCGTAAAGCAGCGCCTCGGCCGTGGGCGGGCAGCCGGGGATATAGATATCCACCGGAACGATGCGGTCGCAGCCGCGCACCACGGAATAGGAATAATGGTAATAGCCGCCGCCATTGGCGCAGCTGCCCATCGAGATGACATAGCGCGGCTCGGGCATCTGGTCATAGACCTTGCGCAGCGCCGGCGCCATCTTGTTGGTCAGCGTGCCCGCGACGATCATCAGGTCCGACTGGCGCGGCGAGGCGCGCGGCGCGGTGCCGAAACGCTCGATGTCATAGCGCGGCATCGAGGTCTGCATCATCTCGACCGCACAGCAGGCCAGACCAAAGGTCATCCAGTGCAGCGAGCCGTTGCGCGCCCAGTTGATGATATCCTCGGTCGTGGTCAGCAGGAAACCCTTGTCCTGCAGCTCGCGGTTCAGCTCGGCGGTGGCGAACTCGCGGTCGGGTCCGGCCGTATTGGCTCCGGTCATCACGCCCATTCCAGCGCCCCCTTCTTCCATTCATAGGCAAAGCCCACCGTCAGCACGGCCAGGAAGACCATCATCGACCAGAAGGCGACTTCGGTCAGGCCGGCAAAGCTGACCGCCCAGGGAAACAGGAAGGCCACTTCAAGGTCGAAGATGATGAACAGGATCGACACCAGATAGAAGCGCACGTCGAATTTCATCCGCGCGTCGTCGAATGCGTTGAAGCCGCATTCATAGGCGCTGACCTTTTCGGGATCGGGATTGCGGATCGCGACGATGGCGGCGGCCAGAATCAGCACGATCGCCAGCGCGGATGCCATTCCCAGAAAGACCAGGATCGGCAGATATTCTTGCAGCAGGTATTCCACTGGAGTTGGGCTCCCTTTCGCTCGCAGGAACCCAGGTGGCGGCCCGCGATGGGTTTGGCTGAGGCTCGTTTATCCCCGGCGGCGGGCAGGGTCAACGGTACGCGCCGCTTTGGAAGGCATTGTAACCTTTCGCTTTGCGCAACGCCATCGCTATGCCGACAAGATATGCAGATCGCAGGGTGGCAGAAGAATCACGAATCGCTGGGCCGGCCGATTCCCCCCAGATGCGTATGACGAAAACCCTCAGGTAATTTAAGCCCATAGCCCAGGGCGCGGTCGATGCCGATATGCGCCAGCCACAGCCCGCCTGCAGCGATACAGCCGGTCTTGCCGGCGGCGACGCCCAGCAGCATCAGCAGAAACGGCAGCGCATAAACATGCGCAAGGTTATAGACCACGGCCCCGACCCGGCGGCCCAGCAGATATCCCGCCATCGACAGATCCGGGGCCAGCAACGCCAGCAGCCAGACCCACCACGGCCAGCCGACCGAGGCGAAACCGGCAATCGCCAGCCCGCCAAAGGCCAGCCCCGCGCCTTCGGCCTGCTGCCATAGCCGCGCGGGCGCAAGGTCAGGCGTCATGGCCGAAGGTCCAGAATTTGCCGGGCGGCGGCGACCAGTGCGGCATTGCCCGCCCTGCTGCCATCGGGCAGATGCAGGCAATCCTCCAGCCCGATGCGGTTGTCGCAGCCCAGATCGCGCGCCGCCGCGACAAAGGGCCAGGCGGTGTCGTCAAAGCCGTGCAGCAGGATCGGCAAGCCGCGCGGACGCAGGCGCATGAACATGCGCCCTGCCCGTGGCATCACGGTCTCCGGCTCGCCGGCCTCCATCTCGATCATCGCGCGCAGGGCATGGGGCAGGTCCAGCCCCTCCAGCCGGTCCAGATCAGCCTCATGGGCCAGCCCCAGCTCGACCTTGACGCCGATCCCGGCCATCAGCGCGATGACCTCGGGCGCATCGGGTTCGGACAGATTGACCGAAACGTAATCGGGCTTTTCGACCCAGGCCCTCATGTCCTCCAGCCGCCCGGCGCGCGGCGCGATCCAGTCGCCGGTCGAAATCCCGACCGGCATGCCCGGCACCGCCGCCCGCACCGCACGCAGATGCGCGGCGACATCCTCGGGCGCCAGAGACTCGCGCCCCTGCGTGTCGCGGGGATGGATATGGAGGCAATCCGCCCCCGCCGCGCGGCAGGCCAGCGCATCCGCCGCCACCGCCTCGGGCGTCAGCGGCAGATGCGGCGTATCGGCAGGGCGCGCGCCGTTCAGGCAGGCTTGCAGCATCTATTCCGCCGCGCGCTGCCGCGCGGCCTCCAGCATCGGGGCCAGATAGCGGCCGGTATGGCTTTCGGGGTTCTGCGCCACATCCTCAGGCGTGCCGCTGGCCACGATCCGGCCACCGCCATCGCCGCCCTCGGGGCCGATGTCGATGATCCAGTCGGCGGTCTTGATGACGTCAAGATTGTGCTCGATCACCACCACAGTATTGCCCTGATCGACCAGCGAATGCAGCACTTCCAGCAGCTTGCGCACATCCTCGAAATGCAGGCCGGTCGTCGGCTCGTCCAGGATATACAGCGTCTTGCCCGTCGCCCGCCGCGACAGTTCCTTCGACAGCTTCACCCGCTGCGCCTCGCCGCCCGACAGCGTCGTGGCCTGCTGGCCGACCTTGACATAGCCCAGCCCCACCTCGACCAGCGCATCCATCTTGTCGCGGATCGAGGGCACCGCCTTGAAGAACTCCTGCGCGTCCTCGACGGTCATGTCCAGCACATCGGCGATGGACTTGCCCTTGAACTGCACCTCCAGCGTTTCGCGGTTGTAGCGCTTGCCCTTGCAGGTCTCGCAGGTGACATAGACATCGGGCAGGAAGTGCATCTCGATCTTGATGACGCCGTCGCCCTGACAGGCCTCGCAGCGCCCGCCCTTGACGTTGAAGCTGAACCGCCCCGGCTTGTAGCCGCGCGCCTTGGATTCGGGCAGGCCGGCATACCAGTCGCGAATATGGGTATAGGCACCGGTATAGGTGGCAGGGTTCGAGCGCGGCGTGCGGCCAATCGGACGCTGGTCGATGTCGATCACCTTGTCCAGCAGTTCCAGCCCCTTGATCGTCTCGCAGGGCGCGGGCGTCTGCTTGGCACCGTTCAGCCGCAGGCTCGCGGTCTTGAACAGCGTCTCGATCGTCAGCGTGGACTTGCCCCCCCCCGAGACGCCCGTCACGCAGACGAACTTGCCCAGCGGGAACTCGGCGGTGACGTTTTTCAGGTTGTTGCCGGTGGCGCCAACGACCTTGATCGCCTTGCCATTGCCCTTGCGCCGCACATCGGGGACATGGATCTCGCGCAGGCCGGACAGATATTGCCCGGTCAGGCTGTCGGGATTGGCGGCGATTTCGGCGGGCGTGCCCTTGGCCACGACGCTGCCGCCATGCACCCCGGCCCCCGGCCCCATGTCAAAGACGTAATCGGCATGGCGGATCGCATCCTCGTCATGCTCGACCACCAGAACCGAGTTGCCCTGATCGCGCAGCCCCTTCAGCGTGTCCAGCAGCCGGTCGTTGTCGCGCTGATGCAGGCCGATGCTGGGTTCATCCAACACATAAAGCACCCCCGTCAGGCCCGAGCCGATCTGGCTTGCCAACCGGATCCGCTGGCTTTCGCCGCCCGACAGCGTGCCCGCAGCCCGGCTCAGCGTCAGGTAGTCCAAGCCCACATTGACCAGAAAGCCCAGCCGCTCGCGGATTTCCTTCAAGATGGCCGCCGCGATCTCGTTCTTCTGTTTCGTCAACTGACCCGGCGCAGCCTCGACCCAGGCCAGCGCCTCGCGGATCGACAGTTCGGTGACCTGCCCGATATGGCTGCCCGCGATCTTGACCGCCAGCGCCTCGGGTTTCAGCCGATAGCCGTGGCAGGCGCCGCAGGGGCGGTTGTTCTGATACTTCTCGAACTCCTCGCGCACCCATGCGCTGTCGCTTTCGCGCAGCCGGCGCTCCATGTTGGGGATGATGCCCTCGAAGGTGCGGGTGATCTCATAGACGCGGCCGGCCTCGTCAAAGCGGAACGGGATCTCTTCCTTGCCCGAGCCGCGCAGGAACATGTCCTGCACCTCTTTCGGCAGGTCCTTCCACGGCGTCTTCTTGTCAAAGACGTAATGCTTGGCCAGCGCGTTGACGGTCTGGGTCAGATAGGCCGATTTCGACTTGGCCCAAGGCGCCAGCGCCCCCTGCGCCACCGACAGCGCCTGATCGGGCACGATCAGCCGGTCGTCAAAGAACAGCTCCATCCCCAGCCCGTCGCAGACCGGACAGGCGCCAAAGGGCGCGTTAAAGGAAAACAGCCGCGGCTCGATCTCGGGGATGGTGAAGCCCGACACCGGACAGGCGAAATTCTCGCTGAAGGTGATGCGCTCGCCCTCGCCCTCTGCCGGGGCAGTTTCCAGCAGTGCGATGCCGTCGGCCAGATCCAGCGCGGTGCGGAAACTGTCGGCCAGCCGCGTCTCCATGCCCTCGCGCACGACGATGCGGTCCACGACCACGTCGATATTGTGGCGGAATTTCTTGTCCAAAGTCGGCGGCTCGTCCAGCTCGTGGAAAGTGCCGTTCACCTTGACGCGCTGGAACCCCTGCTTGCGCAGTTCCAGGAATTCCTTCTTGTATTCGCCCTTGCGGTCGCGAACGATGGGCGCCAGCAGATAGGCGCGCGTGCCCTCGGGCAGCTCCATCACCCGGTCCACCATGTCCTGCACCTGCTGCGCCTCGATCGGCAGGCCGGTCGCCGGCGAATAGGGCGTGCCGGCGCGCGCAAACAGCAACCGCAGATAGTCATAGATCTCGGTCACCGTGCCCACGGTCGAGCGCGGGTTCTTCGAGGTCGTCTTCTGCTCGATGGAAATCGCCGGAGACAGGCCGCTGATGTGATCCACATCCGGCTTGCCCATCATGTCCAGAAACTGCCGGGCATAGGCCGACAGGCTTTCGACATAGCGCCGCTGCCCTTCGGCATAGATCGTGTCAAAGGCCAGACTGGATTTTCCCGATCCCGACAGGCCGGTGATGACCACCAGACTGTCGCGCGGAATATCCATGTCCACGTTCTTCAGATTGTGCTCGCGCGCGCCGCGAACCTCGATGAACTTCTGTTCCATCGCGCCCCGTCCAGATCATGCCTGATTCCGCCAAGCGCATCAGATAGGCATGATCGCGGAAATGGCAACCTTTAATGGAACATCATGCGAACATACACGCCGCCTGCCCGGGCAACGGGCACGGCTCAGCCCCCGGTATGGCTCATGAAGCGGCCGACCTGACCCGCGACATGCTGGCGCGTATAGTCGAAATCATGGCCCTTGGGCTTGCGGGTGATCGCCTCGCGGATCGCCTCGCGCACCGGGGCATCGTCATCGCTGGCGCGCAGCGGCGCGCGCAGATCGGCGCGGTCCTCCTGCCCCAGACACATGTAAAGCTCACCGGTGCAGGTCAGCCGCACCCGGTTGCAGCTTTCGCAGAAATTATGCGTGAGCGGCGTGATAAAGCCGATCTTCTGCCCGGTTTCCTCGACCCGCACATAGCGGGCCGGGCCGCCGGTGCGCTCGGCCAGCGGCGTCAGGGTCAGGCGTTCGGAAAGCCGCGCCCGCAAGTCCGACAGCGCCCAATACTGGTCCAGCCGCTGCTCCTCGCCCATGTCGCCCATCGGCATGACCTCGATAAAGGTCAGGTCATGGCCCTGCCCCGCGCACCAGTCCAGCAGCGAAAACAGCTCGGCCTCGTTGAAGCCCTTCAGCGCCACGGTATTGATCTTGACGCGGATGCCGGCGCGGGTGGCGGCCTCGATCCCCTCCAGCACCTGCTCCAGCCGGCCCCAGCGGGTGATCTGCGCGAATTTCGCCGCGTCCAGCGTGTCCAGCGAGACATTGACCCGGCGCACGCCGCAATCGGCCAGCTCACCCGCGAACCGCGCCAGCTGGCTGCCGTTGGTGGTCAGCGTCAGCTCGTCCAGCCCGTGACCCAGATGCCGCGACATGGCGCGAAAGAATCCCATGATATTGCGCCGCACCAAGGGCTCGCCGCCCGTCACACGCAGCTTGCGCACGCCCAAGGCCACAAAGGCCGAACACAGCCGGTCCAGTTCCTCCAGCGTCAACAGGTCGCGCTTGGGCAGGAACTGCATGTGCTCGGCCATGCAATAGGTGCAGCGGAAATCGCAGCGATCCGTGACCGAGACCCGCAGATAGGTAATCGGGCGGGCAAACGGGTCGATCAGAGGCAGTTGCGCGTTCATCCCCCCAAGATAAGCCTGCCCGAACGCCTTCACAAGCAGCCGAACCGTTGACGCTCTCGTAACCTTGTTCGCGGCTATGGGTGGACAGGGCTCGGGACCGACGGCTAGCCTGCCGCAAAAGTCCAGAACAAGGATTTCACGATGACCATGCCCGTTCTGCGCCTGACCGGCGCCCTGCTGATCCTTGGCCTTGCCGCCTGCACCAACACCGGAAAGACCCCCGCCTCCAGCCCCGCCCCGGTGATGGAGACCATGACCGATCCGGCGACCGGCCAGCCGGTGATCGCGGGCCCGGTGCTCAAGGGCACGGCCCCGCGCACGCCGGGCAAAAGCAGCTCGGCCTCCAGCATCGGCGAAAGCGCGGGCCAACCTGCGGCGGCGCTGAACACCGCCACGCGCGAGGAACGGGCCGAGGCCGCGGCCCCGGTGCGCGCGGGCGGCAAGCGCCTGGGCACCACCGTCGCCTCGCTCGGCGATCCCTCGCTGCCCGGCTTCTGGATCAAGACGCCGCTGGTCGGCTCGGAAAGCGCCGGACGCATCGTCAACCCCGCCACCGGGAAATCGGCCAATGTCCGGCTGATCCCGCTGGGCGGCCCGGCCAGCGGCGGCAGTCAGGTCTCGCTGCCGGCGCTGCAGATGCTGGGCGTCAGCCTGACCGACCTGCCCACGATCGAGGTCTATGGCAGCTGACCGCCGCGCGGTTGCGAGGCGGCGAATTGCACGATTGTGGCATCACAGCTGCCCGCCGCGCCATGCGCGCAGGACGACCGACCGCCGCGCGGCTGCAGCAGGGCCGGATCAGCCCCGCCCCATGCGTTTCAGCCAGCGGCCCGCCTCGCTGCGGGCCACGGGTTTCAGCCGCGCGCCATGCGCATCCAGCCAGTCGCGCACCCGCTGCGGATCGTGTTTGGACAGGTCGCGCAGCCAGCCGCCGATCGCCTTCTGGATCGAACTGTCGCGGTCATGGGCCAGCCGCTCCAGCCAGCCCAGCAGGCGTTCGCGCTGCGCCAGTTCCTCGGGCTTGGGGTTGCGCAGCCGCGTCCATGGCAGCGTGCCGACCAGCGCCGCGCGCCGCACCCAGGGATTCGGATCGTCCAGCCAGATCTCGACTTGGTCCAGCCGCGCCGGATCGGCCTGCAAGCGGCGCCCGGCAGCGCCCATGACGTGATCGGCGATGGCCCAGCCGTCGAATTGCGGCACCCAGCCCGCGATCAGCTCCCAGACTGCCGCATCCGGCCGGATCCGCGCCTGCGTCAGCAGCTTGGCGGCGGCGACGCGCGCCTCGTGGATGTCGCTCTCCCACAGCCGCGCGGCCAGATCCAGCCGGCCGGGCAGGTCCAGCGCCTCGCGCCACAGCCGCGCCAGTTCGTCGATCGGCGGATTGGCCACGCCCAGATAGACCCGTCCGACCTTGTGATAGGCTTCCATCTGGGCGGCGCGCTCGGCATCGGCCAGTGCGCGCAGGGCGTCGAGTTCGGGAAAGTCCATGCGCAAGCTCCTTCGTGGCCGATCACAGGTATTCGGTCCGGCCATGCCCCGCCGCGCCGGGCTTGGCAACAGCCAAGCCGCATCATCGCCACAAAGGCCCCGCCTCAGGCGGCGCTGACCCGCCAGATCACATCGCCCACGTCATCGGCCATCAACAGCGAGCGCCGGTCCGGCCCGATGCACACCCCCACCGGCCGGCCATAGGAATATTTCTCGTCCTCGCTCAGGAACCCGGTCAGGATGTCGCGCGGCGGCCCCGAGGGGCGCCCGCCGGCAAAGGGCACGAAGATCAGCCGATAGCCCGACAGGATCGAGCGGTTCCACGAGCCATGCTGCCCGATGACCATACCCGGACCAAAGCCCGGCAGCACGCCCTCGGGCAGCCAGCACAGGCCCAGCGAGGCAGTATGCCCGCCCAGCGCATAATCGGGCCGGATCGCGCGCGCGACCTCGGCCGGGTCCTGCGGCACGCGCTCGTCGATGATCTGGCCCCAGTAGCAATAGGGCCAGCCGTAAAAGCCGCCATCCTGCACCGAGGTCAGGTAATCGGGCGGCGTCTCGTCGCCCAGCCCGTCGCGTTCGTTGACCACCGTCCACAGCGCGCCGGTCTGCGGCTCCCAGGCCAGCCCGACCGGATTGCGCAGACCCGAGGCAAAGATCCGCGCCGCACCGCTCTCCAGATCCAGCCGCCAGATCGCGGCGCGGCCCTGTTCGGCGGCCATCCCCTCGTCGCCGATATTGGTCAGCGAGCCGACGCCGACGTAAAGCGCCAGCCCGTCCGGTGCTGCCAGCAGGCTGCGCGTCCAATGCCCGCCCGGCTGAAAGCTGACCAGCCGCCGCCCCTCGCCCGCCAGCCGGGTGTCGCCGGCGCGATAGGGAAAGGCCAGCACGCCATCGGTATTGCCAAGATAGAACGTGTCCCCGACCAGAGCCATGCCAAAGGGCTGACGCTGGTTCTCGACAAAGACCTCGCGGATCTCGGCGCGCCCGTCGCCATCGGCATCGCGCCACAGCGTCACCCGATTCGCGCTGACGCCCAGTGCCCGCGCCCGGCGCATGGTGGCCTGAGTCGCGCGATCCATCAGCGAGCGCGGCGGCCCGGCGTCCTGCAGCGCCTCGGCGACCAGCACATCGCCATTGGGCAGCACCTCGATCCAGCGCGGATGCAGCAGATCGCTGGCAAAGGCATCGACGCGCAGCCCGGCCGCCGCCTGCGGTTTCTGCCCCGGCGCCCAGCCGCGCGCGGTCGGCATCTTCAGCGTCATGATGCCCTGCTCGCGCGCCTCGGGGATCTCTGGCGACTGCCCCAGCGCCCGGACGCGGGGTGCGTGCTTGCGCCGCAGCGCCACCATGGCCGCACCGACCAGTTCCGTCGCCTTCGCCACCAGATCCATCTGTTCCCTCCGCTGTTTGGCGACAGGCTAGCCCAGCGCGCCGGGCTTGTCATCGGGCCGAGTGCACCCGCCGACCCCAACCTGACAAATTAAGTCAACTATATGATTTCAAAAGTTTTCTTGACGCCCGCCATCGGCGTGCCTATATCGGTTTCAGATCGCAAGCCAGCATCACGCCAGCCAGCTTTCCACTTCCCGCCAGTCAGGTCCCTGCCGCAATATGCGGCGCACCTCGCCAGCTTGGGCGCAATCCCTCCGCACGCCATTCCCCTCTCGCCACCCAGCCCCGCCCCTGCGGTGCGCCCGGCAGCCAGACAGGTCCTTGGGCTCCGCAGCATCCCGCCACGCAAGCCCCCACCAAGCAAGCCACAGTCCCTATGCAAATGCCGGCGCCACCCCGATGGGCGCGCCGGCACGCCGCTAGTTCGCCAGCAGCTTTTCAAGGCTGGCGCGGGTCTTGGCCGGGTCTTCCTGATAGCCGATCAGCCCGGCGTAATCGCCCTTGGCATCGAACAGCAACACCATGGCCGAATGGTCCATCGTATAGCCGCCGCCCTCGGTCGGCACCTTGCGGGCATAGACGCGAAAGGCCCGCGTCGCCTTGGTCATCTCTTCGGGCGAGCCCGAGACCCCGGTGACGCCCGGCACCCAGGACACGTAATCACGCAGCCCGTCGACGCTGTCGCGCTCGGGATCGACGGTCAGGAAAAAGATGCGCAGGCTCTTGCCGTCCTTGCCCAGATCCTCCTGCCATTGCGCCATATCGCCCAGCGTCGTCGGGCAGACATCGGGGCAATGGGTAAAGCCGAAGAACACCGCCGAGGGCTGCCCCTTCAGGCTGTCTTGCGTAAATGTGCTGCCATCCGTCGCCTGCAGCCGGTAATCGCCGCGCCCAAGGCTGGCGGTGCCCGCATCCTGCAACCGATCCAGCCGGGGCGAGATGATCTGCGTCCAGACCACGGCGGCCAGCGCCAGCGCCACCAGCGCCCAAAGCAGCAGGCGGATCGGGAACAGGCCCGATTTCGGTTCAGTGCCCGGCATGATCACCTCCGGCAGCGCGTGCATTGACCGGCCCGACCTGCAAGGTCGCGTCCAGTTTGCCGGCCTTTTCAAAGGTCAGGGTCAGCGGCACGGTTTCGCCCTGCGCCAGCGGCTGTTTCAGCCCCATCAGCATCAGGTGATAGCCACCGGGTTTCAGCTCGACCGTCTGGCCGGCGGGAATGGGCAGGCCATCGGGCTGCGGGCGCATGGTCATGACGTCTCCCTGCATCACCATCTCGTGGATTTCGACATGATCGGCCAGCGCGGTGGAAACCTCAACCAGCCGGTCCGCCGCGCCCCGGTTGTGGATGGTCAGGAAACCGCCGGCCAGATCGGCGCCGGGCGGTGTGGCGCGGGCAAAGGCGCCGTCAACGCGGATGTCGCCCGCCTGATCGGCGGCGGGCGCTGCGGCCTGATCGCCGCCGGCGTCATGCGCCGCATGGCCCCCGGCATCATGCCCACCATGGCCGGCCTGCGCCGCCACGGGCGCGGTAACGGTCAGCGCCGGGGCCGGATGCTCCACCCCTTCGGCGCCGGTCACGTCGATCCAGCCGGCGCGCGTCTTGCCGCATTCCTGCACGGTCGGGAAATACAGCACCGTGCCCGGCGCGACCTCGGGGCCGATGGTGCCGCGCAGCGTGAATTCGTCATACCATGCGTCGGGCAGCTCGCCCCCCGACCAGATGATCTCGCGCGTGCCGCTGGTCATCACGTCGCCATGCTTGTCAAAGGGCCGGGCATAATCGCCGGTCACGGTCTTCAGCGTCCAACCCGGCTTGGGCATGGGCTTGGCGTCGTAAAATCCGTCGGGCAGCTTGACGCGCAGCGCCGTGGTGGCCTTGCCCTCGCAGCCATGGCCGATGCGCAGTACCGCCTTGTAGCCGGCCCCGGCGGGGGCCTCGGGCTGGTCCAGCGCCACATGCGCCAAGGCCGGGCCGGCAAACAGGCTCGCCATCGCGGCGGCCAGAATCATGGGTTTCATCGGTATCGTCCTGATCTTCGGGTGATCGCGGCAGGCCATCGCCTGCGCGCGGGGTCGGGGGATCGGTTCAGGACATGCGGGGCGGGCCACGCGCCAGCGGCTGCAAGGGCGCCGCCGGGGCCATGGCAATGGCAAAGCGCGGCGGCGGCACAAAGGCGCGCGGCAGGCCAGAGGCGGCAGGCAGCGCCGGCACCGGCAGGCCCAGAAATTGCTGGGCATGGCTGGCCCAGCCGCAGGGCGGATGGTCGGCGACATGGTCCGGGGCATGGTCTGCGGGCGCAAGACTGCCATCCGCCGCCACCGTCATTTCCACCGGCGCGCTGTCGCCGCACAGGATCACCATGACCCGGCCCATGGCATCGGGCGCCAGCATGGTGCCGGGCGTCAGCAGCGAAAAGGCCAGAAACGGGATCAGCAGCGCCAAAGCCAGCGCCCGCAGGCGCGCGGTCGCAGACGAGCCCGCACCGGCCAAGACCCGGCCCGGCCCAATCCCGCAACGCGCCTGCACTCTGGCCGATCCCATCGCCATCCTCCGCTGCGGCC
Source organism: Paracoccus limosus (assembly GCF_009711185.1). Classification (GTDB taxonomy): domain Bacteria; phylum Pseudomonadota; class Alphaproteobacteria; order Rhodobacterales; family Rhodobacteraceae; genus Paracoccus; species Paracoccus limosus. The sequence continues at coordinate 93,517 of NZ_WMIF01000009.1, forward strand.
CTGCCTGCCAGATTTTGCCGTCGGGGGAAAGCTCCGCGAATGTCGCAGCCCCGACCCGCAAGGGTCAGGGCGACGACGAGCCTGCGCGCCGACGAAAGCAGGAGGGGGCACTGCAACCACCGCCCGGCACACAACCAGACGCTGCGGGCACGCGCTCCGGCCGAAGATCCGGCAGGGGCAGCCCGGCGCCATCCGCTGGGATCCCTGCGGATGCCACGCCCCCGCAAGGGAACGGCGCCGCCGGATCCAGACCGCCCCCTACATGACCGCAGTGGAAACGGACAAGACCGGCTGGGCTTGATGCTTCGTCACGGCGGCGAACCGCGCATCTTTTGCCGCAGAAATGTGCAATTCCGGCGTCAGAGCCCCGCCAGAAACGCCCGGCTGCGCTCCAGCGCGCGGCGCACCGCGACCTCGACGCCCTCGGCCCGGGTCAGCGCGGTCATCGGCACCTCGATCCCCACCGGCATGTCGTCGGGCAGCGCGCGCAGGATCGGCGCCAGCGGGATCTGCCCCTCGCCCGCCGGCAGCCGCTCGACCCGGCCGGCAAAGAACAGCTCTTCGGTGGTATAGCTCGCCTGCACCGGCGCGTCGCACAGATGGACAAAGGGCATGCGCGGCAGCGCGCGGGCCAGATCCTCGATCCGGCTCTGCGAGCGGTTGAAATGCAGCGTATCGACCAGTAGCCCCAACTGCGGCCCCGCCGCCTCGGCCACCTCCAGCGCACTCGCCAGATCCGGCACCGGGGTCCAAGGAAAGAACTCCAGCACCGCCTGCAAGCCATGGCCGTGGCAGGCCTCGGCCATCTGGCCAAGGTTCTGCGCCAGCCGGCCCAGGTCCGGGTCATAGGGCGCGCAGATCACCTGCTTCGCGCCCAGCCGCGCGGCGGTCTCCAGAAACGGGCCCAGCGCCGCCAGATCGAAATCCGGGTTGATGCGCACGAACTCCACATCCTGCACGCGCAGCCCGGTCTCGGCCAAGGCCGCCAGCGTCGCGGCCAGCAGGGCGCTGTCCTGCATCAGCGGATAGCCGGGCGTGTCGGGCGTCACCCGGATCAGCCGCAGCCCGACCGCGTCATAGCCGACACGCGCCGCCAGCCGGATCATCTCGGGCGGAGACAGCTCGACCGCACTCAGATGCGCCAGCGAAATCTGACGGGAAGCCAATGTCATGGGCGATGTTCCTCATAAAGACCTGCCGCATCCAGCGCGGCGATATGGCCAAATGTCATGGCGGGGCCGATGTTGATGCCCCCCGCCGGATAATAGCCGCCCATCACGCTCGCCATATCGCAGCCGGCGGCGTAAAGCCCGGCGACCGGCGCGCCGCCCGCATCCAGCACCCGGGCGCGGCCATCGCTTTTCAGCCCGGCAAAGGTGCCGAAACTGCCGGGCGTCACCCGCACGGCATAGAACGGCCCCTTGGCGATCGGCGCCACGCAAGGGTTGGGCGTCACATCGGGATCGCCCTGCAAGCGCATATAGGCGCTGGTGCCGCGCCCAAAGGCCGGGTCCTCGCCCCGCGCCGCGCCCGCGTTCCACTCGGCCAGAGTCGCCACCAGCCCCTCGGGGTCGATGCCGCAGGCCCGCGCCAGCTCCTCGGGGGTGTCGCCCTTTTTCAGATAGCCGTTGCGCAGCCACGCGCCCAGCGGCACCGGCGCCGGACGCGAGATCCCCAGCCCATAGCGGCGCTGGAACGCGTGCGAGCAGACCAGCCACGATTCCGGCACGCCCTGCGGTCCGACCGCCTCCAGCAGCGCCGTGACATAATCGTGATAGCCCAGCCCCTCGTTGCAAAATCGCCGGCCATTCGCCAGCACGCCGATGATGCCGGGCTTGCCGCGCTCGATGATATGGGGAAACACGCCGCGCCGCCCGTCGGGCCAGGGCACCTCGGACACCGGGCACCACGCGCCGGGGCTGGCCAGCCCGCGGTCCTGCACGCCGCCCACCGCCTCGGCCAGCCGCAGCCCGTCGCCCGAGGCTTCGGGCACCGACAGGCTGGTGTGGCAATCGTCATGCGGAAACTGCGCCGCCCGCCGCGCCGCGTCATGGCCAAAGCCGCCGGTCGCCAGCAGCACGCCCCGCCGCGCCACCACCCGACGCGCGCCCTCCGGCCCGCCCAGCACCGCGCCGCAAACCCGGCCCGTGCCATCACTCAGCAGCTCCTGCGCCGGAGCATTGGTCAGAAACCGCACGCCCAGACCATCGGCCGCCAGCATCAGCCGCGCCACCAGCGCATTGCCATTGCGCAGCTGCATGCCCCGGCCATGCCGCGCCAGATCCCACAGATGCCGGCCAAAGCGCCGCGTGACATGCGCAAATGCCGGGCCCGAGCGCAGCATGGTCATGAAGGCGCGCAGATCCGGCCCGGCCTGAATGGTCATGCCCATGAAGCTCGTCTCGCGCATCGGCTTGCGCAGCAGCCCGATCAGCGGCCCCAGACGCCGCCCGTCGAACGGCGCTGCAATGACCGAGCGTCCGCCCATCCCCGCCCCCGGCTGATGACCATAGGTGTCGGGGATCTTCAGTCCACCCTCGAATTCCAGCCCGGCCGCTTCCAGAAAACCAACCATGCGCGGCGCGTGATACAGAAAGGCATCGACCTTGCCGGCGTCGAAATGCGGCCCCAGCACCGATTGCAGATAGCGGCGCGGCGCCTCGGGATCCTCGACGATGCCGGCGCGGCGGGCCACCGGGTTCAGGGGCGCCCATGTCCAGCCGCCCGACCATGCGGTGGTGCCGCCCAGCACCTCGGCCTTTTCGGCGACGATCACCGACAGCCCGCTTTTCGCAGCCGTCACCGCCGCTGTCAGCCCGGCCGCCCCCGAGCCGATCACCAGAAGATCGCAGTCCACCGCTTCCCCGCCATCGAATAACTTGAATGGCATTCAAATAATGAAACGCCCCCCGCAAGACAAGCAAAAACGCAAAAGGCCCCGCGCATGGCGGGGCCCTTGCAAGGCAGCGGTGCAGGCGGCGCTATTCCCACCACCTGTCGATGGCGGCGATATCGGCGTCCGACCAGCCGAAGTGATGGGCGAACTCATGGATCACCACATGGCCGACCAGCGCGCCCAGCGTGACATCGCCACGCGCCGCCCATTCGTCCAGAATGGCGCGGCGAAACAGCCAGACCGTATCGGGGAAATGCTGCGGATCGCTGGCCGATTTCTCGGTCATCGGCACGCCGTCATAAAGCCCGGTCAGTTCCAGCGGATCGTCGATCTGCAACTCGTCCAGAAATTCCTCGCTGGCGAAATCCTCGACGCGCAGCACCACCTGCGCGGCGGGGCCCGCGAACTCCGGCGGCAGGCCGGCGATGGCCTCGCGCGCCAGTTCCTCGATCAGCCCGGCGTCGGGGGCCTCGGCACTCTTCCAGTCCAGCATGGCGTCACCTCGTGATTGCCCGCCCCGATATGGACAAAAACCGCCGTTTGTGAAAGAGCGAAGCCGACAGGAGACCTCCCATGACCACCACCCGTTTCGCCCCCTCGCCCACCGGCCATATCCATGTCGGCAACCTGCGCACGGCGCTGATGAACTATCTGATCGCGCGCAAGTCGGGCGGCACCTTCATCCTGCGTCTGGACGACACCGACCGCGAGCGGTCGAAACAGGAATATGCCGATGGCATCCAGCGCGATCTGGAATGGCTGGGCCTGACCTGGGACCGGATCGAACGCCAGTCCGACCGGCTGGACCGCTATGCCGAGGCCGCCGAAGGCCTGCGCGGCGCGAACCGCCTTTACGAGGTGTTTGAAACCCCGGTCGAGCTGGACCTGAAACGCAAGAAGCAGCTCAACATGGGCAAGCCGCCGGTCTATGACCGCGCCGGGCTGAGCCTCTCGGCCGATCAGATTGCCGCCTATCGCGCCGAAGGCCGCGACGGCTACTGGCGATTCCTGCTGGATCAGGAACGCATCGAATGGCCCGACGGCATCCTGGGCGACATTTCCATCGACGCGGCCTCGGTCTCGGACCCGGTGCTGATCCGCGCCGATGGTCAGGTGCTTTACACCTTCGCAAGCTCGGTCGATGACGCCGACATGGGCGTGACCCATATCGTGCGCGGCGCCGACCATGTGACCAATACCGCGACCCAGATCCAGATCATCCGCGCGCTGGGCGCCACGCCGCCGGCCTTTGCCCATCACAGCCTGCTGACCGGCGCGCATGGCGAAGAGCTGTCGAAACGTCTGGGCGTGCTGGCGATCAAGGATCTGCGCGAATCGGGCGTCGCCCCCGAGGCGCTGCTTTCGCTGATGGCGCGTCTGGGTTCGTCGCAGCCGGTCGAGCTGAAAATGTCGCTCGACGAGTTGGCGGCGGGCTTCGAGCTGTCGCAATTCGGCGCCTCGCCCACCAAATTCGACGCCGAGGATCTGTGGCCGCTGACCCGCGAGGCCAATCAGGCCCGCCCGTTCGAGGTGGTGCGCGACCGCATCGCGGCCCTCGGCGTGCCCGCCGATCAGGCCGAGCGGTTCTGGCGCGTCGCCTCGCAGAACATCACCAAGCTCGACGATCTGGCCGGCTGGTGGGAGATCTTCTCGAACGGCGCCACGCCGCAGATCGACCCCGAGGATGCCGATTTCGTCGCCGAAGCAATGAAGCTGCTGCCGCCGCCGCCCTATACCGACACCAGCTGGTCCGAGTTCACCACGGCGGTCAAGGCCGCCACCGGCCGCAAGGGCAAGGGCCTGTTCATGCCGCTGCGCAAGGCGCTGACCGGGCAGGCACATGGCCCCGACATGTCCGAGGTGATGCCGCTGCTGCAAAAGGTGCCCGCGCGCGGCTGACCGCGCCTCACCCGTCTGAAAATTCCGGGGGCAGGTCGTCAGACCTGCCCCTTGTTTTTTGCCGACCCCGCCACGCAACGCGCGCAGCCTGTGTACGCGCGGTGTACGCCCGGTGCACGGATGCTGCACGGGTTGCGCAGCGCAATCCCTTGCGATCCATAAGAATTTCCTCGCCACACTCCACCCCGCCGCCACCGCAACGCCCGCAGCCGTTGCGCCGCCCGGCGGCCGGGCGAATTCATCCACAGGGAATTTTGGTTTTGCGAAAAAACCCGTCCCGACCCCCTTGACCCCACCCGCCCCACGCCGTAAATCCGCCGCACTCCGTGGCGGAGTAGCTCAGCTGGTTAGAGCAGAGGAATCATAATCCTTGTGTCGGGGGTTCAAATCCCTCCTCCGCTACCATTCCTCCCCCTGATCGTTTCGGATCACGGAGGAGACGTTCATCAAAAACCAAAGTCGGTTAGACTCTCGATCTGATCGAGCAGCGATGCACTCGGCCCCAATAGGCCCTGCTGCACATCGCATCGGCCATGCCCTCGATTCGGAGATGCCGCCTGATACAGGCGAGCAGATCACGATGATCGGAAAGCCCAACCCCCAATCACACCCCGATCAGCCGCTGTTGCACGAGCGGATGAAAGACAGAACCGCCGATTGTGCCCATCGCGAACGCTCGTTCCGATCAACCGCTTGCTTTGGCAGCAGGCCGAACATCGGCCTTCCATCGCCCTCGGTCCAACGCAATCTGGGATTGCGAAACTTGAACTCTTCGGTTTAGTCGAACTCAGACCTTCAACCGAGGATGGATGATGAAGAACATCGCTGCAATCGCTATCGGTGGATCCAATACGGTGATGCGACCGGGCTACCTGACCGAGCTGCCCCGGTGCCTGAAGAGGTTCGGCATCAACCTGCGCATTGCCGCAAACCTCGCAGTTGGCAATACGACAATTTTCAATGGGCTCATCAACTTGAAGATGAACAAGGCGGCGCTGGAAAAGGCCGACCTGCTCATTATCGAATATACGCTTAATGATACGAGCGTCTTCGCGTCGTCGACGGCCGGCCTCGCAAGGTGGGTCAAGGGCATGGAGGGTGCAATCCGCTATGCGCGTGAAGTGAACCCGACCATCAAGATCGTTCCCGTGATCTTTGCGACACGCACCGGCATCCACAGATCCACGATCAATCCCCTCCATGGCGGCGTCCATTATCTGGCGAACTATTACGGCCTCACGGCGGTAGACGTGAATGCGGCGCTGGTCAGAAGGTTCGGTCGGGACTTCTTTGAATCTCCGGGTGCCTACGGGGACTACGCCCACTATCAGCGGCCAGTATTCACGACCCTCGCAGCAGAGATCATCGCTGACGGAATTAAGGATTACCTGCTCTCAAAGATGGGCCCGGCCGATATGCCCGCAGCCGTCGACCCGGACAATTTCAGCGCCGCAACGCTGATCGACGCATCAAGCGTTCCCGACCTGCCTCAGGAACGCTTCAAGAACTATCTATATGATGAGACGGCCTTCGATCTGGGCGCCGGCTCGCTCGAAGTCGAGATCGACGGTGGCAATCTGCTGGCCGCAAAATTCGCCTGCACCGGTGACATCTGCCGTTGCTTCGTCAATGTGAACGGCATCTGGCACGTTGCTAACACCATGCAGCCCGGCATGGAGGATCCCAAGTACAAGTTCCTGCTATCCATGATCTCGTTTGAAGGAATTCCGGCACCGAAGGCTGGAACCACGATCATTCTGACAGGAAAAGAGCCGAAGAACTGCGCCGCAAAGGAACTGGCCCAGCATGGCGCAAAGGCCCCGGTCCGGGACGAGGTGCGCCTGCCAATCTGCGCCATCCTGCACACCGGAATGCTGAAAAGCGTCAAGGCAAGCTCGTTGCTCAAAGCAGATGCGGCATAGGCATCAGGAAACGCAAGCTTGAACGCCCGCCAGTTGGCAGGCGCTCTCATGCCGGGATACCGCATGACGGTTGCGACCCCACGGCCCGGACGGATACCCGCCCGGGAATGACGGGAACGCCGCCTAGACGCTCAGCCCCAGCCCCTCGCCCGCAAGCCAGGCAAAGCCATTGGCGGGCAGATGCAGGCTGCCGGATTTCAGCACTGCCTCGCTGGTGCCCAGCAGGGTCGAGGGGGCGGCCAGCTTCAGTTCTGCCGGTTCTTTGGACAGGTTGAAGACGCAGGTGACCGCCTGCCCGTCCACGGCGCGGGTAAAGGCCAGCAGCGGCTCGGGCAGGTCGATGAAGGCGACATCGCCCCAGCGCAGTGCCGGCTGCTGGCGGCGAAAGCCCAGCACCTCGCGATAGGCGTTCAGCACCGAGCCGGGGTCCGCCGCCTCGCCATCCACCGCCCGGCCCGCCTGTTCGGGCTTGACCGGCAGCCACGGCTTGACCTCGGAAAAGCCGGCGTTCGGCGCATCCCGTTCCCAGACCATCGGCGTGCGGCAGCCGTCGCGGCCCTTGATCTCGGGCCAGAAGCGCAGCGCCGGCGGATCGGTCAGCTCTTCATAGACCAGCTCGGTCTCGGTCTGACCCAGTTCCTCGCCCTGATAGATGCAAAGCGTGCCGGGGAACGAGGCCAGCATGGCGATCGCCTGCCGCGCCAGACTGGCAGTGTCCTTGCCATGCGCCGCCCAGCGGCTGGCATGGCGGATGACGTCATGGTTGGAAAAGCTCCAGCAGCTGTGACCATGCGGCGAGCCCTCGCGCACCCCCTCGATCACGCGGCGGAAATGCCGGGCGGTGAATTCGGGGCTGAGCATTTCAAAGCTGTAGCACATGTGCAGCCGCTCGCAGCCCTCGGTATAGGCGGCCATGATGTCGATGGCGGCCTGCCCGCCGTCGCCGACCTCGCCCACCATCATGCGGCCGTCGAATTCGTCGGTCAGCGCCCGCAGCCGCTGCAGGAAGGCGATGTTTTCCGGCTGGTTCTTGGAAAACAGCGGGATCTGGAAACCATAGGTGTCGGGCCCGGTGTGATCGGGGTTGAACGGATTGTCGCGCAGATGCCGGTCGTGGAAGTAATAGTTCACGGTGTCCAGCCGGAAGCCGTCCACGCCCCGCTCCAGCCAGAAGCGCATCGTGTCCAAGAGCGCGTCCTGCACCTCAGGGTTCCAGATGTTCAGGTCGGGCTGCTCGGCAAGGAAGTTGTGCAGATAGTATTGCCGGCGCTGCGGCTCCCATTCCCAAGCCGGGCCGCCAAAGACCGAGGGCCAGTTGTTGGGCGGCGTGCCGTCGGGCTTGGGATCGGCCCAGACATACCAGTCGGCCTTGGGGTTCTCGCGGCTTTTGCGGCTTTCGGCGAACCACGGGTGCTTGTCGCTGGAATGGCTGATCACCTGATCGATGATGACCTTGAGCCCCAGCGCATGCGCCCGCGCCACCAGCGCATCGAAATCGGCCAAAGTGCCGAACAGCGGGTCGATGTCGGTGTAATCGGACACGTCATAACCCATGTCCTTTTGCGGCGAGGTAAAAAACGGCGACAACCAGATCGCATCGGCGCCCAAGGCCGCCACATGGTCCAGCCGCCGCGTGATGCCGGGCAGATCCCCGATCCCATCAGCATTGCTGTCCTGAAAACTGCGGGGATAGATCTGATAGATCACTGCGTCCCGCCACCATTCCCGCATTCCGTCGCTCCCTTTCGCAACTCTTTTCCAAATCAAACAACATCACTCTAGCGCCGCGCAACAGTCATGGTTAGCGTTAACTGGCGCATTGTCTGAAACTTCGGGCCGGTTAGAGTAAGCGTAATGGTAAAGATGCAAGCACCTCCGCACCTGTCCCCGGCTGATGGCCGTTTGTTGCAGCAAGGGCGTTGCGACCATCCCTTCGATCTGCTCGGTCCGCATGGCGAGGGCGCCGAACGCTGGCTGGTGGTGTTCCTGCCCGATGCCGCCGCACTGACCGCGCTCAGCGGCGATCAGGCCATCGCGATGCGGCGGCTGGCGGGCGACGTCTTTGCCGCCCCGCTGCCGCCCGGCGATTACCGGCTGCGTGCCGAACGCGGCGACGGCAGCACGGTGGAATTCGACGACCCCTATCGTTTTGGTCCGGTGCTGGGCGAAGTGGACCTGCACCTGATCGGCGAGGGCACGCACCGCCAGCTGTGGCAGGCGCTTGGCGCGCATGTGATGACACATGAGGGCGTCGTGGGCACGCATTTCGCGGTCTGGGCACCCAATGCCCGCCGCGTCTCGGTGGTGGGCGATTTCAACCGCTGGGACGGGCGCGTGCATGTGATGCGCCGGCGCTCGGGCGGCATCTGGGAGATCTTCCTGCCCGGCGTGGCCGAGGGCGCGCTTTACAAATACGAGATCCTCGACGCGCAGGACGATCTGGTGCTGAAGGCCGATCCGCTGGGTTTTGGCAGCCAGCATCCGCCGGAAAAGGCCAGCATGGTGCGCGACATCGCAGGCTACGGCTGGCACGATGGCGGCTGGATGGACCGCCGTCAGGCCGCGCAGGATCGCCACGCCCCGATCAGCATCTATGAGGTGCATCCGGGCAGCTGGCGGCGCCGGCTGGATCAGGATGGCCGGCCGCTGTCCTACAAGGAGCTGGCTCGCGATCTGGTGGCCTACGCGCAGGGCATGGGCTTTACCCATATCGAACTGATGCCAGTCAGCGAATACCCCTTTGACGGCTCATGGGGCTATCAGCCGGTCGGGCTCTATGCGCCGACCGTGCGTTTCGGCCCGCCGCATGAATTCCGCGATCTGGTCGATGCCGCGCATCAGGCGGGGCTTGGGGTGATCCTTGACTGGGTGCCGGGGCATTTTCCGACCGATGCCCACGGGCTGGCGCGTTTCGACGGCACCGCGCTTTATGAGCACGCCGACCCGCGCGAGGGGTTCCATCAGGACTGGAACACCCTGATCTACAACTATGGCCGGACCGAGGTGCAGAACTTTCTGATCGCCAATGCGATCTACTGGTTTCAGGAATATCATATCGACGGGCTGCGGGTCGATGCGGTGGCCTCTATGCTCTATCGCGACTATTCGCGCAAAGACGGCGAATGGGTGCCCAACAAGGATGGCGGGCGCGAGAATTACGAAGCCATTTCCTTCATGCAGAACATGAACATCGCCACCTATGGCGCATGTCCCGGCATCATGACCGTGGCCGAGGAAAGCACCAGCTTTCCCAAGGTCTCGGCCCCGGTCGATGCGGGCGGGCTTGGCTTTGGCTACAAGTGGAACATGGGCTGGATGAACGACACCCTGCGTTACATGGCCTATGAACCCATCCACCGCAAATATCACCACGATCAGATGACCTTCGGCCTGATCTATGCCTTTTCCGAGAATTTCATCCTGCCGATCAGCCATGACGAGGTGGTGCATGGCAAGGGCTCGATGCTGCGCAAGATGCCGGGCGACGAATGGCAGCAATTCGCCAACCTGCGCGCCTATTACGGCTTCATGTGGTGCCATCCCGGCAAGAAGCTGATCTTCATGGGCTGCGAATTCGGCCAGCCCGAGGAATGGAACCACAATGGCGAGCTGAACTGGCCCGCCGCCGAAAAGCCGTTGAACAAGGGGCTGCAAAGCCTGATCCGCGACCTGAACCATCTCTATCGCGACACCCCGGCGCTGCATGTGCTGGATGCCGATGCCGCCGGTTTCGCATGGCTGCGCAATGATGCCGATCAGTCGATTCTGGCCTGGCTGCGCAAGGGGCGCGTGGGCGATCCGCCGGTCGCGGTGATCTGCAACATGACGCCGGTCCCGCGCGAGGGGTTCCGCATCGGCCTGCCGCAGGCCGGGCGCTGGCGCGAGGCGATCAACACCGATGCCACGGTCTATGGCGGCAGCGGCGTCGGCAATCTGGGCGGCGTCGAGGCCAGCGGGACGGCGCTGGACGGACAGCTCGCCTCGGCTGCGCTGACCCTGCCGCCGCTTTCGGTGGTGGTGCTGGTCGCTGATTGAATGCTGTTTGGGAGGGGAAAAGACATGGTTGAAAACAGGCGTGTGACCCGCAAGGCGATGGCCTTTGTGCTGGCCGGGGGCCGGGGCAGCCGGCTGCACGAGCTGACCGACCGGCGGGTGAAGCCGGCGGTCTATTTCGGCGGCAAGACGCGGATCATCGACTTTGCGCTGTCGAATGCGATGAACTCGGGCATCCGCAAGATGGCGATCGCCACGCAATACAAGGCGCACAGCCTGATCCGGCACGTCCAGCGCGGCTGGAACTTCTTTCGTGCCGAGCGCAACGAGTTCATGGACATCCTGCCCGCCAGCCAGCGCCGCTCCGAGGATCACTGGTATCGCGGCACGGCCGATGCGGTGACGCAGAACATCGACATCGTCGACAGCTATGACGTCGACTACATCATCATTCTGGCCGGCGATCACATCTACAAGATGGATTACGAGATCATGCTGCGCGAGCATGTGGCCAATGGCGCCGACGTGACCATCGGCTGCCTGACCGTGCCGCGCGCCGAAGCCAGCGCCTTTGGCGTCATGGCGGTGGATGATACCGGGCGCATCACCTCGTTTCTGGAAAAACCCGCCGATCCGCCGGCGATGCCGGGCGATCCCGACAGCTCGCTGGCCTCGATGGGGATCTATGTCTTTGACTGGCCCTTCCTGCGCGACCTGCTTCTGAAGGATGCCGAGGACCCGAACTCCAGCCATGATTTCGGCAATGACCTGATCCCCGAGATCGTCAAGCACGGCAAGGCTATGGCGCATCGCTTCGACAGTTCCTGCGTGCGCGCGCCGGGGGCGCCGACCTATTGGAAGGACGTGGGCACGGTCGATGCCTTCTGGCAGGCCAATATCGACCTGACCGATTTCACGCCCGAGCTGAACCTGTGGGACCGCGAATGGCCGATCTGGACCTATTCCGAGGGCACGCCTCCGGCCAAGTTCATCCATGATGAAAAAGGTCGCAGGGGGGTGGCGATTTCCTCGATGGTCTCGGGCGGATGCGTGATTTCAGGGACCGAGATCCGCAACTCGCTTTTGTTCACGCAGGTCCATACCAACAGCTACGCGGTGCTGGATCACGCTGTGGTGCTGCCCTATGTCACGGTGCATCGCAGCGCGCATCTGCGCAACGTCGTCATCGACAGCGGCGTGGTCATCCCCGAAGGGCTGATCGTGGGCGAGGATCCGGTCGAGGACGCGAAATGGTTCCGGGTCACGGATCGCGGCGTCGTGCTGATCACGCAGGACATGCTGGAGCGGCGCGCCGCCCTTCTTTGAGGATTGCGGCGCCCCCTTCGGGGGAGCCGTTCACATGGAATTAAACTTTGCCTGCTTTCATCGGGCATGAGTTCAACAAGCGGGGCGGCGCCGATGCGGGTTCTGTCAGTCACTTCGGAATGCGCGCCTTTGGTCAAGACCGGGGGGCTGGCCGACGTGGCCGGCGCCCTGCCCGGCGCGCTGGCGCAACAGGGGGTGCAGATGCGCGTTCTGCTGCCCGGCTATCCGGCCGTCATGGCAGCACTTGCCGACGCGGCCGAGGTTGCGCGCTATGACGATCTGTTCGGCGGCCCGGCCCGGCTGCTTTCGGGCACCGCGCATGGGCTGGAGCTGATGGTGATCGACGCGCCGCATCTCTATGACCGGCCGGGCGGCCCCTATCTGGCGCCGAACGGTCAGGACTGGCCCGACAATCCCGAACGTTTCGCGGCGCTGTCATGGGTGGCGGCAGAGGTGGCAGCGCATGGCGCGGGCGGCTGGCGACCGCAGGTGCTGCACGGCCATGACTGGCAGGCCGGGCTGATGACGGAATATCTGCAGGCGACCGGGGTGCGCGACGTGCGCACGGTGCTGACCATCCACAATATCGCCTTTCACGGCACCACCGGCGCCGACCGCATCGCCTCGCTGCGGCTGGATCCATGGCGCTTTCACAGCGGCGCCTATGAATATTGGGGGGCCGTCTCGGCGCTGAAAGCCGGGCTTCTGGGGGCCGACGCGCTGACCACCGTCTCGCCCCGCTATGCCGAGGAACTGATGATGCCGGAATTCGGCATGGGCCTTGACGGGGTCATGCGCGACCGCCGTGCCAGCCTGACCGGGATCCTGAACGGCATCGACACCGGCATCTGGGATCCCGCCACCGACCCCTTGATCCGGTCCTATGGCGCGGCGCGCGGCAAGGCGCCCAACAAGGCCGCACTGCGCGAGGAATTCGGCCTGCCGCAAGCCGAAGGCCCGCTTTGCGTCATCGTCTCGCGCATGACGCATCAAAAGGGGCTGGACCTTGTGCTTGAGGCGCTGCCGGTGCTTTTGGAGCATGGCGGGCAGCTGGCCTTGCTGGGTTCAGGGGAAAGCGGGCTGGAACAGGGCTTTCGCGTGCTGGCCGAACAACAGCCCCAGGTCGCCGTCCGCATCGGTTATGACGAGGCGCTGTCGCATCGCATGATGGCGGGTGCCGATGCGATCCTCGTGCCCTCGCGGTTCGAGCCCTGCGGCCTGACCCAGCTTTATGCCCTGCGTTACGGCACCCTGCCCCTGGTCGCGCTGACCGGGGGGCTGGCCGATACCGTGATCAACGCCTCGCCTGCGGCGCTGGCACGCGGCGTCGCCACCGGCATCCAGTTCGCTCCGGTCACGGCCGATTCGCTTAGAAACGCATTCGTGACACTGTGCAAGCTTTTCAAAGACCAGAAAACATGGTCTCGGATGCAGCGCAACGCGATGGCGCAGCCGGTGGGATGGGACCTGTCGGCCCAGGCCTATGCCCAGCTTTACGACAGGCTCATCGGACAGGAATGACCCAGACCTACGCGATCACCGCCGGCCACCCCTCGCCGCTGGGAGCCACGTTCGACGGCGCGGGGGTGAACTTCGCGCTGTTCTCGCAACATGCGGATCGGGTGCAGCTGTGCCTGTTCGACGCGCATGGCCGCGAAAGCCGCTTTGACCTGCCCGAGCGCGACGGCCATGTCTGGCACGGCTATATCTCGGGGCTGCGTCCGGGGCAGCGCTATGGCTATCGCGTGCACGGCCCCTACAAGCCCGAGGAAGGTCACCGCTTCAACCCCAACAAGCTGCTGATCGATCCCTATGCCAAGCGCCTGACCGGCAGTCCGGTCCAGCATGATGCGCTATACGGCTACAAGGCGCGCGACCCGGCGGCCGATCTCAGCTTCGACACCCGCGACAGCGCGCCTTTCGTGCCGCGCTCGGCCGTGGTGGACCCCAGCTTCAGCTGGGGCGCCGACCCGCCGCTGCGCTATCCGATGACCGATACGGTGATTTACGAGGCGCACGTAAAGGGCCTGACCGCCGGGCGCAGCGACATCCCGGATCGCGGCACCTATTTGGCCATGGCCTCGGACCCGATCCTTGAGCATCTGAACAAGCTTGGCGTTACCGCGATCGAGCTTTTGCCGGTGCATGCCTTTATCGATGACGCCTTTCTGGTGGAAAAGCGGCTTCGCAATTACTGGGGCTACATGTCCTTGGGCTTTTTCGCCCCCGAGCCGCGCTATATGCGCGATGGCGATATCGCTGAATTCCAGCAGATGGTCTCGCGCTTTCATCAGGCCGGGATCGAGGTCATTCTGGATGTGGTCTACAACCACACCGCCGAGGGCAACGAGCTGGGCCCGACGCTCAGCTTTCGCGGCCTCGACAACGCCGCCTATTACCGGTTGGCCGACAATCCGCGCTACTACATCAACGACGCCGGCACCGGCAACGTCCTGAACCTCGATAGCCCCTTTGCGCTGCGGCTGGTGATGGACAGCCTGCGCTACTGGGTCGAGGTGATGCATGTCGACGGCTTCCGCTTCGACCTTTGCTCGGTTCTGGCCCGGTCGCATGGCGTCTTTGACCGCGAGGGCTCATTCCTGCGCGCCGTGCGGCAGGACCCGGTGCTGAACCGCGTCAAGCTGATTGCCGAGCCGTGGGATCTGGGCGATGGCGGCTATCAGCTGGGCTCGTACCCGGCGCCGTTCGGGGAATGGAACGACCGCTTCCGCGATCAGGTGCGTGGCTTCTGGCGGCGCGATCCGGGGCTGGTCGGCAAGCTGGCCAAGCGCATCGCCGGCTCGGCGGCGCGATTCGATCACGACGGGCGGGCGGCGACCAGTTCGGTGAACTTCATCTCGGCCCATGACGGGTTCACGCTGCTGGATACGGTCAGCTACGATCACAAACACAATGAGGCCAATGGCGAGGACAACCGCGACGGCCATGGTCACAATATCTCGGACAATTGCGGGGCCGAGGGCGAAACCGACAATCCCGAGATCCTCGCCCGCCGCGCAAGGCGCCGTCGCAATCTGATGGCGACGCTGCTGCTGTCTCAGGGCACGCCGATGATCCTCGCCGGGGATGAGCTGGGCAATTCGCAGAACGGCAACAACAACGCCTATTGTCAGGACAATCCCATCGGCTGGATCGACTGGGACCATGCCGATCAGGGCTTTCTGGATTTCTGCCGCCGCCTGATCGCCTTTCGCCGCGACCATCCCATCCTGCGGCAAAAGCGCTTCCTGCACAGCCAGCCGCGCGAACAGGACGGCATTCAGGATCTGTTCTGGCGCCGCGCGGACGGCGCGCCGATGCAGGTCGAGGACTGGAACGACCCCGAACTGCGCCTGCTCGCGGCCGAAATGCGCATGGCGTCGGGGACGCCGGATTACGCCGCGCTGCATGGCGCGGTCTTTCTGGTACTGAACGCGGGCCCTGAGGCGGCGGTGCACCTGCCCGAAGCCAAGCGCGGCTATTGGCGCCGCCGACTGGACACTAGCCACGACGCCGCCACCGACCGCACTGCCGCCCGGGTCGAGGTCATCCCGGCCGACAGCGTGGTGGTCTTTGTGCTTGGCGAAAGCTGATCCGGCCCTTTCGCGCGGCAGTTGTCGAAAAACCGCGGCAGAAAGCGGCCGGCGCAACAAAAGCCAGAAACTTCCGCCGATTACACCCTGTTCAACTCTATAGAAAACTGGCAACAAAAAGCGGCGCAGCCCCCTGTCGCAAGCCCCCTACCAGGCCCGCGGCACGAGTCCTCACTGCCGCAACCGTTTCGTTTCCTGCCCTGTGTTATCAGCCATGAGGCCCATTGTGACCCAGCTTCCCTCGGCACAAGACCTGTCCGACCAGATCCTGCATCACCTGACCCACACCCAAGGTCGTGGACCGGAATTCGCCACCATCTTCGACTGGCGGCTGGCGATCAGCTATACCATCCGCGACCAGATCGTGACGCCCTGGATGCGCAACCACCGCACCTCGCGCAATCAGGGTCTGAAGCGGGTCTATTACCTGTCGATGGAATTCCTGATCGGCCGCATCCTTGGCGATGCGATCATCAACCTGGGTCTGGACCAGCAGATGGACGCCGCGCTGGACATTCTGGACCTCGACAAGCAGGCGATTCTGGGCGACGAGCCCGACGCCGCTTTGGGCAACGGCGGTCTGGGCCGGCTGGCGGCCTGTTTCATGGAATCGCTCTCGACGCTGGGTGTGCCGGCCTATGGCTATGGCATCCGCTATGAGCACGGGCTGTTCCGGCAGCGGTTCGAGGGCGGCCAGCAGGTCGAGGCGCCCGAGGACTGGCTGAACCAGCCCCACCCCTGGGAGTTCGTGCGCGTCGATTACAGCTACGAGATCGGCTTCAAGGGCCATGTCGAAACCGTCGACGGCCGCACGGTCTGGCATCCGGGCGAAAGCGTCATCGCGCGGGCCTATGACACGCCGGTCGTCGGCTGGAAGGGACGCTGGGCGAATACGCTACGGCTGTGGGGCGCGCAGCCGACGAACCTGTTCGACCTGCACCGCTTCAACTCGGGCGACCATGCCGAGGCCGCCAAGCCAGAGGCGCTGGCCCGCACGTTGTCGCGGGTCCTTTATCCCGACGACACCACCGACAGCGGCAAGGAACTGCGGCTGAAACAGGAATATTTCCTGACCGCCGCTGCGCTGCAGGACATCCTGCGCCGCTATATGGACGAACATGGCGACGACCTGACCGGCCTGCCCGACAAGGTGGCGATCCAGCTCAACGACACCCATCCCGCGATTGCCGGGCCGGAACTGATCCGGTTGCTGATGGACGAGCACGGCTACGGCTTCCCCGAGGCGCTGCAGATCGCGCGGGCGACGCTGAACTATACCAACCACACCCTGCTGCCCGAGGCATTGGAGCGCTGGTCGACCTGGCTGATGGGCCGCGTCCTGCCGCGTCACCTGCAAATCATCGAGATGATCGACGCCGAGCATCGCACCAGCACGCGCCGCCCCGGCCATGTCGGTATCCTGAAGGACGATCAGGTGCTGATGGGTGAGTTGGCCTTTATCATGGCGAACAAGGTCAACGGCGTCTCGGCGCTGCATACCGATCTGGTGCGCTCGACGGTATTTTATGACCTGAACAAGCTGCATGGCGAAAAGATCGTCAACGAAACCAATGGCGTGGCGCCGCGCCGCTGGCTGCGCATGTCCAACCCGCCGCTGGCGAAGCTTCTGGACGCGACCATCGGCACCGAATGGACCGGCGATCTGGACCAGTTGCGCCTGCTCGAGCCGCATGCGACCGACCCGGCCTTTCTGGACGCGCTGCATGCCGCCAAGCGACAGAACAAGGTGGCGCTGTCGCAGGGGCTGCTGGCCGATCTGGGGCTCAAGGCCGACCCGGATGCGCTGTTCGACGTGCAGGTCAAGCGGATGCACGAATACAAGCGCCAGCTTCTGAACATCCTTGAAACCATCGCGCTGTGGCACCGCATCCATGAAAGCCCGAATGGCGACTGGACGCCGCGGCTGAAGATCTTCGGCGGCAAGGCGGCGCCCGGCTATTGGCTGGCGAAATCGGTGATCCATCTGATCAACGACGTGGCCGCGACGATCAACAAGGATCCGGTGACGGCGAAATATCTGCAGATCGCCTATCCGCCGAATTACAACGTCTCGATGGCGGAAAAGCTGATCCCGGCCGCCGATCTGTCGGAACAGATTTCGACCGCCGGCAAAGAGGCCTCGGGCACCGGCAACATGAAATTCACCATGAACGGCGCGCTGACCATCGGCACGCTGGACGGCGCCAATGTCGAGATCCGCGAACTGGTCGGGCCCGAGAATTTCTTCCTGTTCGGCCTGACCGCCGAAGAAGCCGCCGCCGAAAAGGCCAAACCGGGCCACGCCCGCGCCGCGATCGAGAAAAGCGAGAACATGAAGATCGCGCTGCAACTGATCGCCGAGGGCCGCTTTGGCCGGGCCGAGAGCTATTTCTCGGTGCTGGACCGGACGTGGAACGACGATCCCTTCCTGGTCGCGTCGGATTTCGATGCCTATTTCGACAGCCAGCGCCAGGTGGATGCGGCCTATCGCGACACGCGCGACTGGGACCGGATGGCGGTGCTGAACATCGCGCGCTCGGGCTATTTCTCGTCGGATCGCACCATCCGGGGCTATATGGCCGACATCTGGCATGTCGAGCCGGCGCCGGGTCTGTGACACGGCCGGGGGCGGTGCGCCGCCCCCTTACACCTGCGGCAGGAACCGGATTGCAACCTGCTGATGCAGGGGCACGCAGCCGATGAATTCATAGCGCCGCCCGGTGCGATCGCAGAATTCGGTCAGGGCGCGGATCTCGTGCTGTTCCCAGCCCGGATAGTTGAAGAACTCGTCAAAGACGATGATCGCATCCGGGGCGATGTGATGCTCCAACACCTCCAGCACCGTGCGGGTCGAGGAATAGAGATCGCAGTCCATATGGATGAAATTGGTCTGCCCCTGCCCCATGACCGTGTCGCGGAACCCCGGCAGCGTCTGGTTGAACCAGCCCTTGATCAGATGCACGCTTGCCGGCACCTCGGGCAGTTCCGTGCGGGCGAAATGCCCCTGCTGGAACTCGGCGCGCCATGTCTCGGGCAGGCCCTCGAAGGAATCAAAGCCATAGACCGCAATATCGGGGCCAAGCGCCTCGGCGATGGCCGAGATGGTGCGGCCGCTGAACACACCGAACTCCAGCGGCAGCCGGATGCTGGTGCCCAGCTGGACCAGACAATGACGAATCAGCGCCTCATCGCTGTCAAAGACCGGCAGCGCATAAAGATGCGTGTTGAAGAAATCCGCCGAGCTGAGCCCGGCACGGATCCGCGCCAGAAAGGCCACGTCAAAGGATTCGTAGCGCCGGCCCGGCAGATAGCCATCGATCTGCCGGTTCCGGCCCCGCGCCTCGTCCAAGACCGTTCCCAGCCCCGAGCGGAGCTCGGCGCGGGTCTCGGCAATCTCGCCCGCGACCTGCAGGGATGAGGCCGCCGCGCCCTCGCCAAGGCTGCGGGCCATCTGGTCCAGACGCGTTTCCAACGCGGCCACGCGGGCCGCGTTTTCATCGCGCATCTGCGCCATGGATTGCAGCAGGGCCCGGTTGCGGGCCTCGGACCAGCGCAGAAACAGGCGCTTTACGAATGTCTTCACGAGAAAATGCCTGTTCTTGTCCGCGCGTCGTGCTCAGCTGCGCCCGTCCAGCCGGACAAAGTCCAGCACGCTGCCCTGTCCGGGCATCACCTCGCTCCAGCTGTCGACCTGAAAATCGACGACCAGCGTGGCGGCGGTCGGATAGCGGCGGAATTCGGGATCAATGGGCGCGCGCGCCGGCAGTTCGGCGGCGAATTCGGCAATGCCGGGATTGTGGCCGATCATCATCACCGTGGGCGCGGTCGCCGTGCGCAGCACCGCCAGCATGGTTTCCGGCGAGGCGTGGTAGAGCTGCGGCACGAAACGCAGATTCGGCCGCACCTCCAGCGGGGCGATGGCAACGCGGTCCCAAGTTTCGCGCGTGCGCTCGGCAGGTGAGCACAGCACTTCCTCGGGCTCATAGCCACGGCTGGCCAGCCAATCCCCCAACGCCCGGGCCGCGCGCCGGCCGCGATCATTCAGCGGCCGGTCGTGGTCAAGCTGACCCGGCACCTCCCAGGACGATTTCGCATGGCGGGTCAGGATCAGACGGCAATGTCCAGAAGGTGTCATGCAAAAAGCCTTTGCGGCCAAGGGTGATCGGAGTTGAAGCCTGCCACAGCTGTCACGCCACAGGCAAGCGGGATCAGAGGGTCAAAGTTCGCTCTCGCCCTGACGCAATCCACGCGGTTTGACGCGCGGCTCGGTCGAGCGGATCAACGAGCCGGCACCATGTTCGGTGAACAGCTCCAGAAGCGACGCATTGGGCACCCGCCCGTCCAGAATCACCACGGCACGCACGCCATCCTCGATCGCTTTCAGCGCCGTTTCCGTCTTCGGAATCATGCCGCCGGCGATGGTGCCATCGGCGATCATCTCGCGCACATGGTCGGGGTGCATCTGCGTCATCACCTCGCCCTCGGCATTCTTGACGCCCGAAACATCGGTCAGCAGCAGCAGCCGGTCGGCCTTGAGCGCGCCGGCAATGGCACCGGCGGCGGTATCGCCATTGACGTTGAAGGTCTCGTTGTCCTCCATGCCGGTCGCCACCGGAGCGATGACCGGGATCAGCCCGGCATTGTAGAGGTCGCGGATGATCTGCACGTTCATTTCGACCGGACGGCCGACAAAGCCCAGTTCCGGGTCGTCCGGCTCGCAGACCATCAGGTCGTCGTCCTTGCCCGAGATGCCGACCGCGCGGCCGCCGGCGTCGTTGATCGCCTGCACGATGCGCTTGTTCACCAGACCCGACAGCACCATCTCGACCACCTCGACCGTCTCGCGGGTGGTGACGCGCTTGCCGCGCACGAAATGGCTTTCGATGCCCAGCTTGCCCAGAAGCTCGTTGATCATCGGGCCGCCGCCATGGCAGACGACCGGGTGGATGCCGACCTGCTTCATCAGCACGATGTCGCGGGCGAATTCCGCCATCGCATCGTCGTCGCCCATCGCGTTGCCGCCGAATTTCACCACGACCACAGCACCGGAATAGCGCTGCATATAAGGCAATGCTTCCGAAAGGGTGCGGGCGGTGGCAATCCAGTCACGGTTCATGTTCTGCTTTCTCATCAGGGGCCCCTGGGTTCGTTGCGGCGGAGCCTAGGGCGCAGAGCCGGATCAGTCCAGACCCGCGATGATCGTGCGCAGGGTCGCGATGCCCTGCCCCTTGTCCGAGCTTGTGATCACGATCTCGGGATAGGCGGCGGGGTGCTTTTGCAGCGCCTCGCCGACCTGTTCGACCACCGCATCCAGCGCCTGCTTGCCGATCTTGTCGGCCTTGGTCAGCACCACCTGAAACGGCACCGCCGAGCGGTCCAAGAGCTTCATGATCTCGTGATCGACATCCTTGACGCCATGGCGCGAGTCGATCAGCGCAAAGGCCCGGCGCAGGGTCGCGCGCCCGGCCAGATAGTTCTTCAGCAGCGCCTGCCATTTGGCGACTACAGCGACTGGCGCCTTGGCAAAGCCATAGCCCGGCAGGTCGACCAGATAGGCCTGCTCGCCCAGCGTGAAATAGTTGATTTCCTGCGTGCGGCCCGGCGTGTTCGAGGCGCGGGCCAAGCCATTGCGCCCGGTCAGTGCATTGATCAGGCTGGATTTGCCGACGTTCGAGCGGCCGGCAAAGCAGACCTCGGGCCGGTCGGCGGGCGGCAGACCGTCCATGGCGACGACGCCCTTGACGAAATCCACCGGCCCCGCGAACAGCTTGCGCGCGGCCTCGGCGACCTCGGCCTCGGGTTCGGGGGCAATGGGAAATGCGACTTTCATGCGCGGATCTCGTCGTTCAGGGCGATCTGGCCGCCGGTGACCACCTCGGCATAGATGCCGAAATCGCTATGGCCGAATTGCGCCTTCAGCGCCTCGGGCATGTCGCCGTCGATCTTGCCGGTTTCGGTATTGGCGCTGGTCGCGGGGCAACGGCCGATGGTTTCGGTGACGCGCAGTTCGGTATCGCCCACGGTCAGGACATGCCCGACCAGATCGCGCTCGGCATAGGGCGCCCAGCCCTCGACCCACAGATTGCCGCGCCAGCGCTCAATGCCCAGCGGCCGGCCCAGCCGCGTTTCCAGATCGCGCAGGCTCGACAGCGACAGGATCGAGATCCAGGGTTGGGCCACATCGGTCCAGCCGGTCGGTCCCTGCACCAGCCGGGTCGGCTCGGGCTTGTCAGCGGGCCAGAGCGGGCCCAGCCAGTCGATCAGCCGCGCGCCCTCGGTTTCGGGATCAAAGCTCAGCTCGCCCTGCTCGGGATGGTGCAGCCGGATCGGACCGTCGGCGGCGGCGTCGCCCCAGCCGCCCGACACCGCCTGCAAGCCCGAGGCCGCCGCACCGCGCAGAAAGCAGGATTTCGGCAACCAGCGCTCCGGGCGCGGCGTGTCGCCGGCGTGACGCTCGCCGCCTTGGGTCAGCACCGCCCACAGCCGGTCACCGGGCAACCGCCGCGCCGCCTGCAAGGGCGTCGCGGTGATGTCCTCGCCCCCGATCGACTTGATCGGGTGGCGCCGGATGCGGGCGATATGGGCGGTCATTTCCCGCCCTTGGACTTTCCGTCATCCCGTTTGCGTGCCGGGATGCTGGAGCGGATATTGCCGAACAGGTCGGGCCGGTGGCCGTGCATCGACATGATCGTATACTGCTGCAAGATCGTGATCGTGTTGTTGGTGATCCAGTAGAGCACCAGACCCGAGGCAAAGCCGCCAAGCATGAACATGAAGATCCACGGCATCCAGGCAAAGATCATCTTTTGCGCCGGATCGGCCGGGGCCGGGTTCAGGCGCTGCTGCATCCACATCGAGATGCCCAGCAGGATCGCCAGCGCCGGCAGGGTAAAGCTGTGCAGGAAGCTGCCTTGGCCCGGGGTCGCCCAGGGCAGCAGGCCAAAGAGGTTCCACAGGCTGGACGGATCGGGGGCCGACAGGTCATGGATCCAGCCGATCCACGGCGCGTGGCGCAGCTCGATGGTGACGAAGATCACCTTGTAGAGCGAGAAAAAGATCGGGATCTGCAACAGCACCGGCAGGCAGCCCGCAGCCGGGTTCACCTTTTCGCGCTTGTAAAGCTCCATCACCTCTTTTTGGTATTTCATCCGGTCGTCGCCGGTCCGCTCCTTGATCGCCTCCATCTGCGGCTGCAGTTCCTTCATCTTCGCCATCGAGATGTAGGATTTGCGCGCCAGCGGGAAGACCAGCAGCTTCAGGATGAAGGTCAGGGCGATGATCGACCAGCCCATGTTGCCGATGAAACCGTGCAGCCAGTGCAGGACGTGGAAGATCGGCTTGGTCAGGAAATAGAACCAGCCCCAGTCGATCGAGTCGACGAAACGTTCGATGCCCGGATTCTGCTGATAGCCGTTGATGGTTTCCCAGACCTTGGCGCCGGCGAACAGATAGCTCGACGAGGTGCCGGTGGCGCCGGGGGCCACGGTCTGCAAGGGCATCCGGGCTTCGGTCTGGTAGATGTCGGCGCCGGGCGCATATTTCACCACGGCGGTAAAGGCGCTGCCCGGGGCCGGGGCCAGCGTCGTCATCCAGTATTTGTCGGTAAAGCCGATCCAGCCGTTTTCCTTGACCTCGACCAGCTGGGCCGGGCCTTCGGCGCCATTCGGCTCCAGCTTGGCCATGTCCTTGTATTTCTCTTCCAGCAGCTTGCCGTCGGTCATGCCGACCGCGCCTTCGTGCAGGACGAAATAGTTCTGGGTGTCGGGTCTGCCGTGGCGGGCTAGGATGCCATAGGGCGCGGCCGAGAACGGCGCGGTGCCGGTGTTTTCCAGCGACTGGGTGACGGTGAACAGGAACTTGTCATCCAGCGCATAGGTGCGGCGGAAGATCTGGCCGGCGCCGTTGTCCCAGCGCAGCACGATGTTCTTGCCGGGCGCCAGCACATCGCCGGATTCCACCTGCCACAGCGTCGCCGGGCCGGGCACCAGCTTGGGGTCGGTGCCGGGGCCGGGTATCCAGCCATAGACGGCGTAATAGGGCTTTTGCACCGTGGCGGTCAGATTGCCGCCGGGCGCCACCGCCGAGCCATCGGCCTTGAGCCCGGTCTGGGCGGTCGGCGACAGCAGGCGGACATAGGGCGAGCTGTCGTCCAGCGTCTCGTGATAGCCGGTCAGCTCCAGATCGTCGATGCGGCCGCCGGCCAGCGAGATCGAGCCCTTGAGCGAGGGCGATTCGATGGGCAGACGCTGCGCCTGGGACGAGGGATCGGCATTGGCGGCCAGAGCCGGGGTCGCGCCCTCGGCCACCGCGCCTGCGGCTTGCGGGGCCTGCGCGGCCTGATCCTGCACCGTCTGGGTGGTGGCGTCGGGTGGCGTCTGCGGCGCCGGCTCCGGTGCGAAGAAAATCGACCAGACCAGGATGACGAGGGCGGAAAGCACCATCGCCAGGATGAGGTTGCGGTTGTTGTCTTCCATTCCGGACCAGCCCTTTGTCGTCCAAGGCCCCGTAGGGTTCGCGCCGCTTCAACAGAAGCAGCCGCCAAAGGTCAAGGGAATTTGCCCGATCCGGCCCGATCGGCCGGGGATTGCCGGGCCGCGCGGCCTCCCCTGCCTTCTCAGGGGCGGGTGCCGGGTGCTGCGGGTTCGGGCGTGACGCGCTGCAAGGGCAGGCCGGCATCGCCCCAGGCATCGGCGCCGCCCGGAAACCAGTAGAGCCGGCTGTAGCCCGCGCCATGCAGCCGTTTCAGCGTATTCCAGCTGACCCAGCAATCGACCTTGCAAAAGACCACGATCTGGCGCGCCTTGTCACCGCCGGTCAGCCGGGCAAGGTTGCGGTCCAGATAGTCCTGCTGCCATGGCTCTAGCCGGCCCCAGCCCACCACCGGCAGCCAGACTGCGCCCGGCAGGCTGTCGCGATGCTCGGGTGTCAGGAAGCGGCCATCGGGCGCCAGCTGATAGTTCCGCAGCCCCATCACATCCAGCAGCAGTGCGCCCTGCCCGGCCAGCGCCTGCACCTCGGCGATGCCGATGCTGCGCGCGCCCGGCGCGGTGTCGGGCACCGGGGCGCGGTATTGCGTCATGCGATAGCCCTGCGCATCGAACAGCGGCTCGGCCCTGCCGGGCGCTGGCGCAAGCACCGGCAGCAGCCCGGCCAGCAAAGCGGCAACAAGGGCAATTCGACCTTTGGACAATTTTGCGCTCTGCCTCTTTCATGGAACCTGCCGGGACGGCACGACCGCCGGCAGCAGCATCCTAACGGGCGGCGCGCACGTCACATATGCGACTGAAGTCGACAGGGAGAGGGCGATGACGGTCATCATCTCGGACATGCTGCCCGGCGGCACGGCAGGGCTGATCCAGCCCGCGACAGGCGATGCGGCGACCGGCGGCGATGCCTTCGACAGCGGCATGTGGCCCACGCATCGCGCCGAATATCTGGGCGCCGATGCGCCATGGCGGCAGGATCCGGCCATGGTTGTGCTGGCGCCGCGGGCGGCGGAAAACTCGGCCCATGTGCCCTTCGTCATCGATGCCACCGCCCTGCCCGGCGTGGTCGAGCGGATCGTGGTGACGGTGGATTACAGCCCCTTTGCCCATGCGCTGACCTTTCACCCCGGCCGCGCCCTGCCCTTTCTGGGCTTTGGCGTGAAATACGAGGTGGCGGGCGCGTTGCGCGCCTCGGCCCGGATCGGGGGTGAATGGCATGTCGGCGCGGCATGGGTCAGCGCGCTGGGGGGCGGCTGCAGCGCGCCCGCGGCGGTCCATGCCCGGCCCGACTGGCAGCAGGGCTTTGGCCAGATGCGCGGCCGGCTGTGGCAAAAAACCGGACGGCTGGTGGTCAGCATCCGGCATCCGCAGGACACCGGGCTGGCGGATGGCATCCCGGCGCATCACCTGACCGAGCTTGCGCTTTACGACGCCCAAGGCGCGCGGATCGCCAATCTGGAGCTGTTCGAGCCGCTTGAGGAAAACCCCACGCTGACCTTCGTGCTGCCGCCCGATCTGGCACGTCAGCCGGTCACCATCCGCTCCCGCGACAATCTGGGCGACAGCTTCACCGGCACGGTCCGGCCCGACGCATGAGGATGCGCGCGCCCCTGTCCCTGTCGCGTCGCCAGCTTCTGGGCAGCGCCACCGCCTGCCTGATTGCGCCGCTTTGCCCCGCGCGGGCGGCGGATCGCAACTATGAGCTGGCACCCGTTGAACGCGCCCCCGGCGTCTGGATGATCGAAGGCGCGCGCGAGGTGTTTTCGCGCCAGAACGGCGGCGCCATCGTCAATATCGCGCTGCTGGAAACCCCAAAGGGCGCCGTGGTCATCGACACCGGCTCGACCGGCGGCATGGGTGCGGCGATCCGCGCCTTTGCCGATCAGCGGCTGGGCGGGGTCGCCATGGTGCTGAACACCCACCACCACCCCGATCACTGGTTCGGCAATGCCGCCTTCGAGGATTGCCCGCTGCTGGCGCCCGCCCCTGCCATCGCGGCCTGCACGCAATATGGTGGCGATTTCGCGGCCTCGCTTTACGCCATCCTCGGCAGCTGGATGTCGGGCACCCGACCATTGCCCGCGCGCCAACCCACCGCCGAAGGCCCACTGGAGGTCGGCGGCCGCAAGCTCGTGTTGCGCCAGATGGCCGGGCATACCCTCGCCGATCTGGTGGTGATCGATCAGGCGACCGGCACGCTGATCGCGAGCGACATGCTGTTTCTGGACCGCGCGCCCAGCCTGCCCGATGCCGATTACGACAGATGGCTGGCCGGGCTGGATCAGCTGGCGCGGCTGTCGCCTTCGGGCACCATCCCCGGCCATGGTCCGTTTCACCGCGATGGCGCAGCCTTGGCGCAGACCCGCGCCTATCTGACCGCCACGCGCGCCCGGCTGGATCTGGCGGCGCAAACCGGGCTGACGCGAATCGAGGCGATGTCGGCGGGGCCGGCGCCCGAATTCGCCCATCTCGGCGCCAATCCCGAGGAATATATCCGCTCGGTCGTGCAGCGCTGGCCCGATCACGAAACCACCGCCCTGCCGGTGATCGGCGGGGCCTGACCGCCCGCCGCAGACCACGCCCGAAACACCCGTCCCGCACCCGATCCGGCGCGCGGCCCCTGTTCAAGCATTTGAATTCACGACATTCCGTTCCGCGCCCTGCGATTCGCGCCCGCTATTCGACCAATGGACAATTTCTCGTGTATCGCGGTTTGTTGAAATTGGGGTGGTCAGACACGTCACAGCCACCAAGGACGCCCCTCATGTTTCGCAAGCCCGGATCGCTCGCCGCCCCGCTCATCTTTGTCGCCGGGATGGCCTTTGCGCATGGCGACACCGCGCCGCGCGCCGTGGACACCACCGGCCTGCCGGATCTGCCCGAGGAAATGGCCACCGAAAACCCATGGCGCAATGCCGAGGGCGATCTGCTGTTCAAGGCGGTCGAGATCGGCGGCAAGGGCTTCAACAGCAACTGCGCGCGCTGCCACGGGCTTGAGGCGATCTCGGGCGGGCTCGCCCCCGACCTGCGCTTTCTGGAAGCCAATGACATGGGCGATGAATGGTTTCTGGACCGCATCCAGAACGGCTATGAACAGAACGGCGCGGTCAAGATGCCGCCCTTCAAGGGCATCCTCAGCCAGGAAGCGATGTGGGCGATCCGCACCTATATCGAGACCCGCCCCGATGCCGATGCGGTGACCGAACGCGCCAGCGACATCACCGCGCTGCGCGACCGCATCAAGGAATTGCCCGCCACCGCCAGCACCGATGAGGTCGAGGTGGTCGCGGGTGAGCTCGACAAGCTCGGCAGCACCTTCGAGCCGCTGTCGGGCGCGCCGCGCACCATCACCCCCCTGCAACAGGCCGCGCATCTGCTGCGCACCGGCGTCAGCCACGCCCCGATGGCGGCCGAGATGGTCTCGGGGATGCTGCGCAACTGACGCCCCCGCAGGCCGCGCCGTCCGAGGAGCGGCGCAGCCCAGCGGCCTGAACACCGTGCCGGACACCACGACCGGCGCAACCACCCAAAGGCAAGGGCAGGCCCGACGCCGCCCGAATGGAGGAGAACCCAAGATGAATGCGCTTTTGAAGCTGACGGCGGCCAGCGCCATCGCACTCACCTGCGCCGGCGCGCTTTTCACGCCCGCTCAGGCCAAGGACGTGAGCTGGGACGACATCCTGAACGACAGCGAAACCACGAATGACGTGCTGATGTATGGCATGGGCACCAATGCCCAACGTTATTCGACGCTGACCCAGATCAACGCCGAGTCGGTCAAGCATCTGCGGCCGGCATGGGCGTTTTCCTTTGGCGATGAAAAGCAGCGCGGTCAGGAATCGCAAGCCATCGTGCATGACGGCGTGATCTATATCACCGGCTCATATTCCCGCATCTGGGCGCTGGACGCCAAGACCGGCAAGCGGCTGTGGAAATTCGAGGCGCGCCTGCCCGAAGACATCCGCCCCTGCTGCGACGTGGTGAACCGCGGCGCGGCGATTTACGGCGACAAGGTGTTCTTCGGCACGCTGGACGCCAGCATCTATGCACTGAACAAGGACACCGGCAAGGTCGTCTGGCGCAAGAAGTTCGAGGATCACAAGATCGGCTATACGATGACCGGCGCGCCGACCATCGTGAAGGACAAGGAAACCGGCCGCGTCATGCTGATCCATGGCAGCTCGGGCGACGAATTCGGCGTGGTGGGCAAGCTTTATGCCCGCGACGTGGACACCGGCGAGGAAATCTGGATGCGTCCCTTTGTCGAGGGGCATCAGGGCAAGCTGGCCGGCAAGGACAGCACCATCACCGGCGATCCCAAGGCGCCGAGCTGGCCCAACACCCCCGATGGCAAGAAGGTCGAGGCCTGGAACCACGGCGGCGGCGCCCCCTGGCAATCGGCCAGCTATGATCTGGAAACCAACACGATCATCGTCGGCGCGGGCAACCCCGCCCCCTGGAACACCTGGGCACGCACGCCGGGCGACAGCCTTTACACCTCGGGTCAGGCCTATGTGAACCCGAAGGACGGCGAGCTGATCGGCTTCTACCAGCACACGCCGAACGACGCCTGGGACTTCTCGGGCAATAACGAGATCATCCTGTTCGACTACAAGGACAAGGATGGCAAGTCGCACCGCGCCGGCGCCCATGCCGACCGCAACGGCTTCTTCTATGTGACCGATATCGACGCGCTCTCGAAACGCGGTGGCGACATCAACCGGCCGACCGCGCTGCTGAATGCCTTCCCCTTCGTCGACGGCATCACCTGGGCCAAGGGCATCGACCTGAAGACCGGCCGCCCGATCGAGAACGAAGGCCAGCGCCCGCCGCTGCCCGAAAAGGGCGAGGACAAGGGCAAGACCATCGAAGTCTCGCCGCCGTTCCTGGGTGGCAAGAACTGGAACCCGATGGCCTACAGCAAGAAGACCGGGCTGTTCTACGTTCCCGCCAACCACTGGAAAGAGGATTACTGGACCGAGAACGTCACCTATCAGGCCGGCGCCGCCTATCTGGGTCAGGGCTTCCGCATCAAGAAGCTCTACGAAGACCATATCGGCACGCTGCGCGCCTTTGACCCGGCCACCGGCGAGAAGAAATGGGAACACAAAGAGAAATTCCCGCTTTGGGCCGGTGCGCTGGCAACGGCAGGCGATCTGGTGTTCACCGGCACCTCGGACGGCTTCGTCAAGGCCTTCCACGCCGAGACCGGCGAGCAGCTGTGGGAGTTCAACACCGGCTCGGGGATCGTGTCGCAACCGATCACCTGGGAACTGGACGGCAAGCAATATCTGGGCATCGCCTCGGGCTATGGCGGCGCCGTGCCGCTGTGGGGCGGCGATATGGCGACGCTGACCACGCAGGTCAGCCAGGGCGGGTCGTTCTGGGTCTTCGAGATCCCGAATGAGCTGATCACTGCCGCGAAATGATCCCATAGGCGGGGCCGGCTTTCCGGCCCCGCCACCATCTTTGCAAGGGTGCTGCCATGTCGAAACTGACCCCCATTCTGGCCGTGATGCTGGCCTGCGCCGGTGGAACGACCAGCGCCGGCCAGGTTGCGCCGCCCATCGCCTCCGGCGGCGGCTTTCCGATCATCGTCGATGAGCCCACCCCGCACGAGGGGCCGCTGGTCATCGGCGGCTGCGAGATCAAGCCCGGCGCCTCATGCCCCGGCGTCGATCTGCGTCATGCCGACCTGCGCGGGCTGAAGCTGAACGGCATCGACCTGAAAGGCGCCAAGCTGACGCGCGCGAATTTCTTTGGTGCCGAGCTGAAGGGCGCCGATCTGTCGGGCGCCGACCTGCGCGGCGCCAATCTGGAAATGGCGCAGATGCAGGGCGTGCATATGCGCGACGCCGATCTGACCGGGGCCAATCTGGATTACTCGCGCCTTGCGGGCGCCGATTTCTCGGGCGCGGATCTGACAGCCGCGACGCTGGAGGCCGCGACCGCGCATAAGGCGAAATTCGTCGGCGCCAAGTTCATCGGCGCCAATCTGATGGAGACCAAATTCTACAACGCCGATTTCGCCAATGCCACGCTGGAGGGCAATCACGCCCCCTATGCGATCTGGGAAGGCGTGCATATGGACAATTGCCACGGATGCCCCGTCGATTGGTGATCGCCGCCATAGCCGCGGCGGGTCTGGGCATTGGCCCGGCCGCGCCGCGCGATCTGGAGGGCGCGCTGGCCGCCTGCCGCGCCATCGCGGCCGAGGCCGGGCGGCTGGCCTGCTATGACCGGCTGGTCGCACCGACGTCGCTGGCGCATTTCGCGGGCAAGGGCAGCGCGGTCACCGCAGCCTTTACGCTGGACGGTCCGGCCCGGCTGGATTTCGCCAGTCAGGACGTGGTCATGGTGATCTATCTGCTGGATGCAGAGGGGGCGGTGGTGCAGAACCTGCACCGCGCCGGCGCGGGCGAGGGCTCGTTCCTGATCCGCCGGCCCGGCACCTACAGCATTCAGGTCAATGCGACGGGCGAATGGCAGATCGAGGTCCTGCCCGAACCCGCTGCACCACAGGGGTGAACCGGGTCGAAATGGGTTTGTCTTGCCCCCGGCCCGATGGCATCCTGAAACGGATTGCGCCGCAAGGCGCAGGCAAGGAGGAGATTATGGCCCAACCCGCGCCCCGTGCCATTGCGGCACCCGGCTTTGTCACGGCGCTGATCGTGGACGATCACCCGCTGTTTTGCGACGCGCTGGCCATGACCCTGACCGGGCTCGTGGGCATCCGCGAGGTCGAGACCGCCCGGACGCTGGAAACCGCCTTTCAGCATATCGCCCGGCAGGGCCGGCCCGATGTGCTGGTGCTGGACCTGAACCTGCCCGATGTGAACGGCGTCGATGGTGTGGTGCGCATGCGCCAGCAAAACCCGACGCTGCCGATCATCGTCGTGTCGTCGCTGACCGACCTGCGGGTGATCCGCGCCTCGTTGCAGGCCGGCGCCTCGGCCTTTCTGCCCAAGCATGCCGAGCGCGAAGAGATCTGCGAGGCTTTCCTGACCATGGCGCGTGGCGAGCCGCATTCCAGCCGCCGCCTGCTCGACAGCACCGCAGCCGCCCCCTCGGACGAGGCGCTGCAACGCCTGTCGCAGCTGACCCGGCAACAGGCCTGCATCCTGCAACTGGTCTGTTCGGGGCTGATGAACAAGCAGATCGCCTATGAGATGTCGATCGCCGAAACCACGGTCAAGGCGCATGTGACCGCGATCATGCGCAAGCTGGGCGTGCAAAGCCGGATGCAGGCGGTGCTGCTGGCGCAATCGGCCAGCTTCTCGGCCCTGTCGAAAGAGGGCTGAACCGCAGGTGCATCCCGACCCGGCCCCGACCCACCCAGCCGATACCCCGTTTGCGCGCGCCTTTGCCCCGGCCGGGGCCAGCGATGCCGTGGCCCGGCTGAAACGCGACCTCGGACCCGGGCCGTTCAGCCTGGTCATGCTGTTCATCTCGCCCGAGGCGGATCTGGCGCGCATCGCGCGCGAGGCGCAGGACGCGCTGCCCGCCGATCTGGTGCTGGGCTGCACCACGGCGGGCGAGATCTCGCAACAGGGCTATGACCAGAACAGCATCGTGGCCTTTGGCTTTGCCCGCTCGGATTTCGCGGCCAGCTGCATCCTCGTGCCCGACCTCAGCCGGATCTCGCGCCATGGCCTGACGCAAGAGCTGTTGCAGACGCGCCAGCGGCTGGCGGGCGAACATGCCGGGCTGGCGCATGAATTCGCCATCCTGCTGGTCGATGGCATGTCGGTGCGCGAGGACGAGCTGGCGGCGGCGCTGGCCGTCGGGGCGGGGGCGATGCCGCTGATCGGCGGCTCGGCCGGCGACGGCATCCGCTTTCGCGAGACATGGCTGTTGCATGGCCGGCAATTGCTGCGCAACGCCGCACTTTTATGCATCCTGCGCGGCAAGGGGCCGGTCAGGCCCATCAACATCGACCATCTGCAACCGACCGGGCTGCGCATGGTCGTGACCCGCGCCGATCCGGCCTCGCGCACCGTGCAATGCATCAATGCCGAACCGGCGGCGCGGGAGTATGCCCGGCTGCTGGGCAAGGATCCGATGCAGCTGGACCCGTTCACCTTTGCCGCCCATCCGCTGGCCGTGCGCATCGGCGGCCAGCACCATGTCCGGGCGATCCAGCGCGCCCTGCCCTCGGGCGAGCTGGTGTTCTTTTCGGCCATCGACCGCGGCGTGGTGCTGACCGTGACCGAGCCGCTGCATCTGGAACGCCATCTGGACAACGCGCTGCAGGCGCTGTCGCAGCCCGCGCAGCCGACGGCGATCCTGGCTTTCGACTGCATCCTGCGCCGGATCGAGGCGCAGGAAAAACAGATGACCGGCGCCATCTCGGCCCTGCTGCGCCGGCATGGCGTCACCGGCTTTTCCACCTATGGCGAACAGGTCGGGCCGATGCATGTCAACCACACGCTGACCGGCTTTGCCTTTTATCCGCCCGGCACCGATCTTGCGGCGGAACCGGCATGACCGAGCACCTGACGGGGCGCATCTCGGACCCGCTCATTGACCCCACCGCCCCGCCGCAGGCCAATGTCGAAAAGCTGCTGGTCATCGCCGAGGCCTTGATGCTGCACAACGAACAGCAGCATGCCGGCAGCGGCCTTGCCTTCGAGGAATTCCGCCGCGCCGCCGTGCTTGAGGACCGGGTGCGCCAGCGCACGCAGGATCTTGAGGCGACGCTGAAACTGCTCAATCAGGCCAATGCCGCCGCCGAACAGGCGCGCCGCGACATGGCACAGGCGCTGGAGGCGATCGAAGAGGGCTTTGCGCTTTTCGACGCGCGGGGCACGCTGGTGATGTGCAATTCGCGCTTTTGCCGGGCGCTGCCGGATGTGAAGCCGCTGATGGTGCCCGGCATGTCGCTGCGCGCCTATATCCACACCTGCAGCAATTCGGAACATCTGGCCCTGCCGCCCGGCGCCACCCCCGCCGACTGGGAGGAGGAACGCCTGCGCCACCACCGCCAGCGTCAAGTCTTTAACGTCGAGCTGACGGGCGACCGCTGGCTGCAGGTCAGCGAACAGCATGTCGCCGATGGCGGCACGGTGATCCTGCAGACCGACGTGACCGAGATCATCCGGGCCGAGCGATCGGAACGCGGCCGGCTTCTGGACAATCAGGCCCGGATGATCCGCGCCACGCTGGAACATCTGGATCAGGGGGTGGCGATATTCGATGCCGCGCGGCGTCTGGTCGGCTGGAACTGGCGGCTGGCGCAATTGCTGGCGCTGCCCTCGGCGGCGCTGCGTCAGGGCCGGCCGGTATCGGCGCTGCTGCGGCTGGTGCGCGGCCAGTTCGTGCTGAGCCGCGAGATCGCGCCGCGCCATGTGCTGGACTGGCTGCGCGGCAGCCGCGGACGGGCGCCCCTGTCCTTCGAGATGCGTCAGGCCTCGGGGGTGGTGCTGGCGGTCTCGGGGCAGGAAATGCCCGGGCGCGGCTTTGTCATCTCGCTGTCGGACGTGACGCGCGAGCGCATGGCGATCCATGCCATGCTGCGCGCCAATACCACGCTGGAGGCACGCGTCATCGCCCGCACCGAACAGCTGGCCGAGGCGCTGGCCCGCGCCGAACGCGCCAGTGCCACCCGCGCCCGTTTTGTCGCCGCCGCCAGCCATGACCTGCTGCAACCGCTGTCGGCCGCCAAGCTGTTCGTGACCGGCGCCCGCGACGACGCCCGCCAGCCCGCGCTGCGCGACACGCTGGTCAAGGCGCATAACGCACTGACCAGCGTCGAGGCGATCCTTGGCGCGCTTCTGGACATTTCGCGGCTGGAATCGGGCGGCAGCGAGGTCGAGATCACCCCGGTCGATCTGGGCGCGCTCTTGCGTCAGCTGACCGACGAATTCGCGCCCTCGGCGGCGGCCAAGGGGCTGCGGCTGACCATCCTGCCCTGCCGGCGCGTGGTAATGAGCGATGCGACCTATCTGCGCCGCATCCTGCAGAACCTCATCAGCAACGCCATCCGCTATACCGCGCAGGGCCGCGTGCTGATCGGCCCGCGCCGCATCGCGCAAGGCGTGCGCATTCAGGTCCATGACACCGGCCCCGGCATCTCGCCCGAGGATCAGCAGGCGGTGTTTCGCGAATTCCACCGCGTCAACGGCTCGGCCTCGGCTGCCGATGGCATGGGGCTGGGCCTCGCCATCGTCGAGCGCGCCTGCCAGCTGCTGAACCACCCCTTGCGGCTGCAATCGCGCCCCGGCACCGGCACCTGCTTTTCGGTCGATCTGCCGCAGGCCGCCGACCATCTGCGCCCCGCCCAGCCGCAGATGCCGCCGCATATCCCGGTCGAGCCGGGCGAGAACGGCGGCCGCATCGTGCTGCTGGTCGAAAACGATGCCGAATTGCGCAATGCCATGTCCCAGACGCTGGAACGGCTGGGCGTCAGCGTCATCGAGGCCGAGAACGGCGAGGCGGCGCTGGAACTGCTGGAGGAGCTCGGCATCGCCCCCGATGTCTGCCTGATCGACTATCAGCTGGGCGAGGGCATGTCGGGCGTCGATCTGACGCAGGCGCTGTTTGCCCGCCATGGCGCCCTGCCCGCGCGCATCATCACCGCCAATCGCGCCCCGCAGATCCGCGCCGCCGCCCGTGCCGCCGGGCTCGACATCATGTGGAAACCCGTCAGCCCCGAGGATCTGGCCGCCTTCGTGCTGGCCGATCACGCCGCCGCGCGCTGAACGGCGCCGGGCTATTTTGCCACAGCCGCCACCCGGCTTGCCGCACCGCAGCAAGGCCCCTGCCCTTTCCCGCGAAAATTGTCTATTTGCCCCCGTGTCGCGCCCCCCGCCAGGACCCGCCCCGCCGCGACCACAGGCATGTTTCAGACAGGAGCCGATCTTGGCGCATGTGCAAGGCCGCGATCTTCGTTCCTCACTCGTCGCGCTTTGCGCCCTGAATTTCTTTCTGGCCGATGCCCGCGACGGGCTGGGCCCGTTTCTGGACGGCTTTCTGGTCACCCAAGGCTGGCAGCCGGTCACGCTGGGGCTGGTCGCGACCATCGGTGGCCTGCTGGGCATGATCGCCACGCCGCTGTTTGGCGCCCTGATCGACAGTTCGCACCGCAAGCGCATGCTGATCGTGCTGCCGGTCATCGTGATGACGCTGGCAGCGCTTTGGACGCTGTCGCAGCCGGACAATGCCTCTGTCTTTGGCGGTGGCGCGGCCACGGCCATCGTCGGCGCGGTGATCGGGCCGGCGCTGATGGGCCTGACGCTGGGGCTGGTCGGAGAGGCCCGCTTTCCCACCCAAGTGGCCCGCAACGAGTTCTGGAACCACGCCGGCAATGTCGTCTCGCTGATCGGCGTCTATCTGGCGGCGCTGTGGTTCGATACCAGCGGCATCGTCGGGCTGATGATCCTGACCGCCATCGGCGCCATTATCGCCACGCTGGCCATCGACCCGGCGCAGATCGACCATGATGCGGCGCGCGGCCTGCCGGAGCGCGATGGCGCGCCCGGCCCCTCGGGCATCGCGGTTCTGGCGCGGAACCGGGGCATCTTGGCGCTGGCCATCGTGCTGCTGATCTTTCACTTCGGCAATGCGCCGATGAGCCGGCTGATCGCGCAAAGCTTTTCGCTGCAGCTTGGCTCGCCCTTTCGCACCACGGCGATCACCACGGGCGTGGCACAGCTGGCGATGATCGCGGTGGCACTGGCCGCGCCGCGAATGATCCGCTGCTGGGGTCTGGGCACGGTGCTGGCCATTGCGCTGGCGGCGCTGCCGGTGCGCGGGCTGATCGCCGGTGCCTTTGAGGGATTCGCCACCATCTATCCGGTGCAGATCCTTGACGGAGTAGGCGCGGGCCTGATCGGCGTCGCCACCCCCATCGCTGTCGAGCGCATCCTGTCGGGCAGCGGCCGCTTCAACCTTGGGCTGGCCGCGGTGATGACGGTGCAGGGAATTGGCGCCTCACTCAGCAATCTGGTGGCGGGATGGCTGACGCAGATCGGCGGCTATGGGCTGGCCTATTGGGTGCATGGCGGCGTCGCGGTTCTGGCGCTGGCGCTGTTTCTGGCCTGCCGCCGTCAGATCGCGCCCCCCGCCCCGCGCGGCTAGGGCAGACGCGACAGCAAAAGGCCGCCCCAAAGGGACGGCCTTTTTCGCAGGAAAACCAGTTGGATAACTGGTGCCGGTGAAGCGTCTCGCCCCCCGACCCCATCATTACGAATTATATCCACTTAGTTTTGCCGGGAATTGCCAAGGACGGACGCGCTTTGCGCGGATCGGTTATCATACTGTATTAAATGCATTATTTTTATAGCATCCATCGCAGGCTGTTTGCGTCTGAATGACGCCATTTGCCCTGCGCTGGTTCCACCGTGGTTCCACGGATCCCGCAGAGAATGAGGTCGATGCATGCCCAAGATCACCAAGACGGCAGTAGACGGGATGGAGGTCCTGCCCGGACAGGAAACCTATCTGTGGGACTCGGCGCTCGCGGGCTTTGGTGTCCGCGTGACGAAAAGCGGTTCCAAGAGTTACGTGCTGAAATACCGCACGCGCACCGGACTGTCACGCAAGATGGTCCTCGGTCGCGTCGGCACGCTGACCGCCGACGAAGCACGCAGGCAGGCGATCAAGACGCTGGGCGAGATTGCCACGGGGGGTGACCCCTCGGCTGATCGCAAAGCTGAACGGCAGCGCATGACGGTGGCAGAACTGGCCGATCTTTACGTCGAGGCGATGCAAGACAGGTGGAAGACCAACACCTACAAGACCAATACCAGCCAGATCGAAACCCATATCAAGCCGCTTATCGGCAAGCTGCCAGCTCCGGACCTTAGCTATGCTGATGTCGAGCGGATGCGCAGGACGATTGCGCGCGGCCGAACAGCGAACAAGCCTCGCGGACGTGGCGGCGCGACCGTTGGGGGTAAGGGAGCCGCAACCCGTTCCGTAGTCGTGCTTGGTGGCATTTTGAACCATGGCATGCGTCTGGATCTGGTGTCACGCAATGTTGCCGAAAAGGTGATCAAGGATCCGATCGGCAAACGAACAAGGTTCCTGTCGTTTGCGGAGCTCACGCGACTGGGTGAAGTGCTGGGCGACAGCCCGGGCGAACCGTGGGCGGGCCTTCAGGCAATCAGGTTCCTGCTGCTGACAGGGTTCCGCCGAAATGAAGCCCTGCGCCTCAGGGGGAACGACTGCCACCCGGAACAAGGCTATATCGCGTTGCCCGATACCAAAACCGGGGCACAACTGCGCTCTGTGGGGGCCATCGCCTTCGAGGGTCTGACCCTTCACAACGAAATCTGGGTCTTTCCTGGCTGCCGAGGTGAAGGGCACTTCGTGGGTTTGCCAAAGTGCCTTGGACGGGTGTGTGCCGAGGCAGGGATCCCGGGCATCTCGGCGCATACCCTACGCCATACCTTTGCCGCCACAGCTGCGACACTGGGCTACTCCGAATTGACCATCGCCGGTCTTCTGGGCCATTCGGCTGGCAGCGTCACCGCGAGATATGCGCATGTTGCCGATATCGCGCTGAAGAGCGCTGCGAACCGGACCGCCAATGCCGTGGCGGCGGCACTTGAAGGTCGCGATCCCATGACCATCGAAGGATCACAGCAATGAATGGCATAGTCAGGGCCAGATTCGCTGCGAGGGTTCGGAAGTGGTTTGACGTGGAAAAGCCGTCAGCAGCGACCCGACCACCTGCCCAAAAATGGTGCACGACAGTCATACCTGTCAATCGGCATCCAAACGGCCCCCCCGATCGGCGCCCAAAAGTGACCCCTTTGGCGCGCGGTTGAGCAGGCCCGTGGCGGCGTAGCTTTCCAGCTGGCGCAGCCGACGCGGGCCTGCGTTTCGGAGGGGGTTCAGGCTCGGGTTTTGATGCGCCAGCTGTCGTTGCCGGTCTCGACTATATCGCAGTGGTGGGTGAGGCGATCGAGCAGCGCGGTGGTCATCTTCGCGTCCCCGAAGACGGTCGGCCACTCGCCGAATGCGAGGTTGGTGGTGACGATGACGGAAGTCTGCTCGTAGAGCTTGCTGACCAGATGGAACAGCAACTGGCCGCCGGACTGCGCGA